>CAVQEL010000026.1:0-163804 GCA_963711515.1 uncultured Planctomycetota bacterium | reverse complement strand
CACCAAGCCGGATGTGACCACGTCGTCATTGCGAATCGTGCCCCTGGCGGTGGTCTCGGCGCGAAGCGTTGCATTCACGGCGTTGCTGAGATTGACGTAGAACGTTTCTGCTCGGCTCTGCGGCGGTGTCGCCGACGACCGAAACCGTGAGCAGTCGGACCGTGAAGCCCAACAGCCCCAAGCTGAGGGTGCCGCTCGTGGCTTGGTAGTCCGAGCCGGCCGAGGCCGTGCGTCGGGGCCTGTGAAGAATTCGACCGTCACCGGCTGGACGCTGGCCGCCGACAGGCTAATGGTGAAGACAAAATCCGTCGTGCCTGGAGTTTCCTTCCGCTGGCCGATACGTCACCGATCGAAACAGCGACCGACGGCAATACGTTGATCGACACGGTTGCCACGTTCGAGTTATGCCCCCCGGTCATCTTTAACCCAGTAAATGAAGCTATCGGGCCCGGCGTAGTTGGCGGCCGGCGTATAGGCGACGACGCCGCTGGCTGGATCGACGCTGGTGGTCCCGTGACCGGCGGTGCCGACGATCATCACGGTCGTGGGATCGACGGTGCCGTCTGAGTCGCTGTCGTTGGCCAGGACGTCGATCGACACGGCTACGTTCTCGTTCGTCGTGACCGCGTCGTCGCCGGCCACCGGATGCGCGTTGATCGTGAGCAGCCCGTCAATCAGTTGATCGACCGGAAAGTCGTAGTTGCCCGCCACGAGCGTTCCAACGGCAACGTGAATCGGATATTGGCCCGGCCCGCTGGCCGGATCCGCCGTACTGAGGCTCGGCACCAGTCACACCGCTCGTGGCGAGCGTCTCGTCATTGACAAAGCCAGTGATCATGGCGGTCAGGGTGGGAGTCGGGTCACCGACGTTCTGAAGCTGATCGTCGGCCGTCACGCGGAGATGTGCCTTGGTTACGTCGATGTTGTAGGTATAGGGCAAGCTGGACATGCCGTCCTTGTCGGATGCAGTGACCTCTACGGCAAACGTCTCCGCAGACGCAAACCGATGGCTGGTCGTCAGCCCGGTGCCATTGTCGGTCGTCCGGGGGACGGTTGTGTCGGGCGAGCCGTCGCCCCAGTGCACCAGATAGCTGAACCCGGCTTGCCGGTCGACGACCGAACCGTCATCGGCGCCGAAGCTCAGCAGTATGGTCTCGCCATAGGTTGCGGCAGCCGGCCCGTTGGCGCTGGCCGTGGGCCGCACGTTGGCCACGACGATCGACACGGTACCCGAGATGCTATGGCCCGTTCCATCGGTGACGGTCAACGTCGCCAAGTACGCGCCATTGTCGGTCGGCACAAAGCTGAAGTCGGCAGAGTCGCCGTCCACGACGACTTGACCGTTGTCACTGGAAATGTGCCATGCGATGGCCGGCACGTCGCCCGGAATGGAGTCGTTGATGACCCCGTGCAACAGGACGGTCGTTCCCTCATCGACATTTTGGGCGTCTCCGGCGTCGACCGTGAGAGGCTCGGGAGCCAGAAACTCGATACCGTCGATCGTGACCTCGGCGTCGACGCCGCCGAATCCGAGCAGATCGAAGTACAACGTAGCCAGCGTGCCGGGCGTCAAACCGCTCAGGTCGACGACGACAGTGAACGCTGCCGCCGGATCGATCGTGTCTCCTGTCGTCACCCCGCCCACGTTGGTCTGCCCGCCCAAGAAGAGCCGGCCGCTGGCCTGCAGGTTCAAGAACGCGTCGGCCTGGGTCAGCGATACGAGCGAGACTAAAGACTCGCCGGTCGTCGCATCGAGCAGAGCCGCCTCAAAGGCGTCGGCGACACCGGCCGGATTGAGGCCCAAGGCCGCGTGGACGGTAAACTGCAGATTCGTCGTGGTGGCCGGCACGGCAAAGGTATATGCCGCTTGGGGCAACAGGCCCAACTCCTCGGTCAAGTTCACCTGGTTTCCCGCTACGGTACCGCTGCCGCGGACATGCCAGCCAGGCTCGACAGCTCCGTAGGACGTGACACTCGCCACACCGGCAGTCTCTGGCCCGTCCAACGGCGGCGCGTTGGTCGTGGGCGCGGTCGACGTAACGATCATGCCCTCGCCTGCGAAGATCGCGCTGCCAGTCACGCCGCCAACGGTCGCGACGATCTGCGTGGGAGCGCCGGCGCGTGACTCATCCAACGCGAGTCCCGTCGTAGGATCGAGTCCCAACCGCAAAGCGGCCAGGTCGTTGATCCCGTCGGCGTTTGAATCCGGCTGGGTTGCCAGGGTGCCGAGCACGAATTCGACGTCGTCAGGAAGGCCGTCCCCATCGCTGTCAGGGCTGGTGCTGGCCGTAAAGGCGCCGAAGAACAGACCGGAGTCAAAGAAGTCGCCAACCGCAATGTCCTCGGCCACCAGTCCGTTGGCGGGATTGAAAATAACAGCTCGCACGGCGCTATGTCGCTGGCCAGATTCACGTGCCACGATCCGTCCGCATTGGTGACCAGCCGCTGGGTCTGAGTGCCTTGAGCGCCGTACGTGGTAACGACCACATAAGCATGACTCAGCGTGCGTGGATCACCTGCACCGGGGAGTCCGGTGCCCACCAAGGTCAGTCGCGTGACCGGAGCGTCCGGGTCGTCGGTGACGATCTCGACGATGCCACGTTCGAGCCCCACGCTGGACGGCGTGTACGACGCGTCCAGATCGAGGCTCTCGCCGGCCGCGAGCACGATCGGCGCCGAGAGTCGGGGAATCCCCAAGGCCGACGAGACCGCAAACTGTTGCGTCAATTCGACGACCCGGAAGCCGTAAATGGTCAGTGGTCCGGCACCGGTGTTGTGAATCGTCGCCGCGCCGCTGACCTGTGCGACGTCCAGCGGCAATGCACCCCCTAAATTGTTTTGGCCCAGGCTGAGGGTGATCTGGCCGCGGCTGCTGATGGCCGATCCGGTCAGGGCAATCGAGTACAGCGGATCCGCGTCGGCATTGGAGCCGATCTCGAGCACGTCGCCGAGCTGGCCAGACCGGTCGGGGTCAAACAGCACGGTAATCGTGGCGAATTCGCCCGGCAGTATGGAATCTCCCACCGGGGCGCCAGGGGCGATGCTGAACCCCTGGCCGCCGTCGGTCAGTCGCAGCGAACTGAGAGTCAGCGGGAGCTGACCGAAATTGTAGAGCACGAGCGTGAGCTGGCTCTGCGACGCCCCGGCACCGTCAGCCACTGCCGCCGGAACCGCGACGGCGTCGCCGGACGCGACGAGCGTATCGTCGACCGCGACGACCAGTTGGGGGTGATCTCCACCGACCTCGGGAGCGGGCCGCGAGAAGGCCCCTGGGTCCGGAGCATTGTAGTAGAGCTTGAAAAACTCCAGAGCATCTTTCAGAGCGCCAAGATCATTCGGCGCGATTCCCGCGCCGGCTTGCACGAGCAAGGTATTCATGGCGCCGAAGCGAAGATCGACGTCGCTGGCATGCCCCGACATCATGACGTCGTAGGGAAACTGGTCCCGGGTTCTGCCATTGATGACGAGATAGCCCTCGTGCAGGCCCAGCGAATGCCCGATTTCGTGGGTGAGGGTGTTTGCCAAGTAATTACCGAAGGAGATCGTTTGCGCAACTGCGTTGGAGACAATGCCCACGTTGACCAGTTCATTCGTCCGTGTGGTATTCAGCGCCTCGGCCAGCGCATACTCCTTTGCGGCGCTGCTACTTACCGTGGAACGGAGCTGCCCCGGGAGCATCGATCGGTCGAAGTCTTCTTTCGCAGTGAATGCGCCAGCGACCAGCTGATTGTCCACAGTCACGGTCGAATACCACGCGACCGTGACATCTCCTTCGCCGTCGACGACGTCGAAGGTGGGAATCGGCCCTACGTTCAAATCACTGGTCACCGCCGCCTTCATCGCGTCAAACGCGCCTCTGATCGCCTGTGACCGTGCTGGGCCAACGTTTGCGCCGCCGAAATACTGTCCGAACTGGACGACAAAATCGTCCGTCGACGTGATGGAAATGACGCTGCCATTGGCCGCTGTGTAGTTGTAGATCTCGAATCCGTCTTCCGCGGCGTTCCCGGCAGGATGGAACGAGCTGGGGTTCTTGTCCAGGAGTTGTTCCATCTCGGATTCGAAGTCGTCGAAGTTCAGGCCCACCGTCAGTCGCGGCACCGCGGTGGCGGTCAGTGCGACAACGGGGGTCGCCACCGGGTGTCCGTCGACCAAGACGTCGAGAGCGGGCTGGAACGTGCCGTCCGCTGTAGGATCGAATTGCCAGACCACGACGCCGTCATTGCGGAGGGGGCCGCCGAGCTCAAAAAACTCCTCGCCGGTGCCGATCGCTTCGAAGGTGGTATCAACACCGCTCGGCAGGTGGTAGGCCACCTGCTTTTCGCGGACGAATCCTTCCGTTCCGTCGTTCAGCGTCTTCAGGAAGTAGGCGCGGAATCCGCGAGCATCGGGATCGACCACCGAGACATACCGTCCAACATTGATCGTCTGCTGGAACAAGACATTGGTCGGAGATCCGCTGGGATAGGCCTTGATCGTGATTTGCGTCATGTACAGTTGGTCGACGTCAAGATCCTTCAGGCGGGACGCAAATTCCTTCGTCTGAATACGGATCGTACGAGTTCCCTGGCTCGCCAACTCAAACGTGTATTGATCTCCGTTGAGCGTCGGCAATCCGTCCAGGAAGTCAGCTGCCGGGCCGTCGAATGTCAGTTCGTAAGTCAGTGCCGATCCGGGCGTCTTCTTTTCGGCGGCGTTCGTGAACTCCAGCTCGAACGACTTGCCGTCGGAACTGAAGAAATTATCCTGAAGCCCGTTGACTTGCGGCTGTAGAGGCGCGGCATTGATACCATTCGTAACAAGTCCGGACGGATGCCCGCCGATTCCCAGCGGAGCATGCTCGGCGTCGTAGATCTCGAAATTGACAAAGAAATTTCCTGTATCCGGCACTGGGCGGTAGGCCGCGTTCAAGTCGATCGCGGTGTTGTACTTGGCAGCGGTGAAATCCCAAACGCCGTTGACAATGTCGTTGACCGGAATGCGGCTGAGGATCGGCACCTGCCCACCGCCGAAAATGCCTGGCAAACCAATTTTGATGTTCCGGTCATGATCGATCTCGGCAATGATCGCGTCGACGTCGTATTCGAACAGCGCGCCGGTGCCGCCCGTGTCGATCTGAATATTCGGCAGCGTAACCGACAGCGTGTGGCCGTCTTCGCTGATTTGCAGATCGGTCATGAACCCGAAGGGAAGCGGACGCGTGGCCGCGATCAGTTTGGGTGCGGTGAGCGGATTCTCGATGATGCCGATGTTGCTGCCGGCCTTATAGGCGCTTCCCAATTGGCCGAATCCGTGTCGCCGGGCCACGTCGACGGCGCTGGGTAGCGTGTAGCCGATGACGAATGCGTATCGCCCGTCCGGCGTGATGACGATTTCCCGGGCATTGCTCACGTCGAACGTATCGGCCAGGTGTCCGCCGCCGGCGAGTTCGCCCAGCACCAGCTGCACGTCGGTGACCTGGCCGCCGCGGATCACCTGTACGCCGTTGACGTCGGACAAGAAGTTCGTGACCAGGACGACGTCCGGATCCGCGGTCGCCGTGACGTCGTAGGGATACATGCCGGCCTGGATTTGGCGGACTTGGGTCCATTTTTTCGATCGGATCGTTGGACGCGATGTCGAAAACGTGGACGAAGCCTTTGGTGGTGTTCCCCTCTTCAAAGAAACTCGCTCGGCCAGGAGCGGCAACGTAAAGCATCGCGCCGTCGCTGGTGATATCGAGGCCGCGCAGCCCCCCTGGCCCACTGCCGACCGACAACACGTTGACCCGTTGGTTGAAGGTCGGTGAATTGGGGTTGATATCGATGACATAAACGCTGCGCGTCCGTTCGTCGCTGATATAGGCGTAGCGATCCGAGGGGTCGATGACGATGTCGTACGGCGCGGCCGTCGGCGAGAGGGAAATAGAATCGACATAACCGTCCTCCTGGTACGCAAAGATCGGCAGCACGTCGATCTGCCGCAGCGACAACAAATCGATCACCGCCACACCGGGGGCGTCTCCCCGGAGCAGCACGTAGGCCCGGGTCGAATCATGGGTGACCGCCAGCTTGCCCGGAGTTCCGGCTTGCAGGCTGATGCTGCCGATCAGTTGATTGAAGCCGGGATTCGGGATCGCATTGTCGTCGGCATCCAGGATCGTACGTCGCCCGTCGAGCGCCGCCACACGGCCGTCGGCCGCCTGCGAGACCAGCGTATAGGCCGCGGTCGCCGGTTGCACCACGGTGTTGCTCTGGCGCTCCGCGACGACCTTGCCCGCCCCATCCTTGTACAGATTCGTCACGGAGACCCGCGAAAGCCCCAAGGCCATCCGCGGCTCGAGCGGCACGCGAAGCAGCGTCTCGGTGCCAGTGGGCACCGCCGTGAAAATGGTCTGTCCCAAAACGTCACGCTGGAAGTTAACCCGCATGTCTTCCGGATGATTGAACCCGGAGCCGGTGATTTGCAGCACCGGTGCCCCCGACTCGTAGACGAGCTGCATCGAGGTGATGCGGGGACTGTCCGGCGAGGGGGGGGAATTGGTCAGCACCAAGGTCGACTGGTTGATGCCGGGCAGGATCGAGACGTTCGAGTTGGCAACCACCTCCGCGTTGCCGATCGAGGGAATCCTCGTCACTTTAAAATCGTACTGGCCGCTGGGTAGGCTCAGGCCGAAGTGCATCGACGAGGCGTCGAGCGCGACGCCGAGCAGCATGGCGCCAACCGCTAGGCTCTCAATCGTAACGAGGAAAGTCGCCCGCCAATGGAGCCGCCGATGCCAAAGCGATGACCGCGGTTCCGGCGAATCCGATTTGGAAGGCGACCGCCGTCGCGATCAGCATCGTGCCGGTAAAGTCGATGCCGGAGTAGGGCTGCGACGTCGTGCGGATCATGCCGTCGTCGCCCACTTTGCCGACTTCCACCTGGAGCCAAATCTGCTGGCGCTCTCCGTTTTCGTCGAGGTAGCTGCCGGCGCGGTAGACAGCGACCTGCTCTCCCGGGGCGACGCCCAGCGGCGCAGGAAGTGCCAGTTGGACCGGTTGCTGGAGCTGCTGGCTGCCGACGTCGAGCTGGATCGCCGCGGCATATTCGAGCCAGGAAGGAACCGGAATCGGCAGCTCATTCTGGGGAACCATCGATGCCGAGACCGTGGTGGGTGCGGAAAATGCTCCCGGCGCGATTTGCAGGACGATCCCCTCTGCCGTTTCGACAACGCCGCCGTCGGTCCCCACTTCCACCGGTCCAGACATTGCGGCCGCCACGCGGACGTGCATCACCCGTTCGCTGCCGCCATGTACGATGGTGACGGTCGCTTCGCCCGGCTCGAGGGCCGTGATTAAACCGTCCTCGCTCACCGTGATCACGCGGGAATCACTGACGTAATACCTGGTTCCGGTGCTGCCGGCCGTCACGTTCACGACGTCTTCCAGATGGACGTCCAATTGCCGCGTCCCACCTTGCGGCAACAGCGACACGGCTTCGGGATAGATCTCCAGTCCCACGGAATAAATCAGCGTTTCGGTGGGATCGTCGGGCACGCCCACGGCGGCCGCCGTGACGGCCTGAATCCCGTGCGACGTCACGCTCAGCACCGCGGCACCGCGGCCGCGGGCCTGCACCAGCCCCCGGCTGTCGATCGACACGATCTGCGGGTCGCTCGACGCGAAGGAGAAATACGATGCCGGCAGCAGCACGCCTGCTTCGTCCGCAAAGTTTCCGCGAACGACGAGCGGCGTCGATTCACCGGGTTGCAGCCGAGGATTGCGCGCCGCGAAGTCCATGCTCACGAGCGGGGCGGCGCTGATGTCGACTGTAATCGTCGTCGGAGCGGAGCTCCCGTACCCGTCGTCCGCGACGACGACAAAGCTCGCCTGGCCAGCGAACCCGGCCGCCGGAGTAAAACGCACGCCGCGTCCGTCGCCACGTTAGCACGGCAGTTCCGCCCACTGACGACACGACGTGAAAAAAGACGGGGTCCCCATCGGGATCGGACCCCAATGCGGCCACGTCGGCGACCGTCTCCAAATCCACGTGGGTTCGCACCGCGGTGCTCGTCACCTGGGGCGGACGATTGGCAACGAACCCGAAATTGCTCCCCAGGATCTGCTGGTCCGCGGTTGCGATGGTGCCGTCCTGATCGACGTCGGCCGCCGGCGAATACCCCGGCTGTCCCGCCGAGGTTCCCAAGGCTTCCTGCAGAAGCTCGGCATCGGCGCCGTCCACCAGATGATCGAAATTCACGTCTCCCGCGACGAACACGCGCAAGGTGTAGGTTCCGGCAGTGGCCGCGGCTCCCGAGAGCTCGATGAGCTTCAGCCCCGCGTCGGAAATCGCATACAGTGCAAACGATTTTCCTCCGGCCGCACGGCTCACCAGCGGAGTCAATCCCGCCACGGCTGGCACCGCCGGCTGCAGCGTACCGCCGGTGGCTTCGGCAACGATCCCGATCAGCACGAATCCGGTGGAAGTCGCGGCGACCTCCGACTCGCGCACGCCCAAGGCATAGCGCGCGGTTTCTCCGGCCGGCAGCGTGCCGCTCACCCCCGCTGCGGTTAGCTGATACAGACTTCCCAGGTTTCCGGCCAGCGGCGCAGTCGTCACGGTCGTGCCGTACTGAATGCTCTCGCCGGCCGTTGGCGTGGCAGCCAGCGTTAAGCGATTTGCAGCGTCATCGGAGTAGCCATAGAGCGCCGGTTCCATCGCGGTCGTGCTTCGCGCGGCGGCAAGATTGCCCAGCTCGTCGTACGAGTAATGCACGGCCCCCTCGGGAGCCGTGATCGAGACGATCCGACCCTGGGCGTCATGCACCATGGTGATGGCCGCTCCCGACGGACCGGCCACGCCGCTGTCGCTCACCGTGAAACGCGCGGCCGCGGGAGTGACGATGGCAGTCGTATGGCCGGACGCGTCGAGCTCGTACGACGTGCCGTCGGCGGTGCGGAGCACGTAGGCGGGCCCGGCAAATTGGCCGCTCTGCGGCTGGTAAGGGCTGGCGGACTCGAGATCGTACAGGCGATTGCCGGCGAGCGAAAGCTGCGCGGCGGCCGACGTCAGGGTCGCATCGACCCCCGCGTCCGCGATCCAGGCCGGAGTATAGTAGACCAGACCGGGCTGTTCATGCCGCTGGGGAGCGAACGTGAAGCCGACGCGGCTCCCACCGGGCAAGGTGAGATACAGTCGACTCCCCTTGACCAGCGGCTCAAAGACCCCTGCGCTCTCGCGGCCCGTCGTGGCCGCGTTGGTCTCGATGTTGAAGTCCAGCAGCGTCATCCGCCAGCCGTGCCCGACGCTCGCCACCGCGGCAGACGCCAGAGAGTCGTAACTCCTGACGAGATCGAAGTGCACGCCGTCCAGCGTTACGCCCAGATCGGTTTCAACGCGCGTGTATTGCCCGGATTTCACGCTGGAGTTGATCTCAACGGCAATCTCGCTCGTCGCCGTGCGACCACTGATGTCACTGGCCGTGATCCGCAGACGGTAGAAGCCGTTGGCCAGCGTGCCGGGGTCGAGCGTGGCGAGTACCGCATTGGCCAGCGGGCTGTCCCCAGTGCCAAGCGTACGATAGACGCTGGAGCCGAGCGGCGCTAACTCCAGCCGCCACTGGTCCAGGTTCGTATCGTCGATCGTGCCTACAACGTCGGTCACCGAGCGAATCGGCAGTTGACCCAGCAGCGGCGCGAAGCTGACCGCCGGCGGCGCCAGGTCGGCTGGATCGCGCACCTTGACGTCGGTCTGATACGTTCCCGTGCGTCCGTCGGCGTCCATCGCCGTAGCGGTCAGATGCAGCCTGCCCGGCTGAACCGGCATGATCGAACCACGCCCCTGCGCGTCGAGCATCAAGGCCTGGCCGTTTACCGTAACGGTAAGACTAGTGATCGGGGACACTCCGTCGGCAATCGCATGGACCAGCACGGTTTGATTCGGCGTGACGGGAAAGCTCGGCGTCAATTCAATCCGCACGCTCGGTGCCTGTGTCGCCAACGTGGCCCGCAACAGGGCCGCCTTGTGTGTGGTGCCCAACCCGTCCGATACGGAGAACGTGACGACGTAATCCCCTTGCTGCCCGGCACCCGGTTGCCACTCGAGCAAACCGGTCGCCGCGTCGAGAGTTGCTCCCGCTGGGAGCCCGCTGGCGGCAAAGGCCAGCGTGGTACCGACGTCAGGATCCGTGGCGGCCAGCGCGAACGCGAGCTGCTCTCCGAGCGCCACCACGTGGTCGCCGACGGTAAGCGTCGGCATCCGGTTGACGTTCAAGATCTTCAGCGGCACGTCGAGCGTGCCCCGGCCAGACTGCGGATCCAGAGCGGTAAAGACCAGCCCATAGTCCCCCGCTTGAGAAAAGTCCGGCGTCCAAGAGAATTCGCCGGTCCGGGCGTTAAACGTCGCCCCGCTCGGCAGTCCGACCACGCTCAGGACCACGGGGTCGGCGTCCGGATCGCTTGCCGAGACGACGAACCGCAGCGTCTCTCCTTCGTTGCCGAGCAGGGTGGGCAGCGGCGTGATGACGGGCGCCTGGTTGGTGTTGGCCACCACGATCGAGATCGTCTCGGAACTGGTCAGATTGCCGTCGCTCGCCGAAAGAACGATATCGCTGTAGGTGCCCGCTTGAAACAAGTCGGGCGTCCAGCTCAGGATGCCGGTCGCGCGATCAAGATGCGCGCCGCTCGGCAAGTTGCTCGCGGCATAAGTGAGCGGGTCGCCATCCGGATCGAAGGCCGACAGTGCCAGCGTGAAGGCCGTTGCTTCCTGGGCCGTGCGGTCGCCAATCGGAGCCAGTTGTGGTTGCGCGTTGCTGGTTCGCACCACGATATCGAAAGCCGCCTGGGCCGACGCGATCAAGCCCGGATCGCCATTGCCGGAGTCGGTCACGGTGACGGTTGCCGTGTGGCGCCCCAAATCGGCGGCCGTCGGGGTCCAGCTAAACCGAGCGGTTCCGTAGACCGCCTCGGACACGAGCGTCGCACCCGGCGCGAGGCCGCTGAGCGTAAAGTCCAGGGCATCTTGATCCAGATCGGACACTTGGATCGTAAATTCGAGCGGCTGGCCGACGAGGGCCACTTTGTCGCCGACCAGGGACAGCACCGGCGGTTCGCTCGCCGAGTGGACGTGAACCACGATCGTGACCGAGCTCGTCAGGCGGGCGCTTGGGCCCTGTCCGTTGCCGTCGTCGGTGGCCAGCAGCGTGATCGCATAGTCGCCGCGATCCTGGAAAGTCGGGGCGATTCGCAGCGAGCCATGACCTTGGCCGGCGTCGACGAAGGTCATGAACTGCGGCAGGTCGCCGAAAGGGCCGTCGGCCGCGAGCGTAACGGCGTCGCCGTCTGGATCAACGGCGATGATCGACATATTCACGATTTCGTCGCGCTCGACGGTGATCGCCGTCAACGGAGCGATCTGTGGCGGACGATTGACGTTGGTGACCTCGAGCTGAATAACGGTCGTGGAAACGCCGGGGATTCCTGTGCCGTCGCCATCGTCAGTCGCCGTGATCGTGGCGAAGTAAACACCCGCCGCGTTGTAATCGGGAGTCCATGACCATTCGGCCGTGGCATCGTCGAAGGTGGCCCCCGCCGGCAGTCCGGTCGCCGTATACGTCACGCTGGCGGCCGTTCCCTCCAGCGGCGTCAAGGACCCGTCGGGCAGCCGTTCCTGCGGCGCGTACGAGGGGTTGTCCGGATCGAGCGCAAAGGTGCGCAGCCGGAACTGCTGCCCTTCGGCAATCACGAAGTTGGCCAGCGGCGAGAAGGCAGGGGCCGCGTTGGCGTTCAGAACGGTGAAGGTGACGACTCGCGTGGTCGCGGTCTGGCCGTCGCTCACCGTAAAGGGCACTTCGTAAACGCCCGCTTGGAAGTACTCAGGCGTCCACACAAACAGCCCGGTGTGGGGATCGAGAAACGCTCCGCCGGGGAGATTCGTGCTCGCATAGGTCAGCGTTTCGCCGTCGGCGTCTTGAGCTACGAGCTGTACGCGCAGCGTGTCTCCCTCGCGAATCGACTGCGCGGCCGGCTGCGCGAGCTGCGGGGCCTGGTTGCGCGGCGCGATCGACAGCGTCAGGCTCTGTGACACGATCGTCTTGCCGTCGCTGACGAAGATTCGGACGTCGTCGTACGTGCCAGCCGCGTCGTAGCGGGGCGTCCATTCGAGGGTTCGCCGTGCAACGTCAAACACCGCGCCCGGCGGCAAGTGATCCGCCCAAATTACGAGTCCGTCGCCGTCGACGTCGCTGGCGCTGACCGGCAGCGACAGTGCGGCCCCCTCGGCTCCCTGCAGCACGGCTGGCAGCCGGCCGAGGAGTGGCGCATGGTTGCCGCCGCTTACCGCGATCGTGAATTGCTGCGTGCCGAAACCTCCCCGCGCGTCGTAAACCCGCAGTTCGACCTCGGCTGACGCCGGGCTGCTGATCGTCGGGTCCCAGGTCAAGGCACCGGTCGCGGAGTCGATTTGCATCCCCGCCGGGCCGGCAACCAGGAGATAGCTGAGCGTCGTGCCGTCGGGATCTTGCGCCGACGTCTGGTACGTGTAGGGTTGCCCCGCGGTAGCCGCCCGGATCGGCGACGACGTAAACGCGGGCGCGGCATTGGCATACGCCAGGGTGTAAATTCCATGCTCGAAGAGAACCCGCAGTGCGTCGGGGTTGGCCACCGTAATGGTCTGCGTCCGTACCGTCTGGCCGGCCGCGAAAACTCCGCCCGACGGGCAGGCTCGCCGCCAGATCGATGAGGTAAAGTCCCGCGCCGCTGGGAGTCGCTCCTATCGGTATGCCCGTGACGCCGAGCGAGCTGTCGAGCACGAACGCCAGCGGCAGCATCAGGTCCTGTCCGCTGGTGTTCGTCACGTCCACGTCGTACGACACGGTGCCGCTCGCGCGATCGGACCGTGGATTCAGAAACGTGAGCTGAACCTGCTGTGAAAAATCGCTGATCGCCAGGAACTCGGTCGCGTACACCTCGGCCAATTGGACGCCGAGAGTGCTCATGCCGCCGGCGACGAAGAGCGTGAAGTGGCCGCGCGACAGGCCGTTGAAGAAAACCTCGGCGGTCTGACTGTCGGCATCGTAGCTGACTTGGGTGACGGGAACGATATGCCCGTCGTCGTCAAACAACTGGTAATTCGACGGAGCCAGGACCGAGCCCGGCGTACCGGCCGGACCAGCGTACATCGGCTGGTCGAACCGCACGCTGATCGAACCCCGCGGCAACGCGACAATCCCATCTGGAGGCGGATTGGTTTGTGCCACGCGCGGCGAGAGGATAGGCGACAGGACGTCGACTTGCCCGGACTGGCTGAGCAGGATGCGACCATCGTGGGTAGCGCGAATCACGTCGCCCCGCGACCCGCCGCGGGCGATCACCACGCGCTCCAGAGTTGCCACGTCGACTGCCGTCAGATCGCTGCCGTCGGCGCCGCTCGGCCCGGCATTCTGCGAAACAAACAGCAAGCCCTCGAGCAAGCTGCCAACCTCGCCAAACGCGAGCGAGTCGACGGGAGTATCAAATTCCAACTGCGCCGAGGCCCGACCGAATTCGTCAAACCGCACAACCGTTCCCCGCTTCGGCCATGCCGCGCCCCACAACTGTCCATCAGGAGCAAACGCGAGACTGCCCACTCGGGTATCGCTAAAGTGGCGGAACGTCGCGCTGGTGGGATCGAAAATCTCCACGCCTCGCCCGGACGATACGTAGATCTCGCCCGACGCCGGGTCGATGGCCAGCGCTTGGGTCAGGCCGTCGGCGAATTGTGCGAGGATGTGTCCGTCGCTGGGATCGAGTTGGACGAGCGGCCCGCCGCCTGTCGCGCCCCAAAGTCTGCCGATCGAGTCGAAGGCCAGGTCGTAGATGGGATACGGGAGCGTCGCCCAGGGGGTGGCAACGGTGCCGCCGTCGCGGGCGAACAAATACAACTCGTTGCGACCGCCCCTCCGCTGACGATGATCGAGCCGTCCGGACGTTCGACGATCGCCAGCGGCCCAATACCGACGGCGCTCTGCGCAAAGCCGGTGGCGAAGGCCTGCATGCGAAACGGCTGGACGATCGTGTCGAAGTCGGCCGGTCGGGCGAATTGGGGCGCGGTCGGGATCGCAAGTTGGGCCTGAAGAAACAGCGTGTTGACCGAGGGGCTCGGGTTCGACGCCGGAGCCGGAGCGAGATCGGGCGCCTGCGTCTGGCCGACGTCCGGCAGGTAGCCCAAGTTGACGGTCGAACCGTCGTCCGGCGCCACGATGCCAAAGTCGAGCGGCTCGCGATTCCCGGCGTTGTCAGTGGCGACCGTCAGAAACTCGTAAGTGTGCCCGCTCTGGCCTGTGTAGACGGCGCTGGTGGCGGTCGTCTGTTGCAGCCAGATCCTGAAGTCACCGCCGTTGTCGGCGACGTACACAGTGACGTGCTTGACCCCCGATCCTCCATCGTCGTCGTCCGCCTGCCAGGTGACGGAATAATTGGCCGCGCCGGCGGCAAGGGGCGTGGCCGTCACCGTCGATCGAGGGGCGGCGCCGTCGATTCGCTGCACGATGCGAGGAGTATCGGCCGGCGGCTGTCCGGCAAAGAAGACCCGCGCTTCGGCGGTGATCTGCGTGCCGGTGGCTAGGGCGGCCTTCGGCAGCACGCTGTAGCTGACGAAGCCAGCGCCGGCACCCTGGGCGTTGTTCGGCGCCAGCAGGCCCAGATCGGCGTTTTCCAGGATCTCGCCGGTATTGGGGTCGATGGCCTGCAGCAGCCAAGTGGCCGTGCTGGAAACCGGGTCAAGCCCGGCGCTGACTCTCAGACACGAATCCGAGCTGCTGCGTAAAGTCGAAGTCGGCTTGTAGCGTGCTTCGCCCGGCCGGAAGATGAATGGTCAATCCGCCGAGACGCATGTCGCCGAGTTGGAAAGTGCGCGGATCAACGTCACCATCGAGTTGAGTGACGATTCGCAATTCCGAGACGTGGTCCCGCGAAGACGCGGGGTTTTCAAACTGAATCGTATAGGGCAAGCGCTCGGCCGCCGGCAGCCACTGCTCGTCGCCATAGCCAAACGGCCCCTGCATGGTGGCGCGAACGCCGGTGTCGGCCGCGATTCCTTCGAGTAATTGCTCGAGTTGCGGCGGCAATACCGGGGCCGATGCGGGAATGTCCGGGCGAACGTCGGCAAACGGGACATACACCCAGAAACTCTCAAAACGCGTGGGATGGCTAAGGCCCAGGTCAAACTCCGACCGCGTCGGCGGGTTTGCCGAACCGATCAGGCCGGGATCGTTTCCGTACCAGCTCCGCACGTGGTCGAAAAAGGACAGCAAGTCGCCGTTGCTCACGATCGTCGAGCCGGCCGGGCCCACGAGCAGACCACTCGCCAGCGTCGCCATCAGACTCACGACCAGCGGCTGCTCGCGGATGGGCGGGGCCTCGTCGACCGGCCGCAGCAGCCCCGCTTCCTCGAGCGCGGCAAGATATAGCGATGTCCACTGCGTGGCGTCGGCCGCCAACACGACCAGCGCCTGCGTCGCCGTCGGGTCCGCCAGGATCGCGGTCCGCAGCTTGAGGGCTTCCGTGGTTTGCTGAGCAATGAACTCCTCGCGCGTCAGCGCAGTGGCCGCCGCCGCGATCGAGAATTGGAACGCGATCTGGTCGGCCATGTCCGGATCGAGCGGCGAGCCGACTTGCTGATAAATCTCGTACAGGCCGGGCGAGATCTGGTCGAGCCCCTCGGGGCCATTGTCGAGCAGGCCGCGGTACTCGGGATAACGGGCGTAGATCTTCTCCCGCAGCGCGTCGAACTCGCGGTCGATCAACTCCTTCAAGCCGGGATACGTTTGGGCCGTAAAGCTGAGCCCGGTAAACGTGCCCGTGGCCAGATCAAACACGTACCCGGGCGCGAGCTCGTACCCGGTGGTGTTGATCGCCGAATCGAGGCTGGCCCAGGGGACGTCGGTCAGTCCCCCGTCCGGCGGCGCACCGCGCAGGTTCGAGGCAAACGTCACGTAGTCGAAATTGAAGACCTCTTCGTTCTTGCCCAGCACGGGGATGCCGAACTGCAGGGCAATGTACGGAGCGTCCACATTGGCCAGGTTTTTGACCGAGACGCTATAAATGCCGGTGTCGCCGGGGGCCAAGACGCGCGGCCCGCCCAACCCGATCGTCGCGTCCGGCTCCACGGCCCGCTCCACGAGATAGCGGTAGGGCTGAATCGCTTGATCGCCGTTCGGGTTCACGACCTGCACGTCGTAGAGACCGTGCGGCGCATCGCGGAGATCGAACGTGGCAACGATCCTGGTACTGTCGACGACCTGATAGCTGACCGGCTCGTACTCGGCAAAGCCGGGCGCACCAGCTTCACGATGGCCGAGGCGCTGAACTGCGCGCCGCTGATCGTCGTGGTCACCCAGCGACTGTCGCCGCCGATGTCGGCCGCCACGTCGGTGATCGTGAGCGGCAACAGGTCGGCCAGCAACGTGACCGGCGTGTCGTTGCCCGGTTCGGAGTAGCCGCGCAGCAGAACGTAGTAGACGCCTGGCCGCGTCGATGGAACCACCGCGACCTGGTTCGCCGCCAGCGGCCCCGCGTAGGCCGCGTCGTAGGCAACGCCCGTCGGCACGTCCGCATAACGAACGAACAGCTCCTGGGCGGCGGCCTTGTTAGAGGTCTGCACCTGCACCCGCAGCGTTTGGCCGAGTCCCACGGTGACCTGGTAGGTCCGGGATTGACCGCTCGAGAGCGTCGTCGTCAACGGTACGCCCAGGTTCAGCGTATCGACGGTCACGCTGAAGGCGTCCGCCGAGGTTGCCCGGTTGTTGGCTTCGAACTCTTGTTCGTAGATTTCATTAAAGATGTCGCTGCGAACAATCACTCGATACTCACCGGGTGTTGCCGGCGGCAAGACCGCATCGAGCACGGAGTGATAGGTTTGCCCCGGGGCCAGGCTCCCGGCGGTGGCGGCCTGCACCCGGCCGATCAGCCGATCGCCGATGTCCCACACGCCGTCTGCCGACAAATAGACCGCGTCGCTCCAGGTTCCTACGGCGGCCGTGGTCGGGTGGGCATTGATGCCCGTCCACTCGACGTGAATCATCTCCCCCGAGCGGCTCGTGCCAGGAACCAGGATCGATTCGATTTGCAAATCGGTCGGCGGCGGCCGATCGATCACCATCGGAATGGGCGCGGTGCGAGAGTTATTCGACTCTGCGCCATTCTCGAACACCTTCCCCTGCGGAGACAGAGTGCGTGCCGGATCGGTAATGACGAAGACGTAATACGCGCCGTCGAGGGCCAACGGTGCCTTGAACTCGCTGGAAATCTGGTAGCTGGCTCCCGCGGCGAGTCCTCCGGTGTGCTCGCTGAAGCCGACGAACACGTCCTGGTTGAGATCGAGCAGCGGGTCGCGCGACAGGTAGATCAGGTCGTCCCAGCGGTCTTGTCGCGGCGGGGTATCGCCAGGTCCGGCGTTCGTCACCGTGTATTGCACTGCGAACGTTTGCCCGGCGGTGACCCGCTCCGGTGCGGTAACGCTCGCAACGCGCAGGTCGGGCGGGGACGCCAGCGCGATCGTCAGCGGCGTCGCCGTAACGTTGTTCCCCTCGTCCTGATATTCGCCAACCCTGGCCAGATTGCGGTCGACCGAGGATTCGTTGCCCAACTTGTCACCCAGCCGGGTCAGGTTCGAGTCGGTGAAGACCAGCACGTAAAACGAGCCGGCTATGCCGTCCGGCAGGTCGACGTCAAGCGATTGGGAGTAGCTGCTGCCTGCGGCCAGGCCGCCGGTGCGGTGGATCGTGGCCGAACCGAGCAATATGTCGTCCGCGTCGAGCGATGCATCTCGCGACAGATAAATGCGATCGTACCAGTCCGAGGCGCACGTCGCGCGCGTGCCGGTATTGATGACACTGTAGCTGACCGATAGGGTTTGCCCCGAGTCGGCCGGCCGCCAGCGGCGTAATGCTGCTGACGCGCAAGTCGGGCTCGCGATACGTGATGGCGATCGGCACCGCCAGGGCATTGTTCTGCTCCAGAGTCGTCAGCGGCCAGCCTTCGTACACCGATTGTTCGTAATACATCCGGCTGACGTCGTTCCCCAGCGACGGATCAAGAGGATGATCGGGGGCGAACGCCAGCGCATCGGGAATCGGCAGCGGGTCGGTAAGGACGTGCACGTAGAAGTTGCCGCCGATCCCCCGCGGCAGAGTCACCAGCTCCTGCCGCGTGTAGCTGGCCAACGCGGCCAGCGGCTGGGTATTGTCGTGGGCAAACTTGCCGACGAGCGTCGCCCGCAGTGGGTTGAACTGCGCGTCGGTCGATACATACACGTAGTCGTACCAGAGCCGAGTCGTGGCCGGGACCGCTGCGCCAAAGTTTTGCACCGTCCAATTGACGAGTGCCGCTTCGCCCGAATAGTTGACGGCCGGCACGCCGACAGACGTCACCCTCAGGTCGGCCGCCGGGGCCGTCACGACGGTCGTCGCCGCGCGAGTATTGTTGGCGTCGTAAGGGCCTTCCCAGGCGCCCAGCCCCGTCTTCACGATGACGTACTGCCCGGTCGCTTCGGGAGACAGGACGAAAGTTTGCTCGACGGTATACGATCCGCCGGCCCCCAGCGCGCCCAAATGCGGCAGCCCCTTGGGGTCAGTCAGCAGCCAGGTTCGGGCGCCGGGCGCATCGAGCGTCGGACTGTCGGACAGGTACACGAGATCGCCCCAGGCGGTATCGCCGGTGGCGTTGGCTCCGACGTTTTGCACCGTCCAGCGAACGGTCAGGGGCCCTCCGGCCGTGGCCGCGGCCGGCGCCACCACGCTGCTGACGACCAGGTCGGGCGGAGGCGTGAGCAGCACCGTCATCGGTCGCGAGCGATAATTGTTGTTGTCCAGCTCGTTGGGATCGTCGGGGTTGACGTTCACGGCCTGCGTGTCTTCGATCACGACGTCGTAAGCGTCGGTCCACGGCGTGATATACCACTGGCCGGTCACGCGCTCGGGCAGGGTCACGGTGAACGTCACGTCGTAGAATTCGCCGACCCCCAGGGCGCCGACGTGGGGGACGCTCGCCAGCAGATAGTCCTGCACCTGCCCGCTGATTCCCGGCGAAGGCCGGTTCTTGTCCTGTGTCAGCCAGATCGTGTCGACCCATTGGTCGCGATCCGTCGTGCCAAGTCCCAAGTTGGTGACGCGGTACCGGACCTCGACCTGCGTGCCGTCAAACGTTTGCGTCGGCGCGACCACTTGCGAGACGACCAGGTCGGCGGGGGGCAGCGGCACGATCTCGATCGGTTGGGCAAACACGTTGTTGTCGTCCCGCGGATACTCGTCGACCTGCGACCCGCTGTCCGTTTGCACCAGCAGAAAGACGCTGCCGCGATACCGCGCGGGAATCGTAAAAGTGCCGGCATTGGTGAGATACGATTCGCCGGTTCCCAGCGCCGCACCGCTGGCGAACGTTCCGAGCAATTGATCGTCGCCCGAGATCACGTTGTCGACCGACAGATACACGCGGTCGGTCCACTGGCCCGTGGTCGCCATCGGGCCTTGGTTGACGACGACAAATTCGAGCGACGCCGTGCCGCCGGCCTGGGCCGACGCGGGAGCCGTCACCGACTGGACGCGCAAGTCGGGCCGATTCGGCAGGCCAATCAAGAGCTGTGCGGCGGCGCCGCTGTTGTTGGCCGCCTGGCCGGCCTCGTACAACGCCCCGCCGGAATTCGTGGTGACAACGACGCGATAGAGCCCCGTCGCCGTGGCGGGAAGTCGCGATGCGCTCGACCCGCGTGTAGTTCTGCCCGGCCGCGAGCGGCTGAGTGTAGTTAAAACTCGCCAGCGCAATGCGCGGCGCCGCCGGGTCGCCGAGCGACTCAAGCGCGACCGAATCGGTCCAGGTTCCCTGCGCGTCGGCGGCACCGACGTTGTTGATGGTCCACGAGACGTCAATGCTCGCCCCCGCCACGGCTGACGTGGGAGTGATGACGTTGCTGACGGATAGATCGGGAGCAGGACTGAGAGTGACGGCCAGCGGGGTTGCCGCCGCGCGGCTGTTATTCTCGGTGTACAGAAACTCGTAGACGCCACTGGTGACGACCACCAGGTAGAACGTGCCCGAGATGCCGTTGGGCAGGACGACCTGAGCCGTGCGCGCGTAGGTGCTGCCCGGGGCTAGCGCTCCCAGGTGAGTGAACGCGCCCAGGTCCGACACGACGTTCAGACCGGCCGGGTCGGTGGCCAGCACCACGCGGTCGCTCCACAAATTCTGGTCGGTGAGCGCGACCCCCTGGTTCCGCACGGCCCAATTCAGCGTCAGGCTCTGACCGCTGCCGGCCGCCGTGGGGGCGGTGACGCTGTCAACGACCAGGTCGGCATAGGGTCGCGCGGACACGTCGAGCGGCTGCTCCGCCTCGCCGAGATTGTTCAGTTCGCTGTCGTTCTCAAACACTTCGTGCGCGGCATCGGCAGATACGAAGAGGTGGTATCGCCCGGTCAGATTTCCCGGTAGCGTCACCATTCGCGACACGTCATAGCTCTGTCCGACCGACAGCGGGCCGTCGTGCGCAACGGTTGCCAGCACCACGTCGTCGGAGTTGCCGACGACCGCGTCCTGAGAAAGGATGATCTGGTCGTTCCAGTGCGTCGCCGTGCCCTCGCCGGTCCCGACGTTCGTCACGTGCCATGAAACCGTTGTCGAGACCGGATCGCCCACGAGCAGCGCCGGGCCCGTGACCTGGCTGACCGCCAGGTCGGCGTACGGCGCCAACGTGACGGCCAGGGCGCGCTCACCGCGTTGTTGTCTTCGCCGCCGAACTCGAAGACGCTCGCTCCGGCGTCGGTGACGACCAGGATATAGAGACTGCCCGACAGATCGAGCGGCAGTGCGAGCGTCGCGGTCTCGCTGTATTCGCTCAGAGGATCAAGCGGACTGGCGTGTGGCCGTTCCAGCAGGACCCGGTCGTCGGCGCTGGGCGTCGTATCGGTCGAAATCAGGATGCGATCCGTCCAGGGAGCGCGCGCGACGCCGCTGCCGGAATTGTGCGTGGTCCAAGCGACGTCGATGCTGGTTCCCGAGGTGGCCGTTGCCGGGGCCGAATCGAACGCCGTCGTGAGATCGGCGTGCACGATCGTGAACCCTTGGGCAGATTGATTGTTGTCCTCGTCGGTCCCCTCGAATACCGAGCCGGCCTGATCGGTAATGACGACCAGTTGATAATCTCCGTCGGCAACGTCGGGCAGCGTGACGCTGGTCGCGGCCGAGTACGACCCTCCGCCGCTTAGCGGCGCTGAGTGCACGATGCTGGACAGCAGCACGGGGTTGGAGAAATCTCCCCGGGCCAGATAAACGCGGTCAACCCACGATCCGCCGGCCGAGCCCGGACCGGCATTCGTCACCGTCCACTCCACCGCCACCGCGTCGCGCGGCTGGCCGGCGGTTGGAGCGGTGATGGTCGTGACGCGGAGGTCCGGATCGGGACGTCGGGTGACGATGATCGGGCCGGGAGAGCGAAGCGTATTGTTCGTGCGCTCGCCATGTTCATACACCGCGGAATCGGCGTCCGTGGTGACGTAGACGTAATAGTCGCCGCTGATTCCGTCGGGCAGCGTCACGCTGGCCTGACTGATCACTGCGGCCCCCGGGGCGAGCAGGCCCACGTGGGCGAATTGTCCCACCTGAATGGCCGACGCGTCGAACGTTGGCGACGTCGAAACGTAAATGCGGTCCGTCCAGTTACCGGTACTCGTGACGGCTTGCCCCGAATTGCGGACGCGCCAGGTGACGCTGATCGATTGGCTGCTCTCGGCGGCGGCCGGCCCGGATACGGCTTCTGTCACCAGGTCGGCAAACGGTGCCGTGACGTCGAACGGGCTCACCGCGGAAAGATTGTTCGCCTCTCCGTCCGGCTCGATGAGCGCACCCGCCGCGTCGGTCACGACCGCCAGGTAGTAATGCCCGCCGAGACCTGCCGGCAGGTTCAGGCTGCGCAATTCGCTGTAGCTGCCACCAGCCGCCAGCGATCCGGCATGCACGACCGTGGCCAACGTCACATCGTCAGCATTTCCGAACTGCGCATCTACGGAAAGTACAACGCGATCGATCCAGCTTGACGTTCCGGTTGAGGCCGCGGCCGTATTGGTGACGGTCCATGAAACGTTAACGACGGCCGGGTTGCCGACGACCAGGCCCGAGGGACCGGCCACTTGCGTGATCACGAGATCGGGACCCGCGACGAACGACATCCTGCTGACGAACGTTGTTTTGTTCGCCACCGGTGTCGCCGGCGGCGGCATATTCGACGACCTGGTCGGTCGCGTCGGTCGTCAGTTCCACGCGGTAGTGGCCCGGCTGTCGGAGGCGCACTGTGGTATTGCCGGGCGTCGACTCCCCCGGACCAAGCGACGTGGCCACGGTTCGCGACGTGTCGCTCACCACGCGGCCCGTGGTAAGATTGCGAACGACAATGTGCTCGTTCCAAGGCGCCGCGGCCTCCTCGGCACCGCTATTCGCTGTCGTCCAATCGACGGACAAGCTGTGTGCCGGCGTGACGATGGCGAGCGCGTTGAGCAGCACCGCCGTCGGCAAGTCGCCGTCGCTCGAGAGTACCACGCGCCCGCTTCCGGGTGCGAGTCGCCCGGGGTCGATCTGGGCTAACACCGGCTGGTTGTTCGCCTGCAATCGGGCGATCGAAGCGGCGAAGGGGCCCAGTTGGTCGAACCAACCGGGAAAGCTCGTCGCGTACTGACCGATCGTCCCGGCGGGGCCGGCGGTGAGTAGGCTCGCGGCCGGATCGATCACGTCGGCTGTGCTTTCGCTCGCGGCAACCTGGCCCGTGACGTCGATCCCGAAGGGGTCCAGCAGACTTTCGTTGATGGCGTCTGATCCGCCGCCGGCGAATTGATCGTTGTCGACCAGCAGAATGGCCGTCCCGCCCATCTCGACAAATGCCCGCAGCGCCGATTGTTCGGCAGCCGAAAGCGGAGTGATCCCCGTGGTTGCGTCGCTGGCCGACCACAGCACCAAGACGTCGATCGACGCCAGGTACTCCGCCGTGAGCGTAGCCGTCGAGGTGAACGTCGCGGCGGGATAGGCGCTCGTGATCGAGCCGCGGATGGCGGCCGCCTGAGTGCCGTCCGCCAGGCTGTTGCTGCCGCCGCGGGCCAGGTCGAACCCGCCCAGGGCAAGCGGCAAGTCGCTCCCCAGCAAGCTCGCGTCCAGGCCGCTCACCACTAGATCCGGAAACTGTGCCACCGCCGAAAGGGGTTGCACGTTGAACTGGTAGTCTCGTACGCCGTCTGCGTAATAGTACCCTTCGACCAACAGGGTGTACGTGCCGGGCACGGCCAGCGTCAGGACGTCGACGTCCGTGAACGATTGATCGAATACTTTATGCCCCTGCGGGTTGTACAATCGCCAGGTAGATGTACGATCCCTGCTGGGCATCGAAGAAGAATTTGCCGTCCGCCGCGCTGGCAAACCGGTAAATCTGCGTCGAGCGGGCCGGATCGAGTTGCCCAACGACCGGCGTGCCGGGCGTGATCGGCGTAGCAGCCGCCGTATCCAGCAGCCGAAATTCATAGTCCCCGACGGTCTCGCCGTTTCCGCCGATCGTGATCTCGTAGTCACCCGCCGGCAACCGCAGCAGCGGATCGGAAGTGTTGAGGCTGTCCGAACTGTAAAAACTGAGCTGGTCGATCATCGTGCCGGACGGGCCCACGAGCGTCCAGTTAGCGGCCGTACCATAACTGAGGACGTCGAAATAGAGCGTCGAATTCGCGGCCAGGCTGAACGTATAGCGATGCTCCTCTCCGACGACGCCGATGGCGCCGGTGGCACTGCTGCCCACGGTGAGCGGTTGCGAGTCGACCGCCGGTACCGGCTGCACGTTGAATTGGTAGTCTTGCACGCCGCTGGCGTAATAGTACCCTTCGACCAACAGGGTGTACGTGCCGGGCACGGCCAGCGTCAGGACGTCGACGTCCGTGAACGATTGATCGAATACTTTGTGCCCCTGAGGGTTGTACAATCGCCAGGTGATGTTCGATCCCTGCTGGGCATCGAAGAAGAACTTCCCGTCCGCCGCGCTGGCAAATCGGTAAATCTGCGTCGAGCGGGCCGGGTCGAGCTGCCCAACGACTCGGCGTGCCGGGCGTGATCGGCGTAGCAGCCGCCGTATCCAGCAGCCGAAATTCATAGTCCCCGACGGCGTCGCCGTTTCCGCCGATCGTGATCTCGTAGTCACCCGCCGGCAACCGCAGCAGCGGATCGGAAGTGTTGAGGCTGTCCGAACTGTAAAAGCTGCGCTGGTCGATCATCGTGCCGGACGGGCCCACGAGCGTCCAGTTAGCGGCCGTACCATAACTGAGGACGTCGAAATAGAGCGTCGAATCCGCGGCCAGGCTGAACGTATAGCGATGCTCCTCTCCGACGACGCCGATGGCGCCGGCGGCACTGCTGCCCACGGTGAGCGGTTGCGAATCGATCGCCGGTATTGGCTGCACGTTGAATTGGTAATCGCGGGTGCCCTCGACGTAGTAATAACCTTCGAGGACGAGCGTGTACGTCCCGGCCACCGGCAGCGACACATCTTCGACGTCAGAATACGACCTGTCGAAAACCTGCCGTCCTGTGGGCCCATACAATCGCCATTCGATGGAAGAGCCCAACTGAGCATCAAAATAAGCCCGCGACCCGGCGGCGGCGCTGAAGCTGAAAACCTGCGTGGAGCGTGCCGGATCGAGCGTTCCCGCGACGGGCGTGCCGGGGGCGATCGGCGTGGCGGCCGCCGTATCCAGCAGCCGAAAAGAGTAGTCGCCGATGGCGCCGCCACCGCCTTCGATCGTGAGCTGATAGTCTCCCGCCGGCAACCGCAGCAGCGGATCGGCAATGCCGATGCTGTCCGAACTGTAAAAGCTCCGCTGGCTGATCTCGGCGCCGGCTGGTCCGAGGAGCGACCACACCATGTCGGTGCCGTAACTCAGCACGTCGAAAAGCAGATTGCTGGGATTACCCAGGTGGAACAGGTATTGGTCCATCTGGCCCGCGGTGTTGATGGCCGCGGATATCGTCTGTCCGATGACGAGCGGATCGCCCGTCAACGGCAGCACCGGATCGTTGCCCACCCGCGCGTAGCTGGAATGCGTAATCCTGGGTACCCACCGCATAGACATCGCCATCGAGTGCCAGCCAATAGGTGCCGGTTGACGGGAGCGTGGTGGAGGGCACGTCGCCGTAGTAGGATGCGAAGACCTCTTTTCCATACGGGCTGAACAGCCGCCAATAAAGGTTCGTCCCCGATTGAGCGTCTAGCGCGATTTGCTCTCCGGCACTGGCCTCGAAGCGGAAGAGGCGCGTCGCGCTGGCGGGGTCGAGAGTGCCGGCCGTCTGCGTTACGTCGTCGAGCGGCATGGCCGCAGCCAGGTCCAACAGCTGAAACGTATAACTGCCAATGGCATCGGACAGGCCGTCCACGGTGAGTCGATAACTCCCCGCCGCAAGCTCGATCAGCGGGTGAGAAATCGCGATAGCTGTCCGAACTGTCAAACCTGCCGCGGGCTGACCTCCGTACTCCGGCCAGCGCCGACGATGCTCCACTGGAGGTCGCTGCGGTCGGTCCACGAGTCGAAATAGAGCCGCACTGCGTGATCGACGCTGAACGTGTACGACTGCTCCTCGCCGGGAACGGCCAACGCACCGCTCACGGGCTCGCCCAGCGTCAGCGATTGCGGCGGTGCGTCTGGCACTTTGCGAACCGCGAAGGAGTAGTCCGCTGGGCTTGTAGCATTGATATAACCGTCGATCGCCAGGGTGTAGGTACCGCTCGCCGCAACGGTGATCGGTTCCACGTCGCTGAATGAATTGGCGAAGAGCTCGTTGCCGTACGGATCGTACAGTCGCCAGTAGATGTTGTTGTATGTCTGGGCGTCGAGAAAGAATCGTTCGCCGCTGGTAGCGCTGAATCGGTAGAGCGCGGTGGCGTTGCCCGGGTCCAGGGTCGCCGCCACCGTCGCATCGATGGCCAGGGGCGCGGCCGAACCCAGATCGAGCAGCTGAAATTCGTAGGAACCGATGGCGTCCCCGGTGCCGTCGACCGTGAGTTGATAGCTCCCCGCAGCAAGTTCGATCAGCGGCTCCGAAATCCGATAGCTATCCGAGCTGTCGAACCTGCGCGGGCTGACCTCCACTCCGGCGAGGCCGGCGATGCTCCACTGCAGGTCGCTGCGGTTGGTCCACGAGTCGAAATAGAGCCGCACTGCGTGATCGACGCTGAACGTGTACGACTGCTCCTCGCCGGGAACGGCCAACGCACCGCTCACGGGCTCGCCCAGCGTCAGCGATTGCGGCGGTGCGTCTGGCACTTTGCGAACCGCGAAGGAGTAGTCCGCTGGGCTTGTAGCATTGACATAACCGTCGATCGCCAGGGTGTAGGTACCGCTCGCCGCAACGGTGATCGGTTCCACGTCGCTGAATGAATTGGCGAAGAGCTCGTTGCCGTACGGATCGTACAGTCGCCAGTAGATGTTGTTGGATGTCTGGGCGTCGAGAAAAAATCGTTCGCCGCTGGTAGCGCTGAATCGGTAGAGCGCGGTGGCGTTGCCCGGGTCCAGGGTCGCCGCCACGGTCGCATCGACGGCCAGGGGCGCGGCCGAACCCAGATCGAGCAGCTGAAATTCGTAGGAACCGATGGCGTCCCCGGTGCCGTCGACCGTGAGTTGATAGCTCCCCGCAGCAAGTTCGATCAGCGGCTCCGAAATCCAATAGCTATCCGACCTGTCAAACCTGCGCGGGCTGACCTCCACTCCGGCCAGGCCGGCGATGCTCCACTGCAGATCGCTGCGGTTAGTCCACGAGTCGAAACAGAGCTGGGTTGCGTGATCGATCGTAAACGTGTACTCGCGTAGTTCGCCCGGTACTGTCAGCTCGTCACTGACTGGAGCACCGAGCGTCAGCAACTGAACCGACGGTTCGGGAACGGGATCGACGGCAAACGCGTAGCCTTGCGTACCACTCTGATCGACGTATCCGTCCAGAATCAGCGAATACGTTCCCCCCAGCGCTAAGGTGACCGGATCGACGTCGCCGTTGTACGTCGCAAAGACTTCGCTCCCAAAGGGGTCGATCAGCCGCCAGAAGATATTACCGCTCGCCTGGGAATCGAAAAAGTATCGTTGCCCGGGAGTCGCATCGAAATGGTAGATTTTTGTTTCGTTCGCCGGATTGAGCGAGCCGCTGACCGTCGTCGCAATCGCCAGCGGCGCCGCTACCGCCAGGTCAAGAAGCTGGAACGCAAAGCTCCCCGTGACGCCAGGATCCCCGTCGACCGTGAGGCGATAAGTACCCGACGCCAGTTTCAGCAGCGGATCGCTAATCCGGTAGCTGTCGGAACTGTTCAACCGCCGGCGGGCAGTGATCGGTCCTTCGACCCCGGTGAGGCTCCAACCCAACGGGCTGCTGTCGGTGCGCGAATCGAAGTACAACTGTGCCGAGTGGTCCAGCGTGAAGACGTAATCCTGGACCTCGCCGGGCGTGGCGATCTCCCCGTCGATCACGGTTCCCAGTGCCAAGGGAGTCCCCGTCAATGGTGCCGGCGGGACGTTTCCCTGCGACTCGATTTCGAAGCTGTAGTCTACCGGGCTTGTGGAATAGGTCTGCCCTTCGACGAGCAACGTGTACGTGCCAGTGATCGCTACGGACTGATTCACGACACCGGAAAAGTACTGATCGAAGAGCTCCCGCCCGCTGGGACTGACGAGTCGCCAGTTGAGGTTGCTGCCGCTCAGGGCGTGAAAGGCAAACTGATCGCCTGCCGATGCGCTGAAGCGGTACTGCTCCGTCTCGTTAGCGGGCTCCAGCCGGCCGGCGACCGGCGCATTGATGGCCGCCTGGGTGGCGGAGGCAAGGTTGAGCAGCCGGAAACCATAATCCCCCGTCGCATCCCCGCTGCCGTCGACGGTTAGCTGGTAGTCGCCGGCCACCAGATCGAGCACGGGCAGATTGCCGGCGTCACTGGACGAAAAGCCGCGTTCGGTCACCACCGGGCCGGTCGGGCCGGACAGTGACCATGCGACGTCCGATCGGTAGCTCAGTGAATCGAAGGCGACGCGCGTGTCGCTTAGCAGTGTGAAGGTGTACGCATCGACGTCGCCCACCGGCTCGATTTGGCCACTAATGGTAATGTCCAAGTCGACGCCGCTAAACAGCAGCCGCTCTTCCAGAACTTCAGAGAACAGCCTCTGGCGTTGCAGCAGTTTGTTATGCAACTGCCGGCGTCGCCGAAAAGCCGCACGATCGGCGCCCACCTTGGAACGGCGTTTCCGCATGAAAACCCTCTTGGTTGCAAGTCGTCGTCGGAAACGCGAATTCGCCCGCAACTCGGCGATCGAAGACGGCCCTAGTGCCTCGCCAAGCTCCCGCCTCCCTGGGCAGGTATTGAGCCCCGATGTGGACGAAATGAAATAGAAAAGAACTGCTCTGGTGGCAGCCGCCCAGACAACCCACGTCGCTCAGACGGTCCTTCCAGAGGCCGCTGACGCTGATCAAACTAAAAGCCGCGCCGTCATTGCGGCTGCGAGTCGGCAAACAGGGCACGTGGCGCATACCGTCAGAAAGTCCAGGCGGCGCGGCCAACGTTGCTTTCGGTAGTCCACCTTGCACTAGATGGGCCTTCTGGCGGAAATCGGACGCAAAAAGTCCGGTTCGGCGCGAGTTTCTTGCCGGAAGGCCCTGCGAGCACGTCATTTGTTCGCCAGATTCATCGCCTCGAGGTATCCATTTGCTTGACGCTGGCTGCGCATGGAGTCAAACTTGAGCGGCCGGGCATTGAATTACTGTGTCCGTTTTTCGCGCTCCAAGGCGTCTACGTGTATGGCAACTCAGGAGGACCAGTCCTCGGATTTACTTTCCCCCAGCGAGGATTGGGCCCTGGTCATGCAATCGGCGCGTGCCGGCGACGCGCCAGCCGTGGAGATAGTGCTCGCGCGGTGCCAAAAGTACTTGTTGTTGATCGCTAACCGCGAGATGGCGCCCCGTTTGCGCGCAAGCTGGGTCCGTCGGACGTGGTGCAGGACACCCTGCTATGCGCACAGCAGCATTTGGGGCAATTTCAGGGGCAGACGGTCGGAGAGCTGCAAGCATGGATGCGCGCCATTCTGATCAACAATTTGCGAAACGCGCGTCGGCGCTTTCGCGCCGGCAGCATTCGCGATCTGGAGCGCGAGCGGCCTCTGAATACCGGTTGGACCGAGCAAGGAGCCGCTCGGTCTCTGGCCGATTCCGAAACGCCCAGCAGATTCGTCCAATCCGCCGAGCAGAACTCCCGACTCGTGGCTGCTCTCGACGCCCTGCCGGCCGACTATCGGTTGGCTGTAACGATGCGCAACTTCGATCGCAGTTCGTTCGCCGAGATCGGCCGCTCGCTGAATCGCAGCGAAGCGGCCGCCCGCAAACTCTGGCTCCGGGCAATCGATCAATTGGGCCGGTTGTTGGGAGTCGAGGATGAAATCCGATGAGGGGGAACACGAGCACGAGCAATGGCTCGAGTCGCTCGTCCTGGCATACGACTCGGCCTTGAGTCAAAGTAAGTCGCCCCCGGACTTCCGCGCGGAACCGATTCCCGAGCCCGTGCAAACCAGGCTGCGGATTGCCCGTGCGACGCTACGCGTGCTGGAAGAGGCTCGTCTCCAAGGCTTCACCAGTCGTGTTGCGGGGTTAGACACTCCGCCGTCAGGCCTTTTCGACCAGGACAGCCGGATTGAACTCCCGCAGGTCTACGGACAACAAATTGGCCGCTTTACGATTGAGCGTGAGTTGGGCCGCGGCGGGTTTGGGGTGGTTTTTCTGGCCCGCGATCCTGACGTCGGCCGGCTGGTGGCGCTCAAGGTTCCCCGGCCCGAGGTGCTGATCAGCAGCAGTGCGCGTTCGCGTTTCTTGCGCGAGGCGCGGGCGGGCGGAGCGCTGGCACACCCGAACCTGGTCGGCGTGTATGAAGTCGGCGAAGACGGGCCGCTGTGTTACATCGCTTCGGCGTTCTGTGATGGCCCCGATCTGGCCCGCTGGTTGCAAGAGACCGATTGCCGGCCCGATCCGCGCGAATCGGCGATGTTGGTCGAGATGTTGGCCCGGGCGCTGGATCATGCGCACCAGCGCGGCGTACTGCACCGCGACATCAAGCCGAGCAACATCCTGCTTGAACCCGTTTCGAGTGGGCCCCCGCGACGGCTGGCAGATTATATTCCCCGGCTAACGGACTTCGGGCTGGCGAAGCTGCTGGAATTGGCCGACGACGAAACGCGGACCGGCGACCTGCTGGGTACTCCAACCTATATGGCGCCCGAGCAGGCCGAGGGGCGCACCAAAGACATCAGCGCTACAACCGACGTGTATGCCTTGGGGGTGATTCTATTCGAGTTGCTGGCCGGGAGGCCGCCTTATTGCGCCGCTTCAGCCGTGCAGACGCTGCAACTCGTATCGCGCGGCGAGGTACCGCGGTTGCCGAATCGTCATCCGGCAATCGCGCGTGATCTGAACGCAATCGTGCGCAAATGCTTGGACCGAGAACCGGCCCGGCGCGATGCTTCGGCCGGCGCGTTGGGCGCCGATTTGCGCCGCTTTTTGCAGGGGGAGCCCACGCTGGCCCGCCCCGTGAACACCGCCGAACGACTGGCTCAGTGGGCCCGGCGGCGTCCGGCCACGGCTTCGCTGTGGGTGGTTCTGGCTTCGGCGGCGCTGGTCCTCTCCGTCGGTGGATGGTGGTATTCCGCCCGTCTCCACGGCGCACTTGCCCGAGTCGAAGCGGCGGAGCACGATCATCGGCAAACTTTGTACGTGGCCAACCTGGCACGCGCAAGACAGTCGCTAAACACAGGTCAAGACCAACTCGCCGCCGGGTTGCTCGCTCGGTGGAACCCAGCACCGGATGAACGCGACCTGCGGGAGTTCTCCTGGCGTATGCCTGGCGGCAACTTCATGCCGAGCTGGCCTCGTTGGTCGGGCATGAAGGGGACGTCTATTGTGTTCGCTACTCCCCCGACGGTCGCTTGCTGGCAACTTCCAGCCAAGACGGCACGGCGCGCATCTGGGACTTCGCGAGCCGAAAATGCTTGCAGACGTTAGCCGGCCACGGCGGTGAAGTGAACTGCGTGGCGTTTTCGCCCGACGGCGCCCTGGTGGCGACGGTTGACGAAGCGGGAATGGTCCGCATCTGGCGGGTCGATACCGGACAGGTGCTGCACGCCATGCAAGCCCACCGGGGACAGGCCTTTGGAGTGGCGTTCTCGCCCAGCGGCGAATGCCTGGCCACCTGCGGCGAGGATGAGCTGGCGATCTTGTGGAACACCAAGGACTGGGGCAAGATTACCGAGCTCGTCGCGCATTCCCAGTTGGTGGGCTCCCTCAGCTTCTCACCCGATGGCAAATTGCTGGCCACGGCCAGCGACGATGACAACATTGTCCTGTGGGATCTGGCGACGCGGAAGGACGTTCGCCGTCTGCTCCACGACGGCCCGATCGGCTCGGTCAGGTTCGACCATTCCGGCACGCGGTTTCTGGGTGCCGCACGCAGCACCCGCCAGGCCTGGCTGTGGCGGGGGCTCGGTACGCTGCAGGGAACGACCGCATCCTTTTCGCAGGTCGTTCACGCGATCGGTTTTGATCAAACCGACCAGCGTTTCGCCGTCGGTACCAAAGACGGCACGGTAGAACTCCTCGACACGAACACGCTCAAAGTCGCTGCATCGGTTTCGCGGGCATCCCGGTCGCGTCTGGTCCCTGGACTTTGCGCCCGACGGGCGGCACCTGGCCACGGCGGGCGCTGACGACACCGTCAAGATATGGCGGCTGCCGGCCGTCGCGGGCTCGATGCGTCCGCTGCCGCCGGGACAAGTCAGGTCGCTGTCGGTCAATGGTAACCGGAATCTATTGGCCAGCGGCGATAGCCGAGGCAACGTGGACATCATCGACATGGCCACGCAACAAGTGGTGCGATCCATCTCCATGGAGCGCCAAGTAGTCGGCGACTTTGATGGCGACGGCACGCTGGACCCCGGCACCTATCAAAACGGCGTCTGGAAATTGCAAGTACCGGGTGCCACAGAGGCCGGTTCGAACCACCTCGCCCCCCAACTGCGATTCTTCGGAACGGACGCAGACGTGCCGATCGTCGGTGATTGGGACGACGATGGCTGCGACGATCTGGGAGTGTTTCGTCCCCCCGGATCGTGGTTCATTGAGCGTGATGGCGAAGTGCGCGCCAGCTCGTTTGGCCCCGGCCGAGTGAGCAGCGCGGCCCATCGCACCGTGCCGGTGGTCGGCAATTGGACCAGCCATAATGACAAGATCGGCCTGGCGGTTTTCGACATGCCCACCAGGCGGTGGATCTTCTTACTCAACTGCAGCTCTGCGGTCGCCCGCATCGACACTTCCTGCCCAGACGTGACTGCCCTGGCGTTTGGCGGCCGCTGGCCGGGAGTAGGTGATGACGCCCTCGGTTTTTATGGGCCAGACGGCCTCTGGAGCGAGCGATTTCATGGTCCCAGCTTGAGCAAAGCCGTGGCGGTGGCTAGGAAGCAGAAAAGCGTGGTATGGCAAGACTCACGCACCCCGCAATTTGCACCCGTGAAGTGCGCGGACCTGGATGCCTATGTGCTCGACTCGGCCGACGATCGCTCCCGTAACGATGGCTATCGGAGCAGCGTGCTGGCCCTGTCGATCTCGGCGGCGGGCGACCGCGTGGCCATGTGCCTCGAAGATGACTATCGCGTGAAAGTGTGGGAGACGGACAGCGGCCGAAAGCTCGGCCAGATTCGACTCGACTCCGGCACGGTGACGCAAGTCGCGTACTCGCCGGACGGTTTGATCCTGGCCGTCGGCACGCGGGCCGGCGACGTCCACTTTTACGACGCCGAAGACCTGCGGTTCTCGGGCAGCATTCATGCGCATGATAAGTTGCACGCGCTGGCGTATAGCGCCGACGGGAAAGTGCTGGTCACGCTCGGCGACGTCGATAAGGTCAAGGTCTGGAACCAACAGCGACGCCTGATCCGAAGCTTGAGCCACGACGGAGACATTCTGGACGCCGTGGCCATTTCGGCGGATTCACGCTTGTTGGCCACGGCTGGCAACCGACGTGTGGTCCACCTCTGGAACCTGAAGGCCGTGGAACCGTTGGCCGCGATGCCGGGCCATAATGCGTCCATTACGGCCCTCGCTATCTCGCCCGATGGACGCACGGTCGCGTCCGGTAGTGATAATGGCACCATCAAACTCTGGGACGTCGGCACCCGGCAAGAGATCTATACGCTGGCCGCGCTAGACAGGGTTGTCCTGGCATTGACCTTCTCGTCGGACGGGCAAGACCTGGTTGCCGGTTCCCGACGGACCGCGAGCGGGCGAACCCTACACGTGTGGTCCTCGCGTCCCGAGAGTGACCGCTGAGACGGATCCGAGCAGGATCGTTGTGAGAGCTTGTATCTCACAAACCAGGCCGCTTCGCTACCGCACAGAGCGGCGACTTTCGGAGAGGCCATTCACCTGGTTGCAAATCGGTTTGCCAAAATCGCTTGATGCAAATGGCTGCCAATGCCGCAAAGCGCCTGTAGGGTAGGGACTGGAGTTGCAAATGGTCCCTGCGGTTGGCTTGAACGTCTACCGTTTCTGCATGCGTGCGGCCGGTGGCGGATCCAGAAAACACCAATGGAAGCCACGGAAAGGCTAATGCGAGCCGGCTGACCAGCGATGAAGCTGCACCTTGATGGCAGCGTATTACAGAATCCGGCGTGGGTTTTCGCCGCCGGCGCATCACCGCACCACGGCGCTGAAGATCACCAAGTCGACACTTTTCAGCGCCGAATTCGAAGCCGTGATCGAGCTGATCGCCCGCGAGCGCGTGTACCGCGCCATGCTGGCCGGCCACGGGCGCCGGTTGCTGATGGGCCCGCCCGCGGCGCCTCCCGAGCCGCCGCGGATTACGGAGTGAGGCGCTTGCCCGACGTCCTCTTCAGTTCTTTCCGTAGAGAAGACGGTTGACGAGCCGCACTGGCGATCGCTACGGCAGCGGAACGCGCACCCCTACTTCGACTCCGCCTTCGGCGGGTTCTTTTCGTCGAACCGTCGCATGATCTCTTTCCAGTTGGTGAACAGGATGCCTTCGCGCTCGAAGAAGGCCAAGACCGCGGGGTCGGAAAACATTTGGGCTTCCCACGACTGCTGCTGCCAGCTGCCGGTGATGTGTTTCAGGCCTTCGGTGAGCACCGAGGGATGGAAGATGATTTCGTTCAGGCCCGGCGAGAGCGACAGAACCAGCTCGTAGAACTTTTCCTTTTTGTCGTCGTACGAATCGCCGTCGAGGGTGGAATTGAAGTCGTCGAGCCGCGGCAGACTGTACGCGTTCATCTCGTCGATGGCTTTCTGCGTGATCGGGTAGCCCTTTTTGCGAAACTTGGCGATCACCGCGGGCGTGGGATCGATGACCATCGCCGGGATGTGATACTCCTCGGCCACGGTGAGATAGGCCCGGGTGTAGTCGGGCCGCGCATAGAGCGTGCCCATGTGGGTATCGATGTGGCTGGGTCGAATGCCGCGCGAAATGGCCCGATCGACTTGGCGCGGATTTCGGTTTCGATCTCCTTGGCCGAAGCGTGCGTGGCGGTTTCGATTACGTCGTGCCACAGGTAACCGTCCGGGTCGACCATGCCGGGCACCTGGTCTTTGCCGGCCACCGGTCCCCAGCGATACCACTTCCACTCGCTGTTCATGGCCAGGTGCAGACCCATGTCGAACTCGGGATGATCCTTGTACCAGGCGGCGATCTCGTTGAACCAGGGACAGGGGACCATCATCGCTGCCGATTGGATTTGGCCCTCGGTGAGATACGTCTTGGCCGCTTCGTTGGCCTCGTAGCACATGCCGATGTCGTCGGCGTGCAGGATGAGCACGATCTTGCCCGACGGATAGCCGAGCTTTTCGGCCCAGGTTTCGGCCCGGGCCGAGAGGGCGGAAGCGAACGACAACACTGCGAAACAGAAGGCGACGCGAATCCAGCGGTGGGCGGCAAGCGACATGGTAGGCAAGGTCCTGGAATGGTGGATGGAACAGCGAGGGCCGATGTGCCCGGCGGCGACGTCGATTGTGGATGCCGCCACCACGGACGTCAAGGAAACTGGCCGCTTCCCGCGTGGAAATAGCACCCCCGGCCCCTACGGCCGGCCGGTGATCGCCCGCTCTTCAAACGTGGCGTGGTTGATCACGCTGCGGGCATGCGAGGTGTAGACCAGGTGGACCTTGCCGTCGCGGCCCTGAATGGCATAGGGATAGGCGTAGTCGAAGTCGCCGGTGGCGATTTCGCGGCGAAACGGCCAGCTTTGGTCACGGTCGGTCGAAATGGCCACGGCCAGCGGCGTCCGCTCGAGTGGGCTGTCGTTGTAGACCAGCAGCAGGTGCCCGTTTTTGAGTTTTAGGAAATCGATGGCCGCGTTGGGATTGGGAAACTTGGTGTCGCGCCCTTCGCTCCAAGTCTGGCCGCCGTCGTGCGACTCGGAGCGGACGATAAAACCCTCGCTTCCTGGCCCGTAGCCGCCGCCGCGCCGGCAGTAGGCGACCAGATCGTTGTCGCTCAACTGAACGACCGACGGCTGAATGTTACCGCGCGGCGAACGAATCGGTCCCGAGCGGGTCCACTGGTGCGTCCGCGGATCGAACCGCAGGAACAGCGACGTGCTGTCCGCGCCAACGAGCTCGGTGTCGTGCCCGGTTTCTTGGTACACCGGCAGCAGGTAGTCGCCATCGGCAAGCACGATCGGGCGGCTGCGGACCATCATGCCTTCGTCGAGCGCCACCATGAACGAATCAGACCAGGAGTGGGCGCCGTCGCGCGAAATCTTGGCCTTGATCCGCGACGTGGACCAGGTGTCGCCAAAGCGGCAGACGTAGAACAGCCACACCATGCCATCGGGCGCCTGCCACACCACGGCGTTGCCGTCGGAGCGAAACGGCGTGTCGGCGATGATCGCCGGGTCAGACCATTTCGCCTGGCCCTTTTTCTTGCGCATGCCGTAAACGGCCGTCACGTCGGCATACTCGCCGTCGCCGCCGTAATAGGCGATGTACAAATCGCCGCCGGCCAGTTCCTCGATCGAGGCGGGATGTTTGTACTTGCCGGGAAACTCCGGGCCGATCACCCGTTCGTACACGATGTCATCGGCGGCCATGGCGGACGATGCCGCTATCATCACGAGACCCACGGCAAGCAAGAGGTGGCGAAACGTCATGGGGGTAACTCTTATCTCATGGAGGTTGCGGAGGGTCTGTCGAATCATCTCTTGACGAGCCGCGCGAGCCAGCTCGGGCCGATGGCCGCGGCGTCAATCTTCATACAGCCGGACGTCGGTCGTGCCGTCTTTGGTGACGTAGCCGCGGAACAGCCCGGGCGTGTTGTAGGGAGCCGTGAAGCGGCCGTGGCTGTCCAGGGCGATGACGGCCCCTTCGCCGCCGGCGTTCTTGAGCTTGCCGAGGATCACGTCAGCGGCCGCGGCTTCGACCGAGAGGCCCTTGTACTTCATCAAAGCCGCGATGTCGTGGCAGGCGGCGTAGCGAATAAAATACTCGCCTTCGCCGGTGCCCGAGACGGCGCAAACGCCGTTCTCGGCGTACGTGCCGGCGCCGACGATCGGCGAATCGCCCACGCGGCCGTACATCTTGTTCGAGCGACCGCCGGTCGAGGTGGCGGCGGCCAGGTTACCGGCCGCGTCGAGCGCCACGGCGCCGACGGTGCCCCACGGCTCGCGGTGGCCGGCGTCATCGTCGCGCGCGGCGCTCTTGTTCGCGTCGGATTGCTTTTGTTCCGCTTCCCACACCTTTTGAATCTGCTGCCAGCGTCGCTCGGTCCAAAAGTACGAAGGATCGACGGTTTCCAAGCCGGCCTTGCTGGCGAACACTTCGGCCCCGCGGCCGGCCAACAGCACGTGCCTGGTCTTTTCCATCACGGCGCGGGCCGCGCTGATGGGATTCTTGATCACCGTCACGCCGGCCACGCCACCGGCGGCCAGGTTGCGGCCGTCCATGATCGAGGCGTCCAGCTCGTTTTGACCCTCGTGCGTGAAGACAGCCCCCTTGCCGGCGTTGAAATGCGGGGAATCTTCCAGCACGCGCACCGCGGCTTCCACCGCGTCCAGCGCCGGGCCATCAGGCTGCTTCAGGATGGCGTAGCCCGCCTCGATGCCCGCTGCATGTCCTGGCGGACGGCTTTTTCCACTTCGGGCGAGAGCCCAACGCGCGGGCCGGCAGCGCCGCCGTGGATGGCCAGCACCACGTCCGCCACCGGCGGCTCGGCCAAGGCCACGGCCACCAGCGCGGCGAAAACCACGAGCGAAAGAAAAATTGCCTGCCACATGTGTCTATGCCCGGTCATGACCACGTTGCTGAGGAAGGGTCCGCGTTTCAAGGATAAGCCGGCACGTGGGGCCACGCAAATACACGCCCGATTCGCCGGTCGCCGCTGCATGGGGCGTTTACACGCCACCGGCAGTATCGGAAGATGAGTTTCGATCTCCCGTCGCCCGAACCCCTGCCGAACGCTTCGCACCGATGTCCGACGAACCCACTTCGCTTGCCTCCGATGCCGCCGCCGAGCGGGAAACCGCGGCCGGTTTTGCCGCCGCGCAGGCCGTGCTCAAACCGCGCAAGGCCCGGCCGTTCTATGGCAGGCATCCCTGGGTGCTCGACTCGGCCCTGGCGCGCGTCGAGGGGCCAGCGGCCGACGGCGACATTGTCGATTTGGTCAACGATGCCGGAAAATTCGTGGCCCGGGGTATCTATAACAGCCAAAGCCGGATTCGCGTGCGGCTTTATTCGTGGGACATCAACCAGCCGCTCGACGAGTCGTTCTGGCGCAGCGGCTCGAAACGGCGCTGGCGCTATGCGGCGCAACCTGGGGCTCGATGCGACCGATGGCGCCGCCCGGCTCGTATTCAGCGAAGCCGACGGACTGAGCGGGCTGATCGTGGACCGCTACGCCAATTGGCTGGCGATGCAAGTCACCGGGCTGGGCATGGCCCGCCGCCTGGACGAACTGGTCGCGATCCTCCGCGAGCTGGTCGCGCCGCGCGGCATTTTCATTCGCACTGAAAAAGGAGTGGCCAGCGCCGAGGGGATCGAGCTGCGCGACGGGCTGTACTGGGGCGAAGCGCCGCAGGGGCCCGCCTTTATTACCGAAAACGGATTGCGTTACGGCGTCGACCTGGCCGAGGGACAGAAAACCGGCTTCTATCTCGATCAGCGCGACAACCGCCGCGCGGCGGCCGCCCATTTCCGCGGGCGGCGCGTGCTCGACATGTTCTGCTACAGCGGCGCGTTTAGTCTCAATGCGGCCGTGCACGGCGCGGCCCACGAAGTGATCGGGTTTGATTCCAGCGCCAAGGCCGTGGCGCTGGCCCGGGCCAATGCCGAACTGAACGGCGTGACGAACGCCCGTTTCGAAGCGGCCGACGGCTTCAAAGCGCTCGAGGCCCTCGCGAACAACCGCGAACGCTTTGGCGCGGTGGTGCTCGATCCGCCCAAGTTCGCCCGCAGCCGCCGCTCGGTCGACGATGCCCTGCGAGCTTATCACCGGCTGAACCGCCTGGCGGTCGACGTGCTGGAGCCGGGGGGCATTCTGGTCACGTGTAGCTGCTCAGGACACGTCACCCGGGACGACTTCTTGTATCTGCTGTTGGGCGTCGCCGAGCAAACCGGGGCGCAGATTCAGGTGCTGGAAACCCGCGGCGCGGCCGCCGACCATCCCCTCTCGGTCACGTGCCTGGAGACGGAATATCTGAAGTGCCTGATTTGCCGGGTCGTGTGAGCCTGCCAACGTTTGACACAGCTCGCGGGCAGTGCAACTTGAGCTGTTGCAATTCGAGTGACCGGTCCCCAATCCACAAGCTATCGACACGGTCCAATCAGAGGTGAGTCCACGCCGTGCGCGAACCTTTGAAACATCTTGTCGTGTCGGCTCTTACGGCCCGCTCACGGGAGAGATTGGCGTCCGCGTCCGCGGCCACGCCCTGCTCTTGACCGGCCGTGCGCGGCGAGAATACGATTGAAGTAAGTGTCGGGGCTAACGTGGCCCCGGCGGGACCAAAGGCCCGCGGACGCCGCCGGTCAGGGCTGACGGGAACCGCGGGAAGGCCTTGGTTGGAAAGGAGGTGACCCTATGTCTAGTGGTATACAGAGGTGGCTCGTTTGACGAGCAGCCGACGGGCTGCTGGCCGCGATGGGTTGACGCTTCTTTTCTAGCAGGCCCTTCGTGGCGCGTCAGACAGCCACGTTTCTGAACCCGTTAAAAGGTGGAGCCGGCCGGAGCCCTTCTTCGGCCGGTTCCTTTTTTTGCGCCCAGAGTGGTCGGTCTGGCGTCGGCATGAGGGGGGGGCCCGGCGGGAGCGACCGTCGCAGTCACTATTCCGCTTATAAACCGCCGTTGGCAGTACAGGCGAAAAAACGGGGAGCAAACTGTTTTGGCAAGAGTTGCGGGCTGGAATGGGCGAAGCTAGCATAAATGCTTAATTTACGCCGATCGGGCTTACCTTGACGAATCAGGAGGTTTTGGAATGCGGCTCGGCAAAACGTTCCTGGTCTGGACTGCGGTTCTGATGATGGTTGCCAACCCGGCGTCCGCCTGCCGTTGGCGATGCTGCGGGTGGTCCTACGGTCCGTCGTGTTACGCTCCCTGTCCGCCAGTCGTATGCGGTCCGGTGTATTCGAGTTGCGGTCCGGCGCAATGCTCGACGTGCGAGGCTCCGACGCCGGTGACGACGCATCGTGCGGCCGCGGCGCCGCAGGCCCCGCCCAAGACGTTCAAGGCTGAGCCGATGCCGTCACCCAGCGAAGTGCCGCCCCCCGCGCCTGCCCCGCGCGAACAGCCCATGCCCAGGCCGTCGCTGCCGAGCGAGCCGGCTGTTCCGCCTTCCGCTCCGCCGGCCGAGGAGGAAATGCCCAGCGAGCCGGCGCAGCCGAGCCCGGAGGTCGAAGACCTGTTCAGCGAACCGGCCCCCAGCGCGCCGCGGCCGAACCGGCAGCTCCGTCGGGCGACGTCGAAGACCTGTTCAAGAGCCCGGCGATGCCGGCCGAAGGCGCACCACCGTCGACGGCGCCGGAAGAGCCCGCCACGCCGGACAAACCGTCGGACGAAGTGGAAGACCTGTTCAAGGATTTTGACGACAAGAAGGACGCTGGCGGTGACACTTCGGCGACCTCGAACGAAAAGGCCACCGAGGGCGAATTGGAAGAGTTGTTCAACCAGCCGCCGGCCGAGTCGCCCATGAGCAGCCAAGCCGCCCCGGTCGATCCGCTGACGCAAGAGGCTGAAAAACTGTTCGCGCAAACGGCGGCCGGTTCGGCCGCCGCAGCGTCGGCCTTGAGCAGCGAGCGTGACGAAACCCAGCTCGAGCGCGCCAGGTCGATCAAAGCGACCCGGCCGGTGCCATGCGGCTGTGGACCGACAATACCGGCAAATACCAGGTCCGTGGCGCGGCTGGTCGTCGTGGGTCGCACCCATGTCCGCCTGCTTAAGGAGAACGGCAAGTACTCGACCGTTCCCCATGGCCGGCTGAGCCGCAATGACCTGGCGTTCGTGCGGCAGGTCGATCAGGCGATCGTCGCCAGCTTTTAGTCCACTCCGCCCCGCGCATCGGTCGGTGGAGATGGTTACAATGGCTGCCGGCGGCCCTGCCTTGGGCTGCCGGCGGCTAGTTGTTGACCTTCGGTGATGAACCTGCGATGCGAACGAAATCGCTTCTGGCTGCTTTGCTGTGGGCCGTTGCCACCGTGCCGCTCGTGGCCGGCGAAGCCAAGCATTTGTTGCTCGTGGGTCAAAGCCCCGACAACCACCCCAAGGGAACCCACGAGTACATGAGCGGCGTTGAGCGGCTGGCCAAGCTGCTGGAACCGACAGGCGGGCTCGAGGTCGAGGTGGTCAAGGCCGATGACCCGTGGAGCGAGGGTCCCGAACTGATTGCCAAGGCCGATGGCGTGGTGATTTTTCTGTCCGAAGGGGCCCGCTGGATCGTGGCCGATCCGCGCCGCCACGAGGCGTTCCTGCAACTGGCCGCCCGAGGCGGCGGGCTGGTGGCGCTTTCACTGGGCGATGGGCACGCGTGACGCCGAACCGATCGAGCCATTTCTCAAACTCTTTGGCGGTTGCCACGGGGGTCCGGATCGCAAGTATCAGGTCGTTCGGACCGAACTCCGTCCGGCCGAGCCCGTGCACCCGATCGCCAAGGGTCTTGCGCCCCTGTCGTTGCGCGAGGAGTTCTACTACCGGCTAAAATTCGTCGACGCGGAGCCGGCCGTCGTGCCCGTGATGCAGGCGGTGATCGACGGCCAGAATGAAACCGTGGCCTGGGCCTGGCAGCGCGGCGACGGCGGCCGCTCGTTCGGCTACAGCGGCCTGCACTTCGATGACAACTGGCAACTGGCCGAATACCCGCGCCTGATCACCCGCGGTGTCCTGTGGACGCTGAAGCTGCCGATCGACTAGTCGCCGGCGGATGGTGTCCCTCTCCCCGTCTCTGGGAACGTCCTGACACGCGCGACACATATCACCCAAAAGGGGCATCTCATGCGGTCGCGGCAAGATAAAAAAACCTCCAGAACATGAAAAAATCGTTAACAAACGAATCGATTCCCACTATAGTGAGGGCGCTAGGCAGCCCTAATAGACAGGGAGCAATGCACAAGAGCTGCGCGGCAGCGCAATCAAATGCATGATGTGCTTGTCAACGAAGCTCTTCCCAGCCAGACAACTCGAAAGGAGAACGTCAATGCAAACACCTCGCTGTTGTCCTCGTGCGCGCTCTTGGGTCCTCGCCATCTTGACTTTCTTGTGCGCAGTCCCCGCTCTACGCTCAGACGTACATCGAAGACTTTGAAGACGATCCTCCGGCTGGGCTGATTGCGGGATTCGACCCACTCTTCAATCACTTGTTCACCGGACCCAACGAGTTTCTTAGCGACGATGTAGCGTTTCCTGCGCTGGACCAGCCCTCGCTGCACCATGAATTGTTCCTGGGGCCGGGACTGGCGGGGTCGGTTCGACCACGGATCAGATCACTTTTAACCTACCGCTGGGCTATAGCGTCGATTACGCCGGCGTATGGATGACCGGCACAGGCGGCGGCGGCGGCGGGTGTCACGTTTTACGGAACCAATGGTACCCACGATTTCCTCATTCAGACGCAGGATGACTATGACTACTTCGACACGACAGGTCTGAATCTCGGCACGATCACGATGATCGAACTCAACTTGCCGATCTATCCCGTCGCTCCCCTAAATCCCGGTCCCGAGTCGCTCTACGACGACGTCACCATTCACGTTATTCCCGAACCGTCGACCTGGGCTTTGGCGGCCGTGGCTCTACTGGGCTGGGCCGTGACGCGGCTGCGTCGACGCCGAAGCTAGTCGACAGGGGCAGCTCTATACGCTGCCAAATCGCGGACCAAGAGCCATCACGCCGCTACGTTCCGGAAGACGTAGCGGCGTGTTCTCTTCTCTTGCCAGCTCGCCGTAACGGCCCGCGGCGCGGTAGCTTCATCCAAAACAAAACACGCCGGGCAGTTTTTAAACCGCCCGGCGTGCTCGATGTGTTTCAAAGGCGTCCGCGCCGTGTCAGCGGACTTCGCAGCGGGTCTTGCGCCGCCGCCAGCCGGCCAGGGAGCATCCTGCGATGCCCAATCCCAACAGCACCAGCGTGCTGGGCTCCGGCACCGAAATCGTGTCGATCACGACCTGGCTGAGGGCCATGTCGACAAAAATTGGAATGATGATCTGCTCATAGTCGGGGTTGGGCTGGATGGTCCAATCCTCGACGCGCTGTACCAAACCGTTGACTCCGGGGATGGTGAACTCCATAACGTGCGTTTGCGCAATGCTGGTGGGACCCGACGGGTCATAGGCGTTGACGGATATCAGGGGCGAGCCAGCGGTCGGATTGGGTTGATACGTCATCTGGATGTGCAAATACTTGATCGGTTCGGTATCGATCCAGTTGGGAATGTCGAACGTGATTTCCCCACCACCAGGCTGGCCGATCCAGGCCCCGGTGCCGTCGAAAGTGTCCCAGATGATATTGCCCGACGGCGTCGCGTTCGGTAGTCCGCCGGAATCGCCGACGACCGCCGGAACGTTTCCGTCAGGAGCCCCGGATGAGGGTGTGAGAAATTCCCAAGAAGCAACGGTTGTCAGCGGGCCGCCGCGCTGCCACGGCGGCGGGATGATGTCATCGCCAGCGGCAGGGTGCAGCACCGACAAGCCGGCTGCGCCAAAAAGGCAAGTGCCAAGAGTGATGATTCGTAGTCTCGAAGATACTCGACTGGTCATGTGGCTTTCCTTCAAGTAGGCGTACTTTGTTGCCAATTTTGAGTTGCGCGTGTGCCGAACGTTTGGCGTCGCGCACGCCAAGGAATGGTCAGCCAAAATCGCGAGTGGTTCGCGAGCCTAGAGTGGGAATCAGCCGGGCAGATTGAGCAGGGTGCCCGAAGGATCCGAAGCAGTACACCGCGAAGTTTGGCAAGAGGCCATTTCCTCGACCAACTGTGCGACAAGCCAATCGGATGTGTTGTCCAATTCGCTTGCCGTCGTGTTCGTCTTCGCTAGCGTACTCCTTTGCGTGAGACTGGAAGGCTCAAACGCGGGTCGAGAACACGCAGCATGATAAACTTTTGGAAAGGACAATTCCAGGGTTTTTATGTTTTTTAGCGCAATAACATATGTGCATATACACAGTCTGGTCCTCCCCCATGCTAGGGGTCGTTTGGCCGGTTTACTGTGCCCTCTCGATCTCGTGGGGCAAGGGCGCCGTGGCCGACCGCCGCAATTGTCCGCACGCAGCGTCGATCTGGTCCCCTTTCCGCTCGCGCACCTGTACGTTGATGCCTGACGTGCGCAACACGGCGACGAACCGCTCGACCGCCGCCTTGGCGGGCGTGCGATAGGGGAGCTCGGACACTGGGTTGTAGGGAATTACGTTCACCAATGCCGTCCGCCCGCCGAGCAGCTCGGCCAATCGCCGGGCATGGTCCGTCTGGTCGTTAATGCCGGCGAGCAGCACATACTCGAACGTCAGCCGGCGGCCGCTGCGATCGAAATAGCGATCGGCCGCGCGGAGGATTTCGGCCAGCGGGATGTTGCGGCTGACCTTGACCAGCTCGTGGCGCAGGGTGTCGTCGGGGGCATGCAGCGAGACCGCCAGGTTGTAACGGCTCTCCCGCTCGGCCAGGCGATCAATGGCCTCGGGCAAGCCGACCGTCGAGATCGTAATCCGCCGCGGGCTGATCCCCAGGGCGTCGGCAGCACTGGCTTCGGCCAGCGCGGGCAGTAGCCGGTCGAGGTTCGCCAGCGGCTCGCCCATGCCCATCACGACGACGTGGCTCAAACGCTCGTCGGCGGGCAACAGCCGGTCCAACAGCAGCATTTGTTCGACGATCTCGCCGGTCGTCAGATTGCGGGCCACGCCGGCCAGACCGCTGGCACAGAACACGCAGCCCATGGCGCAGCCAACCTGGGTGCTGATGCAGATCGTGCGCCGTGCGCTGTCGCGCAACAGCACGCATTCGATCTGCTGTCCGTCGGACAGTTCGACCAGCAGTTTCTCGGTGCCATCGCCGGTGGAGCGGTGCGTCCTGACGCGGGTCGTCCACCAGCGAAAGTCGGCGGCCAACTGTTGGCGCAGCGCTGCTGGCAAATCGCTCATTTCTTCGAAGCTTCGCGCGCGAGAGGCGAATAACCAATGGCGGATTTGTGCGCTGCGGTAGCGCGGCTGGCCGCGCTCGGCCAGCCAGGCGTCGAGCAGGCGCGCGTCGGAATCGAGCAAGTGTTTCATGGTCCGTTCAAGGCACAGCACACCGGGAGACCGTCGATTATACGCGGCGCACCGGCCGGTGGTGTTAGGCAAGTCAAATTGACAGTTTTGGCCGGGAAACTCACAATGCGCCAGGACGCCGCCCACGGCGGAGTATTGGCAATCGCCCGAGGGAGCTCACACATGGCCGAGCCGATCAATCCGTACGACAGTCCGCAAATGCCTCCGCCGGGCATGAGCAGCGGGGTCAAGGTGCTCTTGGGCCTGGGCATCGGGTGTGGCGTGCTGGTGCTCCTGTGCTGCGGGGGGGTCATCGTGACCGGCGTCTTCTTCGGCCGCAGCTTTACGAAGGCCATCAGCGAGGATCCGGTAACGATTCGGCGCGTCAGCGACAGCATCGTGGCGATCGACGTGCCCAAGTCGCTCGTCCCGCGAATTTCGCTCGATTGGCCGTTGCCTTTCGTCAATCGCAAGATGATGACCATGGCCGTCTATGCCGACGAGCAGGAGCACAGCGGGCTGGTGCTGTTTCAGATGGATGAGGACTTTGGCAACCCGGCCATGATGCGCGTGCAGTTCGAGCAGTCGATGCAAGAGTCGGGGCGCGAGTGGAACGAGGTCGACCTGGAAGATTCCGAGACGCTGGAAATAGAGATCAACGGCAGCGACGCCGAATTCAAGGTGGGCCAAGGCAAACGCAAGAAAGACGACCTGGAGGTTTGGCAGGCGACCGGCGTTTTCCAGGGCAAAGGCGGCCCGGCCATGCTCTTCATGCAGCTCAACTCCGAAGACTTCGGCAAGGAAGACGCCATGGCGGTTCTCAAGTCGATGAAGTAACGGCACCCCCTCGACGAAGCGGTCGCCGTCGCTAGCGGCCGAGCACCTCGCGAATCCGCCGCTCCAGGGCGCCGGTGGCCAGCGCTACTTCCAGCGCCTCGAGATCCGGATACACCTCGTGGCTCAGGAATTTGACGGCCCAATTGTGCGCGAGCGGGCTGACGGCGATCACGGCCTTGCCCTGCCGATGCGCTTCCCACATCTCGATGGCCGTGCCCATCGACGCCTCGGGCACGAAGGCCAGCACGACGTCCACTTCGCCGCACAGCCGGCAGTGATGAAAGAAGACGCGGCGCCCTCGCTCGTCGTCGTAGCTGAGCGAATCGGCATGATCGGCCAGCGGGTCGTACACCTCGGCCGCCGGGAAATGCCGGGCCAATAGCTCCTTGATGTGTCCGCGGTAACCTTGCGGGTGCAGCGTGGCGGCCAGGTGCGAGCCTTGCATAATACCGGCCAAAAACAAACGCATACGCTGCTCCTCACGATCGCGACGGGGACGCTCGCCCCAGCCGGCACTGCCCGCCCGCGGCACTATCGACTAGGATAAGTTGCAGCACCGCTGGGCGACAAGCAGCGCCCTGGCGGGCCGCTAGAGTGCATTGTCAACGTCAACAATTCGGGTGCCACGGCTGGCTTGTCCAGCAGTGCTTTGGCTTTACGGCCAGTCGGCCCCGAAGATCAGGCTATGACAAAGCGCCGGAGGTTGCGGCGCCGACATCGGGCAATTCCGGCGATCGACATCGAACAGACTTCACTTTCAAGTAGAGAGTTCATGGCCACCAAGCTTTCGCGTCGCATACCACGGCCGCCGGCCGGCTCAGACGAACGGGCGAAGATCGACCGGCGGCAAGCCGTTGAACTCGTGATGGAATTGATGGCCATTCCCGGGCCAAGCGGCTCGGAAGGCGCGGTGGCGGCGTACGTCACCCGTCGGCTGCGCCAGGCAGGCGTGCCGGCCACGGCGATTCGCAGCGACAGGCGCCACAAGAAAACGCCGATCGCCGGCGAAGTGGGCAACCTCGTCGTGCAGTTGCCCGGCACGGTGCGCGGCCCGCGGCGATTGTTGATGGCCCACCTGGATACCGTGCCGATTTGCGTCGGTTCGCGCCGCGGCGCCGGGGAAACCTGGTCCATTCGGCCGACACGCAGACCGGGTTGGGGGCGGACGATCGGGCCGGCGTGGCGGTGGTGCTCAACACGTTGCTCGAGATTCTGCGGCACAAGCTGCCGCATCCGCCCTTGACGTTCTTGTGGCTGGTGCAGGAAGAAGTCGGCCTGCAAGGTGCCCGCTGCCTGCGCACCGCCTTGTTGGGCAAGCCCAAGCTGGCGTTTAATTTCGACGGCGGGTCGGCCGCCAAGCTGACCATCGCGGCCACCGGCGGCGACCGCCTGCGGATCGACGTCGAGGGTCTGGCCGCCCATGCCGGCGGAGCGCCGGAGCAAGGCATCAGCGCCATTGCCATCGCATCGCTGGCCATCGCCCGGCTGGTGCGCGAGGGATGGCACGGGCGCATCGAAAAAGACGGCCGCACCGGCACCAGCAACGTCGGCACGATCAACGGCGGCGCGGCCACCAACGTCGTCACCGATCACGTGACGCTGCTCGCCGAAGCCCGCAGCCACGAACGGGCGTTTCGCAAGCAAATCGTGCAGGCCATCGAACGGGCCTTTCGCGGGGCGGCCCGCGAGGTGAAAAGCGCGGACGGGCGGCCTGGCCGCGTACATATCGAGACGCGGACCGACTACGAAGCCTTCCGCCTGGCAGACGACGAGCCCTCGGTGCTGGCCGCCGAACGCGCGGCGCGGGCCGTGGGCCTGACGCCGGTGCGGGCCGTAAGCAACGGCGGTCTGGACGCCAACTGGATGTTTGCCCACGGTATTCCCACCGTCTCGTTGGGCTGCGGCCAGCAAAACATTCACACCACGAGTGAACGGCTCGATCTGGCCGAGTTCGAGCATGCCTGCCAGATGGCACTGCACCTGGCCACCGAAAGCGAGTAACCGTGGAACTCGACGACGAAGTTTGCTTGTGCTTTCACGTCACGAAGCGGAAAGTGATCAACTTCATCCGCGTCGAGAAGCCCGCGCGGCCCGGCCAGCTCAGCGAGTGCTTTGGCGCCGGCACGGGATGCGGGTGGTGCCGCGCGTATCTGCGGAGATTGTTCGACGAACAGCGCGGACAAACCGGCCGGGCCGCCGAGGAGCCATCGTCCCGCGATTACGCGCAAGGACGGAGCCGCTACGTCCGCTCTGGGGGAGGCACGCCGCCGCCGGGAGCCGCGCCGATCGACGAAGAAGCGTGAACCATTCGTTGCGCACACGTGCCGCGGCGTTGCGTCCGCTGAGGTCCAACTAGCCGCCGGAGCAGCAATCCATTATGATGGGCGGCAACTGCGTGGTTTGGGCCGGCAAGTGAGGCCGGATGACGACTCCTCGGGAAGCACACGAATATGGCTCGCAAAGTCCTCAATCGCAAAGAGTTACGCGAGGAATCCGACGCCGCGGAGCGCACCGCCAAGAGCAAAAAGAAGGCCGCTGAAAAAACGGACGGGGTGGAAAAAAAGAAGCCGGTTAAACGCAAGAGCCGCGCCAAAACCGCCAAGGAAGTCCGCCTGAAGGCCTTTTGGGGTGTCTTTAACCAGTCGATGAAGCGGGTCGCGCTGTTCGAATACAGCCAGCGGAAACAAGCCGACAAGAAGGCGGCCGAGCTGTCGACTTCGGCCAAATCGCCCCACTTCGTGCAGCCGGTCAAGGAAATCATCGAGGAATAAGCCTCGCCCCCTGTCGGTTCTGCCGCGGGTATTGCAGCGTAGCGCTACGGTCTGGCTGGCCGCTGCGCTGGTGGCTCGCGAGCGTCTGTGAAGTCCCACCGGCGGTTGCTTGACTGGCGCCGGGCGAGTGCCGAAAATCGGTTTGGGCACTCTTCTTAGCAGTGCAGCTTGGAAAGCGGAACAGGGCCCCCGGTTTCCTACGCCTGCCGCGTGCGACCTCGCTAGCGAGGTTCGGCAGTCGGCTCACTTTGTTTGTTGGCTCTCAGACAAATTCTGCTAGCTATGGAATTCAAGCCAGGCCAGACCGTCGGCATCGACCTGGGAACGACGTTTTCCACGATCGCCCAATTGGACGAAGAGGGCAATCCGGTGCACGATCGCCAACGACGACGACGACGTGGAAACCGCCAGCCTGATCCTGCTGGCCGAGAGCGGGCACGTGGTCGTCGGTCCCAACCGCATGCGGGCGGCCATGGAAGACCCCGAGCACGTCGTCGAGCGCATCAAGCGCTACATGGGCGACACCGGACTACAAGCGGACCTTCGACGGCCGCGAAATCACGCCCGAGTTCCTCTCGGCGTTGATCCTCAAGAAGCTTCGCCAGGACGCCGAGAAGCGGATCGGCAAGATCGGCAACGCGGTGATCACCGTGCCCTACTACTTCAACGACGCCCGCCGCAAGGCGACCCAAGACGCCGGGCGGATCGCCGGGCTTGAACGTGATCGACATCATCAACGAGCCGACGGCCGCCACGCTGACCTACGCCTGGCATCGCGGCGAGCTGGGCGCGGTCGCCGGCAATCGACAAGCCCCACCTGGTGCTGGTCTACGACCTGGGCGGCGGCACGTTCGACGTGACGGTGGTCGCGCTACACGCCCACCCATTTCCACGTCCTGGCCACCGACGGCGACGTGCACCTGGGCGGCATCGACTGGAACGACCGCCTCGTGGACCACGTGGCCGAGGAATTCAAAGGCAAGCACGGCGTCGATCCGCGCGAGTCGCCGGCCACGCTGCACCTGCTGCGCAACGACTGCGATCAGGCCAAGATCGAGCTGTCCGAGGCCGAGCATGACGACGATCGCCTGCCGCCACGGCGGCAAGGCACTTACGGTGCAGGTCACGCGCGAGCAGTTCGAGGACGATGACCGCCGACCTCTTGCAGCGGACCACCGACACGACGCAGTCTGGTGCTCGAGCAGGCAGGCGTCACGGCCGAGCAGCTCGACGCGATGGTGCTGGTCGGCGGATCGACGCTGATGCCGCAAGGTGTCCCGCGATGCTCGAAGAGCCAGCTCGGGCAAGGAACCCTACCGACGGGCTTTCGCCGCACACGGCCGTGGCCCAGGGCGCGGCGATCCACGCGGCCATTCTCGAAGCCAAGCTACCGCGGCGAATCCAGCGAGTTGGCCGAGAAGGTCCGCAAGATGCTGGCCACCGTCAAGCAGGAAAACGTCAACTCGCACGGGCTGGGCGTGGCGGCGCGAATCCCAAGACCGGCAAGACGATCAACCACGTGATGATCCCCCGCAACAGCCGCTGCCCGTCGAGGTGCAGCAGACGTTCGCCACCAGCGAGCCGAACCAGCAGCGCGTGACGATCAAGGTGATCGAGGGAGACGCCCCCGACCCGGCGGCCTGCTCGCTGCTGGGCAAGTGCCGCATCACCGGCCTGCCCAAGGACCTGCCCAAGGGCTCGCCGATCGAGGTGACCTACGCCTTCGACGCCTCGGGCCGGATCGCGGTCAAGGCCAAGGACAAGACGGGCGGCAAGGAGGCCGACAATCGAGATCGAGCGCCGCGGCGGGCTCGACGACAAACAGATCGATGCAGTTCACGTCGCCTGGCCAACGACTATCAGGTCGATTAGAAGAGGGTCGCAGCAGCGATCGGGGTGTGATGCAACAGTGGCAGGCCACGCGAGCGGCAACGACGAGCCGCCGCGGCCCGCGTTGCAGTCCTTTCGGCAACCGCGACCGTTGATCATCCTTTAGCTCTAGGTTCCCATGGCTAAGACAACTCGACGTCTATCGCGATTGGCTGGGGATCACCGAAACGGCCCGGCCGCTGAACCACTACCAACTGCTGCGGCTGAAGCAGTTCGAAGACGACGCGGCGAAGATCCGCGACCACTACCGGAAGATGAACGCCCACGTGCGGAAGTTCGCCGCGGGCGAGTACGCCAGCAGTCGCAGGAGCTGCTCAACGAGCTGGCCCAGGCCATGCTCTGCCTGACCGACGCCCAGCGGAAGCGCGAGTACGACGCCTCGCTGGGCCGCAAGGACGCCGACGAAGGCCGGCAGCGGCCGCAGCTTCGAGGAGATCCTGCTGGCCGAGCAAGGTGATCGACCAGGCGGCAGCTCGACAAGGCCCGCAACTTCGCCGAAGGCGGTCGGCGCTCGAGGTCCGCGACGCGCTGGTGCAGCAGAAGCTGGCCAGCCGAGGCGGTGCATGCTGGCCTATGCCGAGTCGATCGGGCTGCCCTACGTCGAGCTGGACGACGTCGGCGATGAACCCGAAGCTGGTGCCGCAGGTGCCGCCGATGATCGCCCGGCAGCATTCCTGCGTGCCGGTGATGGTCGACGAGGAGCGAGCTGCTGATGGCCTCGCCGAACCCGCTCGATCCCGACGTGGAGGAAGAGCTGCGGCTGCGGTTCAACATGCCGGTGCGGACGGTGCTGTGCACGCCGGCGAGCATCAACGAGGCGATCGCCAAGTACTTGCCGCGCGACGCCACGACGGCTCCCCCACCCGCGGCACCCGATCCGGCGACCGCGGCGGCTCCCGCGGCCGCGGCCCCGGCCGAAGCCGCACCGGCGGCGCCGGCCAAGCCGACCGGCCCGATGACCGAGGATGAGAAGAAACAGCGCCGCGACATCGCCATCGTCGCCGCGATGGGTACCGGCATCGTCACGATCAACGCCCTGCTCTGGGGCATGCGCATGGGCGTGGTCATGTGCATCCTGTTGGGATGCACGGCCGCGGCCATTGCCGGCGGCATCGCCTGGAAGATGAAGTCGCGCTAAAGCGAGCGCGCGTTGTCTCGCGAGATCTACAAGAACCTGGCCAGTTGCTCGCGCGTCTGGGAGCGCGCTCAACTGGGCTTTGCCGAATCCCGGCTCGGCGCCCGCTTCCACGGCCTGCTGTTGCGCCTCGGGATAGTTGCTCACCAGCATCACGGGCATGGCTGCCAGCGCCGCGTCGCTCTTGATCGCGCGGATGACGTCCAGGCCGTCGCCGCCGGCGTCCAGCTTGCGATTGACGAGCACCAGGTCGATGCCGCCCCGGTTGAGCTTGCGCCAGCGCGTCGTCCAGGTCGTCCGCCTGGACAACCGTGGCATCGAACTCGCCTTCGACCAAGTTCCGGAGCGCCCAGTGATCGGCCGCGCACTGTCCGACGTCAAGCACGCGTTTCATTGCTCGCCGTCTTCGGTGTCGGCGTCGCTGCTGATGGCGAACAGGTGGTCCTTGTTGGCGATGAACAGCGTGTTGTTGGCCACGACCGGGCGTGCTGTAGACCGAGTTTTCCATCGAGTTCTCGGCCAGCAGCTCCATTTCCTTGGAGAGCTTGAACACGCAGATGTCGCCGTCTTCGTCGCCGACGTAGACTTTGCCCTCCACGATGCAGGACGAGCCCCAGGCCGCGGCCAGCATGTCGTAGGTCCAGTAGGGAACGCCCGTCTTGGCGTTCAAGCAGTGAAACAGGCCGCTGAAGTCGGCCACGAACAACAGGTCGTCCTTGATGGCCACGGTGCCGCAGGTGCGGTGCATCGTTTCTTCGAATTCGATCTTGCCGTCTTTGTTCGCGTCGTAGTTGGCATAGTGCCAGATCATGGCCGAGTTCGGATTCGCCCGGGCCACGTCGCCGTTCTCGGGCACGACGGCCTGCATCCGCTTGTGCGGAATAGGCTTGGTGAGGTCCTTGACGTTGAAGGCCAACTCGGGGCTCACGTCGCCGCGCTTGGTCGGGTCGATGCACCACAGGTGGCCCACGCCTTCGCCGTGCTCGGGGTCTTCGCCCACGCCGATGTAGACCAGCCCATCGTAGACCACCGGCGTGCCGATGATGTGGTTGCGATCCGCTCGGCCGCCGAGCACGTATTTGGATTCCTTGGGATTGCAATCGAACTTCCACAGCAAGACGGGTTTGCCCAGCTCGGCGCTCTTCACGACGTCGAAGCTGTACAAGTAGCCGTCACCGGCACCGAACAGCACCTGCGCCACGCCCCCCAGCACGGCATAAGCCGGCGACGACCACTGGCCGTGCAGCACGTTTGCGCCCGGCGAATTGTCGGTCCAGATCACCTTGCCGGTGTTTTTGTCCAGGGCCACGAAGCTGGGCGCGGCCGGGGCGGGCAGGTTGACGTGCCCTTCGTCGACTCCGTTGGACGTGTTCACGAACAGCGTGTCGCCGGCCGAAGTGACCGAGCAACTGCACATGTTGTGCTGCGAGACGCCCAGCTCGGTCATCATGTTCAGCTTCCACATGACGTCGGCTTCGTCCTTGTCGTCGATGTTCAGCATCTTGTAGCCGGTCAGCCGCGGCCCCTCGGGCGCACCACAAGTTCACGGGGGACGCCGCTGGAGGGCGTGAACGTGAGCTTGAAGCCCGGGCCGGCTGGCTCGACTTTGGCGGCCTGCGGCACTTCGAGCCCCGCGGTCTGGCATTGCTCGATGAGATCCGTCGGCACTTTGCCTTGTTTCAAGGCGGCCAGAATGCCGGCCACTTTGTCGGTCGCGGGATCGTCGCCGCGGGCCAGCTCAAAGAGCTTTGCCGGCTCTTTCGTGACCGGGCCGTCGTCCTCGTCGTCATAGAAACCCTGCGTGTCGAGACACACGACTTCGCCGCGGTTACTGACGTACCACAACCGCTCCCCCTCGACCAGCGAGGCGGCACAGACGCCCTGCAGCGGCCAATCGTGTACGCGGCCGGTGGGCAGCTTCTCGTTGGAGTGCTGCCAGAGGAACTTCCCGTCGCGCTCGTCGAAACACAAGAGCACGCCCAGGTCGACCGTGGCCGGGTAGCGCTTCAGATAGCCGGCGCCGTTGTTGCTGCCCACGTACACGTGGCCGTTGGCGACCACCGGATTGCCGTACGACTGCGAGCCCAGGGCGGAGACCCACTTGACGTTTTCGGCGTCATCCTTGTTCCACTTGCCGGTCTTGAGGTCGAACGAGCCGATCGACCACTCGACGGGAATGTTCTGGCCCTGCGGGGTATTGTTGCGGATGCTGGACCCGCCCCACTGCCCCCAGTCCTTGGGGCCGACGCCCTGCGGAGGATTGTCCGCCGGGGGCGCTTGCGGCTTGCTGGGGGCCCCTTGGCCACACGATCCACGGCAGTTTGGTGCCGCGGCGCCGGCGGCTCGGCTTCGCTGTGATGACCGATGAATAGCAACAACGAGCCCAGCAGGGCGAAGGCAACATGATTTGGGCCGTTTTCATGCCGATGGTCTCTCCGACGAGGTTGTTTGCTGCTGGCGGCTTTAAAGCGCGCCGACGCGGAGCAGGCTCACCGAGCACGAGCGGGCTTGTCTGCCGCGGGTCGGCGTCATTCACGCTCAGTTCTTGGTGACCGAAATGTTGTCCATCAGTATCTCCGCAATCTGGGCATTGCCGAACAATGCCGGGGCTGCCGACCAGGTTCGGCGCTTCGTCGACGGCTTCGATCGTCCACTCCTTCGGCTCCGCTTCGCCGCGCTTCCAGACCTTGCCCTTGAGCACGGCCTTGCCGTCTTCGGCCTCGGCGCGGAACTTCATCGTGTACCAGGTGTCGCCTTCCCATTTGAAGGGCACGGTTTTCGAAAAGCGGTCGAGCTGCGACGTCCAGGAGCGAAATTGAATTTGTTGGTGGTCGCCCATCAGGTCCATCGTATAGCGCTGGGCGATCAATCCGATATCGGGAATCTTGCCGTTGGTCGGCACGCCGTAGACGTCGGCTTGGACCGTGTAGTCGTGCAGGTCGTTGGGGCCCATGATCGCCTGGCTGCGCGTCCCCTTGGGAATCGTGGTCACTTTGACCATCACCTTTTCGCCGTCCAGGTCGCGGACGATGTTGCGGTAGCGGGCACCGACCCAGGGAACCGGCACTTCGCCGACCGGCGAAGTCGAACGTCCAGGGCAGCTCGGGCACGATGCGAATCCGCGAACGGCCGACGGCGTCATCCACCTTCGCGGTGATGATCGTGGCGGCGTGTGCAGGCGCGCTGGGGGCCTCGAACGTGCCGCTGGCGCTGATTTCGCCGGGGCCCTCGAGGGTGAAGTCGGCGGAATCAGCTTCGCGGAGAAACTGTCCGCGGTCGTTGAACAGCCGGATCTTGAACTTCTGCTGCTGGCCCGGCTTCAACAGGGCTTCGGCCGGCACGAGCTGTACCTGGGCCGCGGCTCTGATCGTTCCCGATAGGCGTCTCCTTGCGGCTGCGGCGGACGCTTGGTGGCGTGCGGCGTGGTGCCGGGCTTGCCGAGGCAATACAGTTGCGAGGTCGTGGGCAAATACAGCCGTCCGTGCGAAACGATCGGCGAGCCGGCCACTTCGTCTTCGGCGGCGAGACGCATGCGAGTCAACGAATTTCGCGCCGTCCTTCGGTCGGCACGAGCACGTGCCAGGCGCTGGTCGTGCAGGCATAGATCTTGCCGTCGGCGTACAAGGGGCTCGAGCGCATGATCGTGCCCACCAGTCGGATGGGTCGCTTGTTGATCATCTCGCCAGTCTTAGCGTCGATGATGTGCAACTTGCCGCCGTCGTCGAATTCGTAGACGCGGCCGTCGACGACCAGGGGCGAACTCTTGCCGACCATTCCCGGCTGCCGCCACGCTTGGCCCGTCTTGCTGATGTCGCCCGAGCCCGAACCGTCGATACAGAGGATCGAGCCCATCGAGCTGGCATTGCCGGCGTTTTCCTCGGCCTGCGAAGTGTACACCCGATTGTCGACCACGACCGGCGAAACGTTCAGCCCGCGCAATGAGAAGTCGAAGTTCCAGATCTCCTTGCCCGTGCGCGGCTGCCAGGCGTGTACGCCGCCGTCGCCGGAGCCGAAGACGATCGCGGCCTGGCCATCAAGCACGCAGTCGGTGGGAGGCTGTAGGTCGTATCCTCGGGCAGCGGCTTCGTACCCTGGATCCAGACCAGCGTCCCGTCGCTTTTGTCGAAGGCCAACAGCCGGTGCGTGGGCCGGGCCGTTTCGCCCCAACCGATGATCACGCCGCCGACGATCACCAGGTCTTCGAACAACACCGGCGTGGTGAGCCGCCCGCCGTAGGTGGTCAGCAAGTCCGTATTCTTCGTTGAGCGAACAGCTCCACTGGGTCTCGCCCGTGGTACCATCCAGGCACCGCAACAACCCGCAGGCTCCGATGGCATAGACCTTGCCCGTCTCGGGATCGCCCGCGCAACTGGCCCAGCCGATGCGCTCGGCCGGTACGTCGGACAGGAAGACGTTGTCGCGGTTCTCCCAGATCTTCTTGCCGGTGGCGGCGTCGACGCAGACGACCTTTTCACAATCGCGCGGCGTCCCCGCGTCGCTGCGGACGATCGTGTACAGCTTGCCCTGCATGACGATGGGCGTGGCGATGCCGGCCAATTCGCTGTTGCGCCACAGGACGTTCCCCTCGGTGCCTTCGGCCGAGGGGTCCCACTGGTCGATGATGCCCGTCTCGCGCGAGATGCCGTTGCCTTCCGGCCCGCGCCAGGCGGGCCAATCGAGCGGGTCGACTTCGGCGGCCGACGCGCGCGGCGCCGCTGCGACCATCGACGAGACACTTAATAGAATGACAAAACCAGCAACCAACCACGAGCGACGAGATGTATTTCATTGCCAACTCGAACAAGGGATTGCGCCTGGGCAGGCAATGCGGGTAGGTGGGATTAGGACGGAGCGTCTAGTTTAGGATACGACGCGCCGCGACGGCCGGCAAGCTGGCAGTCAAATCCCGCCGGAGACCCGACTTTTCTCCGCGGTGGTCGTGACAGTCGCCCGTGGCACACGTCAGATTTGCATTACGCGATCCCTAGCGCACGCGGGGTTCGGTCGGGCCGCGTGGTCCTGGACCAGGCGAACCCGGCGTCCGGCGGCCTCTCGGCGTCAATCGAACCATTCGTCGGTGGGGTCGAACTTGGGATGCACGATCACCAGGACCTGCATCTGGCCGATGGCGCGATGGCGTACACCGGGCCGAATCAGCACGCACATGCCGGGCGAAACGGCAATCTGCTCGCCGTCGAGCTCCATGCGGGCGTCGGGGCCGCACTCGAGAATGTAGTAAATCTCGGTGAGCCGCCGGTGGTAGTGGACGCGGGCCACGGCGGAAATGTCGGTCCGATGCACGGTGCCGGGGTAGTCGGCCACGTCGGTAAATGCGCGCCGCGCTTGCCCGCAAGGGCAGGCGACCGCCGGAATGTCGGCAAAATCGACAATCTCGGGGCGTCGCTGGGTGGAGGAAGTGGGGTGCATCGGGTGGCAATCGCCGGGGATTTGGGGCAGGGAAAATTTTGGTTTGAGCACTGCGGGGGCACTTTTTCGGTCGCGGGTGAGCCGCTGGCCCGGCTGCTGCGCCTTCCAGTTTCGCTGATCGCTAAGCTCACCATACCACAGTGGTCGCGCGGGAGCCACCGGCGGACTCGTCCCGCCGGGAAATCGGCAAAGCTTCGCTCGTTTACGCGCGTGGCAATGTCTACGCAATGGTGTCGTTGTAAATCGCTGACGTAAAAATACTTCTGGTTGCTCAAGGGGCGTTTGCCAGCGAGCCGATACGGTAGGTGTTACCTGCCGAGGATCGCGTGCCGGAAAGGGCACGTACAAAGGGCGCGTCAGGGCAACCGGATCGGACTTTTCGAGTCAAGGATTGGCTCGACCGGTCCTGGCGCAATAAACCGAGTGAACTGCTGGTTCCGACCCCACCTAAAACCCTGCCTGATACTGCCACCCCAAGACACCCACGCGTGGCTCTAAAGTCCTCGAAGAGCCGCAGCGGGTTTTTCGTCCTGTCAGACCGCGAGCCTTTTCGCGCAACGGACACGACGTGCCGTACCAGACCACAGGGTGCACGCTATCCGCAGTTCAAGTAAAGGAGACGTTGCTCGATGAAATGGAACATGGTCTTTGGAGCGCTTGTAGTCAGCGTAGGCCTGTGCAGCCAGAGCTTCGGTTTCGAGCTCTTGGACCGCATGCTTGGCCTGAACGACTGCGGCTGCAACACCTGTTGCACGTCTTGTGCCCCGGCCTGTGGCTGCGACAAGGGTTGTGAACCGTCGTGCTGCGCGGCCCCGGCTTGTTGTGAAGCGTCTTGCTGTGCCGCTCCGGCCTGCTGCGAGCCGGCCTGTGCGGCCCCGGCTGCCTGTGGTTGTGCTGCCGCTTGCGAACCGGCTTGCGGTTGTGCGCCCTCGTGCTGCGATTCGTGCTGTGCGAAGTCCTGCTGCCACAAGAAGCGCTGCTGCCGTGGTTTGTTCGCGGGTCTGCACGACCACATCTTCGGCTGCTGCCACAAGTCGTGCTGCAAGAGCAGCTGCGGCTCGTGCGGTGGTTGTGCGGCTGCCTGTGAGCCGGCCTGTGGTTGTGCGGCTGCCTGCGAGCCGGCCTGTGGTTGTGAAGCGGCCTGTGCGGCTCCGGCTGCCTGTGGCTGTGCGGCTGCCTGTGAGCCGGCTTGCGGTTGTGCCCCCTCGTGCGGCTCGTGCTGCAACAAGTGCTGCAAGCGGCATCACTGCTGCCTGCTGGACATCTTCTCCTGCCACAAGTGCTGCCACAAGTCGTGCTGCAACAGCGGCTGCGACACCTGCGGTGGTTGTGCCACCGGTTGTGCCAGCGGTTGTGCGGTCGGCTGTGGCGCTGCCCCGATGGGTGGCGACATGTCGGCTCCGGCTGAAGACGCTGCTCCCATGCCGCCTGCCCCGACTGCCGATCCCTCGGCTTCGGTCCCCAGCAAGCGTCGCGTGGTTGCCGCCAGCAGCAAGGTCGTTCGTCGTAACTAAGCTGATCTGACGACAGATTGGTCTGGAACCAGAACCTGCCCGGGATCAAAAGTCCCGGGCAGGTTTTTTTGTGTGCGCCGCCAGACCCGAACGCCTCGTTTGGCCGTAACCATTCCAACGCCGCCGGACCCCACGGCGGATTTTTCCTCCGCGCGGATAGACAAATTGCTCGTCCGCGTTGCTCTACTAGTGTGTGTGGCGGACTCACCAGCACCTTTCGACGAGCGGCGATTACTGCGCGGCCTGGCGGCCGGTCAGGACGTGGCTTTTGCCGAGTTGTACGATCGCTTCGCCGATCGGCTTTATCGCACGGCCCGGCGCCTGCTCAGCCGGCCCGAGGAGGCCGAGGATTGCGTGCAGGACGTGTTCACCGCGCTGGTGCGATCCCGGGCCGAATTGGCCGGGGTCCGTGACCTGACGGCATACCTGTTCACTGCTCTGCGTCGCCAGGCCGCACGACGCGCCGCCTTGCGGCGCAAATTGCCGGAGAGCCTGACGACCGATTGTGCCGCATCGGCCGGCAGTGAGCGCGACCCGCGTGGTGAGGAACTCGATCGAGCCGTCGCGTCGCTGCCCCTCGACCAGCGAACAGTCATCGGACTCAAGATCGAAGGAGAGTTGACCTTCGCCGAAATCGGCCGCCTGTTGGACATCAGCCCGAATACCGCTGCCAGCCGCTATCGCTACGCTCTGGAGCGGCTTCGTCGCCAACTCCGAAAGGATTGATGGGGCGTGCGAACGAGTGAAACAGGTCCGGCAACCGGAAATCCCCAATCATGAACGACGCCGAACTCACAGAACTCGAACAGGAGCTGCAAGCCCATCGCACCCCCGGGGCCGCCTGCGTCACTGCGGCAGCGAGTGCTGGCCCGCGTCTCGCGCGATTTGCAGGGCCAGCGCGGCCTGAGCTGGTCGTCCTATGCGGCGGCCGCCGCAGTGTTGTTTGCGCTGTGGGCCAACTTTTCGTGGACGGCCGGCCGCACGGCGGTGCACCAGTTCGCACCGCCCTATCGCGACGCGACGCCCGAGCTGACCGTCCGGCTCCAACAGCTTCTGCCCGAGCTGTCTTCGGAGGAAGCCGAGCAGCAGGCGCGTTGTCTGCAACTCAGTGCGGGACTGCCGGACACCGATGGTGCGCGCTGCGCGGTCGTGCTCGGCATCCACCACTTTTGACCTGCTCTTTGAACGTCTCCTGCAAACCGTCACTTACTCTCTCAGCGCAACGAACATGGGATACGCTCTGCTCGGCATCGAAAACCTCGCCGTGGCTCTGCTCTTCGTGGCGACCGGTACCGCGTTGGTCGCCCGGCTGCGCAACCGCTGGTTGCGTCTTGCCTTGGCCGCGGTTTTCGCCGTTGTGCCGCTCGTGGGCTATGGACTGCGATCGCGGAGAACCTTGATTTCGAATACCACTGGCCTGCGCAGGGCTGGCTGATGCTGTTCGCTGCTCGTCATCGCTGCTGTTTCTCGCCGGTGCGCTATCTGGTGGCTAGTGGACTGCGGCCCGATCCGCCGTGGGTGACGGCGTTGACGCCCAACGGTTCCCAGGGCCCGCCAGTGGCCGCCGGGCAAGTTCGCGTTGGCCCTGGGCGTGGTGGCTGTCTTGCATCTTATGACGTTCTCGAATCTCGACGAAGCAGTGCGTCAGAGCGTCGATGCACGGCGTTCGGAAGCCTATGCCCTAGCCATGTCGGCGGCTCCCGAGCCGGTGCCCGACGACCAGAACGCCGCTGTCGACTACTTGGAAATGCAGGAATCGCTTCAGCGGGGCAGGCCGACCATTGGACAGACGTCGCCCGAGTGGCCGCAGATCTGGTTGGATGCTGCCAGTGAGTTTAGGAGGTCGTCTCGCGGCGACGGAGCATCGGCCTTTAGCTTCGACTTCGCGTCCGCCGAACTCGGCCGGTGGCTGGAAGGTCGCCAAGGGGAGATTCTGCTGATGCGCCGTGCCGCCGCCAAGGCAGGCTGCGATTTCGGTCGCAACTATGGTGGCCTGACGTGGAGCATGTTGCTGCCGGAAATCGAAGACATGCGACAAGCCGTGCGATTGCTGGGGGTCGACGCCCGGCACCGTGCGGCAACAGGCGACGTGGAAGGTGCACTGGCCGACGTTCAGGCGATGTATGGTGCCGCGCACCACATGGCCAACGAACCGTTCGGCGTGACCATGCTGGTGGCCATCAGTTCGACGACCTGTCGCACCATACCCTGCAAGCCATCTTGATGTCCAATGAAGATCCGCCGGCAGATGCCCTGGCCGCGATTGCCCCCCACCTGCAGCGCTCGTATCGGCGCAATATGCAGAGAGTGATGCGCGCACGGGAGGCGATAACGCTCAACAGCGTCATCGATCTGGAGAACACCATGCGGGACATCGTCAACGAAGACCTGCTGCCGCAACTGGCACCGCTGTACCGCGTGTTTGTACTCTTACCCGATTTGGCTGCCTATCGCGAAACGGCCCGAAGGCATTTACGCCCTCACTTCGCAGCCCTATGCCGATGTGCAGCGGCACGTCGAAGAAGTACGCGACGAACTCAACGCCCGCCGCGGCGGCTTCCTGGCTGAAACTGCCAAAACGAAGCTCACCGAAATCATCCTGGCCTTTCGGGCTGACGCCATGGCGCGCGTCGCCCACACCGCTGTGTCGATGCACCGCTTTCGGGCCGAAAACGGGCACTTTCCCGACGATTTGTCCCAGCTCACGCCGGACATCACTGCGATCATCCCCAGCGACCCCTACGACATGCAGCATCCACTGAAGCTGGCAACGACCGATCGCGGATGGGCTGTCTATAGCATCGGGCCGGACCTGAAAGACGATCACGGCCAGCGGTGGAACGACGTGAAAATGCATGGGGACCTACGTTTCGTATACGAAACGCCCGCCGCCGACCAGCGGACGGGACGAGTTCAAAACCGAACATCACTGAACCGGCTATTCCCAGCCCAGAAGCAACCACGACCGGACGAACCGGCGGAAGAAGAGTCCCCCAAGAGCCCAGTGACATCGACCGGACCGGCAGCTCTGCGCTTGAATTCCATCGACGCACTTTTGCGACCGCTCAACCAGCGCCGCGGTGAAGCTCACCAGATCGCCGCGCTGGCGACAAAGTTCCATTAGCGGCTCAAAGTCGCCTGCCTCTCGGGCCAACTCCAGCAGGTTGGGAGCAAAGCCGCTGGTGCGCACCCCGGGCGGAAATAACTCAATGGCGGCTCGCAGCGCCTCGTCGTATCGTTTCAGGCGAGCCAACAAGGCCACGTAAACTTCCGCCGGGCCGGTGCCCACTTCGTGGACGTCGGCCTGTTTCGCCCGCGTGCCAAAATAGTCGACAGCCTCGTCGACCGCCTGACCCAACTGAGCCGCGAAGAACCGTCCGTGCGCCGGATAGACGTCGTCGAACGGCGGCTCGCCGGCGAATTGAAACTGCTCGTGCAGCCGCCGCCCATATTCGGTCAGTTCGTACGCGAGCCGCAATTGTTCGGGATCGTCCAACAACCGGGCAAAGCGGACCGTGGCGGCCAGGTGCGTGGTGTCGATGTGGTAGTTGAGCTCGCCGAACAGCCAGTCGCGATCGGCCACCAGCGCCGCCAGGCTTTCTTCCGGCGGCTGGCGGCCTTCCTGCCGCGCAATGTCGGCTCGCAAGTTCGCCAGCAGCTCGGCGTAGACGTGTTGTACCAGCGCGGCGGCGCAGGACTGCTGTTCGGCGCGCGGCCGAGCCAGCACGACGCCTTCGAAGGTGGTGATCGCGTTGCACGTGCCGTAGTGATCGAGCACCAGCTTGTAGCCCAGCGCCGGTGCCACGCCCTCGTGCAAGCCGATCTCGATCAGGTCCTGCATGTTCTCTTCGCTGGGCTCGATCTTCGCCAGTGCCGCGGCCACGAGCCGCTTGTCGCCCACGGGCCGCAGGTACATCCAGGCCTCGCGCAGGCGGCCCGGCGGCGCCCCCGACTGCAGGCTGTCGTCGAGCAACATTGCTCCGACTTCGCGGCAGGCGGCCAGGTAGGCCTCTTCGACCTGCGAGCGGAGCGGCTCCGCCAAATCGTCGATGGGCGTGGATAGTGCCACCGGCAAGCCCAGCCGTTGGCGGGAGCGCATCAATAGCACGTCGAACAGCTCGTGGAACTTCTTTTCCGACGTGAGCTCAGACGCGAGCGTTTCGAAAACCGCGTCGACCCCCTCGTCAGCCAGCTTGAGCTGCAATTGTTCGAATGCGTCGCGCGACATGATCACCGGCGGGAAAGTGGGCAGCGTAAGGGTGTACGTCAAATCCTAACCGCTGGCGCCGATGGAGGAAACCGCCCGCCCCCACCGATCACCGTCCAATTTGTTGGAACCACAGAGCCACAGGATTTTACAGAGACGCACCGAGAGTTTAGCCCGGAGCCCCAACGGCGACGGCGCGGATCTTTCTTCTCAGCGACTCCGTCGCCGTTGGCTCCGGGCCAAACGAGAGCTTGCTCATCGGTTCCTTGCGAAATCGGGGTTCGAGGGGTTAAATGACCACTCGTAGCCCATCATCCTTCATCCCGTCAGGACGCCCGCCCATGAAAGCCTATGAAATCCAAGCCTTCGGCTTCGAGAATATCAAGCTGGTCGATCACGCCGAGCCGCGGCCCGGGCCGCTGGAGGTGGTGCTGAAAATGCGGGCCTGGTCGCTGAACTATCGCGATCTGATGGTCGCCAAGGGGCAATACAACCCGCGATTGAAGATGCCGGCAGTGCCGCTGTCGGACGGCGTGGGCGAGGTCGTGGCTACTGGCGATGGCGTATCGCGCGTCAAGGTGGGCGATCGCGTGGCCGGCTGTTTCATGCCCAAGTGGATCGCCGGCGAAATCGACGAGACCAAGGCGCGCAGCTCGCTGGGGGGCGGCGGACCGGCGGGCATGCTGGCCGAGTACGTCGCGATTAGCGAAGAGGGCGTCGTGCACGTACCCGAACACCTGAGCGACGAAGAGGCCGCCACCCTCCCCTGCGCCGCCGTCACGGCCTGGCATGCGCTGGTGCCCGAGGGACATCTCAAGAGCGGCGACACGGTGCTCGTGCAGGGAACCGGCGGCGTATCGATGTTCGCGCTGCAATTCGCCGTGCTGCACGGAGCACGGGTGATCGCCACCAGTAGCAAGGACGAAAAGCTGGCCAAGGCACTCAAACTGGGGGCATCCGACGGCATCAATTACAAGACGACGCCCGAGTGGGACAAAAAAACGCTCGAACTCACCGGCGGGCGAGGCGTCGACTTCGTCGTCGAAGTGGGGGTGCCGGCACGCTGCCGCAATCGATGAAAGCCGTCCAAGCCGGCGGCCAGATCAGCCTCATCGGCGTGCTCTCAGGCGGCGGCCAGGTGAACCCCATGCCGATCCTGATGAAGAACATCCGCGTGCAGGGCATCTTCGTCGGCTCGCGCGAGATGTTCGAAGCCATGAACCGCGCGATCGCACTGGCGAAACTCAAGCCGCTGGTGGACCGCGTGTTCCCGTTCGCCGAAGCCGTGGAAGCCTTCCGCTACATGGAAAGCGGCGCCGACTTCGGCAAAGTGGCGATCAAGCACGGCTAAGAATCGTCAACGTAGGACTGCACTGCTGGACAAGCCAGCAGTGGCACCCGGATTGGTAACGTTGACGAGGCCGCTACACGCTTTCGGCTTGCGGTTCGCCCCCTTCGCGGTCGGTTCGTTCGGCGGGTTCGGTCGCCGGACGCTTCCGTTCGGTGGTCGTGCCGGGGACGATTTGCGGGCTGGGCGAGCTGGCTTCGATGATCGACTTCAGCTCGTCCGAGTCGATCACTTCTTTTTCCAGCAGCTTGGCGCTTAAGGCCTTGAGCGAGGCCATTCGCGTTTCCAGCACGTGGCGCACTTTGTCGAACGACTCGTCGATCACGCGTTTGACTTCCTCGTCGATCTCGCGGGCCGTCTGCTCGCTGTGGCTGTGCTCGCGTTGAAAGTCGTTGCCACCGGCCAGAAACGGGCTGCGGTTGCTCTCGCGAAAATTCACGCGGCCCAGTCGGCTCATGCCAAAATCCATCACCATGCTGCGGGCGATGGCGCTGGCACGTTCCAGGTCGTTCTGGGCGCCGGTCGAGACGTCTTCGAACACCATCTCCTCGGCGCAAGTGCCGGCCAACAGCACCTGGATGCGGCTTTCCAGTTCGCCCTGGGTGAGCAGGTAGCGATCTCCCTCGGGACGCTGCAGCGTGTAGCCCAGCGCGGCCAGGCCGCGGGGAATGATCGACACTTTGTGCACCGGATCGGTATTCGGCAGGCAGTAAGCCACCAGGGCGTGGCCGGATTCGTGGTAGGCGACGCGGAGTTTTTCGTCCTCGTGGATGATGCGCTGTCGCTTTTCCAGGCCGGCGGTGACCCGCTCGACGCCTTCGTTGAATTCGTCCATGCCGACGGAAGTCTTGCCCTTGCGGGCGGCCAGCAGCGCGCCCTCGTTGACCAGGTTGGCCAGGTCGGCGCCGACGAAGCCCGAGGTGATGGCGGCCACTTCTCTCAGGTTGACGCTTTCGTCGAGCTTGACGTTCTGCACGTGGACTTTGAGGATCGACTCGCGGCCGCGGACGTCGGGCCGATCGACCAGCACGTGGCGATCGAAGCGGCCGGGCCGCAACAGCGCCGGGTCGAGCGTCTCGGGCCGGTTGGTGGCGGCCAGCACGATCACGCCGCTGTTCGAGTCGAAGCCGTCCATTTCGACCAGCAGGGCATTGAGCGTTTGCTCGCGCTCGTCGTGGCCGCCCACGATGCTGCTGCCGCGGGTCTTGCCCAACGCGTCGAGCTCGTCGATGAAGATGATGCAGGGGGCCTTGGCCTCGGCCTGCTGAAACATGTCGCGCACGCGGGCCGCGCCGACGCCGACGAACATCTCGACGAAGTCGGAACCCGACAGACTGAAAAACGGCACGCCCGCCTCGCCGGCGATGGCCTTGGCCAACAACGTCTTGCCGGTGCCCGGGGGGCCCACCAACAGCACGCCCTTGGGGATGCGACCGCCCAGCAACTGGTACTTCTCGGGCGTGCGGAGGAACTCGACGACTTCGCGCAGCTCTTCGACGGCCTCGTCGATGCCGGCCACGTCTTCGAACGTGACGCCCAGATCTTCCTGGGCATACATCTTGCCCCGGCTGCGGCCGAAGGCCATCGGCGAGCCGGCTCCGCCTAATCGCCGCATGAGATAGAGAAAGAACACGACGCACAGTCCGGTGAGCAGCAGCATCGGCACATAGGCCCGCCAGGTGCTGGGTCCCGGGGAGTTATCGAACGGAATACCGTGTGTCTCGAGCACCTCGCTGAGCCGTTCGTTCATCGGGCGCAGGTTGGTGGTGAACTCGACCGTCTCGGGCTCCTTGTCACCGGCGCGCTGACGCTGGATCTTGCCGGTGGCCTCGTAACTGTCGAGCTTGATTTCCGTGGGGCGCGAGAACTTGACCGTTACGGTCTTGTCGCCGCTCGAGCGTTCGACTTCGATGTAGCCCTTGCCGTCCTCGTTCTTCACCAGTCGCAGGAAGTCGCTGTATTTGATGTTTTCGCCGTTGGTGGTCGTCAACAGCACGACGACAAACGACGTCAGCAGCCCCAGGGCAATGATGAACCAGATGATGTTGTTGTTGATCGGCGAGGGTTTTTTTTCGGCGGAGCGGCGGGGCAAATCTTTGTCGTTTTTCATCAGGAGATGGCTCTGGGGTTCCTCGCGAAAGGCCGCGACTGCACGGAGCGTCTGGCCGACTGCGTGCCGGCCGCCACCGCGGTCGCTCTTCGGACCCTGTTGGGACGGGGACACACAAGGCGTCTGTTCATAGTATGACGCAGGTTTTGAAAATACAACGAGCCGCCGGTCGGGTCGCACGGCAAGCAACGATTGCGCGGGAATGGATCGCTCCCTTGGCCGCGATTTCTCGCCAGACCATTGCGCACGAATGCGAGCCCCCCGGCGGCAATTGCGCGACTGCGATTTCCGGCCGGAGACCTCACTCCGGGCCGAGCAGGCCTCGGCGGCGGTCACTCCAACTTGACCTATCAGCACACGCGGCATGGCCATCTGCGGGTGCCGGCAGGGCTCGGGTTGTGGGAAACGAGGCCGGAGCCTTAGAATACCGGTTGCCCCGCGGCTCCAACCTCTTTTGGGCGATCTCGCGCCGGCAATGGCCATTGCGCTACAATTTTTTCCGCGGAATCGTATGACTCTCCCGCACTGCGAACGTGGCGGTCCTCGGCTCGACCGGCTCGATCGGCACGCAACACGCTGGAGGTGATCGCCGCCTCCGAGGGTACGCTACGGGTCGTGGCCCTGTCGGCCCATTCCAGCCTGATTGCTACTGGCCGAGCAGGCCCGCCAGTTTCGCTCCCCGCTGGGTCGTGGCCGCGCGACGAAGCGGCCGCCCCCAGTTCGATTTTTCGGGCCTGCCGCAGGGCACGGAGCTGCTGTTGGGCCCGGAGGGGCTGGAGACCGTGGCCCGCAGGCCGGACGTGGACGTCGTCGTGGCGGCGATCGTCGGTAGTGCCGGCCTGCGGAGCACCTGGGCGGCCGTCGAAGCCGGCAAAACCGTGGCCCTGGCGAACAAGGAAACGCATGGTGGTGGCGGGCCCCCTGGTCACGCGGCTGGCGAACCGCACCGGTGCCACGCATCGTACCGGTCGATAGCGAGCACAGCGCCGTTTTTCAGGCGATGCAGGCCGGACGCCGCGAGGAAGTCAAGCGGATCATCCTCACGGCCAGCGGCGGGCCGTTCCGCAGCCACACGGCCGAGCAATTGGCCAGCGTGACGATGGACGACGCCCTGCGCCATCCCACCTGGACGATGGGCCCTAAAATAACGATCGATTCGGCCACGATGATGAACAAGGCGCTGGAGATCATCGAGGCCCGCTGGCTGTTCGACTTGCGGCCCGACCAGATCGACGTGGTCGTGCACCCGCAGTCGATCGTGCACTCGCTGGTGGAATTCGTCGACGGTTCGATCATCGCCCAACTCGGCTCGCCCGACATGAAGCTGCCGATCCAATATGCCCTGACTTACCCGCGGCGAACGCCGGGAGTGGCCGCGCGGCTGGACTTCAGCGAGACGATGCGGCTGGATTTCGAGCCGCCGGATTTCGAGCGTTTTCCGGCCCTGGGGCTGGGTTTGGAAGTGGCCAAGGCCGGCGGCACGGCCGGCGCCGTGTTGAACGCGGCCAACGAGGCGGCCGTTGCCCGCTTTCGTGCCGGAGAGCTACACTTTACCGAGATCGTGCCCAGTTGCAGGGCCGTGCTCGAACAACATCATTTCGACCCCAGTCCGTCGCTTGACGAGCTCGAGAAGCTCGACGCCTGGGCTCGCCAGGAGGTGCTCCGTTGGGCTTGTCTCTGATCGCCATGTCGCTAGTGGATGCCTGGCATCTGTTGATCGTGATCCTGGAAGTGGCGTTTGCGCTGGGCACGGTGATCTTCGTCCACGAGCTGGGCCACTTTGCGGTGGCCAAGTGGTGCGGCGTGAAATGCGAGAAGTTCTACCTTGGCTTCGATATCTACGGCCTCAAGCTGTTCAAGCATCAATGGGGCGAAACCGAGTACGGCATCGGCATCCTGCCCTTAGGCGGCTACGTGAAGATGCTCGGCCAGGACGACAACCCGGCCCGGGCCGCCGACGAGCGCGAGCGCTCGAAGATCCATGCCGACGGGCCTGCGCCGGTGCACGTCGAGGGAGACCCCGAACAGCTCGATCCGCGCAGCTATCTGGCCAAGAGCGTGCCGCAGCGGATGGCCATCATCTCGGCCGGCGTGGTGATGAACGTGATCTTTGCGTTTCTGTTCGCCGTCGTGGCTTTCGGCCTGGGCGTGCCCGAGTTGGCCTGCGGCGTGTCGGCCGTCCGGCCCGGCGAGCCGGCCTGGCGGGCGAATATCCAGCCGGGCGACGAGATCATGAAGATCAATGACTCGGAAGGCCCGTTGCGGTTTCGCGATCTGATGTCGGCCGTGGCGCTGGGCGACTTGTCCACCGGCGTCGAATTCAAGATTGAGCGGCCAGGCGTCGACAAGCCGATTTTCGTGAACGTCAAGCCGGACAAGGTGAACCAGCGGCTGGTGCCCACGATCGGCGTGGCACCCCCTTTTTCGACGACGCTCGATCGCGATCCGATCGTCGACGGGGACACGCCGGCGGCCGAAGTCGACGCGTTCGAAGTAGGCGACACGATCACGGCGGTCGCGGACGTGCCGGTGAAGACGCAAGCCGACATTGACGCCCAGCTAGTGCTGCACGCCAACGAGCCGTTGGCCTTCAGCGTCGAGCGCAAGACGGGTGGCTCGAAGGAGCCGGGCGACGAGGTGAAATTGCTGCAAGTCACGGTTCCGCCGCGGCCGATGCGCACGCTGGGGCTGGTGATGACGATGGGCGAGATCACGGCCATCCAGGACGAATCGCCGGCGGCCAAGGCCGGTCTGCGCCCGGCGACGTGATCGAAACGATCGATGGCCAGCGGCCCGGCGACCCGCTGCGGTTGCCCGACGAGTTGCGGCGCCGCGCCGGCGAGACCGTGACGCTGGTCGTTTCCCGTCCCCAGCGCGGGGGCGAAGCCGAATCGCTGGAAAAGCAAGTCACGCTGCGCGACCGGCCCTGGCCCGAGGAGTCGTCGTCGCGAGGCAATCCCGTATCGGTACCGGCCTTGGGGCTGACGTACAAAGTGCTGGCCAAGGTGCAAGAGATCGTGCCCGAAAGCCCCGCGGCCGAGGTCGTGCTCACCAAAGACGGCAAGCCGGCGGCGCAGGGGGCGTTTACCCCCGGCGACGAAATCGTCGGGGCATCGTTCGAATTCCAGGAATTGAGCGAGACCGAGCAAGAAGCGCGGCCGACAAGCGATTGGCATGGCCCGACACGCTGCCGGATCCCATCGAGCTGTCGGCCGACAATGCCAACTGGCCGTACCTGATGCACCTTGTGCAGTTGCTGCCGGAGACGACCGTGACGCTCTCGCTGGCCGACGGACGCGAGGCGACGCTCGTGGCGGCCGACGCCGCGGACTGGTACTACTACGACCGCGGCCTGCGGTTCGGGCCGGAGATGGCGACCATCAAGGCGCACACGGTGGCGCAGGCCTTGTCGTTGGGCGGCCGCGAAACGCTCGATTCACTGCTGATGGTCTACAAGTTTCTGCAGCGAATCGGCAGCCAGGTTTCGCCCTTCTCGTTGGGTGGCCCGGTGACGATTGCCAAGGCTGCCGGCGGCGCGGCTAGCGAAGGCGTGCCCACGCTGCTGTTGTTTCTGACCATGCTCAGCGCCAATCTGGCGGTGATCAACTTCCTGCCGATCCCGCTGCTGGACGGCGGCCACATGGTGTTTTTGATCCTGGAAGGAATTCTCCGCCGGCCGGTCAGCGAGAAGGTGGTGATCGCCTTTCATTACGCGGGCTTCGTGTTTATCGTCAGCCTGATGCTGTTTGTACTCAGTCTCGACGTAGGGCTGATCCCGCGGTTCTAGCAGCTAGACCACAGGTGGCAGTGCGATGCCGGCGGTGCTGCGCGCTCAAATCCTACCGCTGGGCGCGAACAACCGGGACTTCTGCGGCGGCACTTGTTGCGGGCGGGGGCGGAACTCTTGCGGCGGAGGCAGCTCGCGAGGTTGGCCGGGCGCCAGCTGGCGCGGTTGGCCCGGTCGCGGCGGCTGGCCGGGCGGCATGCTTGGCCGGCGGCCGGTGGGCGTCAGGTAGTGGGCGCGGCGATCGGCCGGCGGTGCGCCGCGCCCCGCCACCGGCTCATCGGACGAGGCGGGTCGCACTTCCGCCCATTCGTCCATCTCTTCGGGCGTGGTGTAGGACGTCAGCGGGCGGTCGCGGAAGGCGATCTCGCGCTGGTACAGGGCCATCATCTTTTCGCCCGCCACGACCTGCTCTTTCGGAGCCGAGGCGATGGCTTTGTCTTGCGTTTGCTGGGCTTCCTTGAACAACCCGGCATTGGCCTGGGCGGCCGCCAGCGTCGACAGATTGCGAAACGTCGGGCCGTCCAGCTCGATGGCTCGCTGGGCGGCGTCGATGGCCAGTTTTTCATCGCGATAGTGCGCGTCGGGGCACGTGGCCATCAACCAGGCCGCCGCCTGCAGGGCCCGGGCATTGTCGGGTGCCGCCTGCACGGCCGCCCGATAGTCGGCCGCCGCTTCGCCATATTGTCCCAGATCGCTGTGGGTGTCACCGCGGTTGATGAGCGGTTCGGGATTTGTCGGATCGAGCTTGACCGCTTCGCCATAGTCGCGCAGCGCGTCGCCGAAGCGCTCCAGGCGATACAGCGCGTGCCCGCGGCCGTTGTAGGCCGCCGCGTCGGGTTCGCCCAGTTTCAGCGCTTTGGTATAGTCCTCGACCGCCGCCGCAAACTCGCCCATCTGATAACGCAGTTCGGCGCGATTCAAAAACGCGTTGGGATAGCGCGGGTTGAGCTCGATCGTGCGATCGAAGTCGGCCAGTGCTTCGGGCAGCCGGCCGGCCGCCGCGTAGCTGACGCCCCGATTGTGCACGGCCCGCCAGGCCCCGCCGAGTCGGACGGCGGCCTCGAAGTCGCTCAAGGCTTCCCCTTCGCGGCCGTCCTTGACGCGCACTTCGCCGCGCCGATTGTAGGCCCAGCCCATCAGTTGATCGGAATAATCGCGATACGCCTGGCTGACGTCCGGCTGCTTGCCTTGTTCGCACAGCGCGATGATGGCGTCGTAGTCGGCTTCGCTGGCGGCCGTCTTGCTGCGCGTGAAGGCCGCGTTGAGCGCCTCGCGGCCGGCGAGGTCGCCGGGCACGGTCGTTTTGGCCGTCGCCGCGGCGGCGGAGGGGAGCAGTTGTGGTCCTTCGCCTGGCGCAGACGATTCGGCCGCCACCGTTGGCGTCGGTTTCGCGTCGACGTTCTCGAGCGGCTCGCTCGCGGCAGCCGGTTTCACGGCGGCGTCGACCTTCGCGCCGTCGGCCGCGGGACTTCCCATCGGCTCCAGATGCTCTGCCTGCTTGACGCCCGGCGGTCGAAAGCGCGGCTGAAAGTCGCTCTTGGGCGGAGCCGGCTTCACGGGCTCGGCCGGCGCTGGGCATCTTCGGGAAACGGCACCAAGTGCTCGGGCGGCGCGGCCCACGCCACGCTAAGGCTCGCGGCGCCAAACAGCGCCAACATCGGCAGCAAAGCATATCGCTTCGGGGCGGCGATCATCGTGAACCTCCTTGTTCGCGAGAGTCCGGTCTTTTCAGTCTACGAGCGACGCTGCGGCGGAAAGACGGATTCGTCACGCCGGCGGCGTCATCACAATCGCTAATGTGGTTCGGTCATGCGGTGCGGGTTGAGCGCCTCGTTGAGCACGTCCTCGGGCAGTATCTTTCGCTCCCGGCAAAGCTGGCGAATCGTCTTGCCGCTCTTGAATGCTTCCTTCGCCAGCGCCGCGGCCCGTTCGTAGCCAATGTGCGGGTTCAAACTGGTGACCATGGCCAGACTCTGTTCCACGGCCGCCTGGCAGGCCTCGGCATTGGCTTCCATTTCCAAGGCGCAAAAATCGACGAACGCCCGCGTGGCCCCGGTCAGCAGATGGCACGACTCGAGCAGCGTGGTGCCCATCATCGGCATCATGATGTTCAGCTCGAAATTGCTCCCCGTGGCGCCGGCAAACGCCAAGGCCTGGTCGTTGCCGATCACCCGGGCAGCCACCTGCATCATGCTTTCGCACATCACCGGATTCACCTTGCCCGGCATGATCGACGAACCCGGTTGCCGATCCGGCAATTTGACTTCGTAAAAACCACACCGCGGCCCGCTGCCCAGCCAGCGAATGTTGTTGGCCACCGTAAACAGCGTCACAGCGATCGCCCGCAGGTCGCCGCTCGCTTCGACGATGCCGTCGCGATTGGCATTGGCTTCGAAATGATTGGCCGCTTCGACAAACGGCAGCGCCGTCTCTTTGGCCAGTGCCGCGGCCACCCGGCGCCGAACTCGGGATGGGTGTTGATGCCGGTGCCCACCGCGGTGCCGCCGGCCGGCAATTCGCTGACCGCTTTAACGGCCAGCGTGGCCCGCTCGATCGACAGCTCCAGTTGCCGGACATAGCCGCTGAATTCCTGCCCCAGCCGGATCGGCGTGGCGTCGGCCAGGTGCGTGCGGCCGATCTTGATGATGTCGTCCCACTGGCGGGCCTTGTCGGCCAACGTGTCGGCCAGTCGCCGTAGCTCGGGAACCAGCTCGTCGTGGATGGCCCGGGCCGCGGCGACGTGAATCGCCGTGGGGAACATGTCGTTGGTGCTCTGCCCCATGTTGACGTGATCGTTGGGATGGATCGGCTTGTCGGGCAAAAACCGATCGCCCGCCGCCAACTCGATGGCCCGATTGGAGATCACTTCGTTGGCGTTCATGTTGCTCGACGTGCCCGATCCGGTCTGAAACACGTCGATCGGAAACTCGCCGTCGAGCTTGCCGGCGGCCACCTCGCGACAGGCGGCCAGCAGGGCCTCGACCTGGGCGTCGGTGAGCGGATTTTTGCCCGAGCCGGTCAGTTTTCCCAAATCACGATTCGCCACGGCCGCGGCGTATTTCACCAGCCCCAGGGCGTGAATCAAGGCCGGCGGTAGCGGCCAGCCGGAGATGGGGAAATTCTCTTTCGCGCGCTGCGTTTGCGCCCCGTAATAAGCCCGGGCCGGGACGCGCACTTCGCCCATCGAATCGCGCTCGGTACGAAACTCACTCATTCACAGTAATCCTGGGGAAACACCAGCGGAGCGGCACGACTGCCGAACTGCGGAGAAATTGCCGATGTGCGCGCGGGAATGCCCTTCTTTGCTCCCGCCTTAATACCCTCGATCAGGTCCAATGATAGCGGTTTGGGCCTGGTTCACAAAGGCCGACAGTGCCGGCAAAACGAGCGCATTCGGCCGTAAATGTGCCCGCCGGGGCCCACATGCAAGCTGGCGCCACGCGTCGCCGGACAGGGCGTGCAGGCACGATCGTGCCCTTTGTGAGCATCAGCATCGAAGTGGCCGGATTCTCGATTGCCGCCTGTCGGCGCGGGCCCTAGAATTCCTCTCGACTGCCCCGGACGTCTCCATACCCCCCCTCGCGCACGATGAAGCAAGCCTACCCGCTGATGGCGCCATTCGAACCGAACTGCGAATTCGCGAAACTCGTGGCCGGGCGGCCGGAAGTCGATCTGGTGCAGTTCATGCTCGAAGTCGCGGCCGACGCCTATCCGAATTTGGATCGCGTGGGCTGCCTGGTCGAAGTGGACCGGCTGGGCGTTGTCTGCCGCGATTCCGTGGAACGGCACGCCTGCTGCGACATCAGCGATCAATTGGCCGCCATCAGCCGGCAGTTGTACGAGGTCGAAGGCTTTCACGGCAATCGCGAGGCGTACTACGAACCGCAAAACAGCTATCTGAACGACGTGCTCGCCCGACGTTGCGGCATCCCGATTTCGCTGGGCATCCTGTACATGGCCGTGGCGGGCCGGGCCGGACTGAAAATGTTCGGCGTCAACACGCCCGGACACTTCGTCATCGGTTGTTGCACCGGCAGCGAGCCCGTGTTCGTCGATCCGTTTCACAGTGGCGAGGTGCTCGATCGCGAAACATGCCGCTGCCGCATCGAACAGTTGCTCGGCAAGCGCGACGTGTTAACGCAGGAACATTTTCGGGCCGCGGCGCCGTTGGATATCGCCGCGCGCGTGTTGCAAAACCTGAAAGCCGTGTACGCCATGCACAACTCATGGCCGCAGTTGCTGCGCGTGCAAGAGCGGTTAACGGCGCTGTTGCCTCAGATTCCTCAAGAGCGCCGCGACCTGGGTCTGGTTTACCTGCGGATGGGCCAGCCCAACAAAGCGTTGCCGATGCTCGAACAGTACCTGAAGGTCTGCGGCAGCGAGCAGGCCGCCGCATTGGCCCCCTCGCTGCAAGCAGCCCGGCGGATGCTGGCCGAGTCGAACTAGGCACTCGTGACGTCGGAAGCCGATCTCGATCACGCGAATGCCGAAAAGCCCAGCCGGCAGGATGCCATGGCGGTTGCTGCCCGAGAAACCCGACGCATTGTCCACGATTGGACCGGCCGCCGCGTGACCCTCATGGGACTCGGCCGTCACGGCGGTGGCGTGGGTGCCGCCCGGTTTCTGGCCGGCCGCGGGGCGCGTCTCACGATCAGCGACGCGGCCCAGCCCGACGGGCTGGCCGAATCGCTCGCCGCGATCGCCGACCTGCCGATGCACGCTTTGAAACTCGGCGGGCACGACGAACGTGACTTTCGCACGGCCGAATTCGTCGTCGTCAATCCGGCGGTGCGGCCACAGCATCCCTGCCTGGCGGCGGCCCGTCACAGCGGAGCGACGATCATTTCCGAAATCGAGCTGTTTCTCGAGCGCTCGCCGGCGCACATCGTGGCCGTCACCGGGTCGAACGGCAAGTCGACCACCGTCACGATGCTGGCCGACATTTTCCGCGCGGCCGGACGGCGAACCTGGCCAGGCGGCAATCTCGGCGGGAGCCTGCTCGGCGAGTTGGACGCCATGTCGGTCGATGATTGGGCGATCCTCGAGCTGAGCAGCTTTCAACTCGCACACCTGAGCGACCACGCGCCGGCGGCTGAACTGGCCGTGGTGACCAATTGCTCTCCCAATCACCTCGATTGGCACGGCGACTTTGACGCCTATGCCGCCGCCAAACGGCGGTTGCTGCGATCGAACCGCACCCGCGCGATTCTTAATCCCTTCGATCCGCTCGTCCGCTCGTGGAGCAAGCATGCCGCCAGCGCGGACGTGCGACGCTGGTTCGCCGATCTTCCCGAACTGGCCGTGCCGGGCGACCACAATCGACAAAACGCCGCCTGCGCCGCGGCCGCCGCCGAAGTGGCCGGTATCGAACGATCGATCATCGTCCAGGCGCTGGCAGGCTTTGCGGGGCTGGAGCACCGCCTGCAACCGGTGGCGGTCACCGGCGGCGTGCGGTACTACAACGACTCGAAATCCACGTCCCCGGCCGCGACCATCGCGGCCCTTGAGGCCATCTCGGGCCCTGTCTGGCTGTTGGCCGGCGGCGTGTCGAAACAGGTGCCGCTCGACGCCTGGGCCCAGCGTGTCACCGGGCGCGCCCAAGGGGCCGGGCTGTTCGGCGCGGCGCGCGACGAGCTGCGCAGCCAGCCTTGCTCGCCAGCGCGGCGGTTTTCCGGCCATCGCCTGCGAAACCCTCGCCGAGGCGTTCGACTGGTGCCGGCGGCAAGCATGCGTCGGCGACGCGATCCTGCTGTCGCCCGGGTGCGCTAGTTTCGATCAATTCCGCGATTACCAGGACCGGGGCCGCGCCTTCTGCCGGCTCGTCCAAGCGACCCCAGGGTGGCACGCCAGCAGCTCCGCGGACGCCGCGAATCGCATTTCGTAGGCGCCGCCGGGCGAATCGGCCAGCCGTCTGTGGAAAGACGAGCGGCCGGGCGGTATGCTGTCCAAAGCGCTGGCATCATGCTCCACGGCCATGCGCAGGGCGGCCAGGCGTACCACACGATCAGGAGGCGAGTCATGGCGAAATCGGCAAGGCAAGTTCATCGGCGTCAATTCTTGAAGACCACGCTGTCGGCCGGCGCCGCGGTGATGGCTCCGCAGATCATTCCCAGCTCCGCCTTGGGCCGCGACGGCGCGGTCGCCCCCAGCGAGCGGATCGTCGTGGGAGGTATCGGCATCGGAAACCGCGGAACCTACGACCTGGGCTGCTTCCTCGAGCAGAAGGACGTGCAGTTCGTGGCCGTCTGCGACATCAAGCAGGCGCGTCGCACCGCGGTCAAGAAAATGGTCGACGAGCTCTATGGCACTCAGCAATGCGACATGTATCGCGACTTCCGCGAACTGCTGGACCGCGGCGATATCGACGCCGTGCTGATTGCCACCGGGCCCAATTGGCACGCCACGGCCGCCACCTACGCCGCCAAGGCCGGCAAGGACATGTATTGCGAGAAGCCCTGCACGAAGAACATCGCCCAAAGCCTGTCGCTCCGCGATACGATCCACCGCACCGCCCGGGTGTTTCAGGTCGGCACGCAGCGGCGGCAATCTGCCGCACTTCGCCTTTGCCTGCGAGCTGGCCCGCACCGGCAAGCTCGGCAAGCTCAAGCGAGTGTATGCCCACCCGATGGGAATGACGGCCGTCAGCAGCGGCTGGTTGCCGGCCGAACCCGAGCCGCCGAAGGATGTCGTCGACTGGGACATGTACCTGGGCCCCGCGGCCTGGCGCCCCTTCAACGCCAAGCTGCTCGACGGTTTCAATTTTGAAAAGGGGGGCGGCCTGGTCGGTGGCGGCGTGTTGGAATGGGGTTCCCATTGCGTCGATCTGTGCCAATGGGCCGTCGGAGCCGACGGCACGGCGCCGGTCGAGTACAACCCGCCCAAGGACGGCCAACTGGTGGCCCGCTATGCCAACGGCGTCGAGCTGATCTTCCGCGAGACCGGCTGGCTGCCGCTGGGCTCCTGCCCGGTGCGATTCGAAGGCGAGACCGGCTGGGTCGAAGCGGGCGACAGCGGCAAGCTGGTGCTCAGCTCGCCGGAGTTGATGGCCGGCCGCACGGTCGCCGAGATCGGCGGCTACCCGGCCACCTTCCACGTGCGCGATTTCCTCGACTGCGTCAAAACGCGCAGCCTCCCCAAGGGGAACGTCGAAGCGGCCTGCTACGCCCACATCGCTTGCCACGCGGCCAACATCGCGCTCTACCTCGATCGCCAGGTCAAATACGACCTCGATAAGCACGCCTTTGTCGGTGACGAGCAGGCCAACCGTTTGCGGTCCGAAGCCCTGCGCGAACCTTGGAGGCTCTAGACGTCCGCTCCGAGAGGCCGTCGTCGTGCACGTGCAGGCGGCGGCCGCAAGCACGCCCTCGCAACCGACCAGCTAACCAACGATTCATCAGGATTGAAATCATGAACCATAGCCATTCAAGACGACTCGCCGGTTCCGTCGCGCTGCTCGCCGCACTGGTCGCGTCAACGACCGCGGCGCGGGCCGCCGATGACGAAAACGGGGCAAAGGAACAAAGACTCCTCGAAACGCTCCGCTCCGACGCGCCTCCGGCCGAAAAGGCGATGACCTGCAAGCACTTGGCCGTCTACGGCACGTCGCGAGCCGTTGACGACTTGGCCCAGTTATTGACCGACGAACACCTCGCCTCGTGGTCGCGGATCGCGCTGGAAGCTATTCCCGGGCCCGAAGCCAGCGAAGCCTTGCGCAAGGCGCTCGACACGACCAAGGGCAAGCTGCTCGTCGGCACGATCAACTCGATCGGCGTTCGCCGCGATGAACTGGCTGTTGATCCGCTGAGCGCGCAGTTGCGCGGCCAGGATGCCGACGCCGCGTCGGCGGCCGCCGTGGCCTTGGGAAAAATCGGCAACGCGTCGGCCACCAAGAACCTGCTCGAAACCTTGCCCGCCGCGCCCGCCGATGTTCGTTCAGCGGTTGCCGAGGGCTGCATCCTGTGCGCCGAGCGACTCCTGGCCGCCGGAAAGACCTCCGAAGCGGCCGAAATCTACGACGCCGTGCGCCGCACGGAGCTTCCCAAGCAGAAACTGATCGAGGCCACGCGGGGAGCCATTCTGGCCCGCGGATCGGACGGTGTCCCCCTCTTACTCGAGCAACTCCACTCCGACGACTTGGGGTTGTTTCGGCTCGGCTTGATCACTTCGCGCGAGCTGGCCGGTAGCGAAGTTGCCGACGCGCTGGTGGCCGAAGCGTCCCGCGCGGCGCCGGATCGGGCCGCCCTGCTGCTGGTGGCCTTTGCCGATCGGGACGATGCGTCGGTCACGCCGGCCGTGTTGGAGATCGCCCAGAGCGGTCCCCCGCAAGTGCGCATTGCCGCGCTGGGGGTCGTCGGCCGTTTGGGCGACGTGACGTGTCTGCCCCCGCTGCTGGAGATCGCCGCCGGCGACGACGCCCTAGTGGCCCAAGCTGCGAAAGACGCGCTGGCTGACCTCTCGGGCGATCAAATCGCCTCGGAGATTCTTTCTCGACTTCCCGCGGCCGAAGGCAAAATGCTGCCGGTCTTGATCGAGCTTATCGGCAAGCGGCGCATCGACGCCAGGCCGGCACTGATGAAGGCGCTCGAGCATGCCGATCCGGCGGTCCGCGGCGCGGCGCTTGCCGCGCTGGGAGCCACGGTCGGGCCCGACGATCTTTCGATCCTGGTATCGCAAGTGGTTTCGCCCCAGCATTCCGAAGATGCCCAAGCGGCCCAGCAAGCGCTGCGCGAGGCCAGCGTTCGCATGCCCGACCGCGAGGCATGTGCCGCCGAGCTGGCCGCGGCGATGGCCGACGCGCCGCAGGCGACGAAACCGGTGCTACTGGAGATCGTCGGCAGTGTCGGCGGAGCCAAGGCGTTGGCGACGATCGGCGACTCGGTCAAACGAGGCGACGAAGCGCTGCAAGACACCGGCACGCGCGTGCTCGGCGAATGGATGACGTTGGACGCGGCGCCCGTGCTGTTGGATCTGGCCAAGAGTGCCCCCGGCGAAAAGTACCAAATCCGTGCGCTGCGCGGCTACATTCGGCTGGCACGGCAATTCAACATGCCCGCCCGGCAACGCCTCGAAATGTGCACCAGCGCGCTGGCCGCTGCTCGCCGCACCGACGAACGACAGTTGGTGCTGGCAGTGCTCGAGCGTTACCCCAGCCCCGGCGCGCTCCAAGCCGCGATCAAAGCGGCGCAGGCGCCCGAGTTGAAAGAGGACGCCACGCGAGCCGTGCTGGTGATCCTGCAAAAGCTGGGACCCAAGGCCGGCGATCCGCGGAAGCTGTTGGCCAAGGTTGACCTCGAACCGGTCAAGGTGGAAATCATCAAGGCCCAGTACGGAGCCGGCGCCAAGCAGAAGGACGTCACCGGCGAGCTGCAGCAACTCGTCGGCAATCTCCCGCTGATTACCCTGCCGTCGCCCAGCTACAACGCCAGCTTCGGCGGCGACCCCACGCCGGGAACCCCCAAGCAATTGACCGTCAAGTACCGGATCAACGGCAAGGCCGGCGAAGCATCGTTCCCCGAAAACGCGACCGTCATGCTGCCCATGCCGCAGTAAAAAGCCGGTCAAAGCAGAATCCGGGTGCCACTTGGTGCCACTGCTGGCTCGTCCAGCAGTGCCGGCCTTTGCGACAATTGCGAGTATCGCCAGGCAAATTGGCAGCGGTACCTGACGCGCGAACTGATGCCGCGCGTCGGTGCGGTTGCCGGCAGTTTTGAGCAGCGTCTAAACCAGCACGTCGTGCAACACCTCACCGTGCACGTTGGTCAGGCGGCGCTGAATGCCGTTGTGATAGAAGGTGAGCCGCTCATGGTCGATGCCCAACAGGTGCAAGACCGTGGCGTGAAAATCGGGCCAGGTGACCCGGTTTTCGACCGCCTTGTAACCAAAGTCGTCGGTCCGGCCGTAGTTCATCCCGTGCCGGAGTCCGGCCCCGGCCATCCACACCGAAAAGCCGTTCTGGTTGTGGTCGCGCCCCGTCCCCACTACGTCCGAGGCCGACTGCGTGAACGGCGTGCGGCCGAACTCGGTGGTAAACAACACCAGCGTTTCGTCGAGCAAGCCGCGCTGCTTCAAATCGCGCAATAGGCCGGCCACCGGCTGGTCGATGCGCGGCGCCTCGCGGCCGTGGTTGGTGACCATGTTTTCATGGCCGTCCCAGTTGATGCGCGGACTGCCGAACGACCCGCCCGAAAACACCTGCACGAACCGCACGCCGCGCTCGATCAGCCGCCGGGCCAGCAAGCAACCGCGCCCAAAATCGACCGACTCTTCCCGATCGAGCCCGTACAATGCGTGCGTGGCGGCCGTTTCGCCGTCGAGGTTGGTCACCTCGGGGACGGACAATTGCATCTTGGCAGCCAGCTCGTAGCTGCGCACCCGGGCCGATAGCGCGTCGTCGGCCCCGTGCGCGGCGGCGTGGCGGCGGTTCATGGTCGCCAGCAGCTCGCGCGTGGCCCGTTCGCGCGACGCATCGATGGCCTGGGCCGGCGTCAGGTCGTCGATGGCTGGCCCGCGCCCGCGGAACACCACCCCCTGATGCCGGGCCGGCAGAAAGCCATTGGTCCAATTAATCGCGCCGCCGGCCGGTTGCCCCCGCGCGTCGGGAATCACCACGAACGAAGGCAGTTCGTCGGTCTCCGCTCCCAGCCCGTACGACAACCACGAACCGAGCGTCGGAAAGCCGTTCAGGCGAAAGCCGCTGTTCTCTTGGAACGTGGCCGGCGTGTGGTTCGACGTTTCGGCCACCATCGACTGGATAACCGTCAGCTCGTCGGCCACTTCGGCAATCGCCGGAAACAAGTTCGACACCCACAGCCCGCTCTGTCCGCGCCGGGCAAACTCCCAGTCCGGCTTGCGCAGCAGCCCGACTTTTCCGAAGAACACGTCGGGCTTCTCCTCGGCGGGCATCGGCTGGCCGTGATGCTCGGCCAGGGCCGGCTTGTAATCGAACGAATCGACGTGGCTCAACGCGCCGCACAAGCAGATGTGGATTGCCCGCCTGGCCTTGGGCGCCAGGTGCGGCGGAGGGTCCTCGGCCTCGCCGCTCAAAGGCGCGGCCATCGCGCGCCCGTCCCGCAGCAACAGGCCGGCTAGTGCCACACTTCCCAGCCCTGCGCTGGCCCACGAAAAGAATCCGCGGCGATCCACCAGCGGCGCCGCGTCTGTCGGCGCCACGCCCCGGGCTACTCTTGTCGATTGGTAACGTGCGGGATCAGTCGACATACAAAAACTCGTTGCTGTTGAAGATCGCTCGGGTTAACACCTCCAGCCCGTGCTGCTCGACGACGGGCCGCGCATCGTCCAGTTCCGCCGGCGACGGCTCGCGCGTGTAGGCCAACTGGTAAGCGCGGGCGATTTGCCCTTCGACGTCCCCTCCCGCTTCGCGCTCCACGCGTCGGGCAAACGCCTCGGACATGCGCAGCACGAACGAATTGTTCAAGAGCACCAGGGCCTGCAAGGGGGTCGTCGTGACCGCCCGCCGCGGCGCGGTGGTCGATGGATCGGGACAGTCGAACGCATCCAACAGTCCGCTCCGCCCGCCGCGCGTCCAGGTGCGATAGATGCTCCGCCGGTTGAACTCGGGGCCGATCGGATCGCCCGGCAGATAGGAATAGCTGCCCGACCGCAACACCTCGGTGCAGTCGCGAAAGCCGGGACCGCCGGCCAGCGGGTTCAGCTCGCCGGCCACGGCCAGCATCGTGTCGCGCACCGCCTCGGCTTCGAGTCGCCGCGGGCGCATGTGCCACAGCAGGCGGTTGTCGGCGTCGTCCCGCGCCGCGGCGTTGTCGGTCGTCGCCTGCCGATAAGCCGCCGACATAACGATCAAGCGATGCATCTGCTTGAGACTGAATCGCTCGGCCACCAGAGTGTCGGCCAGCCAGTCGAGCAACTTCGGATGGCTCGGCCGCGAACCGCTGAATCCGAAGTCGTTGGGCGTATCGACCAGCCCCTGGCCGAAGTGATAGTGCCACAGCCGATTGACGATCACGCGGGCGAAGAGCGGATTCCGCGGGTTGGCGATCCAACGCGCGAGCGCCATGCGCCGCTCCCCTTCAGGCGCATCGGGCGACAAGCCAAAATCGGCATCCAAGCCGACCAGCGCGGCCACGCCGCCCGGCGAGACCACCGCGCCCGGCAGGCGAATGTCCCCCCGGGCCAGCAGCCGCGCCGTCTCCGGCTGCTTGGGCACGACGGCATAGCACAGCCGCTCGTGCGGTTGGGCGAGGGACTTGGTTAGCTGGTCCACTTCGTCCTTGAGTGCTCGCCGCTCGGCCAACTCTGCGGCCGACAGCGCGGCCAGAATCGCCGCCTCGGGCACGAACCCGGCCGCCGACGCCGACGAGGCCGCCACCTCCTCCGCCGCCAGAGCCCGATCATGCAGCGCAGCACGAACGATCAGGCCGGCCAGCATGCGGTTGCCGCCCGGGGGCGCGTGACGCATGCCGAACACCACTTGCGACTTGCCCGCCCGGAACGTCTCCGGCGGGCCGGCGCGATACGCGGTGCCATACGGCTGGCCATTGCGATAGCCGCTGATCGTGCCGTCGTCGTCGTACACGATCGCCACGTGGACCAGGGTGCTGTCGGCCTCGGTCTCGGCCGGCGCGGCAAAGTCGCGCGTCCGCGTGAAGTTGTTGCTCCCGGCCACCCAACGTCCCGGTTCGCGCTCGGCGAACACGATCGCGTCGAAGACCGCTCCGTCGAGGGTCTGCACGCTCATCGCGCCACCGCCGGATTGCTGCAAGCCGGCCAGCGACAGCCAGACTTCGAGCGTCTTGGCGCGCAGGTCCTTCACCAGCGGCATCGTGGCCACGTAACCGCTCCCGTCGAGCGCCAGCCCGCCGTCACGGATCGCCGCGCCGCCGTGCGGCGTGCCGTGCAAGGGTCCCTGCTTGTCGCGCAGATCGGCCGAAAAATCCCACACCGCCAGCGGCTCGGCGCGCTCGGCCGCTCAGCGTCGTTCAGCCCCCGCTCGGCCAAGATGCGTGCACGTACCGGCTCGTCGATGTCCCGCAGGCGTGTTGTGAGCTGCTCGATTCGGGCTTCCGCCCGGGCAGTACGGCGGGCGAACTTGGCCCGCTCGTCATCGGTCGTGACGTCGCGCTCGCCGTGGCGCACGCCGCCTAGCGCCGAGGTGAGCTGGTAGTATTCGCTCTGGCGAATCGGATCGAACTTGTGATCGTGGCAGCGGGCACAGTTGGCCGTCAGCCCCAAAAACGTCTGCGAGACCGTGCCCACCAGGTCTTCCAACTCGTCCTGCCGCACGACGGCCCGCATGGCGGCACTCTGCTGGTTTTGTCCGGCCCGATCATAGGCGCCTGCCGTAAGAAATCCGGTGGCCTTGATCGCCTGGGGATCGCCGGGCGCAGCACGTCGCCGGCCAGTTGCTCGCGCGCGAACTCGTCGAAGGGCAGATCGCGGTTCAAGGCGTCGATGACCCAGTCTCGATAGGGCCAGGCATTGCGGCGCGGTTCGTCGTATTCAAAGCCGTTGCTCTCGCCGAAACGGGCCAGGTCGAGCCAATGCCGCGCCCAGCGCTGGCCGTAGCGCGGCGAAGCCAACAGCCGCTCGACCAGCCGCTCGTAGGCCAATGGATCGGCGTCGGCCACGAACGCGGCCACCTCGTCGGGTGTCGGCGGCAGCCCAGTCAGATCGAACGACAGCCTGCGAATGAGCGTACGGCGGTCCGCCGGCGGCGCGGTGCAAGACCCGCGTCTTCAAGTTTCGCCAACACGAATCGGTCGATGGCGCCCCGCGGCCAGGCCGCGTCGCGCACCATGGGCGGCTCGCTGCGCCTGACCGGCTGCAAACTCCACCAGTCGTAGCCGGCCCGGGCGCCGGTGGTGTAGCGCATGCGATCGATGGGCGTGGTGCCCCAGCGGGCCCCGCCGGCGATCCACGCGCGCAACAGGTCCTTCTCATCCGCGGCCAGCGGTTGCTTGGGCGGCATCTCGTCGTCGCGAATTCGCTGCCACAAGAAGCTCTCGTCGGCGTCTCCCTCGACCAGTGCCGGCCCGCTGTCACCACCGGCCAGGGCCGCGTCGCGCCCGGTCAGGTCGAGCCCCCCTTTTTTGTCGGAGGCGTTGTGGCACTCCAGGCAACGGGCGGCCAAGAGCGGCGCAGATCTGCGCGTCGAATCGCCCGGCCGCGGCCGGGTCTGATCCGTTCGCCGGCTCGGCGGCGCGGCCCATGCTCGCCCCGAGCAGGCAGGCACTGATCGCAACGACCTTGGCTATTCGTCCCGCGTGCGACATTTCGTCGGGCTCCGCAAAGCTATCGATCCGGCCGGCCTCCCCCGCCCATCATGGCCCACCGGGGGCCAATTTTCCAGGGCTTTGCACGCGCATCGAACTCGTCGCCGCAGGTGCCGTTGGCCGACGTTCGCCGCACGACGCCGTCCATCCTTACTTCGCGTCGCTGGCCGGAGCCGGAGAGTCTTTGATCAACTCCAGAGCGTTCTCGATGAGGATTTCGCCGGTCATTTCGCCGAGCGACGTCTCGGAGACGTACTCGTAACGATGGAAGCTGTTGAAGTCGACCTTGGTCAGGATGTAGCCGAAGGCGTCGTTGGTGAGGCCGAAGAGCAGGTTGTTCTCGCCCTTCATGTGCCGCTTGAGGTAGTACCCGATGTTGGGCAGCGCCTCGCCGGGGATCGTCAGGATCTGGGCATTGCCGAGATTGACGAGGTTCATCCGCGTGGTGATCGACCGGTCGTCGTTGTGCGGATACTTCAGCGGCGAGCCGAGCATGATCACCCACATCAGTTCGGACTCGACCGGAAACTTGACGTCGCGGGCAAAGCAACCCAGGCCGGGGTCGGGCTGCGGCGCGGCGTCCTTGACGATCCGCTGCTGCTTCGGACGCCATCAGTTGGCCGATGCGCGACGCATTCTTCCCAGGTGCGGGAGTCGTGCCATTTGGCTTTGATCGGATCCGAGGGTTGGTCGAGGCTGCGGTTGTCGGCGGTGATCATGCCCCCTTGCGCACCGTTCATGAACATGCCCATGCCGCCCAGGTCGGCTTCCAGCTTGTCGCACAACGGGCCGACGAGGTCGGGGCTGACCAGGCCGACGCCGTTACCCAGCACTTCGGGATGAATCGCGTAGTTGACGAGCGTGCCGATCGTCTTCCCTTCCGGCGTGACAGCCTGGATCACGCTCATCCGCGGATCGTAAAGTTCCGGAGCGTAGTAGTTGTAGGCAATCTTTCCCTTGGCCTCGCCGGTGGCAATCTTGAGCTGCGCCGGCTGCAAGCCGTCGAGCGCCTGGTTCACCGCGATGGCGGCCTGATTGCACACGAAGTCCATGTACTCGAGGTTGCTCGACGTCTTGCCGTTGAGACCCGGGAAGCCGTAACAGTCCGGAGCGCTATGCGTGTGCGTCGAACCGATGAGGATGTTCGCCGCCGGGATGCGGGGAACCTGCTTGCGAATCCGATCGCACAGAATCGACGGAAACCCAAGCAGATCGAGCTGCACGATGGCCACCTTGGTGTCGCCTTGCTGAAAGACCATGGCGCGGGCGGTCAGCTCCCCCTGCTTGGCCGTGGAGGGGCGCCCCGGACCGACACCTCCGGAGACAGGTAGCAGCGGATCGGGCGTGATGATCGTCTTGCCGACTCCTACCTTGAATTCGGCCCGCGCCAGCGGAGTGAGCGTGCAAACGAGAACAACAAGCGTCAGCAGTCGATGGTGAAGCATGGGAAATTCGTGGGGTTTAGGGTGGGCTACTTGGATGGGGCGGGCCTGCCAGCCGTCTGGCTCAGATTATACTAGCCGCTCACTTTGACCGCACATAGCCTCTGTTTTTCTACTCGATTCGCAGGCACCAACGCACGGCGTTACGCAGCAATTGCTGGTACATCGGATGCTGCAAGGCTTCGCGCGTGTGCCCGTTTGCCAGGTGGCAAAGGCGCCCCTTCCCCGGCTCGTAGGCCCAGCCCGCGGCCGCTACCGTCCCGTCGTCGGAGCGGCTTTGCAGCAACAGGTGGACCTTGTCCTTGTCATACGGGGGCGTGTGCTGCTCGTCGGCGATTGAGAAATTGCTCACCCCGCGGGTGATCGGGTGGTCCGGATCGACGACCTCCACGCGGAACCGCTCCAGCGGCCCGTGGCCGACGTAGCGCCCGCCCACCAGTTCCAGATAACCGCCCGACGGCGGGTAGAGCCCCATCGAGTTGTGCAGATTCAAAAACGCTCCGCCGGTGTTGACGAAGCGGCACGATGGCATCCTGCTGCTGTTGTGTCATCCACATGTACTGACCCTCCGAGCCGGCTTGCGGGCGTTGCAGCCCATCGCGCAGCATCACCAGCAGGTCGACTTGAGCGAGGTTCTCGGCCGACAGCGCGCGCACGTCGACCGTAAAATGGGCCGTCACGCCGGTCGCCTCGAAAACACGCGGGAGATTTTCGATGATATAACCCGGCTCGTGTGGCTGGTCGGCAAACAACACCAGCGCCTGCGGCGCGTCAGCGCCGTGGGGTCGGAGCCGGAAAAGGGGGCCGCCGGCACCGTCATTTCGCGGTAGACGTGCTGCAGATCGGCCGGCTGCGGCCCGTCGTACGGTGCCCAAACCAGCAGGTCGCCCCCCACGTGCACTTCGTCCATCAGCCGCTCGGGCGGCCGGCCCTGCGAGATCACGAAGCTGACTTGCCGCCGCAATTCGGCCAGATAGCGCCGCTGCCGCGATACCGCCTCGGGCGCCGCCCAAGAGCCAAAACCGGGAACCACATAATCGGCCTCGAGCGCCCGTAGTTTATCGAGCGCGGCGACCCAGCGGCCCGAATGGTAGCCGGCCAGCGCCGCGTGCGGACCGTTGATCACCAGCGGACCGGCAAACAGCACGCCCGCTTGCGGCAAATAGACGGCGGCGCCGCCGCGATCGACGACGCCGTCGAATGGCGTCACTTCGATCGCGACACGGTCGTCGCCAACGGCAGCGGTGGCGGAGACGGACTCGATTTGCTCCGCGAAGACTGTCTTGTCGTCGAGCAGCTTTTTGCCGATGGCCGCGCTGGTGACCAGCTTCTCGATCCCGTGTTGCATCATTTGCGCCACGATCTCGCCGTCCCCTTCCTCGAGATGCGTGAGGACCAACGTCCGGGGCGGTTTGCCGGCGATGCGCGTCACCTCGGCCAGAAACGGCTCGGCGGCGACTCCTCGCGGCAGGTCGACGACGACGGCCCGGTCGTCCAGGGCGATCCAGCCGCAATTCGCCGAACCGAACTTGTTCGAAAATCCGGCCGCCCACACGCCCCCTGCGACTTCGCTCAGATGGGGTAGCGCCGGCGAGGTTATGGCCTTCCAGGCGGTCTTAGCGGGCGATTCGACAAAGGGAGCCGGCGTCAGCACCCGCGTCGTCACGTCCTCGACGTAATCGGCCAGCGCCACGCCATACGCCCGGGAGTCCGCATCGGCCGCAAACGCGGCCCGCAGCCGCTGGCGCTCAGCCAGGCTCTCGAAGGGAAACAAATACGTGATCTCGCTCCAATTGCCGACTTCGACCACCAGCGGGCCGATCGGCCGAAAGCCGTGCTTGCGAAGCGTGCCGATGCCCGATGCGTTCATGAACTCGAGATAGTCCGCGGTCTGTCCGAGCGGGACATGGTGGCGCTCGTGAACCATCATGGGCGCCGGCTCCGGCAAACGCGGCGGGCTTCCACCCTCGGCCAGTTTGAGGAATCGGCTCTCTTCACCCGCCAGCAAGGGATCGCGCTGCTTGACGAACTCGGCGAACTCGGCATTGCCTCCGAGTGACGCGACGGCCTTCTCAAACGCGGCCATGCTGTCGTATTCCCAGATCGTCACTTGTTCGTAGAGGTCGCCGACGAGCGTGCTCCACCAGCCGACCATCCGTCCGCCGGCGGCCTGGAACAGGCGCAGGCCTTTTTGCTCAATCAAATCGTTATAGGCGGCCACGCGGTCGGGCTTCACGCGGATCAGCCACTCGCCGTACACCTTGTCGGAGACCGTCTGCCGTTCGGCGGCCGGTTGTTCGGCTGCGACGACCGCCGCGAGCGCCAGCACGAGCCCCGCGGCCAAGAGTTGCGACTTCATCGTTCGGCTCCCGATTCGTGACAAGCTTTCGGTTCGTCGGTCGACGGCACCAGCATGCCAGTATAGTGGAAGACCACGCCGTCGACCCCGGCCGCGGTCGTAGACGGACGTGCGCGGCCCGACGATAATGGTCAAACCGTTGCCGCGTTGATCCGCTGTGTACTTCCCCAGGACCCGAGATGACCGCCCGCTCCTTGCTGGCCGTATCGTTGCTGCTGGCCAGCTTCGCCACTGTAAGCCCAGGCGACGATTTTCCGGCGCCTTACGACACGGAGAAATCGCCGACCTCGCCCCTGTCGCCGGCCGAGGTGGTGAAGTCCGTTCAATTGCCGCCGGGCTTTCAACTGTCGGTCTTTGCCGCCGAACCGGACGTGCAGAACCCGATCGCCATCACGACCGACGAGCGCGGCCGGTTGTGGGTCGTCGAGAATTACACCTGGGCGGGGGGCAATTTCGGCCACTGGGATACACAGCTCAAAGACCGCATCGTCATCCTCGATGACACCGACGGCGACGGCCGCCACGATCGCCGCACCGTGTTCTGGGACCAGGGGCGCAAAACCACCAGCGTCGAGGTGGGCTTCGGCGGCGTGTGGGTCTTGAACCTGCCCCACTTGTTGTTCATCCCGGACGAAAACCGCGACGACGTCCCCGATGGCCCGCCGGTGGTCGTCTTGGACGGATTCGACGAACAAGCCGTGGGCCACACGCCCGTCAACGGATTGAAATGGGGCCCCGACGGCTGGCTCTATGCCCGGCACGGCATCCAGGGCACCTCCAGCATCGGCCCTCCGGGGGCCGGCGACTCGCAGCGCGTGAAAATCAACACCGGCGTTTGGCGCGATCATCCCGTGCGCGGAATCGTCGAAGCCGTCATGCACGGCATGACCAACTCCTGGGGCTTCGACTACGACGAGCATGGCGAGATGTTCGTCATCAACACCGTCATCGGCCACTTATGGCACGTCGTGCCGGGAGCTCACGTCGAGCGGATGTACGGAACGGATCTCAACCCGCATACATACGGCCTGATCGCGCAAACCGCCGACCACGTCCACTGGGACACCGGCGAAGTCTGGCACGACGTCCGCAAGGGCGTCACCGACAAGACCAGCGCCGCCGGCGGAGGACACGCCCACATCGGCCTGATGATTTACCAGGGAGACAACTGGCCGGCGGAATACCGCGGCAACGTGTTCACGCTGAACCTGCACGGACGGCGCATCAACCGCGACCTCCTCGAGCGCACCGGCGCCAGCTACACCGTGCGCCACGGGGCCGACATGTGCTTCGTCGCCGACCCCTGGTATCGCGGCATGGACCTGATCGCGGCGCCCGACGGTGGCGTCTACATCAGCGATTGGAGCGACACGGGCGAATGCCACGACGTGGACGGCGTGCACCGCCACTCAGGGCGAATCTACAAGCTGACGTACGGCACGCCGCGCAAAAGCGAGCCCTTCGACATCGGCCGCTACGAAAACGCGCAACTCATCGAATTGCAGCAGCATCCAGACGCCTGGTGGGCGCGGCAAGCCCGGCGCATAGTCCAACAGCGGGCAGCGGCGCGTCTGGGACACCCCACGGGCGAGAGCAACGGTGCGCGGTCCGACGACGCCGAATTATCCGCGCTGCAAGGGATGATCCAATCGGCGCTCGAAGGGGAGCGCGACCCAGTGCGCCGGCTGCGCCTGCTGTGGACGGCCCATGCCGCGCTCACTCCGCCCGATATGAATCTGCAACAGGTCTTTGCCACCAGCGCGGACGAACACCAGCGCGTCTGGCAACTCCGCCTGGCGCTCGACCAGTTTCCCATCGGCGGCGAGCAAGTTCCCCAGCAACTGGCCGACGCGCTCGCCACCCGGGCGGCGGTCGAGGAATCGGGACTGGTTCAGTTGTATCTGGCGTCGGCGCTACAACGCATTCCGCTTCACCAGCGCCGGGCGATCGCCGAGGGCTTGTGCTCGCACTCGGAATTCGCCGGCGATCGCGAGCTGCCGCTGGTGATCTGGTATGGCATCGAACCGGCCGTCACAAACGACCGCCAGCGGGCCCTGCGGTTGATCGCCGCCAGCCAGATTCCGCTCCTTCGGCGGTACGTTGCGCGGCGGCTGACCGAAGACATCGAGACCGAGCCCGGGGCGGTCAACGCCTTGGTCGAGTTGGCCGAACGGACCGATCCACCCATCGCGCAAGACATCCTGGCAGGAATGGCCAGCGCCCTGCGCGGCTGGAGCAAAGCGCCGCAGCCGGCCGCCTGGTCGAGCGCCGTCAATCGGTTCGCGTCGAGTGGTTCCGCTGAATTGAAGAAGAACGTCCAGGAATTGGGAGTTGTCTTCGGCGACGGGTGCGCCACCGACGAGCTGCGCCAATCGTCCTCGACGGCGATGCCGACCCCGACAGCCGGCGGCAGGCCTTGCGGTCGCTGCTCGTCGGAAAGCCGGCGGACCTCGTGGGGGCCCTGCAAAACCTGGCCGGCGATCGCGTGATGGCCCTCGAGGCGATCCGCGGCCTGGCCTTCTACGACCATCCCGACACGCCCGGGCGCCTTTCCAAAAGCTGGGGCATCTACGGGCCGGCCGAGCGCGCCGAGGCGATCAACACGCTCTGTGCGCGCCCCGCCTATGCCAGGTCGCTGCTCGACATGCTTCGCGCGGGTCGAATCGCCAAGAGCGACGTCACCGCGTTTCACGCCCGGCAGATCAGTGGATTCGACGATCCAGAGCTGAACCGTCAACTGGCGGAACTGTGGGGAGAAGTCCGCGTGACGACCGCCGAGAAGCGCTCGCTGATCGAGCGGTTCAAGTCGCAGTTCACGCCCGACGTGCTGGCGCAGGCCCACCCCGCCGCGGGCCGCGCGCTGTTTCAAAAGAACTGCGCAAGCTGCCACGTGCTGTTCGGCGCGGGCCGCAAGGTCGGGCCCGATCTGACCGGGTCGAACCGCAAGAACCTGGACTATCTGCTCGAAAACGTCATCGATCCCAGCGCCAGCGTCGGCTCGGATTTCCAGACCTGGGTCGTGATTCTCGACGACGGCCGCGTGCTCAACGGCGTGATCACCGACCAGAGCGAGCCGCACGTTGACGCTGCAAACCGCGCAGGAACCCATCACGCTCGACCGTCGAACGGTGGACCAAATCGAGCACACCCGCAACTCGCTCATGCCCGATGGCATGCTGCAACAACTCTCCGACGAACAAGTGCGCGACTTGCTCTCGTACCTGATGTCGCCCGACCAGGTGCCTCTGCCCGACTGAGCAACGGGCGCCGAGCGTACAATATCGCGCGCTGAACGGTGCCCACTAGTGAACCATCAGGTTTTGCAACAACACCGCGCATGTGCGTGTCTTTCCTGGAATGCTTGAAGCTGCTTAACCCACACACAGCGCGAGCCACGAAAGCTCATTTTCGGTTTCTTTGTAAGTTACCGCTTGTTCGAGTTACCAATACTTTGGGAATCAGGTTTTGTCCTTTGTGACGAACATCACAAGTCACTCTTCATGAACTGATTTGGCGAGCATCGTTTCTCAGTCGTGAAGGTGGCGCACGCGAGCACCGTCACCAACGAGCAGTGGGGGGCACGTTCGTACGTTTGCGAGGTTTTGAATATGAACACTCAGCGTTGTCTTTTGACCCTGCTTTCTATTGCATTCAACTGTTGGGTGGGCATACCGATCGCGCGGTCGCAGAACCTGACGGAGCAATGGGTCGCGAAAGCGGCCGCGCCGTTGATTGAAAAGCGAATCGTCGATGGGCTGTCGGTTGGTTACATCGAAGGCGAGCACTACGGAATCGTGCACTTGGGTAGCTCGAACGGCGGCAAGCAACAAGCCAACAATCTGACCGTTTATGAGATCGGGTCGGTGAGCAAGGTCTTCACCGGGCTCTTGCTGGCCGATGCGGTGGTGCGGGGTGAGATTGATTTAGACGCGGCAGCGGTCGTTGCCAATCCGGCCGGGATTCGTCTGCCGTCGCGCGAGGGCCGGCCGATCAAGTGGATCGATCTGAGTACCCATCGGGCAGGGCTGCCGAAGCTGCCCGGCAATATGCCGCTGACCGATATGGTAAATCCGTATCGCGAGTACGATTCAAAAAAGGCAGCCGCGTTTCTGAACCAATACGAACTGCCGCGTCAGCCGGGCGAGTCGCAGGAATATTCGAACCTCGGCGCGTCGGTGCTGGGATATCTGGTTGCCGCCAAGGAAGGCAAGTCGTTTCAGCAGTTGCTGCGGGAAAGAATCGCCGAACCGCTACGAATGACCGATTGCACCGTGGCGCTCAGCGGCGATCAGACGAAACGGCTCGCCACGCCACACGATCGCTACGGCTCCGCCGCGTCGTCCTGGGCGTTTGCGGACTTGCCGGGGGCCGGCGGCATTCACGCCACGATGCGCGACATGATGCGTTTCGCCAAGGCCCAATTGACTCCGCCCGGCGGCACGCTCGGCGAGGCGATCGAGTTGGCCTGGAAACAGCAGACCGCGGCCGACGCATCGGGTCCGGCAATGGGACTGGGTTGGATGATCGCGGGCGATGGCCAGATGCGTTGGCACAACGGCCGCACCGGTGGTTTCACTTCGGCCATCGTCATCAATCGCCAGTTGCAATGCGCGGCGGTTGTCTTGTGCAACACGTCCGTCAGCAACACCGTCGAACCACTCGCCATGCAAATGATCCTGAAAGCCGCCGGCCGGGAAGCCGGGCCGGAGCCGGCCGAGACCTCGGACCAGGACGCGGGCCATCCCGACATCGACGCGAAACTTCGCAGCCGGTTGGTTGGCCGTTATCAGTTGAAGCCGACGTTTATTTTCGACGTTCGTGACGTTGACGGGCACCTGATGGTGGGTATTACCAATCAACCCACCCAAGAGGTCTTCCCGGACTCTCCCACGCGCTGGTCTTACCGTGGGGTCGACGCCACACTTGAATTCAAACTGGCGAAAACTGGTCCCGCCAAGAGCCTGGTGCTGCATCAAAATGGCATTCAGCAGACGGCTCGACGAGTGGATTGAGCTTTCCACGCGTCGGCTGTCCGCCTGGTAGGTTCGTCCGGTGGAGCGCTAGGTTGCGCGACGAAGATCAGCAGTCAGTCTTCATGACCTGGCTTGGGGAGCATGGCTCGTCGGTCATGAAGGTGGCGCGCGCCTACACCCTCACCAGCGAGGAGTGTCAAGACCTGGCCCAGGAGATTCTGCTCCAGGCCTGGCGAAGCTTGCCGAAGTTCGAGGGCAAGGCCAGCCCGGCGACGTGGTTTTATCGCGTGGCACTCCACACGGCGCTGAATTGGCAGCGGAAAGACAAACCGCGCCGGTCACGACAACAACCGCTCGTCGAAGTGCAGGCCCTCTCGCCCGAGTGCGCCGATAGCGCTGAGCAAGCCGCACAGCGCGAGACGGTCGAGCAGCTCTACAACGCAATTCACCAGTTGCCGAAAGGGGACGCGGCGTTGGTGCTCTTGTACCTGGACGAACTGAGTTATCGAGAGATGGCCGAAGTGTTGGGAATCTCGGAAAGCAACGTCGGCGTGAAGCTCAATCGGGCGAAAAAAGCGCTGGGCCAACTGATGAAAGGCCAGTCCCATGAATCCTGAACCTGACAAGTTTCAGCAGGCATGGCAGGCGCATTCGTCCCAGACGCGTGTCACGATCGATGCCGAGCTGCTGTTGAAGGTGGTGCAGCGCTCGCAAGGCCGTTTTCAGGCGATGATCTTCTGGAGAGATTTCCGTGAAGTTGGCGTCGCGCTGGTGATGATCCCCGTGTGGTTCTTCCTAGGCGCGACCATGTCGTTGCCTTGGACGTGGTATCTGACCGTGCCGGTTCTCCTGTGGATTGCCGGGTTTCTGGTCGTGGATCGGATGCGCCACAAACGGCAGCCCAGCGAGCCGGGAGAACCATTGCTCGCCAACGTGCAGGCGTCGTTGACCGAGGTCGAGCATCAAATCTGCTTGCTGCGCAATATCTTCTGGTGGTACCTGCTGCCGCCCAGCATTTCGATCCTGTCATTCTTTGCCCAGGTTGCCTGGCAGTCTTCCGAAAAAGTGGGGCTTGTCGCCGGCCTGGTGTTTTTCTTGATTCCATCGCTCTTTGTCGCGGTGGTGTACGCGGGCATCTATTTCTTAAATCAATACGCCGTACGCGCAGCTCGAGCCGCGACGCCAGGAGTTGCTGGCGCTGCGCAAGTCTCGGCGATGAGACGACCCGCCCGCTGAGCGGCGAGTACCCCATACTGACCGCCCAGTACGCCCGTTATTCGCGTCGGCGATTGCTCGTCGCGGGCCTGTGCTTCCTGGCGTGCCTGACGATTGGGATCGCGGCCATGTTTCTGTCGTACCGGCTCGATCATCGTCATCCGCAGAAATCACCCTTCGCCGCGGTGCGCTGGCAGCAGTCCCAACCCCAGGTCAAAGTCGGCGACGAGTGGTACAAGCTGGTGTCGCTGGACGACCTGCCCGCCGCCGAGATCGTGGCTTTCAGCCGGCGGACCTATGGAAACAAGTGGCAGAAGCGATTCGAAGAGGACCTCGTCGAGCTGCTCTCGCGCATGGGGCATCCACCGCGAGAGACGGTCAAGCTGGTGGTTCAATCACTGACGTCGGGCCAGACGCGGACCCTCGAGCGAGTCCCCATGACGAGAGAGAATCGACAGGCGATCAGGGCAGCGGCACAGGCCCGCGCGAGAACGGAGCCCTGAGCCGGGCGTCGTCTGAGGCAGTGGTAATGACCGGAATCCCCCAATCGCTGGCGCCATGGCGATTGGGAGAAATCGAATGTCTCGGTCGCTAGTTCGGGCCGACTGGATTCGGATTCGTGGCGGTTCGCAGCGCGGCCGAAACTCGTAATAGCTGACTAGACCCACCCCGTTATCTTCGCTCTGACCGCTCTTGTAACGAGTCAGAACCTTGAGGGCTTTGGCGTAGCGAGCGTCATTGGCGGAAGTTAAAATCTTATAGCCTCCAGACTCAACGCAACAAGAACCTGGGGACAAAACATCTGCGGAGGAGGGGAACCAGTCCGCGACGTTTTGTCCCCACATTTTCTAAGAAAATGACAGGCGGTTATGAACGTCATGAGAGCCCCGAAATATACCGCTATTCCGTTGATTCTCATGATCGCATTGGCAGCGTGCAGCGAGCAGGCAACGAAGACGACTGAGGCCGAGGTTCCTTCCGTGGCGGCTACGTTGGAACCCCAGGTTGATGCGCGCGAGGGCTGTGGATCGATGGGCCAGACGGGGGAGATGGTCGCAGCGTTGCTCGGTTACAGACTTCAGTCCAGGAGGTTGCGGTGGACATCGATTCGGCTGGGAAAACAGGGGAAGTTGAGAGGCTGCGGTTCGACTCGGACCAGGAGGAACCGCGCAGCTAAGCGGATAGCCGCTAAACGCCACCGTGCTGCCGACATTATCGAAAACTACAGCAGAAGCCAGGGACGATCACAATCATCCCGTCAGATCGTCCATGGCGATGCAGGCCCAGCCCGACAAAGAATGCAATCCGCTGTCGAGTATTCGAGACGGCGACCACCCTGAAGAGAAACCACGAGAGAACAGGTCCTACAGCATACTCGTTACTCGGTTTACGCAACTGCTGAAGGACAGTCGTGGCGATCATCCAAAGAGAGCCCAATAACAACAAGACGTCACGCGCGAATCGTTCACGATGCGGAGAGCCGCTAACAGAAAAGAAACGGCAAAAAACTGGCTTGAGGTCCGGCTCGAAGAATCCATACCGTGGTGAAAACAGTCGCTAGTTCGGGCCGACCGGATTCGGATTCGTGGTGGTTCGCAGCGCAGGCCGAACCCGCAACGCGTGGCGAGTTGTGTACCGCGTCGCACCGCGACGGTACGAACTTCATCGCGCTGCACGCGAAGAAAAGAGAAGTACGCCCGGCAGGATTCGAACCTGCAACCCTCGGTTCCGAAGACTACTGCGCGCGAACGCAACTATAAACGGCCCAAACGAGTTGCGTCAAACACCCGACGCCGTGGTGCCCACAGTGGTGCCGAGCGCGTCGGAACCCGCCCAAGAGCCGCAATTCCCGGCTGATTTGGCCCGTCTCGGGGCCGAGTGGGATCGCCTACCTGACGCGATCAAGACCGCGATTCTCGCGCTGGTTGAAGCGGCGGAGGGTTCACGATGTCTGACGCGGTCTTCGTCCAGACCCACGCTGACACTGCTCTGGAAGCCGGCCACAGTCAATGCATCGAGTGGTATCACGAGGGCCAATCGCGCATCGTCGAGGTGAATGGCGTGCGGATCGAAGTTCGATTCATCGGCCGCAAGGGCCGTCGAGCCCGGATCGCAATTGTTGCTCCGCCAGGGGCCGCGTTTCAGGCGGTTGCAGTCCCAGTCGTGAGGCACGCAGAGAGAATCCGTACTACTCAGCGGAAGGCTTCGGTCCAGCCGCAGTGCAATCGCTCCCGAGCAAACTTAACCACTCTCGTACGGGCTCGCCCCTACATCCGTTTGCAGCCTTATAGTTTTGGCTGCTGTCGGATGAAGAGGCACGGCTTAACAATGACGGTACCGAGCACGGAAGAATGGCCAGCCATGAGCCTGTCCCGACCAGATTCCCGCGAAAGGTGAGCCAGAATGATCAGCCGCCAGCGGCCGCGAAAGACAAGAGAAGAGCCAAGTCCATGGTCTGCATTGCGAACATTCAAAGCGCAGATCAGCACGTGATGCTGCGATAGGCCATGCCAACGCCCGAAAGAAATGCGCAAACAAAGACGCCCGATCAACCCGGCAATTCATGTCACCAGCTGTCCTCTGTGATGCGAAACCATAGTTTGGTTGCGGAGAACATCACAATGGCAGAGTAAATTAAAAATCATGCCTTTGATGCTTCGACGCGGCTGCGACTGGAATCGCAAGAGCCGAGCAGCCCGGCGACGGCGAGGAATGCAGCAAAGCCAAGCAGAGCACGATGCTTTGGCTGTCGAAATCCAAAACCGGACCAGACGCCCAACGACGCCGCCACGATCGCGAGCGAGAGCAGCCACGACTTTGCGAAAGAATCTCGCGTGAGCGCTCCCGTCCTGTCGAGGTTACTTATCGGAAAGTCAGGCTGGCCTCCGCACGCTAGGCCGTTTCTACCTGAGCGCTCGTCGAGCCCGAGGAGCTCGTCTCTCAGATTTGATCCTCGAGGCACGCCAATGCGCCCAGCAGAGTGTACTGCGAAGAGTCCTGCCGAGCATCCCGACGGACTTGCTACAGATTAGGCAGCAACAAGAATCAGACTGCTGCCGCCGTCGAACGCTACTTCGAACATCGCCAACGAGTTCGTCAAACACCCGACGCCGCGGTGCCCGATCTTGGTGCCGAGCGTATGGAACCTCGCCCAAGGCCCGCAAATGCCAGCTATTCGGCCCGCCTCCGGGCCGAATGGAGACGCCTGCTGACGCGATCAGAGAACGCCGATTATTGCGCTGGCGGGCGCTGGGCGGCCGTTCGTGATGTCTGACGCAGCAGATCCAGCACCGCTGCTCCTCGAAGCAGGTTGTTGCCGATCTCCATCTTCGAGTGGTCCTCACGAGGTTCGAATCACGCATTGTCGAGGTGAATAGCGTTAGGATCGAAGTCCGATTCATCGGTCGCAACGGCCGGCGAGCCCGGATCGCGATTGTGGCTCCCTCCGGGCAGCGTTTCAGACTGCAGAGCGTGACCCGTGAGTCGCATCTCAATGTGACCGAGTGCCGCCACTGGAAACGCAAAATCACACCGCGGCAATTAACTCACTTTGTCGCAGTTGACCACGTGAGCAAGTCATCGACGACATTCGTGATCTCTTCGAAGAGTTGGCCTTTCTCGGAGTGAGGAAAGCCGGCGATGCGTCCGGCTTCGTCAAGCACGATGAGCGTCGGAAAGCGGTCACGCCATACTGCTTCGAGATTTCACGGCCGCGAAGGTTGAGATAAGTCAGTTCGCAGGAAGCAATCACGTGCAGAGCGTCCTTGTCGTCTTCGTCCACGTTGATTCCCAAAACGACGACTTCCTGACCCCGATAGTGGTCGGCCACTCGCTTGATCGTTGGCATGGCACGAATGCAATGCACGCAGCCGCGATACCAGAAGTCGAGGAGCACGATTTTTCCTCGATAATCGACTTGCCGATGCTTACGGCCATCGAAATCAGTTGACTCCCAGTCGACCAGCCGGCCGCGCAAATAACTTCCTGACGCTTTGCCACTTGCCGCATCTTCGTATGCCGGTCTCACCTTCAGCGTATCGAGTGCCACGCGATCACAGCTTTGATCTCGGCCATTTGCGGTTCAAATGTTCTACGGGATTGAGAGCCGGTCGCACGATTGATTCATTACGACCTGGCATTCAGCCTTCGTGCGGGAATGCTCAGCCTGCATCCAAGAACGGCGCACATCTTCCTGCACCATGAGGCATTCTTACGCTTCGCTAAGTGAACGAGAGCCATCCCAATCCACCGCGGCACGTTTTCAGCAGAGATGTCGTTTCCGATAATGAACTCACGCACATAGATTCGGAGCATCAGTCGTGTTATCTATGCGATTTCCGACGTCATCGACGATCTGCACCACGAGCCACGGCTGGTGTACGAAGTACGGTATTCGCAGAGTGCGAGCTCATCTTTGCTTGCGTTCGATACTCCGCGCGCATAGACGACTTGACCGTCAGCAAATCTCCAATTACACGAGACGACTGCCAGGCTGCATTACGTCGTCATCGAAGGATGAGATTGTATTGCCACCCATCGTGATCGCCTTCGCCACTGGCGAGCAACGTAACAAGTGTTCCGTTAGGGTGCGTGCTCACAGTTTCGTTCCACGCCGATCGACGGGTATACGTCAAAGGAGCCGTCGGGCCGCAAATCGCAAGTTCCTCGAAAATCGTTTTCAAAGGCATCTTTCGGCTCGCCCTTGAGGAGAAAGATCAGGTTCCTTACCCGTTTGCGGATCAGCAGTCACCATCTACCGTCATCGTTCTGCCGTGTGACCCAGATCCACCCCAGTGGAGTCCGATTCTCACAGACGATCTTTAGCCTCTTGCCTCCTCACTCGACCACGGCGACAGGTCCTCAGTTTTCGACTTGCTGATCGTGAATTTCCTGCCCGACCTTAAGACGGTGTTGCTCGAAGGTCACCTTGCAGCCGTTTCTGGAGGCCGATCTCGACTTTCCGGGCATGTGTTCGTCATCGCGCCCGTCAGCAGCAGGCCCGCTATTACGACCAGCAACGCGATCAGCCACTGTCATTAGAGCCATTGTCCACGTTTCACCGATTTGATGTATGATACGCATCGGCATGATCTACGGCATCCGACCGAGTTAACGACTAACTTCACTCTATTGAGTCCGCGGGTTCAGGCCTCCATGATAGCATCGCTCAAGTCGGTCGTCAAAACAGCGCCCATACTACTCGAACGCATCGACTGCAACGCGCGTTCGGGACGACGCACGCAAGGCGCCGTCGCCGATCAGAAGTGATGCCGAAATCCCACCAACTTGCTACAATTAGGTAGCGACAGGCGATTCTCTGGTCGCCCTGTCCGCCGTCCTGGATTCCCAGGACCGCACTCCGCAACTCGGAGCCACCAGCACGACACGTGCTTCGAGTGCATCTCCGTCATGGCTTGGTTGCCCATTTCTAATGCGTTACCTGGCGACGCCTGCCCGCGCTGCGATCGCGGCGAGCTCTTTGTTCGCAGCAGTCGGCGAACGGGCGATCGCTGGCAGATTCAATACCTCTGGTGCACGAACTGCCCAGCGACGTTCAAGGCACGCACGGATCGCCGCCACCTAGCCCGCGTTCGCCCTGACGGTTGAAGTTCACCGCACCTGGCCTGGCGGCGTTGCACGCTAGGCCAGTTCCTCCCACGAGACTCGATTGCTTCTTTTGCCTGTAGCGACGAACTCGGCGGCGACTTCTCGCAAGTCATCAAAGGCGACCTGGTATCGACCGTCGATCGGAGTCGGTGTGTCACCGACGAGAAATTCCATCTCACTGCGCCCTGACAGGTCACCCTTGGAAACGGCCATCAGGAACGGGGGCACTCCATCATTGGAGGAATGCTGTGCGCATCCAAAGTCGCGGGCAACGCCAATCATCAGGTTGAAGCCATTGTCCCCTGTGAATTGGCACATGAAAGGTGGTTCGATCTTGCGCAAGTCGTCGAACAGCGACGCGACCATCTCGCGATCGCTGAACACCGTTCCGTTTCGCGGATTGCCCTCATTCTGTAAGTCTTGAAACGTTGCTTTCATCTTGCGTTTCCAATAAACGTTTGTGTCGTCCCGTCTGGCAATACAACTGTCAGCTTGCTTCTGGGCGGCAGCATGTTGGGCAGATTCTGCTGGCACGGAATGCAGATTTTTGGATTGTTGATGTAGATCGTCGCCTCTTTGATTCCTTGCTCTCGCATGATCGCGGCCGCATGTCCTTCGACGTGAGTCTTGGTTATCGCATTGAATCCCGGCGTTGGCTTGGCAAGCTTACTTGCAGGACCGACACGGCCACTCAGTAGGGGCACATCTCCGCCCGCTGTTCGAAGCACACCCGTAGTCTTTCCGCCTGTCGTGTAGGCAGGGAGTTTCGGAATCGCTTTCGTCGCGGCCTTTCTCAGTGCCGCTTTGCCGAGCAGCGACTTTCCGAGCCGCAGGAGCGTCGGGCCGGCCAGAACTGCGGATGCAATTTCAATCTCGATGCCCGTTGACTGCAAACCCCGTGGTGTGCCGCCCCTGGCTACTCCGTGCCGGAGGGCGCGATGCGTAACCGCAATTCGCATCAGCGCGCGGCCGTCTCCACCGATCGGGCCTGCGCTATTTCCCGTTCGCCCAAGGGACGCACCTGGTGCGCTCGAAGCGAAACGACCGCCAGCGTCTCGCCCTTCAGGCTGACGAATTCGACCTCGTACCCGGCGTCGCCATGCAACAAGACGACCGTACCGACGTCGCCCCGCTTCAGTCCATGCTCGGCCAGATCTTCCGTCAGCACGACGGTATCGAGTTCTTTCATCATCGCTTCACCTGTGCAACGGGTACGCGGTCACGAATCGCGGCGCGTCGGCTCCCGTATCGACGAACCAGACCGTCCGCACCAGGGCGTCCCGGCCGTCGGCCATCACCATTGTACCGTCAACAACATATCGGGTGCCAAAGGGCGAATTCTCCTCTTTGGCCACTTCGTGGTCGCCGGCGTGCCGCAGAAGAGCATCCACCAGATCCTCCCAATTCTCAACACGGAAGCCAAACCCGCTGAAAAACGCGGCCTTGTGTCGGCCGTCTCGATGCGTGGTCGATAGCAGGTAGTCGACCACTTTCTCCCGAGGCACCAGGGCGTGTTCGCGGTTGGACAGTTTCATTGGTTCATCCCTGGCGACGTTCGGTCGAGCGGCATTATCCCGCATCGCCGATCTGCTGCCCAGGGCCGGCAATGCGAACGGACGCCATTTGGAGAAGAGACCGATGTCTTGGTTGCCAACCACTGACTCGTTACCCGGCGACGCTTGGTCCAGCGGCAAAATGGTGCCCACAGTGGTGCCGTCTGGTGCCGAAAATGGTGCCGTACGGCTCGCCTCGGAGACGAATGAGTCGGCATCGGATTGCACCGACGAGGATGGCCGAGCCGTGGCGAGCGGAAGAAAATCGCGAGGCCGCAAACCCCAAACGCGTGGCGAGTTGTGCGCCACTTCGCGCCGCGACGGTACGGATTGCATCGCGCTGCACTCGCCGAAAAGAGAAGTACGCCCGGCAGGATTCGAACCTGCAACCCTCGGTTCCGAAGACCGATGCGCTATCCAATTGCGCCACGGGCGCGTGGGCCGCTGTTTAGCTTACGCGGTGGTGGCGGGGGCGACAAGCGCGGGGGCGGGGGCGGCTAGGCACGGACGTGGTCGTCGCGGCCGAGCCGGGAGGTCGTCGTGTGGCGGCGAAGGCTCCGGTCGGCAAGGACGGCCCCCCCAGGCACGCTTTGGCCGCCCAACTCGGCTACAATTCGGCCGCTCGCCTGCGGCCCGGCTTGAGCCCGGGACACGCGGATGTTATAAGCGCAGGTGCCGCGGCGGGAAGTGGGCCGCGGATTTCATTTCCGCCCCCAAGACACCCATGGCGCAGATCACTCTACGTGTCCTCGACGGCGCCGACCGGGGCCGGGTGTTTGAGGATTTGCCCACGCCCGTCACCATCGGGCGCGAGGAGGGCAACTCCCTGCAACTCAACGACGAACGCGTGAGCCGCTTTCACGTCAAGATCCAGGAGGACCAGGACAAGGTCGTGATCACGGATCTGGAAAGCACCAACGGCACGAAGGTCAACGGCGAGGACATTCAACTGCGCATCCTTCGCTATGGAGACATCATCAGCCTGGGACGCTCGGTGCTGTTGTTCGGCTCGCGCCAGCAGATCGCCGAGCGGCTGGCCACGCTGCGCGGACAGGACCCACCTGGTGGCCCGGGGCCGCAAAGCACCGGCAGCTTCGGCGAGTTGCCCCCGCCCGGCCAGGCCGGCGCGCTCGAGTTCGAGCTCAACTGGAGCGCCGACCCCGACATTCAAAGCACGCTGCACACGCTGCTGCCGCCCGAGCTGCCCGAACGCTTGAGCCCCGGTCAGGCCGCGCAGCTTTGCGAGCTCTTGGAATACTTGCACGTGCGAATTCGGGACTTGCTCAACTCGGTCAAAACCAACTCCGACGACGACCAGGTTTCGCTCGACATCCGCCAGTGGCAAAGCCTGATCGATCTGCAATCCCGCCTGGCCGGCTATCTGCGGGCGATCGGCCAGCCGCCCGAAGAAGAGTGACGGGCGCCAGCTGCCAGGTCGCTCGTCTTTGAACCTCTGGGACGCTACCCGATGGGTCGGGCCCCTTTCGGCGCTTGGCGACTGGCTGTTATGCTGGAGGAATGGCCGAATTCAGTAGTGATCCCAACGTGCCGCGTCTGCCGCCGGAGGTCGAACCGGACGTTCTTTTGTGGATGGATGCTGAACGATCCGGCGAGACCAGTTCTCTGGCCCGCCCGGCATCGCCTGGCGGCGTTCGGCCCCGCAGGCGACGCGTCGCGTTGCCGGTCTTCTTGTTCCTGGCCACGTGCGCCTCGACGTTCATCGCCGGGGCGCTCGACTGGGACCCAGCCACGCAATTGGAAAACGGCACGGTCGGTCCGACAATCGCCGCCAATTGGCTGCACGGACTCGTCTATGCCGGCGCCGTGCTCGGCATCCTGCTCACCCACGAGATGGGACACTTCGTCCAGACGCTCCGTTATCACGTGCCTGCCAGCTTGCCGTTCTTCATTCCCGTTCCCTTCATGTTGACGGGCACGATGGGAGCCGTGATCGGCATGGAAGGCTCGCAGGCCGACCGCAAACAACTCTTCGATATCGGCATCTGGGGCCCCTGGGCCGGACTGCTCGTGGCGCTGCCGATCACCTGGTTTGGCATCCAGCGAGCCACGGTGATGGAGGGCGAAGCACCGATCGTGCTGGGCGATCCGCTCATCTTTCGCCTGATGGCGCATTACCTGCGGCCCGATATCGCGGCCGATGCAATCCTCAACAAAGGGCAGCCGCTATTGATGGCCGGCTGGGTCGGAATGCTCATCACGGGGCTCAACATGCTGCCGATCAGCCAGTTGGACGGCGGCCACGTGATCTATGGTCTGTTCGGGCGGCGGGCCAAGATTGTCTCGCGTGCCTTCATGATCGCCGCCATCTTGTTCATCGTCTTCGACGAGCACTACAACTGGACGATCATGCTGGTGATCGTGATCCTCTTAGGCGTGGACCATCCGCCCACGCGCGACGACGACGTGCCGCTCGGCTGGTGGCGGCGCGTCTTCGGTCTGGCGTCGCTGGCGATTCCGGTGCTGTGCTTTACGCCGGTGACGTTTAACTAAGGGCGTCGTTCGCATGACTTCGCGAAGTTTGCCTGGCCGTTTTCGCAGTAAATTGGCCGGCGACCGGACATACCATCCGCGTCTTCCACAGAGCAGACGAATCAAGCTGCCGGACTTTTGCGCCGCTCCACAGCACCCTAACGCCCGGTTCTCCGGCAGCGGCGGAACATCGGCAAGCCGATGACGGCAATAATCTGCATTACAGCTGAGGCTGGCTCAGGCACTTGGCTGAACTCTTCGACGCGCTGGTTGTTGGAATCGGTAACCCAGACATTTCCCGAGCTGTCGACGGCGACACTCCAGGGAAAATCAAACTGACCGTTTCCGCTGCCGAACGAACCGAATTGCGTAAGATAGGCTCCACCGCTGCTGAACTCTACGATACGTGCGTTGCCGGTATCGCTGACCCAAACGTTGCCCAAAGGGTCGATCGTCGTATCATTGGGGTACGCCAACTGACCGTTGCCAGTGCCGTACGAGCCGAATTGGGCGATGTACGCACCGCTATTGCTGAATTCCTGGATGCGGTGGTTGTTGTAGTCCGCAACCCAGATATTGTCGAAGCGATCGACCGCTACACCTCGTGGGTCCTGGAACTGACCGCTTCCACTCCCCTCGGTGCCGAACTGCATGATGAACGCACCGCTACTGCTGAATTCTTGGATGCGGTCATTGTTCGTATCGGCGACCCACACGTTGCCAGAGCTATCGAGCGCCAGGTCATTCGGATAATCGAACTGACCGTTTCCGGCGCCGTATGAGCCGAACTGCGTGATGTACGTTCCACTGCTGCTGAATTCTTGGATGCGCTCATTGCCGGTATCAGCGACCCAAATATTCCCCGAGCTGTCAAATGTCACGCCAAATGGAAACTCGAACTGACCGTCGCCGTTGCCGTACGAGCCGAATTGCGTGATGTACGCGCCGCTACTGCTGAGCTCTTGAACGCGACTGTTGCCAAATTCGGTGACCCAGACATTGCCGCCGCTATCGATCGCCAAGCCGGTAGGGCCGCCCAACTGTCCGATCCCACTGCCGTACGAGTCGAAAGCCTGCACGAATTGATAATCAGCGCGTGCCGGCGAACGAATCAGGATGAACAGACCGATCGCAAGCAGTGCGACGACACATCGCGGGGCGCGAAACCACAGGCGATGTCTGCTCGGATTCGCAAGTCTCCGCGCTCGGCGAATCACAAACCAGCCGGCTGCGGCCGATCCCCATAGCACAACCGAAGCCGGCTCGGGCACCGCGCTAAACTCTTCGATGCGGTGGTTGCCGGAATCGGCAGCCCACACGTTGCCGAAGCTGTCGACCGCCACGCCACTGGGATTGAAAAACTGGCCGTTCGCGCTGCCGTATGATCCGAACTGGCTTATGAACGCGCCCGTGCTGCTTAGCTGTTGGATACGGTTGTCGCCGTAATCGGCGACCCAGACGTTGCCGGTGCCGTCAACTGTCACGCTAAACGGCCCTTCAAACTGACCGTTCCCACTCCCCTCTGACCCGAACTGAGCGATAAACGCTCCATCGCTGCTGAATTCTTCAATGCGGTGGTTGTTGAAGTCAGCCACCCAAACATTGCCCGATGGATCGACTGCAAGACCGGCGGGATGGTCAAACTGTCCCGCGCCATCACCGTGCGATCCAAACTGGGTGATATATGCTCCACTGCTGCTGAACTCCTTAACGCGGTCGTCGATGCATGCGACCCAGATATTGCCCGAGCTGTCGACTGCTACGCTGGTAGGACCTTGCAGTCGTTCATTCCCAGTGGCGCTCGAGCCAAACTGCGAGATATAGGCACCGCTGGCGCTGAACTCTTGGACACGGTTGTTGTAAAAATCGGCTACCCACACGTTGCCGGTGCCATCGACCGCGACCCCAAGCGGACCACCAAATTGGCCATCTCCGCTGCCGGGCGTGCCGAACTGGGCGATATACGCTCCCGTGCTGCTGAACTCTTGAATCCGATCGTCGTTGAAATCGGCGACCCACAGGTTGCCGGTACCGTCGATCGTCACGTCAGTCGGATAAATAAACCGGCCGCTCCCGCTCCCGTACGAACCAACAGCTTTGACGAACTGATAATCAGCGGACGCCACCGAACTCGTCGCGGTAAAAAGCCCGAGCATAGCCTGGGTGATCGCACATCGCAGCGTTCGAGATCGCATCAGGTAACTCCTTGAACTCAGGGGGGCGAGGTTCGAAAGGCGAGTCGTGCGCGCCCCTTACGGCACACTGCCCCGAAGACGCTGACCATCGAGCAAGCAGCTACGCTCGGGACCATTTGCGACGGCGGTAAGCGATTGACAGCGGCACCATGCCCGCCAGTGCCGCCAATACGAACGTCGACGGCTCCGGTGCAAACGCGAAATAAAGTATGTTGAGATCAAAGGCGAGCGTATCGGGGCTGGTCGTATAGAACGCTGGCGCGTCAAGATCGCTGAAGAACACCACCGGCCCGCTGCCGGGCCCCAACACGCCAGGATCGATTACCGCGACGATTGGTTGGCTGTTGTACGTTCCCACGGCGATTGCCGAGGCATGGGGCCCCAGGTCGTCGTACCAACCGTACCGATCTGTGGGGCCACTGTTGACGACGCCGAACGGACCGCTGGTGAGCGGGTGCATGTGATCGACTACCGTATATCCCTCGTGGCCCGGAAAATCAGTATCGCTGTCGCCCGTTTCGTGCAGACCAAACGGCGCAAGAGCGAGTTGAAAGCGTCAATCGCGCCGGCAGATTGGTTCGCGTTGTCGGTGCCAATAATTGCCGAACCGCCGCCGAGCACGAACTGGAAGAGCGCGCTTTGCTCCGACGAGGTCAATGGGGTGATGGCCGAGTTGATTGAAGTAGCGCCGCCCAGAAACACGCCATCCACCGTGGAAAGATAACTTTCGGTGAGCGTATCCGTACCGGAAAAGGTTGCCCCGGGGACGAGTCCACCGATTAACGCGCGATAAGGCGCCATCTCACTGGCGTCGGACAGGCTGTCGATACCGCCGCGGCTGAGATCCAAGCCGCCGAAGGTCGCCGCCATCGCGCTGTGGGAGATCGTGGCGGCAAGCGTCGATGCAACCGCGAAAAGATGAACGAAGGAATGCCGCCGTGTCGAGCCGCTCTTCTTCATTTTCATGGACCACCAATGCTCCTATAGATTCAAAAAGGCTTACGACGAGCTTCTCCTTGTCGATTGAACGGAGACCAAACCGTCGTCCGTTAATCAGCCGCGATTCGAAAGATTCCTTCGGCGGAAACTAGGCAAGCCGACGACGATGGAAAACTACAACGCAACCGAAGCCGGCTCCGACGTACCTTCCAAGCGGATCGACTGATCACGTTCAAGAGAACTGGTAGCCTGCGCGGTTCGAGGCGCGTCGAGCGACGACAGCACGCCGGCGCGGCCGGGGTCAGCCCACAACCGAGCCGCCTGCTGCAAATCGCAACGGCTAACGCCAGGAGCAATGTGATCGCCATCGCAAACGTCGACGGCTCAGGTACGTAAACGCCTTCGCGAAACCACATGTCGTCTGTGGCAATCGACGAGGTGGGCGAAGTGTAGTAAATCCCGCTCGGGTAGAGGTCAGACAGAGAGAGCCGTACGCTGTACCCCGTGTCGTTGAGCGAAACCGGAATGACTTCGATGGCGTACTGGTTCCCGGGAGTCAACGCGACGGGAGCCGAGAAATCCATATGCAAGACGTAGTTACCATCCGCGATTGGTACGCTAACCACGTTGCTCGCACCAAGGATCGGTCCGTTGAGGTCGTTGGAGCGAATGCCGACCTGGTAGGTATCGAGTTGACCGCTGGAAAGTTTGACCTCGACCCAATCGAGGCTTGACAGGGAAGGAGTAAACGTTTGTCCCTTGTGTCCGGAGGTGAGGTCGCCCGGGTTTGAACCGTTGTCGAACGTCTGCTGTTGATCGACAAGCTCGACGGGCACGGCCAGTGCATTGGGACCGCTGGAGAAAACGGAGCACGAGGCGACCAGCAAGATTGCCACCGACCATCGCGCCTCATGTGAGCACACGCGGGACAGACTGTTTTTTCTCATGATGCTATTCCTTCGGATTTGTGATGTGCGCTGCGCAATACGCTAAGGAAAACCAAGTGGCGAAGCGGATGCGTGCGCGCCAACTCGGCATGACGATGTTCGCCTGCCTAGGCTGGGACACCTGTGCTTTGATGGAGAACGAGAGCGCCTACTCGCGCGCTTCTCGGCGTGCGTCGTCCGATACTCGGACGATGTTCCCTGCTCAATCTCGCGGCAGGTTTATAGCACGAGCGTTCCTCCCGTTTGAAATGGCCCGGTGGTCGGTCGCAAACGCCGGGCGGCAACCGTGTCGCCTGCATCAGAGGATTGCCCTCCGAGGCCCGCCACACCCCAGGCCAAGGAGCTCGATGAGGCTCCCCACCAATTAGTTAACTGCGACGGGTCCGAGAAATCGTTCGCGAGAACTGCAAGAAAATCTCTGTCGCCAATTTCCTTGCCGACGGCAGGCCTTTGCCGTCAATCCCTGGGGGAGGATCGCCGAGAATGGCGTACTCGAAGATTGACGTGCCAGACGGCCGCCGTGCCCGGGGCGGCGGGAAACCCCAGGCAGCGACCTCCGCGCAGCAACTCAAGCGACGGCACGGCGCCTGGCCGACTGTCTCGTCGCCAACCGCCGGACGGCGGCCTAACGGCCCGTTGAAAAATGCCCTCGTGGCATTTTTCAACCTCGCCAAGTGCGGAGCCAAGCTCCGCACGGCTCGCAAAACAACGACTTGCGTCGCTATTTTGGCATCGCATCCATGCGATGACACAGCCCGCCGAATTCTTCAACGGGCTGCTAAGTCGAATAAAGGCCAGAAATATCTGCAGAAGACGCGGGGTCTCCACTACTTCGACGGAGAGGGAACTCCCGCCGCGTAGTTCCAGCCGAGCACTATCCGGCCCGACGCCGCAGGCGGCGTCGAACGGACGGCAGCGTCAGGCACCCCAGCGCGACGACGGCCAGCGCCAGGTACCCGGCTCGGGCACGTTCACGCCCAACTGGAACGGCGAAAAACTGTCCGTCTGGAACGTGATCGTGTGCGCGATCGGGTCCACTGTGCCGCCGAACACCCATTGGTCGGTGATCTTGCTGAAGTGCCAGATGCCGAGGGTCGACGGGTCGACCCCCTCGGGCAATAGCGACGGGTCGTAGTTGAACACCAGCGTGGCCGTTCCGCCATTCAAAGAACCGTCGTACTGCACGTTCCAGATTTGAGGTGCCACCGACAGCTCCGAGGTCGACAGCGCGAAAATCGGGTTCGCCGCGGCCGCGGCGATGGCCGCTTGCGACAGGCCGGTGTCGTCGGGCACTTGCTGCACGCTGAGCTCGCCCCCCGAGGTGGCGCCGCTGAAATCGACCGAGACGCCGCCGGTGCTCCCCGAGCCGCCGAGCGCTTCGGCGTGCGTGTCGCTCGACCCCACGTTGGCGATGTTTGCCGCGCCGAAGTGGGCCGTGGCGACGCTGCTCAATGTCGCCGTCTGATCGCCGTGCGTGACAAATCCATTGTACGTATACGCGTAGTAGCCTGACGTCTCGAGCGTCCAATCGCCGGAGCCCGGCGAAGACTCGCTCAGGGTCCACGTACCGCCGGTTGGATTGGTGAAGTATCCCTCGTACGCCAGATTCTGACCTCCCGAGTCGCCAGGATCCTTGCCGTCGAGCTCACCGGTGAGGACGGTAAAGGGAGTCGAGGCGGCGGGAAACACGCCTCCGGTACCCGAAACCGGATCGCTCTGAAAATCCCAGACGAGGTCGCGATAGACCAGCGTCGCCTCGCCTCCGGCGGTGGTCATCGCCACATTCGCCGGCGCGGGCGTCTCGCTGCCACCCACGCCCGGGGCCACGACGTACGGCGAACCCAACTGAAAGTACCCGTCGCCGCCGATGAACTGGATCGTCTCCGGCGTGCCGTTCAAGGGGTCGAAGCGCACCAGAAAATGTCCCGAGACCGGCGCCGACAGGCTGCCGGGGGTCAACTCTTGAAACGGTCCGTAGTCGTCATCGCTGCCGGACCAGGTGGTGGTGCTTTGGTTCGAATCGATCGTGAAGATGACATCCTCGGCGCACGCCCGGGGCACGCCGCCCCACAGATGCCACGCGACGAGAGCTCCGCAAGCAAGCGACAGGCAGCGGGTCGTAGGCAAGTGCATGGTTGGTCCTCTCGAGTTCAAATCGTATGGAATAATGGCTATGGCAGATCGGCGGATCACCGCCAGGGTTTCAGAATTCCGGACAGGGCATCCCGCGCGGCCCAATGTGCGGAGCCGGCCAGGGGTCAAGCCAGGAACGCCCGAAGCCAGGCATCGAGCCCGAACGTGTGCAACGCACCGTTCAGTGAACGGGTGGCGTCGAAAGACGGCGCCACAGGCGGTCTGAAGAAGCAGACCCGCCTACCAGGCGTTACGTGGGCACAGAGACCGTGGCTATCGGGTTGTACGCCGAAGCATTAGCAATCTGTAGCCCGCGGGGCATGACCCCGCATCACCTGGACAAAGATGTAGAACAGGGGCTTGCGCGAAGGCGAAAACCCCGACTCCCCGCATTTTCTTGCTATACAAACTATTTTCTATCACCCTAACGGGGTATTTTATCCACCGAATTTAATGGTATGCGTTCGCGTGCGGAGGATCACCAGCAAGCCGACCACGGCACAGCCCCACAGAGCAATCGAGGCCGGCTCGGGCACCGAGCTGAATTCTTGGATACGGTTGTTGTTAAAGTCGACCACCCAGACATTACCTGAGCTATCGACCGCTACGTCATTCGGGAATTCAAACTCGCCGTTACCGGTGCCCTCGGTACCGAACTGCGTGATGTACGCTCCGCTATTGCTGAACTCTTGGATGCGATTGTTCCCGCCGTCTGCCACCCAGACGTTGCCCAAGCTATCGACCGCCAAGCCCGTCAAGTTTTCAAACTCACCATTACCACTCCCCTCCGTGCCGAACAGCGTGATGTTCGTCCCGCTGCTATCGAACTCTACGATGCGGTTGTTGTTGCTATCGGCCACCCAGACATTGCCCGAGCTATCGACCGCCACGTCAGTTGGGTAGTTGAGACTGCTGTACTCATAGTAGGGGACACCGGGGAACGGCTCGTATTGGAAACTGACGATCTGGGTGATGTAGGACAGGCTACTGCTGTACTCTTGGATGCCGCCCCCATTGGTGATCCAGACATTGCCTGAGTTGTCGAACGCCACGCCAGAAATAGCCTGTGGGAACGTGCCAAGCTCCGCGATGTACGCTCCGCTGCTGTCGAACTCTGTGACCCGGCCCACTTCGACTCCGGGGGGGATCAACGTGTCGATGTATTCATTTGCGACCCAGACATTGCCGGCAGGACCGATTGCCATACCAGTCGGGCCGAAGCCAAGCTGTCCGGCGCCGTGCCCCCGCGCCGAACTGCGTGACGAGTGCTCCGCTGCTGTTGTACTCCTTGATGTATGGCTCGAAGAGGGAGCTGACCCAAATGTTGTCCGAACTATCAACCGCTACGCTAAATGCAGCCACGTCAATCGACTGGACGAATTGGTACTCCGCCTGTGCGCGGACACTCGCCGTCGCGTACAACCCGAGCGCGGCCAGCGCGATGAAACAGGGCGACTTTCGAACTTGCATGAGCTGACTCCTCAGGGTTGCGCTGATGGGCGGACGACGGGCAAATGGCGCGACGATCTCCTCTCAAATCCTCAACTGCGCCCGGCTCGGCGATTCGTTCGCGAGAACTCAAAAAAATCACCGTCGCCCCATTTTTTGACTCGACAAAAAGCTTGCCCCACACCAGCGGGGGAGAGATAATCGTCAGCCGCCCAGGCAATGTTCCGAAAACCGGCTACTTTTCGACTCACCGACTCGCAATGACTTCACCCAGTGACGATGGCCGCGCGTCGGGCGGCGGCCACAAAACCGATGACCGCGGGGAGGAGCGACTGCGGCAGTTGATCGAGGCCGCCCGGCAAGGTCGCTGCGAAGCGTTCGATGCCTTGTTTGCCGGCTGCCGCGACTATCTGCTGGCCGTGGCACGGTCTCGGCTCGATCCGACACTAGGCGCGAAAGTCGCCCCGTCGAGCATCGTGCAAGAGACCCTCCTGCAGGCGCATCAACACTTCGAGCGCTTCAAGGGAGACAGCGAGCAAGAGTTGCTGGCCTGGCTGGCCGCGATCCTGGAAACCAACGTCAAGGCGGCGTGGCGCTTCCACGCCGGGACGAAAAAACGGGACTTCCGTCGCGAGTTATCGCTCGATGCCGGCCTCGACGCCCGCATTCTCGAACAGTTGGCCGCCGACAATTGCCCGCCCGACGCTCCGGCCATCCAAGACGACGAAGCCTTGTGGCTGGCTCGGGCAATGCGCGGGCTTTCGGACGAGCATCGCGCAGTTATTACTATGAGGACCTTCCAGGGAATGCCGTTCGCGGAAGTGGGGAATGCGCTTGGCCGGACCGAATCGGCGGCCCGCAACCTGTGGGTCCGGGCCGTCCAGAAACTGACTAAACAGCTTGATCCAACCAATGGCACCTGCGGATGACGGGTCACCGGCCGATACAGCTCGGAAGTGGAGCGATCCACTAGCCGACTACGAGGAAAACTCGCGGGTGCAGCGAACCACGGAGGCAAGCACCGTCGAGGACGAGCCTCGGCGCGAAACGCTCCCGGACGACGTCAAGCAGTGCTTGCTGGCCTTGGGACGCGTGCGCACGCGACTGGGCTCAACGGCATGCGAACTTTGGGCCGGCGATGACCGGGCGCGTAATATCGCCCCGACCGAATTCGCGGCCGAAGGTGCCCCGCCACGGCAGCCCCCGCTGAGAATCGGTCGCTTCGCAGTCGTGCGCGAGCTGGGACACGGCGGGCACGGCGTCGTCTTCTTGCGACACGATCCGGTGCTCGAGCGCACCGTTGCACTAAAAGTTCCGCGGCCCGAGGCCCTGGTGACGTCCGAGCTGCGGGAGCGGTTCGTGCGCCAGGCGCAGATCGCCGGCCGGCTGGCCCATCCCAACCTGCTCCCCGTTTTCGAGGCCGGTGACGCGGGGCTCGTCTGTTACATCGCCAGTGCCTACTGCGATGGCCCGACGCTGGCCGACTGGTTGGCTTCGCAGCCGAATCCGGTTCCGCCGCTGGTGGCGGCCAAACTGATCGCCGATTTGGCCGACGGTGTGGCGTACTGCGCACGGGCAGGGCATCCTGCACCGCGACATCAAGCCCAGCAACGTGCTGCTGGATCGAGCGATTGTCCCCGACGCGACCTTGTCGCCACTCCCTTCGGCGGTCACGGACCCGTCGAGTTTCATTCCGCGGCTGACCGACTTCGGTCTGGCAAAGGTGTTCGATTCCGACGCTAAAACCACCCAGGTCGGGAGTTTGCTGGGCACGCCCGCCTACATGGCTCCCGAGCAGGCCGCGGGGCTCAGTTCCCAAATAGGTCCAGCCACAGATGTCTACGCCCTGGGTGCCATCCTCTACGAGCTGCTCACCGGATCCGTGCCGCTGGAAGGCTGTTCAAATCCCGACACGCTGCGCAGAATCGTCAGCGACGAGCCACGTCCGCTGCGGCTGGCCCGAAGCGAGATTTCCAAAGACCTCGAAGCCATTGTGCTGAAGTGCCTGGAGAAAGTTCCCCGGCGGCGCTACACGACGGCCGCGGAACTGGCCGATGACTTGCGGCGTTACCTACGCGGCGACGTGACCGTGGCGCGGCCCCTGGGTGCGATCGGGCGCGTGGTCCGCTGGGCGCGGCGCAAGCCAGCCGTGGCCGTGGCAACGTTGATGACCGGAACCGTCATCGCGCTGTTTGTCGTCGGAGGGAGCTTTCACGTGCGCACGCTGTCGACGGCGCTTGAAGCAGCGCAGTGCGCGCAAATCTCGGCCGAACAGAGCGAACTGGAGCTGCGCTCGCACTATTACGCGGTCGACCTGAAGTCCGCCTACGAAGCCTGGCGACTCACCGACACCCAAAAGGCCGTCGAACTGCTGCAGCGCCTGCGACCACCACCCGGCAAGCGCGATCTGCGCGGGTTTCTCTGTAAATACCTGTGGTGGCTGTGTCACGGCGAGTCGCGTCGAGTGTATGGACATCGCGGTCCGGTCTATCACGTGGCCTTTTCGCCCGACGGCAGTCTCCTGGCGTCGGCAGGTTCCGACGGCACGATCAGGCTCTGGCAAACAGACACGCTTCGCTCCGTGGCCGTGCTCCGGGGAGATGATCATGAGATCACCAGCGTGGCCTTTGCGCCGGACGGAAAGCTCCTGGCCTCGGCCGGCGGTACGGGCGCTATTCGGCTGTGGGACCTGGAGACGCTCGCCGCGGCCGGCTCGTTGGGCACGCCAGACGATCAAATCTTTAACGTGGCTTTTTCGCCCGACGGCAAGACGTTGGCCGCCGCCGGACGGAAACCGGAGGTCACGCTTTGGGACGTGAAACGGAAGGAAGTGCTGGCCCAACTGACCGGCCATACCGCTTCGGTGGGGTGCGTCGCCTTCTCGCCTGATGGACGCCTGTTGGGCACCTCCAGCACCGACAAGAAGGCTCGCCTGTGGAACCTCGACACGCGGACGCTGCGATGCGTGCTCGAGGCACGGCAGCAATAACGTTCGCTCCATCGCTTTCTCGGAAGATTCCCAGACCGTCGTCACGGCAGGAAACAACCAGTTCGTTCGTATCTGGGACTGCACCACCGGCAAAATGATCGGCGAATTGACCGGGCACCGCAGTCGCGTGACGTCCGCCGTGTTTCTGTCCCACGGGAAGCGGATGGTTTCGGCGGGCGAAGACGAAACCCTGCGATTGCACGAGGGGCCGGTATGGCGCAGCCGTAAGAACGTTCGCCGCCGGGCAAGGTCGCATCTGGTCGCTCGCCTCCTCGCCGCGCGACGACACCATCGCCGCCGCAGGCACCGATGGCAGCGTCAGCCTCTGGAACCTGGCAAACCAGTCCGACCGCCAGACGCCGCCGGATCGAGTCAAGTTCCTCCGCGGCTTTGCCTTTACTCCCAGCAGCCAACTGCTGGGCACTCTCGAACCCGAAGGGCAGGTTGTGCGCTGTGATCTCGACCGCGGCTCATCGGAACCGCTGTTGCCCCGCGAAGCGATCGGCCCCGAATGGTTTCGCATTTCGAGGGACGGATCGACGCTGGCCAGCTTGCACGGCGACCGCGTTGTGCGCGTCTGGAATCTACACAGCCAGAATTTGCTCGCGACGCTGCCGGCGCATCCCGCCACGGTAAACTCAATGACGTTGAACGACGACGGTACGCTCTTGGCTACCGGCACCGCTGCCCCGGACGCGACCAGCCGCGTATGGGATACCCGTTCCGGCAAGCGATTGGGAACGCTGCCAAACGACCGACTCTCCGTTTACTCGCAGGTATTCACCCCCGACTCGCGCAGGCTCGTCGTGGCGGGCGTCGACAAAAACATTCGCGTCTGGGATCTCAGGTCGTTTCGGATCGAGCGAACGCTGGTCGGTCACCGGACCGCCGTGCTATGTCTCGCTGTCTCCTGGGATGGCCGGCTGTTGGCCAGTGGGAGCCACGGCAAGATCGTGCGGTTGTGGAGTCTTGATTCCTGGCAAGATCAAGGCGTCGTGCTGCGACACATCGCCGCTGTGTCGGACGTCGCGTTCTCGCCGGACGAACCGATCGTGGCCACCGTTTCAGGCGACGTGTCGCTGCGGTTTTGGCATATCAACACCGGCGAGGAACTCGCGGTGATTGGAGACGGACCGAAGGATTTCCAAACGATTTGCTTTGCGCCGAACGGCCGCTGGCTGGCTTCCGGCGGCATCCGCCCGGCGGACCGCTCCGAACCTCGGGCGTTTCTCTGGCCGACTGCCGAGCCCAGACCTTGACACGTTCGCGCACGAGGTCGTCATCGACGCTGGCGTGGCCAATAACCGGCTCCGAACCTCGGTCTGCCGAAGCGTGCCCGTCAGCCTTGCTGCTCGGTGCCGCACGATGATTTCCGCAGCGTCCCTGAATATGCTGCGGCGGCTGTTCTCGACGGCATCGTCTTGCTTAAAATGAACGTCTTCCGCAATCCTGGCCCCGCTGGGCAGCTTCGCGTCACGCATGAAACCGTAAGATCCCCGCCGCCGACCTGAATCAGGTAAGTGTCACATGAGTCGTCACTCGTTCACGAAAACCGCTGTCGTCTTGCTGATCCTCGCCCCTTGCGCTGGGTGCGACGGCCGACGACGACGCGCGCCCCAACGTCCTGTTTATCGCCGTCGACGACATGCGCGTGGAGCTGGGCTGTTACGGCGATACGTTGGCTCTTTCGCCGAACATCGATCGGCTGGCGGCCCGGGGCATGGTCTTTAACCGGGCCTATTGCCAACAAGCGGTTTGCAATCCGTCGCGGGCATCGCTGCTCACCGGCTTGCGTCCCGACACGATTGAAATCTGGGACCTGCCGACCCATTTTCGCGAGCATCGGCCCGACGCGGTCACCTTGCCGCAACTGTTCAAGCAAAACGGCTACCATGCCCAGTGCATCGGCAAGATCTTTCACAACTGGCGGCAGGACGCCTACAAAGGCGACCCGGCCTCGTGGAGCGTGCCGGCCGTGATGCACTATGCCAATCACGGCGCGGACAAGCCGCAGGTCGAGGGGGCCGTGCCGCCGAACCAGGCCAACACTCCCAAGACCGAACGCCGCGACGTGCCGGACGACGCGTACTTCGACGGGCGGATCGCCGACCTGGCCGTCGAGGCCCTGGCCGAACTGAAGGACCGGCCGTTCTTTCTGGCGGTCGGATTCTGGAAGCCCCATTCGCCGTTCAACGCGCCTAAGAAATATTGGGACATGTACCAGCGGTCCGACGTCAGGTTTCCGGCCCACCCCGATCCGCCGCTCGACGTGCCGCCGGTGGCCCTGCACGATTCGCGCGAAATACTGAACGCTTTCAAAAGTCGTCCCGGCGGCCGCCCCACGCCGGCCGAAACGCTGGCCCTGCGCCACGGCTACTACGCGGCGATCAGCTACGTCGACGCGCAGATCGGTAAGGTCCTCGACGCGCTCGCAGCACGAAGGACTCGCCGACAAAACGATCGTGGTCTTCTGGTCCGACCACGGTTACCACCTGGGCGAACAATCGCTGTGGGCCAAGACGTCGAACTTCGAGCTCGACGCCCGCGTGCCGCTGATCATCGCCACGCCCGATCGTAGCGGCGGAAAACAGACCGACGCATTGGTCGAGTTGCTCGACCTGTACCCGACGCTGGCCGACTTGTGCGGGCTCAAGCGCCCGGCGAACTGGAAGGCCGCAGCCTGCGCGGCGTGCTCGACGATCCGGCGGCGACAGTGAAGTCGTGCGCCATCACGCAGCACACCCGGCCCGCCTATCCCAGCGAAGAAGAACCGCTCGCCGTGATGGGCTACTCCATGCGGACCGATCGCTATCGCTACGCCGAATGGCGCGACGTCGCCGACGGACACGTGCAGGCCCGGGAACTCTACGATCACCGCGAGGATCCGGCCGAAACCGTGAACCTGGCCGATCACCCCGAGCACGCCGCGACGATCAAACAACTGGCCAGCCAACTGGCGTCGGTGATTGACCAATAGCCAAAGTACGGCGTTGGCACGGCGGGTGCCACTGCTGGCCTGTCCAGCGGGCCGCTGCTGGCCTGCCCAGCAGTGCCTGGGCTCTACACCCAACCCGAGCAGAACGCGGTGTTCCGTCGTGGGACGGTGCGAACCTCGATCGTCCGCCGTTCATTGCGTCCAGGCCAGCACGACCCTGTCGACCGCCACGTCTCCCTTGCGCAGCCGCACCGGATAGGGCTCGATGCGCGGCTCTCGGGCCTCCTTCTCGGCGGTCTTTACGTCCGTTTCGTACTGCTTGGTCAGCTCTTGCAATTGTTCGCCGCAACTCCGCGAGCTGCTCGTTCGCCCGGCTGACGTCCTCCCGTTCCCGGGCCGCGCGGCCGGCACTGCGGGCGGTCGACGTGGTGCGCGACATGTTTCTCTGGCTGGTCCATTTACGGCTGGAAAGGATTTGCGAAACCGCTCCGACGGCCGAAACCGCGGTCTGCAGGAGTTGCCGCCAAAACTGCGAAGATTCGCGACCGGCGCGCTTTTCGGCCTGCTCGATCTTCTTGTTCAGCGCCGCCTTGCCGCGATTTAAACTCGGCCCCGAGCTCCGCGAGTCTTCTCCGTCGAGCGTCTTGCGGGCGACGTCGGCCAGCCGCGGGCTGGAATGCTTCCGCTTTCGTCCGGCCGCGAGTAGACGCCTGGCTCCGGAGCATGCCACAGCTCGAGCGTCTCGTTCTGATACAGATGGCCGACCAACGATTTCTCCGCCCTGGGCGTACGTCCGCGGGATCGTTCAGCGCCGCGGCAGCGGAGAGCAACTCGGCGGCGGCCGGAGGCTCGCTGCTCGTCGGAATTCGGCGGCGGCTTTCACGACGGCGTCGTTCCAAACGTCCTCGCCGACGTTACCGTCGACGGCCACCAGCGCGGATTTCTCCCGCGCACAATCAACTCCCGCCTTCGCGTCGACGAAGTGCAACTTCGCTCTGCCGAACAGCGCCGGGCCGATACGGCGCCGTGCCCGGCGCGGCGTCGCCGGCCTGCACGAACAGTTGCCCGCCGGGCGCCTGACTCGTCTGGTTTGTATCGCCGGCAGATTCTCCGCCCCCCTTGCGGTCCGCCATCAACGTTTGAATCTGGGACCGCGACAGCGGGCCGCGCAGATACGACAGACACCAACGGGTTTCAAACACCACCGGCCGGTCCTCGTGCACGTTGTTCAACAGGAACACCCGGTTGCCCAGCGCCGCCAGCGCGGCTTCCATCTTCCCGCGGTCGAACGTCGAGCCCGCCGCGGCCGAGGCCCCTTCCAGCCCTTCGAGCACCCGGGCCTTGTCGCGCTCGGTTTGCAGCCGCCCCAGGAACCAGGTGCCGGCGTTCGACAGCCCCTTGTAGTCCAAGTCGACCGGGTTTTGCGTCGCCAGCACAATACCCAGCCCATAGGCCCGGGCCTGCTTGAGCAGCGTGAGCATCGGTTTCTTCGACGGCGGGTTGGCCGTGGGCGGGAAGTAGCCGAAGACTTCGTCCATGTACAGAATCGCCCGCAAAGCTCGAAGTGCCGCTTTGCGCCCGGACCCAGGCCAGCACCTCGTTGAGCAGGATCGTGACGAAGAACATCCGCTGGGCATCGTCGAGATGGGCGATCGAGAGGATCGACAGCCGCGGCCGGCCCTCGGCGTGTCCGCAGCAGCCGCTCGACGTCGAGCGGTTCACCTTCCATCCAGCCGGCAAACCCCGGCGACGCCAGCAGGTTGTTCAGCCGCAGCGCCAGCTCCGTGCGATCCTTGGCCGGATAGAAGGTGTCCAGGTCGAGCGAACCGATTTCGCGAATCGGCGGCTCTTGAATCTCGCGCACCAGGTCCGCCAGCTTCAAATCGCGCCCCTGACGCCAGGCTTCCTCCAGCAACCGCGATATCAAAATGTGCTCGCGGCTGTTAATCGGATCGGCATTGATCCCCACCAGCGCCAACAGGCCCGAGGCTTCCGCCGCGATCCGGTCGCGCAGCAGATCCGCGTCTTCAAGAATCGCCGCCGCAGGCGCGGCGAACGATTGCAGCACCGACAGCGGCAAGCCCGCGGTCGAGCCGGGCGTGTAAATCGCGCGATCCACCGCCGCGCAGTATTTGGCGATCCGCGCGGGTTCTTCGCCCCAGTCGGCCAGCCCCGTACGCCAGCGGGCGGCCGTTTCGGCGGCCAGCTCGTCGGGCGAGATGCCGCGCCGGGCCGCTTCGTCCTCGTCGATCCAGGGACGAAAGTCGGCCGGCCGCAGCTCGGGAAACGCCAGCAGCAGGTTGCCCAAGTCTCCCTTCGGATCGATGGCGATCGCCGGGATGCCGTCCAGGGCCGCTTCTTCCAACAGCGCCAGGCACAGCCCCGTCTTGCCGCTGCCGGTCATCCCCACGCACACGGCGTGCGTCGTCAAATCGCGCGCCTCGTAGAGCAATTGCACGTCGCGGCGCGCACGGCCGGCCAGGTCGTACTCGCAGCCGAGATAAAACTTGTCCGGTTGCTCGAACTCCGCCATCGTGCCCTCCCGAGTTCGCAGTGCCAGACAAGTCTACCTCTGGCAGCAGGCCGGGCCCAAGACCATCGTTTTGCGAGATCGCTCGGCGTATAATAACGGCCGATGACCGACAGCCCGACCACCACTCGCAAGTTTCTGTCTGCCGTCCTGCGCCCGGTGCTGGCAATTGCTTGTTTCGCCGCGGCCGCCGCGATCCTGTTCCTTTGCCTCGACGTGCGAGAATCGACCAACACCGTCACCTGGACGAAAGCTCAGGCACGGACCCTGATGCTGTTTCTGTTCGGTCCGGCCATAGGAACGTTGGCGGGACTGGGCATTGGAATCGTCATCCGACGACCGATCATCGCCACCCTGGTCGGACTGCTGGTGCCGGCCCTCATCGACGCCGCGGTCGTCGGATATCTGTGGATAACCTAGCCGCCGGGCCAGCACGAATTTCCCCGAGTTCTTCGGGATCACCCGCACCGCGACCCTCTCCCCCCCGGCGAGCGTACAATAAGCAGTTGGGCAACTCCGGCGCAGCCGCCTAGGCATTCGAGACAGGCGGCTCATGCAACGGGACGTATCGTACACGTCCGACGAAACCGCACAACCGCGGCGACCGCCCGAGGTCGTCGTGGCGGGGCAGGCGTTTCAGTTGTTCACCGAATCGCCCCCCTTGATCGAGACGATGATCGCCGACATCGCTGTCGCCCGCCGGCGCGTCTGGATGGAAACCTACATCTACGCCGACGATGCCGCCGGACGCCGCGTGGCCGAGGCTCTTTGCGATCGGGCCCGCGCGGGACTCGACGTGCGGCTCATGATCGACGGCTTCGGCAGCTTCACGCTGCCGCGGGCACTGATCGAGCGGCTGCGCAGCGGGCGTCCGCGTGCACGTCTTCCATTCGTTCCAGCACGCGATTCGCGGCGCGCGTTTCTTGCAGCATCTCAACCAGCGCAGCCATCGCAAGCTGCTCGTCGTCGACGACTCGATCGCTTACTTCGGCGGCATGAACGTCGTCGATCAAAGCGGGCTGCACACGGCCCGCGACGCCAAGGCCCGCCGGCTTCCCGCGTCGGCCGGCTGGCACGACGTGCACGCGCGGATGGTCGGCCCGCGGCAGGCCGAGATCGCCGCCGTGATGGACCGGCTCTGGCGGCGCAGTGCATCGCGAGCCGCGCGACAAACCGCCCCGCTGGTCGGTGCCCGACTTTGCCCGGGCACCCGACGAGGCGATCTACTTCTTCGCTTCGCGACCGTCGCTGGCCGATCGCCGGCCGCACCGCGTGCTGGTGCCGCTCATCCGCCAGGCCCGGCGCGAGATCACGATCGCGATGGCCTATTTCATTCCCATCGGACGCGTGCTGCGGGAGCTGCTGCGGGCGCGGCGCCGCGGCGTGCGCGTGCGGGTGATCCTGCCCGGCCACAGCGACGTGAAGATCGTGCAGTGGGCGTCGCGGCATTTCTACGAATTCCTCCTCAAACACGGCATCCACATCTACGAGCGGCACGACCGCATGATGCACGGCAAGGCCATGGTGATCGACGACCGCTGGAGCGTCATCGGTTCGTGCAATCTCGACGCCCGCAGCCTGCGGATCAACCTGGAGTTTTTCGCCGTCATCCGCTCCCAGCCGCTGGCCGCGGAGCTGAGCCGCATCTGCGCCGAAGAGATCAAAGCCAGCACGCAAATCGATGCCCAGATGTGCCGCAATCGAGCCTGGTGGCAGCGGCTCCGCAACCGGCTAGCTTGGGGACTGCGAAAGTGGCTCTAAGCCGCCAGAGAGAACTAAGAGAGAACTAAAGGGGACGTGAACCTTTTCTTTTCTTTCTACTTCTCAACTGCGGTGGGGGGCTTGGGTGGGCGGCCGCGGGGGCGGAGGGTGTACTCGAGGCCGAGTTGCCGGGCCGCCTTTTGTTGCCAGGTGTCGGCGCCGTAGGGTCGGCCGCGGCGCAGGCTTTCTTCGATCGCCGCCACTTCGGCGGCGCGTTGCGGCCGGTTGACGTGCCTGAGCCAGTCGCTGCCCAGCGGCACCGGCGAGTCGGCTAACAGCCGGCGCTCCTCAGGCGTGCCGCGTGCGCGGCGATAAAGACTGCCCCACCGCCAGGCTTCGGCCCGCTTCACCAGCTTCGCCCGCAGCGGGTTGCGTTCGACGTAGCGAAGCACGGCCAGCAGATGCTCGTCGGTGGCCACGGGAAACGATTTGAAACGGCCTTGATAGACGTGGCCCATGCCGCTCGTGCCGTGGGCGGCGTGCCACCGCTGGGCGTGCGTGATGGAAAGCCAGCGGAAGAAACCGGCCACTTCGTCCTCGCGCCCTCGGCGCGGCCAGACGACGAAGTGCCAATGGTTGCCCATCACGACATAGGCTAAAATGCGCAGCGGGACGCGGTCGTGGGCTTGGGCGATGATCTGCTCGAAGGCGGCGAAATCGGCCTCTTTGCGAAACAACCGCAGCCGACCGTTGGCCCGATTAAGCACATGATAGGCATACCCACCAACAATCTTCCGAGCAGTGCGAGGCATGCCCGCATCGTACCCCGTCGGCCCGTCTTGTCAATAAAGGTTCACGTCCCCTTTAGTTCTCTTTAGTTCTCCCCTACTAGAATAAGAGTCCGGAAGCACGTCGAAAACGTCACGATTTCCGGCCGGTTGCCGTAGCGCTCGCCGGGACCGGCGATTAACCGTTAGAATACCTGGACAAGTGAATACTTCGCGGAGCTTGTAACGGCGTGCTGGCCCATGCCGGAAACCAAAGCGTCCGAGGCGGTCGTTTGTCCGTGGTGCGAGGCCCGCTTTGAGGTTATGCCCGAATCGACCGCGGGCGCATTCCTATTGCCCGAAGTGCGGGGAGCCCGCGACGCTTGTGGCGCCTCCGAAATCCGGACCTTCGGCCCGAAGCCCTTGTAATCGCGGGGGCAACCAGCGAGGCGTCGACCGAAAACGTCTACCGTCACACGGTCGCGTATGTTTCCCACAAGCGACGGCGGAGAACACGGAGCTTCCGGGACGTTAGTTCAGATTGGCGACAAGCTCTTGCTCGCCACGGTTCGGCACGCCGCCCCAAAGAGCGTCACGAGCGTTGCGCTCGTGAAGAAAGCCGGCCTAATAACGCCGGAACAGTTGACGTGCGTAACTCGCCGCATGTTCAGCAGCAATGTCGACGTCGCGGTCTTCGAGCTAGAGCCTAACGCGGATACAAGAGCGGGCTTACACGCCATTAGTCTTGATCGAATCCACGACGGTCGGACCGGCAACCCGAATTTCAAGCTGCGCCTTATCGGTTTTCCGGTTGCGAGGATTCGGACGAAGAAACCCCTTCCGGGCCTCAAGAGGTTTTACGGCCTCGGCTATGGTTGTGAGCCAATCGAACCCTCACGATGGCCCGCGATTTCCACGATTGACGGCACGTTTGACGAAGAGACCGATTATCGTCGTTGAATTCAACGACGACGTTGTCGATTTCGGAAGCAAATTGCCCGTTCCCGCGGGCCTGCCCGCTCCGTTTGGAATGAGCGGCGGGGGGCTTTGGCAACGGACCGTGGCGGTTAGGGACGACGAGATTTGGACGGCTGACGGTCTTTGCCTATTCGGCATTCAATCGAGGTGGCTCTACGAAAAGGGCTATCTCGCGGCCGTTCAAATCATCCACTGGCTAAAGCTCGTTGCCGACGAATACCCCGAATTGCGCGGAGGCTTCACGAGCGATTCCCGCGGCTGCGGGAAATGGCAGAGTGAGTTTGCATGGATACGACCTTGACTCTGTTCGACGATTTTGAGTGCACAGACAGCAGCCCCGCGCAGCATTCCGAACCGCAATTCGCCTTCATCGGCCGTTCGGCACGGCCGCGGGACGCACGAATCCGCGCCCTGCTCGAAGCGTGGTTTGCAGACTACCCGGCCAATCATCGCGCGGAGTTGAAGCGGCGTTTTGAATCGGGAAAGACCGGGCAGGGCTACGAATCGGCTTTCTACGAGTTGAGCTTGCACTCGCTGCTAAGGCGGGTCAATTGCAAGGTCGAAGTGCATCCGGAATTGCCGGGCAACACGAAGCGCCCGGAGTTTTTGAGCACAGAGCCGGACGGCCGCGAGGTCTTTCTTGAAGCCAGGCTCGCGGGGTGTGAATCCGAGGCCGAGGCCAGCACGAACCGGCTCAAAGATACGGTCTATGACGTTCTGAATCGCCGAATCAAGACAAACGATTTCTTTGTCGACGTCTCAATCCGCGGCACGCCAAAGCAGCAGCCATCCGGGGCGACTTGGCTCGATTCGTTGAAGCCAACCTCGCCACGGTGAACGCGGACGCGGTTATCGCGCTTGGGGAGTTCAACCGTCCGCGATGGACGTTCCCGGTCGACGACAAATGCAAAATTGAGTTTCGGCCTCATCCCCGAAGGCCGGAGGTCCGCGGTAAGCCGCCGGAGCGTCCGGTCGGGATGATTTGCTCCGAGGCGAAGTGGATCGACGACGTTACGCCAATCCGGGATGCGGTGCTTGAAAAGGCGGACCGTTACGGCACACTTGACCGGCCCTACATTGTGGCAATCAACGCGATGGCGTTTACCCTGGACGAGAGCGACGTCGCGGAAGCCTTGACGGGCCTATGGGGGCATCTGCGCGTTAAGCAAGTTAGCACCGTGCTCTTGGCATCCTGGCTGATGCCCATATCGGCAGCCCATGCGCCAATCGGACTCTTTCACAACCCCAACGCCGAGCGGCCATACTCCGGCGTGTTGACGGCACTATCGCAAGGCTTCACGGAAGAGGGGAAGATTCGCATGGTTGCTGGCCGTTCGCTTGGCGACGTGTTCGACCTACCGGACGGCTGGCCCCGGCAAGGCGACGAGAGTAAATAAAGAGTAAATAAAGGGGACGCAAACCGTTTCCTGGACGCTCGGCCCTTCACTCGACGTTCAACCGAATAAATAAAGGGGACGCGAGTCAATTCAATGGCTCGCGTCCTCGCGTCCCCTTTAAAGTTACGGAGCCGATATGTTCCACGAAGTTGGCTGCCTCGCTCAGTCACGGCTGGCCCGAAGGGTCGCTTTGGTTGATGGGGTCGTTGCCGGCGTAGCGGTAGAGGTTGGTGCCGCCGCCGCCGAAGCCCGGCGGGTCTTCGCTCAGGAAACGGCCGGTCGCCGGATCGTCGTAGCGGGCGCGCATTCCGCGACAATGTGCAATCGCAAGGACCAGGGCCAAATGAACCGGACAGGTCTTGGGACAGGTCTAATTGCCCGATCGTTTCCCGCTTCCCGGCCGCCTCTCGGGACAGCCGCAGGGGCCTTCGCAGCCGTCCGCCTCTAACCGCCCGTTGAAAAATGCCGTCGTGGCATTTTCCAACCTCGCCAAGTGCGAAGCAAAGCTCCGCACGGCTCGCAAAACAACGACTTGCGTCGCTGTTTTGAGATCGCATCCCTGCGATCACGCAGCCTGTCGAATTCTTCAACAGACTGCCAACCCCCAACCCCCAATCCCTCTAGAAATCGGGCCACCCGTTGCGATAACGTAGGCTCGATGAAATCGACGGAAGGACAAAGCGATTGCGAAGCGAGGCGGGATGTGGAGGCTGGACGCCCCTCTGATGGGATTTGTTCGGCGGTAGAGGAGATGTTTTTGCACGCTGGAAAAAAACCGAGGATGCCGCGCGGCGAAAAAGAAAAATGGCCGCCTCGCGCCCGCTCACTGGCCGCGCGGAGCGGAATCGTCGGCCACCAGTTCGAAAGCGCTCCACACTTCCTCGGGGATCGGCCGCAGGCGCCCGGTCGTCTGATCGACAAAGGCCCACCGCGTGGCGGCCTTGGCCAGCGTCCGCTCGTCGTCGGCCCGCACGATCTTGTAGCGCCTGGTCGAGGCGACCTTGCTCATGTCGGCCACCCAGGTGCGAACGACCACTTTCTGTCCCTCGAACGCCGGCTCGACGTACTTGATCTCGTGCGAGCGGACGACCCACACGGCCCCCAGCTTTTCGTATCGCTCGGCCGTCCAACCCTGTGCCGCCGAATGGGCCACGGCGGCGTCGATCATCCAGGCCAGGTAGACCAGATTATTGGCGTGCCCCAGCCGATCGATCTCTTCCGACCGGACGGTCAACGCGTGTTCGAAAACGGCGGGCATGATTCCATTCCGTGGAGAACCAGCGAAGGCATCCATAAGGTAGGCACGGCGCGGCGCCCGGGCAAATACGCGCTACGGCCCGATCGAGATCAGATGCTTCTCGCCGCGGAACAGGATGTGGCCGTGGCTCACCGCTGGCGAAGCGTAGCAGTATTCGCCCAGCTCGTTCTCGGCCACGATGTCGAGCTTCGGTCCCGGGCGGACGACGGTCGTGTGTCCTTCGTCGGACGTGAAATAGACCAGCCCGCCGGCTGAAATGAGCGAGCTGCTGTAGTGCGTGCCCAGCCGTTCCATCCACAGCCGCTTGCCGTCCGCGGCATCGAAGCAGCTCGCGATGCCGCCGTCCGAGACGACCAGGAAGTAATCCCCCGCGGCAATCGGCGACGGAACGTAGCTGGCCGCTTTTCGGGTCCGCCACACGATGTGCGTGTCGGTGACGTTGCCGTGGCCGTCGGGGCGAATGGCCAGCATGTGCAGCTCCGGAAAACCGGCCGTGAGAAACAACAGCTCGCCGTTGTATACCATCGACGCCACGAACTGCTCGGTCGGCCCGTCGATGATCCAATGCCGCGAGCCGTCGTGCGGGTCGTAGCTGGCCACGCACTTGCTGCCCGAAAGGATCATCTGCGTGCGGCCGTCGATCTGGCGGATGATGGGCGTGACGTAGCTGCGGGTTTTGTTCTCACGCTCGGTTTTCCACACCGTGCGGCCGGTCGCCTTGTCGAGCGCCACGATGTAGGCGTCTCCATCGTGATCGCCGTTGACGATCACCTTGTCTTCAAACAGCACGGGACTGCTGCAAAAGCCGTGCACGCTCGTGAACTCTCCCGGCCGGGCCAGCCAGACTTGCTTGCCGGCGAAATCGTAAGCCGCCACGACCATGTCGTGCTGGTCCAGAAACGTGACGTACACCAGCGTGCCGTCCGTGGTCGGCGTGCCGGAAGCGAAGCTGTTGAGCTGGTGCTTCTTTTCCAGCGGCGAGCGAAGCACGACTGTTTGCCACAGCGTTTGTCCGCTGCTGCGATCGAAACACACAAGCAGCCGCTCCCGGGCCGTCTCGTCGCAAGTGGCGACGAATACGCAGTCGCCCCATACGACGGGCGAGGCGTGCCCTTTGCCCGGAACTTGCACCTTCCAGGCGATGTTTTCACCGGGCGACCAACGCGTAGGAACGTCCGTTTCCAAACTCGTGCCGTCCCCCCGCGGGCCGCGCCAACCGGGCCAGTTTTCGGCGGTGGCCACCGCCACCAGGCTCATCGAGATCAACAGGGCACACAGCAGCCGGCGGAGGATCATAGGGGTGGTTCCGGGCGGTAGGCGGTGGGATGCTCGGACGTCGGGGTCGCAGGTGAGCACGATTTTAGCACGTGGAAACGTCCAAAACATCCGAAAACTTCGCCCCGCCTGCGGCGATCCATTCAGGCGCTCTTGGCGTCTGCCGCGAACCAGGGTTAATATTTCGTGGTCCTGTATGCCGATGGGACGCTGCGCGGCCGTTCGCTTTTCCTGCCTTCTACGCAACCAGACACTTCATGCTTCTCGCCGCACTTTCCTGGGCCGACAGCCCGCTGACGCCGGCGCAGTTCACGCTGGCCGTGATCGCGGGCGTGTTCGTATTGCTGGTGTTCAGCCGGCTGACGCCCGACGTGATCTTGATCGGCGCGGTCGTGCTCTTGCTGCTCTGCGGCGTGCTCAACTTGCAACAAGCGTTAGGCGGGCTGTCGAATGAGGGAATGATCACCATCGCGGTACTGTTCGTGGTGGGCGCCGGCGTCCGCGAAACCGGCGCCGTCGATGTCATCACCGCCCGACTGTTCGGCCGCCCTAAAACACCCGAGGCCGCCATTACCCGGATGATGTTCCCGACGATGGGCTTAAGCGCGCTGATGAACAACACGCCGCTGGTGGCCATGATGATTCCAGCAGTAAGCGACTGGGCCCGCACCAACCGCTTTCCCGTGTCGAAGCTGATGATTCCGCTCAGCTATGCGGCGATCCTGGGCGGAACCTGCACGCTGATCGGCACCAGTACGAACCTGGTCGTGCAGGGCATGCTGTTCGAAAAGACCGGCCAGGCGATCGGCATGTTCGATATCTCCTGGGTCGGCATTCCGGCCGCGATCGCCGGCGGGCTGTTCATTATTTGCACCAGCCGTTGGCTGCTTCCGGACCGGCGGCCCGCGCTCAGCACGCTCGACGATCCGCGCGAATACACCATCGAGATGCAAGTGGCCCCCGACAGCCCGCTGGTGGGTAAGACGATCGAAGGAGCCGGTCTGCGGCATTTGCCCGGCGTGTACCTGGCCGAAATCGATCGCGACGGCAACGTGATGCCCGCCGTTTCGCCGCAGGAGGTGCTGCGCGGTGGAGATCGACTGTTGTTCGTGGGCATCGTCGAGTCGGTGGTCGACTTGCAGCGCATTCGCGGCCTGCTGCCGGCGACCGACCAGGTGGCCAAGCTCAGCGCGCCGCGGCCGCAGCGTTGCTTGATCGAAGCGGTCGTCTCGAATAGCTGCCCGCTGGTGGGCAAGACGATTCGCGACGGCCGCTTTCGCAACGTCTACAACGCCGTCGTCGTGGCCGTGGCCCGCAACGGCGAGCGGCTGCAAAAGAAAATCGGCGACATCGTGCTGCGGCCCGGCGACACGCTGCTGGTCGAGGCGCATCCGTCGTTTGCCGACCAGCAGCGCAACAGCCGCGACTTCTTCCTCGTCAGCCGGCTGGAAGGGACGAACCCGCCGCGACACGATCGGGCCTGGATCGCGATGGCCGTCCTGGTGGGCATGGTGACCGCCGTCACACTCGAATGGCTGCCGATGCTGCAAGCGGCGCTGGTCGCGGCAGCCCTGTTGATGATGACACGCTGCATCAGGGTCGAAACTGCCCGCCGCAGCATCGACTGGGAAGTGCTGCTGGCCATCGCCGCTTCGCTGCGCGCTTGGCACGGCGCTGGACGTCACGCACGCCGCCGATCAGATCACCAGCCGAATGATCGACTGGGCTGGCGGCAATCCCTGGGTGACGCTGGCCATCATCTATGCCGTGGCCTTGATCGTCACCGAGCTGATCACCAACAACGCGGCGGCGGCACTGATGTTTCCCTTCGCGCTCACGACCGCCAACAGCATGGACGTCAACTACATGCCGTTTATGATCGCCGTGATGATGGCCGCCAGCGCCGGTTTTGCCACGCCGATCGGCTACCAGACCAACCTGATGGTCTACGGCCCCGGCGGTTACCGTTTTGGCGACTACGTCAGAATCGGCGTCCCGCTCGACATTCTGGTCGGGGTGATCACGGTGGCGCTGGCGCCGCTCATCTGGCCGTTCTGACACGGTTTCGGCCGAAGCCAACGGCGACGGTGTGTCGGGCCAATTGCGGCCGCCGGGCGAAAACGCCGTCGCCGCTGGCTCCGGGCTAAACGGCAACTGATGTTGCCCACCGCTGGTGGCCGATATACTATGCGCATGTATACTGTCATCGGCATTAAGGATCCTTGGCATGGACGTTGCCGCGTTCTTGGAATGGGTTCGGTCGGGCGAGGATTACGCCGGGCAAATCGAATACGTCCAAGTACTCGCTGCCGCGTGACGGGCACTACGCCGAGCCGGCGCGTCCGCTGCCGACGGCGCTGGTCGAGCTGTTGGCAGCCCGGGGCGTCGAGCGGCTCTACTCGCATCAGGTAGCGGCGCTCGAGTTGGCCCGCGAGCTTCACGACCTGGTCGTCGTCACAGGCACCGCCAGCGGCAAGACGCTCGCTACAACCTGCCGATCCTGGAAACCGTGCTCCACGATCCCGACGCCCGGGCCTTGTACCTGTTTCCCACCAAGGCCCTGGCCCAGGATCAGCACAAGGGACTGCTCGAGTTGCTCGGCGGCACCCGGCAGACCCGCGAGCGGATTCGCGTGGGCGTTTACGATGGCGACACGCCCACGGCCCAGCGGCGGCGCATTCAGGCCGAGTCGCAGTTGGTGCTGTCGAACCCCGACATGCTGCACGCCTCGATCCTGCCGTATCATCCCAAGTGGAGCCGGTTCTTCGGCAACCTGCGCTACGTCGTCGTCGACGAGATTCACACCTATCGCGGCATCCTGGGCGCGAACGTGGCCTGCGTGCTGCGGCGGCTCGAGCGGATTTGCGAACATTACGGCTCGCGGCCGGTGTTTCTGGCCGCCAGCGCCACGATCGCCAACCCCGGCGAGCTGGCCGGCAAGCTGCTTGGCCCGCGACGTGGCCGTGGTCGACGGCGACGGGGCCCCGCGCGGACGAAAGTATTTCGTCCTGTGGAACCCCAGCCCGTTGGGCAACGACCGGCTCGCCCGCCGCAGCGGCACCGACGACGCCGTCGGGCTGATGACCGACGCCATGCTCGCAGGGGCGCAGGCCCTCACCTTCACCCGCACGCGGCAAGCCGCCGAGCTGGTGCATCGCTACGTGCAGGAGCAGCTCACGGCCAGCCACTCGAAGCTGGCCGACCAGGTCCGGGCCTATCGCGGCGGCTACCTGCCGCTCGAGCGCCGCGCGATCGAGTCGCAGCTCTTCAGCGGTGAATTGCGGGGCGTGGCCGCCACCAATGCGCCTGGAGCTGGGTGTCGACGTCGGCTCGCTCGACGTGGCCCTCTTGGCCGGTTACCCGGGCACGATCGCCAGCACCTGGCAGCAGGCCGGCCGCAGCGGGCGGCGGCACGACGAGAGCCTGGCCATTCTGCTGGCCGGCAACGACCCGGTCGACCAATATCTGATGCGGCACCCGGACTATTTCTTCGCCCAGTCGCCCGAGCACGCGGTGGTCGATCCCGAGAATCCCTACGTGCTGGCCAATCACTTGCAGGCGGCGGCGTTCGAGTTGCCGCTGGTGCGAGGCCGACGTCGAGCGGTTCGGCCCGCTGGCCATGCCGATCGCCGGCGTGCTAGCCGATGCCGGCACGCTCACGGCGGTGGGCGGCGAGTACTTCTTTTCCGGCGGGCAGAATCCGGCCCAGCGGGTGAGCCTGCGGCACATGAGCGACAACACGTTTTCGATCGTGCTGGTGCGCGACCGGGCCCGGCCGGGCAAAGCCGCCGCGCCGGACCACGAGGTGATCGCCAACGTCGATGCCATCAGCGCCCCGAGCTGGTTTATCCCGAGGCCGTCTATCTGCACAACGGCGAGTCGCTACTTCGTCCGCGAGCTCGATCTGGAGGGCAAGGTGGCCTACGTCGAGCGGCACGAGATGGACTACTACACGCAGGCCGTGCTCGATACCAGCGTGGCGATCAAGGACCAGCGAAAGCAACGAGCGTTGGCCGGAGCTTCCGTGCAGCCGCTATTGGCCTTTGGCGACGTCGACGTCACCTGGCAGACCGTGGCCTTCAAGAAGATCAAGTTCGGCACGCGCGAGAACATCGGCCAGGGCCCGGTCGACATTCCGCCGCAGTTGCTCCCGACCACGGCCGTGTGGCTTGCGCCCGACGACGCTGGTCCGCCGCCAGATGAAAGCGGCCGGCTATCGCACCAGCGAAGGGGTGGTGGGCTTGCGAAACCTGGCGATGGTGGCGCTGCCGATGGTGGCCATGTGCGACAGCCGCGACCTGGGCGGCGTGGTCGACAGCAAGAACCTGGGCCGCAGCACGATGATCCTCTACGACCGCTATCCCGGCGGGCTGGGCTACTGCGAAAAGGGCTTCGCCCGCATGGAAGAGGTGCTGGCGATCTGCCGCGAAATGGTCGCGCGACTGCCCCTGCGAAGAAGGCTGCCCCAGTTGCGTCGGCCTGCCCAACCTTCGTCCGGCGATCCACAGCGACCCCGACCTGTCGCGCGGCTACCCGATGCCGAACAAAGCGGCCACGGTGGCGCTGTTGGAGCTGTTGTGCGCAGGATGCAGCGGAGCAATCCGTCAACGGGATCAAGCGTCGTGGCGTCGCCGGCGAGCACGATCACATCAACGCCGGACACATGACGACAGCCGCCGCGATTGGTCACAACATGCCCATGCCCCCACCCATGCCGCCCATGGGCTTGTCCTTCAATTCGCGGATCATTTTCTTGAGCTCTTGAATCTCCTGTTCGAGATGCTCGATCTTGTCGTTCATGCCTGGAGTTCTTTCAGGCCGGCGTTATCTCCTGCGAAGAATTCGGGTGGCAAGTCTTGCGGCAAGCCCTCTCCGTTGGCCGAGATGACGTCCGGATCGTGGCCGGCGTACGTAACCAGTATTTTCGGGGGCTCCTTTGTGTATCCGCTTAATGTTTCCTCGAGCGCTTTGCCGGCTTCTACCAGCGTCTTGCCTGCCAGTTTGATCCGTTTGAAATCGTAGACACGGGTCAGCGGAATTGTGCCATCGGGTTCGACCGTCCGTTGCGGCGGTATGTTCTCCACGGCCGGTAGGCCCCCCTCAATGTCGAATTCTAGAATGTCGCCAGGCCGAATCGTGCCGGCGAAGGGAGGAAAACCCCGGCCGGCGCCGAAGCGCGGCCGCTGGGCCACCGGCAGCGAGACCGGCTGATCCGGCGCCACGACGTCCGAGTCGTGGCCGGCATAGGTGACCAGGACGGACGGCGAAACCACGATCTCACGCAAGTGATCTTCAATCAACTTGCCGGCTTCGGCCAGCGTTTTACCGCCCACAGGATAACGCTGGCTTCCATAGGCCGCACTTAGCACGACGCTGCCGTCGGGTTCGACAGTGCGCAGGCGGAATGGGGCCGGTCGGCAACCCTCCCTGAATCTCGATATCGAGAATATCGCCCGGACGAATTTGGCCGGAGAAGGGGGCAAAGCTTCCGGCAGCCGACACGCCGGGCGCCCGGCCGACAGACGCCGGCGTGGCGGCCGCCGGCCCGGACAATCCAGACGCCGCGATCCCGGAATCGTGGCCCAGGTAGGTCACCAGCACGGTCGCGTCGCTGGCGACCCGCCGTACGCGCTCTTCGATCGCGTTGCCTGCTTCGATCAATGTCTTGCCGGCCACGTTGACGCGCTGCGAGTCGTATGCCGGAAGCAGGGCGACGGTGCCGTCGGGTTCAACCGTGCGCGGTGGGATCGCGTCGACGGGCAGCCCGTTTTCAATTTCAATATTGAGCATATCGCCGGGGCGAATTCGGCCGGTGAATGGCGCATCGCTTCCGCGCGAGGTGGAACTGTGCTCCGACTTCGCGTCTGCCGCGGCGATGCCCGAATCGTGGCCGGCATAGGTGACCAGCACCATCGGCGACTTGTAGCTCTCTTGTAAATACTCTTTGATTCGCTCACCGGCTTCCGCCAGCGTCTTGCCCGCGACAGAAATCCGTCGGAAGCCGTACTGGCCTCCCAGCGCAACGTCGCCGCTGGGCTCGACGGTGCGCTCGAGCTGGCGGCCCCAGTGGGGAAGGCCGCCTTCGATTTCAATCTTGAGCATGTCGCCGGGGCGAATGCGGCCCGAGAAAGGCGCGAAGGACGCCGACAATGAACCGTTTCTGCGCAGGCTGCGGCACACTCTGACCGGAAGGAGGCTGTTCTTGCAGTAGATTCAGATAAGGTGACACCGTGGGACCGCTGACTGTGCTGAAGCCTCGGACGGCCCGGCATCGCCAGCGGGCGTTCCAATCACCGGCGATTTCGTCTGTGCCTTGGCTGCCCGCGGTTCGGCACGCAGGCTGGCAATGGCCGCCACGGTGGCCAGGCCGACGATGAGCACGACGAGATTCCAACGCTTGGGAGCCTTTCGTTCCAGCGTGCCGTGTTTTTCCACCAGCATGACGACTCTCCTGTGAAGATCGGTCCGGCCGCCGGCGATGCCCAGCCCCAGGGCCAGCCGGGCGGGCTTCAGACCGCGCGAAACCGACGTGAGAAACTCGGCATAGTCCTCCGGCGTGCCGGCGCCGGCGGCCGCGGCGTCGGCCAGGAAATCTTGCGACAGGCGAAGCTGCCGGCGCAGCAGCCACACCAGCGGCTGGTAAAAGTGCACGATCCGCACCAGGCCCGCCAGCAGCCACGTGCGGACGTCGCCGCGGGTCAGGTGCGACCATTCGTGGGCCAGCGCAAAGCGCAGCGGCCTGCGCGTCGCCGCCATGCACGAGACGCTCGGGCAGGACGATCGTCGGTCGCCACACGCCGAAGGCGCAGGGCTGCACGGCCCGGGGTGAAATCAACAGCCGCACACGATCGGCCTTCGCGTCGGAGACTTCGCAAAGCAGCTTGCAAAGCGTCACGTCCGCTGCGCTGGAGGCGGCGACCAATCGCCGAACGGCGATCATGCTCACCAGCGACCAACCGGACATCAGCGTAACGCCCGTCAGATTCGCCAGTACGATCCAAAATCGATAGTCACTCGGAAGCGCGAGCGCGGAGGCCGCCTGCGAGTCAGCAGCCGGTGCGGGTTGCGGGGCGACGTGCACCGGCGCGACGACGCTCTCCGGCTCATCAGGTGCAACATCGGCATGGTCGAATGGTAGCTCGGGCGGAATATCGACGGGTACGCTTGGGACGCGCTCGACCGTTAACTCGGGTATCGCGGCTGGAGGCGGCGACGTGTCCGGCGCTGCTTCCGGCGCCGGCAAGAGGGCGACACGCGGATAGCCTGGGATGATGGCTGCCAGCGGCAAAGCAAGCAGCCCGACGAGCGCCAATTGCACCACCCGAATCCGCCGGACCGGTTGCCGCACCAGCGAGCTGACCGACCAGGCCACCGCCGCCAACACGAAGCCGGCCAGTGACACTTGCACGAGGACGTCGTACGCGGCGATGTGCCAGGGCATAGCTATTTCCCCTGCGTGCGCGATTTGTCTTTCTGGCCTGCCTGCTTCTGCTTGCGGGCGTCGGCGATGATTTTTTCCAGCTTCTTGAGCTCGTCGGCCGTGACGTTTTTGGAGTTGATCAGGCTGACCACGAACTGGTCGATCGCGCCGTCGAACACCTTGTCGAGCAGCCGCGACGTTTCACGGTCGCGCGTATGCGTCGGCGAATACACGAACGTGCGCCCCTGCCGTTTGTGCTTCACCAGACCCTTGTCGTCCATGATCCGCAACAGCGTCTGCACGGTGTTGTAGGCCAGTTCGCCCTCGGGAGCCATCCGCTCGTGCACCTCGCGGACGCTGGCCGAGCCGAGCTCCCACAGGATTTTCAGAATCTCCAGTTCGCGGCCCGAAGGATTTCGATCCGTCACCCGACACCTCCCTTGCTGAATCGACGAACACCTAATACATTAGGTATTGTGACGATTCGCCGCCCGGCCGTCAAGACATGAAACCTAATGGGTTAGGTGTAGGTCACGCACCCCGTGCCTGACATGAGCCTCTAGGGCATTTCGGCCAGCACGCACCGCAGACCCACCGCGTCGTCTTTGAGATCGCGCGGGGCCGCGCGGCGCGAACTGCTGGTGAGCCGCTCGGCCGAGTCCTTCCAACTGCCGCCCCGCAGCACGCGGCGCTCGTCGTCGCCGGCGATCCAGGCACGGCCGTCGGCCGGAGCACCACGGTAATCGTCGTGCCAACCGTCGGCGCACCATTCCCAAAGATAGCCGTGGACGTCGTACAGTTTCCAGGCGTTGGGCTGTTTCGCGCCCACCGGCGGGTCGTTACCGGCGGCGTTCTCGGAGCTCCAGGCGTAGTCGCCCAGCCGGGCGGCATCGTCGCCAAAAGAATAGAGCGTGTCGGTGCCGGCCCGGGCGGCGTACTCCCATTCGGCCTCACTCGGCAGGCGAACGACCTGGCTGGCGCCGATCAGTTTTTCGGACCGCAGCCGCTCGGTCACTTTGCGACAAAAACCGACGGCGTCGTCCCAGGACAGCATCTCGACGGAGTTTCGCGGTCCCTGCCAGCGGCTGGGGTTTTCGCCCATCACGGCCTGCCACAGGTTTTGCGGCACTTCGTAGCGGGCGATGGCAAATGGTTTTTTTGGCGTGACGCGATGGCGCGGCGTTTCCTCGGCCGGGCCGCCGTCGCGCCCCATCTCAAAGTCCGCCCCGAACGGTGCCCGCCCCGGAGCGATGTCGATGAACTCGCGGCGGAACGTGACGAGTAATTCCCGGGCGTCGGGCGACGGGTCGGCGGCGGTTGCCGGCCGTGCGAGCATGCTGGACGCGATAAGAAGTGCTGCGGTAAGGACGCGGCGTGGGTCTGCAAAACCGCCATCGGTTGGATGCATGTGGGGCACTATCGAACGCGGGGGAAAGTCGGTCCGGTTCGGCGGCCGCTAGCGGCGGCCGTTGCCGCCGGGGGGATTATCGCCAAACAGGTTGCCGGCCGTAAACGCGTCGGCCATGGCCCGGGGCACTTCGGCCTCGGCCAAGATCACGCGTGCGCGGTTGTCGGCCACGCGGGCCTTCATTTCCTGTTCCAGGGCGATCGCGTTGGCTCGCCGCTCTTCGGCTTTGGCCCGGGCTACGCGGGTGTCGGCTTCGGCCTGGTCGGCCTGCAGCCGGGCGCCGATGTTCTCGCCGACGTCGATATCGGCGATGTCGATCGACACGATCTCGAACGCCGTGTGCGCGTCCAGACCCGCGATCGAGCACGGCCTTCGAGATGCGGTGCGGGTTTTCCATTACTTCCAGGTGACTTTGGGCCGAACCGATTGACGTAATGATCCCCTCGCCCACGCGGGCAATGATCGTCTCTTCGGTCGCTCCGCCGATCAGTTGCGCCAGGTTCGTGCGAACCGTGACGCGGGCCCGAATCCGCAGTTCGACACCGTTGCGGGCCACGGCGCTCAAGTGCGACTTCTTGGCCTTTGTCGGATCGGGGCAGTCGATCACCTTGGGATAGACGCTCGTGCGGACCGCTTCCAGCACGTCCCGACCGGCCAGGTCAATGGCCGCGGCACGGTCGAAGTCCAAGTCGATGTCGGCCCGATGGGCGGCGATGATCGCGTTGATCACGTTCGGCACGTTGCCGCCGGCCAGGTAATGGGCCTCGAGCCGCCGCGTGGTGATTCCGGTCGTCGGGTCGTTTCCAACGCCGGCCTGCAGGGCCATGATCTTGGCCTTCAAGATCACTCCCGAGTTGACCTGCCGCAAGCTCATGCCGATCAGGCTCAGAAAGCCCACCCGCGCGTTTGACATGTACGCCTGGAACCACAACCGGCCATACGCCAGCACGGCCACCACGAACATGAACAGGAACACGGCGACGATCAGCAGCCCCAACAGGATCACCCAGTGCGTGGGCAAAACCTCGGGCGGGCGCCTGCGCCAAAAGCTGCGGCCAGAGTGCATTCATGATCGATGTGACCTCGTGATCCGTTAGGCAATCTTTGCGAGCCGGGCGGCCGGCGGCACCTCCGCCCCCGCTGTTAACATATACGACCCGCCGCCACGCGAACAGCACGTCGTCGCGTTCGATTGACCCGCGGCCGCCGGATCACTCGATCCAGCCGCCCCCCAGCAGTTGGTCGCCGTCGTAACAGACGACCGCCTGGCCGGGCGCAACTCCATACTGCGGCCGCTCGAACGTGGCTTGCAACCGGCCGCCAGCCAGCGCCTTGACGGTGCCGGGCACACACGCGGCGTTGTAGCGAATCTTGATCTCGCACCGTCGCGGCTCCAGCGGCACTTCGGCCAGCCAGTTCGTGCGATCGGCCACCAGCGCGTCACAGGCCAGCTCCTCCTTCGTCCCCAGCACGACCCGATTGGTATCGCGTTCCAGACGGACGACAAACCGCGGCTCCCCCAGCGCGATGCCCAATCCCTTGCGCTGCCCGATCGTAAAGCGATCGAGCCCGTCGTGCATGCCGACGACTTCGCCGGCCGTGGTCACGACCTCGCCCTGCGCGAGCTACCGGGGCGCTTGTGGCGAATGAACGCCGCATGATCCCCGGCCGGCACGAAGCAAATCTCTTGGCTGTCACGCTTGTCGGCTACGGCCAGATGCAGCTCGCGGGCCAAGCGGCGTATCTCGCTCTTCTGGTATTCGCCCACCGGCAGCAGCATCCGCGGCAAATACTCCCGCTCGATGCCGAACAACACGTACGACTGATCCTTCGACGCGTCGAGCCCTCGAAACAGACCCGGCGTACCGCCCAGACCGGCGCCGGCAACCAGCCGGGCGTAATGTCCGGTGGCGACGAACTCAGCCCCGACGCTGTCAGCATAGTCGAACAGCCGCCCGAACTTGATCCAGTTGTTGCACATCACGCAGGGGTTCGGCGTGCGGGCGGCCGTGTACTCGTCGATGAAGTAATCGACGATCCGGGCAAAATCTTCCTGGAAGTCGATCGCATAAAACGGGACGTCAAGCCGATCGGCCACGCGGCGGGCATCCTGCGCGTCGCTGGCCGTGCAGCAGCCCTGTTTATGATCGGTCCGCCCACCGACAATCGGCAGAGCACCGGCAGAGGGGGGGGGTGCGCCGGTGGCAGCCGTCGCCGTTGCGGAATTGGTCGAGCAGCTTTCGACCGGTGCCTCGCCATGCCGCATAAACACGCCGACAAGCTCATGCCCGGCCGTGCGCAGCAAATGCGCCGCCACACTGCTATCCACCCCGCCCGACATGGCCAAAACAACGCGTGACATGAGTCCGATGTGAATTTCGCTCGTATCCAAATCCCTACGATGAGCGGCACCGCACGAGGCGTCCGCTGCCGAGGTCATTCTAACAATCTAACCATCAAGCAGGCCCTCCTGGGCGGCATGCACGACGGCCGAAACCGCATTTCACTAACAAAATCCTAACAATTCGCCCGTATGATGACGGCGAAAGTATCGGGAAATAAATGGTTTGCCGGGTGGTTGATGACGGCGGCCGTGGACGGATAATGTGGCGGGATCCTCTGGCTTTGGGTCTGTGCCGGACCGTTGGCGGCTGCAGGGGGACCCAACTGCTTCGCAATGTGCGCGAATGCTTCGCGCTGTGCATCGTGCTTCCACACTCGGAGCGATCTTGCCGCGCGCCTGCCAACCAACTCACCGTGCCCGCAGGTCGGGGCGGAAGGATATAGGAATCATGCTCGTTTGCCGTTCTTGCTGGCCGCTCCGCGGTGGCGGCGCGCTTGCGCTGGTGATCGTCGCGGTGACAACCCTTGGTTGCTTTTCGAATTCGGGGCGTGACGACAGCCGCATTCGCATCACCGGCTCCGACACCATGGTCAACCTGGCGCAGGCCTGGGCCGAAGCTTACCAGAAGAATCACCCGGACATTTCGGCCCAGGTCCGCGGCGGCGGCTCCGGCGTGGGAATTAACGCTTTGATCAGCGGCAAGGTCGACATCGCGCCGGCTAGCCGCGCGATGACCGAAGAAGAAAAGTCACTCGCCAAAGAGAAGACCGGTCAAGAGCCGCGCGAGTACACTGTCGGCCGCGACGCGCTGGCGGTTTACGTCCACAAGGACAATCCGCTGGAGACGATTACGATCGATCAACTGGCGGGCATCTTTGGCGAAGGGGGCGAGATCGCGCATTGGAAGCAACTTGGCGTCGACGACAAAGCCTGCTCCGGCGGCGAAATCGTCCGCATCGGCCGCCACAACAGTTCCGGCACCTACGTCTATTTTCGCGAGTCCGTGCTGGGTGACAATCGCCAATACAAACAGGGCACACTCGCTCAAGACGGCTCGGCCGACGTCGTGAACCTGGTGTCTAAAACCCCCTGTGCCATCGGTTACAGCGGCATGGGCTACTTCCGGCCGGGCGAGGTAAAGATGCTCAAAGTGTCGCTGGCGGCCGGGCAGCCGGGCGTCGCGCCGTCGCTCGAATCGGCATTGGACGGCAGCTATCCCATCTTACGGCCCCTATACATCTACACGCTCGGCGAACCCACTGGCGCCTTGCAGGAGTTTATCCAGTGGGCGCTCGGGCCGGAGGGACAGAAGATCGTCGAGGAAAGGGGCTACGTCCCCAACGGCGGATCGCCCGGCAACGTCGAACAACGTCCCCCGGCAAAGCAGGCTGAGTCCGACGCGACGGATTCCGACACGTCGGAGTCCAACGACAAGGAGCCCGGCGCGAACCAGCCGGATCCGTCAACCCAGCCTGACTCCGAACCCGAAGCCAAGGAATCGGCGCCCGAATCGTCTCCAAGCTCCTCCTAGCGCCCGACACCGATGGCTACTTTGACTCAATCAAGCAATCGGCCACGAGCGCGTCGCGGCACGTGGCTGCGGCGGCTGGGGGAGTTTGCCATCGAGACGCTCATTCACTTGTGCGGCTGGAGCGCGATCTTCTTCGTATTCGGCATTTTCTTCTTCGTGTTTCGCGAAGCCGCCCCGATCCTGTTCGGCGGGCTCGACTTGAAGGAGTTTTTCACCAGCTCGCGCTGGAATCCGACTTCAAAGCCGGCGGAGTTCGGCATCTTGGGGCTCCTGACGGGTACGCTGTCGGTGACGGTGTTGGCGATGGCGATTGCCGTGCCTTTAGGCTTGGGAGCCGCCGTGTACGTCTCCGAGTTTTGCTCGCCGAAGTTCAGGGAAGGGCTCAAAATCGCCATCGAACTGTTGGCCGCCATTCCGTCGATCGTGTGGGGATTCATCGCCTACATGGTGCTCAACCCCATCATCATTCAGCTCACCGGCGCGCCGGTAGGATTGAACATTCTCAACGCGGGGATCATCCTCGCGCTGATGAGCGTGCCGGTGATCGTGTCGGTGGGAGAGGACGCGCTCAAGGCCGTGCCGGATTCGTATCGCGAGGCCGCCTTGGCTTTGGGCGCCAGCCGCTGGGAAATCGTCTACCGCGTTTTGTTTCCGGCCGCGAAAAACGGGCTGCTGGCGGCCGTGCTGTTGGGCGTGGGCCGGGCGATCGGCGAAACGATGGCCGTCTTGATGGCCACCGGCCACGCCAACCAGATTCCCACCAGCGTGTTGGATCGCGTGCAAACGCTCACCGCCACGATCGCCGCCGAGTTGGGCGAGGCCGTGCAGGGAGAAGATCATTACCGGGTACTGTTCGTGATCGGCATCCTGCTGTTTGTCATCGCCTTTGTCGTCAACCTGACGGCCGACCTGGTGGTCCGCGGCATTCGGGGCAAGCAAAATGTCTGACGCGACGACCCGACACTTCCGTTACTACGTGGCGCCCTGCGCCAACGGCGACGACGGAGACGGCACGCCCGAGCGGCCCCTGCGCAGCGTCCGCGAAGCCTTGAGCGGCATCGCCGCCCGGCACGGCGGGGGGGAACCTTCGATCAAAAGGCTCTCGGGCTACGACCGCGTGGACATCTGCACGATGCCCGCGGTCAAGCGTCGGACGAACGGCCGGAAGCGGCCCCGCTATGAGTTTTTCGTCGATCCGCTGGGGGCCGCCGACGGCCTGGGAAGCGGCAGCGCCCAGTTGCCCTGGCCGGATTTGGATACGGCCCTGGCCGGCGTGGCCCAGTTGGAAGCGCGGGGGGCCATCCCCCTCGAGCCGGGAGAGTACCTGAGCCTATCGGTCCGCGAAGTGTTTTCGGCCACGCCGGTCGATCGCCGCAAGCGGCGCAGCGAACGGATCGCTCGCGGCGTGCTATTCGCCATGACGCTCCTGCTGGTGATTCCGCTGTTCGCGATCCTGGGCCACCTGGTGTACAAGGCCTGGCCGGTGCTTACGCCGGGGTTCGTGTTCGAAAATCCGCGCAACAACATGACCGCCGGCGGCGTTTGGGCCCCGCTGGTGGGCACGTTTTACCTCGTGTTCATCTCGCTGTTGGCGGCCGCGCCGATCGGCATCCTGGCCGGCGTCTATCTGAATGAATACGCCAAGGACAACTGGTTCACGCGGATCGTCAACCTGGCGGTGGTCAACCTGGCCGGCGTGCCGAGCATCGTGCACGCCCTGTTCGGCGTGGGCGCCTTTGTGATGTTTGCCGGAATGGGCGAAAGCGTGCTGGCGGCCTCCTGCACGCTGGCCGTGATGACCTTGCCGGTGATCATCACCAGCACCAAGGAAGCCCTGGCCAGCGTGCCGATGACGTTTCGCGAGGCCTGCTGGAACATGGGCGCCAGCCGCTGGCAGACGATCCGTACGATCGTGCTACCCAACTCGATCAGCGGCATCCTGACCGGCGTCATTCTGCAAGTCTCGCGGGCAGCGGGCGAGACGGCGCCGATTCTATTCACCGGGGCCGCCTTCTACATGAGCATTCCCAACAAGGGGCTGCGCCACTTCTTTCCTTATTCGCTCGACGACAACTGCATGGCCTTGTCTTATCACCTGCTAGTGATGCTCAAACAGGTCAATCCCCCCACGGCTCAGCAGATCGCCTCCGGCGAGTCGCTGCCGCTGGAACACTTGCAGTATGGCACGGCCGTCGTGCTGATCGGGCTCGTTTTGGTGGTCAACAGCGTGTCGATCGCTCTGCGGGTTTATCTGCGATCGCGCAAGAAGTGGTAGCATGGCCTCGACCGGCATCCAGATTCACAACCTTTCGGTCCACTATGCCGGCTCTCCGGCGCTGTGCGACATCTCGCTCGACATCCCGCCGAACCAAATCTTCGGCATCATCGGGCCGGCTAACAGCGGCAAGACCACGATCTTGAAGTGCATCAACCGCACGATCGATTTCGTCGGCACGGCCACGGTCGCCGGTCAGGTGCTGGTGGGCGGGCAGGACGTGCGCCGCGTCGGCAGCGTCTATGAACTCAGGCGGCGGATCGGCATGGTGTTTCCCCTGCCCGTGGGATTGCCGCTGTCGGTGTACGACAACGTGGCGTACGGCCCGCGGATGGCCGGCATTCGCCATCGCGGCGAGTTGGACGCGCTGGTCGAGACATGCCTCCGCCAGGCGGCGCTGTGGGACGAAGTCAAAGACCGCCTGGACCTGTTGGGCACCAAACTTTCCGGCGGCCAGCAGCAGCGGCTCACGCTGGCCCGGGCTTTGTCGCTGCGTCCCGAGATCTTGTGCTTGGACGAATTCTCGATCGCCATCGACCCGGTTACCACGATGAAAATCGAAGAGGTGTTGCTCGAGTTGTCGCGGGAGATGACGATCGTGCTGGTGACGAACCTGGTTCAGCAAGCCCGGCGACTGGCACAGACCACGGCCTTTCTGAATGATTCGCGTCTGGTGGAAGTGGGCGAAACGAAGCAGATGTTTACCAAGCCCAGCCAGACACTCACTTTCGACTACGTGACGGGAAACATCGGCTGATGCAGTTGAGCAGCCCGACGGCCTATAGCATCCAGACCCGGGGCCTGAACCTCTGGTACGGAGACTTCCAGGCCTTAAAGCACATCGACGTCGACGTGCGCTCGTCGTGCGTCACCTCGCTGATCGGGCCCTCGGGCTGCGGCAAGACGAGCCTGTTGCGCTGCTTCAACCGCATCAATGAGCGCTACGGCAACGTCCGCACCACCGGCGAGATTTCGATCCTGGGCAAAAACATCTATGACGACGATGTGTCGCTGTCCGAGCTGCGCAAGACCGTGGGCATGGTCTTTCAGCGACCCAATCCGCTGCCGATCTCGATCTACGAAAACGTGCTGTTCGGGCTGCGGGTGCATACGCGGCGGGACGCGTTTTCGCGGGCGCAGCGCGACGCGTTGGTCGAACAGTCGCTCTCCGACGTGTTTTTGTGGAAGGACGTGCGGGACAAGCTGTCGAGCAAAGCCACGCTGTTGACGCTCGAACAGCAGCAAAAGCTATGCATCGCCCGGCTGCTTCCGCTCAAGCCCCGGGTGATCCTGATGGACGAGCCCTGCTCGGCGCTCGACGCCGAGGGGACGCTGGCCATCGAGACGCTCATCGATACGCTCAAGCAGCGGTACACGATCGTGGTCGTCACGCACAACATGGGCCAGGCCGCCCGGGCCAGCGAAGAGTGCATCTATATGTTGCTGGGAGAAGTCATCGAGCACGGCAAGACCCAGGACATCTTTCTAAACCCGCAGCGGAAGGAAACTGAAATGTACATCGAGGGGCGCTACGGCTGATCGTCCACCCGTCGCACCCGTCGCACGCGGAGACGACGCCCCGCGATCCCCTTTACAGAAGCGGCTCTTTCCCGGAGACTTGGGGAGATGAGGGGAGCGAAGGGACCTCCGGCGATGGGAAATCTCCGGCGCACAGCCCCCGCGCGAGTTCAAGCCGAGACGGATCATGGCCAAGCAGTTGCCCCGACAAATCGACGGATTGAAGCAGAAGATCCTCTTCGTGGGCACGCTGGTCGAGGAGGCCATTGCCAAGGCCATCCTGGCGCTTAACAATCGCGATCGAAACCTGGCGAACTCCGTGATCGAGGCCGACGCCGACATCGATCGGATGGAGGTCGACGTCGAGGAAGAGTGCCTAAAGATCCTGGCGCTGTACCAGCCCGTGGCGGCCGACCTGCGGTTTGTGGTCGCCGTGCTCAAGATCAATAACGACCTGGAACGGATGGGCGATCTGGCCAAGAACATCGCCAAGCGGGTCGTGTTTCTGGCCGACTACGAGCTCTCCGATCTGCCTATCGACTACCGGGGCATGGCCGCCCAAGTCAAGTCGATGGTCAAGGACAGCTTGGACGCCCTGGTCAATGCCGATACCGCGCTCGCCCAAAAGGTGCGCACCAGCGACGACGAGGTCGACAATCAGCGGCGCACGATCGAACGACAAATCGAAGAGCAGATCGCCCGGCATCCGGACCGCACCGAAGGACTGTTGCGGCTGTCGTCGGTGGCCCGGCACCTGGAGCGCATCGCCGACATGGCCACCAACGTGGCCGAAGACGTGATCTACATGGTCGAAGGCGAGATCGTCCGCCATCACTACAACGAGTGACGGCCCCGTCGCTCGGCCGCGATGACCATCAAGGCGTCATCGCGCCGCACACCGGCGCTTCCCAACCGAGCTGATTCTGACGCTCGACCAGCGCGTCGAATTGCGCGGCGATTTCCGGCGGCATGGGGGCCATCCGCCGCTCGCGCATGTCGATGTGCGCGGCGATGTGCTCCTGCGTAGCGGCCAGCTTGCCGCTTTCGTCGACGGTCATGAAGTGCATGAAATGAAATCGCTTTTCGCTGCGCCCGATCGCGCGGCTGCGAATCGTCACGTTCCAGCCGACGTGCACCTCGGACAAGTAGCGAACGTGGGTCTCCAGCGCGAAAGCTCCCCCGTAGGTTCGCGCGAAAATAAGCCTCGTTAAACCCAAACGCGTCGCCGAACTTACCGAACGCACAACTGAACAGATGCGTATACCACATCACGTTCATGTGCCCCATCAAGTCTCGATAATCGGCCGGTATCTCCTGGCGAAACGTAATCGGCAACCCCGACAAATCAAGCGGCAAAATCTTCTTGGCCATTCAATCCCCGAAATGAAGTGCTCGTCGAAACAAACATACATGGTTTAGCCCGGAGCCGACGGCGATGGCGTGTTGATTGCGTGTTCCAGTCGAATACGACACGCCGTCGCCGTTGGCTCCGGGCTAAACGGTACGCCCATTACGCTTTCGCCTTGTCGAAGTCGGCGAACGTTTTGCCGCTGTCGGCCAATTCCTTCAGCAGTGGCGACGGCGCCCACAAGCTGCCGTGCTCCTTCTCGAACTCGCACACCTTCGCGTACACTTGCTTGAGCCCCACCGTGTCGGCGTACCACATCGGTCCGCCCCGATGCGGCGGGAAGCCGTAGCCGAGAATGTAGAGCATGTCGATGTCGACCGCCCGCAGGGCGATCCCCTCGGCCAGGATCGTGGCCCCTTCGTTCACCAGGGCGTAGAGCGTTCGCTCGAGAATCTCCTGGTCCGAGATCTTCCGCCGCTTGATGCCGGAGTTCTTGGCCGTCTCCTCGATCAGCGTCTGAATCTCGGGATCGGGAATCGGCATGCGGCTGCCCGGTTCGTACTTATACCAGCCGGCGCCGGTCTTCTGACCGTAGCGGCCCCGTTCGCAAATGAGGTCGGACACCAGCGGCTGGCGAATCCCCTCGGGCTCCAGGTGTTTGTACTCCTTGCGAATCCGCCAACCCACGTCCAATCCGGCCAGGTCGCCCACGGCCAATGGACCCATGGCCATGCCGAAGTCGTAGAGCACTTTGTCGACCTCTTCCACGCGGGCACCCTCTTCCACGAGAAACTGGGCCTCGCGCATGTAGCAATGGAACATGCGATTGCCGACAAATCCCCGGCAATTGCCTACCAGGATGCCGACCTTCGACAGCCGCTTGGCCACGCTCATCGACGTGGCGATCACCGTGTCGCTCGATTGTTTGCCGCGCACCACTTCAATCACCCGCATCACGTTGGCAGGGCTGAAATAGTGGTGACCGATCACTTGCTTCGGCCGGCTGGTGGCCGAGGCGATCTCGTCGATGTTCAAGGTCGAGGTGTTGCTGGCCAGAATGGCTTCGGGCTTCATGACTTTGTCGAGTTCGGCGAACACTTTCTTTTTGAGGGCCATCTCTTCGAACACGGCTTCGGTCACGATATCCGCTTCGCCAAACTTGTCGTAGGAGGTGGTCGGCTCGATCAGCGCCATTCGCTCGTCCATCTGCTGTTGCGTCAGCCGCCCCTTGGCGACCGTGGCGGCGTAGTTCTTCGTGATGATCGAGAGTCCCTTGTCGAGCGCCTCTTGCGAGATTTCTTTGAACAGCACGGGGATGCCGGCGTTGGCGTAGTTCATCGTGATGCCGCCCCCCATGGTGCCGCCGCCGACGACCGCGGCCCGCTTGATTTCCACTTGCGGCTGGTCCTTGGGGATGCCGGGAATCTTGGCCACGGCCCGTTCGCCGAAGAACACGTGGATCATGGCCTTCGACTGGCTGGAAAACAGGCACTCGATGAATAACTCCTGCTCGCGCTTCAGCCCTTCGTCGAAGGGGAGCTTCGTGGCGGCTTCCACGGCGTCGATCGCTTTGCCGGGTGCCATGAGCCCGCGGGAGCGCTTCTTGGCCGCGGCGCGGACGGAGGTCAGCGATTTTTCATTTTCCGCCTGGTTCGAAATCTTGTCGGTCCGATCGCGCGTCTTGCGCGGTCCGGTTTGCTGCCTGGCGAACTCGACGGCGCCGGCCAGCAGATCGCCTTCGATCACTTTGTCGACGACGCCGGCTTCAAGTGCCTGGGCCGCGGAAATCGGGTCTCCGAAGGCGCACATCTCGGCGGCCACGGTCACACCGGCCAGCCGCGGCAAGCGCTGCGTGCCGCCGGCGCCGGGAATGATCCCCAGCTTCACTTCCGGCTGACCGACCTTGGCCGAGGGAACAGCGACGCGATAGTGGCAGGCCATGGCCGTTTCCAGCCCGCCGCCAAAGGCCGTGCCGTGAATCGCGGCCACGATCGGCTTGGGGCAGTCCTCGACGATTTTGAGAATCTCGTTGAAGCCGACGCCGCGCTCCTTTTTGCCGGCCGTGATCTTGCCGAATTCCTTGATGTCCGCGCCGGCGATGAACGTCCGCCCGCCGCCGATGAGCACGATGCCCTTGACCGAGCCGTCCTGCTGGGCGGCCTGGACGCTTTCCAGAATTCCCTCCGGAACGCCGGGGCTCAGCGCGTTGACCGGCGGATTGTTGATCGTGATGACGGCAATGTCGCCGTCTTTGCTGAGGTTGACCAGTTCGCTCATGGAATTCGTCCTCGTGGTTCGTTACTCGCTGACGTTTGGTGTCGTGGTTTGATTCGCACACGGATCCTCTGTTCCATCCGCGGCGAGTTACTGGCAATTCACTACGTAATCGGGCGGCGCTTGATGAACTCGACGATGTGGCCGGCGATTTCCTCGCCTTTGTCTTCCTGCAGGAAGTGCCCGGCGTCGTGGATCGTAATCTCCGGTTCCTGGCGGGCGGTGGGAATCAGGTCGCGAAAATACTTGTCGCCGCCGGCCGTGACGGGATCCTTATCCGAAAACATCGCCAATGCCGGCTTCCGCCACGATTTGAGCCGCTCGGCGGCTTTCCGCATATGGGGCAAAGCGTCGGCATCCTCGCTGATCGGCACCAACAGCGGAAACTGTAGCGCTCCCCCCTTGTAACGAATGTCCGGAAACGGCGCGTTGTAGGCGGCCAACACGTCGGGCGTCAAATCCGTGACCGTGGCCCCCTGCAAGACGCGACCGATGTCCATGTCCTCGGCCCGCTCGGCAAATGCCCGCCAGGCCATGAAGCCCGGCGTCAGCGGCTTGCCGCTCACCGGCAGGCCGGTGTTCATCACTACCAGCCGCGCGAATCGTTCCGGCATCTCCATGGCCACCGGCAACCCCAGCAGTCCGCCCCAATCCTGGCAAACGAGCGTCACCCGCTGGAGATCGAGCTGCTTGACGAACGCTGTCAAGGCGTCGTAGTGCAAGGCGAACGTGTACGCGTCTTTCCCCACCGGCTTGTCGCTGCGGCCAAATCCGACCAGATCGACGGCCACCACGCGGCCGACCGTCGCCAGCGTGGGAATCATCTTGCGATACAGGAACGACCAAGACGGCTCGCCGTGAATGCAGAGGATCGTGTCCCCTTCCCCTTCATCCACATAGTGCATCCGCAGGCCGCCGGGCACTTCGACGTAGTGCGGCTCGTACGCGAAGTCCGGCAAGTTGGCAAAACATTCGTCGGGCGTTCGCAGAATCTCCATCGGTTGGCCTCCTGAAGTTGGTGGTTCACCGGCCGCCAGCGGCGACGTGACGGCGGCGGGCGTTCTTCTCGCCGGCCGGCACACTTGCTTACAGGCACGCTTCGAACAGGCCGGCGGCTCCCTGGCCTCCGCCGATGCACATCGTCACCACGCCATACTTCGCCTTGCGGCGCAGCATCTCGTTGGCGATCGTGCCGACCATCCGCGAGCCGCTCATCCCGAACGGATGTCCGATGGCGATCGAACCGCCGTTGACGTTCAGCTTCTTGGGATCAATGCCCAACCGGTCGCGGCAATACAGCACTTGCACGGCAAACGCCTCGTTCAGCTCCCACAGGTCGATGTCTTCCACTTTCAAGCCATTGCGCTCCAGCAGCTTCGGCACGGCAAACACCGGCCCGATGCCCATTTCGTCCGGCTCGCAGCCGGCCGTCTGGAAGCCGCGGAAGATAAGCTTCGGCTTGATACCCAGCTTCTCGGCACGCTCGCGCGACATCACCACGCACACGCTCGCGCCGTCGGACATCTGCGAGGCATTGCCGGCGGTGACCGATCCCGCGCCGCTGTCGGGATCGAAGTGCGGCTTCAGCTTCAACAGACCCTCGAGCGTCGTGTCGGGACGGTTGCACTCGTCCTTGGTAATCGTGTGCTCTTCCTTGGCCGCGATCTGGCCCGTCTTCTTGTCGATGATGCCCCGGGTGACCGTCATCGGCGCCAGCTCTTCGTCGAGGAAACCCTCGGCCTGGGCCATGGCCGTCCGCTGTTGGCTCGACAGGGCATATTCGTCCTGCGCTTCGCGGCTGATCTTGTAACGCTTGGCCACCACTTCGGCCGTATCGCCCATGACCATGTAAATGCCGGGCTTGCGCTCTTGGATCCACTCGTTCGGCTCGCCCTTGCGACCGGCGATGGACGTGATGCTCTCCACGCCGCCGGCCAGGGCCACGTCGGCCCCTTCATTGATCACCTGGTGCGACGCCAGCACCACGGCTTGCAAGCCCGACGAGCAAAACCGGTTGATCGTCGCTCCGGCAACGGTCACCGGCAGTCCGGCCCGAATCGCGGCCACGCGAGCCACGTTCATCCCCTGCGACCCCTCGGGATTGGCGCAGCCCAGGAAGACGTCTTCGATTTCGGCCGGATCGAGCTGGGGCACCTTCTTGAGCACGTCGCTGATGCAATGGGCGGCCAGATCGTCGGGCCGCGTGAGATTGAACGAGCCGCGGAAACTCTTGGCCAGCGGCGTCCGCGAATGAGCGACCACGACGGCTTCTCTCATCGGTCCTGTCTCCTCTAATGTCGTTGCACCCGCGCGCGCCCGGGTTCTCGGCGAAATCGCGTGGGCGTGGAATCTGGCGAAGGGAAGGGGCCGGCAAATCCTGGAAACTGTCGTAAAGCCCGGGGAAAACAGCCGTGGCGGCCGTTCGTTTGCCCCCGGGAGCCGTCCCTGATTGGCGCCTACCGTCCGTTCGGTAGAATGTACACTGGCGGGGCCGCGGAGGGAAGCCTTTGCGGGCGGCTGGCGGAACGATTTTTTCCGCCCGTGGAGTCTTTCAATGCCGCGGGCCGGCCTAGGCGTTGATGCTGCGCGCCCGCGGCCGGCGATGCCGCCCACCGAGCGATGATCGCGACCGAACCAGGAGAACCGCGTCATGTTGAATCTGGCCATGGTGCTCACCGAGAACGCCCAGCGCGATCCCAATCGCGTGGCGGTCATCTGCGACGAGCGCAAAATCACCTACGGCGAGCTGGAAGCCCAGACCAATCGCCTGGCGAACGCCTTGGTGTCGCTCGGCCTGCATCAGGGACAAAAGATGCTCATCATGCTGCCGAACATCCCGGAGTTCGTCGTCAGCTACTTCGGCATCTTGAAGCCCGGCGGCGTCGTGGTGCCGATCAACATTCTCTACAAAGATCGCGAGATCGAGTTTCTGCTGGAAGACAGCGAAGCGGTGGGCCTGGTGGCCTGCACCGAATACTTGTCCGAAGCGCTCGAGGCGTTCCGCAACGTCGAAACCTGCAAACACCTGATCCTCGTCGACTATCCTGGCGAAGCTCCGGCCCTCGGCGACAAGGGGGTCGTGAAGCTCGACGACTTGATTCGTTCCGGCTCGCCCGAATTCGAAATCGCGGCCACCGGCCCCGACGACACGGCGGCCATCGGCTACACCAGCGGCACCACCGGCAAGCCCAAGGGGGCCGAGCTGTCGCACTTCAACCTGTTCTACCAGGCCCGGGTGCTGCCGATGCTCAGCACCGAAGTGCCCAAGGAAACCGACGTGCGAATGGCCGTCTTGCCGCTGTTCCACTCCTACGGGCAGTCGTGCGTGATGAACACGGTGCTGGCGATGTCCAGCACGCTCACCCTGATGCCGCGGTTTGACCCGGCCAAGGCCTTGGAAGTGATCCAGCGCGACGGGGTCACGCATTTCGCGGCCGTGCCCACCATGTACCAGACGATGCTCCATCATCCGGACCGCGGCAAGTACGATTTGAGCTCGCTGCGCGTCTGCAACAGCGGCGGAGCGCCGATCGCGATCGAAACGCTCGACGTCTGGCGCCGCGACTACGACTTTCAGATCCGCGAGGGCTACGGCCTGACCGAAACGTCTCCCACGGCCACCTGGAGCCAGGACCCGGTCGCGCCGCGCACCGGTTCTTGCGGCCAGCCGATCTGGGGCTGCCAGATCAAGATCGTCGACGCCGACGGCAACAAGCTGCCGCCCAACAAGGAGGGCGAAGTGCTGATCCGCGGCGTCAACGTGATGAAGGGCTACTACAAGCAGCCCGAGGCCACGGCCGAGATCATTCAGAACGGCTGGTTCCACACCGGCGACATCGGCAAGCTCGACGAAGACGGCTACTTGTACATCGTGGGCCGCATGAAGGACATGATCCTCCGCGGCGGCTACAACATCTATCCGCGCGAGATCGAAGAGCTGCTGTACGAGCATCCGGCGATCGAAGAAGCGGCCGTCGTGGGCGTCAAGCACGAAGAGCTGGGCGAAGAAGTCAAGGCCGTGGTTTACCTGAAGAAAGGGTCCACCGCCACGGCCGCAGAGCTGCAAGCCTATTGCAAGGAGCGGATCGCGGCGTTCAAGTACCCGCGGATCGTCGAGATTCGCGACACCCCGCTCCCCAAGGGGCCCTCGGCCAAAATTCTCAAGCGCGAATTGATCGCCGAACACGAACGGGCCCGCACGGCGACGGCGCACTGACGACACGAGGCATACGACAACCTGCCAGGAAACGAACCCACTCCCGGCTGCCGGTTTGCCCGAACGGAGCCGACGGCGGCCTTTACCAGGAGCTCACCGAATCATGGCCTACGAAGCAATCCAATACGACGTTTCCGATCGCGTGGCCACCGTCACGCTCAACCGGCCCGATCGGCTCAATGCCTGGACGAACCAGATGGAACGCGAAGTGCAGGAAGTGATGCTCGCTTCCGATGCGGACCAGCAGGTGCGCGTGATCGTGCTGACCGGCGCCGGCCGGGGCTTCTGCTCCGGGGCCGACATGGGCAATCTGGACACCATGGCCAAGACGACCAGCCCGGCCGAGGCGGTGAACCAGCTTCGCGAGCGTTTCGTCGGGCCGAAAATGCGCAGGTGCCCGCGCCGATTTTCAAAAGACCTACAGCTATTTTCCGGCGCTCACCAAACCGGTCATCGCGGGAGTCAACGGCGCGGCGGCCGGCCTGGGCTTTGTCATCTCGCTGTATTGCGACATTCGCTTCGCCAGCGACGCGGCCAAGTTCAGCACCGCCTTTTCTCGCCGAGGGCTGATCGCTGAGTACGGCATGAGCTGGATGCTGCCCCGCCTGATCGGCGTAGCCAACGCCTTGGACCTGCTGTACTCGGCCCGGCTGATCGACGCCCACGAAGCCCTGCGGATGGGGCTGGTGAGCCGCGTGATTCCGCAGGATCAGTTCGCCGCCGAAGTGCGCGGCTATGCGCTGGAATTGGCCAACAACTGCTCGCCGCGCTCGCTACGGGTCATGAAGCGGCAGGTGTACAACGCTCTGTTTTCTTCGCTGGGCGAGGCGATCGATGTGGCCAACGAAGAGATGATTGAAAGCTTGCAATGCGACGATTTCAAGGAGGGCGTGGCCCACTACCTGCAGAAGCGCCCGCCGGCCTTTACCGGAAAGTAATACACAGTGAAACCCAATCCACCTGCCCCTGTGCTCCACATCGGGATTCCGAACCCGATGTTCGAAGGTGAACTGAATCTGTACGTCATTGCCGGCGATCCGCTCACGCTCGTCGATACCGGCATCGGCACGCCCGAGGCCTTGACCGCGCTCGAGGCGGGGCTTGTCGAACACGGCCTCTCGATCCTCGACGTGAAGCAAGTGCTGCTCACGCACAAGCACGCCGACCACATCGGGCTGGCGGCCGACGTCCGCGATCGCTCGGGCGCCACCGTTTACGTGCACGAGGACGACTGGGAAGGCGTGGCCGATCTCGACCGGCGTCACGGCGAGTATCTGCCGCTGGTGCGAGAGTTCCTGGAGTACTCGCACACGCCCGAGGACGAAATCGAAAAACTGATCAAGTTCCTCAGCCACGGCAAGCGGTTCGCGCGGCAAACGCCGGCCGAAAAAATGCGCGACGGCGACACATTCGAAATCAGCGGTCACACGCTGGAAGTGATTCACACGCCCGGCCACACGCAAGGTTGCGTCTGCTTGCGGTACGGCCATCATCTGTTCAGTGGCGACCACGTGCTCCCCACGATTTCGCCGAATATCGGCGCCGGCGAAATGCGCCGTCGCGGCATGATGCGGCGTTTTCTCGATTCGCTCGATCGGATCGCCGCCTACCAGACCGACGAGGTCGTCGTGCTGCCCGGCCACGGCCAGCCGTTTTCAAACCTGGCCCAGCGCTGCGACACGTTGAAGGACCATCATGCCGCGCGGCAGGAAAAAATTCTCGACGTGCTCCGCAATGCCGACCGTCCGCTCTCGATTTACGAGGTTGCCCGATCGCTGTGGGCCAAGCTTCCCGGCTTCCATCTCTCGCTTGGCATTGCCGAAGCGCGCTCGCACCTGGAAAAGGCGGTTGAGGATGGCCTCGTGGCCGAAGCGGATGGCTGGTATTGGATGGCCGACCGCGCCGCGTGATGCCGGGCGATTCTGCTAAACCGCCAGCGGCCGTGAAAGGCTCAGACAGTTCGACGCGGCGCCAAGGGTTGGCCGGCCCGCTCGCGTTACACGTCCGGCGACTCGAGGTCGCCGGGAAGTTTGGGAACGGCCGGCACCGTCATGCCCGGCGGGGTGATGACCGGCGCCGGCGGGCCAGGCGGATAGTGTTCGATGTTTGGATTGTTGAACCCGTAGGCGTTCTGGTAGAAGCGCATCGGCCCGCAACAGCAACCGGCAAGTCCGGCCACCAGCACAGCGGCCGCCGCCATTCCCGCGATCCGCACCATTTCACACCGCCTCCCAGCGGGTCACCAAACCGATCCTGCCGACTCTACTCATCCTATCGGTCGCAGCGATCGGCGAAGATGATCGTTTTCCGAAGCGGACGATTCGAGCGGGCAACTGGCGGCGAGGGGCCCCTGCTAGTATCCTGCTGGCAGCAGATGCTTCCACCGAACTCTCCATCCGCATTGCCAAGGCGGTCTTCGGCGCCCTCGCATGACGACTCTCGAACCCCAAGCCGCGGCGCCGTGCGCCAGCGTCGACGACATTCGCCGCTTGCGCGATCTGTCGGCCGCGCAATGGAAGTCGGGCGTGGCGGCTTGGCTCGGCTGGCTTTTCGACGGGCTGGACATGCACCTGTACACGCTCGTGGCCCTGCCGTTCGTGGCCGAGCTGGTCGGCACCAGCGTGAAGGATCCCCGCGTGGGCACGTACGGCTCGCTGGTGCAGGCTTCATTTCTGGTCGGCTGGGGCTGGGCGGGGCGTTCTTTGGCCGCATCGGCGATCGGCTCGGTCGGAGCCGGGCGCTGGTGCTGACGATCCTCACCTACGCGGTCTTCACCGGCCTGTCGTTTTTCGCGCAGGCCTGGTGGCACCTGTTGATCTTTCGCTTTCTGGCGGCGCTGGGCATCGGCGGCGAGTGGGCCGTCGGCGCGGCGCTATTGTCGGAAACCTGGCCGAAGCGCTGGCGAGTGTGGCTGGCCGCCGTGCTGCAGACCGCGGTGAACATCGGCATCATGCTGGCTTCGGTAGCCGCGTACTTTCTCTCGGGTCTGCCGTATCGCTTTGTTTTCCTCGTCGGGATTCTGCCGGCGCTCATCACGCTGTGGATTCGCCGTGCCGTGCCCGAGACCGAAGCCTGGCACGCGGCCAAGCAGGCCCACGGGCACGTCGACCCGAGCGTGTGGGACCTGTTTCGCGGCGACGTGCGGCGCACCACCTTGCTGACGGTGTCCGTGTGCGCGCTATCGCTGACTGCGCATTGGGCGTTCACATTCTGGAGCCTGCAGCAGCTGCGCGGCCTGCCCGAAATGACGGCTCGGAGCACGACGGAAGTAAGCGAATTGGTGAGCCAGGCGCTTGCGCTGTTGATGATCTCGTCGATGGTGGGCAACTTTCTGGCCGCGGCGCTGGCCCGAAGTGTCGGCTATCGCAATGCGATCGCGCTGATGTGCTTCATCTACGCCGCGGGGATGGCCTTCACCTACTACACGCCGCGCGACTACCGGCAATTGCTCTGGCTATGGCCCGTGCTGGGGGCGACGTCCGGGCTGTTCGCGCTGTTTACGATGTACATGCCGCCCCTGTTTCCGACGCTGCTGCGCACGACCGGCGCCGGTTTTTGCTATAACATCGGGCGGATCGCCGCCGGCGTGGGTACGATCATTTTCGGATTGTCCGGCCAGGTCGTCGATTATCGCACGGCTTTGTTTTACACCGCGTTTTTGTTCGTGCCCGCCGGCCTGGTGGCCTTGTTTCTACCCGAGGTGCCCGACGAACGCTCGCAAGTGGCGCCGGTCGAATAGTTGAATTATGGAATCGGCGGCCAAAGTGATTCGATCGCCCGCCCGCAGGAGATCAACGCACATGTCTGTTTCGCAACCGGCCGCCAGCGGCCCCTTCGTTGGCGAAGGCTCGTTTCGTTTTCAAGCCGCACCGGGTTGGGAGCAGCTTCCCGCCGGCTGGAGTTTCGGCGAGGCCGTGGGTGTGGCCACCGACTCGGCCGACAACGTGTTTGTGTTCTGCCGCGGCGAGCATCCGATCATCGTGTTCGATCGCGCGGGCCGGTTTCTGCGCTCCTGGGGCGAAGGCGCCACCGCGCGGCCGCATGGCATCACGATCGGCCCGGACGACAGCGTGTACCTGGTCGACGATTTCGGCCACGCCGTTTTCAAGTTCACGCCCGAGGGGCGGCTGCTGGCCACGTTTGGCACGCCCGGCGTGGGATCGGACACCGGGGCCATCGGGCTCGATTACCGCACGATCCAGCGCGTGGCCGGGCCGTTCAATTGCCCGACGAATGTGGCCATTGCCGCCGATGGCGACTTGTACGTGGCCGACGGCTACGGCAACGCCCGGGTGCATCACTTCTCGCCCGATGGCCAGCTGCTGCACTCCTGGGGCGAGCCGGTGCAGGTCCCGGCCAGTTTCACGTGCCGCACGGCATCACGATCGATCGCGACGGGACGATCCTGGTGTGCGATCGCGAAAATCATCGCCTCGAGCGGTTTTCGCCAGCCGGCGAGTTTCTCGAAGAGTGGACCGGTATCGCACGGCCTTGCGAAGCCCTGGTCGATCCCGAGGGAAACGTGTTCGTGGCCGAGTTGGGTTACCGGGCCGGCATGTACGAAGGGAACGTCCCGCCGCCGGGCGAGACGACCGGCGGGCGGATCAGCATCTTTAGCGCCAGTGGCAAACTGCTGTCCCGTTTCGGCGGCGGCGACACGCCCTGCGCGGCGGGTGACTTTTTCGCCCCGCATGACCTGACGCTCGACAGCCACGGCGATTTGTACGTTGGCGAAGTCACGCTCTCGGCCGGCGGACGCTGGGGCGTTGTGCCGCCGGATTGCCATTCGTTTCAAAAATTCGTCCGCGTGGCCGCATCGAGTGCGGCCGCCAACTCCTGAACTACGAGACGCCATGAAAATCGACTCCGAATCGCTCAAACGACTCACCAGCTCCGTGTTTGCCGCGGCCGGCTGCGGGCCTGAAGAAGCCGACCGCATCGGCTATTACCTGACCGAAGCCAACCTGGTGGGACACGACTCGCACGGCGTGATCCGCGTCCCCTCGTACGTCGAGTGGCTGCGCGTCGGCAAGGTCGTGGCCAACCAGACAATTCGCGTCGACTTCGAAAACGACGCCATCGCCGTCGTCGACGGCCAGTACGGCTTCGGCCAGTCGATCGGCGAGCAAGCCACGCGGCTGGGTATCGCCAAATGCGCCAAGCACGGCGTGTCGGTCATCGCGCTAAGAGATTCGGGCCACCTGGGCCGCATCGGCGATTGGCCGCTGCTGGCCGCGCGCGAAGGGCTCGTTTCGCTCCACTTCGTCAACACCAGCGGCGCGGGAATTCTGGTAGCCCCCTTTGGCGGCATCCAGCGCCGCTTGTCGGCCGACCCGATCGCGGCCGGCGTCCCCGTGGAAGGGGGCGCACCGATCCTCTTGGACATGTCGTGCTGCACGATCGCCGAGGGCAAGCTCCGCGTGGCGTTCAACAAGGGGGTCGACGTGCCAGAGGGCTGCATTATTGACGGCCGGGGCCAACCCACGACCGATCCCAAAGTGTTTTACGGCGACCCGGGCGCCATTCTGCCGATCGCCGGGCACAAGGGCTACGCCCTGGGCGTGATCGCCGAGCTGTTTGCCGGCACGCTCACCGGCGGCGGGTCGAGCGATCCCGAGAAAGCCGGCCGGCTGGGCAACGGCATGTTGTCGATCTTCATGGATCCCAAGGTATTTCAAGACGGCGCCCGATTCGCCGCGGACGTGCACCGGATGGTCGAGTGGGTCAAAAGCTCTGAAAAGTCGCAGCCCGGCGGCCAGATTCTGATGCCCGGCGAAATCGAACAACAAACCAAGGCCAAGCGCCTCCGCGACGGCATCGAGCTGGACGACAACACCTGGGGCAACCTGGCCGAAACGGCCCGTTCGCTCGACGTCAGCGTGCCGGCGGTTTAGCGACTTCAAACGCCAACGACATCCATTCCAGGAGCTACGAATCATGCTCGATCACGTATTGCGAGCCGCCGCAGGGAACATCAACTATGCCCGCCGGTTAGTGAGCGACATCCCGGAAGACAAGATGGCCGCGCAGCCGGCCCCCGGCATGAACCACGCCGCCTGGGTGCTGGGGCATTTGGCCTATGTTTTCGATTCGATGACCGCCGTATGGGGCCAACAGCCCACGATGACGCCCGAGTGGAAGCAACTATTCAACGTCCCGTCGAAGCCGCAGCCGGAGCGCGAGAAGTATCCTTCGAAAGCCGATCTGTGGGACGCCTACGAAAAGAACTATCAGCGCATCGTGGACCTGGTGAAAGCCGCTTCGCCGGAAGACCTGGACCGCGAGTTTCCCAATCCCAAGCTCCGCCCGTTGTTGCCCACCGTGGGAGTGGCCATGGTACACATCCTCACGTCGCACCAGGGGCAGCACCTGGGGCAGCTTTCGGCCTGGCGGCGCGCCCAGGGACTTCCGAGCGTGTAGCTCCGTATTATTGGCGAGCGGGCGGAGCATTTGGGCCGGACGTTACTTCCCCGCTCTTTCACGGGCGGTTGCCAGCCGGGTCTGAAGCTGTTCGTCGCCCGGCCGGACTTTGATCAATTGTTCCAACAGCGGCACGGCCTTGGCGTACTGTTTGCGCTCGAAGTACGTGTCGGCCAGCCCGGCCGTGGCGGCATTCGGTCCCTCGAACCGCTCGAGCATGTCTTCCCACAATTTGACCGCTCCGTCGACGTCCCCTTCGATTTTGAGCACGCAGGCCAGGCCGTTGATGGCGCCGGCGGCGTCGGGTTCGGCTTTGATGACCTTTTCAAAATACGGCTTGGCCTTGGCGGCCTGACCGCTGTTGAGCAAGGCCCAGCCCATGCCGTTCAACGCGGCGCCGTTTTCAGGATCGGACTTGAGGGCCGCGGCAAAGGCTTCCCGTGCTTCGGCGTTGCGTCCCTGGCTGAAGAGTTGCCAGCCTTTGGTCGATTGTTGCACGGACTCTGATCCTGTGCCCGGCGCGGGCGGTTCAATCAGACGACGAAGCTAGTCGTCCAGTTTCTTGGCTTTGGCCGCCGCCAACATTTGCCGGGCACTGTCGTCCGCGTCACCGGAGTCGACCAGTTTTTGCGCCCACTTTTCGGCGTCGGCGAACTTGCCTTCCAGCAGGTAAACCCGCGCCAGGCCGTACCAGGCGGCCGGCGCTTGCGGCGCGGCCTTGAGGAGGTACTTCTCGGCGTTCTTGTAGTCGCGCTTCATCAGGGCGATTTGTCCCAGGCCGTTGAGCGCGGCCGGATGTTTGGGATCCAGCGCCACCACTTTCTGGAACGACCTCACCGCCTCGTCGGCGTGCCCCGAATTGAACTGGCTCCAGCCGAGTCCGTTCCAGGCGTTGGTGTTTTTGGGAGCGAGCTCGACGGCTTCTTCGAATTTCTTGATCGCCGCGTCGTATTGCTGGCCTTGCCACAACTGCCAGCCAGCTTGGGTGAGCTGGCCCGAGGGATCGGCGGGTGCCTTGGCGGCGGGTCCGGCTTGCATTGCCAGGCTGATGATGACGGAACAAACAACGGCGATCATGGCAAGTCCTCCGCTTAGAAACAGAATCGTGTGGCGTTTCCGGCGACGACGTTCGTCACCTTGGAGCGAAGAGACCAACAAGTCGTCGGCGCGCCGCATGGCTTCATCCAGCCGGGCTTGCTCGGCCGCCGAACCGGAGCGGCTGCTCCGCGCAGGGTCGGGCGTCAGATCGGTGCCACGCATGATGGGCTCCTCGTGTCAGATGCTTTTGATCAGCCGGGCCGCCTCTTGGGCGTTCGTCTTACCCGGCGCCACGGCGTCCAACAGGCTGCCGCGTACGCTTTGCGTTTCGGCGATCCGCCCCCGCAACGTCTCGATCACGCGGTCCAGGCGCGAGCGAACCGTGGGGTACGACACGCCGACTTGCTCGGCGATTTCCTTCAAGTTGCCCCCCGAGAGGACGAACATCTCAATAAACCGCTGGTGCTCCACCGGCAAGCCAGCCAGTCGCGACATGGGAAACGCGGCCTGCACCGAAACCCGGCACGCATGGCAGGTCATCTCGGTAACGCTCATCGCTCGGCTACAGTAGGGGCATTCGTTGCCCAGCGGCCGGTGCTCGTCGGACATTGGCCTATCCTTCTGTTAATTGAGGTATATACCACACACACTAAATAAAATCAACTTTCAGGCGTGCATTATTCAATAAACGTGAAAATGCGTGATGTCATTCGCGGCTTAGCACGCATTGGCTCAGCCGAGGGCATTACAAACGCCCAACGGCCCGCCGAGATTATCCGGTGGCCGGCGGGCGACGGCTACCACATCGCCTGCGAGAATCCCGCTGAACAGAAAGCCCTACAGCAGATTCTGCTGCCGATACCACCGGGCCGTTTGTCGCAGCCGGTCGATGAAGGGAGCCCGGGGAGAGAAATTCAGCTCGCGGCGAATCGTCTGCGGCGAGCAGACCCAGTCGCCGGCCAGGGCTTCGCGAGCTTTGTCGAAGTTGAAGATATACGGCTGGCCTCGCAGCCGGGCAATGCCTTCGGCCAGTGCCGCGGCCGGCCACAACAGCGCCGGCCCTGAACTGCGCAGCGTGTGGACGCTCCGCCGCCCTAGGCTTTTGGCGATCAATTGCCCCAATTCGCCGAACGTCGGCTGCTCGTCCGTGGCGACAAAGTAGTAACCTTGAGGTGGCTGGCAGGTCACCTCCGTGCCTTCCGGTGCCAACCGCGTGCCACGCTCGGCGCACGCGATGAGCGAATCGACCAGATCGCGCACGTGAATCAGCGAAAAATGCGACTGGGCCACCCCCAGCGCTACGTGCACGCCGTAACGAAAGATCGAGCGAAACACGTCCCGCATTTGCAGATCCCCCTCGCCAAACACGATCGGCGGGCGGACGATCGTGATCGGCACGCGCGAGGCGTATTGCTCGGCGATCAGCTCGGCGGCTCGTTTGGCTCGACCATAATTCGAGACCGGGGCCGGCGGGTCGCTCTCGGTGCGGGCCCGGTTCGGCGGCGAAGGGCCCGCGGCCGCCAGCGACGACACCGACACCAACACGGGCGGCGTCTCGCGCCGAGCACAAGCAGCCACAACATTGCGAAAGCCCCCGGCATTGACCTGCATCAGGTCGCGGGCCCGGAATGCGGTGGCCAGTCCGGCCAAATGGTAGACGACGTCTGCCTGGCCGATGGCCGCGGCCACGGCCTCCGCGTCGCGCACGTCGCCTAGGGCATAGTCGACCTGGAGCGGATCGAGCGACTTGCGATTGGACGTAACGCGGACCAGGCAGGTGACCTCGTCGCCGCGGTCCACGAGCCGCTCGGCCAGCTTCGAACCGATAAATCCACTGGCACCGGTGACCAAAACTCTTGTCATCGTAACGTCTCCGGCTCGCTCCTCGGCACCGGACTGCGCCCTCTTGCAAGGGCAATTGCTTTTCGTCGTCCCCGTGTATCAAGCATCGTCCTGGCGGGCCAGATTTTTTTGGTCACCCCAACTGTCGACTTGCAATCGTCATTGTCGCAACAAAATGCAACTCTCCGCCGCGGTCGCTACGGTGGTTGCTTGGTGGCAAACAGCGCGCCAAGACCCATCAGATCGATACAGAGCGGGCGGACGCGCCAGCGCGACGATCCTGCACATGCCGCGCGACGCGGCGAAATGGCCCCGGGAGACCAATCTGCATTCTACTCCAGCGCACCGCGAAACGGACAACCGCTGGACCGCACAAACCGGCGCTCTCGCCCGCTGTGTGTTCAACGGGCCGGCTCTGTTCCGCGCGGTTCAAGGCGATATACTTAGAGTGACTTCCGGCAGCCTGCAACTTGCTTCAGCGGGCCGCCAGGCACGGATGCTGCCCCGTTGTACCGTGCTACCAACTCCCCGCAGGATTCCTCGATGAGTATTGTCACTTCCCCAGGGGGCGCGGCGACGTTCGAGTTGTCCCCCTACAAATCGCTGGACAACCAGACGCTGCAAACGCGGATCGCCGCGGTGCGCGCCAAGCTGGGGCGGGAGCTGTTGATCCTGGGCCACCACTACCAGCAGGACGAAGTGATCGCCATGAGCGATCTGCGGGGCGACAGTTACCAGCTCAGTAAAATGGCCGCTGAGAGCGGCGATTGCCGGGTGATCGCCTTTTGCGGCGTCCACTTCATGGCCGAAACGGCCGACATCCTCGTGAACCAGCCCTCCCGCCTGGCCGAGCGCGGCGGCCAGCGGGCCACCGTCGTGCTGCCCGACATGGCCGCCGGCTGCTCGATGGCCGACATGGCCGCCATCGAGCAAGTCGAAGCGGCCTGGGAAGACTTGGGCGAAGTCGTCGATACCAACGACATTACGCCGGTCACGTACATTAACTCCGCCGCCAGCCTGAAGGCTTTTTGCGGACGCCACGGCGGCATCGTCTGCACGTCGAGCAACGCCGCCGCCGTGCTGCAGTGGGCCTTTGACCGTACGAGTCGCGTGTTGTTCTTTCCCGATCAGCACCTGGGCCGTAATACGGCCAAAGCGATGGGCATCCCGCTCGACAAAATGCCGGTCTGGGATCCTCACCAGGAGGAGCTGGGCGGCAACACGCCTGAGACGCTCCGGGCGAGCAAAGTCCTGTTGTGGCGCGGTCATTGCAGCGTCCACCAGATGTTCACCGCGGCGCACGTCGACTTGTTCCGCGCGAAGGTGCCGGGAATCAAGATTCTGGTCCACCCCGAGTGCCCGATGGAAGTGGTCGACAAGGCCGATGTGCAGGGTTCGACCGGCAAGATCATTCGTGAGGTGGACGGCGCCCCGCCGGGCACGAAGTGGGCGATCGGCACCGAGTTGCACCTGGTGAACCGTCTGAAGCAGGAGCATCCCGAGCAGGAAATCCACTTCCTCTCACCGGTCGTCTGCATGTGTGCCACGATGTATCGCATCGACCTGGCGCATTTGTGCTGGAGTCTCGAGAACCTGGCCGCCGGCACACCGGTCAATGTCATCCAGGTAGACGACGAGACGGCCCACTGGTCGCTGGTGGCGCTTGAGCGCATGTTGTCGGTCAAATAGGGCCGCCGGCGCGGTTTCTCGCGACAGCCGTATCGGCTCGCCCGGGTGCCTTGTAGCCGCCGCAGGCCTCCGTTAGGCTACCGCTTTTGCCCCCAGGAAACAGGCTTGCAATTTCGCGAGTGAATCATGAGTGATCCCTACTTCCAGCGGCTGTTTGCCGAGCGCATCGGCGGCGTCAATTACGGCAAAGGCACGGCCATCTACAAGTTCGAGAAGATCAAACGGGCCAAGCGCAAAGCGCTGGCGGAGCATCCCGAACGGACACTGATCGACTTTGGCATCGGCGAAAACGACGAAATGGCCCCCGCCGCCAGTCGCGCCCGGCTGGCCGAAGAGATCAACAAGCCGGAGAACCGCGGCTATGCCGACAACGGACCGCCCGAGTTCAAGCAGGCCGTGGCCCGCTTCATGCACCGCAACTTCGGCGTCGAGCTGGACGCGGACAAGGAAGTGAACCATTGCATCGGCTCGAAGACCGCGCTGGCGATGCTTCCCGCGGCATTCATTAACCCCGGCGATATCACGCTGATGACCGTGCCCGGCTATCCGGTGGCCGGCACGCACACGAAATATTACGGCGGCACGGTTTTCAATCTGCCCTTGTTGCGCGAGCACGATTTCCTGCCCGATCTGGAGGCGATTCCCGCCGACGTGCCGCTCCCGGGCAAAGTTACTGGTTCTCTGCTACCCGAACAGTCCCACGGGCAAAGTGGCCACGCGCGAGTTTTACGAGCGCGTGATCGATTTCGCGCGCACCAACGATGTCGTCGTGGTGCAGGACGCGGCCCACATCATGCTCACGTTCGAAGGCCGGCCGCTCAGTTTTCTCTCGGTGCCGGGGGCCAAGGAAGTGGGCGTGGAAATCCACTCGATGTCCAAGGGCTTTCACATGATCGGCTGGCGGTTGGGCTGGGTCTGCGGGCACGAGCGGATCGTGCAGGCTTTTGCCGACGTGAAGGACAACAGCGATTCAGGACAGTTCCTGGCGATTCAGAAGGCCGCCGCCGCCGCGCTCGACGCCCCGGAGATTCCCCGACAGGTGCGCGCCAAGTACGAGCGCCGCTGCCGTAAGCTGGTCGACGTGTTGAATCGCTGCGGCTTCACCTGCCGCATGCCAGGGGGCACGTATTTCATCTATGCCCAAAGCCCCCGGGGGATCGCCGGTGGCCCGACCTTCGAAACGGCCGAAGCGGCCAGCCAGTACCTGATCACCGAGCACTCGATCTGCACGGTGCCCTGGGACGACGCCGGCCCGCATCTGCGCTTTCGGTCACCTACGAAGCCGCCGACGAAGCCGCCGAAGACGCCCTGATGGCCGCCACCGAAGAACGTCTGCGC
>CAVQEL010000025.1:0-128768 GCA_963711515.1 uncultured Planctomycetota bacterium | reverse complement strand
ACCCGGCTGTACGAAGCCAAGCGCCAGGCCGAACACGACAAACGGGCGAGCAACGCAAAACGCTCGTCGGCTCGGGCGATCGCAGCCAGCGAATCCGCACCTACAACTTTGCCGAGAACCGGGTCACCGACCATCGCATCAACCTGACGCTCTACAAGCTCGATTCGATCCTGGCCGGCAACGTGCAGGCGCTGACCGACGCTTTGATGGACTACGATCGCAATCAACTGCGCCGCGAAATGGGCTCGGACGACTAACTGGCGCGGGGACAAAACAAACGGCTGCGAGGGGGACAGTCCCCAACGTCTTTGTCCCCAGGTGCTAAGGTGCGGCCAAACATTTGGGAGCTGCCATGGCCGACGACGAGTGGACCATCGGGCGATTGCTCCAGTGGACGACCGACTACCTCAAGCAACACGGCGCGGACAGCCCGCGGCTGGAAGCTGAGGTGCTGCTGGCTCATGCCCGCGATTGCAAGCGGGTGGAGCTGTACACGAGCTTCGGCGAGCCGGCCGACGAGGCGCTGCGACGCGGTTTCGCGCACTGGTAAAGCGGCGTGCCGAAGGCGTGCCGTTCGCGTACCTGGTCGGTCACCGGGAGTTCTATTCGCTCGACTTTCGCGTGACGCCCGACGTGCTCATTCCGCGGCCCGAGACCGAGTTTCTGGTGATCGCGCTGTTGGACCTGATCAAAGCCCGCGGTGACGCCGGGCGGCCGATCGATGTGGCCGACGTGGGGACCGGCAGCGGCGTGGTGGCCATCAGCGTGGCCCGGCATGCGCCGCAACGTGCGCGTGACGGCGATCGACGTGAGTCCGGCCGCCTTGGCCGTGGCCCGCGAGAATGCCGAGCGGCTCGAGGTGGCCCAGCGGATTGCGTTTGTCGAGAGCGACCTGTTCGCCGCAGTGCCGGCCGAGCAAACGTTCGATTACATCGTCAGCAATCCCCCCTACGTCACGGAAGAGGAGTTCGCGGCCCTGCCGGCGGACGTCCGCCAGTACGAGCCGCGCGGCCCTGGTGGCCGGTTCCACGGGCTTGTCGGTCATCGAGCGGCTATTGCCGCAGGCCGCCGAGCGGCTGCGCCCGGCCGGATCGGTCTTGCTGGAAATCAGCCCTATGCTACAACAGTCGGTCGAAGCACTGATTGCGGCCGACGCCCGCTGGGAGTTGGGAGGGGCCGTCAAGGATCTGGCCGGACACCCCAGGGTCGTCACGGCCCGGCGCACTGCCTCGTAACGGGCTGGCCGCTTCGTAACACGCTGGCCGCCTCGTAACACGCTGGAAAGAACAATGGATTGTCTTCGCGTGACCGGCCCGGTCCGGTTGCATGGCACGGTGGCTGCCAGCGGATCGAAGAACGCGGCGCTGCCGATCATGGCCGCCGCGCTACTGGTCGACGGCCCGGTAACGCTCGCCGGCGTTCCCTTTTTGGCCGACGTCGATACGCTGGCGCTCCTGCTGGGCCACCTGGGCGTGAAGGCACGGCGCAGACGTGGCCGGCCGGCTGCACCTCGAAACGGTCGACGCCGCGGCCGACCACCGCGGAATTCGACCTGGTGAGCCGCATGCGCGCCAGCTTTTGCGTGCTGGGGCCGCTCGTGGCCCGGCGGGGCAGGGCGGTGGTTTCGCTTCCCGGCGGATGCAATATCGGCACACCGGCCGGTCGACCTGCACCTGGCCGGCTTGCGGCCCTGGGGGCCGACATTCGCATCGAGCGGGGTTACGTCATCGCCGCGGCCGCCGGCTGCGCGGCACGAAGATTCACTTGCGGGGTCCGCACGGTTCCACCGTTACCGGCACGGCGAACGTGATGTGCGCCGCGGCGCTGGCCGAAGGCCAAACGACGATCACCGGCGCCGCCATGGAGCCGGAGATCGTCGACCTGGGCCAATTCCTCATCGCCGCCGGAGCCGACATCGCCGGCTTGGGCACCGACACCTTCGCATCAACGGCGTCGAGCGATTGGCAGGGCACGACGTACCGGGTCATTCCCGATCGGGTCGAAGCCGCCACGCTGTTGATCGCGGCCGCCATGACGCAGGGGACCGTTTCGGTCGTCGGTGCGCGGGCGGATCATTTGAGGGCGGTGCTCGACGCGCTGGTGGCCGCGGGAGTCGACGTGGCGTGCAGGCGCAACAAGATCACCGTGCACGCCGGCAGGCGCCCCCGGCCGATCGACGTCATCGCCCGGCCCTATCCCGGCATTCCCACGGACGTGCAGGCCCAGTGGATGGCGCTGGTGGCCCTGGCCGACGGCACCAGCGTCGTGGCCGACGACGTGTTTCCCGAGCGCATGCTGCACGCGGCCGAGTTGAGCCGGCTGGGTGCCCGGATCGAGCGGCAGGGTCGCGTGTCGATCGTGCACGGCGTGCGGCGATTGACCGGCTCGGCAGTGAATGCTTCTGACCTGCGGGCCAGTGCCGCGTTGGTGTTGGCGGGCCTGGCTGCCGGACAGGAGACGGTCATCCAGGGGGCTTCGCAACTCGATCGGGGCTATGAGCGACTGGACCACAAGCTCTCGCTGCTGGGGGCAACGATCGTGCGGGAGTCGCGCGTGACGCGGACGCCCGTCGCGCCGGACGCCGAACTTGTGCCGGCGGCGGCCCAGCCGTAGCGATACAAGAGCGATTGATGGCGCACGCCGCCGCGGAATCGCTAAACCGCCAGCGGTTGGACGTCGCGGCGGCGGTTCAGGCTTCGCCGCGGTAGAGCTTCTGGTGGAGGGGGTTCTTTTCGAGGTCACGCGGGCCGGGTTCGCGTCGTCGCGGAGCATGGCGGCCATCATCTGGTACTTGGCGTCGACGTCGTCGGCGTAGTGGACCAGCAGCGCCTCGGGGGTCATCGGCGGCTTGGGCGAGCCCCACTCGGGCAGTCGCTGGTGCGATACGATGATGTGCTCCAGCCGCAGGAGCACGTCGCCGTCGATCGACCGGCCGGCGGCCGCTTCGCGCACGATGTCGCGCCCTTGCAGGATGTGGCCGATCAGGTGGCCGGCCGCCGTGTATTCGGCTCCCTGCGGCTGCTCCTCGATTTCGCGCAGCTTGCCGATGTCGTGCAGGATGGCCCCGGCGACGACCAGCCCTTTGTTGAGCCGCGGCTCGCAGGTCGGGATAGTAGTCGTCGTACTTGTCGGCCAGGTAGACGCTCGTGCGGGTCACGCTCAGCACGTGCTCCAGCCAGCCGCCGGCGAAGGCGTGATGATTGTGCGTGGCCGCCGGCAGAGAGAGCAGCTGCTCGCGGTTGGACTCCAGCAGGTGCACGACCAGCTCGCCGAGAGCCGCGTCAACGATCCGCTCGCGAGCCGTCGCGACCAGCTCGGCGAACATGCCGCCGGGTCGAAGCGCGTTTGCGGCAGGCACATGGCCGGCGAAAAGCCGTCGGCCTCGTCGGCTGTGCACACGGGGCGAATCTTGCGCAGCTCGAGCTGCGGGCCATAGCTCGTCTCGCGATAGACGGCCCGGACCTTGTAGAACGAACCCGGCTGCCAGGCTTCGCGGCAATCGACGCCCCAGGGGAATCGTTCCAGACGGGAAACGACACCTCGCGGGCATGATCGCGAAAGGCGACGCGAAAATACGGCTTGCCGTCGCGGGTGGTCAATTCTTCCTTGACCGTCAACAGTACGAACATGTCGGCTTCCTGGCCGTTGACCATCTCCGACAGCATGCCGATCGGCAGCGACGCGGCGCGTGACATCGGTTTCCCTCCCCAGGGCGAGGTGATGAAGATGGGGCCCACGCGGCCCCTATCTTAGCCGACCGATCGCTCCGGCACTAACCCGCAGCGGCAGCGAGGGGAGGGCATCGCGGATATTGGGCTCGCCCCTCGCTGGCTGCGGGTTCGTGCTGGGAGGATGCACCGCCGGCCCGTCCGCTAGCCGCCGTAGCCGTGCGGATGCGTGGAGTGCCACCGCCAGGCGGTGCGGACGATTGATTCGACGTCGGTGTATTGCGGCTGCCAGGAGAGGACCGTTTGGGCTTTGGTCGAGTCGGCCACCAGCTCCGGCGGATCGCCCGGCCGGCGCGGACCCGTCTGGGTGGGAATCGGATGCCCGGTGACGCGGCGGCAGGCGTCGATCACTTCGCGCACGCTGTGGCCGCGGCCGGTTCCCAAGTTCAGTTGGAGCGGCTGGCCCTCTTTGAGTTTTTCCAAGGCGGCCACGTGCGCGGCGCCAGGTCGTCGACATGCACGTAATCGCGAATGCAGGTGCCGTCGGGCGTGGGATAATCGTCGCCGAAGACGGTGATGTCCGGACGCTGCCCCAGGGCCACCTGGAGCACCAGGGGAATCAGGTGCGTCTCGGGATCGTGGTCTTCGCCCAGATCGCCGGCCGGGCTGGCGCCGGCGGCGTTGAAGTAGCGCAGGGCCGCGTAGCCGCAGTCCGTAGGCGTGGGCATAGTCGGCCAGGGCCCGCTCGATCACCAGCTTGCAGAATCCGTAGGGATTGATGGGCCGCTGCGGCTCCGTCTCGGTGATGGGGACGTGCTCGGGCACGCCGTAGGTGGCGGTGGTGCTCGAAAAAACGATCTCGTTGACGCCGGCCTCGCGCATCGCTTCCAGCAGATTCAAGCTGGCCACGACGTTGTTTTGATAGTACTTCGCCGGCTCGCTCACCGACTCGCCCACGTAGGCAAACGCCGCGAAATGCATCACGGCCTGCGTGCCGTGCTCGCGCATCGTGGCCACCAGCCGCGGGCGGTCGAGCAATTGCCCCTCGACGAGCCGCCCCGCGGGCACGGCCTGGCGATGGCCGTACGACAGGTTGTCATAAACCCGCACGTCATGGCCGGCCGCAAGTAGCAAGCGGACGGCGTGGCTGCCGATGTATCCCGCTCCGCCGATGACCAGAACTTTCACGGTGGCGTACTCTCCGGTTGGGGATGTTGGTGCGGTGGTAGCGGTTGGGTGATTGCGGCCCGCTAAACCGCCAGCGACCGTGGCGCGGTTAAGTGGAAGTTGCGAGGACGGGGACCAATTCATGCTGAATGTACGGGAAACCGCCCTGCGACATAGGGGAAACCGCTGGGGACGAATGTTTGAAGCGGGTTGCGACCGGCCGACGAAGCAATGGGGGACGGCCGAGGAAATGCGACGCGGCCAAACGGACCGGCGGCACGCAGGAGAGAAGCAATGGGCGGACCGCGACGCAAGCTGTTGAAGCCGGCTGCCGTGGCCAGCGGCGCGATTACCGGCCGCTGGATCGAGTCGTTCGTCGACTACCTGCGCACCGAGTGCCACCTGGCGGAAAACACGGTGGCCGCCTATCACCGCGACCTGCGGCGGTTCTACGTCTGGCTGGCCGGCCGGCGGCGTGGCGCAGCTTACGATTCAGGAGCTGGCCGATTACGCCCTCTGGCTGCACCAGCGCAGCCTGGCACCGGCCAGCATCGCCCGGCACCTGGCGTCGCTGCGGGTGTTCTTTCGCTACTTGCAGCTCGAGGGCCTGCTGCACGACAACCTGGCGGAGTTGCTGGGCAGCCAGAAGCTGTGGGAGCGCGTGCCCCACGTGCTGACGCCGGGCATGGTCGAGCGATTGCTCGAGAGTCCCACCCCCGGCGAACCCTTATGGCGCCGCGACCGGGCCCTGCTCGAATTACTCTATGCCACGGGGTGCCGGGCCTCGGAGATCTCGAACCTGGGGTTGCCGGACGTACACCTGGACGAAGGCTATTGCCTGTGCAAGGGTAAAGGCAACAAGGAGCGGCTCGTGCCGCTGGGCCGGCGGGCCGTGGTCGCGGTGCGAGACTACCTGAGCTGCGAGCGCCCGAGCTCGTGGCCCAGCGTTCGCCGGCGCCCAAGTGGCTGCTGGTGTCGCGGCGCGGACTGCGGCTGCGGCGGGAGCGGATCTGGGAACTGTTCAAGCGTTACGCGGCAGCGGCTGGAATTGCGGCCGACATGAGCCCGCACACACTGCGACACAGTTTTGCCACGCACCTGCTGGCCGGCGGGGCCGATCTGAGGCAAGTACAGGAGATGTTGGGCCATGCCAGCATCGCGACCACGCAAATCTACACGCACGTCGACCCGGCGCGCCTCAAAAAAGTCCACCAGCAGTTCCATCCCCGGGCCTAAGAAGCGGGTGAAAGCCGGCCGGACAAGTGGCCGCCGGGGCACGCGCAGCGCGGTTACGAGGACTCGCCCGAGGCGCCGTCGGGCTTCTTGGGGGGCGAAAGCTTGATCTTCTGGATCAGCTTGACGATGTGACCATCGGGCGTGACGTAGCCGGAGATGGCCGTCACGGCTCCGATCACGTAGCGGTACTTGAGCTTGTAATCGCAGTCCAATTCGGCCTCCATGCTGTCGGCCGCGTCGGGCCCGGCGTCGCCGCCGACCATGCTCATGATCTGTTCGTGCAGGGCCTCGAAGTTCGGCAGTTTGCGATCGGCCATTTGAATGCCGGTGAGGTTTCCCTCGGCGTCGGCGGTGAGCCGTACCTTGATCGGCAACTGCGTGTCGAGCATCGTCGAAGTGGCCGGACCGGCCACGGGCATGCGGATGTTGAAATCGCCTTCCTGCACCACGATCTTGAAATTGAACAGGAAGAACACCAACAGCAGGAACACGATGTCGATCATCGGCGTCATCTGGATGTCGACTTTTTCGAACAGCTCGGTGCTTGATCGGCGGACCTTCATGGCGTGTCCTCCGCCTTTTCCTGCCGGGCTCGCAGGGCGAAGTTCTCAAAGCCGTTTTCCTGGCATTGCTGCATCACTTCCTGCACCACGCCGGTTTTGGCGTTGGCGTCGGCTCGCAGGATGATCGTGGCGTCTTCGGGCTTCTCGCCTTTCACCTCGATGTAGCGCTTTTCTCTGCGTAGCTGCTCTCCCAGCGCGGCGATGGGCATCAACTCGCCGCCGAAGATGACCTGGTCGTCCTGGGTAAGCTGCACCACGAGCGGGAGCTCGAAGGCCACTTCCGGCGGCTTGGCCAGTTGGCTGCTGGGGAGCTTGATCCGCGCGTCCTGCTCGTTTTCGCTGAAGTTGAACAGCACCATGAAGAAGGCGATCAACTGAAACGTCATGTCGATCATCGGAGTCATGTCGACTTCGGTGGTCGCGCCGCTGTCTTTCGGTTTCAGTCGCATGACGCTCGTTCTCGTCGTCCGGAAGCGCGGGGGCCTCGAACCGTGGGCCGCGCTATTTCTTGGTGCCCACGTTCTGAAAGCGGCTCATCAAGCGTTCGCTGTGGATGCCGACTTCGAGCACCAACCGTGCCAACCGGTTGCGAAAGATGCCGAAGGCCGCGATGGCCGGAATCGCCAGCATCAGCCCGATGAGCGTCGTGATCAGGGCCATGGAAATGCCGCCGGCCAGGTCCGAGGGCTTAGGCTGCGTGTTGGTGCGGGCGATGGTCTGGAACGCGGCGACCATGCCGTTGACCGTGCCCAACAGCCCGATCATCGGGCTGACCTGGCCGATCAGGGCGATGTAGCTGAGCCGCTGTTCGAGCCGCATGTTTTCGTCCTCGCCCACTTCCTGCATGGCCTCGACCGCCTGGGGATAGCCCTCTTGCAGCTTGGCCAGGCCGGCGGCCAGCACGTGCCCCAGGAAGCTCTCGTCGGCCTTGGCCAGCTCGTAGGCGTCTTGAAAGCGCTTTTCGTTGAGCAGGGCTTCGAAGTTTGCCACCAGGTCAGGAGGCACCACGCTCTGGCGGCGAATCGCCATCACGTTCATCACGATCAGGGCCACGAAGACGAACGACAGAGCCAGAAACACGACCGTGTATATCGGCCCCAAAGCCCGGTAATAAAAGGCCAGGGCGCTGGTTTGCGGCGGCGCTGCGTCGGTCGCGCCACCGGCCGGGGTGTCCTGGGCGCTCGCCGTATTCACCAGCGCCGTGCCGGCGACCGGTCCGATGGCCATGCCCAGGATAATGACCCCCAACAGGGCACAGAGGTGCCGGCGCAAGCGAAAATGGTTCCACATGGATAGTCCTCTGAGTTCCTCGGTTCGTTGGCCCGTTGGATTCGCGTTCGGCGGTTGAGGTGCGCGGTCGGCACGTCGGAAGCGACGGCGGCGCTCGCTTTCAGACAAGTTTAGTCCCGATGTGACATTTTCGCCAAGAGTTCTCGTTCGTGCCCGCTGGCATTCAATTCTTGGCCCACTCGCTGTTGGGATATTTTTTGGCCAGCGTGGCGCGGGCTTGCGCGGCGCGGTCGGGCTTTTTTTCGGCGGCGAACAGCTTGGCCAGGTTTGCCAGGGCCTCGGCGTGCACGGCCGGATTGACCGGATACAACAGATCGACGTGCAAGAAGGCCAGGATGGCTTGCTTCGGCTTGCCCGCGGTCTGGTAACAGTTGCCCAGGATGTTGTAAGCCCGGGCGTGCAGATCGTCGTCGGCGGGGTCGGCCGTGGCGATGACTTCTTCGACCAGGGTGGCGGCCTCGTCGATCTTTCCCTCGCCGCTCAAGGCGGATGCCTTGCCCAGCTTGGCGGCGATGATCTGATCGTGGGTCTCTTTGCCCGTGGATTCGGTTTTCAGCACGTCGTCGAAGCGGGCCAGGGCCTCGGCGTATTTCTTTTGCCCCACAAGCGAACGGCCCAGGTGGACGCCGGCGCGCATCTTGTAGTCCGTCCAGGGAGCGTCGGCCAGCTTGGCGTAGTAGCTCTCGGCGACGGTCCAATTGCCCAGCCCGGCAAGCAGGTCGCCCAGGGTTTCGCAGGCTTGGAAGTAGTGGAAGCTGTCATGATTGGCTTTTTCGAAAGTGAACATTCTCTTGCCGGCTTCGGCGATCGAGCCCTCACCGGCCAGGGCCTGTTGCGCGGCGGCGAGCGCCGTATAGAACTCGACGTCTTTGGCCACCAGCGGGCGAGTGAGCGACGCGGGCGCGATTTTCGCCAGCATTGCCAGCGCCTCGCGATTGCGGCCCCCTTTGACGGCGAAGCGGGCCTGTGTCAGCTCGTTCGGCTCCTGGTCGAATTGCACCGATTCGATCTCGTTGACCGCCATGTCGCGGCGCGTGGCGCCGATCTCGACGGTGACCTGCGTGGGCGAGGTGGCGACCACCTTGCCGCTGAGCTGGGCGCCCTGGTACGACTTCACGCGGTCGACCGCCCGAGCCGCGGGGGCCGACAGGGCCAACAGTAGAACCAGTCCGAAATACGGTGCCGATCTCATCGTGCAAACTCCAGGCGATTGATCATTGACTCGCGGTGTTCTGGGTTTCGGTCTGTTTAAACTCTTTGAGGCCCGTCTCGGGCACGCCCAGGGCTTTTTGGATCTTTTTCAACATGCGATCGTACTTGGCGGCGGTTTCGGGTCCACCCAGGTCGGGGTGCAATTGATAGGTCGAGCGCAAGTCCCCCACGGCGGCTTCCAGCACCTTGTGTTTGCGGGTGGCGTCCTTTTGGGCCAGGGCGTAGCGATAGCGGCTTTCGGCGATGTTGAGCCGAGCCTGGTGGAAGGTTGCGGCAAACTTGGGGTTGCTCATCGTCGTTTTCGACAGTCGGGCCCAACCCCAGATGAGGTTGCGGCCGGTGCGGTCGGGCGAGCCCCCCATGATGGCCTTTTCGTAGCCGGTCGGATCGACCGCGCCGCGATCCTGATAGATCTGGGCACCTTGCACCTGGGCGCTGAACAGGGTCGGCTTCTCGCGCAACACGTTCGTGACTTCGAGCGTGGCCTGGTCGAAGTCTCCCGCTCCGCGATAGCAATCGGCCAGTCGCAGTCGCAGTCCCAACAGCGAATCGGGATTGTCGCGAAACTTCGGATCCTTCTCGGCCAGCTCGAGGAGCTGCTTGTAAGCGGAAGCGGCCTTCTTGTAGTAGCCTTGGGCATAAGCGGAAATGCCGCCGCCGTCTTCGTGTCCGGCGCCCAGACTGGCAAAGGTCTCGGCGACCCAGTTCAGCGACGACAGGTTGCCGCCGGCGCCACGCTGTATGACGCGATCGAGAAACACCTCGAAGGCCCGCGAGACGGCATTGAGCTCTTCGGTCTTGCCGCTGGCGCGCAGCTCCTTCAGATGCTCCTGCAACTGGCGGCCCAGGCTGATGTAAATGGCCGTCAGGTTGTCGCCGGCCTGGCCCTCGCCCGAGCCTTGCACCAGCTTCTCGAGGGCGTCCATGACGGCCTCGGCCTTTTCCAATTGCTGCGGGCTGACGGCGATGTAGGCCCGCATGGCCATCTTGTAGGTTTCCACCGCGAAGTTGTCGCGCGTGGCGGCCGGGTCGCCGGCCTTGATCAAGGTGAGCGGGCCGTACTTGGGATTTTCCAGCCATTTGATCGCCCCGGCCGAGTCCCCCGTCTCGACGTCCATCTGCCCGAGCGTGAACGCGGCCGAAGCCAGCGTGGCGTCGACCTGGCCGGAGCCTTCGACCCGTTTGACGCCCGAGGTGAGCAGATCGTGGGCCTGTTTGCGCAGCGCGTTGCGCTTCTCGGGCGGCATGCGCTGGTCGTCGGGCTGGCGCAGGTCGTGCAAATAAGCGGACCAGAGGGCCTGGCCTGCCCGCAGCTCGGCCTGCCCGCGGCGGGGCGAATCGGCCGGGATGTTGTTGAGGTATTCCAGCACCTTTTCGAACTTGCCGGACGTGGCGGCGAAGTTGACCAACGTCAGCGCCGCGTCTTCGGCCTCCTGCTGGTCGGGCCAGCGGCGAAAGGTCATCTCGGCGACGCGCTGAATCTGCTCGACTTCGAAGGAGCGATCCTCGGCCTTCGATTCGTCGTACAGGCGGACCCAGGCGGCCATGGCGATCTTGGCGCCGTGGCGGCCGGGCAAGGTGTCGGGAAAGTGGTTGGCCAGGAACTCGCCCAGCACCGCGGCGTCGTAGTAATTGCCCAGGTCCCAATTCAGGTAGCACAGGTAATAGCGGGCCGTGTTCAGGGCGTCGGCCGTCGTTTCTTTGTCCTTCAGGCTGAGGGCCAGACGCAACAGGTCCATGGCCCGCGCGGCCAGGGCGTCTTTCTTTTGCTGGGCCTTTTCGAGGGCGGCCTGATCCTTCTTGGCCGCCGCCGCGGTGACTTCGAGGGCCGCCTGCTGCATCTGCTCCAGCGCCAGCCGGCCTTGCTCGAGCGCCTCGGTAAACGCCTTGGGCGGGGCCGGTTCGTCGGACGCGGCGCGGGCTTTGCCGCCGGAGAGCGCCACCAGCAGCATCTTAGCGGGGCGTTGAAATTCGCCGGGGCGGTCGGCCACCGGACCGGCATAATCGCGCGCCGCGCCGGTGAGCCGCTTGCGATTCGGATCTTTGTCCGGCAACGCCTGGGCCTGCTCCTGATAGGCCACGGCCGTCAAATAGCGGATGGCCAAGACGTCGGCCTCCGGGGCGTTGGCGGCCGATTCTTTGTCCCAGCGTTCGCCGCGCTCGATGGCAGCCTGGTACTTTTTCACGCTGTCGGCGAGCCAGCACTCCATGGCTTGCCGCGTGCTCTTGGTCCGAATCTCGCGCGTGCCGGCGGCGTCGGGCAGATCCATCAATTCGCGGTAGCAGCCCAGGGCCTGAGTGAATTGTCCCAGTTCCTGGTAGCAGCGACCTTCCCACAGCCGGGCCAGCAGGCCCGCGGCCCGGGTGCGATAGGTTTCGTTGAGCGCGGCGTAGTTCTTGGCGGCAGTGGCGTAGTGCTGTTGGGCCTCTTTGCTCTGGGGGTCATAGGTGCGGGCCAACTCGTAGTCCATGCTGGCGGCCATCAAGCGGGCTTCGGCCACATTGCTGGAGAGTTGCCGCTTACGATCGAGCGCTTCGCGATCATCGGGGGGAATGAGCTTGGGCATCGCCGTGAATTGGGCGTCGAGCAGTTTTTCGGCGCTGGCAAACTGTTGCGCGGCTTGTTGGAACAATTTGCGAGCCCGGGGCGTCGCGTCCGCCTCGCCCGCGGCCAGATCGCCGCGTGCCCGCTCGACCAGGATGCTGGCCAGTTGGGTCCGGGCGGAGCCGACCAGGGCGTGCTGGGGTTGCTCCGCGCAGAACTTCTCGAACAGCTCGGAAGCCTGGGAGAGCCGCTTCTGGCGGACCTGCGGATCGCGCACTTCCGAGGCGCCGGCCAACAGCGTCGCGGCCTCCTCGTAGGCCAGCCTCTGGCGAACCTTGTCGTCCAGACTCGGCCTGGACTGCAACTCGCCGAGATAGAACAGCGCCTCGTCGTAGTACTTGCCGGCCCGCAACGCCGCCAGAAACCGCTCCACCGGCTCGGTCGCGCCGGCCGGTCTGATGCCGACCAGCACCCACGCCAAAAGCAGCCAGCGAAGTTTCGGTCTCATCCCTACCTCGTCGCGATTTCACCGTCGTGCCGGTTGCCGAATCTTAGCGAGTCGCTGCCGCCGTACCTAGCATTGTCGCGCAAACGGCACCCAGGGCGGACTTAGGTAGCTGCGAGGGCGGAAAGAGAGGGCCCAAAGGCGCTCGCTCGTGGCCTGGGGGCGGTTCCGGATCGCCTCTGGCTTGCCTCGTCCTCTAATTCTCCAGATTATAACGCGACGGGTCGGAACGCAACCGACGGCCTGCCATGGTATTGGGAGAATTCCGCCGGAATTCCGTGGGACCTCTCGCGACGACCGTCGCCAGCGGCGCCGTCCGACCGGGAGTAATCACTCAAGCGCCGTCTTGGTCCGGGTCAGCTCGCTACGGGCCATTCGCTGTCCCAGCGCAGGCGACAGCCGGTTGAGCCACCAGATGACGCGCCACCAACGCGGAATGATGATGATCGACCGGTTCTTGGCCACCGCACGCAGCGCCTGGCGGGCAAAGGCGTCCGGTTCCATCGGGCTCAAGCGGTTCCAGAAGGCCCGTTGCCGTTCGAGTGAAACGGGTTGTATCAGTTTTCCGAATTTGCCGTAATCTTCCAACATGGCCGTGCGCACCGTGCCGGGGCACAGCGCACTGACGCGGACACCCTCCGCGGCCGCCTCGACGCGCAGCGAAATCGACAGCCCCAGCACGCCGAACTTCGAGGCCGCGTAACCGACGCACCAGGGAGAAGGCAGCAGGCCACAGATCGAGGCCGTATTGACAATGTGGCCAAAGCCTTGGCGGAGCATGATCGGATAGCCGGCCTGGATGCCGTGGGCGACGCCGCGTAGATTGACGTCGAACACGCGGTTCCAGTCGTCGATCTCGTAGTGTCGGACTTCGCCCCCGACGCTCACGCCGGCATTGTTGAACAGGTAGTCCAGCCGGCCGTGCCGCTGGGCCATCCCCTCGACGGCGCCCAGCACGCTGGGGGCGTCGACCACGTTGACTTCGGCCGCTTCGGCGTGGCCGCCGGCGTGGCGCAGCGAGGCGGCGATCTCGGCGACGCGTGCGCCCTGCCGGTCGGCCAGCAAAACCGTGGCCCCCCGTTCCACCAGCGACTTGCTCAGCGCGTAGCCGATGCCCGAGGCGGCGCCGGTGACCACCGCCACCGCGCCGTCATACGTTCGAATCTGATTCGCTGCCACGCGCACCTCGGCTGGCGTCAGGATGGGCCACGGCCGGCAAATGTCCCTGGTTGCCAGTTTAGTCCGTAAACGAGACGCACGCACCGCGGGAACGCCGGCGAGAGGGCGAGTCGGGTGGCTAAGGAATGACTCAAGAATAACTTCCGTGAAAACGGACATGCTCACGCAAGCGTGAGCATGCCACCCCCATTTAGTGAATTTGACACCTACGTCTGGATATCGTGGGTGCCATGCCCACGCTTGCGCGGGCATGCGGGGCCTGGCGGAAGTTATTATTTAGTCATTCCTAAGACGGCCCTAAGACGGCGAAAAACTGCCGAGACTTGCCGCGACGGAAGTGAGATACGAGCCGCGGCGAACCGCCGGTCCGCACGCTTTAGCACGCCGTTGAAATACGCCACGATGGCTTATTTCAACGGGCTGTTAGCGCAGACGCGCAGCCTGCTCGATCGCTTGCAACAGCTCGCGATATTCGGAAGATCGGAACACGCTGACGTCGGCCTCGTCGGCCAATTCCAGCAGTTGCCCCAGTCGACGCGAATTGGGCAGGAAGTAACTGCCCCGCAGGAACTCCGCGGTGCGGGCGGCCACGACGCCCTGTTGCAGCCAGGGGGGCGCAGCGGCGAACGTGGCGACCAGTTGCGAGGGGCGGATGGGCACGACCTGGCGGCGCTGCTGACGGCTTTTGGGATCGTGCCAAACGAGTTCGGCGCTGGCCAGGTCTCCTTCGCCGCCGGGCTTGAGCCAGACTTCGTACATGCAGGTGGCCGTTTGCCCGGCGTGGAGATCGACGAGAAGCGGATCGCCCGCGTCGCCGGTGAGCGTGACGGCTTCGTGCCCCAGCATGCGGTAGCTGGTGATGGCCTTGGGATTGAAATCGATCTTCAGCGAGGTGCGGCTGGCCACGGTCGACGAATGGCCGGTCAACAGTTCGATGGCGGCGGTGGCCAGCTCGTCGGCCGAGTTGGCGGTGGTGGCCTTCCCACCGGAAGCGCGAGCCAGTTTCGACCAGGCCGCGGCGTCGCCACCGGTTGAAAGCCGCACGACCTGCCAGGCGACGCCCGCGGCGGCCAGTTGCTGGAATGTTTCCTGGGCGTCACGTGCCTGGGGCGCGTCGAGCGCCCCGTCGCTGGCTGTGACAAACAGCACGCGGCGCGTTTGCTGGGCAGGAAGCGCCTCGGCGGTTTCGTGCGCGGCCCGAATGGCCGACTGGATGTCCGCCGAGCCGCCAAGGTCGTCGAAGAGCCCGGCGGCCACCAGCGCCAGGATGTCGGCGCGGGTCGCGCTTTCGGCAATCACGCGGGGAGACTCGGCAAATCCGATGACCGTCAATCGGTCGTTGGCGTCCATCTGCGCCGCCAGCTTGCCGAGTGCTCGCCGCACGGTCTTGGACCGGGCGCCGACTTGCATTGCCGACGAGGTATCGATGACGGCCACCAACTGCGTCGCGGCGTGCTTGGGCTGCGGAGCCGAGCCAGCCTGGATTACGAATTGCAGCAATTGCGGCCCTGGCGTTCCCAAGGGGGACGGACAACCGGCGGCGTGCAACACGACGTGCGCCGGCGGGGCCGCAGGCAACACGTACCGCTGAGCCGCCAGGAAGTCTTCGACGCGGATTTCGTGTGGCTCAGGCAACCGGCCGTGGGCGATCGAAGCGACGGCCTGATCGTAACTGGACGTGCGAAACGTGAACGGCACGCGGCTGACCCGCAGCGCACCGCCAGCCGCGGGCATCACCCACGGATGTTCGCCATGTTTGAGCTGGAATAACAGATCATATCCGCGCACTCGCGGCGGACTGATCCCGCGGGCCACGGGGGGGTCGAGCACGTCGAGCGGCGGCAGCCGCTGGAACTGTCCGCCGGAGCCCAACGCGGACTGGGCCCGCAAGCGAGCCTCGATGGCCTGTCGCAGCGAATTGCCGACGTTGGCCACGTTGTCCAACACGCCCTGCGAGTCGGCCTGCTGGGGGTCCTGGGAGTCCTGGCCCAACCGCACGGTGATGGGGGTTTGCCGCTGGGAGGGACCGGACGTTTTTGCGGAGCGCTTGGCAGGGGCTTGAGCCAGGGCCTGGGCAGTCGGCCGCGCGGCGTCCGGCCGTGCCGTATGGTTGGCGACCTGCCGTTGGCCGTCAGCAGCGCGGCCGGACAGCAACCAATAGCCGCTGCCCCCGAGGAGAATCAGAATCGAGGCCGCCGCGGCCCACATGCCGGCAGCCGGCCAATAGCGGTGCGGAATGGCCCGCAATCGGCGTTCGAGGTGCGCCGGGACGCGGACGTTGCGGAGCAGGGCGTCGAGCCGTTCGTCGTCGAGCGGCGCGGACGACGAGCCGTCAGGCCCCCCTGCGCCCTGGCCCGCGGCGGGGCCATGGGAGCGCAGCCGCGCATGGAGGTCGCGCGGCACGGACACGTTGCGCAGTTGCGCGTCGATCCAATCGTCGAAGTCTGGCATCGGACTCAGATGTAATGGTAGGACGATTCCAGCGGGATCATTCAACCAGCCATCGACTTCGCCGCAATCAACCAGTACTCGCGCAGTCGCTGCCGAGCCCGGCTGACGCGCGAGAGGACCGTTCCCAACGGCACCCCCAGCATGTCCGCCACTTCCTGGTGCGTCAGCTCGGCAACGACCACCAGGAGCAGCGACTCACGCAGCTCCAGGGGCAACCGATCCAACGCATGTTGCATTTCATCGGTGTACTCAAGTGCCGTCGGATCAACTCCGTTGACCTCGACGTCCAGCGTAAAGTCGCCGCCGCTGGCCGCAGGCAAAGGATGCTTGCGCCAGCGATCAACCACTCGACGCCGCAAAATCGAGGCCAGCCAGCGCGTTCGCTGTGGCCGGTTTGGTACCCCTGTCGGCTACTCCAGGCCGAGCGATACGTCTCTTGCACGATGTCTTCGGCTTCGTGCCGGTCTCCCAACATTCGGTAGGCCATGCGATACAGGGCCGAACCATGCTCGGTGACCAGGCGGTCGAAAGCTGCCTGTGTCAGTGCCACCTTCTGCACTCCCCAACCAGGAGCCGTATTCTTCGAGAAAGGACCTGGCACAGGCTCCCTACGATTCGCCCAGCGCGGCCAGGATTATTGCAGTCAAGAGATGACTGTTCCGTCGAAGAAAGGCCAGAAAAGACGCAACTCACAGCGATCTGAGTCCCTTCGCGTGCCTTTAATCTAACGCATGTCGAATGGTTTGTACAAGCGTTTGGTAACGATTTTTTGGGAAGTAAAGCCCGTTCGGACAGGCATTTAGGTTACCAAACGGTCGGTCAGCCAGGGAACGCGCTTCGCCTCCCGCCGGGTCACGGGGGCATCCCCCAAGGGCGAGCCGAGAAATCCTCGGAATATATCGAGGCGTCGACCGCCGGGCGGCGCATCAAAACAACGACCGCTGGGGATCCGTCTCAAGACGCGGCACCAGTGCCAGATGCTCGAAGCCGGCGGCCGTCACCTTCCGCCCCCGGGGCGTGCGGATCAATAGCTCGCTCCGCAACAGATACGGCTCGATCTCGTCCTCGAGCGTGTCCACCGCCAGGTTCATCGTATGCGCCACGGCCTCCACGCCCACCGGGCCCGCCGTGAAACACTCGGGCGATCGTCTCCAGATAGCGGCGATCCTGGCCGTCCAGTCCGCGGGCGTCGATCCCCTGCATGTCCAAGGCCGCGTGGGCCAGGGCCAGCGTGATCCGCCCGTCGGCCTTGCTGGTGGCGTAGTCGCGCACCCAGCGCGAGACGGTTGTTGGCCAGCCGCGGCGTGCCCCGGCTGCGCGAGGCGATCTCGCCGGCGGCGGCCGGCTCGATCGCGGCGTTCAGCTTGCGAGCGCTGCGGAGCACGATCTCGGTCAGCTCTTCGACCGAGTAAAAGTCCAGATGTTCGCGGATCTGAAACCGATCGCGCAAGGGGGCCGAAAGCAACCCGGCCCGCGTCGTGGCGCCGATCAGCGTAAAGGGGCGCAGCGCCATGTTGATCGTGCGGGCGTTGACCCCTTCGCCCAGCAGGATGTCGATGCGAAAATCTTCCATGGCCGGATAGAGGAATTCTTCGACCGCCTTGGGCAGGCGGTGGATTTCGTCGATAAAGAGCACCGACTGCTCTTCGGCGTTCGTGAGATAGGGAACGACGTCCTTGGGGGCTTGCAGGGCCGCGCCGCTGGCGATCTGAAAGCTCACGCTCATGTCGCGGGGAATGCAGGTGGCAAACGTGGTCTTGCCCAGCCCCGGCGGGCCGTCGAACAGGATGTGCCCCAGCGTGGCCGAGCGCTTGCGGGCCGAATCGACGGCGATCTCGAGCCGGGCAAACACCGCCCGCTGTCCGACCATCTCGGCCATATGTTGCGGGCGCAAATCGTGATCGGCATCATCGCTGCCACCGCCACCCTGCAAAACCGGCTCCCGCACGGCACCTTCCTCCGTGAAAACGGAACGGATGAACACCGCCCAATATACCGCCGGGACGGTGGGGGGCGTCAAGCGAAGCGGCCGCGTAGGCTTCAGTTCCGTAGCGGTTACAGCGGCCAATTGGGCCCTGCAATGGCATACAGAGTTCCGACGGCGGCGGCCTCGCCGGCCGCAAAGCTCAAGACGAGCATCGGAGTCAATTTCCGTCTCCCAAGCGCATAAGCGAGGAACACGAATGGTACCAAAATTGGGGACAGCACCCCAATGACCTCCAAGATCTCCAAAAGGTTGGCCAAGTCGTCAATGACTGACAACCGGCGCCAGAACGCACTGCCTCCGCCCAAACAAATCGCAACGAATGCGATTGTAGAAAGTAGCGACGACGTGCTGAACCGAAGTCTCATGCACGTCATCCTACCAGGAGAATAGCGGAACAGATGGGGTCAAGGCCGCACGTGCGTTCCTTTCACACTTCGCTTATTCCTGGCTCTGCTGGTAGATCGCTTGCAGCAGGTCTTCGACGTTTGTACTTCTTCTTCTGGGCCAGGGCCGTGTCGAGCAGCCGGCGGGCATCGCTTTCGCCGTGGCCCAGCTTGCGGAGCACTTCGAAGGTTTCGCCGACGACGTCGGTCTCGACGTCGGCCGCGGTGGGCTCGGCGCGGGCGGCCATCAGGGCGAACTTGGGCACCTTGCGGCGCAGCTTGGCCATGATCCGCTCGGCCGTGGCCGGACCGATGCCGGGCAGCGTCTAAGGGCTTTGGTGTCCTGCTCTTCGATGGCCGCGGCCACTTCGCGCACCGGCCGGACCATCGCCCGCAGGGCCTTCTTCACGCCGACGCCGTCGACCGAGCAGAACAGCTCGAAAAACTCGCGCTCGATTTCCGAAAGAAAGCCGATCAGCCGCGGCGTGAGCCGGCCCTGCATGGGGTTGCCTTCGAGGTATTCGATCGTGTGCAGGCGGACTTCGTCTTGCAGCTTGTCCTGCAATTGCCGCCGCGAGAACTCGGGAATCAGCACTTCGTACTCGAAGGCCCCCACGCTGAGCGTGAGCGTGTCTTCGTCGAGCTCGAGCAGGTGGCCGGTGACTTTGGTAATCAAGTGGGTGAACCTCGGTGCTGGAATGCTAAACCCGATGTCGGATGTCCAAATGCTAACCCGCAGCGCCAGCAAGGGGCGCGTCGATCATCGAGTCCGGATTGGCCCCTTGCTTGCCTGCGGGTTAGTGTGTGCCCCTTGCTGTGCTGCGGGTTAGTGTTCGTGCCTCGCTCACGCTTCGGGTTGGGATGGCGCGGCGCCTCACGCCGGCTTCTGGCTGGCCAGCGTGCGGCGCACTTGAAGATAGTAATGACACAGGGCGATCGCCAGGGCGTCGGCCACGTCGGGCGGTTCGGGCACTTCTGCCAGACCCAGCTCGCGGCGGATGGCCAGTTGCATCTGGCTCTTGGGAGCCCGGCCGTTGCCGGTGAGCACTTTCTTGATTTGCGTGGCCGAGTACGACACCACCGGCACGCGAGCCTTCGGCCGCGGCCAGGCAGATCACGCCCCGGGCATGCCCCATCAAGATCGCGGTGCGGGGGTGCTTGTAATGGGCGTAGAGCTGTTCCAGGGCCATGGCGTCGGGCTTGAGCGTGGCGATCACGTCGGCCACGCCAGCGACGAATTTCGGCCAGCCGCTGCGCCAGCGACTGCTTGGTGCGGCCGCGCACCACGCCGGCCTCGCAGACGCGGACGCTCGCGCGGTCACTTCGAGCGACGCCGTAGCCGGTGATGTTCAAGCCCGGGTCGATGCCCAAGATGCGCGTCGCCGGCGGGCTCATTTTTTGGTCCATTCGGTGCCGCCGGGCCGGTCTTCAAGCGTGATGCCCAGCTCGCCAAGCACCTCGCGAATGCGGTCCGCGGTGGCAAAGTCCTTCTTTCCGCGGCCGACGCCCGCAGCTCGATCACCAGCTCCATCAGCTTGCCGACCAGGCCGTCGTCGGTTGCAGCGCGCCGATTTGGCAGGGGCAGAGCGGAACAGGCCGAGCGTGGCGCCGAGTTCGCGCAGCGTGCTGGCTCCGCGGCGGAGCGTGGTCAATGGCTCGTCCGACGGCTGGCCCCCTTCGAGCTTCTGGTCGTCGACGAACTTGTTGAGCGTGCGGACCAGCTCGAACAGGTCGCCGACGGCGCCGCCGGTGTTGAAGTCGTCGTCCATCGCCTCCAGGAACCGCCCGCGATGCTCGGCCACTTGCCCCAGCGTGGGATCACTGCCGGGGTCGAAATCGCCGCCCGCCCGGCGGTGGGCATACTCAACGTCGTAGAAGCTCTCGCCGGTGACGCGCTCGTAGCGCTTGAAGAAGCGGTAGAACTGTCTCCAGCCCCGTGCCCACTTCTTCGATCCGCGCTTCGCTAAAGTCGATCGGCCGGCGGTAGTGGGTCGAGAGGAGGAAGAAGCGGATCGTCTCGGGGGCGTGGCTGTCGAGCAGTTCGCTGAAGGCGCTGGCGCCCTTGGATTTGCCCATCTTGCCGGCTTCCTGGGCTTGCTGATCGCCGGCGTCGATTTCGCGCGTGTGGCGGCCGCCGATCTTGCCGACTTCCGTGGACGACTGCATCAGGCCGTTGTGCATCCAGTATTTGGCCAACGGCTTGCCGTGGGCGCATTCGCTCTGGGCGATTTCGTTTTCGTGGTGCGGAAAGACGAGGTCCAACCCGCCGCCGTGAATGTCGAACGTCTCGCCCAGGATCGTGCGGCTCATGGCCGAGCACTCGATGTGCCAGCCGGGGCGTCCCTGGCCCCAAGGGCTGTCCCACGAGGGTTCGCCCGGCTTGGCGCTTTTCCACAACGCGAAGTCGATTGGCGAGTGCTTGCGCTCGGCCATCTCGCCCCCTTCGCCCTGCATGCTGGCCACGTCGCGGTTGCTCAGCTTGCCGTACTCGGAGTCGCGGGCCACGTCGAAATAAACGTCGCCGTCAGAGGCGTAGGCAAAACCCTTGTCGATGAGCTTCTCGATGAGTTGGATGATCTGGCCCATGTTCTGGGTGGCCCGGGGCATCTCGTCGATCGTGTCGATGCCCATGGCTTTGAGATTGCGGAGATAGTCGGCCGTCATCTCTTCGGCCAGGGCCGACATCTGCATGCCGCGGGCATTCGATTCGTTGATCAGCTTGTCGTCGACGTCGGTGACGTTGACGACGAAGGTGACCTGGTAGCCGTTGTAGACCAGGTAGCGCTTCACGGCGTCGAAGATCACCGGCCCGACCATGTGCCCGATGTGGCTCGGTTTGTAGACGGTGGGCCCGCACAGATAAATGCCGACCTTGCCCGGGGTGACCGGCTGGAACGGTTCCTTGGTTTTGGACAGCGTGTTGTAGACTCGCAAGGCCATGCGCGACTCGCTTTTCTTGACGGCGGAACCTTCCTGGGCGGTGAGCATCTCAATCCTTTGAGCGGCGGTAGGGTTGTTGAAATCCTTGACGGTGAGGGTCGCAGAGCGTCCCCCAAGCGGCACGCCCTCGGCTAGGCGTCCTTTTCCAACAGGACGACGCACTCGGCCATCACGGCTTCCTGCCGGCCGACGGGGCCGACCGACTCGCCGGTTTTGGCCTTCACGCCGACGCACTCGACGGGCAGGCTCAGCAAGTTGGCAATCCGCTGGCAGATTCGGTGTTTGTAGGGGGAGAGCTTTGGCTCTTGGAGAAACACGATGCAATCCAGGTTCACGATCCGAAATCCCCGCTGGTGGACCTCGCCCCAGGCGAGCGCCAGCATTTCGCCCGAGTCGCGACCGCGGTTGGCCGCCTCGTCGTTGGGAAACATCTCGCCGATGTCGCCCAAGGCGGCGGCCCCCAGCAGGGCGTCGATCACCGCGTGCAGCAGGACGTCGGCGTCGCTGTGTCCCACGGGCCGCGCAGGCGCTGGGAATGTCGATGCCGCCCAGCCGCAACGGACCACCCGGCGCCAGCCGGTGCGTGTCGTGTCCGATACCGATGCGTTGTGCTGGCGTGGCGGTGTCTCCACAAAATCGCGTCCGTCGGCGACCCGCCCCGCGGCGAGCCGTTGCCGCGCGGGATTATAACGCAGGCCGCAAACCCGGACAACGCGAACAGCGGCGAGGGCCAGCGAGGGTAGCGGCAAGTCTTGGGTGGCACTGCTGCTGACACTCGTCGCACATTAACCCGCAGCGCCAGCGAGGGGCCTTGTGCGCAGAAGGTGCACAGGTTCGCCCCTCGCTGGCGCTGCGGGTTTATATTGGCTCGCCTGACAGTCTCGCGCTTGCCCGACGGTGGTCCCCGCGGGGTAGCTTTCCTGCCGCGATGGTCGCCCCTATAATCGCTTTCACCTATGGCCATCATCGAGATCGAAGGGCTGGCGAAGTCCTACCGCATTTACCAAAAGCAGGAGGGACTCCTGGCTGCGGTGCGCGGGCTGTTCAAGCGGACTTACCGCGAGGTGCCCGCCGTGCGCGGCATCGACCTGGCGGTCGAGACGGGCGAGTTCGTCGCCTTTCTCGGCCCAACGGCGCCGGAAAGACCACCACGCTGAAGCTCCTCTCCGGCGTGATCAATCCCACCAGCGGCACGGCCCGGGTGATGGGCTTTACGCCCTGGCGGCGCGAGAACGCCTATCGCCGCCGGTTCGCGCTGGTGATGGGGCAAAAGAATCAACTCTGGTGGGACCTGCCGGCCCAGGAGTCGTTTCGCCTGCATCAGCAGATCTACTGCATCGAGCCCGGGCAGTTCCTCCGCCGCGCGACGAGCTGGTGGGGCTGTTGGGCGTGGGGCACCTGCTGGGCCAGCCGGTGCGCGAGCTGTCGCTGGGCGAGCGGATGAAGATGGAGCTGATCGCGGCCTTGCTGCACTCGCCCGAGGTGCTGTTTCTGGACGAGCCGACGATCGGGCTGGACGTCGTCGCGCAGCACAACATCCAAACGTTTTTGCGCTATTACCAGCAAGAGCGGAAAATGACCGTGCTGCTAACCAGCCACTACATGAAGGACGTGGCCGCGCTGTGCCGCCGGGTGGTCATCATCGCGGGTGGCCGGATTATGTACGACGGCTCGCTGTCGGGCATCGTCGATCGCTTCAGCGGGCACAAGATCATCACGCTCGTATTTCCCGGCGAGACGCTGCCGCACGGGCTGAGCGAGCTGGGCGAAGTCGTGGAAGAGCAGGCTCCCAAAGTGAAGCTGAAAGTCGAGCGCAACGGCATTGCCCAGGCACTGTCGGTGATTCTGGCCCGGCATACGGTCGAAGACGTCAGCGTCGAGGATCCGCCGCTGGAAGAGGTGATCGCCGAGATGTTCTCGCTGGCGGCCGAGCACGCCGAGCCGGCGGCGGAAAAGGCACAGCTCGCGTGAAAAGCGCGGCGGTATTCGAGCAGAGAAGAATAGAAACGTGTTTCAGAGTCGGAAGGTAGCCCGCCTCGGGTGCCACTGCTGGCTCGTCCAGCAGTGCCTACGGAATTCTGCACTGCTGGAAGAGTCGCGGGCGTCCGGGAACAGAGCATGAAAGACTTGGATTGTTTCAGGGTGCAGTGCTTACGTCTCGCAAGCATGCTCACGCAAGCGTGAGCATGGCACCCAGAGGATTTACCTGCTAATTTCCGGATGCCCTCGCACGAGCCAGTAGTGGCACCGGCATTCGGTTTTTGAGGCAGCGTTTTACTATGCTCAGAAAGACCACGCATGGCTGTCCCGGCACATGACGGTTTTGGCGACGCGGCGATTGACGCCGGTGCGGGGCACGCCGTGGCGCGCCGTTCGGCTGTGAAAACCTGGTGGACGATCCTGCGCATTTCGCTCGAAGAGCGGCTCGTCTATCGGGGCGATTTTGCCCTGGGGACGCTGATGCGGTTCTTGCCGCTGGTGACGCAGGTCTTTCTCTGGGGGGCGGTCTATCAGGCCGTGCGGTCCGAGGACCGCGGCAGCACCATCGCCGGCTACACCTACCCGGAGATGATCGCCTACTACCTGCTGACGCAAATCAGCCGGGCGTTTTCCAGCATGCCGGGGCTGGCTTCGAACATCGCGCTGCAAATCCGCAACGGCGAGATCAAAAAGTACCTGATCCAGCCGGTCGACCTGGTGGGCTTTCTGCTGTTGGGGCGGATCGCGCACAAGCTGGTCTACTACGTCGTGGCGGCCGGCCCGTTTGCGCTGGTGTTTTATCTGTGCCGGGACTATTTCCACGGCTGGCCCGACGCGACCACCATGCTGGCGTTTCTGGCGTCGCTGGTGATGTCCTTTCTGCTGGGCTTCTTCCTGGAAGCCACGCTGGGGCTGGTGGGCTTCTGGTTCTTGGAAGTCAGCTCGCTGTTGTTCATCTACATGCTGTTTACGTTCTTTTTCTCCGGGCACATGTTCCCGATCGACATGCTCAACGCCCTGCCGGGGCCCTGGGCCATGATCGTGCGGGCCATTCCGCTGCAATATCTGGCTTACTTTCCGGCCGCGGTCTTTCTGGGCAAGATCCAGGGGGCCGAGCTGGCCTGGGGGCTGGCCCTGCAACTGTTCTGGGTGCTGTTCTTTATCGGGCTGTGCCGCTTGACGTTCCACCTGGGCGTGAAACGCTACAGCGGCTACGGCGGCTGACAGGAGCGCGCGGGATGAAAGCCGATCCGACGCTACCGGCCGACGCAGGGCAGGGGAGTGCCGCCGCGTTGCATCCCTCCTACGGGCGCGTCTTCCTGACGTTCGCCCGCAACAGCCTGGTGCGCGACATGACGTTCCGCTCGAACTTCTTGATCGAGTGCGTGACGTCCCTGTCGTGGATGGCGATGAACCTGGGCTATTACCTGTTGATTTACCAGTTCACCAACAACATCGCCGACTGGTCGAAGTACGAGTACTTTATCTTTCTGGCGACCACGCTGTTCGTGAACAGCATCGTGCAGGCCTTGTTCATGCCCAACTGCGAGGAATTCAGCGAGCTGATTCGGACCGGCGGGCTCGACTTCGCGCTGTTGAAGCCGATCGACACGCAGTTTCTGGTGTCGCTCAACAAGATCAACTGGTCGTCGTTCGCGAATCTGCTGTTCGCGGTGGGGCTCCTGAGCTATTCGCTCGCGCACCTGCCGCAGTGGCCCGGGGCGGTGCAGATGCTCCTCTATCCGTTCTACATTGCCTGCGGCGTGGCGATTTTGTACAGCCTGATGATCACGCTGGCCGCGACCAGCGTGTGGCTGGGGCGCAACCAGACGCTGTACGACTTTTGGTTCTACATCACCAACTTTTCGCGCTACCCGATGGAAATCTACCGGGGTCCGGTGGGCACGCCCCTGCAACTCTTGTTTACGTTCATCATTCCGGTGCTGGTGGTGGTGAACGTGCCGGCCCGGCTGATGGCCAAGCCGCTGGCGGGCCAGAATTGGCCGCTGGTCCTGTTCGCGCTGGTGGCGACGGCCGGCTCGCTGGGGCTTTCGCGGTGGATCTTCACGACCGCGATGAAGAGCTATCGCAGTGCCAGTAGTTGATGCGTTGCGATTTCCGGACGGCCGCCCCGCGGCAGAGTAGAATAGTACTAACAATTCGCCCGTAGGCGTGCGGAAACGTAGCAAGGGCCGGGAACCGGCGGAGCGGGGCGCACCAGAAAAGCGGTTCGTGCGGAGCTTTCCATGCAGTTTCGAGTGGCGTCCCGCTTGGGTCGCATATCTGGCTGCTGCCCTGGCCGTGGCGGTGGCCGGCGCCGTCGGGGCGTTATTGGCCCCCACCTTCAGCGACAACATCTACTACGTGACCTTCTTCTCGGCAGTGGCCGTGGTCGCCTGGTACGGCGGACTGCGCCCGGCGCTGGCGGCCACGGTGGCGATCTACGTGGCGGCCAACCTGTTTGTCATGCCGGCAGACAGGGCCTTCCGGCTGAACTCCGAGACGGTGGCCTTTCTGTTCGTGTGCGTTTCGCTGGCCGTGTTCAGCGAGGTGGCCCGCAGCGCGCGTCGCCGGGCCGAAACCAGCGCGCAGCAGGTGGTGTCGGTCGTCGAGAGCATTGCCGATGGCTTTCTGGCCGTCGACAGCCGCTGGCGGTGCACGTACCTGAACCGTGCCGCGCAGGAGCTGGCCCGCCAGCCGCACGAGCTGGACTTTGGCACGACGCTGTGGGACGTGTTTCCGTTGGCGTCGAATGAAACGTGCGCGGCCCAGATTCGTCAGGCGGCCGCCGAGCGCGAGACGGTCGAGTTCGAATGTTTTCACGAGCCCTGGCAGGTCTGGTTCGAAGTGAAGGTCTCGCCGGCGGAGGATCGCACGCTGGCCATCTTCTTCCGCGACATCACGGAGCGCAAGCTGGGACAAATGGCCCTGGCGCAAAGCGAGGAACGACTGCGATTGGCCCAGCAGGGGGCCCGCGCCGGGCTGTGGGATTGGGACATGGTCGGCGGCGGTGCCACCTGGTCCGACGAATACTATGACATCAACGGGCTGGAGCGAACGGTGCGGCCGTCGCGCGAGAACTTTCTCGACCACGTGCATCCGGAGGACCGCGACAAGGTGGTCGAGGCGGTCAACGACGCGTTGCGCAACCGCAGACGGATCGACGTGCAGTATCGGATCGAGCATCCCCAGCGGGGCCTGCGCTGGATTGCCGCCCGCGGCCGCACGACGTTCGACGCCCAGGACCGGGCCGTGCGTCTGTCGGGAATCGTGCTGGACATTACCGAGCGGAAGCGGGCCGAAGAGGCGCTGGGGTTTCTTTCCGAGGCCGGCAACGTGTTGAGCGTGCTGGTGGATTTCGAGAGCACCGTGCAGAGCGTGGCCCGGTTGGCCGTGCGCTATGTCGCCGACTACTGCATCATCGACATGGTCTCGCCCGTGGGACAGATCGAGCGGCTGGCGTTCGCCCACCGCGACGTCGACCAGGAGCCGCTGTTGAAGCGGGCGCTCGACGCGAATCCGCTGGCCTGGGACGCGCCCGGTCCGGTCGTCGAAGTGCTGCGCAGCAAGGCGCCGGCTTTATTGCGCGAAGTGACGCCCGAGTATCTCGACGCGATGGCCTGCGATGGCGAGCATCGCCGGCTGCTGGCCGAGCTGAATCCCGTGTCGTGGATGATCGTGCCGCTGTTGGTGCGCGACCGGGTGATCGGGGCGATCACGTTCGTGAGCACCGACCCGCGCCGGCGGTATTCGACGGCCGAACTGGAGCTGGTGACCGAGCTGGGGTACCGCGTGGCGTCGGCCGGCGACAACGTGCGGCTGTACACCGAGCTGCGCGAGTCGCAGCGGCAAAAGGACGATTTTCTGGCCATGTTGGCCCACGAGCTGCGCAATCCGCTGGCGGCCATTCAGTATGCCAATCAGTTGGCCAGCCTCACCCAGCAGGAAGAGAATCCGGTTAGCGAGGTGATCGACCGGCAGGTCAAGAATCTGGCGCACCTGATCGACGATTTGCTGGATGTCTCGCGGATCACGCGCGACAAGATCCAACTGCGCAAAGAGGCCGTCGACGGCGGGCTGCTGCTTAAGCGGGCGCTGGCGACCATGCGGCCGACGATCGAAGACCGACGGCACGAGCTGGTGACCGAGCTGTCGGCCGAGCCGATGCCGCTGCTGGCCGACGCGGTGCGCGTCGAGCAGATCCTGGTCAACCTGCTCTCGAACGCCTCGAAATACACGCCCGAGGGGGGGCGGATTTCGGTGCGCGCGTTTCCCCTCGACGGGCAGGCCGTTTACAAGATCAAGGACAACGGCGTGGGAATTCCGGCCGAGATGCTGCCCCGCGTGTTCGAGCTGTTCACGCAGGTCGAACGTTCGCTGGATCGCGCAAGGCGGCCTGGGCATCGGCTTGACGGTCGTCCGCAAGCTGGCCGAAATGCACGGCGGCAGCGTGTCGGCCACCAGCGACGGGCAGGGGCTGGGGAGCGAATTCACGGTGCGGCTGCCGCTGGCGGCCGAGACCAGCACGGCCGACGTTGCGCGACCACCGGCGAGAACGTCCGGGCATTGCGGATCCTGGTGGTCGACGACAACGTGGACATGGCCCAGAGCCTGGGGCGGCTGCTGGAGCATGCCGGCCACACGGTCACCACGGCGCACGACGGTCATGCCGTGCTCGACGCGGCGCGGGGCTTTCAGCCGGACGTGATCGTGCTTGACATCGGGTTGCCGGGGCTGGATGGCTATCGCGTGGCCGAGGCCCTCAGGCGCGAGCCGGCCTTTGCCAATGTCCGGCTGGTGGCCGTCTCGGGCTACGGCCAGGCCGAAGATCGCAACCGCTCGAAAGCCGCCGGGTTCGACTACCACCTGGTCAAGCCGGTCGATTTCGGACAGTTGGTCTCCGTGCTGGCAGAGAACTGAGCCGTGCGCGCATGTTGCGCGGCAGAGAACTACTGGTTCTCGTCGCCCGGCGGCCGAACGTCCTTTTCTTTCTTCTCGAACGCCAACGCCGCCGAGTTCATGCAGTAACGCGTGCCGGTGGGTTGCGGGCCGTCGTCGAAGACGTGCCCCAGGTGGGCGCCGCACCGGCTGCACAGGACTTCGGTCCGCAGCACGCCGAGCGATCGGTCGTCCTCGGTGCGCAAGTTCTCGGGGTTGTCCGAGGCGTAAAAGCTGGGCCAGCCGCAACCCGAGTCGTATTTCGTATCGGAACCAAACAGTTCGGCGCCGCAGCAGACGCATTTGTAGCGGCCCGGCTCCTTGTTGTTCCAGTAATCGCCGGTAAAGGCCCGTTCGGTCCCTTTGCGGCGCGTCACCTCGTATTGCTCGGGCGTGAGCTGGGCCCGCCACTCGGCGTCGCTCTTGTTGACTTTTTGCATGCAGGTGGAGCCCGGTTGTGCTGAAGAACTTGCGCCGGCAGCGGCCCGGTCATTTTGCCAAAACCAACCGTCGAAGGCCACGGCGGCCACGCCGCAGACGGTCGCTGCCGCCATGCCGAACAAGGCCAGCGAGGCCGGCCGGCGTTTTTCCGGCGTTTCCAGTCGAAATTCGTTTTCGGACATCAGCCGCTATCGTTCCCGAGGCGCTAGAAACCATGGATCCAAATCCAGCGATCCAATTGCATTCTATCCCAAACGACAAGGCGCGGCCCGGCCAGTTTGTTTAGCCCGGAGCCAACGGCGACGGCGTGTGTTACTCGTATTTCCATGGGACGCTAAACGCCGTCGCCGTTGGCGCCGGGCTAAACCGGCCTGTTTTGACCCGAAAAACGGCCCCCCGGCCTTGAAACTCTTGCACACGCCCGGGGGGTGGTTATGTTGATTGTTGGTCACGCGATGCGCGGCGCTTGCGGTCGTCGACGGCGTGGCGGTCACGTCTCACCTGCTCGCTGTTTTGTCATCTTCTTGTTGTTGTGGAGGGTTCGATGAGGAAACTTCTGTTGGGAATCGCCGCGCTGGCGGCCGGTGCCATGGGCACGACTTCGGCGATGGCCGAGGACTTGGAAATTCTGGATGAACAGATTGCCCAGGCCTATGCACAGGTGCTGGGGGAAGCGGCCGAAAAGATCGAGAATGCGCAGGTCAAGGTCGAAGGCGACATTGACAAAGCCTGCGGCGTGCACCGCGACATGGTCGGCTTGATCCTGGTGCCGCAGAAGGATCTCAGTCCGGAAGAGATCCCCGACGGCGTCAATGCCGACCCGGGCATCCGATGGCGCACCTGTTCATGTCCGAAGTGTTTACCCCGGTGATTGACGGCAAGCCGCTCGATCGCTCGAAGATGCGCGTGTTGGAAATCACCGGCCAGGACGGCACCGAGCAGAAGGTCAATTACCTGGCGCTAACGGCCCGGCACACCGACGACGACGTGTGGCACGTCTACGGCTACGGAGTGGACGAGAAGCCGGTGCTCGACGTGCAGATCGGCGAGGGATTCGGCCCGGGCACCATGCCCTTGGCGCTGGAAGTGAAAGACGTCGAGGACGAAACGGGCACGTGCTACCTCACGATTTACGACCGTTATCAGACCAGTTTCCCGGTCACCTTTGCCGAAGGCGACAAGCCGGCGGAAGAGAAGACCGCGAAAGAGAAACCCGCCGAATAGTGGCGACGCTCCGGCAAGCCGATGGCTTGTCGGCTGGCTCACATCGACCGGCGATTCCCAGCGCGACTGGGGATCGCCGGTTTTTTTGTTTCCGCTGACCCTTTCCGGTTGGGATGCGAGGGTTTCTGGACAAGCTGCCCTTTCCGGACGATCGAGTACAATGGAATGTATGGACGCCCGGGCAGAAGCCGCCGGGCGAGATTGAGTGGCCCGCATACGGGACGATGGGATGGCTGAGTCGGTGGACAAATCGCCGCCAGCAGGCCGCGGGGCGGCGTGCGTGGGCATGGCCTTGCTGCTTGCGCTGGCCTGGCTCGCGCCGGTGGCCAGCGCACAGCGGGCCGAGAAAGTTCTATTGCCCGGTCCGTCGGACGTTCCGCGTGCCCAGCGACTGGCGAAGGCGCCGCCCAGCCCGACCGACTACCGCTCGCCTCATTTCCTGGTCCACACGGACCTGCCGAAAGACGAGGCCCGCACGCTGTTGAGCAAACTGGAACGGATGCTGGCCTTGGTCTCGAAGTATTGGGGCCAGCCGCTCAAGGGACAGATCGAGTGCTACGTCGTCGTGGATCTGGATCACTGGCCGGCCGACGCCCTCTCGCCCGCCGGCCGGGCCAAGGTGGCGCTGGCCAGCGGCATCACGACGACCCGCACCGTGAGCCGCGGCCCGCAGTTCATCTCCGGCAAATCGATCGTCTATGCCGTGGCCGACGGCGGTACGCCGCAGCACGAGTCGGTGCATGCCTACTGCGGGCAGACGTTCGGGCGGACCGGCCCGTTGTGGTATTCCGAGGGGATGGCCGAGCTGGGCCAGTTCTGGCGCGAAGACGACACGGCCGTGCATTGCAGGCCGCACATGATTGAATACTTGCATGGCCACGCCCGTAGCGTGCGCGAAATCGTGGCCGACAATGCCCGCGACGGCGCGGCGACGGAAACCGCCTACACGGGCGACTCGTGGCAGGCGTACGCCGCCCGCTGGGCCCTGTGCCATCTGCTGGTCCACAACCCGAATTACTCGGCCCGCTTCCATGCGCTGGGGCTTGGCTTTCTCAACGGCGCCGACACCAGCTTCCAGGACGTGTTTGGCGCGGCCATGGACCAAATCGAGTTCGAATACCGGCTGTTCGTGCGGCACCTGGACCAGGGCTATCGGGTGGACCTGTGCCGCTGGGATTGGAATCACAAGTTTCGCGACCCGGCCGGCACGCCGGTCGAGCGCCACGTGGCGGCCAGGCGGGGCTGGCAACCCGCCGGAGCGATCGTCAAGCAAGGCGAGACGTACCAGTACCACGCCGACGGCGCGTGGCGGATCGATCGCCAACAGCAGGACCTGTCGGCTGACGGCAGGGCCGACGGAGCGGGCAAGCTGGAAGCCGTCGTGTTCGGCGATTTCGAATTGAGCGAACCGTTCGCACTCGGCAGCGAGGGGACGTTCGTAGCGCCGGCCGATGGCAAGCTGTATCTGCGTTGTCATGACCGGTGGAACGAACTGGCGGACAACTCGGGCGCCGTAACCGTCAAAATCGACAAAATCGCCGACGGCAAGGGGGCGAGTGCCGAAAAGCGCACGGCGGCGCCGGCACCCCAGGGCCGCTGACCCGTGCTCGCTCTCCACAGGTGGCCACTCCCGCCTGGGATGGCCTAGGTATACAATGGGTCGCTTGCCGCCCGTTGCCACCTTCCCCTTGCCGGTCACCTCTCAAGTCTCACCGATGAAGCTTGCTTTTAGCTCCAATGCGTACTTGCATTTCTCGATCGAAGCCACGATCGAAAAGATCGCCAGCTTTGGCTACGCCGGCATCGAGATCCTGGCCGACGTGCCGCATGCCTGGCCCGCCGGTTTGCTGCCAGAGCGGAAAGATTCGATTCGCCGCGCGCTTGAAAATCACAAGCTGGCCATTTCGAACGTCAACGCCTTCATGATGAACGCCGTGGCCGATCCGCGGCAGCCGTACTGGTACCCGGGCTGGACCGACCCCGACCCGCACTACCGGGCCATTCGCCGCGAGCACACCAAGCGGGCGTTGCGGCTGGCCGCCGAGCTGGGCGCGCCGAACATCACGACCGAGCCGGGCGGCAAGCTCACGGACGACCAATCCTGGCAGGAGGCGGCCCGCACGTTCTACGACGAGCTGATGCCCTGCGTGGAAGTGGCCGAAGCGGTGCAGGTGCGGCTGTTGATCGAGCCGGAGCCGCTGCTCCTGATCGAGACGTTCGGCCAGTATCTCGACTTCATGTCGCGGATCGATTCCCCCTGGGTCGGCTTGAACTTCGACATCGGGCACGCCTACTGCGTCAATGAGGACCCGCAGGATTGGGTGGCCCGGATGGCGCCCTACACGCGGCATTACCATTTCGAAGACATCGCCGACACGCGCGTGCATCGGCACCTGATCCCCGGCCGCGGCGCAATCGACTTCGAGGCCACGGCCCGGGCCATCGCCCAGACGGGCTACGACGGCTGGATCACCGTGGAGCTGTATCCCTACATCGAGAGCCCCGACGAAGCCGCCGGCGAGGCCTTCCGCTACATGACCGCGCTGATCGAGAAGATCGAAGCCAACGACGCGGGGTGAAGCGGCGCGTGACGTTTCTCCTGTAGGTGACTGTCATGCGAGCCTACCTGCAACTCGTGCGGCTGCCGAACGTCTTTACGGCGATGGCCGACATTCTGCTCGGCTTTCTGCTGACGCATCGCACGCTGGAGCCGGCCGGCCGTTTTGCGCTGCTGTTGGCGGCTTCGAGCCTGCTGTACATGTCGGGCATGGTGCTCAACGATTACTTCGACCGCGAACAGGACGCCCGCGAGCGCCCCTTTCGGCCGATACCCTCGGGGCGCGTGTCGGCCACGACGGCGCTGACGTTGGGGTTCGTGCTGCTGGTAGGCGGCGCGCGTGCTGGGCTGGGTCGCGACGGTCGTGTCCGGCGACGTGCGCCCCGGCGTGGTGGCCACGCTGTTGGCCGCCGCGTGCTGGTGTACGACGGAGTCGTGAAGCAGACACCGCTGGCGCCGGTGGTGATGGGAGGGTGCCGCACGCTCAACGTGCTGTTGGGCATGAGCCTGTCGTTTCAACCGTGGTCGCCGGCGTATGCGGCGGTGGCCGGCGGCATCGGGCTGTACATCGTCGGCGTGACGACGTTTGCCCGCAGCGAGGCGCGCGACAGCGGCCGCTGGCAACTGTCGCTGGGGCTGGCCGTGTTGCTCGCCGGGCTGGCCGTGGTGGCCTCGACGCCCCGCTGGGCCACCGGCGGCGAATGGCCGGCGATCCGCGTGCAGGCCAACTGGTACGTGTTTTGGGGGCTGCTCGGCCTGTTGATCGGCTATCGCTGCCTGCGGGCCGTGCTCGACCCGCGCCCGGCGTTGGTGCAGGTGGCGGTGCGCAACTGCATCTTTTCGCTGGTCATCATCGACGCGGCCGCCTGCCTGGCGGCGCAGGAGATGTTCTGGGGCGTGCTGATTCTGCTGCTGCTCGTGCCGATGCTATTGGCGGGTCGCTGGATTTATTCGACGTGATGCGGTTAGATGAGGAAGCATTCTCGCGGCGGTGAAACGTCGCGGCGTTAACGACTCTGCCTTCATCCAGGATTCTTTGCCATGTCCGATCGTGTCGCCTTGTTGTCCATTCCCGGTCTGCGGCCGCAGGACTTGCGCTGGATGCCCACCTTGGCCCGGCTGGCCGGCGAGGGGGACCAGACCAGCCTGGTGCCCAGCTTTCCCTGCGTGACGTGCCCGGTGCAGGCCAACATGACCACGGGCAAGCCGCCGCGGGAGCACGGCGTGGTGGCCAACGGGTTTTACTGGCGCGACAAGCACGAAGTCGAAATGTGGACGGCCTGGAACGAGTGTATCGGGCGGCCGCAGATCTGGGACCTGCTGCACGATCACGATCCGTCGCTCACGTCGGCCGTGTGGTTCGCCCTGCACAGCAAGGGCTGCGGGGCCGACCTGGTGTGCACGCCGGCGCCGATTCACAACCCCGACGGCAGCGAGTCGCTGTGGTGCTATACCAAGCCCACCGAGATGTACGGCACGCTGCGGGATACGCTGGGGCACTTTCCGCTGCATCACTTCTGGGGCCCGCTGTCGAATATCAAGAGTACCGGCTGGATTTGCGATTCGGCGGTGTGGGCCGCCCGGGAGCATCGGCCGCATTTCTTCTATTTGTATTTGCCGCATCTCGATTATGCCGCCCAGAAGTTCGGGCCCGACAGCGAGCAAGCCACGCGGGCGCTGGGGGAGCTGGACGGCGTCATCGCCCGGCTGGTCGGGGGCTGCAGGCGGCGTACGACGGCGAGCCGCCGCTTTGGATCGTGGCCAGCGAATACGCGATCGTGCCGGTCGATCACGTGACGTATCCGAACCGCGTGCTGCGCGAAGCCGGCCTGTTGGCCCTCGACGAATCGGCGACGGCGAGCAGCTCGATTTCGCGAACAGCGGGGCCTGGGCCCTCGTGGATCACCAGTTCTCCCACGTCTTTGTCAGCGATGCCGCCGACGCCGAGCGCGTGGCAGCTTTGTTTCGCGGGCGGGAAGGCATCGCCGAAGTGCTGGTCGGGCGACGACCGCGCGAAGTACGACCTGGACCACGAGCGTTCCGGCGAGGTGATTCTCGTGTCGACGCCCAACAGTTGGCAGGCGTACTACTGGTGGCTGTCGGACGATCGGGCGCCCGGCTATGCCCGGACCGTCGACATTCACCGCAAGCCGGGCTACGACCCGGTGGAGATGCACCTGGACATGGCCACGCGGTCGACGCCGCTCGACGCCACGCTGGTCCGCGGCTCGCACGGGGCCCCGCCGCGCGACGAAGCCCAGCGCGGCATGATCATCGCCAGCGAAAAAGGAGTGCTGGTCGGCCAGGCCATGGCCGACACCGACGTATGCGAGTTGGTGCTGCGGCAGTTTGGGATATAGTGCGCAACGTTTAGCCCTGAGCCAACGGCGACGGCGTGTCCGGTGTGTGTTGCACGTAATCCGACACGCCGTCGCCGTTGGCTCCGGGCTAAACGATTATTTAAATGGCGTTACAAACGACCAGCGCTGGCCGGTTTTCCTTCTTTGATGGGATTCTGCTCAACGTACTGGATCGCGTTGCGAATTCCGTGGTCGGCGTCCAGGAACACTTTCCAAAAGCCCTCTTCCCACATCGACGGGGTTTTTCCGTTTTTTGCGTGAGCGGCCATCGGATGTCGCCCTTCGCGTTTGAGTTGCTTCGTGGCTTCCCCTTTGAGCAGGTTGCAAACCTGCTCGACGCGCAGCCGGTGCCGGGCGATGACGAGGTGCACGTGCTCCGGCAGGATCGAGCAGGCCCAGATGCTGAAGTCGCTCTTTCGGACCGCAGCCGCGATCCCACCACCGACCGCGTGGGCTTGGATGCCGGTTAGATGCACCGCTGGATAACGCAACTTTGCAATGGCTTGCCCGCGCCATCGCGTCCATTCCGACCGCTTGACGTCCGTGAGCTTACCCTTCGTGGCTTTGCCGGTTTGGGATAGTTCCCACGACGCCACAAAGTCGGACCACGACCCGCGCGGATCGTTAGGAAGCCAGAACCCGTACACGCCCCAGATGACGTGATAGGCGCGGATCATGGTGTTGGCGGTTCTGGGTAAATGTTTAGCCCGGAGCCAACGGCGACGGCGTGTCCGGTGTGTGTTGCACTTAATCCAACACGCCGTCGCCGTTGGCTCCGGGCTAAACGAATGCTATTTCGGATCCAAATTCTGCTTTAACTCCTCCGGCGTGACTTCCGACTCGACGCCCCCGGGGGGACTTCGGCTTTGGCGGTCCAGAGCACGCGCGTTGAGGACCAGCTTGCGGAAGTTGTCGTTGCCCCAGTTGACGTGGTTGTGGCCGCCGGTGAAGCCGAAGCCTCGGCCGCCGTCGGGGCGCTCGACGGCCCAGGCCACGATCTCGGCCCGGCCGGGGTGCGACTTGGCGGCCGCAGTGCGGCGCGAGGCGTCGGGGGGCGTCGCTACCAGCAGCGGCTCGATGCCGCTATTTCCCTCGGGAAAGCGGATGTTGTAGTACCATTCATCGTTGATCGTAAACGGCTGCACGCCCCGCGTGACCGGATGCTTGGGCAGGTTGCTGAACTCGGCGTCCCAGTGCGGGTTGATCGAGTAGCCGGTCTCATAGTAGCCGCCGATCCAGTCGGTCATGTCGGGCCCACCTTTCTCCTTGGGGACTTCCACGGCGTAGTGGGCGCAGCACATGCCGACGCCGCGCTTCATGAGCTGGTCGATTTCGGCCAGCCGATTGCGCTGGATCACCGGATGGCCGCCGCCGCCGTCCATGTACAAGAGAATCGCGTCGGCGTTGTCGAAGGCCGTGGGATCGGCAGGCCAGCCGTTGTAATAGGCCGTGGCCACGACGCCCGGCACCTTGGCCAGACACTTTTCCAACAGCTTCGTGCCGGCGTTGAACTCGTGCGAGCCGGGGCCGTGGCTGGGCGTGCCGGCAACCATCACGATCTTTTTCCGCCCGTCGGCCAGCCGGGTGCGCTTGAGCATGATGTCTTTGAACTGCACGGTCATCGGCGGGCCGGCGTGCAGTTGCAGGGCCAGGATGCCGCTTTCGGCCGCCTTGTCCTTCTGGTTGTCGATCACCTCGGCCGTGACCTGGCCGTTGATCTTGTGAATCAGGTGGTTGCCCTGGGCCGTGATCTCGTACTCGTTCCAGTCCTCCTTCTTGATGCCGGCTTGCAACTGCTTCGAGTCGGTCACTTGTTTGGCGTCTTTCGAGCCATCGGCGTTGATCGTCACCTTCTGCCCGCGCAGGGCGAGAATGCCGCGTGCCTTTTCCTCGTACAAGATGCCGGAGAACGTATCGCCCGCTTCGAAATCGCCCTGGTAGCCGGCCACGACCCAGGGATCCACTTCGCGGCTGCGATATTGGATGCCCGAGTTTCCGCCCACGATCTTGTATTTCAGCCGCAGCACGAAATCGTCGACAGGGGCCTCGCGCCAGATCAGAAACGTGTTCCCCTGGGTCGGATTGTCCGTGGTCGTGCGGCCAGTGATCGTGCCGTCTTCGACGCTCCAGAACTTGGGGTTGCCGTCCCAGCCGTCGAGATTCCGGCCGTTGAAGATCGGCTTGAAGCCGGCCTCGTCGGCCGCGCAGGCGGCGCCAGCGCCGAACGACGTCGCCGCCAGGCACAAAATCGCGAGGGCAAGCAACCAAGGCGAGCGGAGGAACGAACGTAAGCGGACGGCTGGCATGGCGTAAACCTTTCGTGGAGGGATTGTCGAGCGTGTGGAAGCGGCTTGCCGCAAGGCGGGCCACCGCGACATTCTAACCGCCGGAGATGCAAATCGCACCAAGACGCGAGCAACCGAGCCGGCAGGCGGCCGGCGTGGACCGTCAGGCCACGGTCTCGTACGGCTCGGGGGGCGTAAAGTCGAAGTTGCGGCTCTGGCTGAAGAACTTGAGCGGGTTTTCGTACACGACGCGGCGGATCAGGCTTTCCGGATGGCCGCGGAGCCGCATCGCCAGCATGAAGTCCGGCACGGCCGTCGGCTTCGAGGGGCCCCAATCGCCGGCCGAGTTGACCAGCAGCCGTTCGGGACCGTACATCTCGACCATGTCGACGGCCCGCTCGGGCGTGCACTTGCTCACCGGATACAACGTCATGCCGGCCCAGAACCCGTCGTCCAGCACCGAGCGAATCGTGTGCTCTTCCACGTGATCCACGAGCACGCGGCTGTGATCCAGGCGGCTGTCGTCGTTGAGCATGTCGAGGATCATGCGGGTGCCCTGGTATTTGTCCTCCAGGTGGGGCGTGTGGATCAGTATCTGTTCGTCGGTCTTGGCGGCCAGGTCGAGATGTTCGAGAAAGACCGTGGCTTCGTTCCGGGTGTTCTTGTTGAGCCCGATCTCGCCGATGCCCAGCACGCCGGGTTTGTCGAGAAACTCGGGGATCATGGCGATCACTTCACGCGACAGGCTGACGTTCTCGGCTTCCTTGGCGTTGATGCACAGCCAGGTGTAATGCTGCACGCGATACCAGGTGGCCCGCTTCGGCTCGAACTCGGTCAGTTGCCGGAAGTAGTCGCGAAAGCCGTCGACGCTGCCGCGGTCGAAGCCGGCCCAGAAGGCGGGCTCGCTCATGGCGACGCAGCCCATCTTGGCCAGCGTCTCGTAGTCGTCGGTGACGCGGGAGACCATGTGGATGTGGGGATCGATATAGTACATCGCGGGCTCGGTTGAGCTGGGACAGAAGCTCGTTAGCGTTTGGATTTTTGACCGGCGAAGGCCGCCTGCCACTGGTCGTCGTAGGGTCGGGAAAACAACAATTGGATGCGCTCGGCCCGATCGGCTTGCCCGTCGGCCAGGATGGCCAGCGCACGACGGATCGCCTCGAGGCGCGGGTCCGTGTCGGCGGAACCCTCGGCCCGGTCCAACCGGTCCAGCGAAGCGCCGATCTGCAGCAGCCGCGCGCGGATTTCCAAGAATTCGCGATTCAACACTTCGGCGGCGTCAAGCGGAATGGGCATGGGCAGGACACCTGGAGGTCGGCAGGGCGGGGCAGTCCTTTAGTTTCGCCCGCGGCGGCGCCGAAATCAAGAACCCGCGTGTGTCGCGACGTGCGCACCGGCGCTCGTGCCCGCAGCGGCAATGCCTCACCGTCATGCGGCCGAAGCGACAATCGATCGTCGCCGCGCCGCGTTCATTGAGGATTGGCCCGGTCGGAGTCGTGCTGCCGGCGGATATCTTTCGGCAGCACGCTGCCGGGAATGACGCGCTGCGCTTCGGGCATGCGGGGCTTGAAGTCGGACGGCTTGGCAAACTGGCCCAGGTTGACGGTCCGCTCCTGGCCGCGATAGCCCATGTAGTTGAGGAACTCGTGGACGTGGATGGTTTTGACCCCCAGCTTTTGCGCCTCGGTGATGATGGCGCTGTACGCGTCAAGGGCTTTGCCGGCGGCATCGGGCTTGTCGCCCTCGACGAGGTATTTTGTGTCCACCGAAAGGTCCCCGGTCTTGGTCCCCTCTTCATCCACTTCGGCGTCGATCATGCCGCCGTTGAGGACAATCAGGTCGTGGATCATCTGCCGGTCGCTGTCGCCGTCGCCGTCAATGTCCATCCGCCCGGCCAGGGCGAAGTGCTCGCGGTAGCCCCTCTCCCAGACGGTTGAAAACACGTTATCGCCGGGCATGATCGGGTTCGACAGATCGTCGTCGACGATCCGCGCTTCGGCTTGGTGATCGGCGGTCAGGCGAATGACCTGGATCAGGCCTTTGGGTTCCGACTTCACCGGGTTGCCGTCCTCAGGAGCGACGACGACGAACGACGTCTGGTTGCGCAGCCCGTCGGCGGCGCCGATGTTGAGCCAGACCAGCCGCGTGCGTTGATTGACGCGCGTCACGCGGCCGTCGGGATATTCGTTGGCCTTTTCGTCGGCCTCGTCCTTGCGGAGCATGCGCTCGCGCAGCTCCTCGCTCTGTTGCAGCTCACCGGTCAGCGCCGCGATCTGGGTCGCCGACTGCTGCACGACCTTCTGGCGGTCGGCCTCGGTGGACTGAAACTTGCTGGCGAGCTGTGCCATCTGGTTCTTGATTTCATCGCGGTTGGTATTGAATTTTTTGCGCTCGGCGTCCCGGTCGGTCTCGGCCTGCTTCGAGTCGGCCATGTACTTGGCCACCTCGGCCTTGGCGGCTTCTTCGTTCGTCTTGATCTTGTCGTTGAGCTCTTTGGTCTCCGCGGCGAGCTTGGTGTTCATGGCTTCATACTCGTGGAGCTTCTCGCTCATGTGCTTCACCAGGTCGCGGTAGTTTTGCTTCGACTCGACCAGGCCCTCGCCGTGGGTTTGCATGTCGGCCCGGGCCGCCTCCTCGATCGATTCGATCTTGTCCGGCTGGGCGGCGCCGATGAGCAGCTTGATGCGGTCGAATTCGTCGACGGCCTGGCGCATGGCAGTATCGGCGCTCGCCTTTTGCTCGGCCATGCTCTTGGCCTTTTCCCGCTCTTCCGAATAGCCGCTGAAGAAGAAATAGGTCATCACGATCAGAAAGATCGTGAGGATCACGAAGATGATCAGCGCAATCTGCAGGCCTTGGTTTTCGCGTGCGGCCATGGGGAGTCTTCTCCTCGGGAAAGGTGCGCCGGCTCACAAGAACGGGCCGATCGTGTAACGCGCAACCGTCGGGGTTCCAGGCGATGTTCTGTTCCGCGCGTTCTGTTCCGGTGCGTGGCTGCGCGGCCGATGATGCCCCCCTCGACGAGTCGGGTGCCCCCCTCGACGAGTCGGGCCGGACCGCGCAACGTCAAGACTGCATTGTAATTAGCCGCGATTTTAGTGTCAAACTGCGGGCTTTGTCGGGCATGGCTGCGCAACAACCTGCGCCCGGCGAGCGTCAACTGCGTGGAGGTCGTCTTTTTTCACGAGGGAATCGGTCATGCCCGACGGAAGCCGCAAGCGAAGGTTCTCGTCCAACCCGGCCCGGCGAGCGTGGTATGCCCGGCACCGCTCCGAGCGGTTTGTGCGGCGTTTCGGACTGTCGCGGTAGTTTTCCTTTCCACACGGAGACATTCGACATGACGCGAGGCATGCAAATGGCAGTGCTCGTGGCCGCGATGCTGGCCACAACCGCCGCTTTCGCGCAAGAGACGGATGCGGGGGCGTTCCCTCCCCGGCCGCTCCGCGAAGACCGGTTTTCCGGCGATGAGCCGCCGTTGGTCGATATTCGCGACACGCCGCGGGTTTTTATCGACGAGTCGGGCATTCGGCGGATGACGCCCAACGAGCACGACGCATACCAGGACCAGCGCCGCGAGCGGGAGGCCCAGGGGCAGGAAATCGCCACGCAAAACGAAGTCTGGCGGCAGGTCCGGGTCGAGCAGGCCGTCAGCCACGTCCGCGCCTACGCGTTTGGACTTTTGCTGATCGGCGCCCTGGTGGCCTGCGGCTGCCGGAGTTGGCCGGGGCGGATGACGGCGCTGTTGTTTTTCTCTGGACTGGCCGCGGTTCTTTACACCCTTTCTATTTCAGGAGTCTGATGATGTTCAGGAGTCTGATGATGAAAATGGTCTGGATGCTGCTCGCCTCGACCCTCGTCGCCACGGTGGGGCTTGCATCCGCCGCTCAAGCACGCACGTACGTGGTCGACCCCAACAGTTACGCGGCGATCGCCTACTCGCCAAAGACCGGAGAGATCAGCTACGCGTACGGATACTATAGCCGCGGGGCCGCCGAACGCGAGGCGCTGCGCCGCTGCGACGCCGACGACGCGCGGATCGTGTGCTGGGTGAACGCCGGCTTTTGTGCGCTGGCTGTGGGTGACGATTCGGAGTGCTGGGGCATCGGCTACAGCTACGGCAACGGCGGCTCGACCGGCGAGGCCAAGGACAACGCCTTGACGGAGTGCCGGGCGCGTACGACCGGCGCACGCGTCGTGGTATTGCTCTTGTCCGACGGCCAGCTCATCCACGACGTGCGGCCCTAAAGGCCGTGCGACAACCGGCCGAGTGCGATGCCTCCCCGTGAAACAGCGGCCCGATAGCGACCGCAGGCGACACGTGATCGTCGGAACTTCGCTTGTGCGAACAGCAAGCCTGTTTAGTACACGAACCTGTCCGTCCGATCGTTTACGCAGTCGTTCGTTGGGCGAACCGCTTCGCTTTTCGCTTGCCTCTGCGCAGGCCTTCGCTGGGAGACGCGCGTTGCTACCGGCGTTCACGACCGTGATGATTGTTGCAATTCGGCGTGCTACGAAATGTGCTGCGTGGGTATAATTGAATTAGCCAATCGGAGTGGCTCCCATCGGCATACCACGGGACGGTCATATGAGTCGCTCTCGCAAACCTGTCGGTTACGTCGTTGCGCTGATCGGTTGTTCGTTGATCCTGCTGGTTCGTCTGGCATTGAGCGAGCCGCTGGAAGGGCAAGCGGTGCTGTTGCCGTTCGTTCTTTCGGTGATGGCGGCTGCCTGGCGGGGTGGACTGGGTCCGGGGCTGTTCGCCACGCTGTTGAGCTTGTTCTACGCCACGCTGTTTGTTCGCCCGCCGCCCTTCTGGGCGAGCGAGACCGTGGCCGGCGGACTCGCCGCCGCCATCTTCGCCGTGATCGGCACGACGATCAGCTTCGTCTTTGAAGCCCTCTACGTCCTGCGCCATCGAGAGACGGAAAAGCAATTCCGCAAGCTGGCAGACGCCATGCCCCAGCTTGTGTGGATGGCCCGGGCCGATGGCCGGCCCTATTGGTACAACCAGCGCTGGCATGACTACACGGGTCTGACGACCGACGACGTCGAAGGTTTTCCGGCGTCCGTGTTTCGCGATTCTGCTGAACTCCAGCGCAGTCACGGCAACGTGGCAGTCCGCGGTCGACGCCGGAGCACCGTGGGAGGACATGTATCCCTTGCAGCGCAAGGATGGCCAGATGCGCTGGCATCTCTGTCGGGCCGTGCCGGTGAACGATGAACACGGAACGATCGTTTGCTGGTTTGGCACGAACACCGACATTCAAGACCGCATCGACGTCGAAGAGGCCCTCAAGGACGCCGACGCCCGCAAAGACCAGTTCCTGGCCGTGCTGGCGCACGAGTTGCGCAATCCGCTCTCGCCGATCAGCAACGCGCTGCAACTTTGGCAATACGTGGCCGGCGACCCGGCTGAGTTGGAATACTTGCGAAGCGTCATCGAGCGGCAGGTTCGGCAGCTCATCCGTCTCATCGACGACTTGATGGACGTGTCGCGCATCAGCCGTGGCAAGATCACGTTGCAACGGGAGGCCGTCTCTCTCCAGAGCTTGATCGCCAACGCCGCCGAAACGGTACAGCCCCTGATCCAGGCCGCCGGCCACCGGCTGATCGTCACGGCACCCCAGGAGTCAATCGTCGTCTATGGCGACGCGGCCAGACTGACGCAGGTGTTTGCCAACATCCTGAACAATGCCGCCAAGTATACGCCTCACGGCGGCGTCATCTCCGTCATCGTCGAACCACAGGGCAACCGGGCGGTCGTCACGTTTCGAGACAATGGCACAGGCATTCGGAAGGAATTGCTCGCGGCCATCTTCGAACCCTTTCGCCAAATCGACGACACGCTGGACCGCTCTTGCGGCGGACTGGGAATCGGACTGTGGCTGGCCAGGCAGTTGGTGGAATTGCAGGACGGCACCATCGAGGCCCATAGCGATGGTCCGGGCGAGGGGAGCCAATTCGTCGTCACGCTGCCGGCCGTTGTCGCACGGAGTCCAGCCGCCGAGGTCGAAAGACCCCCGCACTCCGTGCAGCAGTGGGACGACATTCCGGCCCATCGCATTCTAGTCGTCGACGACCTGCGGGAATCGGCCGAGACGCTGGCGATGGTGATGCAGTCGCTGGGCCAGCATGCAACGGCGCTGTGCGACGGCGAAGCCGCCATCGCGTGGATTCTAGCCAACCATCCCGACCTGGTGTTCCTCGATATTGCCATGCCGAAGCTGGACGGTTACGAGGTGCGCGCCGACTTCGACGCCATCCGGAGCTGCAGGACGTCGTGCTCATCGCCTTGACGGGCTACGGGCAGCACGCGGACCAGCGACGGGCCTTCGACGCCGGTTTCGACGTGCACCTGACCAAGCCCGCGCAGATTCCCGTGTTGAAAGACCTGCTCCTCAAACCGCTCCCCCGGAGGGAAACGACGAAAGTGAATAGCAGATAGCCGACCGGGCATCACTTGCCAGCGACATGACGACCGTGTCGATCGGACGGCTCGCGACGATGGACAGAAGCTTGCATATCGAAACCCTGCCGCCCGGCGAGGATCCTGCGAAAGTCCCCCGGGCAGCACTTTAATCAAGAGGTACGACACCATGATCCAGCATCCCATTCTCGTTGTCGACGACAACCCAGACGCTTGTGCCGGAGCCGCCAAACTCCTCTGGGCCTGGGGTTACCAGGCGGACGTCGCTTACGACGGCCCCAGTGCATTGCAACTCGTCGATCAAAGGAAGTACGCCTTGGCGATTATCGACTATCAACTGCCGGGCATGAACGGCGTGGAGCTGTTCCGGCGGCTGCGGCAGACGCAACCCGACATTGCAGGCATCTTCTTGACCGGCTTCACGACGATCGACGTTGTCTATCCGGCCATCGAGGCCGGCATTCTCCGCGTGTTGTCCAAGCCCGTTGATTTCAACGAGTTGATGCCGATCGTCGAAGAGCATATCGGCGCAAGGGCCTGATGGTTGCGGCCGGCGATGGCGCTATTGCTGATGAATTGGTCGACCGGTGAACGCGCGCGGAAAATGTCGGCCCGGCAAGGCGGCGAAACCTGCACTGTGCCGGTTGGATTTTGGGCATGGATTGTGTGTTTTTTGTAAGCATTCGCTGCGACGACAACGAATGCGCGAGACTTGTGATCATTCGCCCGGCCCACGTGCGGGAGATGGTTGCACGCGAAAATCGCCACCATTAGGATGCAGCACGGTTTGTTCGGCCCCGTCGGGCCGGGAACATCGCAGCACTGACGGGCAAACTCCCCCCCTTAGGCAAACAGGAGAAAGCTAATGACCTTCAGAACGATGCTCGAAAGGCTGGCGCTGTGCTGCGCCGCTTTGCTGCTCGTGATTTCCACTTCTCAGGCCGGCACGCTGTACGGATCGACGGGCGATAGCAAGTTCTTCCAGATCGATCCCGCCAACGGCGACATCACCGACATCAATTCGGCCACCGATCGCACGATCGTCTCGCTAGCCTACGATCCGTTCAACGACACGATGTACGGTTCGAACGACGGGAACAAGTTCTTTTCGATCGATCCGGCGACCGGCGACTATCACCGACATCAATACGAACACGAGCAAAAACATCAACGCCCTGGCGGTCAACCCGATTACCGGCGTGATGTACGGGGCCACCGGCGGAAACAAGTTCTACGAAATCGACCCCGCGACCGGCAACATCACCAATATCAATACCAATACGTCGCGCGACATCGCCACGCTGACGTTCGATTCGTCGGGCACTCTTTACGGCGGCACGGGCAGCACCCGGTTCTTCACGATCGACCCGGTACCGGCAACATCACCGACATCGGCGGCGCGACCTCTCGCCCGGTGGGCTCGTTGGAGTACGATTCCGACAACGGAATTCTGTACGGATCGAACGGCAGCACGAAGTTCTACCAGATCAATCCCACAACCGGGGCCATTACCGACATTGCCACGACCTCGAAAAACATCGGGGCGATGGCCTACATCCCCAGCATGGTCGTCGCCCCCGAGCCCGGCTCCTTGACGCTAGCCCTCATGGCCGGCGCAGGCCTGATCGTGTTCGCGCAAGCGGCGCAACGGGCTGGCCGTTAATCCGGCGCGGCGCCAGCCCGTCGTGATGCGCGCCTGAGAATCGGGGCAATTCCCAGGCCCTGGCCATCGGTCCGCGCCCTGCCAGGCGCAACCTCCGCGCGGCCCGGCGTCCATTTCTGGCCTTCGGCCTTCTGGCCGAGGCCGCGAGCCCTCGGAAATCGACCGAAACGAAAAGGACTCCAAAGTGAAGATGCACGTGATTGCGATGGCCCTTGCCATCGCCGGTCTGTCGGTCCCTGCGGCAATCGCCGTGCCCGAGCCGCGTTCCGAAGAAGAGCTGCGCGCCCTGAGCGACCTGGTCATCGTGGCCGACGTGGTGCGCGTGACGCACGACGGATTTCAAGCGGACGACGGCTCGGCGATCCACACCGTACGATTCCGCGTGCGCCGCGTGGAGAAAGGATGTTACCCGTTCGGCGCGATCTATCGCCACCAGGTGGTCACGATCGGCAGCAGTCGCCGCGACCCGGCATGTGCCATCAAACCAGGCGAACACTACCGGCTGTATTTGGAGCGCTACCCAAACGGTCAATATGGGACGTTCGGCTACGAATGTATTGAACGCATAGCAGCGCCGGCAAGCACTGATTCCTGAATCCCATTAGCAGCGACGGCTCCCCGACACCATTCTCATTTGCCGCCGAGGTCTTCGATCGCACGGGCCGCTTCGGTGCGGAGTTCGTCATTGGCTTCGTCTGTCGCCATTTTCCGCAGGGCCGCCACGGCACTCGCGGGAAGCGTGCCAGTCCGCTCTAACACCGGTTCCAGCATCAGAAGCGACCGCCAGCGGATCTCGACGTCGGGGTCTTCGAGTAGCGACGCGATCTCGGGCACTGCCGCGGAAATGTCGACCTTCGATCCCGCCAGCACAGCCAACGCGCCGAAGCGGACGTGTGCGTTGTCGTTGAGGAGCCCGCGTCGCAGTGCGGGGACCGCGGGCTTGGCGATGTAGTGCAGCATTTTGATCGCGTTCTGGTAGGGATCGTCGGCAGCGTCTTCATTGGGTCCCGCCGCCAACGATTCCACGACATCGGTCAGCGTTCCTCCCGCATTACCAGCGACGCGGCCGATGGCGACAGCGATTGCATTGCGACTGGCCTCGTCCGGATCGTGCCTGGCATTCAACAGTGCCGGCAAGGTTTCCTTGGCCTCGGGTCCCAATTCAGCGATGGCCCAGGCCGCCGCCTGCCGATACCGAGGCCGCCGGTCGGCAAGCACTGCTGCAATGCGGGCAGAATGGCGGGTCCGATATCGTGCAGGACTTGGGCGAGTTGCTCATGGTTTTTTTCCGGATCGGACCAGCGGATGCCGAGGTCGGCCATCGCCGCCACGGCGTCGGCGGCGTTGGGGCCGAGCCGCCCCAGTGTCTTGGCAGCGTGTTGAGCGATTTGCTTGTTGTCGGACACGCGGACGATGCGCATCAAGGCAGCCGTGGGACAACGGGAATCCAGTTGCTCAAAAATGGAGATGAAGGAACGAAAAACGGCCTGGTCGTTGCTGTTGACCATTCTGGTCAACGCTCGCTCGACGAGCGGCGACTTGCGGGCGATCTCGATCAAGGCGGACTCGACCGAGGAATGGATGGACCAGTCTTGCAATGCGTCGAGCAGAGCGTTCACGACCCGCGAATCTATCGCGGCGTCGCCGCGCCGTCCCAGCGCCTCCGGCGGCCAGGCTGCGAACTTTCTTGTCCGGATCGCCGAGGGCGATCACGAGCAAGGGGACGACACGCTCTGCTTGCCCGACCGTACCCAGCGCGTATGCTGCCCAGCCGCGCGTTTGGCCGTTGGAATCGGTCAGGGCTTCCGCCACCGCGTTTTGAATTTCCTCTCCTGCAGGCGCAAACTCTCGCAAAGCCCGGGCAGCCCAGTATCGAATCAGCGGGTTTTCGTCGCGCAGGCGCTCGAGCCAGCCCCGGGGCGGCCTCCTGGGCTGCCGGCCCGATCTGGGCCAGAGTCCGAATGGCGCACCCACGCAGTTCGTCGTCCGTGTCATCGAGCAACCCGGTCAATTGCTGGACGGCGGCTGCGGCATCCGAACCGATCACCTCCAGCGATGCCACTGCCGAGGCGCAGCAGTCTCGGTCGTCGTTCGCCAGAAGGTCCACGCCGGCTGGGACAAGCTGTTTGGCGATCCAATCGTCAGCGGGCTGTACGGTCGCCGGTGGTTCCGCCGCGCACGTCGTTGGTTCGCTGACGGCAAGTCTGGCCAGACTTCGCACGATCCGCGACCGCAACTGCGGGTCACGCTCAGCATGCAGGCGGGTTACCAAGGTCGGGATCAACTCGGCGGGTGGGTGCCATGCGGGCGAACCGGCCAGTGCCATTAGGACTGTCCGGCGGGTGGCCTGAAGTTCATCCGCGATAAGCAACCTGACCCGGCCGGCCCCCAGAGCCCGCAGCGCCGCGTGTTGGACGGACGTGTCTTCGTCGTCGAGCATTGTCAGCAAGGCTTTAGGAACTCTCGGAGATTCGGAAATGATCGAGCCTAGCCCAAGTGCGACTAGCAGGCGGACCCCGACATCCGTATCGCTGGAGGCCTCGCTTAAAGCTTCCACGACCTCGTCCGCATTCGAGCGGGCGGCGCTCAGGGCCCCGACGGCGGCCCAACGCACCCAGCGGTCCGGATCCTTTCGCGCCTTGATGAGCGTGGCAAGAACTGGCGGGTCGGACGTTTTCAGGTTGCCGAGCCCCAAGGCGGCGCGGCGACGAACAGCGGCATCCTGGGCGGTCAGCATGCCGGTCAATTGCTCGGTGGTGTCGGGGACGGCAGCCGCAATCTTGCTCATCCCCAAATCGGCGATCATGGACCACAGCTGTGCGTCCGGGACTGCCAGCGAATCGATCAACGCCTGGCCGATCTCGCGGGTCATGGGCGACACTGTGCCAGCGCTGATTGCAGCGTCATAGCGGACGTGGGGTGACTCGTCCTTGAGTGCCGCCAGCAGCGCCGGAATTGACTCGTTGGCGGCCACGCAGCCGAGGGCGTTAATCGCGTTGCCGCGAAGCGACTGGTCGCCATTCTCCAAGATTTCCAGCAGCGGGCGCTGCCGCCTTTGCCGGCGGACCCAGTTCCGCAGGGCTCCTATGGCGGAGCGACACTTTTCGAGGTCAAGTCCTGAGCGGTGATCCTCGTCGGAGAGAATCTCAACCAGCCGCTCGACGATCTCAGGAGCCCTTTCGGAAGCATGCTCGACCAGTGGCACCGCCACTCGCAATAGATTCTCGCGGTTCCCGGTATTGAGTGCTTCGAGGTAGACGTCGACGATCCGCGGATCGTCGACACCGCTTGCGTCGAGGCAGGTGGCCGCACTCAGCCGAACGTCGCGAATCGGGTCGTCAAGTGCACGCTTCAGCTCCGGCACGATCTCGGTGGCCGAGGGACCGAGTTGCGCAGCTCCTTCGCGCCGCGCAGACGCACCGAGACGTTCGGATGTTCGAGCCGCCGTACCACCTCGGCCGGCGGCGGGGGAGGCGCTTGCATCCCACCCATCGAGCCGCCTGTGATGAACTGTGGGAAGGCCGGCTCCGCGCTGCCGAAGATGCACGCCACGGCGAGCATTGCCGCGCTGGTTACGACCACCGATAAGGAACTGCGAGTCCTCATCGCCTCCTCCGCGTCGTCTGTTCCGACACCTGCTGCGTGCCGCAGCCTCGGCCGTTCATTCTGCCACAGTTCGCATGGCGAGGCAATTTTCCACCCTTCAGACGACGCGGCGGCGAGCGAGCCGGCCCTATGCGATGATTTCCTTCACCACGCGGCCCTTCACGTCGGTCAGGCGGTATTGGCGGCCTTGGTAGCGGAAGGTGAGGCGCTCGTGGTCGATGCCCAACAGATGCAAGAGCGTGGCGTTGAAGTCGTGGACGTGGACTGGGTTTTCGGCGATGTGGTAGCCTAGCTCGTCGGTCTGGCCGTAGCTGGTGCCCCCTTTGGTGCCGCCGCCGGCGACCCACACGGTGAAGGCGTCTTTGTGATGGTCGCGGCCGATCTCGCTGCGGTCTCCCTGGGCGAACGGCGTGCGGCCGAACTCGGCGGACCAGACCACCAGCGTCTGGTCCAACAGGCCCCGCTGCCGCAGGTCGCGAATCAAGGCGGCGATTGGCTGATCGACCTGCTTCGTCTTTTTCGGCAATTGCGTGAAGACGCCCCCGTGCATGTCCCAACCCTGGTCAAACAGCTGCACGAACCGCACGCCCCGCTCGACCAGCCGCCGGGCCAACAGGCAGTTGTTGGCGAAGCTGACCTGGCCCGGCGCCGTGCCGTACATTTCGTGAACGCTCTGGGGTTCGGACGCGATGTCCATCAGGTCCGGTACGCTGGTCTGCATGCGATAGGCCAGCTCGTACTGGGAGATGCGCGTGGCGATTTCCGGATCGCCGACGTCGGCCAACTCCGCGCGATTCAACGCGTTCACCGCGTCGATGATCCGCCGCCGCGACGAGGGGGCGATGCCCTCGGGATTCGAGAGGAACAACACCGGGTCCCCCTTGCTGCGGAACTCGACCCCCTGGTAGGCCGTGGGCAGAAAGCCGCTGCCCCAGGCCGGGCTGCCGGCCCCCAGCACGTTGCCGGTGATCAGCACGACGAAGCCGGGCAGGTCCTGGTTGAGCGTGCCCAAGCCGTAGTTGAGCCAGGCCCCGACGCTGGGCCGCCCGAAGCGCCCGAAGCCGGTGAGCATGAACATCTGCGCCGGGCCGTGGTTGAACTCTTCGGTGTGCAGCGACTTGATGAGCGTAATCTCGTCGGCCACGCCCTGCAGGTGCGGCAACAAATTCGAGATCGGCAGGCCCGATTTGCCGCTGGGCGTGAACCGGAATCGCTTCTCGTCGGGCGTGCCGAGCATGGTCGGCAGCTCACGGACGAAGGCGAACTTGCCCGATTCGAACAGCTCCTTCGGGCAATCCTCGCCGTTGCGCTTTTGCAGCTCGGGCTTCAGGTCGAACAGATCGAGGTGCGAGGGGCGCCGACCAGGTGAATGTAGATGACGCTCTTGGCCTTGGCCGGAAAGTGTGGCCGCTTGGCGGCCAGCGGGTCGTCGGCGGTGGCCGCCGCGGACGACTGCCCCGAGCAATTGCGAGAGGGCAAAGCCGCCCAAGCCCAGGCCGACTTTCTGGAACAGGGCTCGGCGACCGATCGTCTGGGAGAAAAGCTCCATGTCGCGTCTCGCCGGTAAACTGGTCTTGATCCGAGGTTTGCCCGCATCGCCGAGCGATGGGTGAGTCGGGCTACTGGGTCATTGTCTCGTCCAGGTTCAACAGGACGTTCGCCACGGCGCACCAGGCCGCCAGCTCGGTCTTGTCCTGCGTTTGCAATTTCATGCGGTCGAAGGGGGGCTTCGTCCGCGCCGCGACCGTCTGGGGGTCGCCGGCCAAGGTTGCCCGCTCCTCGGTCAGCAGCTTTTCGAGCAGCTCGATTTCCTGGGGCGTGGCGTGGCGGCTGACGGCCAGGCGGATGGCGTAATCGATCCGCGACGCGTCGGTCGCCTCGGGCGCGCCGGCGAGCACGCGATCGGCCAGCGCCAGCGACATCTCGGCGTAAGCCGGGTCGTTCAACAGCGTCAAGGCTTGCAGCGGCGTGTTGGTTCGCGGCCGTTTGACCGTGCAGGTGCCCCGGTCCGGGGCGTCGAAGTTCATGAAGCTCGGGTACGGCGCCGCCCGCTTCCAGATGACGTACACGCCGCGGCGGAAACGGTCGTCGTTTTGGGCCGCCTCCCACTTGGGTTGATTGCGGCCGACGCTCCGCCAGAGGTCGTCGGGCTGATACGGCATCACCGGCGGACCGTACATATCGCTCGACAACAGCCCGCTGATCGCCAGGGCGTTGTCGCGCACCAGCTCGGCCGCCAGCCGGAACCGCGGACCGCGGGCCAGCAGCCGGTTGTCGGGGTCGACTTCCAACAGCTCGCTCGTCACGCGGGCGCTGCGGCGGAAGGCGGCCGACGTGACGATCTGCCGGTGGACGTGCTTCATCGACCAGGCGGAGTTGATCAACTCGGACGCCAGCCAGTCGAGCAATTGTGGATGGCTGGGGGCTTCGCCCTGCGTGCCGAAATCCTCGGGCGTGCTGACCAGCGGCATGCCGAACAATTGGCCCCACCAGCGGTTGACCGTCACGCGGGCCAAGAGCGGATTGTCGGGCGACGTGAGCCAGCGGGCCAATTCGAGCCGGTCGCCGGTCCGTTCGATCGCCGGCGGCGAGGGCAACGCGGCCGGCGTGCCGGGCTCGACTTTTTCGCCGGGCTGCTCGTAGTCGCCGCGCGTGAGCACGAACGTTTCGCGCGGCTGGTCCAGCTCGACCATCACCAGGGTCGTGTCGGGCTCGAGCTGGCGGATTTGCTTCGCCAGGCCGGCAATCTGCCGATCCAGCTCGCCCAGCCGCGGGTTCTGCTGGTCGAAGGCATCGCGCAGCTTGTTCTTTTCCGCCGGCGTGAGCGTTTCTTTGGCCGCCAGTTGTTTGATCGCCTCGTCCACGTTCAGCATGCCGGGGTCTCCCGTGCAGACCGACAGTCTCGGCTTGGCGATCACGCGTCCGCGGCCGTAGTACTGGGCCAACGTCACGCGCAGCCGATCGGTCGGATTCTGCAACGTGAGCGGCTCGGCCAGCTTGAAACTGGCCCAGTGCGGCTTGCCGAATTCGGGCGCGATGGCCCAGCCGGTCTGGCGGCTGCCGTCGAGCGCGCGGCCGACGTCCCATTTGTTCTGCGAAAAGTCGGCCACCGGGTCTTCGAGCTCCAGCCTGGTCGTCCCCTCGTCGGTCACCAGCTCGACCACGATTTCGCTGAGGATGAAGTTCGCGCGTTTTGCGTCGCCGCGGCCCGGGCCTTTGCCGGGAATCGATTCGTCGACCAGCGCGTCGAGCTTGATGGCCGTGATCGGGCCGACCTGCGGGGCCAGCGTAAAGACGTGCTCCACGGTGTCCGGCACGCTGCCGCTGAGGAGCACGGCGCCGTCTTCGAGCACGGCGAACGTCTCGCCCCCGGTGGTTTCGAAACGCTCGGGCACGACCGTCTGCCAGGCGACCTCCTGGCGGTTGTGCTCGCGAAGGGAAGCCAGCCAGCCCTGGAATTCCTCCTCGCTGGAGGTGACGACTTCTTTACGCTGCGCTTTCAAGCCGGCGAGTTGTTGCTCGAGCGCGTCGTAGCGGCGCTCGGTGGCCTGGTCGCGGGGCAGGTCCATCGTGGGGCCGTAAAAGTCCCAGGTGACGCCCGAGGTGTTCTTCACTTCCAAGGGCGTGTTGTTGAAGTAGGCGAAGAACCGGTAGTAATCCCGCTGCGTGAAGGGGTCGTACTTGTGATCGTGGCATTGGCCGCATTCGAGCGTCGTCCCTAAAAACACCGTGGCGGTCGTGTTCACCCGGTCCACCACCTGATTGACGCGGTTGGCCTCGGGATGCACGCCGGCCTCGACGTTGCAGGTCGTCATGCGATTGAATCCGGTGGCGATCCGCTGGTCGACCGTTGCGCCGGGAAGCAAGTCGCCGGCAATCTGATCGATGACAAACTGGTCGAAAGGCATGTCGGCGTTCATCGCCCGGATGACCCAATCGCGATAGGCCCAGTTGCCGCGAATCTGGTCCGCCTGGAATCCGTTGCTGTCGGCATAGCGGGCCAGGTCGAGCCAGGGGACGGCCCACCGCTCGCCGTAACGTTGCGAAGCGAGCAGCCGATCGACGACCTTTTCGTAGGCGTCGGGAGAGGCGTCGCGAACGAACGCGTCGACTTCCTCCGGCGTGGGGGGCAAGCCGATCAGCGCCAGCGAAACCCGGCGAATCAATTGTGCTCGATCGACCGGCGGCGCCGGCGTGAGACCCGCTTGCTCGAGTCGGCGCTGAATGAACCGGTCGATCGGCGTGGCATCGGCGACGTGCCCCGCGACGTCCGGCACGCCGGGACGCACGATCGGCCCGTAGGCCCAGTGGGTCGCCTCGGCCAGATGGTCGGGCCACGAGGCGCCCTGGTCGATCCAGCGCCGCAGCACGTCGACTTCGCGAGCCGCGAGTGGTTGCCCGTCGAGCGGCATCAGGTCGCCGATCGAGTCGTCGGTGAGTCGCTTGATCAGCAGGCTGTCGGCCGCGTGCCGCTTCACCACGATCGGCTCGTCCGAGTCGGCCGTGCCATAGACCGACTCGCGGCGATTCAGCGTGAGGCCGGCTTCTTGCTTCTTCGCTCCGTGGCAGCGAAAACAGTTGCGGCGGAGGATCGGCTGGACGTCGTGCACGAAATCGACCGCGCGGGGCGCACTCGCCGGCGGCTCTTCGGCCCCCAGCGGCCCGGCCCCGGGAGCGAGCATCCAGAAGAAAGCCAGGGAGAGGGCAATCGAAACGGTCTTCATCGCATTGCCGGCGGGAGGGAGCGGGGGGCAGGCCAACGAGCCGCTAACCGCTATCGATCTTACCGCCGCGGCAGGCGGCTCGCAATCGAAACGTCGGGGGCGAAACACAAATCGAGACGCTGGTTCGACGCGCCGTCGACGACGTTGTTACACTCGAAGGCGCCATCCACCCGATGTTTTGCCTCTTTGAAAGGATCTTGGCGATGTCTCGCATGCTCGTGCTGATTTTCGTGGCGGCCACGGTCGCCGTCGCGGCATGGAGTTTAGCCCGCGGGGGCGCTGGCGAGCCCCAAGCAACGCTCGGGGGAACGGTGGGCGTGGTCGACGCCGCCGGGTTTCCCACTTTGCAGGCGGCGCTGGACGCGGTGCCGCGAGAAGGGGGCATCGTGCGACTGCCCCCTGGGACGTTCGAAATCAGCGAGCCCTTGCGAATCCGCGGCGACCACGTGTGCCTGCAAGGGAGCGGCACGGCCACGCATATCAAAAACGTCAACGCTGCCGGTCAGCCGGCGCTCGTCTTGCGCACGCCGACCACAAGCTTGCCGGCAACGACCGCCAGCACGAGCTGTGGTGCGTGCGCCTGGCCAATTTCCGCGTCACCGGCAACCCGCACAGCGGCCCCGGAATCGTGGCGCACAACGTCAACGAGATCTTCTTCGACGGCGTGACCGTGAGCTATCACGGCGGCAGTGGGATTCTGCTGAGCTACTGCTACGAGGATGCGCGCGTGTGCCAGTCGCTCATCACGTACAACAAGGGGACCGGGCTCGACTTGCAAGGCTGCCACGATATCGTCGTCTCGGCCAACCAGTTTGAAGAAAACCAGGACGCGCTGCACTGCTTCGACGGCTTCAACCTGTGCCTCACCGGCAATTGCCTCGACGATCATCTCGGCCACGGCGTCGTGATCGAGAATACCTACGGCAGCGTCGTGTCGGGCAACATGATCGAAGAATGCGCCGGCACGGCGGTCGTGCTCGATCGCGATTGCTACGGCATCACGGTCTCGGCGAACGTGATCGCCCACAACGGCGCCGGCGTCGACCTGCGCGACGCCCACGGGTGGCGCGGTTTCGGCCAACACGCTCACGATCATGAAGAGCGACGCAGTGCGCGTCGGGCCCGACAGCGGCCGCGTGGCCATCAGCGGAAACAGCATTTCCAGCAGCTACATCGGCGAGGGACGCGACAAACGCCAGCCCGACGATCGAACGACCGCCGGGCTGGTGCTGGACGGGAGCACCGGCGTGCTCGTCGACGGCAACGTGCTGAGCGGGATCACTTCGCAAGCCATCAAGATCACCGGCGGACGCGCGTCGTCCTCGGCGATCTCCAACAACCTGCTGATAGACACCGCAGCGGGCGTGCCGACGGTGAGCGCGCCCGGGCCGGTGAAAGCGTTGAATTACGCGGATTGAAGCGGCACTGTTGCACAAGATCGAGAACCTCTTACGCCAGCCCCGAGAAAGCCATGGCCCTACAAAGAACCCGTTCGCAAGTTCGCTGCCAGCTCGTAGGCAGTGCCGCTTTCGTGGCGGCGTTGCTGGCCGTCGTCGTCGTCCCCACGGCCGCTCGCGGCGGCGAGCCGGACCGCGGCGCCGCGATCGACGTCGGTTCACGACGCGAGCTGTTTGTCGACGACTACCTGATCGGCCAGCTCTCCGGCCAGGCCCGGCTGGAGTTGCATCATCCGGTGCCGCGCGACGTCGCGCTGGTGCACGACGCTCCCTGGGAAGGGACCGGCAGCGGCTATCACAGCGTGTTTGAGGACGACGGCCGGTACCGCATGTACTACAAGGCCTGGCACCTGGACGTGCAGCCGGGAAAGCTCGACACCACACGGCATCCGCTGTTCTGCTGTTATGCCGAGAGCGATGACGGCATCCACTGGCGGAAACCGAAGCTGGGGCTGCACGAATTCAACGGCTCGAAGGACAACAACATCGTCGTCGCCAGTGGCAATCTGGGGCCGCTCGACGTCGACGCCGGCCATCCGGCGGTGTGGAAAGACACGAATCCCCGCGCCGACTCCGACGCGCGCTACAAGGCGATCTTTCGCTCCGCCGAGCCGCGCGGGCTGCTGCCGTTCAAGTCGCCCGACGGGATTCACTGGTCGCCGATGACCAGCGAGCCGATTCTGAGCGGGCTGGGGGCGTTCGACTCGCAGAACCTCGCCTTCTGGGACCCGACGCTGGGCAAGTATCGCGCCTATTGGCGATTCTTCGACGAGGGAGTGCGCGCGATTCGCACGGCCACGTCCGACGATCTCGTCGCCTGGAGCGAGCCCCACGATTTGACCTACGTCGATTCGCCGCGCGGAACAACTCTACACGAACCAGATCAAGCCGTACTACCGGGCGCCGCACATCCTGATTGGCTTTCCCACGCGATACGTGGACCGGGGCTGGTCGCCGTCGATGAAGGCCTTGCCGCTTTTGGAACATCGCAAGCTGCGGTCCTCGTCGACCGAGCGGTACGGCACGGCGATCACCGAAGCACTGGTCATGGCCAGGCGCGACGGCGTGCGCTTCAAACGCTGGAACGAGGCCTTTCTGCGGCCCGGCCCCCAGCGGCCCGACGCCTGGCACTACGGTCAGCAGTACATCGCCTGGCAGGTCGTGGAAACGAAGTCCGCACTGCCGGGGGCGGCGAACGAGTTTTCGCTGTACGCCTCGGAAAGCTACTGGACCGGCACGGGCAGCGCGCTGCGGCGCTACACGCTACGGCTCGACGGCTTTGTCTCGGTCAGTGCCGCCGCTGGCCGGCGGTGAGCTGGTCACGAAACCGTTGACCTTTAGCGGCCGGACCCTGCACTTGAACTTCGCCACTTCGGCGGCCGGCGCGGTGCGGGTCGAGATCCAGCGGCCCGGCGGCAGCCCGATCGAGGGCTTCGCGCTCGACGCCTGCGACGAGCTGTTTGGAGACACGATCGATCGGCCGGTTTCCTGGCACGCAAAGACCGACGTCAGCACGCTGGTCGGCCAGCCCGTTCGGCTGCGATTCCAGTTGAAAGACGCCGATCTGTACGCGTTGCAGTTCGCGGATGACTAGCCGGGATAGTCGACAGTTGCGAAAAAATGCTCCACACCGCGCGCGCACTAACCCGATGCGCCAGCGAGGCGGAATGCCCGTTACGCCCTCGCGTGCCGCTTTGCGCTTCGGGTTGGTAACGGTTGGCCAGCCGCCGCACCGATGGTTCGATCTGCTGCCACAGATCCGGGCCTTTGAACACGTAGCGGGCACCGCTTAAGCAACAGCCTGCGCTTGCCAGCACGGCGGGGCCAGCAGCGACGCGCTGGCCGGTGGCTAAACGGTCCGCGGAGTTGGCCTTGATCGCGAGGCGGTTTTCGAAGACAACTACCGCCCGCTCCGGCCTAGCGCACTTCTTGCCGGGGCGGTCTTTCGACGCGATCTGTCCGAAAACGTTTCACATTGTCTCGTTCAAGCCCCGCGCCGGCGCGCGCCCGACAGCCTCTCGGCTGACTGGCTCGCTCCGGTGCGGCTCAGGATCATGCCATGGTTGACCGCGTGCCGCCCTCGCCGGGCCATTCGAGGTTCATGAGAATCGAGCTGGGGCGCACTCGTCTGGGCGTCGCCCGAAGCGGAAAAGCTTACCGCGGGCAGCGTCGTGACGCTCGACCAGCTCGTCGACGAACCGGTCGACATCCTGGTGGGCGGCCGCCTGGTGGCCCGGGGCGAGGTGTTGTTGCTCGACGGTTGTTTCTGCGTCCGGGTCACGCAATTGATCGCGGGTCGCCGAGCACCCTAGTGCACGCCGCGAGCCGTCGGCACGCCACTATCGAGAATTTTCCCGGAGACCAAATCATGCCCAAGCTCGTGCGATTGGTGATCATCGCGTCGGCGTTGGTGTCGGGTCTTCGCGCAGGAGCCGTCGCTCTTGAACCGCGCCGGCTTTCGCCACCGCCGTCCGCCTGGCCCGACAGCCAGCCGCGAAACGGCCAGCCAGCCGCAGCGGGCGGGCCGGCACAACCGTATGCGTCGCAGGCGGTGGATCCGCCACGGCCCTTGCCGCAGGTCTACCCGGGGCAAGTCACTCCGGCGAGCACCAACAGTCCGGTAGCAGCTCCCCTGCCGCTTGTGCGACCAGCCGGGCCACAACGGCCGATTTTTCCGCTCCAGGGCCAGGGAAAACCGGCGTCCCCCTGGGACCGCGACGATCTGCGCCTGCTGGTGACCGGCGGGGCGAGCCTGGGCATCGTGCTGGGCCTGTTTCTGCTGGTGGTGTGGACCATGCGCCGTGCGCAGCCGCGCGGCGCCGCCTGGTTGCCCGCCGAGGCGGTGGAGGTCTTGGGGCGCGTGCCGCTGGCCGGCCGGCAACAGGCCCACCTGCTGCGGTGCGGCAACAAGATCGTGCTCGTGAGCGTGACCGCCAGCGGCGTCGAGCCGTTGACCGAAATCACCGATCCGATGGAGGTCGACCGGTTGGAAACGATCTGCCGCCACGGGAGCGCAGCGGCCAATCCGCTCAAACAGTTCTTGGCCCGCTTCGGCGGTCAGGCGAACAGTAGGACGCTGGCCGGCGGGCCCTCTGAACCGCTGGATTTTCGGCACCTGGAAGCCGGCAGCCACCACCAGGCCTGAGGCAACAGCCCCGACGATGAACGAAGCTTTGCGATCCACCGGCAGAAGACACCGCCTGCTCAGGCGCGCGCTGGTGTGCGCCGCGCTGCTGTTGCTGGGCGCGGTCCCGTTCGTCCGCGCCGATACGGACAGCGTGCCGCCGGCGGACGTTCCCGTAGCCGGCGTCCAAGCGGTCGCCATCGAGAATCCTGCGCAGGCGTCACCGGGTGCGGTTGACCGCCTTGCAGCCGGCGACAGTGCCAACGCGACCGCCAACGCGACCGCCGACGCGACCGGCGACGCGACCGGCGATGAGACCGCCGACGAATTCGCCGCGCGCGGCCAGCGGTTTCACGTTGCCCGGCGGCTTGGGCGGACCCGAGCAGTGGACCAGCCCCGAGGGGCTGTCGTCGGCCCTGCAGACGCTGTTGCTGCTGACGGTGGTGAGCCTGGGCCGGCGATGTTGATGATGACGACCTGCTTCGTGCGGATTGCGATCGTGCTGGGACTGTTGCGGCAGGCGCTGGGAGCGCAGCAATTGCCGTCGAACCAGGTGGTCAGCTCGCTGGCGCTGTTCATGACGTTTCTGATCATGACGCCGGTGTGGACCCAGGTGTATCACGACGCGGTCGAGCCGTATACGGCCCACGAGATGACGCTGGAAGAGGCCTGGCAGGCCGGCGTGCGGCCGGTGCGCGGATTCATGGCCGCGCAAATCGAGCGGACCGGCAACAGCAGCGACGTGTGGCTGTTTTACAAGTATTTGCCCGAGGGAACTCCCTCGCCGTCGAGCTACGACGACGTGCCGCTGTCCGTGCTGCTGCCGGCGTTCATGCTCAGCGAGCTGAAGACCGCGTTCCTGATCGGCTTTCAGATCTTTCTGCCGTTTCTAGTGATCGACCTGGTCGTGTCCAGCGTGACGATTTCGATGGGCATGTTCATGCTGCCGCCGGTGCTGGTGTCGCTGCCGCTGAAGCTGTTGCTGTTCGTGCTCATCGACGGTTGGCATCTGGTGGTGGGCATGTTGATGGATAGCTTTCAACTCGTCGGGTGAGGATCGCCATGCAGCCGCAAGAAGCGGTCGACTTGGGACACCAGGCCGCCACGACCGTGTTGCTCGTGGGCGGGCCGGTGCTGGTGGCCGTGCTCGTCGTGGGCCTCGTCGTGGGGCTCTTGCAGGCCGTGACGCAAGTGCAGGAGCAGGCCGTGTCGTTCGTGCCGAAGCTGGTGACCGCCGTGGCCGTCGTGTCGCTCTTGCTTCCCTGGATGCTCGAGCAGATGGTGCAATACTCGCGCGATCTGCTGGTCAATATTCCCCACCTGCTGTAAACGCGCCGCCATGGCCTGGACCGAGCTTGTGAGCGAACACCTGGCGACCGCGGCGCTCGTGCTGGTGCGTGTGGCGTCGCTGGTGCTCGTGGCGCCGCTCATCGGCCCGTTCGAGATTTCGCTGCGAACCCGGGCCGCGCTGGCCGTGGCGTTAACCGCGCTGGTCGTGCCGTTGGAAGTCGGGCGCGTGACCGCCCAGCCCGACTCGCTGGGAGGCTTTCTGGTCCTCGCCGGCGGAGAGGCGCTGGTGGGTTTGATGCTGGGGCTGGGCGTGCGCATTCTGTTTTCCGCCATGCAAGTGGCCGGCGGGCTCATCAGCCAGATGAGCGGGCTGCAACTGGCCGAGGTGTTCAACCCCGGCGTGGGGGCCGGCGTGCCGGTCTTCTCGCAATTGTTGCTGCTGGTGTCCACGGCCGTGTTTCTGGTGATCGGCGGGCACCGCGAAATGATCGAGGCCTTGCTCGATACGTTCCGCTGGCTGCCGGCCGGACAGGCCGCCGGCGGCGCGTCGGCCGTGGAGGCCGTCACGGCGCTGGTGGCCCAGAGTTTCATGCTCGGCGTGCGGGCGGCGGCGCCGGCGGTGGTGGCGCTGCTGCTGTCGACTTTGATCGTGGGCTTTGTGAGCCGCACGCTTGCCGCAGTTGAACATCATGGCGCTGGGGTTTGGCGTCAATACGCTGGTCGCGGTGGCGGCAGTGGGCATGTCGCTGGGGGGCGCGTGTTGGATTTTTCAGGAACAGCTTCAGCCGGTGCTGCAAACGGCACTCCGCGCTGCAGGCGAGCTGACGACAAACAGTCTTATAGGTGAGGCCCCATGGCCGACGACTCGCTGCAGGCGAGCTGACGACAAACAGTCTTTATAGGTCGAGCGCCCCATGGCCGACGACTTTGCCGACAAGACGCATGCCCCCACGCCGCGCCGCCGCGAACAGGCGCGCCGCGACGGCCAGGTGGCGCAGAGCCAGGACCTGGGGTCGGTCGTCTTGCTGTTGGGATCTTTGGCGGCGCTGGTGCTCGTGGGCGGCGGGCTCGTGGAGTTCCTCCTCGGCCTGTTGAGAACGTCGCTGGGAGGCGACGCTTGGAAATCCTGGCAGCACGCGGGGGACGCCGGACAAGTTGTCGCCGGACAGGCCGTCGCCGGGCATTGGAACGCCCTGGTGTCGGCACTGGGCGGCGTCTTGTTGCCGGTGTTGGCCGGCGCAGCTCTGCTGACGGCCGCGGTTGACTGGTGGCAAACCGGGTTTTTGTTTCGGCCCGCCCGGGCACTGCCCGATCTGTCGCGGGTCGATCCGGGCGCCGGACTGGGGCGGATGTTTTCCGCCGCCAACTACGCGCGGCTGGCGCTGGGCGTGGGCAAAGTCGCGGTCGTGGCGGCCGTGGCGGCGGTGAGCCTCTGGAACCGGCGGGCAGAGCTGGTGTCGCTGTCGGCCCTGGAAGTGCCGCAACTGGCGGCGCACGTCTGGCACATCGCGCTAGTGACGTGTCTGGAAATGGGGGTGGCCCTGGCCGTGCTGGCCGTCGTCGACTATGGCGTCCAACGTTGGCAGCTCGAACGCCGACTGCGCATGACGACGCAGGAAGTCCGCGAGGAAATGCGCGAGCTCGGAGGCGATCCGCAGATTGCCGCCCGCCGCCGCAGCCTGCGACACGCCCATGCAAGCGTGGGCATGGCACCCGGCGGAAAGTCGCGCACGCCGCCTACCGCCTCGCCGGACAACGTGGGCGCCGTCGACGCAATTCGCTAGTACTCCCACACACCCTGGGCTGCGGTCGTGTGCCACTTCGATGAGAGGTAAGTGGCCGCGGCGCCCTCCAGCCCATGACATCGAGCGTGCCATGCTCACGCTCGCGTGAGCATGTTTGCGGCGCGGCGACGCACTTCAGGCGTCGTGTCGCGCCAGGTTGGCCCGCGCGGCCGGCTGCGGCGGAGCTGCCTGACAATAACCGTGGCGGCGCATGTAGGGTCCCCACCGCTCGTCGATCTTGGCGCAGCTCTTCGGAAATCTGGTAGCTGCCGGTGCGGTAGTCGCTCCGGTCTTGAAAATACTCTTCGAGCTTCGGCTGCGCGGTCTCGAACTCGCCCAGGTCGAGATGTTCGTAGAGGGCCCGCATGCGGCCGATCGGATCGCTTACCAGGTCCTCGAAACGGACCTCGAAGAAGCGCGCCGGATCGATGAGCCGGCGGTCGCGTTCGAAGGCCTGGTACATCCTTTCGAACGAGCTGAAGACGTATTCTTCGAGGCCCCGGTGGCGCGGCTCCTGCAAGGCTTCGAACTTGTAGAGCGTTTTCCAGAGTTTGACGGTCGAGCCGAACAGCGGATACGGATCGCGCACGATGTGAACGAAGCGGGCGTCGGGAAACACTTCCAGCAGCGTCTTGATGCGGCCGGTGTGCGGCGGCGATTTCAAGATGATCCGCTTCGGATCGCGGAAGGTGACTCGCTTCAAGAACCAGGCGAGTCCCGACTTCCAGCGGTCGACTTCTTCGGCGCCGAGCCCGTCGAGCGTCAGGTAGTCCTGATCCTGGGGCGGTTCGTTCGGAAAGGCCATCGTCAGGTACGGCGACGGCAAGCCCATGTTGCACAGCGCGAATTCGTCTTCCTGCGGACGGTCCCAGCCGGTGACCATGTTGTCCATCGGCCGCTTGCGCGGCAGCAGGAACTTGACCTTGGTGAGAAACGAAGAACTGATCAGGAAGTGGTTGGGGCACAGGCACTCGTACGTGGTGGGAAACGTGTACCGCGCGTCGAGCACCAGCAGCTCGTGCAGCAAGGTCGTGCCGGAGCGCCAATGGCCGACGATGAAGATCGGCGCGTCTTTGATCTGCATCCGCTCCAGGTGTCGCCGCAGCAGGATTTCTTGCAGCGGCCGCAACGCGGAATTCATCAGCGTGGCCAGCGTGATCGTCGAGGCCAGCGGCCAGCGGGTGATGCTCACGCGAAAGCGATTCCGGGCCAGCAATCCGGCCCAGGCTCCCAATCGCATGCCATGCCAGAAGCGGGCGTGCCAGAAGTGATAGGGGTTCACTTCCACGCGTTTCGATTTCGCGTCGCCGCCGGATGCCATGCCAGGCCCTTGTTGCGCGGGGGTGGGACCGGCGGTTCCGCCGGCCGTCAAGCGTCAAAGATAACAATCATCCCGCGCCAGAACCACCGCGACGTCGCGCGGCGCGAGCGGTGGGCCGTGCCCGCTGCCGCGCGACTCCGGCGCTGGATAACGCTCCGGTAAGCATTCCCAGCCCGGACGAATCGAAGGACTGGCGGTCATCATCGCGCGGGGCCCGCGGCCGTGCGCCGCGCCACGTGTTGCAAAGCGGCCTGCATGGCCATCATCACCTGGTGCCCTGGTTTCTTGCCGACCACCCGTTCCAGCGGTACGCCGCGGGGCGAGAGAAACTGAATCGTGGGATAGCCGGTCACTTCAAACTGCCGGCAGACGTCCGGCTCGGCGTCGGCGTCGACCAGCACGCACACGAATTGCTCGGACAGCCGCACGACCTGCGGGTGGGTAAACGCCTCGTCGGCCATCTGGTGACAGTACTGGCACCAGTCGGCCGTGAAGAACAGCAGCATGGGCTTGGACTGGCGAACGCTCTCGGCGTAGCCCTGGCGGTAACCCTCGACGAACTTGAGATGGCCCCGGGCCAGGTGCTTGGCCGCCGAGGTGCCGGCGTCCTGTTGCTCCTGGCGGCTCGCCGCCGGCGGCTCGACGCCGAACTCGCAGCCGGTCGTCGCCAGAGCGATTGCTAGCAGGCAGGGCCAAATCGCAAGACGTTTCATGGGTTTCGCTGAGCGGGAAGCAAGCGAACCGCTGCGGGTGCGGCAAGCTGGAGAGACTGAAGGCAGGCAGTAGTCGGTGCGGTCGCGCTTGCAGCTTATCGTCGCAGCGCGCGAGCCAACTTGAATGATGCGGCGTCGCGGGTGCTGCCGGCGACTTGTCCGAGGGCGTTCGGGAATTGAGCGTAACGGCATTGGCTTGGTTCGGGGTACAGTGCTTGCGATCCGCAAGCATGCTCACGCAAGCGTGAGCATGGCACACTCAGAGAATGCGCGGAATTAAATCGAATCGTTTTTGAAACAACGCAGGCACTGCTGGACAAGCCAGCAGTGGCACCCGCAGTGGGTCAAGCCAGTCGTGGCGCCCGTAGGAGGACAAGCGGGTAGTGGCACGCGTCGTGCCAGCACGCTGGGTGGTCATGTTTGATTCTCGTGAGGCGCCGCACCCTCGGAGGTGGCAATGGCTGGGACGCGCGGCCGCGTGCTAGCGGCACATTTCGCGGCACCTCGCCGTGCAAAAGCGACCTGGACTCTAGCTCATGAATTCAGTACCTTCCCCGCCTCATTTCTACGACTTGTCTCGTCGTTCTGACCACAACTCATCCCGTTTGGAATCTGCGGATGGCCACCGCCGTCATGCCTAGCGCGCCCGGTTCGCTTGCGCGGGTGCAAGACTTCGTCTTGCCCGTGGCCGTGATTGCCAGCGTGCTGGTGATCCTGGTGCCGCTGCCGGCGCCGGTGATGGACCTGTTGCTAGCGACAAACATCGCGGTGGCCGTAATCGTGCTGCTGACGACCATCTACGTGCGGACGCCGCTAGAGTTCAGCGTTTTTCCGACGCTGTTGTTGGCCACCACGCTGTCGCGGCTGGTGTTGAACGTGGCGACCACCCGGTTGATTCTCACCGAGGCCAAAAGCGAGGGACTGCTGGCGGCCGGGGGCGTGGTGCGCAGCTTCGGCGAGTTCGTGGCCGGCGACAAGATCGTCGTCGGGCTGGTGATCTTCGCCATCATTATCGTGATCCAGTTCGTCGTCATCACCAAGGGGGCCACGCGAATCAGCGAAGTGGCGGCCCGCTTCGCGCTCGACGGCATGCCCGGCCGCCAGATGGCGATCGACGCCGACCTGGCCGCCGGCAACATCGACGAGCAGTCCGCCCAACGGCGCCGGGCCGAAGTCACCCAGCAGGCCGACTTCTTCGGAGCCATGGACGGTGCCAGCAAGTTCGTCCGCGGCGACGCGATCGCCGGAGTGGTCATCACGCTGGTGAATATCGTGGGCGGGTTGGTCATCGGGCTGGTCGAATACCGCATGGACGTCGCCGAAGCGGCCGACTTGTTCACCCGGCTGACGATCGGCGACGGACTGGTCAGCCAGGTGCCGGCACTGTTGATTTCGCTGGCCGCGGGCTTGCTGGTCACGCGCAGCTCGACGAGCACGAACCTGCCGGCCCAGTTTCTCGAACAACTGTTTTCCAGGCCGCGGGCGCTGGCCGTCACGGCGGCATTTTTGGGCATCTTGATGTTCACCGAGCTGCCGGCGGTGCCGCTGTTGGGCATCGGCGGAAGTTGCACGGCGCTGGCGCTGGTGCTGTCGCGCCGCGAAAAAGAGGCCGACCTGTCGGCCCGCCGAGAGGCCGCGGCCCAAGACGCCCGGCCCCGCGAAGAGCGCGTGGAAGATTACCTGGCCGTCGATCCGATGGAAGTCGAAATCGGCGCGGGTTTGATTCGGCTGGCCGACCCCAAGCGGGGCGGCGACCTGCTGGAGCGCATCCAGCGCGTGCGGCACGCGATCGCCGCCGAGATGGGGCTGGTGATGCCCAAGGTCCGTATTCGCGACAACCTGCGGTTGGGCAGCCGCCAGTATCGCATCAAGATCGCCGGCCTGAGCGTAGCCGAGGGCGAGCTGCAACCGGCGCACTTGCTGGCCGTCGACACCGGAAACACCACCGGCCACGTCGCCGGGCTGGCCACGCGCGAGCCGGCCCTGGGCTTGCCGGCCGCCTGGATCGAGCCGGCCGCCCGCGGCGACGCCGAGGCGCTCGGCTATCACGTGGCCGAGCCCGTGGGCGTGCTGGTCGCGCATCTTAATGAGATCGTGCCGGCGCACGGCGACGAGATTCTCAGTCGCGACGCGACGAAACACCTGATCGACGAGCTGCGCAAGACCTCGCCGGCGGCCGTGGACGAGTTGATTCCCGACGTGATGAAGCTGGCCGACGTGCAGCAGGTCCTGCAAGGGTTGCTGCGCGAGCAGGTGCCCATCCGACCGCTGGGCCAGATTCTCGAGACGCTGGGCGAGCAAGCCCCGCGACACGAAAGATCCCCAGGAGCTGGCCGAGCGCGTCCGGCGACGGCTGGCCCGAGTAATTTCGGCCCGCTATCGGGACCGGCACGGCCGGTTGGCCGTGGTGACGCTCGATCCGGCGTTGGAAGAACAGATTCGCGGGGCCGTGGCGCCGAGCGAGCAAGGACCCGTCGTTCATCTGCCCCCGCAGACGGTCGAAGCCATCGGCCGGCGAATTGCCCAGGAATGCCAGCAGCGTTTCCCGGCCGGCCGTACACCGCTGGTGCTGGTCAGCCCGGCGGTGCGCCGCGCGGTGAAACAGTTGACCTCCGGAGCGCTCGCGCGGCTGGTGGTGATCAGTTACGACGAGGTGACCAGCGACACGCAGGTCGAATCGCTGGGCATGGTGACGTTGGATCCCAGGACCGCGTAGTCAACGGCTTCCCCTTTCCTCTCAGCAGGCGTCCGATACGCATGAACGTCAAAACCTATCGAGCCAAATCGATGCCCGAGGCGCTGGCCCTGGTGCGCGAAGAGCTGGCGGCGCAAGCTTCGGTGCTGCATACGCGCGAAGTGCGAACGCGCGGTCTGGCGCGGTGGTGGGGCGGCGGGCGGATGATCGAGGTCGTGGCTTCGGCCACGGTATCGGTGCCCAGCCGCTTGCCGGCCGTGATGGCCGCCGCGGCCGCGCCGGTGTTTCAGCCGATCGTCGTCCCCCGGACGCAAGCCGGCATCGAACTGGATGGCCCGTTAGCTGAATACGAGATCGCCGCCGGCGGACAACCGGCTCGGGCGACCTGGGGCTGGCAGCCGCCGGCCGAGTTTTTACGCCCCCTGGCAAACCGATAATGCACATGCAAGCCGACGAACTGCGACAACTCGTGCGAAGGCAGGCCGTTTTCGGCCCTGCAGCCCGGGGGATTGCGCCCTTGGTCGTCGTCAGCGGCGGCAAAGCCGGCGTGGGTACGACGACGATTGGAGTGAACCTGGCCGTGGCACTGGCCCGGCAAGGACGTCGCGCGGTGTTCGTCGATGCCGACCTGGAACGTGGCGGCGGGCTGTTTCGGCCGCCGGGCGGCGGCTCGGTCGTCGACGTCCTGGCCGGCCGCCGCACCGTTCACGAAGTGCTCCAGCGCGGGCCGTCGGGCATCCAGGTGCTCGCGGGCGCTTGGTCGCCGCGCGAGGCCGCTGATTTTTCAGCCGTCGTTCAGGGCCAACTGATGACCGACTTGCAGCGTTTGGCGCCGCACGCGGAAGTCGTGGTGGTCGACGCGGGAAACGGACGCGGTTCGCTGGTGCGGCGCTGTTGGCAGGCCGCCAACGCCATCGTGGCGGTGACCACTCCGGACGACGCGGCGGTGACGCAATGCTACGCGGCGATCAAAACGATGCTGTCCGGTGACGCACAATCGCCGATTCACACGTTCGTCAACCTGGCCGCCGACGAGGCCATCGCCGCCGACGTCGACGTTCGGCTGAGCGAGGCCTGCCGGCGGTTTCTGAAACTGCAAACGTCGTCGGCGGGCTTTGCCGCGGGATACACAGGCGAAAGTCAGGAACCAGTGGCGGTGTTTCCCGCGCAGCGAGCCGGGCGGTGCGCTCGATCGGGCGGCCGATGCGGTGTGGGCCCAGTTACAACGCGCCGCGACAGGCGAAGCCGCCTGGCCCGAGCCGGCGGCGTCCCACGGAAATAGCTAGCGGAGATTTGTTGCATGCGATGTCGACCAGCGGAAACTCGTGGCCGGGCGGCTGCTGGCCCAATGCGCTGCGGTGCCGAAATTGGCTCAACTCGCGGCCGCCGAACGGCCGATATCGTACGACACCTCTTTCAGCCGCGCTGTTCGACAAACTGTGCGGATTGCACCAATTCTAACGCCCAACCGAGCGAGGTCTGCGTGGGTTGCCACCAAGTGGGCGCGTCGAAACGTTCCTCGCTTTGCGGCAGAGCCGGCGATGTCGCCGGAGGCCCCGGTCTCGCGAGTCCGATGCAAGTGGGCCGCGACGGGCACGATGCTTCTAAACCGTCCAGGCGACACGCTGCCCGGACGGTCCCAATCTAACTCGCGTGTGCGCGCTGCGCCGCAGCAGGTGGCGTGGGCGAGCGCTGTTGGCGAACAGGATTTTCCCGACAACACAACGCCGGACGAGAGTAATCACGGAGGATGGTAATGGCGATGACCACCATGGCGCCGGAGGACGTGGCGCAGATCTGGCAGCAGTTCAAACTCGATCCGAACAATCAGGAGCTGCGGAACCGCCTCGTCGAGATTTATCTGCCGCTGGTGAAATACAACGGCGAGCGCATCTGGTCGCGATTGCCCGAGGGCGTGGAGCTGGACGACCTGGTATCGGCCGGCGTCTTCGGCCTGATGGACGCCATCGACGCGTTCGACCTGTCGCGCGGCGTGAAGTTTGAAACCTACTGCGTGCCGCGCATCCGCGGGGCCATGCTCGACGAGTTGCGGACCATGGACTGGGTGCCCCGGCTAGTCCGCTCCAAGGCCAGCAAGCTCAACGAAGGCCTCAAGACGCTGGAAGCCCGCTTCGGCCGGGCCCCCACGGAAGTCGAGCTGTCCGAATACATGGGCATCTCCGTCCCCGAGCTGGAAAAGATGGTCATGGAGGCCAACGCGGTCAACCTGATCAGCCTGAACAAAAAGTGGTACGAAACGGACAGCTACAAAGACGTCCGCGAGATCGACATTCTGGAAGACAAAAAGGGGGAAGACCCCACGCGCCGCATCCAGAAAAACGACCTGATGCGGCTGGTCACTAAGGGCCTCAACCGCAACGAGCGGCTGATCATCATCCTGTATTACTACGAAGAGCTGACGATGAAGGAGATCGGGGCCACGCTCGATCTGTCCGAGAGCCGCGTCAGCCAGATGCACAGCTCGATCGTGCAGCGATTGCAAAGCCAGTTACAGCGCCGCCGCCCCGAGTTCGGGACGTAATCACCGAAAACGATGGACCCTAGCGGCGTCGTGCCGGTCGCGGCTTGACCTCTCCTACAAATCGAGGACAAACCATGAACAAGAAATTGACCAGGCACGGCGATTCTCTGGCGTTGGTGCTGGAGAACGATCTGTTGGCACTGTTGCAAATCGACGAAGACACGCCGCTGGAGGTGTCAACCGACGGCCGCCAGTTGGTGGTCTCGCCGCAATGCAAGGAGCCGTCCGGCGAGCGATTCGGCACTGCCTATGGCGGTCCCGACGAGCATCGCGCCAAGAGCTTCCGCCGCTTGGCGGGCTGACAGCCCGTTGAGAATTCGACGGGCTGTGCCATTGCAGGGATGCGATGCCAAAATTGCGACGTAAGTCGCTATTTTGCGAGCCGTGCGGAGCTTGGCTCTGCACCTGGCGAGGTTGAAAGATGGCACGATGGCATTTTTCAACAGGCTGCTACGGCGACGCGCACGTTTGGCTGGCTGCGCCGCTTCTCAGCGTGGGCCCCGGGTTCCATGTCACCGGCCGCGAGTTTGCCCGGCCGCTCGGCGGTTCCTACAATGAGGTGTCCCTGGCGGCACGACGGGAACACCGATCATGATCAAGAAGTTGACCAAACAAGGAGATGAGTGGGTGCTCGTCCTTGACCGCGCGCTGTTGGATCAACTCGAGATCGACGAACAGACCGAGTTGGAAGTCACGACCGCGGGCCGCACGCTGCTCGTCTCGCCGCTGGCGGACCGCGGGCTGTCCGCCGAGCGGTTTCAAGAGCTGGTCGAATCGATCAACCAACGCTACGCCAAAACGTTCAAACGGCTAGCTGAGGAATCGTGAACCCGATCTTCCTGACCTTCGATCAGGTCGTTTCAATTCACGCCGGCCAACTGGCTCAGAACTTGGGGACAAAACGTCGGGGACTGTCCCGATTTTTCGGTGCCCTGGGAGAAAAATGGGACTGTCCCCCCTCTCCCAGATGTTTTGTCCCCAGGTTCTTATTATGGCGGGCTGGAAGGCATCCGCGACGAACCACTGCTGCGTTCGGCCATTGGCGCGCCCCAGGCAGCGCTCGGCGGGCAATACCTGCACGCGGACCTCGCGGAGATGGCCGCGGCCTATTTATTTCATCTTGCCAAGAATCATCCGTTTTTTGACGGCAACAAGCGGGTCGCGGCGGCAACAGGTATCTTGTTTCTGGAGGCGAATGGTCTGCATTTCGTTGCCGACGCCGACGAATTCGCCGAGCTCGTGCTGGACGTCGCTCGCGGCAATACGGAGAAAGCCGCGGTCGCCGAGTTTTTTCGCGCAAACGCCCGCCCCTTCCCGACCTCGACGTGACGCAATAGTCGTCGTCGGCCAGCGAATCCTCCGATAGCGGAGCACCCACGCCCTGTGGTATAAGGTGCTCTCGCTTCCCTCTTGATTCTGCGCATCGTCTTGGATCGCATGGCTTCCACCGTATCCGCGCCGCCGGCCCCCAAGAACCAGCGTCGCGAGATCGTCGCCTGGTGCCTCTACGATTGGGCCAATAGCGCCTACTCGACGATCTTCATCACCGTACTGGTTGGCTACATGCAACGCGCCGTGCTCACCGGCGACGCCGGGCTCACGGCCTGGGGATGGGGCCTCAGCATCACGACCTTGATGTGTGCCTTCCTGTCGCCGCTGCTGGGGGCGATCGCCGACGCCCACGCCAACAAGCGGACCTGGCTGGCCGTGACGACAATGCTTGGCGCCGGCGCCTCGGCGCTGATGTTCTTCGGCACGCCCGATCGGCCCTGGTGGTTCGTGGCGATGTTTCTCATCGCGAACCTCAACTACGAACTGGTGCAGACTTTCTACAACGCGTTTCTGCCCGAGATCACCGACGATCAGCGGATGAGCCAGATTTCCGCCTGGGGCTACGGCACCGGTTACGTGGGCGGCGGATTGATGCTGGTCGTGGCCCTGGTCGTGTTGCAGTTCGGCGAGCGCATGGGGTTGCCCTCCGAAAATGGATTTCTGCCGCGGCTGTGCCTGCTACTGATGGGCCTATGGTGGGCCGGCTTCAGTCTGCCGATGCTGCTCATCGTGCGCGACAAGGCGGCGCCGCGCCATGCTGGCCGGCCGTTTTTCCAGACGGCGATCGCCGGCCTGCAGGACGTCAAACACACGCTGCTGGATATCCGCCGCTATCGCATGTTGGCCATCTTTCTGATCGGCTTTTTGATTTTTAACGACGGCGTCATGACGGTCATCAACCAGGCCTCGGTTTATGCTCAAACCGAGTTCGGCATGCAAGAAGAGGCCCTGGTGCAGGTGTTCCTGATGATTCAATTCGTCGCCCTGCCCGGCGCCGTGTTCATGGGCTGGCTGGCGACCAAGATCGGCCAGAAAAGCGCACTGCAGATTTGTCTGGGTGTCTGGGTGCTCGTGTTGTTGAGCGGATTTGTCATCGAAGTTGTCTGGCAATTCTGGGTCATGGCCGCCGTGACGGCTCTGGTGATGGGAGGCACCCAGTCGATCAGCCGCACGATCATGGGGCTGATGACGCCCGAGGCTAGAACGGGCGAGTTTTTCGGTTTCTTCAATCTCTCGGGCAAGGCCTTCAGCACGGTCGGCCCGGTCATGTTCACCGAGATTCTCAAGGGGACCGGCAGTGCCCAATGGGCGATTCTGAGCCTGTTGGTCTTTTTTGCCGTCGGCTGGGCGATCATCGCCCCGTTGAATATCACCCGCGGGCAACAAGAGGCGGGCAAAGTCGGCGACGTGCGTTGAAGCACGCCCGCGTCGTGTGCTGGCCAGCAGACCGCGCCCGTTGTAAACTGAACATACCTTGCCGGTTTCCCTCCTCACCCGTTCAGGACACGATCTCCATGCTTGGCGCCACGCTCGGCATTCCCCAATACGTCGCTCGTTTGCAGACCGAACTCGAGCGGGTCGACCGGGCCGAAATCCAGGCCTGGGCCGACCTGGTCTACGAGGCCTGGGAGAACGAAAAGTTCATCTTCGTCTTTGGCAACGGCGGCTCGGGGACCACGGCCACCCACATTTGCGAAGACCTGGGCAAAAGCTCGCTCCGCCACGAAGAACTGCACGACGAGAGCAAGAAGCGGCTCAAAATCCTCAGCCTCACTGACAACCTGGGCTGGATCCTGGCCCTGGGAAACGACGTCGGCTACGACCACATCTTCGTCCAACAACTGATGAATTACGGCACCGCCGGCGATCTGTGCATCGCCATCAGCGGCTCAGGCAACAGCCCCAATGTCCTGAGTGCCGTGGACTGGGCCAATCGCCACGGACTGAAAACCTTCGGCCTCACCGGCTTCGACGGCGGAAAACTCCGCCGCCAGGCCCACACCGGCATGCACGTCCCCCTCGACGACATGGGCATGGTCGAAAGCATCCACCTGTGCCTCTTCCACTGGGTCTTAAACGACGTCTTCGCCCGCATCAATCGGGAGGGACGCCACGCGGAAGTGGTGGGGAAGGATTAGCAGTGGTTAGTGATTAGTGATTAGTGATGTTTAGCCCGGAGCCAACGGCGACGGTGGCGCACGCATACCACAACTCCCTCCCTCACCAACTACCAACCGTAAACCATCAACCCCTCCGCTTCCGATTTACCGCAAGCGCGACCAGCCCAACCAAACCCAAGCCGGCCAGCGTGCAGGACCACGGTTCCGGAACCTGGCTGCTCGAAGGCCCCGATGTCCGCGGCCAATCCGCTGACGCGCTGGTAGCCCGGGCCGCGCTGGTCGTAGAGCAGCCCCACGGGACTCGTTCCCGCGTCAAGGGCCGGGTTGTCGAGCCCCAACAGGGCCATCGTTTCGGTCGGCCCGCCGTAATGGGCCAGGCTTCCCAGCAAGCCGGCGATCGGAAATCCGGCCACGTTGTTGCCGTCACCGACCAGGTTGCCGTCGACCCCGTTGACCAGGTTGTTTTGGATCGGGCTTCCGATGAGGCTGTGGTCGATGCTGTAAGTGCCCGCCGCGTTAACGTCATCGGGAAACCCGCCGAAGTTGCTGCTGTAATTTCCCGCGATGATGGAACTTTGAATGACGAAAGTGCCTCGCTCGTCCATACCCACACCGCCCCCGCCGAACGCTTCGGAGGAGTTTCCGAAAACGGTGCTATTGCGGAGCACCACGGTCTCGGTGCCGCCATCAATTGCCCCACCGGTGTTGAATGCCAAATTGCCAAAGAAGGTCGAGTTATCAACGACGATGTTAACCGATGAACCACCGGCCGAGACTGCCCCGCCGGTATTTCCCGCGTCGTTGTACGCAAACGTGCTTCCAGAAATATGGAGGTTGCCATAGACGGCGCCCCCCACGTTGTTCGAATGGTTGTAGAAAAACGAGCTGTTCGTGATGTTTGTCTGTCCGAAGCCACTGTAGATGGCTCCCCCGGCGTTGATGGCCAACCCGTGCTGAAACGTTAGCCCGGAGAAGTTGGCCGTCACCGCAGAATTGACGTGGAACAGGTCGGTGCTATCGCCGCCGTCGAAAACGACCGCGCTGTTGCCGTTGAAAGTGATGTCGGAGCTGAGCGTGATGGCGTGCGTGAAGTGAATCGTCGAGTCGGCGCCGAGATTGAAATCGACCACCGTGCCCGGCGCTGCCGCGGCCACCGCCGCGGCAAAGGCGTCAAAATCATTCGACGTGATGGTCAGTTGAGCCGCGGCCCTCTGCCAGCAGCAAAGGACCACCAATAGCGCCACGCCCGACTTCAAACCGACAAAACGACGCACCCAACGCTCGTGTCTTGGCATGGTGGTTCACTCGGGGTTGGTGGTTCGTGCGTTCAGCCCGGAGCCCACGGCGCCGGCGCCGCTCGCCAAAACTCCCTCTCCCGCAAACAACGCCTCTTGCAGATGCCGCGCAATGCGCGAAAGCGCGTCAGGTCGCGAACTGGCTTGGTGAATCTTGCAGTAGCAATCTCGGCGGCAGCGGTCTTGGCGGCGGCAAAGCCCGCCGGTAGGGCTCGTGCTACCCTAGCGTGTGGGGGCTCGTGCAGTCAAGGAAAAACCGGCGTCTTCCTTGAACTTGGCCCGCGGCGGTGGCGATTCGTCATACAATTCGCGATCGCGTCCGCGCTTTTGTCATGCGCCATCGGCAATCCGCCAAATGGACGCCCACACACAATGTCCTCGAGACCTGCACGGCTCGACGAGCCAACGGCGATGGTGGCCGTCCCAGGTTCACCTCTGCTTCGAGTCTGCCAACAATCGGCAGCGACCAACGAATATCGATTGCGCAGGTGCGCTTGACTTCGTGACGCCCCTAGCTGCCGATATACTTCAGCGAGCAATGTAGCCCTGTGGCGGACAATTGGACAGGTCGGGGACCTCAGCCGGTGCGGAACGTCATCATCTCGTTGCTTCTGGCGTGTGGCGTTTGGGCCATTGCGACCAGCGGCGCCGCGGCCATCGAGGCCGACAAGTTGCTCCACTCGCTCCGCCCCACTGCCGACGTGAACGATTACGCCGGGCTCCTTACCCCCGCCGAGAAGCAAGTCGCTCGAGGACCGCTGCCGGCAGTTGCGCGAAAAGACCGGGGCCCAGTTGGCCGTGGTCACGCTCGCCTCGCTCGACGGCGGCCAGATCGACGATTTCGCCAACAAACTGTTCAAACAGTGGGGCATCGGCCAGCAGGGCAAGGACAACGGCCTGCTGCTTATCGTGGCCATGAAGGAGCGACGGTCGCGCATCGAGGTCGGTTATGGCCTCGAAGGGATCATTCCCGACGCGCTGGCCGGTAGAATCCTCGACCACAAGCTCCGCCCCCGCTTTCGCCGGCAGCAATATGCCGCGGGCTTGATCGACGCGGTGGACGCTCTCTGCGAACTGGTGGAGCGCGGCGAACCGGCCAACCAAGAGCCGGTCGCCAACGAGCACAAGGGGGGCGGCTTTGGCACGACCGCGCTTCTCTATTTGTTGGCCGCAGGTGTCGGCTCCGGCGGGATTGCGTTGGGGGTCGGCCTGGCGACGCGTGCCACGTCGAGCATCGTGTTCGGTTCGTCGCTCGTGGCCGTGCCGATGGCAATCGGCATGTTGGTCGCCTGGCCGCGGGGCCCGCAGTTGCACCTCTTCGTGGCCGTACTGACCACGGCCTTCGGCTGGTATTCGGCCAGGCACGGCACTCCGCCGGGCGGCGGACGCCGACGCCGCGCGACTCGCGGCATGCCCAGTTGGAACTGGACCTGGGGCGGCCTTCCCCGCTCTGGCGGCAGCTCGGAGTTCTGGCGGCAGTTGGAGTTCTGGCGGCGGATTCTCGTCAGGTTGGGGCGGTTTCGGCGGCGGCTCTTCCGGCGGTGGCGGCGCCAGCGGCAGTTGGTAAATTCCAAGGACCACCGGAAGCTTATGTCCACGCTTACTCCCGAACAACTTGCAGGCCAACTGGCCGCGGCGCTCGGCCAGCGGCTGAAGTGCGTCGCGCTCTACGGTTCGGCTGCCGCCGGAGACTTCATGCCGGGGGCCTCGAACTACAACGTGTTGGTGCTCGTCGATCCGCTCGGTGTCGCCGAGCTCGATGCGCTGGCGGCGCCGATTCGCGCCTGGCGCCAGGCCGGCCACCCGGCCCCAATGCTGTTCACTCCCGCTCAACTTCGCGCGTCGACGGACGCCTTTGCCATCGAAATCCTCGACATCCGGCAGTCGCGCCGCATTCTCCAGGGCGAAGACCTCTTGGCCGACTTGCAAGTCCACCCCGAACACTTGCGGCTGCAAGTCGAGCGCGAGCTGACCGGAAAGCTGCTCGCGCTGCGCGGCGCCTACCTGGCGGCCGACGGGCGGCAAGAGCACGTGGCCAGGCTGATGCTCGACTCGTTGTCGACGTTCCTGGTGCTGTTTCGGGCCACGCTCAGGTTGTACGACGACACGGTTCCGGCCAGGAAGATCGACGCGCTGCACGCGCTCGCCGGCCATGTGACCTTTGACGCGCGGCCGTTCGAGCGGCTGCACGAACTGAAAAAGCATCCCCAGGCGGCCCGCGAGGTCGCCCGGATCGTACCCTTTGCCGACTACCTGGCGGCCATCGAAACGGTGGCCGCGGCCGTCAACCAACTCACCTCTCCCAAGGAGTGACCCATGAGCAACGGTTCAACAACACCCGCCAGCGCCCGGCCCTGGTGGATCCCGCTGGCCGCCATCGCGGCCGTCGTCGTGGTCGTCGCGGTGGTCGTGGGCCTATGGCTGACCGCGACCAACAACCGTCTGGTCGCGCTCCAGGAAAACGTCCACAAGTCCTGGGCCCAGGTCGAGACGGTCTTGCAGCGCCGCTTCGACCTGATTCCCAACCTCGTGGCGACGGTCAAAGGCTACGCCGAGCACGAAAAGAGCACGCTCGAAGAAGTAACCCGGCTGCGCAGCCAATGGGGCCAGGCACGTACGGTCGAGGACAAGGCCCAGGCCGCGTCGGCGCTCGACTCGGCCCTGTCGCGGCTGCTGGTGGTGAGCGAGAGCTATCCGGAATTGAAGGCCAGCCAGAACTTCCGCGACTTGCAGGTCGAGCTGTCGGGCACGGAGAACCGCGTGTCGGTCGAGCGCGAGCGTTACAACGAAGCCGTGCAGTCTTACAACACCTCGGTCCGCAGCTTCCCCACGCAGCTCGTCGCCGGCTGGCTCGGCTTCTCGCCGGACTCGGCCTATTTCGAAGCTTCAAGTAAGGCCCAAGACGCGCCGAAAGTCGACTTTTCCGCGCCAGCCGCCGAGGAGAAAGCGTCCGAGTAGGGGCAAGGCGGCGAGTAAAGTTGGCCACTCAGGCGCAGTGAATAGCAATTTGCCACGCGGGTGGCCTGCTTATACTGACAGTAAACTGCCTGAAACCCGGCCCTTCACTTGGCCTCACATGACCGCTCGGAAGAACAAATCAGGACCTCGCGGCGTCGTCTTGCTCGCCGGATACGACGCGGACGGGAACGCGGTTGTCGAGCAGACACTTTCGGTGGTCGACTACTACGAAGAACTGCACCCAATCATTGACGACAGGGCGTTTCTGGTCCAGCACGGAATCCGCTCGGTTGCGGGCAAGATCTACGATTACGACGACAAGCTGGACCAGCAGTTCAAGACCGAGTACGACTCCGCTGGTACGTACGTCGGCAGTAGAATCATCGTTGCCGACGGAACGGTCCAAGAAGATCGACGCTAAATCGATTCAGGGCCTCTGCGGCCGAGCGCCATTAACGACGAGTCACCAATAACTACCCGCGCCATGTTTCTCGGCATCGAAATCGGCGGCACCAAACTTCAGCTTGGCGTGGGCGCAGGGGACGGCAGGCTCGTGGCCCTCGAGCGGTTCGACGTCGAGCCGCGCCGCGGCGCCCAGCGCATCCTCGAGCAGATCGAAGCGGCCGGCCGCGGGCTCATCAAGCGACATGGCGTCGAGCGGATCGGCTTTGGCTTCGGCGGGCCCGTCGACGCGGCGTCGGGCATGGTGGTCAAAAGCCATCACGTCGCCGGGTTGGGAAGGCGTGGAAATCGCCGACTGGTGCCGCCGCAAGCTCGGGTTGCCGGCAGTCAGTGGAAAACGATTGCGATGCCGCCGGCCTGGCCGAAGCCCGCTTCGGGGCAGGGCAGGGGAGCAAGGTGGTGTTCTTTGTCACGGTTGGCACCGGCATCGGCGGCGGGCTGATCGTCGACGGAGAGATTTATCGCGGCAGCGGGTCGGGCGCAGCGGAGATCGGGCACCTGCGCCCGGGGCTCGCGGCCGATCGGCCCGAGATGAACGTCGAGTCGCTGGCCAGCGGCTGGGGCATCGCCGCGGCGGCCCGCCAGCGGGTCATCGAACTGGTGCGGACCGGTGCCGACGACGATGCCGCCGCCGATCTTCGCAATCGTTGCGGCCAACAGCCGGACGCGATCACCGCCCGAATCGTGGCACAAGCGGCGGCCGACAGAAACTCGCTCGCCAGCGACGTCATGGCGCGCGCCTGCCAGGCGCTGGGCTGGGCCGTGGCCCAGGCGATTACCTTGACGTCGCCGGACGTGGTGGTGCTGGGAGGCGGCGTGTCGCTGGCCGGTGAAGCCTTGTTTCTGGCACCGCTGCGAAAGGAAGTCGATCGCTACGTGTTTCCGCCGCTGCTGGGTAAGTTCCGCATCGCACCGGCCGAGCTGGGCGAACAGGTGGTTGTGCACGGCGCGCTGGCGGCGGCGGCCACTGCGTCGCCAACGCCACCAGCCTGACACGTCTGCTCGGCGGCGCCGTCGTCACCCTGGTCCTTGAGCGTCGCGTTCGAGCCGGGCCCGGACCTCGGGGAGCGGATAGTCGATGATCGGCAGGTCGAGATGCGCCACCTCGCGCAAGCGGCGATATCCGCGCGTCACCAGCGTCTCCCGCTCGCGCACGTACGCCGGGTCGAGTCGCCGCTTGTCAAAATCTCCTTCGACCACGACCGGCTCGAACGCGCCGTCGACGATGAACTGCGCCAGCACAGGATTGCAGCGCAGATGGCGCTCGCGGGCCGTGTGCAAGGTTTCCGGATCGAGCATGCCGATGACGTACCGCAGGTAAAGGTCGCTGTCGGTGATCTCTTCGACGTCGCCCGCGCAGACGTCGCAGCGATAACCTTCTTCGCACTTGGCCATCGCGATTGGCTCCGATGTCGGAGGACAAGTGGGGCGGAGCGGCGTTTTGAACTGGCGCGGTCCGACTCGACCCGGGCGCTTACAATCCCAGCACGTCTTGCATGGTATACAAACCGAGCCCCTGGTGGGCGAGAAACTTGGCGGCGGCCAAGGCTCCGTGGGCGTAGCAATCGCGGTTGGTCGCCCGGACGTTGATTTCCAGCGTCTCGCCCAGCAGTCCGAAAATGATCGTGTGCGCGCCGGGATCGTCGCCGGTGCGCAGGGCGTGGTAGCCGATCTCGCCGTGCGGCCGCGCGCCGGGGCGGCCGGAGCGGCCGTGGCGATGTTCGCTTTGTCCCATCACGCCGGCGATGATCTCGCCGAATCGCAGCGCCGTGCCGCTGGGCGCGTCTTCTTTGAAGCGGTGGTGGCGTTCGATGATCTCGACGTCGGCGCCGGAGGCATGATCCTTGAGCGCCCGGCGGCCGTTTCGGCGAGCTTCATCGCCAGGTTCACGGCCAGGCTCATGCTGGGGGCCCACAGCAGGGGAATCTGTTCGGCCGCGCGGCGGACGCTGTCGCGCTGCTCGGCGTCCAAGCCGGTGGTGGCCACGACCAGGGGAACCTTGTGGTGCAGACACGTGGCCAGGATGGCCGCGCTGGCCTCGGGCACGGAGAAATCGATCACGACGTCGATCTCTTCCGGCAGGCCGGCCGCCAGCGGCACGCCGATCGGCCCCGCGCCGGCCACCGCGCCCGCGTCGAGGCCGAACTTGGGATGCGTCGCCTGTTCGAGGGCCGCGACGACTTGCAGGTCGGAGTCGCTCGCGGCCAGGGCCACCAGCCGCTGGCCCATCCGTCCGGCCGCGCCGTTGATGCCGATGCGAAGTGCCATGGATCGTTGATCTCCAGCGAGCGAAGTGAATGCCGGCCGTTCATTATGGCGGGCGGCGGCCGATCCATCCATGGCCTGCGTCGTGCGGATCGCCGCGACGGGTCAGCTATAGAGCTGGATGGCCTTGACGATTTCGTCCAGCTCGTTGGGCACGGCCACGGCGCGGTTGGCAAAGGCGGCCCGTTTCACGCCGCGGCTCCCCAGCACCTTGTTGAACTGCTCCTGATCGGTCGTGTGGTAGGCGACCGTGGCCGTGGGATCTTTCAGTTGATGGCCGGTGAGGATGCACACCACGCGATCCGACGGGGCGATGACGCCTTGCGAGACGAGCAGCTTCGTGCCGGCCACGCTGGCGGCACTGGCCGGTTCGCAGCCGAGTCCCCCGCGCCGACTTGGGCCTTGGCGTCCAGAATCTCCTGGTCGCTCACCTCGCGCACCACGCCGTCGCACACCTCGAGCGCTCGCAGGCACTTGTCGAGGTTCACCGGGCGGTTGATCTCGATGGCGCTGGCGATGGTCGAGGCCCGGCGGTGCTGGGCGTCGAGCTCGGCATAGTAGTCGTCGCGAATCGAGGCGTCGACCTGCCCTGCGTTCCACCGCAGGCCACGGTGCTCGTAAAGTTCGTACAGCGTGTTGGCCCCGGCGGCGTTGATGACCGCCAATCGCGGCAAGCGGTCGATGAGGCCGATTTCTTTCAGCTCGGCAAAAGCCTTGCCGAAGGCACTCGAATTGCCCAGGTTTCCGCCGGGCACGACGATCCAGTCGGGCACTTGCCAACGCAGGCCTTCGAGCACGCGGAACATGATCGTCTTCTGGCCTTCGAGCCGGAAGGGATTCACGCTGTTGACCAGGTAGATGCCCAACTGGCTGGAGACTTCCTTGACGCGGGCCATGGCGTCGTCGAAGTCGCCGGCGATTTGCATCGTCAGCGCGCCGTAGTCGAGGGCCTGCGACAGCTTGCCGTAGGAGATTTTGCCCGAGCCGATAAAGATCACGGCCCGCATCAGCCGGGTGACGGAGCAATACAAGCGCGAGCGAGGCGCTGGTGTTGCCGGTCGAGGCGCAGGCGGCCCGCTTGGCGCCGATCGTATGGGCGTGCGTAAAGGCGGCCGTCATGCCGTTGTCTTTGAAGCTGCCCGAGGGGTTGAGTCCCTCGTATTGCAGAAACAGATTTCCCTCGCGCACGCCGGTGTAGCGGGCCGCGCCGACGGACGGTTGCAACAGGGTCTGGCCCTCGCCGACCGTGACGACCGCGTCGCGCGGGGCAAAGGGCAGCAGCTCGTAGAACCGCCACACGCCGCTCAGCGACAGCGGCTCGTACCGCCGTGCCCATTTGCTCTCGAAGAAAGCCAGCGAGTCGGGCGGTTGCAGACGATTCCAGTCGTAGATGACGTCCAGCAATCCGCCGCAGGCCGGGCAGGCTACGCGGGCCTCGTCGACCCCGTACGTGGTTCCGCACGAGGGGACGATGCAACGCTGGAAGGCGACGTCGGTCAAGGTGTCGGGAATGGCTCGGGGCTCCTGGCGGGCGCCGCTCGCCGAGAGATCGCAAGCAGGCTTCCAAACCGTTAGTCTAAGCCAGCTTTTGGGGGGCTGTCCAGGTGGTTTAAAGCGGGTGGCGGCTGCTCGTTGGCCTTAACTCAAGCGGGGTTGCGCCGCGGCCGGCGCAAGTCGTGGCCGGCCCGGGGTGGCGAGCCCGCTGGGGGCGAATTGACAGCCCTGTTGGGGGCTTTTAAAATGATGATTTTATAGACTCCCAACTGGGGGTTCCCCATAACGTCGTCGCTCTCGGAGAGGCCCGCTATGAAGAAGGCTGAGATGAAAGTTTTCAAGGAACGGCTCCTGGCTTTGCGTGCCCGGCTGCGTGGCGACGTCAATACGATGGCCGACGCCGGCGCTCCGCAAAACCCGCTCGGAAGCGAACGGCGACCTCTCGAGCATGCCCATTCACATGGCCGACATCGGCAGCGACAACTACGAGCAGGAGTTCACGTTGAGCCTGATGCAGTCGGACGAAGTGACGCTCGAATCGATCGAGTTGGCCATCGAAAAGATCGAAGACGGCGTATTCGGTGCCTGCGAGGAGTGCTCTGGTCCGATCAGCAAGGCCCGGCTCAACGCGATTCCTTATACGCCGCTGTGCATCAAGTGCGCCCAGAAGCTCGAACCGCGTTAACGCGGTTCGAGCGAGGCGAGCCGGGGGGGGCGGCGTCGTCTTTGTGGGCGCATTCTCTTTTCGGCCGATTGTGTCGCGGCGCCGATTCTCTGGTTCAGACGCGGCGCCGCTCGTCTGCGACACCGGCGCGACTCCCATTCCGCGACATGGGTACGTAACGTGTATTTCCTTTGTAGGATTGACGTTGCGCGATGATGCAAAACGCGCGCGCCACTTCATATTTGTTTTGACAAGCAAACGGCTATCTGGCACATTGTCCCGCGAGCCAACTCCCAGCCGTGGGTGAGTCGACCGGCGTCTAGCCGGGGGCCCCATTTCGCGGGGGGTCCTGGGAGTCTTGGCGGCCACGTCGTGCAGTCTCGTGAGTTAATTGGTCCAGAGCGGTCGCTGTCCGCGGGGCAGCGGCGCGAGTTGCCCGTCACCGAACCGCCGAATCTCCCTGTCGGGGGGGACCTCCGCGGAGATCATTGGACACCCGACGGATGAAACTCTCTCGCACCGTGGCGTATGCCATTCAGGCGACGTGCCAACTGGCCGAATCCCAAACCGGGGCACCCGTTCCGTGCAGCCGGTTGGCCAATGAAGGCCACATGCCCGAGCGTTTTCTGTTGCAAATCCTGCGGCACCTGGTGACGCACGGAATCCTGAGCTCGATGCGCGGCGTCGACGGCGGCTATTCGCTTGAGCGCAGCCCCCAGGACATCTCGCTGTTGGAAGTGATCGAGGCCATCGACGGCCCGCTCGAGGCGACGCTGCCGGCGGGCGATGCCGATCCGACGGGTTACCACGTGCGGCTGCGGGAAGTGCTCGAGCAAGTCGCCGAGAACGTTCGCACCCAGTTGCAGGCGGTCAAGCTTTCCGATCTGCTGGGCGGACCGCACGTCCCGAGGATGGCCTGAGCCCCTACGTCGGCCGCCGGCCGGCGCGGCTTGGCAATCGGCGGACCGGCCGGTAGGCTCTGTGGCATGAGCAACGCCGAATTGACGGATCGCTACGAACTGGCCCAGGAAGCGGCCCGCGAGGCCGGTCGCCTCACGCTCGAGTATTTCAGGCGCGACGACCTGGCGGTCGAGTTGAAGAGCGACCGCTCGCCGGTCACGGTCGCCGATCGCCGGGCGGAGGAGCTATTGCGCGCCCGGATCGCGGAGCGCTTTCCGCAGGACGCGATCCTGGGCGAAGAATTTGGCGAGCAGCCGGGCACGAGCGGCTATCGCTGGATTCTCGATCCGATCGATGGCACCAAGTCGTTCGTGCACGGCGTCCCCCTGTACGGCACGCTGGTGGCCGTGGAACACGGCGGCCGGAGCGTGATCGGCGCGATCTATGCACCGGCGCTGGACGAAGGCGTGTTTGCCGCCGTGGGACAGGGCACTTGGCACGTGAGCCAGGGCGAAGCGCCGCGGCGGGCGCGCGTCTCGACCTGCGACAAGCTAAGCGAGGCGCTGCTGTTGACCAGCGAGCTCCGCTTTCCCACGCCCGAGCGACAGCGGGCGCTCGCGCAGCTGGTCGACGCCTCGCGGATCAACCGCACGTGGGGCGATTGTTACGGCTATCTGCTGGTGGCCACCGGCCGGGCCGAAGTGATGCTCGATCCGGCCATGGCCCTGTGGGACGCCGCGGCACTACAGCCGGTGTTGGAAGAAGCCGGCGGCACGCTGTGCGACTGGCAGGGTAACGCGTCGATTTACTCCGGCGAAGCGGTGGCCACGAACGGCCGGGTGCTGGACGAAGTGTTGGCGGTGACGCGGTTGGCGTAGGGTTGACGCTGGGCCGGTGCGCTAAACCGCCCGTTGAAAAAAGCCATCGCATCCATGCGATCGCGCAGACCGTTGAATATTTCAACGGCCTGCTAAACCGCCAGCGGTGAGACGCTGCGTGGGCGATTCGTGCCGCGTTTCGCCGGGGAGCCCTTATTTGGCTTCCAGGGCTTGGGCCACGAGGGCGTCGAGATCTTTGAGCCCCTGGTCCTGGTGCACTTCGTAGGTGCCGACGTGGTAGTGGATGATCTTTCCGTCGCGACCGATCACGACGAACAAGGGCAGGCTGGCGCCCACCACGCGGGGATCGCCGAACTGGCGGAGCAAGTCGCCGCTGTCCAACAGCACCGGATAGCTAAGGTTCATAAACGACTTGAGCTTCTTGGCGCTCCGCTGGGCCGCCGCGCGGGTGGCCGGCTCGGCGAGCCGCGGGTTGACGGCCACGCCGTACAGTCGCAGGCCTTCGCCGCCGCGGCGGTGATACAGGAAGTCCAGGTAGCCCACCTGGCCGTACGGTTCGTGCAGCGGTTCGTCGCGATAGTCCCAGAAGTGCAGCACGGTGACCTGCCCCTGGAGATCGGCCGCCCTCAGCCGTTCGCCGGCGGTGCCGCGGACGTCGAAATCGTCGACGGTGTGGCCGTCGTACTTCGCCACCAGCGCCGCCACCGCGTCGTGGCGTCCGGCTTGCAGATCGAAGTCGCGGCGGGCGGCCGTGGCCAGTTTCGCCAGCGGCGTGCCGGCGGCCGCGGCCACCAGCTCCGGCAATTCCTTTTCCAGGACTGCCGCTTGTTCCGCCTTCCAGGTAATCTCCTGGCTCCGCTCCGGCAAGTTCAACTTGTCGCGCACCGCCGAGAGCGCGCGGGCGGCTTTGGACACCGCGTCGAGCTGTTCGCCGCTGAGCTGCTGGCTGTCGACCAATTCGAGCGAAAGCTCATACACTTCGCCCCGACCCATGAACACGCGTTCCTTCATTCCCAACACCAGCGGGCCGGCCTGATCGACGACCAACGTGCGCTTGGGCCCGAACTGGTCGCGCACGCTGACGTGCCAGGCGGCGCGATCGGCCAGCTTCGTCGATTTGTCGACGTGAAACCCCAGCGGCCCGTCTTCAAACTCCGCTCCAGCCGCCAGCGGCGACGCGACGGTCAGAAACGGCAACAACACGGGAACCACGCTGCGTCCTTCGCCCCGATCGTACAACAGCGCCGGGCCCGAGGCCGCGGTGCGATAGCGCGGGTCGAGCGCCACGCGGCCGAATTTGGCGGGCCAGGGAAACTCGCCGTTGCCGCGCTCGTCGACGAGCCAGAACAACTCCGAGCCGGCGTCGCTCTTGTCGAGAATCCAGAGCGACAGGTCGAACGTCTTGGGCCCGGTGGCGACATCGGCGGCCTGGGCCTCGACGGCGCCGCGATAGCTCAACTGCGTGCCGGCATCCAACGACGCATCGGCCGCCAGCAACAGGGGGGCCGCCGCCACGGCCAAGACGATGTGCAACATGGGATTGGTTCCGCGCGAAGGAATGTTTGTGTAACGGTCGGCCGTTTGCGCCTCCAATGGCCGCCGCCGGAGGGAGTCGCCCTATTGTAGTCGCTAGGGGGCCGTTTCACGAGATCCGTCCGCCAGTTCCGCCACGACGATCGCGTGGACGTCCAGCCGTGGAACCGTGACCGTCGTGCCGCCCGGGCCCGGCTCGGCGACCAGCGTCCGCCCCGCGGGCTCCAGGTGGACGCGGCCCAGACGGTAGGCCGGGCCAAACGTGACGCGGATGTCGTGGATCGGCAAGACTTCCTCGCGGAGCGGCACGTCGTCGGTGGCCAGGGCATGCTGGGCCGTCGTGTTGACGTCGTTGAACAGGTGGACCAGCAGCCGCTGGCCGTCCTTATCTTGTCGCATGCACGTGGCGTGGACACACATGGGGGCATCGACCACCAGCGGCGGCTCGTCGCGGGCTGCCCAGCGAATGGCATGCTTCAAGGCCAGCCGCTGATACGGATACGCATAAAGGTAATAGGCGGCGTCGAACCCGCCCGCGAAGTAGACGACGCGCCCTTTGCCATATTCATGGGTCACGACGCCCGGCAGCGGCTGCGCATCGGCCACGCCCTTGGCTCGCAGCGTGCCGATCGTCTTGGTTGCCTCGCCGGTGGGAGCCACGCGCACGGCCGGGCCCTTGAACGTGACCGGCTGCTCGCCGACGTAGGTCTTCATCTTTCCCTGGTTCAACAGCGACGCTGGGTCCTGCTGGAAGTCGAAGACGCTTCTTGCGCTTCTCCCAGTAATCGGGCCCGATCGACCTGGCGAAGTTGACGTCGAGCTCCTCGGGCCCGCCGCCGGACTCGGGCAGCCCGCGATAATTGACGCCCAGGACGTCGGCCAGCGCGAAGTTCGTCGCGCGGGTCGCCGAACTCGTTGAACAGCGACACGTCGAGGCTGGCCACCAGTCCGCCGCCGTCGCGAACGAACTGTTCGATGGCCGCCACCTGGGCGTCGTCGAGGCAGGCCGTGTTCGGCAGCACCAGGACCTTGTACGGCTGCAAGTCCTCGTCGGTTCAGGTTCCAGTCGCTGAGGACCGTCATCGGCAGATGCTCTTCGACGGCGCGCGCGAAACGTGCCGAACACGGCGGCCAGGTAGCGCTCTTCGACCAGGCCCGAGGCGCGGCCGTAGAAGTTGCGCGTGTTGTCGCTCATGACCATGGCGGCCCAGGGCTCGGGCCGCTTGTGCGTGAGCCAGGGCTTTGCGGCGCCGGACCTCGTCCAGGCAATCGTACAGCTCCTGCTGCAAGTTGGCCGGCTGGGCCGACGGCGATGCTCGGCGCGGCGCCGTAGGTCAGGGCCAGCATCATCCGGCGGAGGATTTCCTGCGGCGGAAAGCTGTCCTTGCCGTACGGATTGCCGTGGCTCATCGATGTACGGTTCGCTGAAGGCCACGCGGTGGTTCGTCGTCGCCCAGATGTAGGCGTTGGCAAAGGCCGGCACGATCGTGGTGCCGCGGTTCGTTTCGTCGAGCCAGAATTCCTGGTCGGGCGCGTCCAGCAGCAGGTTCATCCGCGCCGGCATGTTGCGCGGGATGTCGAGGAAGTGGCCGAACCGTCCGGCGTTGGTGGTCCAGGTCACCAGGGCCACCTCGGGCTTGATTCGCTTTGAGCCGCGTTTGCATCCGGCGGACGAGATCTTCCATCCGCCGGTCGGCCCAATGCTGATAGCGGCGAAAGGCCGGATCGTTCATGTCGACATTGGGAATCTCGCCGCCGGTATCGTGGCGGTAGTTTTCGCGGCAATGCTGGCAGTAGCAGACGCCGCCGTAGTGCAGGCCGTCGAAGCTGAAGGCGTCGACGTCGGGAAACGTGGTCACGATCTCGGCCAGCACGTCGATGAAGAAGTCGCCGTACGGCCCCAGCAGGCAGAGCATGCCGCCGTGCGGAAATTTTTCCAGGTCGATCGCGGGGATGTCGGTCGTGTTGGTCGTCGATCCGCCGCCAGTCGGGATGCTTCTCGTAGACTTCGCCTTGCAGGCAAGGGGGATAGACTCCCAGGATGCGCACGCCCAGCCGCTTGTACTCGGCGATGTCCTTGGGCAATCGCTCCAAGCGGCACGTGCGGGCTGCGCCGCTCCAGCAGCTTGCTGTCGTAGTAGGCGTAGAACGGGTCGACGAAGCCCATCTCGCTGATCGTGACGCCGTGGGCGCGCGGCCCGTTCGCGCGCGGCGCGATCCATGGCCGAGAGCGTGTAGCCGCAGCCGATCGTGTCCTGGACCCAGGCGGGGATCTTGATTTCGCGAAACGGCTGCGCGTCGAACGGTTGCGGCAGGATGGTTCGGCCCCAAATGTCAGGCGCCGGCGATTGGGCGAAGAGGATGCTCGGCAGCGAGACGAGCAATAGGGCCAGGCTCAACGGGCGTCGCATAGGGGACCTCGATCGTGGGGATTCAAAGCGGGCGAGTGACGGCGGCTGTGAAACATTACAGCCCAGAATCGATGCAGATGCCAGTGCGGGGGCTTGCCGTCGACGATTGTGCGCGATCATCGCTGGGACGCAAAAACTTGGCAAAAACGTGGTGACAACGCACGGTGGCTCGCGTTTCTCCAAGCGCAAATCCGGATTTCGACCGCCCCTGGCGCGGGTTTCCCACGGCGGCTGGGCCGCTTGCCAGGGGCCCTCGCGGGTTTCATAATCCAGCCTGTGCGTGAAACGGCCCAGGCGACACTTGTTGGATGGCTCGGGCTCGGCATTTGCGCCGTGGACATTGAAAACTCGATTGATCGCTTCACCAAGAGGAACGACCGATGACGCTGTGCCGATTTTCTGTTGCCGCCGTGGCCGTGTTGGCTTTGATCCTAACGGGCGCCGCTCGCGCAGCGGACGAGAAGTGGGTTTCTCTGTTTGATGGCAAGAGCCTGGACGGCTGGGAGAAGATCGGCAGCACCTCGAGCAAGTGGGACGTGCAGGACGGGGCGCTGTGCGGCTCGGGGCCGGCTTCGATGGTGGTGTGCACCAAAGGGCCGTACAAAAACTTCCGCTTCCGCTGCGAAGTGAAGATCAACGACGGCGGAAACTCGGGACTCTATTTCCGCACCACGCGCCGCCCCGGCTTTACCGACGGCTACGAAGCGCAGATCGACAGCACGCACCGCGACCCGATCCGCACCGGCTCGCTGTACGGCATGTGCCACGTCTATAAACGGCTGGTCGAGCCCGACACCTGGTTCACTTACGAAGTCGAAGTGCGCGACGACGTGTGGCGCGGCCGCCCGATGACGCGGATCAAGATCACCGTGAACGGCGACGAGTTGTACGAGTATCTCGACTTCGAAAAGACCTTCAAGGAAGGCCACTTCGCCTTCCAGCAGCACGACCCGGGCAGCAAGGTCTGCATCCGCAAGATCGAGGTCATGGAGCTGCCCTAACGGGCACTGTTTCAAAACGGCCGGGGACTGTCCCGATTTTGCGGAGTCTTCGGAGCAAAATGGGACTGTCCCCCTGTCGGACGCTACGACTCGGTCTTATGGATCGGGCGCCGTGCCGGGTGCTTGCGGTGGCCGATGGCGATCCGATTCCAGGCGTTCATCGTCGAGATGATTAGCGTCAAGTCGACGATCTGTTCGTCCGTGTAATGGGCCGCCAGGGCGTCGTATATCTCGTCGGGCGCGTGCGTGCGGGCGACGTCGGTGAGGGCTTCGGCCCAGCGAAAGGCCGCCTGCTCCGGCTCGTCGAAGAAGTCGCATTCCCACCACGCCGGCAGACAATCGAGACGCTGCTGCGTTTCGCCGCGCGCCCGGGCCTGCGCCGAATGCAAATCGACGCAGTAGCCGCAGCCATTGATTTGCGAAACGCGCAGCTCGACGAGCGCTTGCAGCTTGCGGTCGATGCGGGTGACGTGCTTGTTCACCGCGGCCAGCGCGTCGATCGCCGGCCGATTCAACTGGTAGTAATTGGCACGCGGACTCATTTCAGGCTCCCATCTATCCAATAGCGCAGTTGCGCGATATTCGAGGCCGAAGGTGCATTCTCTCTCGGAAGGCACTGGCAAGAAAGGCTCTCGCGGCGCGAGCCCGGCGGGGCTTCGCGGCGAAATTATCGCCGCGCCCAGACGCGCCGTTCATCATTCTACCTGCGCGCCTCCGCCGATTTGATCGCTAACAGGCCGTTGAAATATTCAACGGTCTGCGCGATCGCATGGATGCGATCTCAAGATGACGACGTAAGTCGTTATTTTGCGAGCCGGGCGGAGCTTTGCTACGCACATGGCGAGGTTGAAATAAGCCACGATGGCTTATTTCAACGGGCTGCAGAGTCAGGCGACTGACGGCGAGAGTCAGGAAGACGCACGGTCGGCACATTGTTTGCAAGCGTCGGGGTGCGCTTTTGCTGTTCTGCTCACTGAGACGCGCTGAGGTGCTGAGGTGTTGATGAAAAGGAGTCAGACTGTACCGCGGTGGCCGCGGGCTTGGCGACGCGGATTCACGCTCGTCGAGCTGCTTGTCGTGATCGCGATCGTTGGCGTGTTGGTGGCGCTGCTGCTGCCGGCGATTCAGGCTGCCCGTGAGTCGGCGCAGCGCGCGCAGTGTTCCAGCAATCTCAGGCAGATTGGAATTGCCTGCCAGAATTACGCGACGTCGCACGGCGGCTTTCCGCTGCTTTACTCGTCGTCGACGCAGCCCGGCTGGCTGACGCAATTGTTGCCTTACTTCGAGGAAGGGAATCTGCTGTCGCTGTACAACTACGAGGAGCCCTGGTTTGACGCCAGCAACGCGATAGCTGTCGTCCACAGGCTTTCGGTGCTGGAGTGTCCGACGAGTCCCGTCGAGAGGATCTACACGGCCACCGATCCCGGCTTTGCCGGCAAGAGTACCAATCCGCTCACGACGTTCACGACCGCCAGCACCGACTATTTCGCCTTTGCGGGGGCCAGTTCCTCGAACTCCGTGTCGCCCCCCAGCACGATCCCGGCCGGCTATTTTCACGTCTACTCGAGCGCCCCCATGACCACGGATCTATCGAGCGCCTTTGGGCCGCAGAGCCAGTCGCCCCTTCCCCGGCGTCTGGCCCAGATCACCGATGGCCTGTCTCGCACGGCTATGGTGAGTGAAATGTCCGGGCGACCGTGGCTGTACCTGGGCAGTGGAGAAAAGATTCCCGCCTCGCTTTTCCCCAGCTACGTGTCGGCGGGCTCGGTTGATTTCATGGACGACATTCCCTTGGACTACGGCTGGGGATCATGGGCTCACAACAATAACTTCAACGTGGGAACGTGGAGCAACGACGGCACGATGAAGGGCGGTCCCTGCTCGGTCAACTGCAGCAACTACCGCGGCGTCTACAGTTTTCACGCGGTGGGCGCCTATGCAGCGTTCGCCGATGGATCGGTCCATCTGTTGGGCGAGGAGATTGATCCGCTCGTTTTCTTTGCCTTGGTGACGGCGCGCGGCGACGAGAATATCGCGTCCCCGGCCGGTGTTCATTGATAAATGACAACCTGATTGTTCTGGAGATCATCATGAATCACTTACGATGGCGGGCGTCGAGATTGTCGGTAGCCGGGACGGTACTTTGGGCCACAACGATCGTCTGTAGCCCACCGCAAGCCGCCGCGCAGCAAGCTGCCGCCAACCAAGGCGCGGCAAGGCCCGAGCGTCCGCCGCAGGACGCCGTGCTGTCCGACGACACCGTCCCGGTGGCCGACGTCCCCTACGGCGACGACCCGGCGCAGCGCGTGGACGTCTACTCCTTTCGTGGCGCCAGCCACGCTCCAGTGGTCCTCTTCGTCCATGGAGGGGAGTGGACGCGACACGACAAGTCGGAAGTCAGCTACAAGCCCAAGTTCTTCAATGAGCACGGCGTGGTGTTCGTCAGCGTCAATTACCGATTGACGCCCCACGTGGTACACCCGGCTCACGTGCAGGATGTCGCGTCGGCCATCCGTTGGGTTCACGATCACATTGGTGATTATGGCGGCGATCCGCGCAAAATCGTGCTGATGGGCCATTCGGCCGGGTGCCACCTGGTGACGCTCGTGGCCCTTGATCCGCAGTACCTCGCCAAGGTTCGCCTGAAGCCCGCGGACCTGCGCGGCGTCGTGGCTTGGAGCGGTGGTTCGTACGATCTGGTGCAGAAAGTCGAAGAGCGAGGACGATACGCCGACTATATCCGCAAGGCGTTCGGCGAATCGGAGTCGACCTGGCGCGAGGCGTCTCCGGTCAATCACGTCCGGGAGGTAAAAGAGGGTCCGGCGTTTCTGTTCGTCTCGATCGAGCCGGGCAATGCATCGCACCAGGCGGCCGAGCGAATGGTCGGGCTCATTCGCGACGCAGGCGGCAATGCTACGTCCCGCATGCTGGAAGGCCGCGACCACTTCGGAGCGAACCACTACTTCGGCGCGCCCGACGACACGACCGGGGCGATCTTCCTCGAATTCGTGAACGACGTCACGAAGTGACGCGGCGATCCACTCCACTCCGTATCCGCGCAAGTCGGATTCCGGCCGGTCGGCGTTGGCGTCTCACGGCGCTTCCGCTACCGCCGCCGGGCCCAGGCCGACGTCTTGCTGGTCGGCGAGATGGCCGCCATCGTCCTGGAGGTTCATGCCCACCGAGTAGATGAGCCAACCGCCGGGCGTTTCCTTCACGTGCAGCGGCTGGCCGTCGAAGGGGTCGAGCGTTTCCTGTTCGGGCAATCCGAGGCTGGAGAGCTGCGGCTCGGCTGTTTCGGCGCCAGGGGCCGACGCACCAGCGCGTTGAGGGCTCGCAGGGCGAGGGTGAGAGCGTGCACGCGGCAGCGGGCTTCGAGCGTGCTTTCCAGCGGCGGCACCAGCGCATGGGTCATTGGCCCGGCGGCGGCAATCGTGGTGTTAGTGGCGAGCGCCCGTTCGGCGTCTTCGTACGGCCGGTCCGCCAGCTCGATCAATTGCTGAATTAAATCCAGGTAGCCGCAGGCTTCGTTCTTGACCCAGGGCATGCCGATGGGCCCCCAGCCGGTGTTGGCGTTCAGCTCGCGAAAGCCCTGCAATCCGAAGGGGCGCTCCGTGATCAGCGCGTGCCGATAGGGCTCGTCGCTGGCGAACCGAGCCAGCTCGACGTCGAGCGCCTGGTAGGAGTCTTCCGGCAACTGGCCGCTTCGCAACACCAGGTTCGCCGTTTCCGCGGCCAGTTCCAGGCAGCCGGCCGCCACGAGGTAGTTCGTCAGCGTCGGCGCCAGGGCGCACAGGCGGCACAGGCGAAACATCGCCAGGCACGTATCGAGCGCGGCGGGCCGCTTTCCGTCCGCCAGTTGCAACAAGGCCTGGTAGTGCAACACGCGGGTCGCGGTGGGGAACAAGCCCGAAGTGCGCAACACCGAATTCTGGAAGGCCGGCCCGCCGGCCGCGTAGTTCAAGGGAGGATCGTAATCGGGGCAAGTGCTCGCCTGTTCGAGCAGACCAATCACCTGCGGATGCTCGGCGAGCCCCGCTTGGATGGCCTCTTTGATGGCCGGGCTGAGCTGTCCGGCGATGAACCGATCTTGATCCTCCGGAGTGGAGAATTCGATTACGGCCGAGACTTTTCGCTGGATCGCCAGCATGCCGGCCTGGGCTTTGAAGAGGTACGTCGCGGCGTTCTTTTCCGGCACAACGGGCGGGGGCTTCAATGCCGCCACGGTGACCGGCTCTCCGGCGTCGCGCAAGGCGGCGACTTTGCGTTCCAGCCGGGCGCTGGCTTGCGCATTCAGCGTTATGTTCACCAGCAGCGTGCAAGCCGCCAAGGCCGCCGCGCCCAGGCCGACGAACTTCAGCGTTCTCTTGAAGCGGCTCATGTGCCGAAATCTTCGTGGTGTGATTGCTCGGGAGCACTACAGCAGCACCCAGTACAACAGCGCCACCAGGCAGGCGATCACGCCGGCCACGATCCACCAAGGCTTGGGTGCGCCGGCGCGTCTTCGGCGGAGATGTACTGTTCGCAGTAGGGGCAGCGGACGACATCTTCGGCAATTTGCCGCCGGCAGTAAGGGCACCGGACCGTTACTTCTTCGTCATCGTCCAGATCGTCTTCGTCGACGTCGTAGTCATCGTCGTCGAAATCGTCGTCCTGGTCGTCCCAGCTCATGCCGCACAGCCTACTGGGAAGCGACCGGCCGGAAAAGGCGGGTTGGCGGCTGCGAACCACGGCGCGGCCGCGGCGGACGGTGTTTTCGAGCGGTCGCGGATGTTACACTCGGGACGTAGGCTCCCACCATCCATCCGCTTTCCCCACGGAGGATCGTCATGTCTGGCTTCCCGGACGGTTCTTTGCGCCCCTCGCGTCGCAGGTTTATCCAGGGCTCTTCGGCGGCGCTGGCGGCCGCTTCGCTCACGTCGCTGGTGCCGCGCGTGCACGCCGCCGGCGACGAGACGCTCAAGATCGCGCTGGTGGGCTGCGGCAATCGCGGCACCGGCGCGGCGGCCAACGCCCTGCAAACCGCCGGACCCGTGAAGCTGTGGGCCATGGCCGATACGTTTGCCGACCGGCTCGAAGGGAGCCTCGAAGTGTTGCAAAACGGCGGCCGCGCTTCCGGGGGCGCCGTGCCCGCCTCCGTTGCCGAGCGGGTTGACGTCTCGCCCGAGCGGCGGTTCGTCGGGCTGGACGCCTACCGGCACGCCATCGACGCCGTGGACGTGGTGCTGTTGTGCCAGCCGCCGGGCTTTCGGCCCGAGCATTTCGAATACGCGGTCGAGCAGGGGAAGCACGTGTTCATGGAGAAGCCGGTGGCCACCGACGCGCCGGGCGTGCGGCGCATTCTGGCGGCGGCCAAGGTGGCCGAAAACAAGGGGCTCAAAGTCGGCGTCGGCCTGCAACGGCATCACGACGCAAAATACCTGGAAACGATCCGCCGCATCCACGACGGCGCGATCGGCGACTTGCAGACGCTGCGCTGCTATTGGAACGGCGGCACGATCAAGCGGCCCGTGGATCGCGCGGGGCTCACCGAGCTGGAGTTTCAGGTGCGCAACTGGTACTTCTTCTCGTGGCTCAGCGGCGACCACATCGTCGAGCAGCACGTGCACAATCTGGACGTGGGCAACTGGCTCATGAACGATCATCCCCTGAAAGCCTGGGGCACCGGCGGGCGGCTGATGCGCACCGGCAAGGATTATGGCGACATCTTCGATCACCACGCCGTGGAATACACCTATCCCAGCGGCGCGACCATGTTCGGCTTTTGCCGGCAGATGCCCGGCTGCGAGCCGCGGGTGGGCGAGCTGGCCACCGGCACCCGCGGCACGTCGGACGTCGGCGCCGCGCAAATTCAAATGACCGATGGCGAGTGGCACTACCCGCGCACGCGGCGGGGCGAAAAATCGGCCGCGGGCAATCCCTATCAGATCGAGCACGACGCTCTGTTCGCTGCCATTCGCACCGGCAGCGCGCACAACGAGGCCGAAACGGGCGCCACCGCCACGATGACCGCCATCCTGGGGCGCCTGGCCACGTACACCGGAAGGACGGTCACCTGGGACGAGGCGATCGCCAGCGACACGTCGATCGCGCCGGTGAAGATCGCCGGCTGGGATTCGCTGCCGCGGAAGCTGCCCGACGGCGAGGGGCTTTATCGGTTGCCGCGACCGGGGATTGATCGGGACGTATAACGGGTGCGCAGCGGTCGCGGGAGGGTTCGCCCGGCGGTCCGCTAAACCGCCAGCGGTGGGACGCGCGTGGGCGGTGGATCATTCGTGGGATGGTGGCCGTGCGTTGCTTCAAGGGGGAATGGGGCCGATGAATCGTCGTGAGTTTTTGGAGCGATCGGCCGTATTGGGCGCGGGCGCCGTGTTGGCCGGCGGGCGGCGGGCGATGGCCGCCACGGGGCCGACGTTCACGCTGAACTACGCGCCGCACTTCGGCATGTTTCAGCATTCGGCCGGGAAGGATCTGGTCGATCAATTGCGGTTTGCCGCCGACGAGGGATTTCGGGCCTGGGAAGACAACGGCATGAAGAGCCGCCCCGTGGCCGAGCAACAGCGGATCGCCGACGCCATCGAGCGGCTCGACATCCAGATGGGCGTGATCTCGGCCACGCGCGGCACGAGCGACAAGCCGACGTTCACCAGCGAAGACCCGGCCGTGCGCGACGCGGTCGTCGCGCAGATCAAGCAAGTGGTGGACGTCGCCCGCCGGGTGCACGCCACCTGGCTCACCGCGGTGCTGGGAGACGTGAATCCAAAACTCGCCGAGGAATACCAAACTTCCTTGGCCATCGACCTGTTGAAGCGGTGTGCCGACGTGGTCGAGCCGCATGGGCTCGTGCTGGTGATCGAGCCGCTCAACCGCTACACGAATCACCCGGGCAAGTTTCTCTGGAAGTGTTCGCAGGCGTATACGCTGTGCGAGGCGGTGAACCGGCCGTCGTGCAAGATTCTGTTCGACGTCTATCACGAGCAAATCAGCGAAGGGAACCTGATTCCCAATATCGACCGCTGCTGGGAGCAGACCCCTTACTTCCAGCTCGGCGATAATCCCGGCCGCAACGAGCCGGGGACCGGCGAAATCAACTACACGAACGTCCTCGCGCACCTGCACCGGCGGGGCTACCGGGGCATCCTGGGCATGGAACACGGCAACTCGCAAAAGGGGGCCGCCGGCGAACGGGCCGTGATCGAAGCCTACCGAGCCGTCGATCCCAAGTAGCCCGCCATACGTTGCGAATCGGCGGCTTGGTTCCCTCCGCGCATCGGCGCACTAGAATATCGTTGGTGCCTCCGACGCTCCCCGATCCCGGTCCCACCCAAAGGTCCTTCCATGCGACTTCGCCCGTTCTCGCCGTTTGCGACCGCCTGTTTCTTCCTTATCTCCGCGGCTGCCCAGGCGGCCCATCCGCTGTCGCTCGATGACGTGTTCGCAATGAAGCGGCTGTCGGACGCCCAGCTCGGCCCCGACGGGAAGAGCGTGGCGTACGTCGTGGGCGAAGTGGACAAGCAAAAGAACGCCTCGACGTCGACGATCTGGCTTGTCGGGGCCGACGGCGGCGCTCCGCGAAAGCTCACCGGCGGGCCGAAGCACGATCGCCACCCGCGGTTCAGTCCCGACGGCCAGCAGCTTCTGTTCGAGAGCGACCGCTCGGGCGACATGCAGCTCTGGGTGCTCGACCTGGCCAGTGGCGGCGAAGCGCGGCAATTGACCACCATTGCCAGCGAAGCCACGGGCGGCATCTGGTCGCCCGACGGCAAGTGGATCGCGTTTGTGTCGGCCGTGTATCCGGAGTACTCCGACCGCCCGTACGCCGAGAGCAACGCGGCGAACAAGAAGCGCGACGAGGAGATCGAGAAAAGTCCGGTGAAAGCCCGGGCGTTCGACAAGCTGTTTTATCGGCACTGGGATTCCTGGGTCGAAGGCAAACGGCTGCACCTGTTCGTCATGCCGGCCGGCGGCGGCGAGCCGCGCGACGTAACGCCCGGCGATCGGGACGCGTTTCCCACGTCGAGCACGTTCGCCGTGGGGGACGATTACACGTTCACGCCCGACAGCGGCGCGCTGGTTTACACGGCGCCGCCCCTCTCGGAAGAAGCCTGGAGCACGAACCACGATATCTATCGCGTAGCGGTCACCGGCGGCGAGTCGAAGAACCTGACGCCGGCGAACCAGGGGGCCGACAGTTGCCCGCGCTACAGCCCCGACGGCAAGTGGCTGGCCTATCGTGCACAGGCCACGGCCGGCTATGAGGCCGATCGCTGGCAATTGATGCTGATGCCGGCCGAGGGGGGCGAATCGCGCAGTCTGACCGCCAAGCTGGATCGCGCGATCGATGGGTTCGCCTGGGGAGACAACGACACGATTTACTGCACGTCGGAGCGCAACGCCCGCGTGCCGTTGTGCAAGCTTTCGGTCGCCGACGGCAAGCTTTCGGAGTTGGCGACCGACGGCAGTTATTCGGCGCCGAGCGTCGGCGGCGGGCAGATCGCCTGCACGCGCTCCACGTTCAATCAGCCGGCCGAAGTGATGCTGGTCACTCCGACGGGCGCGGTGCGCGAGTTGACCCATGCCAACGCCAAGCTGCTGGCCGGCGTCGAGATGAATCCGCCGGTGAGCGTGACGGTGAGCGGGGCAGGGGGGGCGCCGATGCAAATGTGGATCATCAAGCCGCCGGGCTTTGACCCGCAGAAGAAGTGGCCGCTGGTGTACCTGGTGCACGGCGGGCCGCAGGGGGCCTGGGACGACGGTTGGAGCTACCGCTGGAATCCGCAACTGTGGGCCGCCCAGGGATACGTCGTGGCGCTGCCGAATCCGCGCGGCAGCACCGGCTTCGGTCAGCAATACGTCAACCAGATCAGCGGCGATTGGGGCGGTCGCTGCTTCGAGGACCTGATGGCGGGAATGGACTACCTGGAGAAGCTACCCTACGTCGACGTCGACCGGATGGCCGCGGCCGGGGCCTCGTTCGGCGGCTACATGATGAACTGGTTCCAGGGGCACACCGACCGGTTCAAGACGCTGATCACCCATTGCGGCGTCTACAACTTCGACAGCATGTACGCCACGACCGACGAGCTGTGGTTCGACGAGTGGGAACACGGCGGCCCACCCTGGGGCGGCAAGCGCGACAGCTACGAAAAGCATTCGCCGCATCGGTATGCCGAGAACTTCAAGACGCCGATGCTCATCATCCACAACGATCTCGACTTTCGCGTGCCGGTGGCCGAGGGCTTTCAGCTCTTTACGACGCTGCAGCGGCTGGGCATCGAAAGCAAGATGATCAACTTCCCCGACGAAGGGCACTGGGTGCTCAAGCCCGCCAACAGCGAGTACTGGCACCAGGAAGTGTTCGGCTGGCTGAAGAAACACGTGCCGCCGGGCGGACGCTAAGCGGTCCGCCGCGGCGGCGAGTCGTTTCTGCTGCCTCCGTGTGCCACTGCTGGCTCGTCCAGCAGTGCGGAGATTACTTCGTCGGCGTGTCCGAGGGGACGTTGGCCGTGGCGGGCGGCTCGAACAGCGGCTCGCCGCTTTCCAGCCGTTCGACTTCCCATCGCAGGCGAGCCAGCTCGTCGAGCTTGATCCGCAACAGATCGCGGCGGACTTCCCGGGCGGCTTCGAATACGTCGTTGGCGGCGTCATTCAGCCCGGCGGCGTGCAGGTGGTGCGCCGCGGCCAGCAGGTGTTCCAGCTTCTGTTCCGGGCAACCGCAGGAGGTGCAGGCGGCGGTGGTGCAGGCCGAGGTGTCGCAGCCGGTGGCGCAATGTTTGTCGGCGGTCGCGGCCTGACAGCAGGTCTTCGAGTCGCAATTCGCGTTGGGGCACGATTCAGCCAGATAAGCGGATGCCGGGCAAGGCTTTTTCGAGCTGGCCGCCGGGCAGGACTGGCAGCCGCTGCTGGCGCAGGCTTTGGTCGAGCACTGCCCCTTGGCGCAGGCCGTCTCGCCGGCGGCGCACTTCTTGGCGGCGCATTGCTTGGTGGCGCAGGCTTTCGTGGCGCAGGCCTGCGGGCAGTTTTCGGACGTCAGGATTTGCGCGACCGGACAGGCCTTTTTCGAGCAACGCTGGCTGGGCTCCTCGCTGCGGGCAACCGCCGGCAGCACGAGCGACAAGACAAACAGACACCGGACGACGTGGTGCATGATCCACCTCCATGCGAATGAGTAGACGACTCGGGCGACGGGGCCGCGCCGACGGGATTCGGCCAGCGGGGCGAGAAGAATAGTGGTGAGCCGCGGGCGAGTCAATTGCATTTGCACGCACCCGTGATGGTAGCTAGCCCGGCGCGGGGGGATTAGAATCGCACCATCCACGGCCAACCCCTCGCGCAGGAGACTGAATCCATGCCACGCTGCATCCTCGTTTGTCTGTCCGCCCTGCTGGCAACCGGCCCGCTGGCGTCCGTCGCTCACAGTGCCGACGCCAACGAGGGCGAATGCCTGGTTTACGTCGGCACCTACACCGGCGGCAAGAGCCAGGGCATTTATGCCTATCGCCTCGATCTGGCCAGCGGCAAGTGCACGCCGCTGGGGCTGGCCGCCGAAGTGAAGAATCCGTCGTTTCTGGCCATTCATCCCAGTCACAAGTTTCTGTACGCGGTCAGCGAGATCAGCGATCTGGACGGCAAGCCCACGGGCGGCGTGACGGCGTTCGCCGTCGATCCCTCGACCGGCAAGCTCGCGAAGCTGAACCAACAGTCGTCACAAGGGGCCGGACCGTGCCACGTTACGGTCGACCGGACCGGCAGCACGGTGTTGGTGGCCAATTACGGTGGCGGCAGCATCGCCTCGCTGCCCATTGCGGCCGACGGCCGGCTCGGACCGGCGGCTTCGGCGATTCAGCACGAAGGCAAGAGCGTCAATCCCCAGCGACAGGAATCGCCGCACGCCCATTCGATCAACGTGTCGCCCGACAATCGCTTTGCCGTGGCGGCCGACCTGGGGATGGATAAGTTGCTGGTCTACCGGCTCGATCCGGCTACCAGCAAGCTCGCGCCGAACGATCCCCCCTCGGCGTCGGTCAAGCCGGGGAGCGGACCGCGGCACTTTGCGTTTCATCCCAACGGCAAGACGGCCTACGCCATCAACGAGATGGCCTGCACGGTGAGCGTGTTGGATTACGACGCCCAACGCGGCGTGCTCACCGAGCGGCAAACCGTTTCGACGCTGCCCAAAGGTGAAAAAGTCGAGCCCGGCTACAGCACGGCCGAAGTGCAAGTGCATCCGTCCGGCCACTTCGTGTACGGGTCGAACCGGGGGCACGACACGATCACCGTGTTTGCCGTCGACGAGAAGGACGGCACGCTGCGCCAGATTCAGAACGAATCGACGCAAGGGAAAACGCCGCGCGGCTTCGGCATCGATCCGACGGGCCGCTTCCTGCTGGCCGGCAACCAGGCGTCGGACACGGTCACCGTGTTCCGCATCGATCAGAAGACGGGCCGGCTGAAGCCGACCGGCCAACAGCTGGAGGTCGGGGCGCCGGTCTGCGTGAAGTTCATCTTGGAGTAACGGTGCGCGGCGTGCCACGACGCCGGGGAACGAGGGCTGGGCCATGAGCCGTCGATTGCGATTCGCGCTGGGACTGGTCGGCTTGCTGTTGTTGACGGCGCTCTGCGGGCCGCGGATGGCGGCGCGTGCCGACGACCGATTCGAGCCGGTCCGCCAGCGCATCGAGCGAGCGCTGCACAATACCAACCTGCCTTCCATGGCCGTGGCCGTGGCGCACAACGGCGAGATCATCTGGGAACAGGGCTTCGGTCTGGCCGATCGCGAAAATCGGGTGCCGGCCACCGAGCACACGCTCTATTCGCTGGCCAGCATTTCCAAGCCGATTACCGCCACCGGTCTGATGGTCCTCGTGGAGCGCGGGCTGGTGGACCTGGACAAGCCGATCAACGAGTACCTGGGCGAAGCGAAGCTGCGAGCCCGGGTCGGAAATGCGGACGACGCCACGGTGCGGCTGGTGGCCAACCACACGTCGGGCCTGCCGCTGCACTACCAGTTTTTCTATCACGACGAAGCGTTCCGTCCCCCCGCGCGACGAGACGATCCGCCGCTACGCGAACCTGGTCACGGCCCCCGGCGAGCACTATCAATACAGCAACCTGGGCTACGGCGTCCTCGACTACGTGATCGAGCGCGTGAGCGAGAAGGAGTATGCCGACTTCATGCGAGATGAAGTGTTTCTGCCGCTGGGGCTGACGCACACTTCGATCGACGTGGCGGCGGGGCTCGAGCCGCACCAGGCGATTCGCTATACGCCCGGGGGAAAGCGGATTCCGTTTTACGAGTTCGACCACCCGGGCGCTTCGGCGGCCTATGCCAGCGCCCACGACCTGGTGCGATTTGCCATGTTTCACATGAAGGATCACCTGGCCGATCAGCGGGCGATCTTGAGCGACGCGTCGATCGACGCCATGCAGCAGGCCACGACCAGCTCATCGCCCACCAGCGGCTACGGCATCGGCTGGGGTTCGTTCACCAATTCGGGCGGCTATGCCTGCGTGCAGCACACCGGCGGCATGCCGGGCGTGTCGACCGTCTGCCGGCTGGTCCCCGCGGAGCGATTGGCCGTGGTCGTGCTGGCCAATAGTCGCGCTCCGTTGGCCTACGGATTGGCCGACACGATCACCGACATCGTGCTCCCCGAGAAAAAGGACGGCGAACGGCCCGCGGCCAAGAAAGACGACAACGAGGATTCCCAGCGCGAACCGTTCGCTCCCAGCTCTGAGCTGATCGGCACCTGGAAGGGCAAACTGGTGACGTACCAGGGGGAGGCCGGGCTGACGCTTGAAATCAAGGACACGGGGGACGTGCACGTGCGGGTCGGTCGGCAGTTGCTCACGTTGTTGAACGATCCGAGCTTTCGCGACGGCGTGCTCCGAGGGCGCTTCAACGCCAAGGTGCTGTACGACGACGATCGCGGCCGTGGCTACAACGTGCAATTGGAGCTGAAGCTTCGTGATGCGAACAAACTCAATGGTGCCGCGACGTGCATGACATGGTCCGACGACTGGGGCTCTTCGGCGGTGACGCACTGGGCCGAATTGGAGCGGCAGCCGTAGCGAGCGGCTGAGTGATTCGACGAACCGCGCCGGCCAGCGCGATGCTTCTTACGGGGATTGCTCGCGGGTCAGCGCCATGTTGTCGCGGTGAATCACTTCGTGGTAGGGGCAGCGCCCCAGCACGCCGGCGATCTCGTCGGTTTTGAGTCCCTTGATCAACTGTACGTCGGCGGCGCCATAGTTGGTCAGCCCCCGGGCGAACTCGCCTCCCTGGGTGTCTTCGAGCGAGACGACGTCCCCCTTCTTGAAATTGCCGCGCGTGGCGGCGATGCCGATGGCCAGCAGGCTGCGTCCCTTTTTTTCGACCGCCTCGCGAGCGCCCGCGTCCAGGACGAGTGCGCCGCGGGGCTGGGCCGTGAAGCCGATCCAGCGCTTGAACGAGCGGATGGACTGCCCCTGCGCCACGAAGAGCGTTCCCACGACTTCGCCGGCGGCGATCCGCGCCAGGTTGCCCGGCGTGCGGCCGTTGGCGATGATCACGTTTTCGCCGGCCGTGGTGGCGATGCGTGCCGCCTCGAGCTTACTGGCCATGCCCCCTTTGCTCAGGCCGGTCGCGGCGCTGCGCACCAGCTTGAAGACCGATTCGTCCAGCCGCGTGACCGTAGGGATCACCTTCGAGTCGGGGTGCTGCGGATCGCCGTCGTACAGGCCGTCGACGTCGGAGAGGAGCACCAACAGCGGCGCCCGGATCAGGTTGGTGACCATGGCGGCCAGCCGGTCGTTGTCGCCGAAGGTGGTCATCAATTCGTCGACGCTGACGGTGTCGTTTTCGTTGATGATCGGAACGGCTCCGAACTCGAACAGGGCCTGGATCGTGTTGCGCACGTTCAGGTACGCGGTGCGGTCGTCGAGGTCGTGGGCCGTGAGCAACAATTGCGCGGCATGTCGCCCGTGGACGCGCAGGCCGCGGTCGTAGGCTTCGATCAGATGGCTTTGACCCACGGCGGCCACGGCCTGCAACTCGGCCAGATTGCGTCGGGCGTTTCGCCAGCTTGAGCTGCCCGAGCCCTCGCCGACCGCGCCGGAAGTCACCAGCGCCACTTGGCGGCCGGTTTCCATCAATTGGTGCAACTCCTCGGCCAGCGATTCGACGCGCTGGCGGTCGAGCAGACCGTCGGCGGCGGTCAGCACGCGGGTGCCGACTTTCACCACGATGGTGCGGGCCGTGGCGGCAATTTCCTGGCGAACGAGATCGGTCATCGCGGCGGAACAAAGACTCGTGATGGGGCGACGGTCGTCGGCCACGCGACGTGCGACGGGGCCCCGGTTCGCCGGTCAATCATAGCTGCTGCGGACCCGTGGCGCAACAGGCCATCCGGCCGGGGGCGGCTCAGCGTTTTTTCGTCGCCAGGTTGGGAAACTCGCACAAGGGTTTGCTCGGATTGGGGTCGGCCAAAAGCTCGGCCACGGTCGAGCTGCGAAACGCCTTTTCCACGCCGGCCATGGCATCATCCAGACGCCGATGCAGGGGGCACAGGTTCACGCCGTGCGACTTCAATCCCAGCGGGCAACTGCGAATCCGCTGGATCGGGTCGACCGACTCGACGACCTCCCACACCGAAAGCCGCTTGGGCGGCTTCGCCAGCGTGAACCCGCCGTGCAGGCCGCGCTGCGAATGAACCAGGCCGGCGCGCGCCAGGCTCTGCAAGACCTTGGACAGGTAGCCGGCGGGCACGCGCGTCATCTCGGCGACCTGCTGGGTCGTTTGGGGTTCGTCCTGTCCGGCCAGAAAGACGATGGCCCGCAGGGCGTACTCGGCGGTTTGCGAAATCATGGGCCGCTCCAAATTTGGATATCTGGACCTTGACATCCATAATAGCCGCTGGCACAATCGGCTGCCAGACGAACCGTCGGTGAAATCATGGTTCAAGCGGTTCCTTTTTTTCTGGGAGGATCTTGCAATGAGGCGGAAACGGTTAATTCTAGCGGCTAGCGTGGCGGTGGGGATGCTGGTGGGTTGGACCGCGTGGGCGGACAAAGGCGACCAGCAGCCGACCGGGCTCACGGTGGAGCAGGCCCGGCGCGAGGTCCGCTTGCTCGACGACCTGTACAAGACGGCCATTGTCTATATGAACGACGTCTATGTCGAGGACGCCGACAGCGTGGCGGCCGGCGAGACGGCCCGGGACCTGTTCGCGGCCATGAAAGCCAAGGGCTGGCACGAAGCCCGGCTGGTCGACGCCACCGAGGCTCCGCTCAACGACGACAACAAACCGCGGGGCGCGTTTGAAAAGGCCGCCATCGACAAAATCCGCACAGGCGAAACCTACTACGATCAGGTTGTCGAAGAAGGGGATCGCCGTTATCTCCGCGCCGCCACCCTCGTGCCGGTGGTGAACGACAAGTGCGTGATTTGCCACCCGGGCAACAAAGTGGGCGACGTCCTGGGGGCGATCAGTTATAAGATCCCGCTCAAGTGAACGTGCGACAGGACGCGCCGCGCCGCGGATTGCGCCCGCAGCAGTCCCGGCGCGGCGACACGACCCGTCGCGCGACAGAATTGCCGCGTGGGCTGATACGCGTCGGCTGCCCCCTGTTTGCGGTGCTCGCACCTGCAAACAATGCAAATAGCCGCCAAACCGCGCTGGTTGTGAAATTCACAGGCGGCCTCTACAATTGAGTGGTCAGGTGATCGGGCAGGGGGCCTCGAAGCGGCGGAAGCGTGCCTCTGCTGACGCGGTGTCGGGACGCGAACGCAGGAATCTTCATGGGGGGCTCGGCGGCGCAGTGACGCGAACCGCCGCGGCCGCATATCTTCATGGGCGAATTGCTTCACGAGTGCGGTGTGGCCGCGGTGTATTATCTGCCGGGCCGGGGTAAGAGTGCGCTTTTTCCGGAACAAGGGTCCGGACGACGTCTCGCGGCTCATCCCGCGCATGCTGCTCGATATCCAGAATCGCGGCCAGCTTTCGGCCGGCATGACCACCTACAATCCGCGCCGCAACCAGCTGCTCGACACCTATAAAGAGCTGGGCGGAGTCAGCGAGGTCTTTCGGCTCAGCCATCGGGGCAAGTTCGAGAGCCTGATGCGCAAATACGCCGGCCGGGCCGCCATCGGCCAGGTGCGCTACGCCACCTGCGGTTCGGAGGACAAAAGCTACGCCCAGCCGTTCGAGCGGCACCATGTGCAGAAGCACAAGTGGTTCAGCTTCGCCTTCAACGGCCAGTTGGCCAACTATCAGCAACTGCGGCAAAATCTGCTGGCCGACAGCGACAATTACCTGGCTCGCGATACCGACACCGAAATCATCATGCACGAGATCGGCCGCGAGCTGTCGGAGAAGAGCCGGCCGAGCCTGATCGAAATCATGCGTTCCATCGCCGGGCGGTTCGACGGCGCCTACTGCCTGGTGCTGCTCAACGCCCTGGGCGAAATGCTGGTGGCCCGCGACCCGCTGGGCCTGCGGCCGTTGTGTTACGCGCTCGAGGGCCCGCTGTTTGCCGCCGCCAGCGAGAGCGTGGCCCTGTTGAACCTGGGATTTGCCCCCGAGAACGTCAAGTCGCTGCTGCCGGGGCAGGCCGTGACGATTACCAACGGCAAGCTGGAAATTGAGACCTTCGCCCGCAGCCCGCGGCGGGCCCATTGCTTTTTCGAGTGGATTTACTTCGCCAACGTCGCCAGCACGATGGACGGCCGCAGCGTCTACCTGTCGCGCAAGGCGCTGGGCGAGGAGCTGGCCCGGCTGGAGACCGTGCCGATCGACGAGGACACGATCGTCGTGCCCGTGCCCGACACCAGCAAGGCGGCGGCCGACGCGATGGCCTACCGGCTGGGCGTGCCCGCCCTCGAGGGGCTGATTCGCAACCGCTACAGCGGCCGCACCTTCATCGAAGGGAGCGGCAATCGCAAGCGCAAGGCCGAGACCAAGTACACGCCGCTCCGCGAGGTGCTCGAAGGCAAACGCGTGCTACTGGTCGAAGATTCGATCGTCCGCTCGACGACGATGAAAGTGTTGCTCAAGCGGATTCGCGAGCTGGGTCACGCCAAGGAAATCCACGTGCGGGTGGCCTGCCCGCCGATCGTCGCGCCGTGTTTTTACGGCATCGATATGTCGACGATCAACGAGCTGTTCGCGCCCCATTTTCTCAAGGGCGGACCCCTCACTGCCGAAGCGCAGGACGAAATGGCCCGGCGCTGAAGGCCGATTCGCTCCGCTACCTGCCGGTCGAGTCGATTGCCCGGGCGATCGGCTTCGACGCCGACCAACTTTGCCAGGCCTGCATCACCGGCAATTATCCGTCGCCCGCCGGCCAGCAGCTCTACCAGATCGCCCTGCAAAACGTCGAAAACGGCGCCGCCAAGCGGACCTACGAAAGCCAAGTGGCGGTCGCGGCCGCCGAACGGGCGAACGGCTAGCACCGCGCCAGTGCAAAACCATCTACGCCGCGCGGGCTCCAGCGACTCGCCAGTTCCCGTTATCATGCCCCGATGCGATCCGCAGGGTTCAGCTTTGTCGCCGACGGTTATGGCCGCCTCCGCTCGGCGGCGGCGCAGGAAATTCGCGCAAAGTTCGCCGTCGAGTACGCCGAGCAGTTGGCGGCCGCCGGCTTCTGGAGGCGGCTGTGGCTGTGGCACGTGATCGAGCGTGAAGTCCAATTGCGGTTGGACAACGTCGCTCCGCCCGGCGCCTGCTATTGAACGCGACCGCTCGCCGGTCCGGTCGGTGGCGACAGATCACACCGCCGGACGCAATCGGACGCAATCTCCAGATCACACATCGGGATTGTGCCCCTTCATTTTTTTTCTTGAATCCCCGCGCTCGCGGGCTTATGCTGCCCAGCAGGCTATTCCCGATGCGGGCCGTCGATCCGGCATCGCAGGTGGGCCATCTGGAGAAGCTACTGAGCCACCAGCGCCGGTCACAGCGTCCCCGTCCCACGGCGACGGACGCTTTCTTACGCCGGCTTCTCTTCCCTCGCGCGACGAGCCCTTGCCGGCGGATGCCTGCTCCGCTGGGAACGCGAGCGCGCGGTCAATCGCAATAGTAGTCCACCGGTGAGATGGATTGGCGGCAACCCGCGCCATCGTGGCCCGACAGGATCTCGGAGAGCAATCAGATGTCCGAACAGCGTGCGATATGCGTGATAGGTCGTCGTGCCGCGTGGTTCCAATTCTTGGACGCGCATGGGGTGGCTCGCGGCGCGAGGTCTCGCCGTCAGGCGGTCGGCGGCGTGGCTGCTGGTGCTTGGTGCCCTGGTCGTAGGAGCGTCCGGACTGCACGCCGCGCCGGTTGACATGGCGGTGATGGGCGACAGTCTGAATCTGCTCAGTACCTACTACGACATTTCCTGGGTCGCTCAATTGCGCAACGCCGGCGCGATCACGCCGCACGACCAGGCCGTTGACGGCGCCGAGTCCGGCGACGTCGTGCGCAACCAGTTGCCCCAAGTCCTCAGCCTGGTGCAGCAGGGAATGGTGACCGATTCGGCGCTGGTCGTCGGTGCCAACGACATCGCGCTGGAGCCCGATAACTTGAGGAGCATTTTCCTGTACGACCCGCAGCCGGTCATCGATTCCATCGTGGGGAATATTGAAACCGTGATCAGCTCGATTCGCTCGGCCGATCCGAACGTCCATCAAGTCATCGCCAACATTCCCGACATCACGGTCACGCCCTACTTTCAGTCCTACTTGAACGGCTCCTCGTTGACTCCGGAACAGTTGCAGGCCGGCCGGACGGCCATCATGGATATCAACAGTCAGATCGAGCAGTATGCGCTCACGCGTGGCATTCCGGTCGTCGATCTGTTCACCGCGGCCGACGTGCTCATCCCGCTCTATCCGTGGACATTCGGGGGCCACACGTTTAATACGGCCTTTTCCTACAACGGTCTCGACATCCAGACGCAGCCCGAGGGGCTGATTTCGAACATGATGGCCATGGCCTTCAACGAGGCGTACGGCCAGAACCTGCCGATCTTCAGCGACCAGCAGATCGTCACCACCGCCGGCTTCACGCCGAACACGGACACCACCTACTACGACGTTTCACCCCTGGTGCTGTTGCCGGCGCCCGAGCCGGCGACGCTCGTGCTGGCTGCGTTTGTGCGCTCGCGCTGTCAGCAATCGGGCCGTGGAGGAAAGCGCGGAGATGACCTTCGGAGGATGCAAAACGGTGTTTGAAAAGTGTTTGAACCTCGACGTGATTTGTTATCGTCCGTTGCCGTTGCCGGGCCGCTTCGGACGGGTGCTTCGTTCGAGCGTTAGGCCCCGTTTAGGCGTCTGGCTGCTGCTCATCGTCGCCGGCCCGTTGTGGCCGCTTTCGGTGCTGCACGCCGCGCCGATCAACATGGCCGTGATGGGCGACAGTCTGAATCTGCTGACTCCCGATTATGACACTTCCTGGGTCGTCCAATTGCAGAATGCCGGCGCGATCACGCCGTACGACGTGGCACGAGATGCGCGCGGACCTACGACGTCGACAACCACCAACTGTCGCAAGTGCTCTCGTACATCCAGCAGGGGCTGATCACGGACTCGGCGCTGGTGGTGGGGGCCAACGACGTGGCGCTGGACACTTCCAGTGCCATAGCGCTTTTTCTGGGAGGTGATCCTCAGCCGGTGATCAACTCGATCGTAACACACATCGAGCACGTGCTCACTTCGATCGCCCAGGCCGATCCGAACGTGCATCAGGTCGTGGCCAACGTCCCCGATATTTCGGTTACGCCTAGGTTTCAACAGGCGTTCATCGACTACAGCGTTACGCCGCAGCAGATACAAGCAGGTCGAAACGCCATGATGGAGGCCAACGCGCAGATCGAGCAGTTTGCCCTGTCACACGGCATTCCGGTAGTTGACATGTTCAAGTTCGCGGACGTCGTGATCCCGCAATATCCCTGGACGTTCGGTGGCCATACGTTTCCCACCGCGTTCTCCGGCAATGACCTCGATATCCTGACGCAACCGGAGGGGATCATCTCGAACATGATGGCCACGGCGTTCAACGAGGGGTTTGGCCGGAACCTGCCGATCTTCAGCGACCAGCAGATCGTCACCACCGCCGGCTTCACGCCGAACACGGATACGACGTACTACGACGTCTCGCAGTTTGTCCTGCTGCCCACGCCGGAGCCGTCCGGCGTCGTGCTGGCCGCCCTGGGTGGACTGGCGCTGGCGGGCTGGCAAGGCCATCGTCGCCGCCGCGGTTCGACGCGTCAAACCATGCCGTAGGCTTCGCGCGTGGCTGTCGCGCCGTACTTTCTCTCCAGACGCCGAACGATGAAGTGCCCCCGGGCCACGTCTTGAAAGTGGTCGATGAACACCAGGTTCACCAGCGCCCCGCCGGCGGCTCCCACGATCGGCACGGCCTGCGCGGCGACTTTTTGCGACACGTTGACGCTGAACCGCGCGGCAATCTCGCCGATCAGCCGGGCGATGGCCGGGGCGCCTTCGCGGGCCAGTCCGCGCTCGGCGATGTACTGGGCGGCCTCGGACACGCTGCGCCAGCGCCGCCCGGACGGCAAAGTAGCCGGTCTCGGCGGCGTTGTCCCCTTTCGACCGGCTTCCCAAGGCGAACACCTCGATGCAGGCCAGCTTCGTCTCGACGGTGCGAATCGGCTCCCCTTCGCTGCGGGCGATGTCGGCGATCGAGCGGAGCATGATCGTGGTGGAAAACGGCAGCTCGATCGGCAAAGCCGCCAGCCCCAGCGCGCCGCCGCCGGCGCCGGTGGCCGCCACCATCACCCGATGCCATCGGTTGGCCGCCGGCCGCGGAGCATGATCGCCGATCGTCAGCAGGCTCAGATCGAGCGTTTTTTCCAGGGCCGCCCGGCTGGCCTGCGTCACCGCCTCCGACCAACTGGCCGGCAGCAGCTCAAAACCCTTCTCGATCGGCGCGCGATGATCCCCGTGATCTTGGCCGAGAGACTCGGATTCTCCAACAGATCCTTGGCATAGTGCAGCTCCGCCAGATCCTCGGGCGAAAGGGACATAGCGTGGCTCCAAAGATAGTGATACGGCTGACCCGATCGCGACGATCGGTCCACAACCCAATTATTGGTCGCGCGCATGCGCGTCGAGACTAGCGGCCCGTTGAAGATTTTAAGCAGCCTGCCAGGGCACGCCCTGACGCTCGAGCCGAAGCACCGGCCGTATGGCCTTCGACTACGCTCTTCGTGCAAAGCCAGAACTGTCGCTGCGCCGCCAGCGCTGTCCCTTCGCGCCGCTCCGGATCGACCCCGCGATCTGCGTCGGAGTGTCGGCCCGAGGCACCAATGCGCAGTCCGTCGTGCATCGAGCGCCCACAGCTCAATTGGATAGTGCAGCGTTTCCTGCAGTTTTTACTTCTGCTCAATTGTCCAATCGATGAAGTCGGTCTCCGGCTGCTGAATGCCGAACTGCTTAAGCTTCGAGGCCACTTGGCCACGGTGGTAAGTCGTGTGGTTGACGACGTGTCGTAGCACGACCCACGGCGGTGCGACTTCAATCTGCCCGCCACTTCTAAATGTTTCGGGTGTCAGCAGTCGAGCCGGCGTAAGTGTGGGAAGCAGCATATTTATATTGCGGTATGCTCGGTTCAGCATTTCGGCAGCAGCGTCGGGCGTCGCTGCTTCGGATTCGTTGGGGAAGCTCTGGTCTGGGGCCTTGACTAAGCCGCGAACCCATTTGTCAGTGACCGCCGCAATGTGGTAGACGGTAAAACCGACCGATGGCCAGCCAGGGAACGGCTCTGCCGAATACTGCTCCGGCGACAGTTTCCTGCACGCATCGAGCATCGTATCGTTGGCCCACCGGTTGAAGGCATACAATGTCGCGAAGTCGTCATTCATCAATCGTTCCTCGCAGGACTCCCCCGCCAGTCCTCGGATGGCTTTTGGCCGCGAAAGTCACCAGCCCCATTGCCGTGACTTCGTCGCCGTACTGCTGCTTGCCCGGCGATTCTACATCGATTCGCTCAATTGAAAAGTCGCTGCATTGTGCAAATGATATCGACAAAGTGGCCAGGCATGCTCAGCGACTGAGCTGTGGAGTCCTGCCTGGCAAGTACTGGCGTCGAGGGCTTTTGACGAACCCGCGCTGCACGCCCGGGACACGCCATGCCTCGCGGCGCTAACCCTGTTTCAACTCCAGGATGTCCACGGCTGTGAGGAAGTCGATCGCGCACGACGATGGGGTTGGTGCTGGCGAATTTCCCAAATCGCCAGGTCGGTTTTAGGTTGCCGCGCGTGCGATGCTGGCAATGAGAAACTGTCGCCAATCAAGTGAATTGGCCTGTCGGTGTGGCGACAATCCCCCTAATGTAGCGGCTGGCCAATGCTCGGGAGCGGCTGCGGATTTGAGCCCAACACACATCTTTGGTCACTAGCTTTGCACCTCCTCGTGTGTGAATCGCTGCACGTCTCGCCACCGCGACTGTTTGCTGGCATCGTCTTGGCAACGATCGGTGCCGCAGTCTCGTGGAGTGCGCCGTGCGCGATCCGGGCCGCTCCGCCACTCGCCGGCAAGGCCGAGTTAAGTAATTATGGACCAGTCGAAGCATCGCCTGCCAATGAGCAGCCGAACGATTTCATTTTCGTTGGCGATACGGTGCTTGACGAAGGGGGTATGCTCGCGGGCGAGAACGCCCCGGAAGAGAGTGCCGCGAGCGAGGCGACTAAGGACTGCGGTTGCCACGAGTGTGTCTGTGAGAACTGCCGCTGTGCTGAAGGCAAGGTCGCCAACTGCGATTGCTCTGCGTGCCAGCACTGCTCGCCAGCCACTACTGCGAATAGGAGATGGTTGACCTTTGAACTCCTTGTTGTGGTCAATCAAGACCTCCCAAGTTCCGCCGCTGGTGACGGCGGGCGGTAACGGCGTCATCGGCGGTCCGGGAACGCACGTTCTGCTGGACAACCTCGACTTTGCCGCTGACCCGAAAAGCGGGGTGCGGTACACCTCCGGCTACCGCCTTGGCTCCGATCCGTATAGCGGCATGGAGCTCTCCATATTCGTCCTCGACCGCCAGCAACGCGGCATTAGGTACATTTCCGATGGTCCTGTTCTCGGGCGTCCGTATATCAATGCGACCAGCGGGTTGCCCGCAGCCACCCTGGCCGCGGCGCCGGGGATATCCACCGGCGACGTGACCATTTGGACGCAAGCGGCGCTGACGGGATTCGAAATCAACCTGGTGCTCGCAAAGCGATGGTCGGACACATTTCATCTTTCGCTAATCAGAGGGTTTCGTTACTTGCGGCTCGCGGACAAGCTCAACATCGACGAGGAGTTTCTGGTGGCGGAGAGCATGCCGGTGTTCGGCGGCAGCCAGGCGAACTTGTTCGACGAGTTCCGCATTGCAAACAACTTTTTCGGCGGCCAAATAGGGCTAGACGTCGGGCGGAAACTGGGACGCTTGAGTTTCGATGCGCGGACCAAGTTCGCCCTGGGGCTGATGAGCGAGACGGCAAACGTGAACGGCTCGACGAACTGTGCTTCTCTACCGGCGCGACGGCTGAATATGAAGGGGGGATGCTCGCACTGAGGACGAATATCGGCCACTACCAGAAGGATGCATTCGCGTTTATTCCCGAGTTGGGCGTGAACGCGAGCTTCCAAGTCACGAAACGGATTCGCCTATATGCCGGGTACGCGCTGTTGTGGGTGAGCACCGTGGCGAGAGCCGGCGAACAAATTGACCCCACGATCAACACCAGCGCCTTTCCGATCCTTAATGGGAACGGTCCCCGCGTTGGCCCTGCGCGTCCCAAATTCAGTTTTGCGGAGACCGATTTTTGGGCCCAGGGTCTGAATCTGGGGGGCGAGTTTCGGTATTGATATGCAAGTCGCTGCGACTCAAAACAAGTGGGCTCCAGACGACTTCCGAGTCGGTGCGACCTTCCAGATGCGGAAACAGCGCGGGATCGATGTCGCCAGTCAGTTGCCGCGTGAGGCGGCTGAACTGCGGCACCGCGCCATCGTGTTGAAACAACCAATTCTGTAGCGCGAAGGGATGACGGTTCGTCAGTTGCACGACCGTTCCGGTGGCAGCCCGCACGTGAGACCGTCACGCGCGGTCGGGGAGGCTCGTCCCGTATCTCATTGTCGCTTCGCCATGACGACCTCTTCGACCTGCAACCGTCGCACGACCAGTTCGTCGATCTCGAGTCGGTCAATCTGCGACTTCCGGACGGAGAGTCGCTTGATGGCCAATCGGCCGATGGCGAGAGCACCGATGGCCACTGCGCCGACGGCCAACGCCCCGATTGCCATGGTGCCGATCGCCATCGCCCCCGAGCGCCCGCTCCGACGGCCACCGCTTTGTACGAACTGCGCCTGCTTTTTTGAGCGCGAATCGCCGGGCACGGCCCCGGGTGCGGTCGTTGCTGATCGCGGATCGGACGCGCGGGCGGTGTGGTGAGAGTCGCGGGTCATGCCGAAAGTATACCGCGGACGGACCAGGTTCGCAGCCGAACTGCATTTCGCAGACATCTTCCACGCCGACAGGCCGATGGCCCGGCCCCTGGCGGCATAGGGTCGTACTGTGCGTATTATCCGCAAGTGGAGGTTTGCGCCGATTCTATCTACGCCCGCGTTAGGGGCAACCAATGACACTCCGGCACGCGCTCGACAAGATCGGACCGACGATGGTCGAACCGGTGCTCAGCAGGGGCGGTGGACGATGATCCCCATGATCTTGGACCGACAGGCTCGGGTTCTCCAACAGCTCCTTGGCATTGCGCAGCTCCGCCAGATCCTCGGGCGAAAGCGTCATAGCGTGGCTCCGGTGACGTGATGCAGTGGACCCGACCGCGATTGGTCGGTCGACAACTCAATTATCGGCCGCGTCCGCGTCGAGGCCAGGGCACGCCCCGAAGCTCGATTCGAAGAATGGGCAGGGCGCCTTCGACGTCTCTCTCCCAGACAAGCCATGAGCCTTCAGAAAAGTTCAGGCCTGGGCGAGACATTCTCCACAAGTCCGAAATCCACCAACGGCCCGGCCACCCGCGCGTCGACATAATCAAGTCCCAATCTGCGCCCGGTTATCGGTCCGGCGCAGCAACTATCGAGGCGATGCCATCGAGGGGGTTCATGGACGTGGCAGTCAGAAGTAGCATAATCCGGCCGGAATCTTTCGCACCATCCGGAAAAATCAGGAGAGCAAACCGATGTGCCAAGATTCCCGATCGCGCCGCCGTGCACTTGTCTTGTGGTGCGCCGCGGCGACGATCTCGATGACAGTCGTGGCACGGCCGGCAGAGGCGGTGCAGATCACATCGATCTTTCAACAGGTCACCTCAACGATCATAGGCGGCGATCCAGGCGATGTCACCGAGCTGTCGCCCAACAGCTTTGGCCTGCCTACCACGTCGGGCAATTACTTCAACCAGGCGCACAAGTCGCAAAACAATCCGGAGGGCAGCTCGCTCAGTGCGATCGGCACCATGGACTTGAACTACGACTTCGGCCAGGGCGGCGTCGTGATCACCGGCTCCGGCAGCGCCACGGTCGAACGGGACATTACGCCCGGCGGCACGCTCGGCAGCGGCGCCGCGTACTACGGGCTCCATATCGAGTTCTCGCCCGATCCAGGCGAGCTGGTCGACCTGCAAGTGACCACGCAGTTCATCAGCGACAACGTGGGGACCAATCCCGCTCTCTATGGAATGCGGTTGATGCAGCAGTACCACGGCGAATCGCAGATCGACACCATCTGGGAAGTCCTCAACGACGGCTCGTTCGTCGACAACGAAAACATCCTCCTGGGAGATTACGCGGACTATACGTTCGAGCTGTTCGAACTCGTGGTCAACGAAGACCAGACCGGCACGTCCAGCGCCGGCTTCCAAAACTTCACCCTCACCGTGACACCCGAGCCGGGCGCCGCAACGCTGGCGCTGTTCGCCGCGGCCGGTATGATTGCGCTGACGCGATTTCGGCGTGCGCGGTAACGGCGGAGTTGGGCCTGTTCGCGTCTGAAACATCTCGGATTATCCGCCGCGCTGATTCGATAGATCCCGCGCCGCGGGCATTCGTCGCGGCCCCCATGGCCGTCGCGCCCACTTCGCGTGTCATTTGGCCGGCCGTTTGGCGGACTGCCCCGCCGTTTGCAGCACGTCCTTCACCAGTGCACGAAGATCGGCGAACAGGTCGCCGGTTTCGTCGGTGTTCGTTTGAAACGCGACGGCAATACCCGCGTCGGGATAATAGTTGACGGTCGAGGAATAGCCGGGAAACCAACCGCTGTGCCCGAGCTGTAGCCCAAGTTCGTTTCGCACCGCGAAGACGCCCAGGCCATAGGGGCTGGGGTTCTTTTGATCGGGCGGGCCGGGATTGACGAGTTCTTCGACGTACGGCTTGGCCAGTGCGCGCCCCTCGTACAGCTCCTTGGCCCACCGCACCAGGTCCTGCGGATTGCTCACCAGCCCCCCGCCCGTCCATTCGCTGGCCGGATTGAATCGCAGCTTGCCATCGGCCGTCGTCTTTTCGGGCAGCCCAAGCGGATTGGTCGGGGCCAGGTAGCCGGCCGCGATATTCGCCAGGTCGCGACGATCGGCAGCCTCGGTATAGGTCAGCTTTAATGGTTCCAGGAACCGTTTGCGCAATTGATCGTAATAGCTGGCCTGTCCCGCTCGTTCGATGACCATTCCCAGCAGGATGTAGCCGGTGTCCGTGTAGGCGTAGTTTTCATCGGCGGCGAACAGCGGCTTCCGTTTGAGAATGAACCCGACGAGCTCGGCAGGCCGCAATAGGAAGTCCTCGTCCCCCTCCCGCACCGCTTGGCGAACCCGCAGCGCAAACCGGAGGTCGTCCACATGGTCGGCCAGGCCGCCTCGATGCATCAGCAAGTGTCGCAGCGTCAGATCATGTCCATTCGGCAAGTCGGCGAACCACGGTTCTTGGCCGAGCCATTTCTCGAGTTTGTCATCCAGCGAGAGCTTGCCGTCCTGCGCCAACCCGACCATCACCGCCGCCACGAACGTCTTGCCGATACTGCCGGCCGGCATCCGGGTGTCGATGGTCATGGGCGTGCCGCTCTCCTTATCGGCCAGCCCTTTTGCAAATGCGACCACCTTTCCGTCGGGCAGCGCGTATGCCGCGGTTAGCCCCGGCAAGGAGTACTTTTTCAGAATGTCTTCCAATCCGCGGCCGAATCGCTCTTCGAGTTCGGCCTGCGCCGGTTCGTGGCGCGACTGCTCCTGCGCCTTTCCTCTGCCGGCAGACACGAACAGCGCACAGCCGATAAGCGCCATTGCCACCTTGCGCGACGCAGTCATAGCACCCCTCCCGCAAACTCCGGGTCCGAACAGCAGCCGTTCATGTTCCCTGACGCCGAATCGAAAGGCAAGCGCGGACGACGCTTTTGCGACTGAACACGCGACGGTGTTCAACGGCAAAATCGGCCGCCCAAGAGAGTTCCACCGAGGCGTGTATAGCTGGAAAAGCACTGATGGGACGCGAAGCAATAGGAACCTGTCGGTCTCATTGAAACAACGCAGCGCGTGCTGCCACCAGTGCGCGAGTCAACATGCTAGCACCATCGGTATCGTTAGGTTTGCGCGACCGATGTCGAACCGTCCTGAGCCGCGGCTGGCGTCAGCGGCGGTTGCGTTTGCGGAAGCGTGGCGCTGCTCACCTTCGCCCGCTCAGCCTGGTTCTCGGGCGAAAGCAACAGGTCGCGACTCCAAAGACTTCTTGCCGCCGACCCGACCGATCCGCGCAGCCGCATTTCGGGCCGGGCCGGTGCCAAAGGCAACCCGGCGTCCGCGGGGTTCGGCAATCGTAGTGCCCAGGGCCAGCGTGGCCAGCACGTAGGCCACGGCGGCGGCCAGCGTGACGATGGCCAGTGCCGTAAAGAGCTGCGCGCCGACCAGGCGACTGAATACCAGCGCCGCCACCAGCGTCGCCAGCGGAATCAACACTCCCAGGCTCCAGGCCCGGGCCCTGGTGCGGAGCGTTTTGGGAAACAGGTTGACGGTCATCTGCGCCAGCGGATTGCGCAGGCCGTAGCGCAGTTCGCTTTCGACGAAGCGGGCGAACACGGCGGCGGCCAGCGACATCTCGCCCCAGCCCCCCAGCGCCGCGGCGGCCACCAGCAGCGCGTAGGTCAACTGGGCGCCGCGCAGGCCGATGCGCGCCACCAGCCGGCTGACGACGAACAATTGAAACGGCAACGAGACGGCCAGCGCGATTTGCGAATAGCGGCCCAGGAAGCCAGCCAGCTCGGCGTCGCCGGCAAACTCGCGCTCGAAGGCCCGGCCGCATTGCAGCGTCAACCCGGTGCGGCAAAAAAATAGCGCGAGCGTGCTGGCCGTGATCCAGAACAACAGCGGCGAACGCCAGACAAACGTCAAGAAGCCGCGCGCCGTTTCGGGCGACGTGGTATCGTGTGGCTCGCGAGCGGGACGAGCCGCCGGCGCGGCCCCGCCGCGCTGGTGCGCCGCGGATTGCGGAGGATCGGCCGGTTCGTCGACGGTCGTCGCACAGCGCTGGATGAGCTTGACGCCCAGGATGGCGACGGCCAGCAAGGCGGCCAGCAGCAGCAGCAAGTCGACCGGTTCGACCAGCCGGCTCAAGTGTTCGAGTGCCGCTCCGCCGGCGATGCCACCCAACCGTCCGCCGGCATAGACCACGGGCATCACGCGGTTCAACTCTTCACGGGTGAAATACTCCTGCAAGTACGCGCCGAAGTGGAGCAGCACCAAGGCAAAGGCCAGCTCGCGGCCGAGAAACAGAATTCCCAGTCCGCCGCCGGCGAGCACGCTCGTGCTGAGGCCGGCCCAAATCACGGCGAACAGCACGAGCGGCCCCAGCAAAATGCCGACGAAGACGCGATCCGTACCGCATCGGTCGGCAAACAACAGGTACCAGCCCACGACGAACATGACGCAAACGGCCGACAGCGCCTGGAACAACGGCAAGCGGTCGGCCCCGACGCGCGCGACGAACAAGGCCAGCGACAGCCCGTCGGCCAGCGTCAGCGCGGCGAACAACACGAGATACAGCGCGAAAAAGGGCCAGGCTCGGCGGAGATGGCCCGGTTCGAGGTACAGGAGTCGGTTGACCATCCGTTGTCACCTGGCTAAGAACCTGGGGACAAAACGTCCGCGGAGAGGGGGACAGTCCCCGACGTTTTGCCCCCACGTTCTAAGTACTCCCGCGCGGCGTCGCGAGAGGATCGGAATCTTGGTTTGGGTATTCATGGCGAGTTTGTCGAGACTCCCCACTCGCCCAGGCGGGGGCGAGTGGGGAGCTTTCCCACGTCGGGGAGACAGAGATTCGATTGAAGCGATTTACGCCGCGGCCAATTGGCGCGAGCGAGCCACGCGCCGCTCCGGCAATCCAAAACGCTCGGGGCTGTCTTCCACCTGGTCCAGCACGTGCCGCACGTAGCCGGTGGCCGCGGCACAGAGCGATTCGACCTCGTCGAGCGAAAGATCCAACAGCGTGAGCGTCCGCTCGTTGCACAAGGGAAGCATGAAGTCGACGCCGTGCACTTTCGCCGTGTCGCCCGAGGCCGTGATGTTGTTGATCAAGGCCCGGCGGACGCTGCCGCCTCCTTCGTCCCGTTCGCGGGCGATCTTGGCGATCGACGGGAACGCGCGGAGCGTCATCCCATGCCGATAGACGACCACGCGCAGCTCGTACTTGTGGCCGCACAGCGTGTGCTCGGCGGAGCGAATGCGGCAGGCGTCGACGAATTCGCACACCGTGTAGGGGAGCGCCCCGCCGTTGATGCCGTAGTATTCTTCGGTCAGCGAGAGCGAGCGGTCGATGCGGGCCACGATGCTGTCCAGCGGCTCGCGCGGATCGAGGAAGAACTCGATGCCGTGCCCCAGGCCGGTGCCGTGCGGTTTGATCACCGTGCGGCGTCCGGCGGCCAGCCAGTCGAGCACCGTGTCGACCAGCTCCAGGCGGCAATTGGCATGCGCGTGGCGGATTTCGGCGGGCAGGCAGGCCTGCGGATCGGAGTGGACAAATTCATTCATGAGGGCGTAGGCCACGCCCTTGTCGCTGCCGGCGGCGAACGTGCGATTGAAGGTCTGCAGCCGGTCGAGATCCACGCGTTCGTCAAACCGCTGGAGCATGTTGCGGCAGAAGCGGTCGTTGACGGCGCCGATCACCGGCCGGCCGTGCAGCCACAGCCCGCCGTCGGCGTCCAGCGTGAGGTCATGCAGAAAGTCTTTGATGTAGCCCAGCGCCACGGCCGGTCCGGCGGACGGATGCACGGGTTCCTCGCGGCGAAGCTGCGCCAGGTTCGCCACCCGGCAACTGCCGAAGCGGCGCGTGAGCCCTTCGCGAATGGCCTCGACGAACAGCAGCTTCTCGTGCATCAGCCGGTTGAGCCGGGGGCTGGTTTCGCTCTCCTTGCCGGAGACGGCCAGCAGCACGACGCCGTCGGGATCGTCGAACGAGGAGCACGTTTCGGCCAGCGACTCGAGCACTTCGCAGACGGCCCGATCGGTGAGGTTCGTGAGTCCGCCGATGCCGGTGCCGTTGAGCTCCAGCAGATGAAACTGTTTTTGTCCGCGTCGTTCGGAGACGAGCAAGTCGAGCGGGGCGACGCAAAACAGATCGCGTTGCGAGGGGCTGCGCAGCGGGGTTTCCGCGGCGGCGGCCATGTAGTGGGCAATGTGCTCGCTTTGAGCGGCCGCGATGGGTCGACGGCTTTCCAACTCGTGGCCCAACAGCGGCGAACAGGAAACAACGGTCTCCATCGAGACGTGCAGAGGGTTCCAACGCATCCTGCGTTCTCCTGCATAGGGGGGAAATGTCGGTGGGAGGCGCCCTGGCGAAAATCCGATCTCACCAGGCGAATCGGTGGTCATCCCCTCATGGGAATCTCCGATTCACATGCCGCGGTGCGGACAACGCAACGAGCGTGCCCGACCGCGCCAAAGCTTCCGCCGCGAGCGAAAATGGAAACGGAATCCGATGGCGAAGAATATGCGGCCACGGGGCGTGACGCCTGCGATGACTTTGACGCCGCGACGCGGTCGTGCCTGGCCGTCGCGCCAGGCCAGGCAGGAAGAAGTTACAGCGGCCGTTTGTACGGACTGCCTAACAGGCCGCGAAAGTCAACGTCGCGGCCATCGCCTTTGCACGTGCTCAATCGGCGAACGACACCGGGCGGCCTTGCTCGAGCGATTCGCAGGCCTTCAGGCACATGGCCACGCTCCAGCGTCCGTCTTCGCCGGTGCAGGGCAGGGGGGCCTGGCCCCGAATGGCCCGGACAAACGCCTGGATTTCCTCGACCAGCTCGTAAACCTCGCCGCTCATCTTGTCGATCGGCACGTCCTCGATCTTGTCTCCCTGCAAGATCTGCAGCGAATGGACCGGCTCGAACGTGCGGTCCATGGCGCCGCTCCAGCGGGCCAACAGCGCTCCCGCCGTGCCGGTGATCTTGACCACCTGGTGGTGTTCCCAACCGCTGAGGGTCTGCGAAACGACGGCGTAGCGGCCCGCCGGAAAATTCACGATGGCCGAGAAATTGTCGTGCAGATGCGGCTGGTCGGGCCGCTTGCCGTTGGCCCGGGCATAGACCGACACCGGCTCGCCCGCGCGGGCGAAATACCAGCGCGCCAGGTCGAAGAAATGGATCGGCTCTTCGAGCACCCAGTTGCCCACGCGCTTCAGATCGTAGCGCCAGCCGCCGGACCCCTGCCGATAAGGATGCCGCCACAGCTCGACCAGCGCGTAGAGCGGATCGCCGACGACGCCCTCGTCCACGAGCCGCTTGACCTTGCCCCACAGCGACGAAAGCCGCAGCTCGTGCCCCACGGCCAGCAGCCGGCCGTGTTGGCTTGCCAGCGCGACCAGTTGCGTGCATTCTTCGATCCCCAGGGCCATTGGCTTTTCCAGTAGCAGGTGGCATCCGGCGGACAAGACTTCGCAGGCGACTTCATAGTGCAGGTCGCTGGGGAGCACGACGTCCACGGCGTCGAACTCCTCCTCAGCGAGCATCTCGCGATAATCGCCGTGGACGCGCGCCTGCGGATGATCGGCCTGGGCCCGGGCCCGGCTTTCGGCGGAGCGGGCGCAAATGGCCGTCAACTGAGCACCCTCGACGCTGGTGATGGCCCGGGCATGGTCGGCGCCCCAGGCTCCGTAACCGATGAGTCCAAAGCGAAGGTCAGGCATGAATCGCTCCGTGGGGGTAAGCCACGCCTGGCACAGGCGCGTGAATGAACCAGTGTTTCCGTTCGAGCGGCCGCTGGCAAGTCGCCGGTGGCGGTTTTGCTTGAGATCGCGCTACGGTTTCGCGCCTTGAGCCGTCGGCTTTTTTGCGTCGTCGACGCGCTCTTGCAGTGCCGAGAGCAGGAAAGCGGCCGTGTCCGGGCCGACGCTGTTGCGCTCGCCGTACTGCGAATTCTGGCGGCCGTAGGCAAACGGCGCGACGACGTCCCACTGCCGCTTGGGGATGATGTAGCCCACTTCGTCGTTGGCCAGGCCCAGCACGAGAAACCTTTTCGAGGGCAGGATCTTGGCGATCGGGGGCTCCAAGGCGGCGTTGATAAAATCGGCGCCCGGGTCGGCCGGATCCTGGTACTGGCCGTAGACGCACTCGGGATACAATTCGCCGGGGATGGCGGCCACGTCCAGCTCGCCCAGCCGCAGGTAGGCGACTTCGGTTTCCAGCGCCACGCGCCGGTCCGTGTCCGCATCGGCCTGGCGGCCGCGCAAGTCGGGATTGCCGGTCCAATCGTAGATTGGACGTTCCAGCACGCCGGCTCCCACGGCCGCGCGAAAGCCGTCGTTATCGAGCGGGATCGTGATCGGCCGGGCAAAAACGGCGACCGGGTCGAGCTTGATCGGCTCGGCGGCCGCCAGGGCACGGTCGGCCAGGTCGGCAATGGCCTCGCCGCAGGCGTCGATGAAGCCGAAGGCGTCGCTGGGCAATTGACCGGCCTTGGCCGCTTCGACCAGTTTCTTCGGCGTGCCCATCAATCCGCCGATCGCCCCCTGGAAGTAAACCACCGGACAGCCATGACGCCGGGCCAGGGCGTCGACCGTCGCGCCCATGAAGTCGCGCGTGATGAGTGGGTTGTCGTGGGGCTCCACGCCGTGGCTGTTCCATTGGACGAGGATGCCGCAGGGCGCGGCCATGCCGACGCAATGGAAACGGATGGTTCGCAGCACCCCGTCGTAAACCTCGGGCAGGCGAAAGTCGCCCAACAAGCTGCTGTCTTCGGCCGTACCATATTCCGCGGTGGCGGGCGCGCTGGCGCCGTCCGCCTGGCGAACGGCCGCCACGATTCCGTCTTCGACCAGCTTCAGGTACTGCGGATCGACGCCGGACTTGTCGGGCGCGGGTCCCCAGATGCCGACCACGTCGGGGCTGGCGTGCGAATGGGTGCTGGCCACCAACACGTAGCGGAAATCCTTGAGCTCTTTGCGGGCCGCCTGGACGACCCCGTAGGGGAGCCCGATCGAGTCGACCGACACCAACGCGAACTTGTGCCCGTGATCGCGGAGCACGATGGCCCGGGCCCACAGCGCATCGTGGACGCCGGTAGCGGCGCGGTTTTGTTCCAGCCCGGCGAGCCAGACGGGATGGCCGTCGACGAGCTGGGGAGTGACGTCAGCGGCACCGAAGCCGACGTCCAGCGCCACCACAGCCGACGACGGGACGATGGCGAGCAGCATCGCCAGGAGTGGGAGCAGGCGTAAGAGGAACATGGTGCTTCGCGTCCGGGTTTGAGGGAATCGATAGATGCGACGTTCCGCCCGGGCGCGGTGCCGGGCGGAACGGACCATCGGTGGCTTACTGCTTCAGATGCTGGTCGAAGAAGCCGATCGTGGCGTCCACGGTGCGGTCGAGTTCGGGCCCCATCCAGCCGTGTCCGGCCCCCAACAGGATTTCGACGCGACCCTTGACTTTGGCTTTGGCCAGGGCGTCGGCGATCTTAAACGCTTGATCGTAGGAAATCAGCGGATCGGACGTGCCGAAGAAACAAAGCGTGGGGGCATCGCCCTTGTTGATGTACGTGATCGGGGAGGCCCGCCGGCACTCGTCCTGCTTGTTCTCGGGCTTGTCGCCAAGAAACGCGGTGAGGATTTCGGTCTGCACCGGCGTGTAACTTTCGCGGGCGAGATCCACCGGACCCACGAAGCTGACCACGGCCTGCACTTTGCTCGGCTGATCGGCGTTGCCGCCGTCCCCTTCCATTCCGTCGCCGGAATCCATCAACCCGAGCATCATCGACAAGTGCGCGCCTGCCGATACCCCCACGGCGCCGATCTGCTCCGGATCGATGTTCAACTCTTTGGCGTGCGCCCGCAGGTAACGGACGGCGCATTTGACGTCCTCAATCTGGGCCGGAAAGCGATGCTTGGGGGCGAATCGGTAGCTGATCGTGGCGGCGACGTAGCCCTTGGCGGCCAGCTTCTTGGCCAGCGAGGTCATGTCCTGCCGCTTGCCGGCCATCCAGCCGCCGCCGTGAATCACGACAACTCCCGGCACCGGATGATCGAGCCCCGCCGGCGACGCCAGGTCGAGCTGTAGCGCCTCGCCGTCGACGGTGGCGTAAGTAATGTCGGGCTTGTATTCGACTTCGTCCTTCTCGTCGGCGACGTCAAGGACGTCGACAGCGCGAACAACGAGCACAAGGCAATCTGGCCGATGACACAGATCTGGCGACGCATGGCAGTGACTCCCGAAAATTTTGGTGTGGAACTCCAGGGCCCATTGTACCGACCCGGCCGGCGCGGATCGAATGCCCCCGGGGAATGGATTCCGTATCTCCGGCGGCCCGTCGATTGATTTGGGATACGTCACCGTCGGCGTGGAGTGTAAAATCCACGCAAGTTTGGGGCCCAGGCGGCGCCCTCCATGCCAGGCCGCGATCGATATCAAAGACATCGAATATGGACGGATTTCTCGGTACCCGCGCTTCGCTGATGCTGGACGTCGTGGCACTGGCCATGGTGGCGCTGGTGCCGGCCTTGGCCTTGAGCGTGTACCTGGTGAAGTACCGGCGGCTGTACGCCTTGCACAAGCGGATGCAACTGACGCTCGGCGCCGTGCTGCTGGTGGCCGTGGGCATGTTCGAAGTGGACATGCGACTGCACGGGTGGCGCCATCGGGCCGCCGAGTCCCCCTATACGAGTCACGAGGGATCGACCGACTGGGTCATCCTGGCGCTGGTCGTGCACTTGTTCTTCGCCGTCAGCGCGGCCGCGCTGTGGGCCGTGGTGATCGTACGGGCCTTGCGTCACTTTCCCAACCCGCCGGAGCCGGGCCCCCACAGCGCGTGGCACATTCCCTACGCCCGGCTGGCCGCGATCGACATGCTGTGCACGGCCGTCACGGGCTGGATCTTCTATTGGATCGCGTTTGTCGCCCAGTGAGCGTCCTTCGCCGCTGGCAACAACGCCGCGCGCACCAACATCCCAACCCGACGCGTAAGCGAGGCGCGTGGACGCTCCATAGTAACGCGCCTCGCTAACGCGTCGGGTTGGGATGGGGGCTTATCGAAAGGAAGAGACCCAAGGGGTTTTTGTCCCTGGGTCTCTTTGCTGGAATTCGACTTATTCGCGGCGTGCCGTCACGGATTCGCCGGCGAGGGTTGATGCAGCGGTGAGCCCTGGTGCACGGCCACGCGGTTGATGGCGTTGAGGAACGCCTTGGCGCTGGCTTCCAAACTGTCGGTCGACACGCCGCGGCCCCGATGCAGGCGGTCGTGGTGTTCCAGTTCGACGTTCACTTCGGCCTGGGCGTCTTTGCCGACGGTCACCGCTTGCACGCGGAAATCGCGGCAGACGGTCGTGATGCCGGTGATCTTTTCGATCGCCAGGAACAGCGCGTCCACCGGGCCGTCCCCCGAGGCGACCGTTTCGGTCACGTCCTCATCGGCGCGCCTGAGCGTAAGCGTGACCGAGGGGGTCTGACCCATCGTGGCGGCCACCTGGTACGTCACCAGCGACCAGGTGTTCGACAGGTCGTGAATCTGCTGATCGATCAAGGCCGCGACGTCGCCGTCGTAGACTTCCTTCTTCTTGTCGGCCAGCACTTTGAAACCCTCGAACACGGTTTGCAGTTGTTCGTTCGAGAGTTGATAACCCAGCGCCTTGGCCCGATCGGCCAGCGCCGCCCGGCCGCTGTGCTTGCCGAGCACCAGGTCGGTCTTGGCAAATCCGACGTCCTCGGGAAGCATGATCTCGTAGGTGGTCCGTTCCTTGAGCATCCCGTCCTGATGAATGCCGGCTTCGTGGGCGAAGGCGTTGCGGCCGACGATCGCCTTGTTGCGCGGCACGGCCAGGCCCGTGATGTTGGCCACCAGCCGGCTGGTGGGGACCAGCCGCTTGCTGTTGATCCGCGTGTCGCAGCCGTAGTAATCGCCGCGGGTGCGCATGGCCATCACGACCTCTTCCAGCGAGCAGTTGCCGGCCCGTTCGCCGATGCCGTTGATCGTGCATTCGATCTGTCCGGCGCCGACCTCGATGCCGGCCAGGCTATTGGCCACGGCCAGTCCCAGGTCGTCGTGGCAGTGCATGCTGATCACGGCCCGGTCGATATTCGGCACGCGCTCCACCAGCGTCCGAATGACGCCGGCCATGTGGGTCGGCGTGGCGTAGCCGACCGTGTCGGGAATGTTCACCGTGGTCGCGCCGGCCGTGATGGCAGCTTCGATCACCCGGCAAAGAAAGTCGGGCTCGGTGCGCGAGGCGTCCTCGGGCGAGAACTCGATGTCGCTCGTGTAACCGGCGGCGCGGCGCACGCCGCGGATGGCCCGCTGGATGATTTCCTCCTTGTCCATCTTGAGCTTGAACTCGCGATGGATGGCGCTGGTGGCCAGGAAGACGTGAATCCGCGGGGCGTCGCTGTGCCTGCAGCGCTTCCCAGGCCCGGTCGATGTCCTCGTCGTTGCAGCGGGCCAGCCCGCAGATGACCGAGCCCCTGACGTTCTTGGCCACTTCGCGGACGGCCTCGAAGTCGCCGGGCGAAGCGATCGGAAAGCCCGCCTCGATAATGTCGACGCCCAGGTCGACCAGGGCCTGGGCCACTTCCATTTTCTCGGCCAGGTTCATGCTCGCCCCGGGCGATTGCTCGCCGTCGCGGAGCGTGGTGTCAAAGATACGGATATTGCGCTTGCTCATGATTGAGTGCCTGTGTGAGGGAGATTCTTGAGAGATGTTGTCTACGCGCGCTGCTCGGTTGGCCGACCCGAAGTCGGCCCGGGCAACACCAACCGCGCCCTGCCAGCGGCGCTTCCCTGCCGGCACGCCGCCGCCGGGCCCGCCGGAAAGGCGGCGGACGGTTCAAGCTGTTTCGCGCGAGTCGTCATCATCTCAACGCTCTCGGCCACGTTCGTGGCGATCGGCGAACAAAAAAACCCCACGGCATTTGCCCTGGGGTTCGCGTCGTTTCTTGTTGGCCTGTAGACGAACCCCGAAGGCTAGCGCCTCAAAAGCGCCAAAAGCAACAACGGCAAAAGGTTCGTCAAAGTGGCCATAATCGTGCTGATTCCTGGGTAGCAGTGGCAGCCCGTCACCGCCACCACGTGCCCTGCAACTCTATCTGATACCCGAGACCAGGTCAAGATAAAAGGTTCGCAAGGCCCAAGCCTTCCGCGCCCTCCGCCAACCCCGACCCATTTCGGGTGCCAAGCCCGGGCTCGCCCGCACTCGTCCAGCAGCCCCATGGCCATCCCGCCAGCGGACGTGAACCGCTTTTGTCTGTTTCTACTTCTCGGACACCTCGCCGCCCCGTCCGCGGCGCGGCCAGACGACGAAGTGCCAATGGTTGCCCATCACGACATAGGCTAAAATGCGCAGCGGGACGCGGTCGTGGGCTTGGGCGATGATCTGCTCGAAGGCGGCGAAATCGGCCTCTTTGCGAAACAACCGCAGCCGACCGTTGGCCCGATTAAGCACATGATAGGCATACCCACCAACAATCTTCCGAGCAGTGCGAGGCATGCCCGCATCGTACCCCGTCGGCCTGTCTTGTCAATAAAGGTTCACGTCCCCTTTAGTTCACTCGGAGTAACTAGGTGGCAAGGCAAAGGGCGGACCGCAACTTTACGTTGGGCGAGTACATCGACAGTGGCTTGTAAGCGGGCTGTCTGGAAAGGCATTCAACTCGAACCGAGCCATGTCGTCGCGATCAAGATCGTCAACACTGAAACCGGAATGCCGTTCAATGCAGCCGAACATGCTCGCGGGCTTGTAAAGGCTGGTCCGCATCCAAACCTAGTGACGGTCTATCAAGTTACAAAGGTGCGGCACCCAAAGAAGAGGCGGATTGTTGACGCCGTCGTAATGGAATGGCTGGATGGGCCGAGCCTCGGCCAACGCTTGGGCGGGACGCCCCTCTCTGTCGAAGAATGCCGCACACTATGCGACGGAGTTGTCAGCGGAATTCGACATCTTCATTCCAATAACGTCACGCACTCCGATCTTCATCCCGGCAATGTGATCCTGATAGAGCATGGGCCAAAAATCATCGACATTGACTATTCGTCGGCTAGATCGTTGGCGCGTTGTACTACGATGGCTCGTGCCCTCAGAATTCAAGCTGATGTCGATCAAGTGATCCAAATCGTCGATTGGGTAATCCGTAAGACGAACATCGATCAGGCATATTTCAATGCGAACCAGCGGACATTGCGCGACTCCAAGACTTTAGATGAAGTAAACGCATTCCTAACTGCCGTACTTGACGGCGCGGTGCCCGTGCCGGACGTTCCTGCCCCAGAACACCTAGCCGGGAGTGGTGACTTGACTGACGAAGTGGAAGCCGCGATTGAAGCTCGCCGTGGGCCAACGCTGCGCAAACTCGTAATGACAAAAGCCAATGCAATCGCAGAAGGCTTTGCGAACAACGAGACCTACCCGGCCACAAGTCCCGCATCAAACGAAACACTACGAGAGCGGATTGCAGCCTACAACTCGGCGTTGGCACCGCTGCTGCCAGCGCTAGCCACGTTGGGATACTGGGGCGGTAAAGTTCCAAATCGAATCATGGTTGAGGCAGTCGATCGAGTGGCGAATGCACACGAGTCAAACGAAGTGCAGAGTGGCAATTCTGCGCTGCTCAGCCTTCGCAAATATCCTGCATTACCCACGATTTATGCTGCTGGAATTGGCGCGGTAGCTGGCGGAAAGTACGCCGGCTTGTTCCGAGCCCTTCGCGAAACATCGTTATATGGATTCGGGCACACACGGAAACAGCTTTGGACGGAGATAGCCTATTGGGCGGCAAAGAGCCGCGAAGTATGGAACAAGCACATTCTCGGGCGAGACCTGTATTCCCAGTAAGCCAGTTTCTCGAAGACTCGCTCCGGACTCCACTCGCGAGATTGGTTCCTTCGGCGGTTCGCTACGTGGAGACCTTTGATCGCTTTGAACTATTTGCCTCGCTCGATTTTTTCATGTTCAACGGCCGAGCTTTTGGCGCTAGTTTCATGTGGCGTGGACGAGATCGTGACGGGCGAGATTTGTTGTCGGACATCCGGGACGAGGCTGCCAAAGCGGGCATCGTGGCCACCACTCAAAGGTGGATTGCTCGAACCTACTGAAAGAAGAAAGTGTTAGAGCTTTTGGACGAGTTTCGAGAATCCGTGACCGAGGTCCAGGGCTCCTGGCCAAATCGCTAGCCGTTTCTCCGACGGGGCGTAGCTAAAAGAACTAAAGGGGACGTGAACCTTTTCTTCTCTTTCTACTTCTCAACTGCGGTGGGGGGCTTGGGTGGGCGGCCGCGGGGGCGGAGGGTGTACTGGAGGCCGAGTTGCCGGGCCGCCTTTTGTTGCCAGGCGTCGGCGCCGTAGGGTCGGCCGCGGCGCAGGCTTTCTTCGATCGCCGCCACTTCGGCGGCGCGTTGCGGCCGGTTGACGTGCCTGAGCCAGTCGCTGCCCAGCGGCACCGGCGAGTCGGTTAACAGCCGGCGCTCTCAGGCGTGCCGCGTGCGCGGCGATAAAGACTGCCCCACCGCCAGGCTTCGGCCCGCTGCACCAGCTTCGCCCGCAGCTCGGCATGGACGAACTAGACGAGTGAAAGCACGACACCGCTCGGTGAGTGTTGATTCGGGGCGCACCCCCACGGCACACAGAATCCGAGTGAAACGCGTCTCCTGCCTTGTGACAGGGTCGCCCGGCTGTATAGATTGCAGGCACACGCAGGTTAACCCCAAAAAGCACGCGGGCCGAGACGAATCTGGCCGGTTCCCACGATTCCACGCCCGCCTGGAACTACGTGGCTTCCCCGAGAATCGCCACGGCTGGACAAGCCGGCAGTGGCACCCCTGGCGGTTTTGAGATCGCCACCGTCGCTATTTCACCGGGAATCGGAATCCGCGTTGGCGGACGCATCTTGCTTGCCTTTGTACATCTCGGCTAAGGCCACGATCGCGAATCCGATCGGGATCCACACCAGATTCCCGGTGTAGCCCCCGATGGCGATGATGACCATACCTAACAGGGCAACGAGGCGCCTTTTTAAGGATACGGGGAGCAGTCGCAGCTCTTCGCCTGGTCTTGCTCGGTTCCAAAGCCAGATGCCGATGACGCCCGTAACGAGCCCCAGCACGACCGAGGCAATCACAAGTCCTCGCGCGACGCTCCCAAAAGCCCTTGGATACCCAAAAAGCACGTAGACAGGCGAGGCAACGGCATAGAGCAACAACAAGGCAACTACGCCAATTTTCGTGGTTCGATTCATCGTCGATCCTCGGCGGGTTTGAGCCCGTGTTCGTGCGGACGTGTTTCGCACGGTCCGCGCTCGCCGGAAGTCTGTTCCGCTGAATTCAACGCCTCGAAAACAGCCGGTCGAACGCCTGCCCAAGAAGGCGTTGACAGGCTCGCCCCCACAGGAAGTGGCAGCCGCCTCCGCGGACCAGGCATTCGGCCTCACACCGTATTCTACTTCCAAACCCACACACCGTCCACAACTCGCCGCCCAGCGTCACGCTGGGCGGCGGGACCTGTCGAGGCCCGGATTCCTCAGGGCATCGTCATGATTCGTCACAGCCGTCTTTGCAGGAGTCCCTGGTGGCTTCAGCGTTTGCCACGCAGGTTGCATAGGTGTTAAGTGCGTTTTGGACCTGGGTGTCTCGGAGGGCTCCTGCAGCCGACACGCGGTCTTGATGTCAAGTTTACGGCTCGTCACGCAATTCTGATAGGTGTTGTCTGGCCGCCCACGCATGCAGCAAGATGGGCGCCTCGCGGCCGCTTCCGCCACGGGCCGTGCGGTCGAACACGAAGTTCCAGCACCAGACGTGGTCTTGATGCTCTGCTCGCAGCCGCCG
>CAVQEL010000024.1:0-321240 GCA_963711515.1 uncultured Planctomycetota bacterium | reverse complement strand
ACCCCAAGGACAACTCAACCGCCGCAGCGGTTCCGCCAATCCGGCGCCCGTAATCCGCTTCTGAATTATCACGAAAGGCGGGGTCGGAACTTGCGTGTCGCCCGAGGTCATTGGTTCAATGTTTCAATTCGTAGACTCGAAAGTTCGTGTATTCCCCCGTTTGCCCGACCATTTGACGCAGCGCGACGCGTCCGCCACCCAGCGGTTCGCCGGTGTCGACGTTCTGCTTAACGACGGTCCGACCGGTAGCGTCGTGGATGTCTTGCACGCGCTGGTCGTCGACGCCGAGGACGTACTGGTCGTCGGCGTAGAACCGGATCCGATTTCCCTTTTTTAACAGTCCAATTTTGATTGGACGAATCTGCGAAGCCTTCGGATCAGAATCCAGTTGCAGGCTGGCCAGGTCGGGGCCACTGGCAATGTTGAAGAAGCCGGGGTTTTTGCGGAGGTTGCTGGTCCCACGCTTGCCGTCGGTCGGACCATTTGCCCAGTAAGAGACGTGGTAGGCCTTGATTTCGCCGCGTGTGTAACGGTCAAACACGCCATGACGTGCGGGTAGTTTTGAATCTAGCACGTCTTCGCCGTGCAGACCGGTCGCCGAAAAATGCACAATGGCTAGGCCGATCGGGGACCGTGGGCGGAATTCGTACTCAAGATAAAAATCCTTGGGAGTGACGAGCTGGTTGTTCCAAACGCTAATGTGCCCGCCGGCAAAACTAGCGTTCCCGCCATTTAACTGACCGATCAGGTCCGGTCGCTTTTGTCGGACAGCGGCTTCGATGATCTGGTAGTAAGTTTGGACGTTAAGATTCGCGCGGCCGTTCGCTTCCCACGCTTGGACCAGGGCGTCGCTTGCGTCGTTGACTAACACGAGCTTGCCCTTCTCCCAGCGCACTTCGCCGGGGCCTTCGACGGTCCAGTTTTTGAGTGACGCGTCGGACTCGAAGCGGTCTTCGTAGATGAGCGTTTTTTCCAGCCGCGCGGGATCAAGCGGTTGAACGCACGCCGGAAAATCCTCGCCGCGCGAAGTTGCCTGCCCGATTACCACGACGAGGAACGCTCTCAGCAACGCGAAACGGGTTGAACGGTCGATCATCGTGACACCGGCAAATTGAAGTCCAGCGAAACTCTTTGCCATCTTGGCGGATACGAGCAACACCGCTCTCATACCCGCGATGCCGGTTCTGGGATCACGACCGCCAGTTGGCCCGGTTGCGACACGTCGAGCGACGCACCGGGCAGACCGGTGAAGTTGACCGTGTCGAACGTGCCGCCGAACGTGCCGGTGCGCAAACCTTCCCAAAAAACAGAATGACCGTTCAAAGTAACGCTCCACCCGGGCAAATGTCGAATTGATCCGACATTGCGGTGAAACTTCTAGACAACTAGAACAAAAATAACTACTCTTTGTACTGAGTTTACATGCAAATCCAAGAAGCGTTGCTTTTTTCACGACAATCACACCGTGAGTCGTTCTGATTTTTTTTCGCGATTCGCGTCGCCGATGGATCACGGTCACGTTAGGCGCGGTGGTTTGCACGTCCGGCCTGTTTGCTTCGGGGGCCGAGCCGTTCTACGAGCCCGCGCGGGCGTCGGCGCAGGCGTCGCTGTGGAAGGCGCTGGGCAAACAGCCTTACCAGCCTGCCAAAATCATCGAAAATTGGAACAACCGCGGGAACTACACCCGCAACTGGGCGCAGCGGATCGTCGCCTTCTCGTACAAATCGCTCCGTTCAAACACCGACTTGGAGACGTCCAACGCGTTGATGAAAGAGATGCTCAGCCACTACCTCGCGCATCCCGCCGACGCGTTCGAGATTCACAGCTTCCCGCCCAACGCGATTTTATTGAACTACGTTTCCCACCATTTCGGCGCAACGGGCGCGGTCCGCGCCGGGCTGCTCTCTGCTGAGAACGAAACGCTCCTGAAACAACTCGCGACGCAGTGGATCGCCAATATCTACAAACCTGACGAGCACCATTATGACCTGAAACAATTCCAGCGCATCGTCAATTCCGAAAACCATGACTTCATCCACCTCGCGACCGCGTACGGGTTTCTGACCCTGCTCGGCGACGATCGCCAAAATGAACGCGAGGAGCTTGAGCAATACCTCACGCGCTATGTGAATGACAAAGCGCTGACCGGCATGTTCATCGAGGCGGCTTCGAAGGGGTACAACACAGGGTCGATCAATTCGCTTCTGTTGATCCACGACCTGACGACCGACGCACGGCTAAAGTCGACGATCGCAAATTCTCTCGACCTGTACTTCGCGCTGTGGGGCGAAACCCAGATCAATGGCGTGAGCGGACAGGCGGCCACGCGTCTCTACCCCGACTGGGCCCGCACCAACGGTTTGAACGGCCCGGCGTGGCTCGCGCACGTCTTCTTCGGTTACGGCGATCCGCCACCCGTCAACGTCTACGCCCACTTCCTTCCGGCCCTTGTGACGAGCTACAAACCACGCGAAATCGTGGGGAGCATTGTCATCGGCAACAAGAATCCACCGTACCTCGCCCGGCGAAAGGGTCTGGGGCTGGCTGCCAACGGCTTGTACCAACCCCCCCGTTACGAAATCCTTCGAGACAAGTTCGCGTGGGTGCAGTACACCTACATCGGCGACGGCTTCGTCATGGGATCGTTCCTTCAACAACCCCCACGCGCCGACGAGGAAGTCACCCGCATCAGTTCGCAGAACCGCTGGTGCGGCGCGATCTTCGAAGGCGCGCCGAGGCGCGTGTCTATCCGATGATTCGACTTCCCGACGACGGAAAGGTCACGCACAACGAGTTCTTCTCGCTGCAACAGGAAGGCACGCTCGTCTTCCGGCGGCTTCCGACACTTCAAGCCGCCGAGCACGCGGTCGCAACCAACCACCAACAGGACGACATCGATCAATCGGCAAAAGGACAAACCGCCGTCTGGATCGGTAAGCCGGGGTTGACGGTGTTGGAGGCGTCCGACCATCACATCCTGATCGAAAGCGCCAAAACCTACATTGCCGTCACCGTCGCGCGCGGCGGGCTGACGGCCGAGACCGATGGTCCACGGAACGGCCAGTATGCCCTGTTTAGTGAGACTGCAACCGCCGGCGCAATCGAAGTGACACCAAAAACCGAGTTTTCCAGTCGCCAGGAACTTTTGGACGCATACCGCACGACGCCACGCTTCAAGTCCGACGACAACGCTGACCAGTACATGCCACTACGTGGAAATCCCGTGACACTTCACCGCGACCTGTACGCCCCGGAAAACGCACGCGGGTTCCTCGACGCCGAAAATGAACCTTTTCTCTATCAGTCGCCGTTCGTTACGGCAAAAATAGGTAGCTCCGTTGTCACGCTATCATTCGACACTACGAAAGTGGAACTCGCCTTCAATCCATAGACGGAAACCCGCGTCCCGCTCCATTTCGCGGATCAATCCGCCCCGATGTCCCGCATCCCCGCCGCGTCCCTCCGCCGATTCAAATTGCCTATCAGTAGGGGACGTAAAAAGGGTTCTTCACGTATTTCCGGGAAACGAGCGTTGGACGCCGACAACCTGTTATTCCAGAAAGGTTTCGGCTTCTCCGAGGAAGTTCCTTCGAAGAGCTGTTTAAGGCAAAAGCCGCCGGTTACACGCACTTCTGGCGACGTACTTTGAGGGCCGCTTGACAAGCGGCTACGCAGCCCTTCCGCAGCACCCCAGAATTCCGTGATGAACCGTAAAAAGGGACAAACCGTAAAAAGAACCGTAAAAAGGGACATCACTGATTATCCTTCCGGGGGAAGCAACAGCAGGGAGCCTGCCAGCACGGCGCTTGCCCGTGCCGCCAGCGGAATCGCTGCACGGGCGGCCGACGCTTCGAAGCTGCAACTGACATCTTCGCTTGGCGACTGAGTCATGCGTGCCCCCTGCCGAGATCGCAGCAAACCATCGAGAATCCTCTCGCTCTTGGTCTTGACGGAGCCTTCCTCATGGAAGCCCGTTGAAACAAGCCATCGTGGCTTATTTCAACCTCGCCAGGTGCGTAGCAAAGCTCCGCACGGCTCGCAGACCGTTGAATATTTCAACGGCCTGTTAGGGTGTCGCGGAGAAAAGCAAGCCGGACAGGTCCAACATCGGCGGCGCGACCGGGGGCTCGCGTGGTTTCGCCCGGCGCGCGAATGCCCCCGTCAGGCACGGTGTGTCTGACCTACGCGCTAATGCAATAGGCCACTTCTCCTAGGCAAAGCCGAAGCTTAGAATCGTCACCATTGAAATCCCCAAGCCACTTCAAACACGGAATTGCAGATTGCCATGGGAAACAAAGACAAACGAAAAGAGAAGAAGAAACCCAAGCAGCCCAAGGAATCGCCGAAGCCCTCCAGCCCGGCCAGATTTGGCAGCGCACGCCCGTCGAAGTAGATTCTGAATTCAATCGTCAGGCCATGCTTCCTGTGCCAACTGGTGTGGAAAGAACTGTTCAGGCGACCTCGGAGCACGAGAACTCCGTCGTCGTATTTGCAGCAATGCTTTGCCGGTGGCACGTTTGTCTTGCCAAGGGCGAGCGAATTTCAAGCTGCGGATAATTAGATCGTCGGCGAAATCGTGGCGGTCGGTCAGCTCCGCTTCCGATCCAATCGTCTATCCCCGGAAGATGTTAGTCGGGGGCTCCGCGGCCATCATAGCTCCCTTCGCTCCCACCTGAGTCTACACCGTCTAGGCTCTGGCACTTCTGAGTGCAGGTAAATCTGCGGCCAAGACGCGCTGTCGCCGAGAGCACGGCTGCGAAGATGCGCTGCTGCGCCACGCGGCGAGACGTCGGTCATCCTCCTCCGCGAGACGTCGGTCACTTCCTCCTCTTTCAATCGGGCCACGCTTTTCGTTACGCTAGAGTCGATGAGTTACAGAGCCACAGATCACGCCGGTCAACTTGGGCGCTCTCGAAAAACTGGATGCCCCCCGGCTGGGATTTGTTCGGGCGTTGAGGAAGGGTGTTTGCCAACCGGAAAAAGGCAAACGGCGTGCCCGGCGGTTGGCGATTTTTGGCCGGCGCGAGTCTTTCATTTCGTTCACTGCGAAAGCACGCGATGACGATCGACAACCTCTATCAATCGGCCCTGGCCGCGCTCAAACATCACCTGGAACAAGCCGGCGTCGAGTACTCGACCGATGACGGCGAGCTCGTCATCGGCCCGCACCGGCTCGGGCTGGCGATTGCCTTCGAAGGCTGCGTGCCGCACGACAACCAGGTGCTGGCTCCCCTGGACATTCAACTGCACGTCGACGGCGACACGGGCGATCGGTTTCGCGTCGGCGCGATCGGCGTGGGGGCCAGCGCCGAAGAGGCCATCGCCAGCGGCATCACCGAGTGGCACACGCTGGCCGCCTGGCCGGTCCTGTCGGCCCTGGGGGCCGAGGTCGAAAAGCGCCGCGCCGACAAGCGGCAGCAAATGGCCGGCTGGGACCTGTATCCCGGCCGGGTCGGCATCCGCGGCCAGTTGCCCCCGGAGCTGGCCACCGGCGGAGCCTTCTATCGCCCGCTGCTCCAGCGGCTGCGGGAGATCGTCGCGCAGTGGGACAAGCCCCCGCGGTTCACGCTCCACTCGATCTACGTGATGGCCACCCGCGGCACCGCGGTCGAAGTGCAGGCCGCCGTCGACGGGCTGGTGAACCAGGAGCTGACCGATCTGCTGGCCGGTCTCCACTGGCCAGCGGTCGCCGGCACGTATCTCTACAAGCAACTCTTCGTCTTCCGCTACCAGCCGGCCGAATAGGGGCCGTTGCCTGGTCTGCTGTCAACGGAATTGCCCCTCCGGTCAAGTGTGCTATGTTGCCGGGGGGGACGCTGCGCTCGCTTTTTCGCCGCGTGCGCTCCCCCAGGGGCTCGCAGGTTTCTTCCGGGGGGGAACGACGATGAACATCCAAACGGCGGCGGCGGTTGTTGCGGTTCTGTCACTACCGGCCTGGTGCCATGCGCAGAACTTGCGAGGCGCGTCGACCGGTCCCACGACGGCCAAGGGCTACGATCATCCCAATCAGTTCCTCCACGTCCGCCCCAAGCTGATCGCCGAGAACATGGAGCCGGTGGTCGAGCATGCCGAGCAGGCCCAGGCCGCCACGGAGAAGCTGGCCGCGGCGGCCAAGAAGTATGGCCGCAAGCCGAACATTCTGGTGATCCTGCTGGACGACGTCGGCTGGATGGACCCCGGCTTTAACGGCGGCGGACCGGCGGTCGGCAATCCCACGCCGAATATCGACCGGCTGGCCCACGCCGGGCTGATTTTGACGAGCGCCTATTCCACACCCTCGTGCACGCCCACCCGGGCCACGATCATGACCGGGCAGAACCCGCTGCACCACGGCCTGCTGCGTCCGCCGATGTACGGCGAGAAGGGTGGACTCGACGGCGCGGTCACGCTGGCCGACGTGCTCAAGAAGCTCGGCTATCGAACCCAAGGCGTGGGGAAGTGGCACATGGGCGAGAACGAAGGCTCTCAGCCGCAGAACGTCGGCTTTGACGACTTTTACGGCTTCCTCGGCGTGTCGGACATGTACACCGAGTGGCGCGACATCTATTTCAACCCCGAGGTGGCGCTCAGCCCCGCGCGGTTCGAGATGCTCGAGAAGTCCGACTTCAACCACTACAACGTCCACTGCACGCCCAAGGCCGGGCTGGAAAACACCTACCTGATCGATCTCGACAAGATCAAGGACCTCGACCAGGACTGGGCCGCCTACAGCGAGAAGTTCATTCGCCAGATGGCTGACGCCAAGGAGCCGTGGTTCTTGTACCACTGCACCCGGGCCTGCCATTTCGACAACTATCCGAACCACAAGTACGCCGGCAAGTCGCCGGCGCGGACGGTGTTTAGCGACGGCATGGTCGAGATCGATGACGTCGTGGGCCGGCTCGTCAAGTCCTTGGAAGAGACCGGGCAGCTCGACAACACGATCGTCTTCTTCACCAGCGACAACGGCCCCGAGCAGGAAGTGCCGCCCCACGGGCGCACGCCGTTTCGCGGAGCCAAGGGCTCGAGCTGGGAAGGGGGCGTGCGCGTGCCGACGTTCGTCTATTGGAAAGGGGTGATCGAGCCCCGCAAGAGCGACGGCCTGTTCGACCTGGCCGACCTGTTCAACACCTTCACGGCCATCGCCGGAGCGCCGGGGGCCGAGGTGACGAAGTTCCTGCCGAAGAATCGTTACGTCGACGGCATCGACCAGACGTCGTTCTGGCTCGCTCCCGAGGGAGAATCGTGCCGCCGCAGCCGCATCTACACGATGAACCAGTTTCTCTCCGCAATTCGGATGGACGAGTTCAAGGCCCACATTACCGTCGAGCTGCAAGAAGCGATCTTCCAGCGAGGTTACACCGGCGGCTTTAGCGGCGCCATCGTCAAGAACACCGGCGGAGCCACGGTGACGAACCTCTACACGAATCCGCAGGAAGACACCAGCGTCGGCATCCGCCACATCCCGATCACCATCCCGATCATCGCGGAGGGTACCCGTTATATGCAGGTTCTGAAGAAGTTCCCACCGAAGCTGATCATTGGATTCTCGAGCAACTGATCGCCCGCGTCGCCATCGGCGTTGATGCAGACCATCCCGCCGTCGATGCCGGCAGGCCGGCAGCGAGTGGCTAGCGCTCCTTGACAAACCGGGCAAACGGATCGTCGTCCGGGTCGCGGTGCCATTGATACTCGGTGCCGTTGGCAATCGACTCGGCCGTCTGGGTGCCCCACAGCCGCTCGACGACGTGCAGGGCCATGTCAATGCCGGCCGACACGCCGGAGGAAGTCACGCGGTTGCCATCGTCCACCCAACGGGCGCGGACCACCCAATCGACCTTGGGACCCTGGGCCGTCGCGATGTTGAAATACTGCTTGTTGCTCGTGGCCCGGCGGCCGTCGAGCAAGCCGGCCTTGGCCAGTAGCGCCGATCCGGAACAGACCGACATCACGATCTCGGCACTCTCGCCTTGGCCCCGCAGCCAGTCCAGCAGCTTCTCATTCTTGAGCTGTTCGAGCGTACCGAATCCGCCGGGCACGAGCACCAGATCGAGCGGCGGACAATCGTCGAACCCGAAGTCGGCGATCGACTTGGGTCCCTGCACGCTGGCGATCGGACCGGCCTTCTCGGCCACCATGACTACTTTCAGCTTGCCGCTGACGTTGCCAAAGATCTCGGCCGGCCCGTACACGTCGAGCAATTCGAATCGCGGATAGAGCAAGATGCCCAGCGTCCGCGTTTTTTTGTCGGCGGGGCGCTCGGCGGCGGCATCGGCCGTCTCCGGTGGCGCGGCCGGCGCCTGAGACACCGACGCAGCGGCCAGTAAGACAAGGATCGCACTCGTGATGACCCCAGCTTTTGAGTTCATGCCTCGCATGATCGAGTTCTCCGCAGGGTAAGAAGGAAAAATCGGAGGGGGGTGACGAGCAATGCGATCGCCACGGATGAGTATAGCGGGGCCGGACACGACGGCAATCTGCGCAGCGAGCGCCATAACAAGCCAGCCACGGTTGTTTTCAACTGTCGCACGGGCCGGATATACTGGATTTGCGGCTGCGTGCGCCGGGCGTTCGTGTTCTATGTTTTTCCAGGGAGTTCGCCCGCCGGCAGCCGATCTTTCCCGCACTACCCGAGATTTCGCGCCCAGGAGGGTCCCGATGCTGAACAAACGGTCGCTATGGATGCTGCTCGCCGCCTGCTGTCTGTGGCTGCAAGTGTCGGTGCGCGCTGCCGATGAAACTGCCGGCACCAAGTCCGAACAAGAGGTTCGTGCCGCCGGCCAGCGATATATCGAGGCCGTCCAGCAAGGCGATCTCAAGACCATGGCCGAGATGTGGGCGCCCGGAGGCGACATTGTCGACGAATTCGGCCGCGCTCTGCCGGCCCGCGAGTTCCTCAAGCGCGAGGCTGCCGTGCGCCAGGCGGCGATCGAGGCAAACGGCGGCGAGGAACCGCCGCGCAAGCCCACCCACGTGATCGATAGCTCACTACGATTTGTCACGCCGGATGTCGCCATCGAGGACGGGCACGTCGACGTGTCGCGCGGCGATGGGTTGCCGCCGCTGGAAGGCCGCTTCACGGCCGTCTGGGTCAACGGCGACGGACGATGGCGGCTGGCCAGTCTGCGCGAAATCCGCTTGCCCACCACCTCGGCCGGCGAGCTGGCTTCACTCGACTGGATGGTCGGCCATTGGACGGGGCAGGGGGGCAAAGCCACGTTCGACATGACAACCCACTGGAACCAAAAGCATACGTACCTGCTGCGCGACCTGACCGTCACGCACGACGGCAAAGTCATCCTCAGCGGCCAGCAGCGGATCGGCATCGACCCGCTCGACGGACAGATCAAAAGCTGGATGTACGACGCCGACGGCGGCCACGGCGAGGGAACCTGGACCCGCCACGGCGACTCCTGGGTCGTGCAAGCCGCGGGGGTCTCGCCCGACGGTCGACAGACCACCTCGACCAACGTGTATCAGTATGATGGCGGCGACAGTTTTAGCTGGAAGTCGCTGGGCGGCACCTCGAACGGGCAGCCAATGCCGCCTTTCGAGATCACGCTGCACCGCGAGGACTCGAGTAAGTAACACGCATTCGATTTCCGCCGACCTCACTCGGCGATCCAATTACGGGGGAACAACCATGCTGCGTATCGTCAGGCCGGCCCTGGTGGCTCTTTTGCTCGGCATGCACTCGGCAAGTGCAAACGCCGAGCAGGCGCCGCGAGCCACTGCCCAACCGACCGCCAAGCAGCCGGCTACCGCACCAGCCCGTAAGCAGCCCGGCGCCTTCCAGCCCCGCGCTGCGCAACCCAGCGCCGGCCAGTCCTCGGCCGGGCAGCCGGACGGCAAGCCAGCCCAGGCTGCGTCGCAATTGCCGGTCGGCACCGAGGGGATTCCCACCAAAGAACAGATCATCAACAGCCCGCAGTGGCGCCGGGCCATGTTCGAGTTCAACGAGTGGCTGACCGGCCAGCCGGTCTACAGCAAGGAGCAGGTCGCGCAGATCAAGCGCAGCTTCAACGAGCGCGTAGCAAAAATGACGCCGCAGGAAATGGTCTACATGCTGGCCGACATGCAGGAAAAGTTCCAGATCATTGAAACGCCTCAGGCCAAGGAAGCCCGCTCCTGGATGGCCCAGTACCTGTCGGTGCTGTCCGACAAGAAGCGGGCCGAGGTGCTTAAGGACCTGCCCAACCTGGTAACCATGTCGGCCGACCAGCTCAGCGCCGAGTTGGCCAAGATCCAGGCCAAGCGGTCCACGCTCGAAGGCGAGCAGGAGGCCTTTCAGCGCGGCCAGGCCCAACAGGTGGCCAACCAGATACAGACCGACCGCACGAACCAGCAGAATTACCTGGCGGATTGGCTCTATCCGCCGACCAGCTATTCACCCTATCGCAGCAACCAAAACGTCAATAAGCGGTTGAACGAATCGACCGTCGGCGGCGGAATGGGTTTCTACGTCAGCCCCTGGGGCGGCGTGGGCATGTCCTTCAGCCCCAGCAGTTGGTAGCTCCGATTCGGGGCCCTCTCACGGTGCCCGCCGCGCGATCCCCGCTTCAGGGCATCCCCGAGGCGGCGGAGGCATCTTCTTGCGCCCCGGCGCCGCTCGCGCGTTGAGCCTTGCGGCGTTTCGTCTTGCGGTGCAAGCCAAACCTCCGCACCGGCCGCAGGGTTTGCCGCGGTTCCCCGCAGGTCCCCGGCCCGCTCCTTGACACTTGTCGTGTTATTTTTTCGCGGCCAGCGTCACTGATGTGCGCAAAATCCCGACCGACATGATACAACCAGGGTATTGCGATTCGGAACAGCGGCGTGCGCGGCGGCTGATTTCCCGCGGCCAGGCGGCGCCGGTCAATCTTCTTTGGCAGAGGAGAGAAACCATGCAATGCCGTCATTCACACCGGCCCTCGTGGAACGACAAGTGGCGTCACGCCGCGATGGCGCTGCTGACCGTCGTTTGGCTGACGCAAGCCAGCGTGGGGCGCGCCGACGATCCGCCGGCCGAACCAGCAAAACCAGTTGCTGCCGCCGCCGCCGTGGCCAAGGTTCCGGAGCCGGCCGTCGAGTTTCTGCCCGCGATGACGGCCGACGAACAGCGGATTCTCGATGGCCTCTCGCGGCCGGTTACCGTTGAGTTCGTCGAGAAGCCGCTCAACTACATTGCCACGTTCATCGACGACGCGGTCGACCACCAGATCCCGGTCCAGTTCGATTCTCGCGCCTCGAAGACGCCGGCATCGGCCCCGAAGTGCCGATCACCCGCCGCCTGCACAACGTCACGCTGAAGGCCGCGCTGCGGCTAATGCTCCGCGACCTGGATTTGACCTACGTGATCCAGGAGGGCGTTCTGTTGATCACCACCGTCGACCAGGCGGAGACGCCGGAACTTCTCTCGATTCGGGTTTATCCGGTGGGCGATCTGGCCCATGGTTCGTACGAGGAGCTGGTCACCGTGATTACCACGAGCGTGCTACCGAATACCTGGAGTCGAGTCGGCGGCAACGCGACGATCACAGAGATGGCCACGTGCAAAAGTCTCGTCATCTCGCAAGCCATTTCCGGTCACGAGGAAATCCTGCGATTGCTCCGCGCCCTGCGAGCAGCCAAAAAACAGTTGCCGCCCACAGACTGACGAGCGACGGCGACCAGGATTTTGTCACACGCCTGTTTCCACAGCCGCGTGCCGCTCATTGCACGAGGGGGCAGCCGTCCTCTTTGCCACGGGGGTGATGCGATGCAATGGCAAGCACCAAACTCGATGTTCGACCAAGTCCGGCGGATCATCGTCGTGGGATGCTGCGCGGCGCTCATCGGGAAAGCTCAGTCGGCCAGCACTCTGTGTGGCCGATGAAGTGCCGGCACCGGCCATCGAGTCGCTGCCCGTACCATCGGCGGAAGAGCAGCGCATTCGCGATGCCCTGGCGCGGCCGGTCACTCTTGAGTTCGATCGAAAAGTCGCTCCACGAAGTGATCACGTACCTCGACGATCTGTTCCACCGCCAGATTTCCATCCAGCTCGATCAGTGCGTGCTGGTGGACGCGGGGGTCACGCCGGACCTGCCCGTGACGTTGCATATCCGCAACGTCCAACTGAAGTCCGCCCTGCGGCGACTGCTGTGGAGTCTGGATCTCACGTACCTTGTCCGCGACGACGTGCTGTTCATCACGACGAGGGACCAGGCGGAATCGCCGGATGAACTGGTGGCGACGGGTTTATCCGGTGGGCGATCTGGTGGAAAATCAGTATTACCCACCGCTGATCGACTTGATTTCCAGTACCGTGCTACCGAACACCTGGAGTCGATCGGCGGCAACGCCCTCGCAAATCGATCCGTGCCAGCGTGCACAAGTCTCGTCATCACGCAAACCATTTCCGGTCACGAGAAATCCTGCGATTGCTCCGCGCCCTGCGGGCAGCCAAAAAACAGTTGCCGCCAACAGACTGACGAGCGACGGCGACCAGGATTTCGCGTCTCGCAGCTGCGGCGTCCGCTCGATCGATTCTGAATCGGTCAGCGAGCGCCGACGGTCGTCTTCTTCGGCAGAGGAGAAAAACCATGCAAACCCCACTTGCGCGAACACGCGACGCTCACCGCCGACACCGGGTCACCGTGGCCGGGAGCCTGGCCGCGGTCGTCTGGCTGGCACGCCTCTCGCTGACCGCCAGCGGCATGGCCGGCGATATCTCGCCACCCGACATCGAGTCGCTGCCGTTGCCGTCGGCGGCCGAACAGCGGATTCACGATGGCCTGGACCAGCGGGTCCGCTTGGAGTTCGTCGCCAAACCGCTCGATCAGGTCGTCGCGTCCCTCGACCATCAGCTCGAACACAGAATTGAAATCCGACTCGACGACCTCGCGCTCGATGGCGCGGGCGTCCCACGCGACGTGCCGGTCACCTTCCATGTCCGCAACGTCACGCTCAAGAGTGCCTTGTGGCTACTGCTCAAAGACCTCGATCTGACCTACCTGGTGCGCGACGACGTGTTGCTGATCACGACCAAGGACCAGGCCGATCAGCCGGAATGCATGTCGACGCGCGTCTATCCCGTGGGCGACCTGATGGACATCAACTTGAACGCGCTCACCGATGCGATCACCGACACCATCCTGACGTCGAGCTGGGACTCGGTGGGGGGCAACGCGTCGATCGTGCCGCTGGCGGACTGCAAGTGCCTGGTGGTCTCGCATTCGTACCACGGGCACGAGCAGGTTCTGCGATTGCTCCGCGCCTTGCGCACCGCCCAAAGGTATCTGGCGTCCGACCGCCGGGGATGACATGCGTCGTCCCTTCCGGCGCCGGCCAACGACCACCGGCTGGGGCAAGGCATGTTTTGACGCACAGCGAAACGGCGCCGAACCGCTCGCTGCGCGTTCGCACGATGGCCGCGTCGGCCGCTACAGCGGCACGCCGTTCCAGCGGACGAAGCCTTCCAGGGCGAAATATTCCGGCAGGCCGTACTGGTTGTAGACGGCGGCCGTGTTGCGATTGCGGTCTTCGGCCCGCTGCCAGAACTCGCGCGGGTCGTCGGGCCCGGGGAATAGCGCCGAGTCCTTCTGCGACTCGTGCATGAAGATCGCTTGCCGCTTGAGCTCCAAGTCGCGCGGCGAAAGGGGCACGGCGACTTCGATCTCGTGCGGGGCCCACTCCTGCCAGGCGCCGCGATACAACAGCACCTTGGGCCGGCTGCCCGTATCGCGTTCGATCGCCGTCACGGCCCGAAAGATCGCCTCGGCACACACCCGGTGCGTGCCGTGCGGGTCCGAAAGGTCGCCGGCCACGTAAATCTGCGCCGGGTCGACGCGCTCGATGAGCGATCGCACGATGGCCAGGTCTTCGTCGGTGAGCGGCTTCTTGGCAATCGTGCCGGTGCGGTAGAACGGCAGGTCGAGAAAGTGCAGGTTCTCTTCGCGGCAGCCGGCCACGATCGCCCCGGCCTTGGCCTCGCTCCAGCGAATTAGCGATTTGATGGCCAGCACCTCCTGGCAATCGCTTTCGCCCGGCCCCTTCGTGGCCAACGATTCGGCCACCAGGCGTTCCAGCGCCCGAGACTTATCGTCGTCGATGGCGAACAGCCGATTGTATTCCGTCACCAGGTCGGCGATCCGCTGGGCATCGTGATCAAACACGGCGATGTTGCCGCTGGTCATGTAGGCCACGTGCACTTCGTGCCGGTCCTCGACCAGCCGGATCAGCGTGCCCCCCATCGAGATCACGTCGTCGTCCGGGTGCGGACTGAAGCAGATCACGCGCCGCGGCGTGCGGCCGGCCGGATGGTATTCGATGGTGTCCATCATCCAGCGAAACACCCGGTGCGCGGCACTTTGGGCCGGACCGTGGTGCCGCAAGAGCTGGTGCAGATTGTGCTCGCGGAAATCGTCGTCGTCGAGCTTCAACAGGGCCTTACCGGATTGCTCGCACAGCCAGAGAATGGCCCGCTTGATCAGCAGGTCGGTCCACTCGACCTTACCCAACACCCAGGGCGTCGTGGTGGCGGTCAGCTTGCCGGCGGCGGCATGGTCCAACAGCAGCGTGGCGTCGGCGTGCTCGCGCAGGAAGCAGGCCGGCACGCGAGGCGTGGCGGGGCCTTCGGCCGCTTCGCGGATGATGCCGGCCTTGTGCTCGCCCAGCGCGATCAAAAGAATCTTGCGGGCATCAAAAATCGTGCCCAGCCCCATCGTGATGGCCTGCATCGGCACGTTCTCTTCGCTGAAGAAATCGCTGGCCGCGTCGCGCCGCGTGAGCGGGTCGAGCGTGCACACCCGCGTGCGGCTGTCCTTGGCGCTGAACGGCTCGTTGAAGCCGATGTGCCCGTTGCGGCCGATGCCCAGGAGTTGGATGTCGATGCCGCCGGCCTCGCGAATCCGCTCTTCGTACCAACGGCAATACTCGTCGAGCCTCTCAGGCGGAATCAGCCCGTCGGGAATGAAGACGTTCTCCGGCGGCACGTTGATGAACTTGAACAGATGCTCGTGCATCCAGCGGCGATAGCTTTGCAGCCGCTCGGGCCCCAGGCCCAGGTATTCGTCGAGGTTGAACGTGACGACGTTCGAAAAATCGAGTCCCTCGTCTTGGTGCAGCCGAATGAGCTCGCGATAGATGCCCACGGGGGTGCTTCCGGTCGGCAAACCGAGCACGGCCTTTTGACCGTGGGACGCCCGGTCGCGAATCACCGCGGCAATGATGCCCGCCACGTGCCGGGCCAGATGCTGGTGCGAATCAAAGACGTAACAGGGCAGGGCGGTGCCGGCCAAAGGACCAAGCGGTGCAGGGTCAGTCATCGGTGCAACAAGGCGGGCCAAAGAGCGATTCAATAGAACCACTGAGTATGGCGAATCCGCCGGCCTTCCGCCACGGCTGTTTGGCAACTGTCGCGATTTCGTACTCGGTGAACCGATGCCAAGGGCAGAGTACGCCGGTTTTGGCGTCCTTGAGACAGGGGATCGCAAGAGCCCGCCCGCCGTGCACTGGATTGGCGCAACGCGTCGGTCAATCGAGCTGGCCGCAAGCGCACGTCTGGCAGTCGATGCTGAACGTGCGCTTGCTTGATGCGGCCGCGGCTAAACGCCCAACAACAGCAACGACGTCACCAGAATGACGCAACCCACCCCGCCGACGGTGATGATCAGAACCGCCCAAATCGTCGGACGAGGCACCTGTGGAGTGGAATTCATGGCACTACCCCTATGTGTGTAGAGATGTACACTAGCACCACCAGCACGATGATATCATCGGCGCGACGAAACACGAAACAAATTCCACGTAGCCTTACGGACGCGTAATCGATTCAGCGGTCGGCGGGAGTGGCGGACTCGTTACGGCACGGGTTCGCCGCCCGAGCGGGTGAGCATTGCCCGGACCTCCGCCGGCGGCGTGCTGCTCTCCAAGAAGTCGACGTGCCCGTCGCAGAACAAGGCGTTCGCCCCGCCGACGTGACGGCTGGAAAAGTTCGTCTCGCCCTGATCAACTCCCTGGGCGGCCTCGTCCAGCGTGAGGTCGCGCGGTTCCAGCCAGTTGATCCCCTGTCCGGCGGCTTCAACGACGGCGATGGTGTTCGACATGCCGTCTTTGATGTCAGTGACATTGATTGCCCGGCCCGGGGGCCAAACCGTCTCTTCCCCCACGACGGCCACGTAGTTGGTTTCGCCCGGTGGTGCATCGTTGCTGGGGCATGCGTAGATCTGCGGCATCCAGTGGGCCAGGCGGCGATTGCTCGGTCCGTCCCAGGGCTCGTCAAAGCGATACTGCCGGTAGATTTCGTCGGCCTCCGGGTCCTGCAAATGCGGCAGCAGCAGCACCCGCCAACTGTGCATCGGCCGGCCATCGGCATCGGGCAAGTAATCAGGCGGATAGCTGCCGTAGGCCTCCTGGTATTCCAACATCGCGACGCCAACCTGTCTCAAGTTGTTCATGCACATCGCCCGTCGCGCCGCTTCGCGAGCCGCTTGAATCGCCGGCAACAGCAGCGCGACCAGCACCCCGATCACGATCAAGACGAAGAACGCAACGGCACTGCCAACGACGAGCAGTATCACCCACAGCGGCGTGCCGCTCGACGTGGGTTGTTGCGGCGGCTGGGGGGTAGCGTCGGCAATCATGTCTGCACCTGGGATTTAAGAGGATTAGCCAGCAGTACCAACAGCGTGATCATACCACCCGGCCGAGGCGATGAGGAGATGAGGGCCGGGATTGCGCGGCGAGGCGGTTCGACCCCGCCCCGATGCGAATCCCGAGACCCGCAATCAGCCTTTGCGTCGGCTCCCCCGGCGACGCATACTAACGGCTTCTCCAAACCCACTAGCGATCCCCCTCGACAACTCCGAGAGCCACTCCATGCAACGCCTGCTTATTACCGGTCTACTCGCCGGGTTCTCCCTCGCCCCGCTGTCCGCCGTACTGGCCGGCGATGCGTTGTCCGCCGGTTTCGGCTCCGCCGACATCACGCCCGACGTCATGGGCAAGACGCCGGTCTACGTCGCAGGCTACGGCCAGAATCGCCGCGCCACCGGAGTGCACGATCCGCTCTATGCCCGGGCCATCGTGTTGGACGACGGCCAGAAGAAGATCGCGATCGCCGCGGCGGACGTCGTCGGCTTGCAATACCCAATCGTCGAGGCGATTCGCAAACGGCTCGACGGCTTTGACTATGTGCTCGTCGCCAGCACGCACAATCACGAGGGCCCCGACACGATGGGCATCTGGGGACCGTCGCCGTTCAAGTCCGGCATCGACCCGGCGTACCTCGCGCACGTCCAGTCGCAGATCGTCGCCGCCATTCGGCAAGCCGACGCCGCCCGCGTGCCCGTCGCGGCCACGTATGGCACGGCCTCCGACGAGCGACTCTTGCGCGACAGCCGCGAGCCGTACGTCAAAGACGACGTCATCCGCGTCGTTCGGTTCGACGCCACCAAGGAACACAAACCGCACTGCCTGCTCGTCAACTGGTCCTGCCATCCCGAGGCGCTCGAGGGCGACAACACCGAAATCACCGCCGACTTCCCGCACTACGCCATCCGCGATCTCCAGCGGCGCTACGGCTGCCCCGTGCTCTACATGTCCGGCGCCGTCGGCGGGCTGATGGCCCCGCCCCGCGGAATCTATCAGCGCGACGACGGCGCGACGCTGGACGACGGCAACTTTGAATACTGCGAGCGCTACGGCTCCGACGTCGCCAAACTGGCCATGCAGGCCATCGACGCGGCCGAGCCGATCACTCTCACGCCGTTTCTCATTTCGGCCAAGCCGATTACCGTGCCGCTGGAAAACACCATCTTCCGCGCGGCGATGGTCATGGGGCTCATCGACCGCAGCGGGCTGATGTGGACCGGTGACTCCGAGGAACTGGGCCGCCCGTACGACCCGATCAAAGACTCCAAGCACATGCCGGCGGGCATCACCGAGGTGGCCTATCTCAAGCTCGGCAAGCTGAACGTCGTTGGCATTCCGGGCGAGATCTATCCCGAGCTGGTCTACGGCCGCTGCCAGGACCCGGCCGATCCTGGCGCCGACTACCCCGACGCGCCGCTGGAACCGGCCGTGGTCGAGAGCCTGCCGAGCAAGCAATTCCTGCTGTTCGGCCTGGCCAACGACGAGCTGGGCTACATCGTTCCCAAGCGTCAGTGGGACACCCGCCCGCCATTCGCCTACGGCCGCGACAGCGACCAGTACGGCGAAGAGAACAGTTGCGGGCCGCAAATGGCGCCGCTGTTGCTGAACGCTCTCAAGCGCCGCGTGGCCGAAGTGACAAACTAGCACGCCGCACATTCCGCACGGTCGCTGCCCGAGCCTCGTGTAGCAGGCATGCTCCGCATGCCGTCGCTGCGAGGGAGTTGGCGTGCTCAGACGCACAACGCGATGGGCGAATGCGCTGCGTGCGCCGGTTCTGTTTTCGGCGCGGAGCATGCCGGCCACTGGCGGCTGACATTCCAGCGCTTGGCTCGCCGCGGCGTGGGACATTACAATGAAAGTCGCTCCTGGCGGATCCCTCCCCGTGTGCCCTCCACGCCGTTTGCGCCATGCCGTTTCTTCTTCGCGCTGAATTCGGTTTGCTTCTGTCGGGTCTGCTGATGGCGCTCGTGGCTCCGATGCCGGTCATGGCGGCCGAGCCGGTCGACTATGCTCGCGACGTGCAGCCTCTGTTGGCCAAGCATTGCTACGAGTGTCACGGTCCGGTCAAGCAGGAAGCCGGCCTGCGGCTTGATCGTCGTGACGCGGCCTTCAAAGGCGGCGACTCGGGCAATTCGATTGTGCCGGGCAAAAGCAGCGAAAGCTTGCTCGTGCACGCCCTGTTGGGGGCCAGCGAACAGATCTCGCGGATGCCGGCCGATCGGGATCCGCTACCGCCGCACGAGATCGAGCTGGTGAAAACCTGGATCGACCAGGGGGCACAGTGGCCCGACACCGAAAGCGCCCAAGTCGATCATCGCCGCGATCACTGGGCGTTTCACGCGCCGGTGCGTCCGGCCGTTCCCTCGGTGCAAAACGGCACCTGGGCCCAAAACGACATCGACCGCTTCATCCTGGCAAAGCTCGAATCCGCAGGCCTCGCCCCCTCGCCACCGGCCGACCGCGTGACGCTGTTGCGGCGGCTGAGCCTCGATCTGGTTGGGCTGCCGCCCTCGATCGCCCAGGTCGACGCCTTTCTGGCCGACGACAGCCCCGGCGCCTATCAAAAGCAGGTCGAACGCTTGCTCGCATCGCCCCACTATGGCGAGCGTTGGGGCCGCCACTGGCTCGACGCGGCCCGATATGCCGATTCCGACGGCTTTGAAAAGGACAAGTCGCGCAACGTCTGGATGTACCGCGATTGGGTCATTGGGGCCCTCAATCGCGACCTGCCTTACGACCGCTTCATCGTCGAACAGTTGGCCGGCGACCTGTTGCCCTCCGCCACGCAGGACCAGATCGTGGCCACGGGTTTCCTGCGCAACTCGATGCTCAACGAGGAAGGGGGGATCGATCCCGAGCAGTTCCGTATGGAAGCCATGTTCGACCGTATGGACGCCTTGGGCAAAAGCGTGCTCGGCCTGACCATTCAATGCTGCCAGTGCCACAATCACAAGTACGATCCGCTCACGCAGGAAGAGTACTACCGGCTGTTCGCCTATTTGAACAACCATCACGAGGCCCAGCCGACGGTCTACACGCCCGCCGAACAGCTGGAATGCAGCCACCTGCTCGCCGAAATGCGGCGGATCGAAACCGAGTTGCAAGAGGCCACCCCCGATTGGCCCCAGCGGATGGCCGCCTGGGAAGCCGAAGTGTCGCAACATCACCCCGAGTGGGAGGTCCTCGCCGCCCGATGAGTACGAAGAAGTGGGGGGCGGAGCTAAGCTGCGGCTATTGCCGGACGAGTCAATGCTCTGTGCGGGCTACGCGCCCACGCATTGCACGTTTCGCGTCACGGGTCGCTCGAAACTGGCAAACATCACGGCCGTGCGGCTCGAGCTGCTCACCGATCCGAACCTGCCCCGTGGCGGCCCCGGCCGTTCGTTCAAAGGGACTTGCGCGCTGACGCAAATCAAAGTCGAAGCCAAGCCGGCCGAGGGCGAAGCCAAGCCCGAGGAATTCAAGATTTCCGCCGCCACGGCCGACTACGGGCAGGCCGAATCGCCACTGGAGCCGAACTTCGACGATCGCTCGGGCAAACAGCGCGTCGTGGGCCCTGTGGCCTTCGCCATCGACGACAAGAACGAAACGGCCTGGGGTATCGACGCCGGCGCCGGCCGACGCAATCAACCGCGCAAAGCCGTGTTCCGCTTCGAAAAGCCGATCGCCTTCGAGTCGGGCGCCGAGATCACGATTTCGCTGGTGCAAAACCACGGCGGCTGGAACAGCGACGACCATCAGAACAACCTTCTGGGCCGGTTCCGCATTTCCGTTACCTCGCAGGAAGGGGACGTCGCCGCCGACCCGCTGCCGGCCCACGTCCGCCAGATTCTGAGCATACCCGCGGCCGAGCGATCCGCCGCCCAGCAGGCCGAAGTCTTTCACTGCTGGCGCACCACGGTTGCCGATTGGCAAGACGCCAATCAGCAAATCGAATCGCTCTGGGCCGCCTGGCCCGCCGGCACGACGGCCTTGGTGCTCGCTGAACGGGACATGCCGCGCGAAACGCGCATGCTCAAGCGGGGCGATTTCCTCAATCCGGCCGACACGGTGACCGCCGGTGTGCCCGCGGTGCTGCACCCGCTCCCGGCCGATGCCCCGCCGACGCGGCTTTCACTCGCCCGTTGGCTGGTCGATCCGCGCAGCCCGACCACGGCCCGGGTGTTCGTCAATCGAATCTGGCAGGCCTACTTCGGCACGGGCATCGTCAGCACCAGCGAAGACTTCGGTGTCCAGAGCGAGCCCCCCAGCCATCCGCAGTTGCTCGACTGGCTGGCTTGCGAGTTTGTCAACTCGGGCTGGAGCAGCAAGGCCTTGCACCGGCTGATCGTCCATTCGGCCACGTATCAGCAGTCGTCGCGCGTCACGCCCGGCCTGTACGAGCGCGATCCGTACAATCGCCTGCTGGCGCGCGGTCCGCGGTTTCGAGTCGAAGGCGAGATCGTGCGCGACATCGCCCTTTCGGCCAGCGGATTGTTGAATCCCAAGCTAGGGGGCGAAAGCATTTTTGCTCCGATTCCCGAGAGCCTGCTGGCCTTGAGCTACGCCCCGCTCACCTGGAACGAAGAGCGAGGGCCCGATCGCTACCGCCGGGCACTCTACACCTTCCGCCGCCGCTCGCTGCCATACCCGATGCTGCAGAACTTCGATACGCCGAATGGCGATTTCTCATGCGTTCGCCGGCAGCGGTCCGACACGCCGCTGCAAGCGCTCACCACGCTGAACGAAGTCATTTTCGCCGAATGCGCTCGTGGCCTGGCCCGCCGCACGCTGGCTTCGGCCGGACCGGGGGATGCCCAGCGCGTCACGTTCGCCTTCCGCTCTTGCGTGAGCCGGCCCCCCAGCGAAGCGGAGACCGCGGCGCTGGTGGACTTGCTCGACAAGAGCCGGCGGCGGATCGCCCAAGGCTGGATCAATCCCCGCGAGATCGCCACTGGCAAGAACGAATTGCCTCAAGACTTGCTCCAGGGAGTCACGCCCACCGACCTGGCGGCCTACACCATCGTGGCCCGCGTGATCCTGAACCTCGACGAAACGATCACCAAGGAATAGCGCGTAGACAGCGCCCGAGAGCTGCCCCCATGAACCTCTCGGAAACACTTCGCCGCCAGATTTCCCGCCGCTGGTTCCTCGAGCAATGCGGCGTCGGGTTGGGATCTATCGCCCTCGGCTCGCTGTTGGGCGAATGCGCCGCGGCCGCCCCCGCCGCGCTCGATCCGCTCGCGCCCAAGCGGCCGCATTACACGGCCCGGGCCAAGCACGTTATCTTCCTCTTCCAGGCTGGCGCACCAAGCCACCTGGACCTGTTCGATTACAAGCCGCAACTGGAAAAACTCGGCGGCCAGCTTCCTCCGCCCGAGCTGCTCGAAGGCTATCGGGCGGCGTTCATCAATCCCAACTCGACGTTCCTGGCCCCCAAGTTCAAGTTCGCCAAACACGGCCGGTGCGGAGCGGAGCTGTCCGAACTGCTGCCGCACCTGGCCGAGGTCGTCGACGACGTGGCCATCGTCCGCTCGCTGGTCACCGACGCCTTCAACCACGCGCCGGGCCAGATCATGATGAACACCGGCTCGCAGCAATTCGGCCGACCCAGCATCGGGGCCTGGACCACGTATGGCCTGGGGAGCCAGTCGCGCGATCTGCCGGGCTTCGTCGTGCTCAATTCGGCAAAGAAAGGAACCAGCGGCGGAGCAAGCAACTGGGGCTGCGGCTTTCTCCCCACCGTGTATCAGGGCGTGCCATTTCGCAACCAGGGCGATCCGGTCCTGTTTCTGTCGAACCCGGCCGGCATCGACGCTCAGACCCAGCGCGACTCGCTCGACACGCTGGCCGAGTTGAACCGCCTGCGGCTGGACGTCGTGGGCGACCCGGAAATTGCCACCCGGATCAACTCCTTTGAGCTGGCCTACAAGATGCAAACCAGCGCTCCGGACCTGATGGACATTTCGGGAGAATCGCCGGCCACGCTCGACATGTACGGCGCCGTGCCGGGCCAGCCCTCGTATGCGAATAACTGCCTGCTGGCTCGGCGGTTGGTGGAGCGCGGCGTGCGGTTCGTGCAATTGTTTCACGAGGCCTGGGACCATCACGGCGGATTGACCAAGGGGCTGAAAGAACAAACCGGCCTGACCGACAAACCGTCGGCCGCGCTAATCAAAGATCTCAAGCAGCGCGGGCTGCTCGACGAGACGCTGGTGATCTGGGGAGGCGAGTTCGGCCGCACGCCGATGGTGCAGGGGGGCAACGACGGCCGCGATCACCATCCCAACGCGTTCACCATGTGGCTGGCCGGCGGCGGTATTCGCCCCGGCATCACGCTGGGCGAAAGCGACGAGTTCGGCTTCAACGCCGTAGCCGATCGGGTCCACGTCCACGATCTGCACGCCACGCTCCTGCACCTGCTGGGCTTCGACCACACCCAGCTCACCTACCGCTTCCAGGGCCGCGACTTCCGCCTGACCGACGTCCACGGCAATGTCGTCGAAAAGCTGCTGGCGTAGGGGAATAACTCCGTGGCGCATGCCGCGTCGCTGTCGCTGGCGTGAGCCATCCTCGCGCGTCTCGGGACCCGCCCGCGAGAAGGCCGTCTGGAATTGTGCGTCAATGCCATTCATCGCGGAAGGCGAACGTGAGACGCGACCCGCAAGGGTTATTAGAAGCCGGTCGTCACATCGACCGCGATGGGACGTCCGGCTGGGTAGGTGGGCGACAAGCCTTCCAATGGCACCGCACTGGGACGCCTCAATGCCCTTCAAACCAATGCCCTTCAAATAAGGCCACCCCTTCCACTACCGTACGCTGGGGGGAATCCGGGGACGCGATTTTGCGTGCGAAGTGGGGTGGATTGTGGAAGGTGGTTGCCCCCCTGCAGGGATTTGTTCGCCCTCGCGTGCGTTTGCTGCGCTGGCACGAAAAACGGAACGAGGGTGCGGGCAAAAGAAAATTGGGCCAATCCGCGTCGGCGTTATTGGGGCTTCGCAAGGGGCCCAAGTTCCAACCCCGAATCGCCAGCCCACGCCCCTCCGCGTTTGCTCCCCCGGCCTTTCCGACCTACGTACCTGTAGTACCCGCGTGCGCCGCGCGTGCGCGCAACCGTTACCCCCAGCACAACCGGCCCACGCTCTCGCGCCGGCCGTATCGTACAAGGATCTCGACACCATGCGCGTCGCCCTGATCGGCGCCGGACCGGCCGGACTGACCGCCGCCTATCAACTGGCCAAAGCCGGCGTCGAAGTCGAGGTGTTCGAGGCTTCCGGCTCGGTAGGCGGGCTGGCCCGCAGCTTTCAGCTCTGGGGGCAGACGGTGGACCTCGGCCCGCACCGCTTCTTCTCCAGCGATGCCCGGGTCAATCGCCTGTGGCTGGAAGTCGTGGGCCGCGACTACCAGATGGTCGACCGGATGACGCGCGTCTATTATCGCGGCCGGTTCTTTAACTATCCGCTGGTGGCCGGCAACGCCCTGTGGAACCTGGGTCCGAGGGAAGCCGCCGGCTGCCTGGCCAGCTATTTGAGGCAGCGTTGCCGCGGCGGCGCAGAGTCGACCGATGCCAGCTTCGAAGACTGGGTTGTCCGCCGCTTCGGCCGGCGGCTGTTCGAGATCTTCTTCCAGACCTACAGCGAAAAGCTGTGGGGTGTTCGCTGTGGCGAACTCGACGCCGACTTCGCCGCCCAGCGAATCAAAAAGCTCTCGTTCGGCGAGGCCGTCAAAAGCGCCCTGGGACTCGCCCGCGGCCGGCATCGGACGCTGGTCGATCGCTTCGCCTATCCCCACGGCGGCACCGGCATGGTCTACGAGCGCATGGCCGATTACGTGCGCGGACTCGGCGGCGCCGTGCATCTGAATCGGCCGGTGCGGCGGGTGCTGGTCGACCGTGGCCGCGTGCGGGGGTTGGAAACAATGTCCGGCGACGTCGTGCGGTTCGATCGTGTCGTCTCCACGATGCCGCTGACGTTGTTGGTACAAAATCTGGATGAAGCGCCGCAGGCCGTTCACACGGCCGCCAGATCTCTGGCGTTTCGCAACACGCTGCTCGTTTACTTGCGCGTCGGTGCTCGAGATTTGTTTCCCGACCAGTGGCTGTACATCCACTCGCCGGAGCTGCTGACCGGCCGCGTGACGAATTTTTGCAACTGGGTACCCGGATTGTGCGGTGATTCGGACGACACGATCCTGTCGCTGGAATACTGGTGCTCCGACGATGACGACCTGTGGCGGCAGAGCGACGAAGATTTGACGCGCCGTGCCCGGGCCGAGATGACTTCCGCCGGCTTCCTCCGCTCCGCGCCGGTGCTGGCCGGACACGTGGTGCGGGTACGCCGCTGCTATCCGATCTATGCCCGCGGCTACAAGCGGCACGTCGACGTGATCACAGGCTATCTCGACGCCGTCGAGGGCCTGTCGGTGATCGGCCGCTACGGGGCCTTCAAATACAACAACCAGGACCACAGCATCCTGATGGGGCTGCTGGCCGCCGAAAACATCCTGGAAGCGAAACAGCACAACCTGTGGGGCGTCAACACCGACTACGAATCGTACCAGGAGTCGGCCGTGATTACCGATGCCGGACTCGTGACGGCCGAAGTCTGACGCCGCGATACCGTGACTGCTCCCGCACGCACGCACCTCGGCGGCGCTGGTGCAAGCGGCCATTGCCTGGCGAATCTTTAGCGATCAGTGGGTCGCTTAGCAGTCCAGCGCAAACCCGTCGGCATACGCGGCAATACGTTCGGCCGGTTGGCGGCCGTGCCGGCTCAATCTGTTGCGTGATTTCGACTCTCCGCCTATAACCACGCTAGCGCGTGACCTCGTCTTGCTCTCGGAGATGCAAACATGAAATCGCGATTGCTTCTGACAGTTGTTGCTCTTTCAACTGCGGTGGCCGTGGCCGACGATTGGCCCCAGTGGCGCGGAACGCACCGCGACGGTATTTCACAGGAGCGGGGGCTGCTCTCGCAATGGCCCGAGAATGGGCCGCCGCTCGTCTGGCATGCCAAGAGCATCGGCGACGGCTATTCGACCCCCGCGGTGGTCGGCGACCGCATTTACGTGATCAGCAACGAGGGCGTGGACGACGAATACGTGCAATGCTTGAGCACCGCCGATGCCCGCCAACTGTGGCGCAAGCACATCGGCAAGGTCGGGCCGAACCAGGGCCCGCAGTATCCCGGCGCGCGTTCCACGCCCACGGTTGACGGCAACGCACTATTTGCCCTGGGGTCCGACGGCGATTTGGCTTGCCTCGACACCGCCAGCGGTGAAGTGCGCTGGACCAAAAACCTGCGGACCGATTTCAGCGGCAAGCCCGGCAAGTGGGCCTATGCCGAGTCGCCGCTCGTGGACGGAGACAAACTCGTCGTCACGCCCGGCGGCAGCGAGGCCACGATCGTGGCCCTGGACAAGAAGTCGGGCGAGACCATTTGGAAGTGCGCCGTGCCCGAGGGAGACGAAGCGGCGTACGCCTCGATCATCGTGGTCAGCTCAGGCACCGTGAAGCAATACGTGCAGTTCTTGGCCAAGGGCCTGGTGGGGGTCGACGCCGCCGACGGCCGCTTCCTGTGGCGTTACGATCGCACGGCCCAGGGGAGCCCGGCCAACATTCCCACGCCGGTGGCCAGCAACGAGCTGATCTATAGCGCCGCGGGGCGTAGCGGCGGCGGGCTGGTGAAGCTCGAGGTCGAGGGCAAGGACGTCGAAGCCACGCAGGTCTACTTCGAACCCAAGATGCCCTCGAGCATCGGCGGCTCGGTCGAGATCGACGGCTACCTGTACGGCACCAACAGCCAAGGGCTGATGTGCGTCGAGTTTACCACCGGTGAAGTGAAATGGCAGAACCGCAGCGTCGGCGCCGCCAGCGTGTTGGCGGCCGAAGGCCGGCTGTACGTCAACGGCGACACGGACGACGTGGCACTGGTCGAGATCACGCCCGAGGGCTACGTCGAAAAGGGCCGCTTCACGCTTCCCGATCAGCCCGATCGCGGCCGCGGGAAGGCTTGGCCCTATCCGGTCGTGGCCGATGGCAAGCTCTACCTTCGCGACCTGGGCAGCCTGTGGTGCTACGACGTTTCCGACCGCCAGGCGGCAAAATAGTGCCCCGGCGGACAAGTGCCGCGGAGCGCTATCTCGCCACCCGCATTGCGCCGGCGGCGTGCCGCGTCAGTTCACGGCCCGGTTCACCGCGTCGAAGATCGTGCCGATCGTGTGGATGAACTGCTGTTCGTCGCGCCTTGCCGTCGGGATTGTTGTAATAGATGTGCATCGTGTACCAGTTGCCGTTCTTGTTCTTCAGCAACCAGTTGCCGACGATCAGGTTGTCTTCCGAGCCCCCTTTGAAGCCGACGTAGGGCCAGATTCTCGCGTCGTGGGGCAGCTTCGTTTCCACCGCCATCACGCCGCGCACAGCATGGGCCGGTTGGCCTTCGGTGGTGTTGTCCTTGATCCACGACAGGGCATTGGCCATGTCCAGCGGCGTGGCATACCATTCGGCCACGTCGTAGGCGGACGCGTCGAAGTCAAGCTTGTCATAGTTCGGCAGATCGGAGAAGTAATCGACCAGAAACTTGCGCCGTGCGGACTCGTCGATCTTCTGATACTCGCGTCCCAGGACGCCGGTCTTCTTGTCGCGGAGCATCGTCATCTCGCGGGTCGACAGCAGCGGCCGGTTCCAATTGGAATGGCGGTCGCCCATCGTACCCATCTGGCGTTCGACCCGCTCGCGGCCCAACAGGTGCAGCAAGTGGTCGGTCGCCGTGTTGTCGCTGATCGAGATCATCTTCAGCGCCAGCGTTTGCAACGTCACGGGCGAATCGAGTGGCCAGTCGGCCAATTCGCTATGCGGCGGGCCGATCCACTCGGCCTGCAGCCGCATGACGTTGTCCAGCCCGCGCCGGTCGCCGTTCACTTCGTCGGCCAGCGTGCCCAGGATAAACAACTTGAAGCTCGAACCGACGGCAAACCGCTCGTCCTGGCGAATGCCGTACAACAATCGCGGCCCATCGTTCGTCAATTCGGTGAACGCGAAAGCAGTATGCCCCGGCAACTTCTCAAACGCGGCCGTGGCGACGGCTTCCACGTCCCCGCTGGCCGACGATTGTGAAGCGGGCAAAACTCCGACGAGCAAACAGACCAAATGGCAGAGCATGGCAACAGACCCTCCGGACCAAGAAATCATGAAAGCGAGCGCGCCGCAACGACCGACTGCACTGGAAGTCTAGATCGAAGGCGCCGTGCTAGCGACGTGGGCCCGGCCGTTATGATCCGCGGCCGAGTCCGGCGGGTCGGGTCATGACCGATTTTGCCGCCTACGACGCCGCGCCCGGTAGCGGCACGGTTTTCCCCGATCCGCTTGTCGACGGGCATTTGTGCGTCAACGCTCCGCAGATACTCGCCCAATTCGTCGGCCAGTCGGTCGCGCACCTCGGATCGCTCGTCGGACAGATCGTGGTACTCACCCAAATCGTCAGCCAGATTGAACAGTTCGTAGCGCCCGTCGGCGTGGTAGTAGATTAGCTTCCAGTCGCCGTGCCGCACGGTGCTCGAAGGCGCGATGCCCGGCCCCGTGCCGCCCCAGTGGTTTGGATAATGCCAGAACAACGGCCGGTCGTCGCGCACCGCGTCGTGCTCGCCGCGCAACAAGCCGGTGAAGCTGAGGCCGTCGATCACCCCGCCGATCTGCCGAAAACCCTCGACGCCGGCCATCTCCAGGATCGTGGGAAAGAAGTCCTGGATGATCACCGGCTGCGAGCAGGTCCGAGCGCGGCGGCCGTCACGCCCGGCCAGCGGACGATCATCGGCTCGCGAATGCCCCCCTCGTATGCCGAGCCCTTGCCGCTGGCCAGCGGCCGATTGTGCGTATTCGGTTCGCCGCCCCGGGCATGCGCGCTCAAGCCGCCGTTGTCGGACATGAACATCACGATCGTTTTATCCGACGAGCCCGTGCCGCTCGACGTTGTCCAAGCAGATCGCCCAGCGACTTGTCCATCCCTTCGACCAGCGCCGAGTACATCGCCTCCTTGTGATCCAATCCTTCGTCTCGATAGCGTTGGTAAAAGCGATTGTCGATCGAATAGGGCGTGTGCACCGCGTAATGGGCCATGTAGAGAAAAAACGGCTTACCGTCGGCCACGGCCCCGTCCATGGCGTGGTTCGCCTCGCGGGTGAGCGCTTCGGTGAGGAAGATGTCCTCGCCGTGATACTTGTCGAGACCCGGAATGTCCCACACCCGGTCGCCTTTGCGATTTTTGGCGCTGAAGTTTTCCGTACCCAGGTAGCTGCCTGGCCCGCCGGCCGCGTGGCCGCCGATGTTCACGTCGAAGCCCAGGTTCAAAGGATCGGCCCCCGGCGTGCCGACCGCGCCGAAGTGGGCCTTGCCGACGTGAATCGTGCGATAGCCCACGCCGCGCAGCACTTCCGCCAGCGGCGTGGCGTGCACGGTCCGCTCGACGCCCGAGACGGGGCTCAAGCCGCCCGTGTTCCAGGCCGGAAACTCCAAGCGTCGGATGCGGCCGGTCCGTGCCCGGATCAACGCGCAGAATCCAGTTGGTCACCCGATGCCGCGGTGCCGCCAACCCCGTGATCAGGCTCACTCGCGTCGGCGTGCAGACGGTGCAGGCGTAGGCCTGGGTGAATTTCATGCCGCCGGCGGCCAGACGTTCCATGTTGGGCGTGCGGTAGCGGCGATTGAACGGCGTGACCTCGGTGTAAAACGGCACGCTGGTGTCCTGCCACCCCATGTCGTCGACCAGAAACACTAAAATGTTCGGGCGGTCCGGTTCGGCCGCTGCGGCCACAACGTTCCAGGCCAACAGCACAACGGCTGAAACGCTCAGCAGCGTTCGCAACGTGGACATGATCTCTCCGATTTCGGGCAGGGAAGTTCTCGTGGAAGCCGGCTCGAGCCTCATTGTAGCCGCTGGAAAAGCGGCTGTCAGACAAATGGCCGCGTGCACTGTCCACCGCCTTGTGGCTACCTGGCGGCACGCGACGCGGGTGGGATCGTGCCGGTCATAGCGTTTTCCACGACCGCGGCCCGGCCGCGTCGCCGGCGGGCGTAACATATGCTTCCTTAGATGAGACATCCCCATTCCCAATGACGATCCTCTAGGAGCCCGCTAGTCCGATGAGCCGCATTCTTGCCCGAGTGGACCCCCGCACAATACCAGGCCCTGGAAAACGAAGTCCTGCTGGCCCCGCATCTGCTGCACACGTCGGGCCTGTTTGACGACGACAACCTCGTGCGGCTCATCGACAGCCATCCGGCCCACGACATGGGCATCAACACCATGGGCACCAGCCATGCGCACTTCGAGTGGCGCGAAGGCGATCGCAACGGCGTTTCCGCGGACGTGCTGTTGGACCTGGTGCGGAGCGGCCGGCTGTGGATCAATCTCCGCAAGGCCCTGGTGCATCATGCCGACTTGCGCGAGGCGGTTGACTCGATCTACGACGAGCTGGAACAAATGGCCCCCGGCTTCCAGGCGGAGCAGCGTTCGGCCAACCTGCTGATTTCGTCTCCCGGCGCCTTGGTGCACTATCACCTCGACACGCCGGTCAACATGCTCTGGCACATCCGCGGCACGAAGCGCGTGTGGGTCTATCCGCTGGAGCCGCAGTTCGTTTCGCAAAAGCATCTCGAGGGCATCTTTTCCGGCGAATTCGCCGAAGATTTGCCCTACGAGGAATGGTTCGACCAGTACGCCCAGGTATTCGACGTGCAGCCCGGCCAGATGCTCACCTGGCCGCAAAGCACCCCGCATCGGGTGACGAACCTCGAGGGCATGAACGTGTCGCTGTCGACCGAACACAAGAACCGCCGTGCCCTGCGCCGCGGAAACGTCCACCTGGCCAACCAGTTTCTACGCCGCACGTTCGGCTTGCCGTGCCGCTCGATGGAGATTGACGGGCCCCTTGCCGCATCTCAAGCAACTGGCGATCCGGTGTGCCAGGCGGCTGCCGAGCGGCAAGTCGCGCAAGCCCTGTCGCGGCAACGAATATCCCGTGACGTTCAAGGTCGACCCGACGGCCGCCCTGGGTTTCACGCTGTTGGAAGACGTCCGAAAGGACTCCGCACTCGAGGAGCCCGTTGGCGTTTGACGGCATGGCGCCGTTCGTTCTGCTGGCGCTCTCGGGGGCCGGCGCACGTCCGCTGTACCGTGCTGCGTGCATCGATTCATCCGCCCCAAGGAGGCCGGCAACATGTCCCACTCACCGCAATTCCGCCCGCCCGTCGTCCGCTCGCCCAGGATGCTCGTGGAACGCGGCTATCACGCCCTGGCGCACGCCATGACCTTGGATTGCGTGCGGCTGATGCGTCTGCCCGCCGCCAAGCTACGCCCGCCGCAAATTGATCTGGAGTTCGACTTCCGCTTTCTCGCGCCCGAGGAAGTCGCCGCACACGCGCTCGACCCGGCGAACGACTTGCACTTCTCGTTCGCCGATCGGATGGCATGCGGTCAAGACTTATGCTTCGCGGCGCTGCTGGACGAACGATTGGCCTGTTACATTTGGCTGGCTCTCGGTTCGCTGGAGGCCGAACTGCACCGTGGCCGCACGACGCGCTCGGGCGTCGCCGTGTCGTTTCCGCGTTCCGCAGCGTTCGTCTACAAGGCCTTCACACGCCCCGAATTCCGCGGCCGCCACTTATACCCCGCCTGTCTGGCCCACGGGCTCGAAGGACTACGGCCGCGGGGCGTATCACAATTGCTGACCACGGCAGAATGGACGAACAAGTCCGCGCTGGCCGCTTGTCGACGACTGGGGTTCCACGACGTGGGCACGATCCTCCGCGTGGCTTGCGGTCCGGTCAGCTTTACGGTCACTCCGCCCCGCGCCGCGCGCACACGGCATCCATTTGGGACGTCACGCGCACGTCCGTCCGCGTCTGCCACGGCGGTCTTCGGCGCCCGCCGCTGCCGCCGGCCAAAAGTCCCTTGAACCGGACTCGCGTCCGCTCGTTACCGTGGCCGGAAGAGACACGTGATGCAAGTCGAGCTGATCACCCAGCTACCGGAACTCGAGCGCCTCGCCGCGGCCTGGCGTCATCTTACCTCGGGTCAGCCATTTACCGGGCCCGATTGGTTGCTCACCTGGTGGCAACATCTCGGCGTCGGCCGCCAGCAAGATTCGCGCCACGGCGAGCTGTTCGTCCTCTGCGTCACCGACGAACAAGGCACGCTCGTGGCCCTGGCACCCTGGTATCTGGAGCACTCGCTGCTCGACGGTCACGCGGTTCGTTTCCTCGGCTCCGGCGAAGTCTGCTCGGACTATTTGACTGTGCCCTGCCGTGACGGACAGCAAACCGCCGCCGCCCGCGCCATCGCCGATTGGCTGTGCGGCGCCGGGGAGGTGTCGTCCCACGGCGACGCGTGGGACCTGTTGTCCTTGGAAAACGTCGACCTGACGGACCCCATCCTGCGCGACCTGGTGGACGCACTTTGCGAGCGCGGAGCCATCACCCACCTGCGGCCGGCGTCGCACTGCTGGCGGCTGTCTTTGCCAGGCAGTTGGGATGAGTATCTGGCGATGCTCTCCAAAACCCACCGCAAACACGTGCGGCGTCTCCAGCGCACCTACCTTGACACCGGCCGCGCCCGGCTCGTCTCTGCACGAACGCCCGAACAGCTCGCTGTAGGTTTTGGCCTGTTGGTTGATTTGCACAGCCGCCGTTGGGCCGACCGCGGCGTCGATGGCATCTTTACCTCGCCGGAGCATTTCGCCTTCCATCGCGCGGCCAGCGAGCGATTGCTCGCCGCCGGACAACTGCGGATCGCCTGGCTCGAACTCGATGGACGACCCGCGGCCGCGGAATACTCTCTCGTCGGTGGCAACACAATCTATGCCTACCAGTCGGGCTTGGACCCCAGCATGGCCGAGCACGAACCCGGCAATCTCGCGCTCGTCTGCATGCTCCAAGAGGGCATCGCCGGGGGCATCACGACCCTCGATTTTCTTCGCGGCAACGAGACCTACAAAGCGCATTGGCGGGCACTCCCCCAGCCGATGCACGACGTGCGGATCCTGCCCGGCCACTGGCCGGGCCGCTTGAGGCAATCGCTCTGGAAAGCGGCCACCGGCGCCAAGGACTGGCTTCGTGCCGGCCGCGACGCCGTCGTCAGTGCGGCGCGGAGCCGAAGCCCAACGGTAGCACGGTGGAATTCGTTTTCCAGCACGTCCAGCAGATTCCGCACGCTGCATGGCCCTGCAAACTGTCGCCGTCGGTTGCTCGCCGTTAGAATATTACGCTGGCGGCCCGCCCAACATCTCCGCTGAGAGCAGGCATGGAAACCATCGCATTCACTTCCAACGCGGAACCGACGCTGGGCGTCGAGCTCGAATTGGCGCTCGTCAATGACCAGACGATGGAGCTGTCCAACTCGATCCAGCAAGTGCTGCAGCGCGTTCCCCAGCGGTTCGCCGGCAACATCAAGCCGGAGCTGATGCAGTCTTACGTCGAGATCAACACCGGCATCTGTCGCACCGTCGACGAAGCATACGCCGATTTGCGCGAAAAAGTGCTGGCCTTGCAAGACGTCGCCGATGCCTTGGCACTGCGGCTCTACTGGTCGGGCACGCATCCCTTCTCCCGCTGGCACGATCAGCTCGTGACCCCCTCCGACCGCTACCAGCGGCTGGTCGAGATGCTGCAGGACATGGCCCGGCAATTGGTTTGCTTTGGGCTGCACGTGCACGTCGGCGTCGATTCCGGCGACAAGGCCGTGATGATTTGCGATCGCATCATGCGGCACCTGCCGACGCTGTTGGCGATCAGCTCCAACAGCCCCTGGTGGGAAAACCGCGTCTCGGGTCTGCGGTCGCACCGGGCCAAGATCATGGAGGGCCTGCCCACCGCGGGGCTGCCTCCCTTGATGCGCAATTGGAGCGAATACGTCTGGCTGGTGCGGCATCTGATCGAAACCGGCTTCATCACCACGATCCGCGAAATCTGGTGGGACGTCCGGCCGCACCACAACTTCGGTACCGTCGAGGTGCGGGTCTGCGACATCCCCGGCAGCCTTGAAGACAGCCTGGCGCTGGCGGCACTGGTCCAGTGCCTGGTCAAGGCCCTGTCCGACGAGATCGACCGCGGCACCTATCAGCACGATTGCCACCCCATGATGGTGCACCAGAACAAGTGGCGGGCCTGCCGCTTTGGGCTCGACGCCGAACTCATCGACCCGCTCACGTTCGAACAGCGCGGCGTGCGCGAGACCGTGGACCGATTGGTCGATGTGTTGCGTCCCGTCGCCGCACAACTGAACTGCTCCGCCTGGCTCGACCGCGTGCTCGCGCTCGCGCAAAGCCAAAGTTGGGCAAATCGGCAATTGGAAGTCCTCAAGCAAACCGGCGACCCGGCCGACGTCGTGCGCCACTTCACTGCCCGCTCGCGATTGAGCGCTGAGTCTCGTGTTCCTTCGCCTCAACCATAGCCGCCAGCCATGTTTCACGACGCCGCACAAATCCTCAAGTCGCCGCTGTTCGATCGTCTGGTAGCCTTTCGCCGTGACCTCCACCAGCACCCGGAGCTGAGCTGGCAGGAACATCGCACAGCCGATCAGATTTGCCGCTTTCTGGACGAGCTAGGACTTGTCTATCGCCGCGGCGTCGCCGGCACCGGCATCGTGGTTGACCTGCCCGGCGCCGCCGATGGGCCGCGCATCGCCCTGCGGGCCGACACCGACGCGCTGCCGGTCGTCGAGGAAACCGGCGTGCCGTTCGCCTCGCAGTCGCCCGGTGTGATGCACGCCTGTGGGCACGACGCCGCACACGACGATGCTGTTGGGCGCGGCGAGCCTGTTGGCGCAAGATCCCCAGCTACCCGCTCCGGTGCGCTTGATCTTTCAACCCGCCGAAGAGACCGGCGCCGGCGCTCCGGCCATGATTGCCGACGGCGCGCTGGCCGGGGTCGACTTGATCTTCGGTGGCCACGTCGACCGTCATTTTCCGGTCGGCTCGATCGCCGTCACCGACGGACCGGTCAACGCTTCGAGTGATAGCTTTACGATTCGCATTACCGGCCGCGGAGGGCATGCGCGCCCGCCCGCACGAAACGATCGACGCCGTGGTGGTTGGCTCGCTATTGGTCATGGCGCTGCAAACGATCGTCTCGCGCGAGGTGAATCCCGCGTCGCCGTCGGTCGTCTCCGTGGGCCGCTTCGACGCCGGCAGTGCTTCGAATGTAATCGCCGGCCGTGCCGTGCTCGAAGGCACGATTCGGGCGCAGGATCCGCTGGTTCGCGCGGCACTACAGCGCTCGATCGAGCGAATCGCCCGCTCGATCGGCCAGTTGCACGGGGCGACGATCGAATTCGAGATGGGCCAAGGCACGCCGCCGTTGATCAATCCGCCCGAGTCGACCGCCATCGCCCGCCGTGCCGCCGCGGCCGCCGTGGGCCTGGAGCGCGTCAGCAGAATGGAAACAGCCAGCATGGGGGGCGAAGACTTCGCCTATTATCTCGACCACGTCCCCGGCTGCTACGTCCGCTTCGGAACTGCCCGCGAAGGCGTCGAACAGTTCCCGGCCCACTCCGGCACGTTCAACATCGACGAACAGGCACTGGCCGTGGGCGCGGCCTTTTTCCACGCGGTGGCCCGGCTGGCACCGCAGGCGGCAGAGGATCATTAACTCGGAGCGCTGCCGGGACCCTACCCCTCGAAGGCGCTGGCTACCAGGGCTACGTTTTGGCCGCCGAAGCCGAAGCTGTTGGTCAGGGCGTGACGGCACGTCTGCTCGCGGGACTGGTTGGGGATGTAGTCCAGGTCGCAGTCGGGGTCGGGGGTGTGGTAGTTGATCGTCGGCGGCAATACGCCTTCGCGGATGGCCATCAGGCAGACGATCAACTCGGTCACGCCGGCGGCCGCGATCAGGTGGCCCATCATGCTTTTGGTGCTCGACATCGGCACGCGATAGGCGGCGTTTTCGCCTAAGGCTTTTTTGATCGCTAGCGTTTCCACCCGATCGTTCACGCTGGTGCTCGTGCCGTGGGCGTTGATGTAGCCGATGTCCTCGGGATTCACGCGGGCGTCGGCTAATGCCAACTGGATGCACTTCGCCGCGCCGCGGCCTTCGGGATGCGTGTCGGTGATGCGGTAGGCGTCGGCCGTCGAGCCGTAGCCGGTGATCTCGCCGTAAATCTGCGCGCCGCGACGCCTCGCGTGCTCGAGTTCTTCCAGCACGACCATCGACGCTCCTTCGCCCAGCACAAAACCGTCCCGGTCGCGGTCGAAGGGGCGCGAGGCCTCGCGCGGGTGCTCGTTGTTGGTGCTCAAGGCCGTCAGCAGATTAAAACCCGTCACGCCGAACGGATGGATCATGCTGTGCGTGCCGCCCGAGAGCATCACGTCGACGTCGCCGCGGCGGATCAACTCCAGGGCTTCGCCGATCGCCTGGCTGCTGGCGGCGCAGGCCGTCAGGCAGTTGGCGTTCGGGCCCTGCGCGTCGAACATCGCGGCCAGGTGCCCGGCCGGCATGTTCGGTTCTTGTTCCAGTTCGACGGTGGGATGCAGCCATTCCAGGCCGGCCTTGGTGAACAGGGCCAGGTCGAACGCTTCGCCGCGCAACGCACTGGCCATCATCCGCGCGAAACACTGGAAGTCTTGCTGCCCTTCGCCGCTTCCCAGGTACACGCCGAAACGGGTCGGGTCGAGCTTCGTGTCCAGGATGCCCGAGTCGGCCACGGCTATTTTCGCGGCCCCGGCGGCAAACTTGGTGTGCCGGCCGCGCAGCTTCCAGACGTCCGGGTCTTCGCCCACCTGGCTGATGTCCCAGTCGCGCACTTCGGCCGAGATCTTGGTCGGAAAGCGGCTGGCGTCAAAAATCGACGTGTAGCCCACGCCGGAAGCCCCCTGCTTGAGCCCTTCCCAGAGCCTGGCGACGTCGGTCCCCATCGGCGTGATGCAGCCCACGCCGGTCACGACCACGCGTCGCCGGTGGTCGTGTTTGATTGCGTCGATCATCGTCCGTTCCCCCCCAACTCCCTCGAATCGCGCTCAGTTCGGTTCAGCCGGCAGCCGGCAATAGCGCCGGCGGAATGACCAGCGGCCGACCCTGCGCGTCGCGTCCCACCTGGTACACGCCCAGCAGCTTGAGCATCGCCAGCAGGCTCACCGGGTCGAACAGCGACGGGCCGCCGGCGGTAGTCTCGTCCAAATGGGCGAAGAACAACTGCACCTCGGCCTGCAGCCGCGAGCCCACGTGGCTGGTGCCGCTGACGATCGCTCCATCCTTGTGGATATCGTCAATCGCGACCTGGTACACCAGCGTGTCCCCCGGCCGGGCCGGCACATGAAAGCGGGCCCGGGCTACCTTAGCCAGTACAACCCGTTCCACAAACGCCCGCTGCTCGGCCACCAGCAGCCCGCCGGTCTGGGCCAGCCCCTCGATCACCAGCGCATTGGGCATCAGCGGCGCGCCGGGAAAGTGGTCGTGCAAGTGCTCCTCGGCCAGCGAGACGTTTTTCACCGCCGTGGCCGAGCGTCCACTTTCGAACTGCGTAAAACGATCAATCCAAAACCAGCGCATCGGTGCCCCTTTGCAAACGCCCCAGTTTCGAGCACGCGAGCGTCGCGGACTTATCCGCCCACGCCCACCTTGCTCTCCACGTAGCGACACATATCCTGCACGGTCAGCAGATTGCCAAAATCCTGCACGACCGGATTGGCATTAAAAGCCGAAAGATCGGCAAACGGCATCCGGCTTTCGAGCTGCTTGAGCCCCTCGGGCGTGACCTTGCCGTTTTGCACGTACTGGGCATTGGTCAAAATATCCTCGGGAAACAGCTCCCCGCGCGGAATCTTGATATCAAACGCCTTCTCCAGCCGAAACACAATGTCCAGAAAGTCGATCGATTCGGCCCCCAAATCCCCCACCAACCGAGCCTCCGGCGTCACCTCCTCCTCGTCCACCCCCAATGCATCCACCAACGCCCCCTGAACCTTCGAAAACACCTCCTCTTTCGTAACCACCATCGCTCGAAACCTCCGGTCGTGTCGGTATTGAGAACTCAAAATGCACGGTCGAGGCTCGCCCTCGCGCCGTCGAACCTGACGACGACATACTCGCTGACACGAGCCGGGAACACCGCCCGCGCGAAAACTGCCCGGGAGCATCCAGCCCGCGTCGCGTGGGACAAGCATGCTGGCGCCGAGGTGGTCCGCCACCTCGGCAGTGTTTATATCGACCGCAAAATCGTTAAAGGCCAACGAACTCGACAACCCGAAAGTCTAGCGAGTGAGCCTGGGGGGCTCAAGAAGCATAGAGAAACGGTGTTGGTCAGGAGGAAGCGAAGGGTCCCGGCAGCGGGGACGTGCGACAGCCAACGATGTATCTGTCTATAATAGGCCGAAGGGGCTGTTTCACGTCGCATCAGGGCAACGCAAAATGCTGCTTGCCGGGCTAGCACTGTTGGTGGCTTCGTGGGCCCAGGTCGATCAGCTCGACAATCCGCCGGCAAAGATCGCGCGCTTCCTGGAACACTGCGAGACGTTGCGCCGCGGGTCCATTCTGCAGGTCGAGCACACGCTGCGTGGGCTGCGGGCGGGCGATGCCAACGACGCCCAGACGCAGCGACGCATCCGCCGCCTGGAAGAGCAGTTGCGCCTGTTGAAGAGCAACCGGCAACCGGTTATTCCGGAGCTCTCCTTTCCACCCCAAACGGGCGCCATTGGCCGTCTTCCCGGGCTCGTGTGCCATGTGGAGCAAGTGCTTTCGAAGCGCGAAGTGCTCGTGCGCTGCTCGTTTCCTGTAACGATTGCCACGGTACGCAACTTCAAGCGTTACCGCGAAACCGTGGATCGCCCCGTCGACTTCTTGATCCGGGGTCTGCCCACCAATCGGTTTCAAGAAGGAGCGGACCAGGAGATGTTGGCCGTCTTCGAGGTCATTGCCAGGGAGACGTACCAGACCGAAACGGGACGATCGAGGCAGCTTCTGGTACTGAAGAAATTCGATCTGAAGGCCGTGGAACCGTATTTTAAGGCCCAGGCCGTTCACGAATAACCAATGCGCCAAAGCAATGCCGCGGCCTCGACGTGCCGCTGCAGGGGAATTTCTGGGCGGCGGAAAACCCGTTCTCAGACGAGCAAATTGGCCCGAAATTCGCTCCCTACCAATCAAGGGGATTGGAATCCCCTAGGCACGGTGTGATACTGTTCGTCATTCTCGCTCGAATGTGGGGGTCCAGCTGCCATCTTCAATTGGTAATATAATTTGATTCTTCGGTCTGGAGCTCTCGAGGCGCCGCGCAATTGTACGTTAGTTCTACGACCTACTAGCTTTAGAGGGTAATAATGAGCATCAAATTGCTGATCGCCGACGATCACGAGGTGGTGCGGGCCGGGCTGAAGAGTCTCCTTGCTGGCACAGACATTAAGATTGTCGCCGAGGCCTCCTCTGGGGAACAGGCGGTGCGTTTGGCGCTGAAGCACGAGCCAAACGTGGTCTTGATGGACATTCGCATGCCCGATGGTGATGGGTTGAACGCCTTGGGGCGGATAAAGTTGGATCGCGCAAACATGCCAGTTTTGATCTTCTCGACTTACGACAATCCGACGTACGTAGCGCGGGCAGTCGCTTTGGGGGCTAGCGGCTTCCTATTAAAGGGGACAGCCAAGGACAAGCTCATCGAGGCGATTCGCATGGCAGCCAGTGGCCAGAATGCCTGGACGCGCGACGAGCTACGCCGCGTCACCGGAGCCTTGGCTACACCGCGGCTTGTGGCCGACGTCGAAGTACCGCTGACGCAGCGCGAAAGCGAAGTCTTGCGGCAGTTGGCCTTTGGCCTGACCAACAAAGAGATCGCCATGGCCCTGCACATCAGCTACGAGACCGTTAAGGAGCACGTCCAGCACATCCTTCGCAAGATCGGCGTCTCCGACCGCACGCAAGCGGCCGTGTGGGCCGTGCGCAAGGGTCTTGTTTAATGTTGCGCGCTGACTTCCTTGCCGACGGAGCGGCAGCCCATTGATCCGGCTGGTCGCCACGCAGCCACTTGCGACTGCACGGTTATCGCGGAACAATTGGTGTCATGTCGAGATCGTGCATAGTCGGCACCCGATGGGAGCAATCGTGCCAAAACCGACCGACGTACACCTTTGTTCGGCGCATGCGGGCCGTGAGCGAATCGCTTATCGCGCGCCGATCAAGTTCGGTGGCCGCGTGGTGACTGACGTCGTGTTGTTCGACGTGGCCGTCGAAGTCGAAACCACGGCCGGCCGGCGAGCCCAGGGGCTCGGCTCCATGCCCATGGGCAATGCCTGGGCCTGGCCCAGCCAGCGAGTTTCGGCGGAGCAAACTCTGTCTGCCATGCTCCGCTTTGCGGAACGGTGCGTCGACGACGTGGGCGGTTGCCAAATTGTCGGACATCCCCTCGACGTGACGCGTGAGCTGTCGGCGGCGCACCGCCGGATTGCCGAAGAAGTCGCGGGAGAACTTTCGTTGGCCGAGCCGATGCCCCTGCTCGCGCAGCTCGTGGCAGTCAGCCCCCTGGAAGCGGCAATTCACGACGCCTTCGGCAAGGTGCACCAGCAAAACTCCTACAACCTGCTGGGCCCCGAATTTTCCAGCGCCGATTTGGCGCACTATCTCTCGCCCGAGTTTGCCGGCGAGTATCTCGATCGCTACACGCTGCGGCAGCCGAAGCCGCGGATGCCGCTTTACCACCTGGTCGGCGCGCTCGATCCGCTCTCGCCGGACGACGTCGCCCAGCCCGTAGGCGACGGGCTTCCCGAGACGCTCGGCCAGTGGATCGCGGCCGACGGCCTGACGCATTTGAAGATCAAACTGGCCGGCGACAACCTGGCCTGGGATGTCGAACGGGTCGTGGCGGTGGAAGCGGTCGCCGCGCAAGGGCAACAGGCCCGCGGCTGCCGCCAGTGGTGCTATTCGCTCGACTTCAACGAGAAGTGCGCCGACGTTCAATACATTCTCGACTTTCTCGCGCAAGTCGAAGCCCGCTCGCCCGCGGCGTTCGCCCGCGTGCAATACATCGAGCAACCGACGCACCGCGACCTGCGGGCGCATCCAGAGAATCGGATGCACGCCGCGGCCCGTATCAAGCCGGTCGTGATCGACGAATCGCTGGTCGACTTCGAGAGCCTGCTGCTGTGTCGCGAGCTGGGCTACACCGGCGTCGCGCTCAAGGCCTGCAAAGGACAGACCGAGGCGTTGTTGATGGGCGCGGCGGCCCAGAAATTCGGCATGTTTCTGTGCGTGCAGGACCTGACCTGCCCGGGCCGCTCGTTTCTGCATTCGGCGAGTCTCTCGGCCCGGTTGCCCTCGGTGGCCGCCATCGAAGGCAACGCCCGGCAGTATTGTCCGGCGGGCAATCGCGACTGGCGGGCTCGGTTTCCCACGATGTTCGAGGTGACCGACGGCACGCTGGGCACCGCCGCACTCGACGGTCCGGGACTGGGCTACTAACAGGCGACGCGCCGATGAAGTCGCTCTCAATTGCCGCTGCCTGGCTAAGCCTTGGTCTCTCATCGGCTCCGCTGGCTGATGAGCCGGCGCCTCCCGTGCGCTTCGCAGGCTATGACCCGGCGTGCGGTGTGTCGGTCGAGCACCGTGATGGGCTCATCGTCGCGACCTGGCCGCTGAAAGCCTCGCGGCCGGCGGAGCGGCGGCGCGCATGACGTTTGATTTACACCCTGGTGCCCCCGCGATCCACTCGATCGACGTCGCCGGCGACGACACTGAGTTTCAAACCGTGGCCGAGGAACTCGCGCCCGTTTATTGGCTGCGGGTTGGCCAGCGAGATTTGAAGCTCCGCGACGGTTGGACCATCTTCTTCGACCGCATGCAGGACAAGCCGCATGAGGTACATCGTGCCGAGCTCGCATCGCGCCGGGCCACGGTGTCCAGTCACGGAAATCGCGCGACGGTCACTCTCGGCGACGTCACGGCCGGCCCTTTTCAGGGAGAACTCCGTTGGACGTTCTTCGCTGGCGAGCGTTTCGCACTGCAAGAGGCCGTCTTGCACACCGAGCAAGACGGCGTGGCCTATCTGTACGATGCCGGACTGGTCTGCCAACAAGACCTGCCCCAAAACGTCGCCTGGTACGACGCGGCCGGGCCCTTGCAATTGTCCGCGACCGATTCATTCCACGACGCGCAAACGCTCGCCGTTCGCGGCCGCGCGATCGCCGCGCAGTTCGCCAGTGGCTCGCTGGCCGTGTTTCCGCCGCCGCACCAGTATTTCTATCCGCTCGATTATTCCACGAACCTGAAAAACATCTGGGCGGGCCCGGGATACAGGGCCCAAGACGTCCCGTTCGGATTCGGCATCCGCCACGAGCCGCGGGGCGACCGTCGCTTTGTCCCCTGGTTCAACGCCCCGCCCGGCACGCGGCAGGAGCTGGGCCTGTTCCTGGCGATCGCCGGCGGTTCGGCCGACGCGCTCCTCGACGACGTCGCCGGGCTGACGCGTCACGATCAATTCGACAGGCTGCCGGGCTACAAGACCTTCACGAGCCACTATCACGTCGAGCATACGCAAGCCATGCTCGACGCCCAGGACGAAGCGCCCGCGGTGGGGGATGCGACCGGCCGGTCCCCCTCGGGCCAGGAATATCGCATTCCCCAGCGGTTCATTCGCCCGGGCTTCGTCGACAAGTTCGGCGATCTGGGCGTAGACATCGTGCACCTGGCCGAGTTTCATTTCGGTCGTACGCCGCGGCTTGCCGCTGACGACCGACTGAAGAACCTGGCCTTGTTGCATGCCGAGTGTCGGCGGTTGAGCGACGACGCCTTGTTGCTGCTTCCCGGTGAAGAGCCGAATGTGCACCTCGGCGGACACTGGATCAGCCTGTTTCCCCAGCCGGTGTATTGGGTGCTCAATCGTCCGCCAGGCACGGCGTTTGTCACCGAGGACCCACAGCTCGGCCGCATCTATCACGTCGGCAGCGAGGCGGACGTTCATCGGCTGTTGCAACAAGAGCACGGCCTGGCTTGGACGGCCCACCCGCGGATCAAGGGCTCGACCGGCTTTCCCGATGGTTATCGCGACCGACCCTTCTTTCTTTCGGAGCGATTTCTGGGCGCCGCCTGGAAGGCGATGCCGGCTGACCTCTCGCAGCCCCGGCTGGGCACCCGCGCGCTCGACCTGTTTGACGACATGGAAAATTGGGGCGCCGCCAAGCAGGTGCTGGGCGAAGTCGACGTCTTCCAGATCGAGCCCACGGACGAGCTATACGGCCACATGAACGTGAACTATCTGCGCCTGGCGAGTGTCCCCCGCTTCGACGACGGGTGGCAGACGGTTCTCGACGCCTTGCGCGGCGGACGATTCTTTGTCACCACCGGCGAAGTGCTCGTGCCCGAGTTCACCGTCGACGCACAACCGCCAGGAGAGACGCTTCGCCTCGGCGCTGGCAGCACCACAAGCCGGGTGGAGGCAAACCTCGCCTGGACGTTTCCCTTGGCCTTCGCCGAAGTTATCTTCGGTGACGGGCGGCAAACGACTCGCAAACGGATCGATCTGTCGCACACCGGCTCGCACGGCAGCGACACGTTCACCGTGGACGTCGATCTGACTGGCGCCCGTTGGGTCCGCTTCGAAGCATGGGACGTGGCTACCAACGGCGCCTTTACTCAGCCAGTATGGATCGACCCGAAACCGTGACGGCCGCCCACTGATCGCAAGAAACTCGCAGTGACGGGAGTCCTCGGCATGAATCTGGAACGATTTGCCCGCGTCAATCTGTGCCACCGGCCAACGGCGCTGGAGCCGATGGACCGGCTCTCCGACTACCTGGGCGGACCGCGGCTGTTCGTCAAGCGCGATGATTGCACGGGCCTGGCCATCGGTGGCAACAAGACCCGCAAGCTCGAGTTCCTGATGGGCGAAGCATTGGCCCAGGGGGCCGACACGGTGGTGACTGTCGGCGGCGTGCAATCGAATCACTGCCGGCAGACAGCGGCGGCGGCAGCCCGGCTAGGGTTGGGCTGCGAATTGGTGCTGCCGCACCTCTCGCGGTTCAGCAGCGACACGTACGACTCCGGGGGCAACGTGCTGCTGGACCGTTTGTTGGGCGCCACGCTGCACGTCCTCGAATCGAACGACGCGACGGCCCAGCGGGTGCGCGAGGTGCTGGATGCGATTCGCAGTCGCGGCCAAAGGCCCTATCTCATCCCGGCCGGCGGTTCGACTGCCGTCGGAGCATTGGGATACGTCGACGCCGCCTGCGAGCTGGCGGCACAAGCCCGACAACAAGCCTTGCCCATCGATCACGTGCTGGTCACGACCGGCAGTTGCACGACCCACGCGGGGTTGGCTGTCGGCTTCGCCGTGCTCGAAGAGGAACGAGCCATCGATCGCCGGCCCGACTTGATCGGCGTGTCGGTGTATCAAAAGCGGGACGGGGCCCTGGCGACCGTACGGCAAAAGGCCCGCGAAACGGCTGAATTGATCGGGCTGGTGGATCCCTCGCTTGAGGAGCGGATCGAGGTGACCGACGACTATCTGGGGGGCGGTTACGGCGAACCGACCGATGGCATGGTGGAAGCGGTCTCGCTGGCCGCGCGACTCGAAGGGCTGCTTGATCGACCCGGTCTATACCGGCAAAACGCTGGCCGGGCTGATCGATCTGGTGCGCCGTAGCCGCTTCGCCCGCCAAGACAATGTCGTCTTCTGGCACACCGGCGGCACGCCGGCGCTGTTCGCGTATGGCGAAGCGCTCGCCGGCACGCCTCGCACGACGCCATCTTGAATGTGGCCAGGCCACGAACACAGCCCATCAACGACTACCGCCCGGAGCGGTTTGAGCACTTGGCTCGCACCGCAGCCGGGCGGAGTACATTGCCATGTGTCATAAGGTGGCCGACGTCAGGTCGGCGTGCCAACTTCCTCTTCCGCCGGTTTCGCCTGCTTCTCGGGGGCCTTTGGCTGGTCCTCCTGCTCGCCAGTGCCGGATTGGGGCGGCGTGACTACCGGCGGCGTCGCGTCGGTCGCCGGTGCATCGCCAGCTTCCTGCGGCTGGGCCGCGTGCGGCCGGGCTGGCACTCCGGCTGCCAAGGCAAAAATGTCACGCAGCTTTTCCGACCCCAGATCACGCGGCTCCAGGTCTAACGCCTTGTCGAGCTCACGCACGGCCTGCTTCGGGTAGCCCAAGTAGCCGAAGTGATAACCCAGGAGGAACCGCAGCGACGGATCGTCGGGATTCGCCTTGCGAGCGTCTTCGAGTTCCTTGAGCTGCTTGGTGTAGTCCTCGATGTTGCCGTAGAGCTGCGTGTAGTTCTTGACGACGTTGCCCCACTGGTCTTCGGGCACCATCTGCATACCTGCCTGCACCGCGGCAGCGGCCGGTTGATACTGACCGAGCTGGAACAAGGCCTGGGCGGTCATTAGCACCAGCCCGCCGTTGCTCGGGTCATCAACCATGGCGTGCTGCCAATCCTTGATGGCCGTCTGATATTGTCCGGCGCGGAACGCCTCTTCGCCCGCGGCGGCAAAATCTCCCACGACGGCTTCGGTGGCGGGTAATGTCGTGGCCGGGGCCGCTGCCGTGTAATAGGCACTGTTGCCGTAGCCATAGTAGCCGGGATATCCCAGCCCGTATCCGCCCCAACCGCCGTATCCCAATCCATAGGGGAAGCCCAGGCCATATCCGCCGTAGCCCCACAGCCACCACGGATAGAAACCAAATCCGCCGTAGTAGCCGCCATACCCGCGGCCGTAGCCACCTCGACCGTAGCCGCCGTGTCCGTGACCGTAGAGGGCATAGTTATGGTTTCGTCCGCCGAAGTTGTTCGCTCCGCCGTTGAAGTTGTGGTTGAATTTGTTGTGGCTGAAATTGTTGTTGTTGAGGTGGCTGCCGTTGAAATTGTGACCAAAGTTGTTTGAGTTGAAGCTACCGGTTCGCGTGCCGCCCGGAGTATGGCTGAAGTTCCGCGAGGCGAAACTCGAACCGCCGTGATGCATTCCCCCCAGTCCGCTGGCGCCCGGGAGGAACCTCCCGAAAAGCTGCGCGATCCGCCGCTAAAGCCGCGCGACGACGGCGAGGCGCTGCGTCCACCGCTGAAGCTGGGCGAACCACCTCGGACGGCGTTCATGCCCCCGTAGCTATGGCTGAAGCTGCGTCCTCCACCGCCGTGATATCCACCCCCGTGACCGCCTCCAAAACCGCCGTGACCGCCGCCGTGTCCACCGCCGAAGCCCCCGCCGTGACCGCCGCCGAAGCCCCCGCCGTGACCGCCGCCGCCATGACCGCCACCACCACCGCCGCCGTGACCGCCACCGTGGGCAAACGCCGCCGAGGTGGGCATCATCAACGCGGCCAGCAGCACGGCCACTAAATGCAAAGATCGAAGTCTCATGGCAATGTCCTTTATGTTGGCCTTTCCCGTACTTTGTTGGCCTGTCGCCGCGACCCTATCAAATAATATGCACGCGGCTTGCGCAACGCGATTACGTTTTCGCAAGAATTGCCCTCTCAATCGCATCAATCGCCAATGACACTTCGGCCCAACAGGAACCAAGCGGGCAGTCGGAAAACCTAACGCCAACCGTGCCACGACTCGCGCTCGCTGGAACCGGCCGCGCGTGCCGGCTACACTTGTCGGTTGGTTCTTGCGGCAACGCACCGCTCGCGCTTCAAGGACGAATGACCGAAGGAACATGCTCCAGCGACGTTACGAGCCTAATCCGGCAATCGTCCGCTACCCGAGCTCACACCCCAACCGTACCACAAGCCCAACAAGGACGCCCCATTACATGACCACCAGTGTCCGACGTCTCTCCCTGGCCAGCCTGCTCGTCGTCGCGCTGGCCGCCGTCGCCGCGGCCCACGACGACCACCCCCCCAAGAAGGTGCTCGACGCCGATTTGTATCGCCCCACACCCATGCCCGATCGGATCATTCTCACCTGGCAGGGCGATCCGGCCCATTCGCAAGCGGTCACCTGGCGAACCGATACGTCGGTAAAAAAGGCGCTGGCCGAAATCGCCGTGGCCGAGTCAGGTCCTGACTTCGCCAAAAAAGCCACCAGCGTGTCCGCCCGCACGGCACCGCACGAAAGCGATCTGGCGCAGCCCATTATCACAGTGTCGTGTTCCAAGATCTCGCGCCGGCCACGCGCTATGCTTATCGCGTCGGCGACGGCGCGAATTGGAGCGAATGGTTCCAGTTTTCGACCGCCAGCGACAAGGCTCTGCCGTTTTCGTTCATCTACTTCGGCGACGCACAAAACGACGTTCGGGCCCATTGGTCACGCGTCATTCGCGAGGCACACCGCGACGCCCCCAAAGCGAGCTTCATGCTCCACGCTGGCGATTTGATCAACAGCGGCAACGCCGACGCCGAATGGGGCGAATGGTTCGGCGCCGGGGCCTGGCTTAACGCCATGGTCCCCAGCGTCCCCACGCCCGGCAATCACGAGTATCCTCGTGGTCGCGACCGGACGGACAGTCACCGCCAACTATCGCACCATTGTGCCCGCAATTCACGTTACCCGAGAACGGCCTCAAGGGGCTCGAAGAAACCGTTTACTTTCTGGACTACCAGGGCACGCGCATCGTCTCGCTTAATTCCAACGAACGCGAAGCGGACCAGGTGCCTTGGCTCGAGCACGTGCTGGCCGACAATCCAAACCGCTGGACGGTCGTCACCTTTCACCATCCCGTGTATTCCACGGCCCGCGGGCGCGACAACCCCGAGATTCGGCGATTGTGGAAGCCGGTGCTCGACAAGTTCCGCGTGGATCTGGTGCTGCAAGGACACGACCATACGTACGGCCGTTTTCTCCCCGAGCTCACGGAGAACGTGGCCACCGGCGCCACGGCCCGCAGCCCCGAGGCCGGCACCATTTACGTAGTTTCGGTGAGCGGGCCGAAAATGTACCAGCTCGATCGTACGCCGGCTATGCGTCGCGCGGCCGAGAACACGCAGCTCTACCAGATCATTTCGATCGACGGCGACGCGTTGCGTTATGAAGCCCGCACCGCCACCGGCGAACTGTACGACGCCTTTCGGCTGAAAAAGCGGCCGGGCCAGTTGAACGAACTGGTCGAGGAGATTCCCGACACGCCCGAACGATTGCGCGACGGCAAATAGGCGAAATGCAATGCCGGTTCGGGGGTGTTCGCCGGGGCTAGTATTCGCTCGGCACCAGCGGCGGTGGGTCGTCGGAATCGACCGGCTGCGGCTCATCCTCAGGCAGCCGAGCCGGCGTCGGCTCTCCCTTGGGCACGACAGCGGCTTGCTGGTCGCCATAGAAGTGCGTGGCCTCTTCGGCCGCCAGCTTCGTGTTGAGCGACTCGCACACGACTTCGGCCCGGAACACGTGATTGCCCGGTCCGCCGGCCCGCGCCCGCACGTAAAAGGTGGCCGCCTCGCCGGCTGCAATCGAAGCGATCTGCTGGAAGACGACTTGTCCGGGGCCCATTTCGTGCGGGCCCCCCTCGGCCGTTGACGGTTCGAGTCCTTCGGAGAAGAACACGGCCAGGTCCACGCCTTGCGCGGCTTTCGTCCCGCGATTGCGGATGCGAATCTCGTAGACGGCGTCCTCGCCCACGGCGATGGGTCCCTGCGGATCGCGCACTTCGAGTTTCAAGTCGGCGATGGCCTCAACGCGCGTATTGGACGTGGCCGCGGCGCTGATGTCGCCTTCGCCCATCACCGAAAACTGGAGCCGGTTGTCTCCCGGCGTGTTCAAGGCGCAATTGAGGTCGAACTCGCGCGTGCCCCCCGCGGCTAGCGAGCCGACGACCCAGTTGACACGCGCCTGGTCGGCATCCAAGCGTCCGCCGCTGGCCGCCAGAAACTTCGCCTCCGGCGGCAGGATGGCTGCCAGTTGCACGTTTTCGGCCATGGCGTCGCCGCTGTTCTCCACCTTCACGTGATACAGGGCCGGAGTGCCCGCGTACTTGACGTGAGGCGCTTCGACCGAGACTTGCAGCTCCGCCCGCCGCACGAGCACCTGCTCGGCGGCCTCGGCCCGCAGGCCACCGTCGGCAAAACTCTGGGCCTTGATCGTGATCGCCCCGGCCTGCCGGGCAGTCAGCTCGATGTCGATCGTCTTGCTTTCGCCGGCCGTGAGTGTGCCCAGCTTGTGCATGCCGGGTGCTTCGCCGCTGCGACCGATCGGCAGCAGTCCCACCGAGACGTTTTGCGTGTCGCCGTTGCCGGGGTTGGAAATCGTCAGCTTGTAAACCTTCGTCTGGCCGAACAGCACTTCGCTGGGACCCGACAGGCTCATCGCGAGCTTCGGCTCCTGGACTTCGACCATCGCCTGTGACGTTTCGGGCGCGAACGTATAGTTGACGGCCAGGTCTAACGGCGAACTCTTCCGCGGCACCACCTTAAGTGTCAGCGTTTCTTCGCCGCCGGCTTCCAGGCGGTCGATCGTCCATTCGAGCCCTTCGTGCAACGGACCGCCGCCGGCCGTTTGAGCATTGCCCGCCGTGGCGCGCGAAGAGACAACGTCCGCATAGCTGGGCACGTTCACTTTCACCACCACCTGGTTGGCCGCCGCGCCGCTGTTGGTCACTCGGACCAGAAACTCCGCCTCCTTGCCGATCATCACCGTCCGCGGACCGCTGGCCACGACGGACAACACGGGGCTTTCGGTCGTCAGCAGCACGTTCGAAGCCGGCTCTTCGGCCACAGGTTCCGTAACGGGCGTCTCGGGTTCGTCGGTGCTCTCCAGCTCGCCTGCAACGTCGGCTTCGGGTTCGCTGGCTTCGGGTGCATACGTTTCGTCGGCGTCGGGCTCGGCGCGACGCAGCGAGTTCTGGTGGTGCGGCGCGTGTCGAGGAATCGCCGGCGTGACTCGCGCAGGCTCCGGTTGCCGCTCTTCTACTGCTTCGGCGTCATTCCATATGTCATCCTCGCCGGCGGGCGACTCCACCGTAGTCTCAACTTCAGTGTCAACCGCACCGTACTCTTCCGCCACGTCCGGCTCTTCGCTCGACGATTCGTCGAACGGCTGGACCACTTCCTCAGCTTCGATTTCAACTTCTTCAACTGCGCTCGAATCGGGCTCGATCACCCGACGCCGCGCTTCTTCAACCGGGCGGCGGATGGAGGGGCGCCTGAGGGCAGTTGCTGTTCCTCGTCCGCGGGGGGCATCATCAAAGGAGCCGGCGACCGGTTGCCGTGGGCTCGACGAGCCGCTTGCAACTCCATCCGCGGCGGAACGGTCACTGGCGACGGCCGGCCGCCGGTGCGCGGCGTGACGGCTTCCATTTCCGTCGACGGGCCTTGTTCACGCGGCGGTGTCACTGTCCGCGGCCCGGATTGCCCCATGGCTTTCCGCGAGGCTCCGGCTACCGAGGGTTGCAGGTTGCTGTTCGCGGGTTGTTGTGGCCGAGGCCGGCTCGGGCTGACGTCGCCCAATAGCTCGTGGCGGAACTGTCGCAGCCGCTCAGTAAGCGTCGGGCGACGCACTTCTTCTTGCGCAAACGCCGAAACGGCGACTTGGATTCCCAACAGCCCAACGACGGCAATTAACCCAACTCGGCCAGGCATGGCACATCCCCACAAACAGGGTTCGGACGGACTTCGTCCCACTTATCGACTGCGAAGCTGTAGCGATTTGAGAGACTTTCCCGAATCTCGCGAAAATGCCGCAATTGAGAGGCTGCTTCCAGAGCGGCTAGTAAAGATGGGAAACCTACAGGCGCATCGCGGGACGGACCACCATGGCCGGCCCCTCGCACGACGCCTCGCCAGACGCTTATCATTTCCTAATCCTTTAAGTCTGCGCGCACCTGTTTCTCCTGCCGCCTCGTAGATAAAATACAGGGCTTTACCGCTCGTCACTCGGGCCTGGTGAGGCCGTGCTCGGCAACTTCCTTGCCGCCGGGCACTTCGAGCGTGACAAGACGTCCGCCCGATTCGATCACGACGATCCTCGATTCCCCCCGCGCTTCCCAAGCATGCAACGCCACGATATACGCAATATTGCCATCATTGCCCATGTGGACCACGGCAAGACCACGCTGGTCGACTCGCTCTTGCGCCAAAGTGGCGAGTTCCGCGACAGCCAGCTCGTGGGCGACTGCATCCTCGACTCCAACGACCTGGAACGCGAACGTGGCATCACAATCCTGGCCAAGAACATTGCCATTCATCATCGGGGGGTGAAGATCAACTTGATCGACACCCCCGGCCACGCCGATTTCGGTGGCGAGGTAGAACGCGTGCTGCGCATGGCCGGCGGGGCGCTGGTGCTGGTTGACGCTGCCGAAGGCCCCATGCCGCAAACCCGTTTTGTGCTGACCAAGGCGCTGGAGGTGGGGCTGCAGCCAGTCGTGGTGATCAACAAGATCGACCGCCCCGATGCCCGGCCGCTCGAGGTGCTCGACGAAGTGTTCGAGTTGTTCCTCGAACTGGGCGCCGACCACCTGGCCGATTTTCCGCACATCTTTGCCAGCGGTCGCGACGGCCACGCCACGCTCGATCTGGCCACGCCCGGCGAGTCGATGCGCCCCTTGCTGGACCTCGTGCTGGAGAAAGTCCCCGGGCCCGAGATCGACCCGCAGGCTCCCTTACAAATGCTCGTCACCACGCTCGACTGGTCCGACTACGTGGGACGGATCGCGGTGGGCCGCATCTTCTCGGGCACGGTGACCAAGGGGCAGCAAGTCGCGCTCATGCAGTCGGGCGACCGGCAAACGGTGGGCAAGATTGCCTCGGTCCACACGTTCGACAAGCTTGGCCGGCAGGAGGTCCCGCGGGGCGAAGCCGGCGACATCGTGGCCCTCGTGGGGCTCGAAGGCGTAGAAATCGGCGACACGGTCAGCGACGCGGAGCACCGGCAGGCCATGCCGCGGCTGTCGGTCGACGAGCCGACGCTGCGGATGATCTTTACCATCAACAGCTCGCCCCTGGCCGGCCGCGAGGGAAAATACGTCACCAGTCGCCATCTTCGCGATCGGCTCTACAAAGAGCTCGAGCGAAACGTGGCCCTGCGCGTCGAAGCGGTGGCCGGCACCGATTCGTACGCCGTCAGCGGCCGGGGGCTGTTGCACTTGAGCGTGCTGGTCGAAACCATGCGCCGCGAGGGATACGAGCTGTCGGTCGGCAAGCCGAAGGTCATCCTGCGCGAGCGAAAGGGAATCACCGAAGAGCCGTTCGAGTCGCTCATCGTCGAAGTGCCGCACGACAAGCTGGGCACCGTGATGGAGCTGGTCGGCAGCCGCCGCGGGCAGATGCTAGAGATGAACACCCGCGGCGATTACGCCCACGTCGCGTTTTCCATTCCCGCGCGGGGCTTGATCGGCTTGCGCACCCGGCTGCTCAACGCCACGCAAGGCACGGCGATCATGCACCACCGTTTCGAAGCGTACCGGCCGATGGAGGGCGAAATCACGGGCCGCGGCAACGGCGTGCTCGTGTCGATGGTGGGAGGCAAGGCCGTGGCTTTCGGACTCGACGGTTTGCAGGAGCGGGCCGAGATGTTCGTCGGCCCCGGCGAAGTCGTGTACGAAGGAATGATCGTCGGCGAGAACAGCCGCACCGGCGACATGGCCGTCAATCCGACCAAAGAGAAGAAGCTGACCAACATCCGCGCCGCCGGCAGCGATCGCAACATCCTGCTCAAGCCGCCCCGCGTGCTCACGCTCGAAGCGGCGCTGGAGTACATCGACGACGATGAGCTGGTGGAAATCACCCCCCACAGCATCCGCCTGCGGAAAATCATCTTGAGCGAAGCCGATCGCCGCAAAGCCGCCCGTCGGCGGGCATAGCTAAGAGCGTTTGTGGCCCCGGGGCAACCAGCCTTTACGGCGAAAGAACATCAACAAGCCCCCGGCCACGACCATCATCATGCCCCATACGACCGGATAGCCCCACCGCCACCTCAGTTCCGGCATCGTGTCGAAGTTCATGCCGTACACGCCGACGATGAACGTCAGCGGGATGAAAATCGTGGCGATCACGGTCAGCATCTGCATGACTTCGTTCGTGCGGTTCGCCAGCGACGAATGATACAGGTCCAGCAAATTTGACGTCAGCTCGCGGTAGGTTTCGACCAGGTCGATGATCTGAAACGTGTGGTCCGAACAGTCACGCAAATAAACTCGGGTGTCGTCGCAAATCAATGGAATCGGATCGCGCACCAGCACGTGCAGGGCGTCGCGCAGCGGCCAGACTGCCCGCCGCATCGAGAGCAGCTTGCTCTTCACCTCGTGAATGCGGGAGATCATTTCTCCGTCATCGGTCTGCTTGATGATGGCCTCTTCGAGCGCCTCGATGTGCTCCCCGAAGCTCTCGACGATCGGAAAGTAACTGTCCACCACGCAATCCAGGATGGCGTAGGACAGGTAGTCGGGCCCGGAAGTGCGCACCAGTCCCCGTTCGCGGCGAATCCGATCGCGCAAGGGTTCGAGGCAAATGCCCGAGAGGTGCTGAAACGTCACCACGAACCGCGGTCCCAAGAACATGCCGAGCTGATCGTTGGCCAGTTCCCGGCCCCCTTCGAGCATGCGGGCCACGATGAACAAATGGTCGCCGTACTGCTCGACCTTCGAGCGCTGGTGGTTGTTCAACACGTCCTCCAGCGCGAGCGGATGCAATCCGAACACGTCGCCCAGCCGGCGAATCATGTCCACGTCGCCCAGCCCCTGGACGTTGACCCAGGTGACCGGATACTGCTCGAGTAGCTGCGCGATTTGCTTGAGGTCGGACGCCGTGCGAATTTCGCGTTCCACGCAGTTCTGGCCGTCGAAGGCCATCAGCCGGACCACCGGCTTGGGCGCTTTGGGATCGGGCACGAGCGAACCCGGCGCTGCGCCGGGAGCCGTGCGGCGATGAAACGCCGTCTTGCGATGGGGGCGTGTGCTGCTCACGAGCCAATTCCTAACAAAGGGGAACGCGTCGCTGACATTGTAGCCCGCCGGCGCGGCCGCCGATATGCGCCGGCCGAACTCGCCGCACGCAACGCGAACCGCTATTCTAAGAAGACTGACCGGGCCGGAACGCTCGGCCCGTGTTCGCCGCCCCTTCGACATCTGGCCGTGACTGCTCTTGGATACCGCACGCACTGCGTCCGAATCGCGACTCCGCTACTGGCAGTGGCGTGTGTTGTTGGCCCTGATGGGCTGTTACCTGTTTTATTACACCGGACGGCTGGCCATCGGCCACGCCATGCCCCTGATGGAGCAAGACTTGGGATACACCAAGCAGCAGCTTGGTTGGCTGGCCGGCACGCTGCTGGCGGCTTATGGGGTTGGACAGGCCATCAACGGTAACCTCGGCGATTGGCTGGGCGGGCGGCTGATGGTCACCGCGGGCGCGATCGGCTCGTCGGTGCTCTGCTGGGTCTTCAGCTTCATGGACACCGCCTTCTGGCTGCTGGTGGTCTGGGGTGCCAACGGCTTCGTGCAAAGCATGGGCTGGGCACCCGGCGGGCGATTGATCGCGCTCTGGTGGCCACGCGAGCGGCGCGGGCTGGCCTTCGGCCTCTACATGCTGGCCGCCGGCATGGCCACGGTGCTCGTCTGGTGCACCAGCGACGTGGTGCTCGGCCTGTTCGATCCCGACGATCCCGGGCGCTGGCGGTGGCTGTTTCGACTGCCCACGCTCGCCCTGGGCGCATCGGGGGTCGTGTTCTACCTGTTGGTGCGCGATCGCCCGGAAGACGTCGGGCTGTCAATGGCCCACGACAATCCGCCGGAAGCCGCCCCGCCCAACTCCGTGACGCAAAGCACCACCGACCGCCAGTCGCCCGCATCCGCGAGCTGGCTCGATCGCTACCGGGCCGTACTGGGCAATCCCTGGTTCTTGTTGGCCTCGCTGGTGATCGTGTTTCAAAGCTTCTCGCGATACGGATTGCTCACCTGGACCGCCGCGTACTACAGCGACTCGGGGCTGAGCGTCAACGACGCCTTGAAGCTGACTCTCTCGCTCCCCATCGGCATGGGCCTGGGCGCGCTGGCCGGCGGTTATATTTCGGACCGCTGGTTCGTCACGCGGCGGCCCGTGGTCGTGGCCTTGTTTCTGGCCACCAGCGCCGCTTGCTTTTTCGTAATGCGTGCCAATCCCGTTTCTGCCGACGCCGATCAGCGGCTGGGGATCATGTTGTTGTTTCTGGCCGGCTTCTTCGTGTACGGCGCCCAGGGGCCGCTGTGGGCCCTGTGCCCGGACCTGGTGGGTCGGGCCAACTCCGGCACGGCCGTCGGATTGATGGATGCTTTGGCATACGGCGGCGCCGCCGCGCAAGGACCGATTCTGGGTTACATTGTCGGAGAGCGGGCCGGCTACGGTTACCCGGCGCTGTTTCTGGTGCTGGCCCTGGCGACCGGCGCGGGTGCCGCGCTGGCGCTGGCCAGCGCATTGGCACTCCATGTGCGACAGCGAGAACCGGGAGGGTCACCACGATGAACGTCGCCAGAAAAACGCGGGCCATGGTGTTTGAAGGGCCCGGTCAGCCACTCCAACTCCGCGAGTTTCATCGACCCACGCTGGGTGCCGGGGAACTGCTGGTAAAAGTCGAATGCTCGACCCTCTGCGGCAGCGATCTGCACACCTACCTGGGGCGGCGCACGGCGGATTGCCCCACGATTCTGGGCCATGAAATCGTCGGCCGCATCGACGAGCTGCGCCCGGTGATCCGCCGCTCGATCTGGCCGGCAGGACCCTGGCCGTCGGCGATCGCGTTACGTGGTCCGTGGCGTCGAGCTGTGGAGCGTGTTTTTACTGCGAGCTGGGCCTGCCGCAAAAGTGCGAACACTTGTTCAAATACGGTCACGAGCGCACCGATCCGCGCCATCCGCTCAGCGGTGGGCTGTCCGAACATTGCCACCTGGCTCCAGGCACCGCCGTGTTGAAAGTGCCTGATCACTTGCCGGACGAAGTCGCCTGCCCGGCCAACTGTGCGACAGCCACCGTGGCGGCCGCGCTCCGCGCAGCCGGCGATTGCCGTGATCGTGTCGTGCTCATCCAGGGGGCCGGTATGCTCGGCCTGACCGCCGCCGCGATGACCCGGCACCATGGGGCCCGTGAAGTGATCGTCTGCGACCCAGACCAACAGCGGCTCAAACGCGCCGGGCGGTTCGGCGCCACGCACGCCGTCGCGGTACACCCCGACTCGGGCGACGCATTGACCGACGTCGTCGCCGAAGCGACCGACGGCCACGGCGTCGACGTAGCTTTGGAACTGTCTGGCTCGACCGCGGCGATCGAAGCCGGACTGCAACTACTGCGCATCGGGGGCCGCTACGTTTGGATTGGCTCGGTGTTCCCCACCGGCCCGGTGAGCGTGACGCCCGAGCACGTCGTGCGGCGATTACTGCGGGTGGAAGGCGTGCACAACTACACGCCTGCCGACCTGATCACGGCCGTCGATTTTCTGGCCGAAACGACGGCCGAATTCCCGTTCGCCGAGTTGGTCTCCGCGCGCTTCTCGCTGGCTGATGCCGACGCCGCCTTTCAGCACGCGATCGCCAGCAAGGCCCCGCGAGTGGCCGTTGTGCCTTAGTGTTCCAGCACAAGGCGCGGTGCCACAAGCCCCTATGTTGACAAGACTTATTCGCCCAAGAGCGAGGCTCCCGGCCACGAATAAACATCGGTTTGTGGGTCACAAGGGTTTCGCTATAATCCGCGGCCCCAGAGGGCCGTCCCGCGCGGCTTCTTGGGGGCTCGACGGCAATTTTGTACGACCCAAAATCAATTCCTCAGGGGCGATCGATAAGCAATGCGCAGGTGCTGGCTGTATGCTCTGCTACTGATCGCCGGCGGCGCGGCTGGTTGCGGAACGACGAAGTGGTCGGATTCTCCGCGCACGGCCACCGAGCAGTTGCTCGTCTCCGACGCGGTCGACCGGGCCATTAGCGCCATCGATTTCAGCGCGCTCAACGACAACAGCGTCTACCTTGACACCCGCTTCATCGAAACGACGCTCGACCACAACTACGTCGTCAGCACGCTCCGTCAACACATGTTGGCCAGTGGCTGCATCATCATGGACAAGCCGGACGAGGCGGACTACGTGGTCGAGGTGCGCACCGGTTCGCTGGGCACCAACCGCAACGACGTGCTTGTGGGCATGCCAGCTACGCAATTGCCGAGCATGGGCCTGATGCCCACTGCCGCGGCCATTCCGGAAATCGCCCTCTCGAAGCGCACCAGCCAGCAGGCGGTGTGCAAGATCGCCGTGTTTGCCTACGACCGCATGTCCGGCCGGCCGGTCTGGCAGTCGGGCAATCGCAAAGTCGCCAGCACAGCCAAGGACACCTGGCTCTTCGGCACGGGTCCGTTCCAGCGGGGCCACATCTATGACGGCACGTCGTTCGCCGGCGAGAAACTGAAAGTACCCTTGCTTAGTAAACGCAAGTCTCAGGCGCCGCCGACGACGTCGGTGGGAACCGAGCGCCGCTTCGATCGGTCGACCGAAAACCGTCTCGACGACAGCGGCCGCGTGGAGAATGCGGGCTATTCGACGCCGCTACCTGGCGTCAGCGCGCCCCGCGCCGATCAACTCCCCGGAGGCGCTCCTTCGACGGCCGAAAAACCCAGCCCCAACGCCGGGGCCAGCGCGGCACCGCCCCGACGCGCGGCCTACACGCCACCGGTTACCAACCCCGCGAAAAGCACGCCCCCAGCCAGCAGCGGTCCGCAGGGCGAACTGGCCAGCCAGCCGTTGGCGCCGGTCGTCAATCCGGCCGCAACCACCGCCGGCGCGGTCCAGACGTTCAATCTCGCCCGCGACTGGTTGGAACAGAAGTAATTCACGAATCGCCGCGACGCGCCTTCGCGCATCGTCGCCTGCTACCACATCGTCGTGTAACCCTGCGGTGCCTTGCCCGCGAGCGCCTTGCCCACCGGTGCCTTTGGGAATTTGCGCCGCCGCGACCGCTGTCGTCCATCGGCCGGACCGGCCGTGTGGGGCTTGCGCCGGGGCGTTGCCTTCGCGGCCGGCTGCGCAGCCGGCGATCTTGCCGGGGTCTGCGCGTAAACCGGGTGGTCGTCGCACGTGGGGGTCTTCTTGCGCAGCAGCTTTTCGATGGCACGCAGATGCTCCCGTTCGTCGTGGTCGCAAAACGAGACGGCCACGCCCGCTGCGCCGGCCCGGCCCGTGCGGCCGATCCGGTGGATGTACGTTTCGGGCACCTCCGGCAGGTCGTAATTCACCACGTGCGACACGCTGGCGATGTCCAGACCTCGGGCGGCGACGTCGGTGGCCACCAGCACCGGCGGCCGGTCGGACTTGAAGTTCGCCAAGGCCCGCTGCCGGGCGTTCTGCGTTTTGTTGCCGTGGATCGCCTCGGCCCGAATTCCGACTTTGGAAAGGTGCCGGGCCACGCGGTCTTCGCCGTGCTTGGTCCGCGTGAATACCAGGGTGCGTGACATGGCCAGCCGCTCGATCACGTGCTTGAGCAACTCCGGCTTGTTCTTCTTCGCGACGAAATATACCGATTGTTCCACCGTCTCGGCCGCGCAGCTTTCGGCCCTGATCTGCACGCGCACCGGGTCCGAGAGGACGCTGCCGGCTAGTTGTCGAACATCGTCGGGCATGGTGGCCGAGAAGAGCAAAGTTTGCCGCCGGGTGGGCAACTTGGCCACGATCTTGCGGATGTCGCGGACGAACCCCATGTCGAACATCCGGTCGGCCTCGTCGATCACCAGGACTTCAATGCCATCCAAGCCGATGACGCCTTGCTGCATAAGATCCATCAGCCGGCCGGGCGTGGCGACCAGAATGTCGAGCCCGTCGCGAATCGCTTTCACTTGTGGGTTCTGGCTGACGCCGCCGTAGACGACCGCCTGCCGCAATCCCGTGTGCCGACCGTACACGGAGAAACTTTCAGCGATTTGCGTCGCCAGCTCACGGGTCGGCGCCAGCACCAGCACGCGTGCTTTGCGGCCGCGCGCTTTGTGCCGCGGCGTGCCGCATTCGCCAAGCCGTTGCAGAATCGGCACGGCAAACGCGGCCGTCTTGCCGGTACCCGTTTGGGCCACTCCCAACAAGTCGCGGCCGGCCAGCACGTGACCGATCGCCTGCTGCTGAATTGGCGTGGGCCGCTCGTATCCTTCGCCCGCGATCGCCTTGAGTAACGCGGCATTCAACCCTAAATCTTCAAACGTCATGCATTCTCCTCTGTGTAAACTTCCGGCGGCCCTGGCAGATACTTCGCGGGCACGCCAACAAAAAACGGTTCTTGTGCGGTACCGGCCGCGTTAAGACCCGAACGAGCGTTCGGACCGCGCGGACTCCTCGGAGCCACAAAACAATGTATTTGTCTGGCCGCGGCAGAGGTGGCTAAGACAGACAGCCCGAGCCACGAGCGGCATGGTGGAAAAGACAATCTCGTCCAACACTAAAGTGTGACGAGACAGAATCGCAGGCGGGTCAGACAACCGGGATCACGCCGCTTTGCGTGTTCCACACTGCGTTGTCGTTCCAAGCAATTAAAACAGCCGAGACTATGGCTCGGCCGCTCTCGCTACAGCTTTACTTCCATAAGTATAGCACGAAGGCCCCGCTCGTCCAATGGCAAAGCCGGAACAACCCGCAACCCACGCGTTGACTCGCCCCTAACCGGATGGTTCCTCGCCAATTGTCTTGCGATCTGCTTTTTCCACCGGCTCGAAGACCAGCGGCTCGGGCGACAAAGGATCGTGAATGCGAATGGCCAGCCGGCCGGCCAGCAATTCGTCGATCAGCCGACCCACGACGTCGGCTCGCCAGCCACGACTCAACAGCGGCGGCTCTTCGTCGGCGTCGAGCATGCCTAAGCGGTAGGCCACCAGCTCCCGCACGTCGCTGACCGTGCCCACGATGCTGGGAGCCAAATCGTTCGCTCGGCAAATACCCGCCAGTGCCGTCGAGAGAAACTGTCCCAGCACGTTGAGCTGCGCCGGCACTTCGCGCTGTTGGGGCACGGGGCATTCGCCGTCGGGTAGCTCGATCGCCCGTTTCACGGCGGCGGCCAGTTGCGGCAGAGCCCGATCCAGGTCGCGGCGCTCCATGCCGCGCAAGGCCCGAATGTGTTTGATGTCGGAGCTTTTGCGCTTCGCCAGCTCGATGATCAAATCGTCTCGCAACACGCGACGCGTGGGCCAATCGCGGCGTTCCGCCTCCTGTTCGCGCCACCGCCACAGTTCGCGCACCACGGCCAGGTTGCGCCGCGAAAGTCCCGAGGTGCCCGACACTTTCCACCACCGTTCGCTGCTCCGCGTGACGCCGACGTCGGCCTGCCAGGCCCGCATTTCACCCTCGAGCCACGCCGTGCGGTCCAGTGCCTCGAGCTTTCCGCGCAGCTTGTCCGCCAGAGTGCGCAGGTAGCGAACATCGTCCAGAGCATAGGAAATCTGGCTGGCGGTGAGCGGGCGACGGCGCCAGTCGGTGCGCGTCTCTCCCTTGTGAAGTCGCGTGCCCAACAGTTTGTAGATCAGCGAGCCGTAGCCGGCCGGATACTCATAGCCCACCAGCCCAGCGGCGATCTGGATGTCGAACAGGCGCTCGGGGGGATTTCCCACCGCGGCCAGGCAGAACAACAGTTCCTCGCGACCGGCGTGCACCAACGTGTCGTGGCCGGCCGTGGCCAGCAGCTCCCAAAACGGCGTCACGTCGGACACTGCCTGCGGATCGATCACCGCCATCTGCTGGCCGGCCGCAACCTGGATCAGGCACAACTGCGGACGATAGCTGTGCTCGGAGACAAACTCGGTGTCAAAGGCGATCGTCGGCTCGCCGGCCAGATCGCGGCAAAGCTCTTTCAGTTGGCGGTCGGTCGTCACGTGAACGTAATCGACGTTCTCGCTGGCTAGATCGACGGGTTCAGAGTGCGGTCGTTTGGCGTTTCTCATGTGGCGGTGAATTGTATCAGTCGCCACCCGATCGGGCTACCGCGACCCGACGCGACGCCGCTTCGGCGCGTGTGAGCAGCCTTCTCGACGGCCGCCGCGAAAGCCTGTCGGATCACTGGGCCAGCCGCCACGTCAACGCATGAACAACCACGCGTCGAGAGCCAGTATCGGCAGCAAAATCGCGACGCTATACAGCATGTAGCCAAAGAAGCTGGGCATGCGGACGCCGGACTTTTCGGCGATCGTCTTGACCATGAAGTTGGGGCCGTTGCCGATGTAGGTCATCGCCCCCATCAGCACCGCGCCGAGCGAGATCGCCCGCAGCAGCGGCTCGGCCACGCCCGCCACCACCGGGGCGTCGCCGGGCGACAGCGTCTGCGCGGTCTTGAAAAACACCAGGTACGTCGGCGCATTGTCCAGCACGGCGGACAGGCCGCCGGTCGCCCAGAAAAACTTTTGCGGTGTATCGATCCCCAGCGTCGAGCCCCGGGCATTAAGGATTTCCAGCGCCGGCTGCATGGCCACGAAGATACCGACAAACAGCGCAGCCACCTCAACGATTGCCAGGTAGTCGAAGTTGTTGTCGTCGCGCACCACCTGCGCACCCAAGAGCAACGACACGGCCACCAGGCCCAACTGCACCATTTCGCGCAAGTACGGCCAGGGATGCCAATCGACGCCGGGAAACGGCTTGCCCGGGTCCAACAGCGCGACCGACAGGATCACGCCCACCAGCAACAAACCGTTCGGCCACACGCCGAAAAAACGCAGCCGCCGCACCTGCCGCTCGTCGCGGGCGATATCGGCCCTCGTCTCGTGTGGATAGTAAAAGAAGTGATCGATCGCAAAATAGACCGCCAACAGTGCACCGTTGACGAACAGCCAACTGCGCCACAGCGACATCGTCCACAGGAAATCCACGCCGTTGAGATATCCCAAGAACAGCGGCGGGTCGCCAATTGGCAATAGCAGTCCGCCGCAGTTACAAACGACGAAGATGAAAAACACGACGGTATGGGCCACGTGCCGCCGTTCGCGATTGGTTTCCAACATCGGACGCACCAGCAGCATGGCCGCTCCGGTGGTGCCGATGAAGCTTGCCAGCAGACCGCCGGTGGCGATGAATGCCGAGTTCGTCAGGGCATGGGCCGGCAGGTCACCGTGAATGCGAATCCCGCCGCTGATCGTGTACAAGCTGAACAGCAGTACGATAAACGGGATGTATTCGGCGATGATCACGTGTTGCAACGTGCCGGCCGCCCGGCCGACGCTGGCCGCCGGATGCAGAAAGGCCAGATACACCAGCGTCACGAGCGCCAGGTTCCCTGCCACGTAGAACTTGTGCAGATTGTGCTCCCACCAGTGTGCCGTGTGCTCGACGAGCGGCAAGACGGCGATCGCGCCCAACAGCACGGTGAAGGGAATTACGGCCCACAGGTCGGCAACCTTGGCCCGTGCGTGCTCGTCGTGATGCGCAATGGCTTCGTGCGCGGCGCTGTTCCAGCCCAAGGCCGTGAACACGGCATAAAGCACCAGAATGGCCAAGATCACCAGCACGACAGGCTTGTGAACGTTCGACTTCCAAAAGCCCGCCGGCAACATGGATGCATCCTATCAAGATCTCCGCCAAGCCGCTCAAGAGACAACATCGAAAGCGGAAAATCAAGGGGGAGAAGGAAGGGTTTAGGGATGGGGGTTTAGGGATGGGCAAGAGATGAAGGCACATGGTTGGTGATTCGTATGAAGAAGGCCTCAACGCCAACCAACGAGTTAGTACCTAATTCCAAACCTCTAATCCCCAGTCCCTACATAGCGGCCGGCTCGGCTTGTCGCTAAACTGACGCCACGACGTTGGCCCTGTCCGGCCGATGCACCACGCTTGTTACACTTCGCACGATGGAAGTTTGGCTTCGCACGAACGCACGCGCTCTTGGGTTCGGCATGGTACTGCCTGCACTGGTGGGCGCCGTGGGGGTGGTACTCGCCGTAGGACTCCCCGGCCGCCAACCGCCCGACTGGCTAGTGGTCGTAGGCTGCCTGCTGGGGGCGCTGTCCGCGGCGACGATCGTCAGCCTGCTGTGGCAAATGCGCAAGCCACGACTGGCCTACTGCGACGGCGAGCTGCTCGTCTGGCTGCGCTCCGGCTCGCCGATCCGCGTGCCGATCGACGTCGTGGAATGCTTTCTGCTGGGCCAGACCCCCAGTCTGCTGCCGGGCCGGCGACATCAAACCACCGAAACGACGGCGCTCGTCGTGCGAATCGCCGACCGGGCCACCCAGTGGCATCGCCAAGACACCAAACCGCAGTTGGGCAAGTGGTGCGAAGGCTACATCACGATCCGCGGCACCTGGTGCGAGCCCTTGAGCCTCGATCTGGTGAACCGGCTGAACCAGCGGCTGGCCGACGTCACGCGTGCCGCGGCCCCTTAGCAGCCGGGAGGCTCATCCCAGAATGCCTAAACTTCTGGTCAGCGTTCGCAGTGCAGCCGAAGCGCAACAGGCCTTCTTCGGCGGTGCCGACTTGATCGACGTCAAAGAGCCGGACCGAGGGCCACTGGGTGCGGCGGACGCCGATGTGATCGCCGAAGTCGCCCGCTTCGTCGCCGGTCGGCGTCCCACCAGCGCCGCATTGGGCGAACTCGTCGAAGGCCGCCGATTGCCGACCGCACTGGGGCTGAGCTTCGCCAAGCTCGGCCTGGCCGGCTGCGCGGCGTGACGACTGGCTCGCAATCTGGCACGCAGCTCTCGACGCCTTGCCTTCCGGCGTTGCTTCAGTTGCCGTCGCGTACGCCGATTGGCAAGCGGCCGACGCGCCCGATCCTTGGAACATACTGTCCGCGGCCCGTTCGTTCGGCTGTGCCGCGATTTTGGTCGACACGTTCGACAAGAGCGCCGGCCCGCTACCTGGTGCTGGCCGCGGGCCGAGTTGCAGCGACTGCTTGACGCAGCACGTCGATCGGGGTTGCTCACGGTCGTCGCCGGTGGGCTCGGAAAGGACGAAATCCCGTCGATTGCCGCGCTTCAGCCCGACTACATCGGCGTGCGCGGCGCGGCGTGCGTCGGCGGGCGGACCGGTTGTGTTGAAGCACACCGCGTGCGACGTCTGGCGGAGTTGGCACTGTCGCGCCGAACCAAATCGCAGCTTGCCGGAAGTTAACTCACCCGCGCAAATGTACGTTCGTGACAGTATGGAGTTTGCGTCTCTTCGCCGGGCGTTCTCCGTTAAATTGCTTGACAAATCAGGCACAAGCGAAATACTCAATGCCGGTTCTACCGCAAGGAATTCGCCGCGCAGGCGCGGCCAGGCGGGCGAGTCTCTCATCGACGCAGCTACATCAGTCCCGCGGTTGCCGAGATTACTGGCTTACTTCGAGCAAGGAGCAGCACGATGCCGCAAACGGTCCTGGAAGCGATCAAAATGGGACTCTGGGATTTCGAGCCCACTGACGTGGAAGCCGAAGATTTCGAGGCTTGTCCGTCCATGCCCGGCACACCGGCGAAGCTGGTCGCACTGGCCGAACGGGTCCGGCGCGGGCTGCCGCTGTGGCATCCGGAGGACCGGCAAGATTGCGAAGACGCAATCTCCTGAGGCCATGCTGCCCAACGGGCCTCCGGCGACTGTTCCCACCGGCCACGTTTCGGTATACGATGGTGGCCACTAGCGGTCCCCCCCCTCGGCAATCGCCGGCGGTTGTCGCGCGGGCGGCCACCTACTTCCATTTTCCTAGCAGGATTTGCTCGACCATGCCCAGCCTTACCATCACCGTGCCCCATTCGCTTTCGGCCGAAGAGGCCACGTCGCGCCTCAAGTCGCTCTTCGAGACGCTCAAGCAGCGCCACGCCGACAAAATGAACAACCTCGAGGAGAAGTGGGAAGGCAACCACCTCGACTACGCGTTTTCCACATTCGGGTTCAACATTGCGGGCAATATGGACGTCGAGCCCAGCGAGGTTCGCGTCAGTGGCACGCTGCCGTTTGCCGCCATGATGATCAAGGGCAAGATTGAACAGTCGGTGCGCGAAGAGCTGGAAAAGGCCCTGGCCTAGCAGCCCGGCGCAGCAGGCTCGCCCGGCACGCCACGATGACCCCGCGCCGTTACCGCGCCGGCTGGACGACAACGGTTTGGCCCTGGCGATGAAACTCAAGTCCGGTCTTGGCGAAGACCGCGCGGAGCAGTTCGTCGAGGTCCGCCTGTTCGACGCTGATCGAGACGAGTTGATTCGATTCGATGCCCGCGGCCTCGGTCGCCGCGCGATCCCAACGAAAGTCCAGATGCAATCGCTGGGCGAGCTGTGCGACGAGCTTGTCGAGCGCCGCGTCTTCAGCCGTCAGCGTGTAGACCTGCTTGCCGGCCGGGACCGTCGTCTTCCGCTCGCCCGGTCCGCGCATCCGCGCCTCGATCCACTCGTGATCTTCCAGCCGGGCCAGTACGCGGATCTGCCCGTTGTCCATCTTAATGGCCGCGTCGGGAAGGTCCCCGGCCCAGCGCTGTGCCACGGCTTGCGCGTTGGGTCCGCCAGGGTATGTGCGTGCCAGACGGGCGTCCGCGGGGACCGGCACGAGCTCGACTGTGCGGCCGTTGTCTGCCAGGTGACACGTCAAGCCGAACTGCGCGGCCACGAGCGAGAGCCGATCAATCCAAGCCAGCGGCGGCAAATCGGTCTGGGGCCACAGGTCGTGCGGAATGCGATCGGCTCCCGCCAGCCGGACGCCCGCCTCCGCGGCCAGTTGTCCGACTAGCTGGCGTGGCTCGGCCAGTTCGTCCCAATGCCATTTGCGCGCCGTTAGCAGCTTCTGTTGAGCGCCGGCGGGCAGCCGGCGCGCCTCTTCCAGTCGCAACGCGGCCAGCGTGCGCACTTGCCGCGCCGTCGCGGGCGGTCCTATATAAGCCACGGGACCGAATTGGCAGTAGCCCAGGTTCAAGTGTTCTGCGATCCGCTCGAAAACTTCGGCCAAGGGCAAGTTATCGATGGCCAGGTGTACGGTTTGATCGGGATCGACGCGCCGATCGAGGACAATCGCCACGCGGTGCGTGCGCGACAGGTTGCCCAGCGCTTGCCAGAGCGGTACCCCCTGCCAGACGATGCTCAACGGCGCAGCCAGTTTCTGCTCCAAGCCCGGGCCGCTCAACCAGGGACTGGCGTCATCGGCCCGCACGCACGCCGCCCACGCACCCACAGATACCACCGTCAAAATGGTTAGCCAGCGTCGCATCGAGATCGCGATATAAGTGCCCTGTTTCACGGTCGTCCAGGCAAATCCTACCTCAATTGTGAATCAACCTGACCGCCAACGAAAGGAAAAACTCCACCTGTTCCCGGCGGGTTTGGTGTTTGGGAGGTCAGCGATTAGACTAAAGAGGTCATTCCGGGTGCTACCGCAAATTCTCCTGCCAAACGCACGCTGCGAGGGCGGCTTCCGAGGGCCGAACCAACCATGAGCAACCACACCCGTGGTCCGCTACTACACCAGATTTACAGAGCTTATCTGGTAGACCAGGACGCGGCCCTTTATTCCGACAAGGTGCGGCGGCGATACTCGATCGGCACCCTCGAACGTCTGGCCGCTTGCGGCGATCGGATGGCCCGGCGGGCCGCCGTGCTGGCCATCAGCCAGTTGGGCGATTACAGCTCGAATGCCGTGTTGGGCCGTGCCTTGCACGACTACGATCGGGGCGTGCGGATGCTCGCCGAAAACGGCATTCGCTCGCTATGGTGCCGCGTGGGCGACCCCAGTCAGCGCCACTGCCTGCAAGAAGTGATCGAGCTGAACACGGCCCGCCGCTTCGACAGCGCAGTGCGCCGTGCCTCGAAATTGATTACCAACGCTCCCTGGCTCGCGGAGGTCTGGAACCAACGGGCCCTGGCACTTTTCAGTCAGCGCAAGTACTCCGAGAGTATCCGCGACTGCCACCAGGCGCTGGAAATCAATCCTTATCATTTCGGCGCCGCCACCGGGATGGCCCAATGCCACCTGCAGCTAGGCAATCGCCCGGCGGCCTTGCAGTGTTTTCGTCGCGCGTTTGGACCTGAATCCCAACCTGGAAGGAGTCCGGGCACACGTGCACTACTTGCAACGCACGTTGAAGCGTCAAGAATAAGTGCGCCGCGAGGGGGGACACCCCAAGCCTGCTCGGGCACGCTGGGGCAAGTCGCCGCGACAGCGTCGCGATTTCTGCTTCCTTGCCCGCGGTGGTGCTCGTTCGCAAGCTAACCTTGCGAAGACCGGCCCGCCGACGTGTCGACGCGCAATCGTCCCAGTCACCCGTCCCGAGGAAAGTGGATGGAACGAAAACCGGTGTTGATCCTGGGCGCCGGCATCAACGGGTGCGCCGTGGCGCGCGAGCTGGCGCTCAACCACGTCAGCGTCTGGATCGTCGATACGGCCGACGTCGCCTCGGGGGCCACGTCGGGCTCGTCGCGGCTGATTCACGGCGGGCTGCGGTACCTGGAATACGGCGAGTTCGACCTCGTCAAGGAATCGCTCGCCGAACGGACCCGGCTGCTGCGGCTGGCGCCGCAATTCGTTCGCCCGCTGCGGCTGTGGATTCCGGCCATGAGCCGGCTCGGCGGCCTGATTCCCGCGGTGGGCCGTTTCTTCGGCTGGGGCTGGTGGCCGCAGCCCAAAAGTGCCCGCGGCTCGACGCTGGTGCACGCGGGCCTCAAATTCTACGACGCCTATGCCGAGGACGCGACGTTGCCCAAGTCGACGTGCGGCTCGTCGCAGGTCGCCGGCTCGCCGGCCGTCGACCGCCACAAGTTTCATCGCTTGTGCTCCTACTATGACGGGCAAGTAACGTTTCCCGAGCGACTGGTCCTGTCCATGCTCGAAGACGCCCGGCGGCTGTCCGCCGAACGCGGTCTCGACTTCCGCGTGCTCAACTACCACCAGGCTCGGTTGCACGGCGACACGGTCGAAATCACTCCAACTGGCAACGTGGATTCCTCCACCGGTTTGACCATGCAACCATCACTCGTCGTCAATGCCACCGGTGCCTGGGTCGACGAGACGCTCAAGCGGCTCCACGTTCCTGCTGAGCGATTGATGGGCGGAACCAAGGGCAGCCATTTCTTTTCCTTCAGCCCGCGACTCCACGAGCAACTGGCAGGGCAGGGGATTTATGCCGAAGCCAGCGACGCGCGACCGATCTTCATCACGCCCTTGGACGGCACCGTGTTGATCGGCACGACCGATGTCTCGTTCGAAGGTCCCCCCGGTGAAGCCCGAGCGACCGACGAGGAATTGCGGTACCTGCTCGATTCGGCCAACGCGATTCTGCCGGACGCGCGGCTGGAGCCGTCCGACATTAACTTTCATTACAGCGCCGTGCGTCCCCTGCCGTACGTGCATGCCCGGACGACGGGCGCCATCACGCGGCGTCATTTTTTCGTCGAACACGAGACCGCGCCGGTCCCGATGTTTTCCGTCATCGGCGGCAAGCTGACCACGATGCGCTCCTTGGCCGAGCAGGCGGCTGCCGACGTGTTGGCGCATTGGGACTGCAAACCCACGGCCAATTCTCGCGACCGCATCTTTCCCGGCGCCGAAGACTATCCGGCCAGTGCCGACGAGCTCGCCGCTCGGCAGAGCGAGCTCCACGAGCGATTCGGACTGGCAGCCGCCAGCGTGGCGGCGGTGTGGAAACTGTGCGGCACCCGGGCCGAGTCGGTCCTGTCCGCGTCCGGCGACCGCCAGCTCGTCGATGGCACCGACCTGCCGTGTTCGCTGGTCCGCTGGTCGATCTGCGAAGAACACGTGCGGCACATCGCCGACCTGGTCGAGCGGAGGCTGATGCTGTTGTATCACGAACAGTTGACGCGCGGCTGCCTGGTGCACCTGGCGTCGCTCTTGGCCGAAGCCGGCCGCCTCGATCCAGCCGCAGTGCAAGCGACGGCCGACGCCGAGGCCGCCCGCCTAAAGGCCCGCTACGCTAAGACCGTTTGCTGATTTGCCCCGTAGCGTGATCGACGGCCGGTTCGACGGCGGATCGGCTCTTGAACGACCGTGTAGGGATCGGTCCAATAACCGGGAACGATTCTCATTCTTTCTCCGGTCATTCAACCACAAGGCGGCGGCATGGCAGGCAAATTCGTATTGGCCCTCGATCAGGGAACGACCTCCAGCCGGGCGATCGTCTTCGACCACGATGGCACAATCAAGTCGGTCGCCCAGCAAGAATTCGAACAGATTCTGCCCGCGCCCGGACACGTCGAGCACGATCCGGAGGCCATCTGGTCATCGCAACTGAAAGTCGCGCGCGATGCGCTGACTGAAGCCCGGCTGACCGCGGCCGACATTGCCGCACTGGGTATCACCAACCAGCGCGAGACGACCATCTTGTGGGAAAAGTCGACCGGCCGGCCCGTGTCCAACGCCATCGTCTGGCAGAGCCGCATCAGCGCGCCCCTTTGCGATCGTCTGAAGGCCGACGGACTGGAGCCCACCTTTCAAGCCAAGACGGGCCTGGTGATCGACGCCTATTTTTCCGCCACCAAGATCAAGCACCTGCTCGACACCATCAGCGGCCTGCGCGAGCGCGCCCGAGCCGGTGAAATCCTGTTCGGCACGGTTGACTCCTGGCTCATCTGGCGGCTGACCGAGGGGCGGCATCACCTGACCGATTACAGCAACGCCAGCCGCACGCTGTTGTACAATATCCATCACCTTGACTGGGACGACGATCTGCTCGACATCCTCGACATCCCGCGCGAAATGCTCCCCGAGGTTCGCCCTTCCAGCGGCGTGCTGGCCGAAACGGCCACCCGGTGGTTCGGCGGACCGATTCCCATCGCCGGCTGCGCCGGCGACCAGCAGGCGGCCACTTTCGGACAGGCCTGCTTCGCGCCGGGTAGTGCCAAAAACACCTACGGCACCGGCTGTTTCCTGCTGCTCAACACGGGGCACCAGGCCGTCGCTTCCCAGAATCGCCTGCTGACGACGATCGGCTGGGGTCGCGACGGCAAGATCACTTATTGCCTCGAGGGCGGCGTGTTCATCGGCGGCGCCGTCGTCCAATGGCTCCGCGACGGATTGAAAATCATCGAGCAGTCCGTCGACGTCGAACAGCTGGCCGCCGAAGTCGAAGATACGCACGGCGTCTACCTGGTGCCGGCCTTCGTTGGGCTGGGCGCGCCCTATTGGGATGCCTATGCCCGCGGCACGATCGTCGGCATCACCCGCGGCACGACGGCGGCCCACGTGGCGCTGGCGGCCATCGAGTCGATGGCCTTCCAATCACGCGACCTGGTCGAAGCCATGCAACGCGACAGCGGGATCAAGCTCGCCGAGCTGAAAGTCGACGGAGGCGCCAGCGTCAACAACCGGTTGATGCAATTCCAGGCCGACCTGCTGGGTACGACCGTGCGACGGCCGCGAGTCGCGGAGACCACGGCGCTTGGCGCGGCCTATCTGGCTGGCCTGGCCGTCGGCTATTGGCAGGACGAAGCCGAGATCGCCAACAACTGGGTGCTCGACCGGCAGTTCGCCCCGGCAATGTCCGAACCGGATCGAGAAGGGCGCTACCGGTTGTGGCAAAAGGCCGTCGCCCGCTCGCGCGACTGGCAAGAACATATGTAGCCCGTTCGACTACCGCATGGCCTGATAGGACGGCGGCTGCATGGGGGCTTGAGCCGGCGGCTGCATCAATTGCGCCGTGCGCCCAGCGTAGGTCTGCTCGTTCTCTTCGAACCGGGCCCGCGAGGCTTCATTGGCAAATAAGTACACGCGGCCGTCAGCCCCGAACACGCCGAACTCGCGCTTGCCCGGCACGGGCGTATTGCTGTCGACCAGCATCACGGGGTCCAGTCCCGACAGCACCGGGCTGTAACGGTCCGGATCGGTGAGGAATTTCTCGCGCTCCTGCGGACCGAGGAACAAATAGGTACGCCCGCGATGCACGACGCCGAACGACGGATGCCCCTGCGCCCAGCGACGCCGCTCCATGAGCGTCACCGGACAATTGCCTTCCATGGCCAGCGGAGGACAGCCCGGCGGAAGGGCCGGCAGGTTGGCTTGCGGCTGATACGACGGTGGTCCGCCCGTCTGCGCGGCCACCGGTTGGGCCGCGGCATAGAGATTCGGTGCTCCGGCCGCTGGGGGCGCCGCCGAGTACGGATTTTCAGGCGGCGGCCCATACGGCGCCCGCGGGTTGTAATACTGCGAAGCCGCGGCTGTCTGCGCGGCCAAAGGCGCGGCCGGCGCCGCCGCGGCCGCCTGGGGAGCCGCATACGGGTTCGGCGAGGTCGCGGCGGTCTGTGGCGCACCGTAGGAGTTCACGGGGGCCGGAGTCGCGGCCCCAGCGGCATACGGATCGACGCCCGGCGGCTGCGCACTGGGGTTGGCCGCCTGCGGTTGCGCCGGCGAAGCGTAGGGATCAACCATCGTCCTTTGCGTCGCGGCTCCAGCGGCTGCGTAGGCCTGTGCCGGCGTGACCCGGTTGTCCGCCTGCTCGCCCGCCTCGGCGGTGGCCTGCTCGGGCGGATAATATTCAGCGTAGCGATGGTCGGCCGTTGGCGCTTGGTTCCCCGCGTGGCCCGCGTCGGGCGGCGTCGCGTGAAGATCGTTCATCGCGGCAGTATTGGCCGGCGGCGATGCATAAGGATCGTGCATGGCCCCGGTATTCGCGGCGGGTGCTGCCGAGGCGTCGTCCGGCACCGTGTTTTGCACATTCGATGTCGCTGATTTCTGCGCCAGCGACCGGTGTCCGGCAGCGGCCTGATTCATCTGTTGAACGTATTGCGACGCTGTCGGCGGGCTTTGAACCTGAGAGACTAATTGCCCAGACGGCGTAATGATGACATCACTGGGCAAGCTCGAAACGCCATACAACCGCGCCGTGCCCGGCGCCTCGTCGGCGTTGAGTTTCACCAGTACGAAGTTCGCCTCGAGCCCCTTGGCGGTTTCGGCCCGGGAGAACACTTCATGTTCCAGCCGCATGCACGGACGGCACCAGGGAGCCCAAAAATGGATCAGCACCAGCCGGTTCGTCTGGCCTGCCAAACGCTGAGCCGTTTCGAGGTTCGGTTGCCACGGCATCGGACTCTGTCCGAGCGCGGTCGAGCAGATAGCCGTCAGCGCTAACACGGCGGTCGTCGTTTGAAGCATTGCCCGCATGGGAGCGTGCCCCCCTCGTGGAAAGAAAATCGACGTGTTCTGAGGGCTGTATCGGCCAGTCGCATTGCTCCAGTTGTGGAAAACTTGCCGGTTAGCGGGAGATTGGCGAACCGAAGAGAGCACGCACGCGTAGAGTTGATAGCAAGCGTATGGCCCGGAGCCACCGGTGACGGCGAAACAAATGCCGGCCGTTGCAGAGGAGGCGCTATAGCCGGCCTCCTATTTGGAAAATTCTTCCCAGGCTTCCAGATATTGCTCTAGAGTCGCTTGACATCGGCCGAGAGATGACTAAGATGGCCGTAGTTTTAAGATCTGCCAAGCAGGCAGTGCCGGGCCCATGCAAGTGGACCGCTAAGAAGCGGCGGCAGCGGGCCCCCCCAAGGTGATCCGTGACGAGAACCGTCATTGTCCTGGGGATAACATAAGACGCTTCTGCACCTGAATTCCTGCTCCTTAGCGCCGGAGGGTCGCGCTGGTTGGCGACTCTTGCTTGAAATTGCCCCGGCAGCTTAGCGGGACGGGCTTTCACTTGGTGGCCGTTTCTTCACCCTGGTGGGAAACGGTGCCGGGTTAATCGGCGTCTATGGCGCGCTCCTTGCAAGATGTCGGCTGTAGGTTTCACGGTTTTTCGTCCGGGGCGGTGTGTATCTCAAGGACGCCCGGCCCGTGACGCGTTGGTTGGTTCAGTTTTTCGCCGCGTCACGAAGGACTTTTCGGTTTTCGTCCGGTGACGGGAATTGGCTTCTAGTAAGGGCATTCGGCATCGACGCTGAAACGCCACTCGATCGCTTTCGACTATCCCCTGCGCGCGCCGTGTGTGTGCGCTCGCGGTGTGCGATGGTCTCTTTTCAGGTGAACTATGGGTAAACGCAAAAAAGGTCGTGCTCGCGGACGTGGTGGCATGGGAGGTCACGTTGGCGGCGGCGGACCAAACGGACGACCACGCGGACGCGGCGGACGCCGCTTCAACAAGGATCAAAGCGAGCGACCTCCCTTCTCCGAAGCGGAGCTGGCCGCCGACAATGGTGAACCCGGCGTCGTCGAGCCCGGCATGGGCGTGCTGGAATTGCATCCCAACGGCTACGGTTTCTTACGCAATCCCGCCACGAACTTTCTCCGCGAGCGGAGCGATCCGTTCGTTCCCGGCACGATGATCGACAAGTTCGGGCTGCGCGAGGGCGTGATGATCAATGCCCTCGTGCAGCAGGCCCGTAAGCAACAGGGGCCGCGCGTCAAGGAAATCATCGACGTCGATGGCATGAAGCCCGACGAATACGTCAACGTCAAGAGCTTCGACTCGCTCACGCCGATCAATCCCGAAAGCTGGCTCAAGCTGGAAACCGGCGCCACGCCGCTGACCACTCGCGTGATGGATTTGCTCACGCCGCTGGGCAAGGGGCAGCGGGCCCTCATCGTGGCTCCGCCGCGCACCGGCAAGACGTTTCTCTTGCAGCACATCGCCAACGCCATCACGACCAATTATCCGGAGCTGACGCTGATCATGCTGTTGATCGACGAGCCGCCCGGAAGAAGTCACCGACATGCGGCGCTGCGTCAAGGGTGACGTCATCGCCAGCAGCCTCGACCGCGACGTGGAAAGCCACGTGCGGCTCTCGCAACTCGTCGTCGAACGCGCCAAGCGCCTGGCCGAAATGGGCAAGGACGTGTTCCTGCTCATGGATTCAATCACCCGCATGGCCCGGGCCTTCAACAAGTGGGTCGGCAACACCGGCCGCACCATGTCCGGCGGCGTCGACATCAAGGCACTCGACATCCCCAAGAAGCTGTTTGCCACCGCCCGGGTGTTCGAAGAGGGGGGTTCGCTCACGATCGTGGCCACCGCCCTGGTCGACACCGGCAGCCGAATGGACGAGCTGATCTTTCAGGAGTTCAAGGGCACTGGCAACATGGAGCTGGTGCTCGATCGCAAGCTGTCCGACCGCCGCGTCTGGCCGGCCATCGATATCTCGCAGTCGGGCACCCGCCGCGAGGAAAAACTGCTCTCTCCCGAAACGTTGCACGCCGTCAACATGCTTCGCCGCACCCTGGCGACGATGCATCACGTCGACGCCATGGAACAGCTCGTCAGCAAGCTCGGCAAGTTTAAGAGCAACCAGGAATTCATCAAGCTGATCGCCGGGGCCCAGGTCGACTAGCGCTTGGTCAACGTCGACAGTACGGCTGCCGCCGTTAGCTTGACCAGCAGTGCCTTCGTTACACGGAACGTCCGAACGGAATGTCCGTTGCGGCTCCGCAGAGGTAGCGGCTATCGGTGCGTTTCTAACGCAGCGCGGTGCCAACGGGCGGACTGGCGATCATTTCCGGCCGGCGCACGCGGCCGATGACCACCATGCGGCTGGGTACCTCGCGGTGCATCGGATCACACGGGATGCAGGCCACTTCTTCCCACTCGAAGGGGAGCGTGCCCGGCGTGGTGGTCGACAATCGTCCGTCGCTCGTACTGCGCACCTCGGGCGTGTCGCCAGGCCGTCGATCGAAGCAAAAGTACTCGACGTCCGACGGCATCTCGGCGTGCGACGTGGGCCAGGGAATCTGGCGGATCGGCGCGTCGTATGAATACGCAAAGCGGTGGTACACGCGACCCAGGCTCACCAGCTTGCCCGCGGGTACGTATTGCTGCAAGCTAGCCACCACGGGTTTCAGATCGTTGACCCCGCGCAGCCGGGCATTGACCAGCACGCCGGTATTGGCCAGCCCCAGGAATCCGGCCAGGGTCAGCATTGCAATCCGCGGCCGCGGCCAGCTCTCGCCGCCAGACGTCCAAGCCAGCAACGCCGCCGTACCCATCATGGCCGGGATCCAAACCCACAGAAATGCCGCGGGCTGCGTTGCGCCGGCCAACGGCGCCAGCGAAACGAACCCAGCGACGACGACCGCCCCTCCGCCCAGTGAGACGGCGATGGCCGTGCCGCGCTGGAAGTGCCGCCAGAACATGCGCTCCGCCCGCCGTGCGCCGCCGTCCGTGCAATGTTCGACCACCAGCCCCATCAGTACGGCCAGGCACGGATACAGCGGCATGTAATACCGACCGCGCGCGCGGCCGCCAGCCACACGCTGGGATACGTCACGGCCAGCGCTACCAGCAGGAAGGCCATTTGCGGCCGGGCGGCGAACAACGCCTTCCGCGTCACAGGGCTCAATAGCGGCAACAAGAGCGGCGACCAGGGAAGCAGGCAGCCCAGCGTTTCCAGCGGATAGTTGAATACATGACCGGGCAGCCCCTGGAGCGTGAATCGATCGCTCGCCAGGCCGGCCCAGATTTCGTCGACCGTGGACCAGTCCGCGACCGCAAACGGCACGAGCCAGACGCCGATGATGGCCGCAAACGATGCGATTCCCAGCAAATGCTCGCGGCACACCAGCCACCGCCAATCGCGCCGCAGGACCAGGTAGACGCCGCAGGCACTGATAAAATACACCGGCGCTTGCGGCCCCTTCACCAATGCCCCCAACGCGGCAAACGAATAGCCCAGACACCAGCCGAGCGCCCGCGGGCGACCGGCCAGGTACGCGCCGTGCCAAACGAGCAACGCGCCGCCGGCGAACAGCGCAAACAGCGCCTCCGACTCGCCGGTGCGTCCGATTTGCATCACCTGGCCGAACGTGGCATAGATGGCCGCTGCCGCCAGACTGCCCATGCGGCCGATCCAGCGGCGTGCATAGAGATAGATTAACGCCACCAAGGCCAGCGTGGCCACCGCGCTGGGCAGCCGAATCGCCACCAGGTCGACGTTGCCGCGCACCAGCCCGACGAGGCCCATTGCCCAACTGCCCAGCGGCGGGCGCTCCGGAAACACCGTGCCTTGTTGCCGCGGCACGATCCAGTCGCCGCTGGCGATCATTTCGCGCGGCGCTGGCCCAGCGTGACTCTTCGCCGCAAACGGGCGCGGCGGTCATTCGCAGAAAGTAGATCCCGATCACCAACAGCGCAATCGCCACCAGATCGGCCCAGCGTCCCGAGTGGATGTCGAGCATTGGCGCCGTGCGTGGAACCGGAAGGTGCGAAAGCCGGTCGATGTCTTCCATGACTGACGACTGCGCGTACCGAGGGCAAGGGGGGCAAAGCGTCCCAAAACTCCGCCAGCGACGCAAGACCGGTTTTGTCGCCCCCGCGCGGCCGAGAGCGCCATCGCCGAACTGGCCGGTGGACCGGGACTTCGAGTCCGAGCCGCCTCGGCTGCACGGCCGGTCCACGCCCCGCATCGCGACGTCTATTCTTGCAATACGTCGACGTAACGGAGCAGATTTGTGATCGCCGCCTGCGTCTCCGCGAACATCGAATGGATGAGCGGAATCTGATTGCCGCCCCCGGTCCGGATCAGCTGGGCCAGTTGCGCGTGCTTCATGCCAAGCGCCGTAAGACTCCTGATACACGAGTCGCGTTCTTCTTGACCTGCGTTGGGTTATCTCCCGATTGAATTCGTTGAGAGGTCGATGCCCGAAACCACGCCGTTAATCTAGTCCACCCCTGCCGAGTTGGCTAAACTGCGCTGCCAAAGGCGGCTGACGGACGCCGACGGCGCCGTATAATACGGCAATCGGGAGGGTAAGCGAATGGCTAGCGGCGACACTGGAAATGTCGTGCCGGGTAACCGGTTGCGGGTTCGAGTCCCGTGCCCTCCGCTGTGACGCGATGACGACGATGGACGTGATGAATGCCCGCCGCTTGATCTCCCCCTGCCTGACGGCGACGTGGTGCTTGCTGGCATGCCTGGGCGGTTTTGCCATCGCTCGCCAAGCAGCCGCTGCCGAAGCCGCGCCCAAAGTCGTGCGGGCCGACGTCGTCGTCTACGGCGGCACGAGCGCCGGCATCACGGCCGCCCGGCAAGTGGCACGCATGGGGAAGTCAGTCGTTGTCGTCGCTCCCGAAACGCACCTGGGTGGACTGACCGCCGGCGGGTTGGGATACACCGACACGGGGAACAAGTCGGTGATCGGCGGCCTGGCGCGCGACTTTTACCATCGCATCTGGCAGCATTACGACCGGCCGCAGGCCTGGCGCTGGCAAGCCCGGAGCGAATTCGGCAATCGCGGTCAGGGCACGCCGGCCATCGATGGCGATGAGCGCACGATGTGGGTCTTCGAGCCGCACGTCGCCGAAGTGGTGTACGAAGACTTCGTGCGCGAAGGCAAGATACCCGTCTACCGCAACGAATGGCTCGACCGCGAACACGGTGTAAAACAATCCGGCGCTCGCATTGTTTCGATCACCTCGCTAGGCGGCCGGACGTTCGCGGGCCGCATGTTCATCGACGCCACTTACGAGGGCGATCTGATGGCCGCCGCCGGCATCGACTACCACGTGGGCCGCGAGGCGAACCGCGTCTACGGCGAAAAGTACAATGGCGTGCAAATCGGCGTACTGCACCACCGCCATCATTTCGGCGTGCTCGAGCATCCCGTCGATCCCTACGTCGTGCCGGGCGATCCGGCCAGCGGACTACTGCCGCGCATCAGCGGCGATCCCCCCGGCGTGCGCGGCGCGGGGGACCGGCGCGTGCAGGCCTATTGTTTCCGCCTCTGTCTCACCGATCTGGCGGAGAATCGGGTGCCGTTTGCCCCGCCCACCGACTACGACGCCAGGCAATACGAGCTGATGGTGCGCATCTTCGATGCCGGCTGGCGCGAAACATTTCGCAAGTTCGACCCGCTTCCGAATCGCAAGACCGACACCAACAATCACGGGCCGATGAGCACGGACGACATCGGCATGAACTATGACTACCCCGAGGCCGGCTACGACAGGCGGCGAGAAATCATCGCCGAACACCGCCGATACGAGCAGGGCTGGTTTTACTTCATGGCCAACGATCCCCGCGTGCCGTCGGAGACGCGCACTGCCATGCACCGTTGGGGTCTGGCCAAGGACGAGTTCGTCGACAACGACCATTGGCCGCATCAGCTTTATGTCCGCGAAGCGCGGCGGATGATCGGCAAGTACGTGATGACCGAGCACGACGTGATGAAGTCGCGCCCCACGCCGGAGTCTGTCGGCATGGGCTCGTACATGCTCGACTCGCACAACGTCCAGCGCTACGTGACGCCCGAGGGTTACGTGCAAAACGAGGGAGACATCGGCGTGTCACCGCGCGGCCCGTATGAAATCGCTTATGCCGCCCTCGTCCCCCGCTCGGATCAGGCGGACAATCTGCTGGTGCCGGTTTGCCTGTCCAGTTCGCACATCGCGTACGGATCGATCCGCATGGAGCCGGTGTTCATGATCCTTGGCCAATCGGCGGCCACCGCCGCGGTGCTCGCCATCGAACGGCAATGCGCGGTGCAAGTCGTACCGTACGCAAGCTTGCGCGAGCGATTGCTTGCCGACGGCCAGGTGCTGACGCTGTCCGGCCGCATTGGTGCGGCGGCGGCAAAATAACCGGGTCGCCACGGCTTCGTCCCGCTCGACCTTGCACGTTCCCCGGCCCGTCCGAATCCGAGGAACAAACGCCTCGCTGCGCACGCCTCTCTAGACACCCAAAAGACTTCGCATTATTCGCCGCTCGCCAAGGCCGGCTGCCCGGCAAGCTGGTTGCGCGAATCCCCGCCACGCGGACAACAAACCGGCCAGTCGATGCGAGTTCGCCCGCCGATGCGTTCCCCACAACAAATGCCGTCCACAATCCGTATTTGGCGAGCCAAATCGAGACCTCGCCACCGGTTCCCGCTCTCCGGCTCTCGCATCAAAACCGCGGCTCCTGCCGCCACCCCGCCCGATTGGCACATTGGTTGCGACATTGCCAGCATATGTCGCGTTGCATTGAATCACTCAGCGAGCCGCAAGGGACGGCGACTTCCTTGCAAGCACACCGGATGAGCACCCATCCGCGGCCTGCAAGCGCGATTGGTGCTCCGCGCGTGGTTACCGCTTGTTTCGCGAAAACCGTGTTAGGAGACTCCATCATGCCAACCGTTACAGTCGTTTCCAAAATGCTTGCATTGGCCGTCGGTTTGACCCTGTTGCTGGCGGCACCGGCTACCGCACAGCAACGGCAAGTCGAACGTACGCGCGAAGCGCGGTCCGACGCACAGCAGCTAACCCAGTATTTTGCAGACAAGCTGATGTTGGCCGATCGTGCGGAAGAGCAATTGGCCCGTATCGCCGAACAGCGAGCAAGGAGCCCGCAGGTCAAACGACTGGCCCAAACTCTGATCCAGGATCATACGAAGCTGGACGAACGCCTCGCTGAGCTGGTGCCGCAGGCGGCAGACCGCTTCGTCGCCCAAGACGGCCGCCGCGCCGCCGAAAGGCGTCCGCCACAAACCCGCACCAGCGTCCGAGAGTCCTCCGGCGAGCACGCCGTGTTGACCGAGTTGTGCATGATCAACCATCGGACGGCCGACAACGAAATCGCCCGGTCGACAAAGATGCTCCAACAGTATCAAGGCCAGGATTTCGACATGGCGTTTCTGGGGATGCAAATCGCCGGGCACACCTGGCTATTATCCGAACTGCAGGCCATCGAGAACGTTGGCACCAGCGACTTCCAGAAACTGGTCGCCGAAGCCACCAGCACCGTCGAACACCATCTGGAAAAAGCCCAGGCCTTGTCCAACGAACTCGAACAAAACCAACGTAAAACGTCCTCTTAGGCTCGATCGCTGTCCCGACGCCACTCCCCCTTGGCCGTGCGGCGGCCCGAGAAATTCGGTTCGCCGCGCGGCCCGCCGGGGGTATGCACCCTTCTAGCTGGAACGCGGTCGCTTGCTAGGGTGAACGCGGGCAATTATGCTGGCGGGCGATTCGGTTGTCTTCGACCGCGGCGGCCATCGGAACGGCTGCTCGACGAAAGCTGTTCCCTCCCCCCCGTCCCCCGCGAGATACTCTCTATGCCCCAGAGCAAGCGACGACTTGCCACCTTGTTCCTTGCTCTATTGGTCATTGCCGCCGGGCCGCTCCGCGGCGCAACCGCCGACGGCCTGCCGGTTCCTCCCGGTTTTCTCGAGGGCTCCAAGTGGGGCGATCCAACGTTTGGCACGGGCGCGACGGTCACCTATAGCTACGACACGAGCAATCCCGACGAAGTCTCGCTGTCCAGCTTCATGCCCGCCGGCTATCAAACTCAGATCGCCGATGCTCTGGCGGCCTGGTCGCAAGTGGCCAATCTCACGTTCGTCGAGGTTCCCTCGGGAGGCGATTTGCACTTCGTGGGCGGCGCGATCGACGGACCCGGCTACGTCGGCGCCAACGCGACCTATCCCGACGCGTCGTACAACAGGGTGCGCTTCGACAGCGGCAACAACTGGTATATCAACCCGGACGACAACAACATCCGGGAAATCGCCCTGCACGAGATCGGCCACACGCTCGGCCTGCTGCATCCGCCGGGCGTCATCGCGCGGATGGACCACAACGTGTCGCACGCCTACAACGGCTTGCTGCCGAACGACGTAGCGGGCATTCAAGCGATTTATGGCCCGGCGCCGGGATCGAATCCGGCTGACTACCTGCCCCTCGACGTTTCCACGCTCCAGGTGCTGCCGTCGAGCAGCTTGAACGTACGCGTTTATGTGGACGGACTTTTCGACGTGAGTCAACCGTCGGCCATTAGCGGGACGCTCGACACCCGGCTGTCGTTGGCTCCCGATGGCACTTTCGATGGCGTCACGATGTACGGTGGCAACCTCAACTTCAGCGACGTGCTGCTCAACGTCGACACGTCGCTCGTCACGGGCAATATCGACTTTTCCGACGTGCTGGGGTTGATCATGAATTCCGACTGGTTTGGACCCAGCGGGCATTTAACGCCGGTAGCGGGTGGCGAATTCTCGCCCCTGGAAACCATACTAGGGCTCGTCGGCGGACAGGCCGCCTACAACGTCCAGTCGGATTTGCTGGGAATCAACGAATCCGGCGTGTTTAACTTTCAATACGTCAACACGACCGGCGCGGGGCCGCAGGCACTGGGCACCATCGACGACGGTCGGATGGGCCAGATCACCCACTCCGGCTCGCTGGTCAACCTGACATTGCCGGTTTCGGTGGGAACGACGCTTCAAGTTCCCACGCCCCTCGGCGAGATCCCCATTTCCATCGAGGCCACGGGCACGATCTATGCCCAGCTTGTACCCGAGCCTGGATCGTTCGTCCTGGCCAGCCTGGCCTTGATCGGGCTGCTGGTCGGTTACCAGCGACGGCGTGGCCGCGCTTGAAGCCGCCGCTTCACGTACGAGGTCGTACGACGATGCTTGGATTCAGTCGTGATGGTGGTGATGGTGTGGCTTCGAAGGCTTGAAGCCCGGCTCCAAGGGGAGCGGCAGGCCCAGCATGTCGCCGCTGGGACGGAAGCCGTCGCCATCGACGTCGACGAAGATCGGATTACCCACCGCCGTGGGCACGTCGGCCGCGTGGTCCGGCCCCATGACCGGCCCCAGCTTTTCCCCTTCGCCGATACAGGCCACGACGACGTGCGCATCGGATGCCAGCTCCAACGGCACTTCTTCGTCAAAGACGACCGTCTCCGGATGAAACATGGCGGGATGCGTCCGCCGCGTATAGTTCCATTTCGGCTCCGGCCGGCCGTTGACGAACACTTGCACGCGATTGACCTCCAGCCAATTGGGCCGCTCGACTCGCACCGCCAGCTTCAGCTTGCCGCCGGGTGCCGACAGATCATCACCCACCAGCGCCTTAGCGTCGCCGGCCGTCGCGCTCACCTCCATGAACGGTCCGTTGGTCAGCATAATGTGCCCATGCTCGCATTCGTGCACCAAGTCAAGCACCTTGGCGGCCACCGGGTCGTCGGTCGATGACTTGATGTAATTCCGCAGAAAGCCCGATCCGTGGAAGTTCCAGTGGGCATCGGTATTCACCACGCCCGGCAGCCGGTAGCCCAGGTTCGCCAGTTGCAACCAGTTAAAGATGGCGTTCCCCCGTTCTCGCTCCGACGGCAGCTTGTCGGGCCGCGTAAAGATCCTATGCAGCGGGTGGACTTCGATCACGTCCACGAAGCTGAACATTTTCTCGAAGCCGCCGTCCGGCGAGCCGTTCAGATCGCGGTCGCCCACCATTTGGACGATATTCGGATGATTGATCTGCACCAGCTTGTCCGAGTCGTGGTCCCACATGGCCAGCCGCTCGATTTGCACTACCGGATCGACATCGGTGAGCGGAGCGCCGCCGTCCTGCGTCCGCGGATGCGGTTTCAAGGGGAAGGCGTTCTGATGATTGATCGGCAGCGGCCGGCCGGTGAGCTCCATGCCCGGGCAGGTAAGCATCCGCGTTTGGGCTTTGAAGTATTTGAGGTGCGGATCGTAGACCGTCAACCGGTTGTGTTCCGTGCAGGGCGCAAACTCGATGTGTTCGGCCAGCAGGTTCAAGACGCGGCCGCGCTGGCTGGCGGTATTGTCGCCCGAGGGAGTCGAATGACTGTGAAAGTCACCGCTGATCCAGCCGCTGGTGTTGACGCTGCGCTTCAACTGCCCGGCGAGCTCCGTTTCGTTGCCACCTTTGACTTCGACCGTCGTGAACACCGCGTCGAATTCCGGCCCGTGGCTGACGATCACGTCGTATGCGCCGGGAGCGAGCGGCGCGCGAAACGCCCCGTTCTCGGTGTAATACAAATTGCGCACGCCGTGGACGGCGCTGTCGGGACCGAAATTGGGGGTCGGTGTATCGCCGCGGCCGGCGAACGACACCTTGCACGGGATCGGCTCCCCGTCGGTGCCGGTGATCTTCGCCACGACGTAGCCCGGCGTCGCCAGCTCGACCTGCTGTTTCTTCCGCTTGCCTTTGGCTCCGATCGTGAAATCCAGCGCCTGCTCGCCGCGCCCTGGCCCGCTGATCACCGCCTGATACTTGCCCTGTGGCAGGCGGGCCCGCAGCAGTCCCTTCTTGCCGGTGCGGCCATTTGCGATGGCCTGGCCGTCGGAGGTTTTTACGTCCACGTTGGCCGCCGCGACCGGGCCTTCGCCGTCGCGCACGTCGAACAAGACCGCGCCCAGCTTCTCACCGCGAAGCTGCCGGGCCAGGGCCAACACTTCCATCGAGTTCGGAGCGGGAAACAAGTAACGCACGACCTCGACCGATTTGGCCGCCGCGAGCTTGGGCTTCTCGCCGTTCTTCTTGACGATTGGCAGCGTCGGACGGCCGCCCAGCGTGAGGCCCTCGGGAGCGAGCCTCCAGTTCTGGTCGTCCACGACCGCTCCGTACGCCTGACGCCAAAACGGATCGTAAGCCCAGAAAAGTCCCAAGCCTTCGTCCTGGCCAAATTCGAATTCTTTGTCGGCCCGGATCGCGTCTTCGAGCTTCACCTCCAGCGGCTTGTCCCCAGTGTTGGTCACGCGGGTGATGATCTTCAGCCAGCGGGCGTCGCCGGCCAGCACGTAGGTCACTTCGCCGGTGGAGCCCCCCTCGGTCGCCGGACCACGAAACGTGAGCGCCGCGACCTCGCCTTTGGCGGCGATTGCCTGCTGAGCCGCCTTTCCCTCGGGCTCGACCGGCCCGGACAAATTGTAGTGCGAACCCAGCGGGTAATAGGCACTGAGTTGATCGCTTTGCGGTTTGCGCACGGTGAGGTCGATGACCGAACCACCGACGTGCCGCACGGTCATGTTGGCATTGCGGGTGGGCAGTGCATCGGCAATTACGGCCACCAGGTGATCGTTCCGCAGCACCCAGTCGCCGTAAATGCAATCGGCTTCCTTGCCGTGCGGCGCGGCGTCCTTCCAAGTGCTCTTGCTTAAGCGAATCACTTCCGCCCCAGCCGCCGGACGCGTCGCCCAAATAAGCACGATCGCCAGGGCGATCCACCTGCACCAACGCAGCCGATCGAGTGCCATGAATACAGTCCTTTCAAATATCGGTGATAGAGGATGGCAGGGCAGGGGAGCGAGCGTTCAAAGCGTAACTCTTCGGCGTTAGCAGAATATGAGCCCCACGAGTGGCAATCAGTGTAACTGCCCGCAGCGGCGATGTCCCGCGCCGGCAGCGATCCAAACCGAGATTCCGCTCACGCGTCAGACCGGCGCACTCCACTGTTGGCTCAACGACGCGCCCCTGGAATCAACAGGATGAAAGCGCGGCGAAACACGCGGCGCGTCACGAAAGCCAACCTTCCCATTAAACGGGCTGCGGGGCGCGTTCCCCTGGGCAGTGTGCTAGATTTACCCAAACTCGGCGGTCCCGGCCGGCAAAGAACGCCCTGCCTCTCGCAGTGCCAGCCAAACGCACGCAGCCGCCGGTCTGAGGGCCGTGCCGCAATCCGGCCGCACGCAACTCGAAAGGGCAACGGCACGCTGACGAATCGGGGTGTTTTGATGTGTCGCAAGCCCGGCCTACGGGACGGATAAATCTTGACCGCTATCGGCTTTCCGACTACCGTAATGGACGTAGACCCGTTTGCCCCGCCGTGAAGCCAAAGGGTATTTTGGCTGAGTCACCCCCCCGGGCGGGATGAGTCGTGGACCCGTGAGCCGTCTTCCCAGGCCAAGCTATAGGCGGCCCTAACCGCGGCGGCAGCCGATTTTGAAATGTCCGCGTCCCAAACTGCATTCCCTCGCGCTGCGGCCAGGCGGCGCGGCGAACTGCCGAAAAGCGTTCATCGAGACGAACTTACCGTGCCGATTCCGCGTCTCGCAAGGCGAAGTACAATTGCCGCCGCGTAAGCCACCTTTATCGTGAGCCGAGCCTCCATGAAGCAAGACGCCACCGCTTCGGTCGCACGTCCCCCACGGTCCTCCGCGGCAAACCGCTCGCTGGCCGGCGAAGCCGTGCGCATCGCCACTCCGCTGGCGATCCTGGCCGGCGGCATCGTCGCCTTCTTCGCGCTGGCGAGTCTCAAGCAGCCGCCCCAGCGCGTCGAGGAAGCTGTGCTGGCTCCGTTGGTCGAGACGATCGTCGCTCAGCCGCACCAGGGTGGGCTAGAGATCGACGTCGACGGCGTCGTGGTTCCGTTTCGCGAAATCGACCTTTCGGCTGAAGTCTCCGGCCGGATCGCCAAGCGCTCCGAGTTGTGCCGGGCGGGCACTTACGTGACGCGCGGCACGGCGCTGATCGAGATCGACGCGCGCGACTATGCCCTGGAAGTTGAGCGGCTGAAGCGCGAGCTGGCGCAGGCCTCCGTGGCGCTCGACGAGTTGGACGTCGAAGTTTCGAATACCCAGTCCTTGTTCAAGCTGTCCAAGGAACAATTAGCCCTGCAGCGGCGCGAGCTGGAACGGCAGCAAGGTCTGGCCGGCAAGCGCATCGTCACCGATTCGGAGCTGGACGACGCCAAGCGCAACGAGCTGTCGGCCGTGAATGCCGCGCTCACGTTGTCCAACGAGCTGCAACTGCTGGGCACGCGTCGCAGTCGCCTGGAGAGCGCCCGCGACCTGCAGCAATCGCAGCTCGAAAAGGCGCTGTTGGACCTGAGCCGCACGAAGGTGGCCGCGCCGATCGACGGCGTAATCATTCGCGAAATGGTCGAGGAAGACTCCTACGTCCAAAAGGGGACCTCGCTAGTCAAGCTGGAAGACACGTCGGCCGTCGAGGTGAAATGCAGCTTGCGGATGGAAGACCTCTATTGGCTGTGGTCGCAATCCGGCAATCAACCGGAGCCGAGCCCCACGCGCGATTACCAGCTTCCGCCCGCCCCGGTGACGATCAGTTACGACCTGGCCGGCCGCCGCTATCTGTGGGAAGGAGTCTTATCGCGCTTCGACGGCATCGGCGTCGACGAGCGCACCCGCACCGTGCCGTGCCGCGTGCTGGTCGCAAAGCCGCGCGACGTGCGCGTGCAGAACCTGGCAGCCGGGCAAACCAGCCCTGTCGGTCCGCCGGCGCTTGTGCGGGGCATGTTCGTCACCGTGCACGTGCATGCCCATCCCGACGCGTCGCTGTTGGAAATCCCGCAGCGGGCCGTGCAGCCGGGCAATACCGTGTGGCTGGTGATCGACGGCCGGCTGGCCATCCAGCGCATTCGCGTGGCTGACACGACCGATGAAACAGTGCTGGTCTATGCCGAGGCCTCGGGACTGCAGCCGGGCATGAAGCTGGTCAGCTCTCCCTTGGCGTTGGCCACCGACGGAATGGCCGTCCGGGAGCATGCCGCCGAATGAAATCGCTCATTCAGTGGGCCATGCGCAACACGCCCGCGATGAACACGCTGATGATCGCCGGCATCGTCGTGGCGCATCGTGTGCTCACGAAGCTGCGCCGCGAGGTGTTCCCCGAGTTCGACCTGGAAATCATCCTCGTCACGCGTTCCCTATCCCGGCGCCAGCCCCGACGAGGTCGAAGAGGGCATCTGCCAGAAGATCGAGGAGGCCGTCCGCGCCGATCGAGGGCATCAAGTACCAGACCTCCGTCGCCCAGGAGGGAGCCGGCTTCGTCGTTCTGGAGCTGTTTGCCGACGTCAAGGACGTGCAAAAGGTCCTCAACGAAGTGCGTTCCGAAGTCGATCGCATCCCCAGCTTTCCCGAGTTGGCCGAGGAGCGCGAAGTCAAGCAGATCACGATGCGCGAGCCGGTGATTCAGGTCGGCATCATTGGGCCCGATCAGTCCGATCCCGAGTCGGAGCTGCGGCTGCGCGACGTCGCCGAGCGCGTCCGCGAGGATCTGTTGCAACAGCCGGCCGTCTCGCAGGCCACGATCGCCGGCGCCCGCGAGTATCAGATCGACGTCGAAATTCCCGAAGAGACCCTCCGCAAATACGGCCTGTCGCTGAAGCGCGTGGCCGACATCATCCGCCGCGAAAACGTCGAGATTCCCGGCGGCACCATGCGCACCGACGCCCAGGAGGTGCTGCTGCGCGGCAAGAACAAGCGGACCGTCGGCGAAGATCTGCTCGAAATTCCGCTGGTAACCGCGCCCGGCGGCGTTGTCCTCCGCGTGGGCGATCTGGGCACCGTCCGCGACGAGTTCGACGACACGATCACCTCGATCAGTCGCATCAACGGCCGGCCGGGACTGGTGATCTCGGTCGAACGCACCAGCAGTGAGGACCTGCTGGCCATGGTGGCCGACGTCAGGCGCTACGTCGCCGAGCAGAAACTGCCGCCGGGCTACGAAATGACTGTCTGGGGCGACCAGTCCATCGAAGTGGCCGACCGCTTGAACATGCTCGCTAAGAACGGACTGCAAGGCCTGATCCTGGTGTTCCTGCTGTTGGCGCTGTTTCTGGAGCTGCGGCTTGCGTTTTGGGTGGCGCTGGGCATCCCGGTGGCCATTCTCGGCACGTGCGCCGTCCTGTTCTTCGGCGGCCATACGTTGAACATGCTTACCAGCTTCGCCTTCCTGATGGTCTTGGGCATTCTGGTCGACGACGCCATCGTGATCGGCGAAAACGTCCATGCGCACCGCCAGCGGGGCAAAGGCTTCTTGCAGGCCGCCATCGACGGCACCTACGAAGTCCTCCCCAGCGTCACGGCTTCGGTCGCGACGACCGTGATCGCCTTCATCCCGCTGTTGTACGTGGCCGGCGTCATGGGCAAGTTTCTGGGCGTGATGCCCGTGGCCGTGATCGCGGCGCTGTTGATCTCCCTTTTGGAAGCCACGTTCGTCTTGCCCTGTCACCTGGCGCACGCGCCGGCCAGCGAGACGCTGCTCGAGCGAACGCGACGCTGGCGCGCGGTCATGTCGAGGAACCTGCGGCTGACGCTGGGCAACCTTTTGGTGGCGCTGGGCGTCGTATGGTCGAACTTTGCCTATCCCTTCCGCCGGTTGGGCGATCTGTTCGCCTGGCTCAATATCCAAGCCGCGCGGCTGCTCGACGCGTTTATCGCTCGGTTTTATCGACCCACGCTGCGGTGGGCCATCGATCACGCGGACATCTCGATCCTGTTGGCCGTGTCGTTGTTGTTGGTTTCCGTGGGGCTGGTGGTCTCCGGGCATCCGCCGTTTAACGTCTTCCCGCAGATCGACAGCAAGCAGATCACTTCGCGCATCATGTATCCCGATGGCACGCCGGCCGCGGTCACCGATGCCGCCACGGCCCACATCGAAGCGGCCATTCACGAGATCAGCAAGCGCTACGAGGCGGCCGAAGGCAAACCCGTTGTGCAGTTCATCCACAAAAAGGTCGGGCAGGTCAGCACGATGGGCTCGCTCGGTCCCGACACGCGCACCAGCGGCAGCCACGTGGGCGGCGTTGACGTCGAGTTGGTCGACAGCAGCGAGCGGAACGTCCGCAGCGACGAGATCATCGCCGAGTGGCGCAAGCTTCTCGGGCACCTTCCCCGGCGCCGAGAGCGTCAACTTCGGCACGCCGAACTTCGGCCCCGGCGGCCGGCCGATCGAGTTCAAGCTGCTGGCCGACACCGGTCAGATGGACCGGCTCGAAGCGGCGGTCGAGGAAACCAAGGCCAAGCTCGCCGAGTACGGCGGCGTGTTCGACATCGCCGACGACTCGCGCCCGGCAAGTGGGAGTTCCAGCTTCGCGTGAAGCCCAATGCCATGGCCATGGGCATTCCGTTGGCCGACCTGGCCGAGACGGTCCGCGGCTCGTACTACGGCGAAGAGGTGATGCGCGTGCAGCGCGGCCGGCATGAAGTGAAGCTGATGGTCCGCTACCCGCAGGCCGACCGTCGCTCGCTGGCTGACTTCGAGGAGATTCGCGTCCGCACGTTCGACGGCGCTGAGCGACCCATCACCGAGCTGGCCGACATCCACGTCGAGCGCGGCTACTCCGAGATCAACCGCATCGAACAAAAACGCTCGATCACGATCACCGCCGACGTCGACGAGGCCATCGGCAATGCCTACAACATCGTCAGCGACCTGCGGGCCAGCTTCATGCCCGACTTGTTCAAGCGCTATCCGGAGCTAGGCGTCCTGTGGCAGGGCCAGCAAGAGCGCACCACCGAGTCGATGGACAGCCTCTTGATCGGGCTGCTGGTGGCGCTGATCGCCATGTTCGTCCTGTTGACCGTCGAGTTCCGCTCGTATCTGCAGCCGCTGTTGATCATGGCCATCATCCCCTTCGGCGTGATCGGCGCGGTGTGGGGCCACTTGCTGCATGGGCATCGAGGTCACGATGTTCAGCTTGTTCGGCGTCGTGGCACTCACCGGCGTGGTGGTGAACGACTCGATCGTGTTGATCGATTTCATCAACCATCGCGTGCGCGGCGGGCTGCCGCTCAAAGAAGCCCTGGTCGATGCCGGCGCCCAGCGTTTCCGGCCGGTGCTCTTGACCAGCGTCACGACCGTCGCCGGATTGATGCCGATCCTACTGGAGCGCTCGTTCCAGGCGCAGTTGGTGATTCCAATGGCCACGAGCCTGTGCTTCGGCCTGATGATGTCCACCGTGCTCGTGTTGTTTTTGATCCCCACGTTGTACTACGTCTACGCCCTGATGAGCGGCGGCGGAGCCCACGCGGTCCGCGATACCGAAGGCCCCCAACAGCCCAGCGGACCGGCCGATCTGTGGGACGATCAGGACGAACCGCCCGAGGCGCGCGAGGCCGAGCACGCCGGCCAGTTGACCGGCCCGCACCACCGGGCTCGAGAAGGCCACGTCGGCTCCGCGGCCGGAGACTAGCTAGGCCTACTGCGGCGACCGGCTCCAGCGGGCCAACCTCAAGGCGGCTTTCTCGACGCGAAACCCCAATGGCGCACCCCTGCCGTCGTCTGGGGCTCTCTATACCACCGGGGCCGCCAACGAGTACACTGGCGACGACTCTCAACGCCATGCGCCACGCGAGACCGCACGATGAGCGACCCGAGCCTGCCCGATCGCGTCAAGCAGCGTGACGTCGCGGCCCTGGCCGAGTACCTGGTCGAGGTTCGCGGCCCCCTGGTGGCGTTTATCGACCGGCAGCTCGGGCCCGGCTTGCGCCGCAAGGTGGAAGTGGACGACATTTTCCAGGAGCTCAGCGTCGAAGCCGTCCGCGGCCTGGCCGAGGCCAACTTCGACCATCGCGAGCCGTTTTCCTGGCTGTGCCAGATCGCGGAGCGGAGGATTATCGACAGCCACCGCCGGTATTTCGGCGCTCAAAAGCGCGACGCCGGGCGCGAAGTCGGATTGGAAGCACCGGCCGACGGAACGCATCATCCGGCAATCATCGATCTGATCGTGGCCTCGATCACCTCGCCCACGCAAGCCCTCAGTCGCAAAGGTCATGAAGCGCGGCTCCTCGACGCGCTGGCCGAGTTGGGCGAGGAGCAGCGCGACGCCTTGCGTCTGCGATATGTCGACGGATTAGCCACCAAACAGATCGCCCAGCGGCTCGGCAAGAGCGACGGATCGATCCGCGTCATGCTCTCGCGCTCGTTGGACCGGCTGCAGCAAATCCTGGGACCAGACGACGCTCCCCGCTAACCGAACGACAGTGTTATACTTGCGGTCTCGTCCGGATCCTGCCCACCGGCCCGGCGAGCCGGGCAAGTTCGCCCCACGACCTCGATTTCGGTTTGAGCGATGTCGCCAGCCACCGACCATCTGACGCACATGGACCCGTCGCAGGTCTGGGAGCGACTGTCGGAGCACATCGACCGCTTCGTCGCCGCCTGGCAACAGTCGGGCGACCCGCCGGCCGTGGCTGACTTCGCGCCGCCGCAACCGCCGGGCTTTCGGCGGCTGGCGCTGGTGGAACTGATCAAGGTCGACCTGGAGCACCGTTGGCAGCGGCGCCAGTCGCCCCAGATGGTGGAGCAATACCTGGCGGAGTTTCCCGAGCTGACCGGCGGCGGCGGGATTCCCTGCGACCTGGTGTACGAAGAATATCACGTTCGCAAGCAGCACGGAGACGACGTCTCGCTGGCCGAGTATTGCGACCGGTTTCCCACCCGGGCCAACGAGTTGCGGCGCTTGCTGAACATCGACGCACCGACGCAGTCGACCGTGCTGGTCGAAGCGCGGAAGCTGCCGTCGTTCGAGGCCGGTCAGACGATTGATGACTTCGAGCTGTTGTCTCCGCTGGGCAAAGGGGCCTTCGCCACGGTGTTTCGCGCCCGGCAAGTCTCCATGCAGCGCGTCGTGGCGTTGAAGATCTCGCGCGACCGCAGCGCGGAACCGCAGACGCTCGCTCAACTCGAACATCAGAACATCGTTCGCGTGTTCGACCAGCGGAACCTTGCCGAGTCGAAGCTGCGGCTGCTCTACATGCAGTACGTCCCCGGCGGTACGTTGCAAAGCGTGCTCAAACACGTGCGACGGAGGCCCACCGAGCGCCCCTCGGGCGCGATGCTGATCGCGGCGGTGGACGAGGCGCTGGTGGAAAACGGCGAGCAGCCGCCGTCCGATTCGCTCACGCGATACAAGCTCTCGGCGGCCACCTGGCCGGAAGTCGTCTGCTGGATCGGCGCCCGGCTGGCCGCCGCTTTGGCTCATGCCCACGCGCACGGCGTCCTGCATCGCGACATCAAGCCGGCCAACGTGCTGGTGGGAGCCGACTGCCAGCCGCGCCTGGCCGATTTCAACATCAGTTGCTCGAAGCTCGACGGCGTCACGCCGGCTGCCTACTTCGGCGGAACGCTGGCCTACATGTCTCCCGAGCAGCTCGAAGCGTACGATCCCGCCCACGATCGCCGGCCCGACGAGATCGACGGCCGGGCCGACGTTTATTCGCTCGGCATGCTGCTGTGGGAGCTGTTGACTCGCACGCGCCCGTTTAGCGACCTGGCCATGCCGGCTGATTGGTCGTTGGCGCTGGTGACCATGACGGCCTTTCGGCGCGAGGGCCTGCCCGAGACGGACCGCGCCCGCTTGCCCCCAGACTGTCCACCCGCCGTGGCCGAGGTGTTACTGAAGTGTCTCGCACCGAACCCCGACGATCGCTACCAGTCGGCCGGCGAGCTGGCCCGCGAACTCGACCTGTGCCTGCAACCGCGAGCCCGTTCCCTGCTCCACGCCCGGGGCGGCCTGCGCTCGCTCCTGCGGCGCCATCCGGTGGCGATGACTCTCTCCATCGGCCTGTTGCCCAATATCGTGCTGTGCGTGCTGAACATCGTCTACAATTTCAACGAAATCGTCGGCCGCTTGAGCGTTCAGGCACAGCAATTATTTTTCGGATCGCAGATCCTGGCCGTCAATACGATCGCCTACTCGATCGGGCTGGGCTACATCGTCGGCACCCGCTGGAAACTGTTTCGCGCGCTCATTCGCCTGGTGCGCGGCGAAAAGGTTGCTCCCCCGCCGCTCGACCTGGTGCGGCGGTGCCTGCGGCTGGGGGCCGCGACGGCGGCCGTTACCGTCTGCTTGTGGACCGTCTCGGGCTTCGTGTTTCCCACCTGGATGCGGTTCGGCACCGGCGCAGCCAGCCAGATTGGCCCCGGTGACTACATTCACTTCATTGTCTCCAATCTGCTGTGCGGACTGATCGCGGCCACGCAGAGCTACTACGTGGTCACGCTGCTGTCGGTCCGGATTTGTTATCCTTGGTTGTTGCGGGCACGGCCGGCCGACGCTCGCGATCTCCCCGAGTTGGCCACGCTCGCTCGCTGGGGTCGGGTCGTGCTGGGACTGACCGTGCTGGTGCCGTTTTTGGCGTTGGCGGCGCTACTGCTGAAGGACGTCGAGCGGGGCGTCATCGGCGCAATTGCCGCTACGGGGTTTTTCGGCTGCGCGCTGGCCTACTGGCTGGACCTGACCATCCGCGCCGACTTGGGGGCCCTGGCCACGGCCATCAATTCCTCGGGCGACGCCCTACTGGCCGGCGATTCGGTGGAATCGTTCCTGAGCGGATCGCGACGATAATTTCCAGCTCTCGGGCGGGGGGACATTTGCCGCAACCGCCAGCGGTAACTTGTGTTGCGCTTCTCAAGTTGCGACCTAGACTTGTATGAGCCGTTTTGGGGCCCAAATCGAGGCTCAATCACTGGCGATTAACGAGAGACCGTTCCCGACTTTCACGCCGGGCTGGCCGACTCCACACACGCATCGAACATCCCTTGGGGCACCGTATTTCGAGAAAGGACCCAGTCATGACTCCCGCAAATCCTCCTGCTTCCCCCACGATCGAACATGAATTTGCACACATCGGCGAACATTGGTGGTGGTTTCTGCTGCTGGGCGTGTTGTTGGCTATCTGCGGCACTCTGGCGATCGTATTTCCGCCCGTGATGTTTGGCACGTCGATCGCAGTGCCGGTCGTGTTGGGCGTGTTGTTGATGATCGGCGGCGTGGCCACGATCATCAATTCGTTTTGGGCCGGCAAGTGGGGCGGCTTCCTGCTGCAACTGCTGGTGGGCATCCTGTATCTGGCCTGCGGTTTCGTGTTCACCGAGAATCCGTTCGAAACGGCCGCCTTCCTGACGTTGTTCATCGCCATCGTCTTTATCGTAATGGGCGTCTTTCGGACCGTCGCGGCCTTGGTCATCCAGTTCCCCCAGTGGGGGTGGGCATTGCTCAACGGCGTAGTCACGTTCCTGGCCGGCGTGGTCATCTACCGCGCCTATCCCAACGACGCTTTGTGGGTCATCGGTTTGCTTATTGGCCTGGAAATGCTTTTTAATGGTTGGATGTGGATCATGCTGTCGCTGGGACTGCGCCACTTGCACAAGCGGCTGGCCTGAACTTGGATCGAATATCGCGAGAACCGTACGATCGCGTCTCCGTGTTGAAAGGGATCACTCATGTTTACTCGCTGTAACGAGCGTATCGGGGGATGGCAGAGAGCCGTGGCCGGAATGTTGCTGGGATGCATCCTGGCCACCGTGGCTGTGGCCGACGAGCCGAAACCCGCGCAAACCAAGACCAAGGCGACCACCCAGGAAGCCGCAAAGCCCACGGCCGACGAGGCCGCCATCCGCGCCACCGCCGAAAACTACGAAAAGGCCTTTGCCGCCGGCGACGCGAAGGCCTTGGCAGACCAGTGGGCCGAAGACGGCGAACTGACCGATTCGAACGGCCGCAACTTCAAAGGCCGCGAAGCCATCGAACAGGAGTTCGGTGACATCTTCGCCAATCGGCCGGGCGCCACGGTCAAGGTCGACATCAAGTCGCTCAAGTTCGTCAGCCCCGACGTGGCCGTCGAATCGGGTACGGCCCGGGCCAAAGCCAAAGATGGCGCAGTCGGGGAGCCCGTGCAGTACACGGCCATTCACGTCAAGCGTGACGGCAAGTGGCAATTGGAAAACGTCACCGAAACGCGCTCGTCGCTGCCCAACACCAGCAGCCGGCTGGCCGATTTGTCGTGGCTCGTCGGCGAATGGCAAGCCACGCTGGGCGACGGCAAGTCGTATCGCCTGCGGTGCCAGTGGATGACCGACCAGACGTTCCTCCGCCGCGAGTTTTCCGTGCAACAAGGCAACGAGCCCTTGAGCTCCGGCACGCAGATCATTGGCTGGGACCCAATCCTCGGTCAGATCGTCTCCTGGACGTTCGACTCCAGCGGCGGGTTTGGCCACGAGCTGTGGGAAAACCAGGACGGCCGCTGGCGAATCGCCGCCTCGAGCATCCTCTCCGACGGCGCCACCGGCCTGTCGACGAACTATCTCACGAAAACGAACGACGACACTTTTACCTGGCAGAGCGTCGAGCGCAGTCTGAACGACCAGTTGCTGCCCGACACGGCCCAGGTGCGCGTGGACCGCGTTTCGCAATAACCTCCGCGGGCGTTCCACGAGCGTTTGTGAACGAATTCAACTGACGGTGTAAGGAGTTTTGTGATGTTCAAGACAGCGACGACCATCGTGACCGCCCTTTCGCTGCTCGCTTGCGCGGCCGAGCCTTGTCTGGCCCGCGGCGGCGGCGGGTTTCATGGCGGTGGCGGATTCGGAGGCTTTCACGGCGGTGGTTTCGGGGGCGGCTTCGGTGGTGGCGGCTTCCACCCCGGCGGTTTTGGTGGCGGAGGATTTGGCGGTGCCGGTTTTCGGCCCGATGGCTTTGGCGGCGCCGGCGGTTTCCGCCCAGGTGGTCTCGACGGCGGAATTGGTGGCTTCGACCGCGGCGCCGGCGCGGGTCGACTGAACGACTTCGGTCGCGACGGCTTGGCCGGTGACCGGGCACTGGGCGACCACGCCCGGCTGCCGAGCGATTTCGGCTTCGGACACGCCGGCGCTCGCAACTATCTGCCCGCCGGCAATATCACGCACGCCTGGTCGCAAAATATGATGGGCCAGCGCGGCAATACCGTGCGCAACAACTTCTGGAACCACAATTACTTCAACCGCGGTTGGTGGAACAACCACCCGGGCGCGTGGTTCGCCGCTGGCTGGGGTCTGGGCACGGCCTGGGGCTGGACCGCCTGGCCCGCCCTGGGAGGCTGGTACGGCTGGGGCAGCGTCGATCCGATCTACTACAACTACGGATCGAACGTCGTCTACAACGGCGACGAAGTCGACTACGGTGACCAGCCGATCGCTTCGGCCGACGAGTACTACCAGCAAGCGGCCGACATCGCCAACGACGGCCCCAGCACGAATCCCGACGAAGGACAATGGGCCCCCTTGGGCGTCTTCGGACTCGTGCAGGGAGAGCAAGCCAGCGCCAGCGCCGTCTTCCAGTTGGCCACCAGCAAGGAAGGGGCCATTGCCGGCAATTTCTCCGACATGCTCAGCGGCAACACGCTGCAGGTCCATGGTGCGGTCGACCAGAAGACCCAGCGTGCCGCCTGGACCGTGGGGGACAACAAGGACACGATCTACGAAGCTGGCATCTCGAACCTGACCAAGGACGAAGCCCCGGTGCTGGTCCACTTCGGCAAGGATCGGACGCAGCAGTGGCTGCTGGTGCGGCTGAAGCAGCCCGATCAGGCGCAGCAGCCGGGTCCCTCGGACGCCACGCAACAGTAGTACGGCGCGAGCCTTCGCGGCTCACCGAGTACCGTCAGAACCAACGCAGGGTCGGAAAGGCGTGAGGCTTCCGGCCCTGCGTCGCTTTGGGGACAGACATACTCTTCGCGATATGAGCACGCCATGCAGTCACCGCGCTTCGTGCGGCCGCTGCCCCTTGTCTTTACCGCGAGCGTGATCGCTCCGAGGCCGCTGCCACTTAACCCGAAGCCTCGCAGCCGCGCGCTGGGCTTTTCGACTGCCGTTCTCACTTGTCCGCGCTGGCCGCGTATGAAGTCATACAAACGTCTTGCGGCAGGCTCCCATTGACCCTTGCGCGTCTGCTGGATGATGGCGTCCAAAGAGCCGGCCACGGCATCGGAGATTCGTCCTTCCTCGTGGTAGGCCTTCAATCTCCGTTCACAGTCCGCCAACTGGTTGGTATCACGAGATGTGATCGCTGTGAATAGCGCGTCCACGGTGTTAAAGACCTGCGCGTCGACTCCTAACTGGGGCGGCAGCCATCGAGACCAAATGCCCCAGACGATTCCGACCACTGCCAGAATGCCTCCCGTCATGACAGCCCATTTGCGCTGAAACTTGGAACTATTCGTCACCGATTACCTCCTCTCCATTGCGGGTAGACAGAGCCACCCAGAGCTTGGGGTCGGTAAACGCGGTGTAGAAGCGGATAGAGCCGTCGCCAAAGAGGACATTACAGCCATCAACATGCTCGCCCCACATTTCGTCCGTATGGCCGAAGGGATTGTTCGGAGCGTGGATGATGACCTCGGGATGGTCATGAGGATCAGGACCACTGTGGCAACCGACCATGTCGGTGGCGGCATTGTTCTCGGACGGCCAGGCGTACAGGTCCATCCGTGGGATAACGCCCCCGCCGGGAACCACCCCCACCCAGGTGTTGTTGCTCAGGATGGAACTGCGCTCGCCGACGAAGATCGTTCTCGAGAGACCATCCGTCACACTGACTGGCGCGGGTGTGGGAATTGGGATAGAACGGCCCATTGATCACGCAGTCCGGAGCACCTGGAATCGGCTCAGGCCGATCCATATTTAGGCAGTAAGTGTGGCTCGGAGTGTCATCTTCGTCGCGTCCCCAGGGCTGACTCACCCCGGCGTTGGTGACGTAATGCGAATGGGCAAAGAAAATCGGGCTGCCGTCGGAGCGGTACATATCGGTCCCGGTGTTGCCGGCACCCGTCACCGTTGGTCCGGGGACCGGGCTCTGCACGACATAACCGTCACTTCCGCCGGTCGATGAAGGACACAGAAAGATCTGCACCTCAGTGGCGGCCGGAGTTGCATTCGTCGATCGCCCAGCAGGCAGTTTTGAAATTGAACTGGGCATGAAGATTAGTCTCCTCCAAGAAGGGCAGCAGCAGTGCTCCCCAGCCGAAGCCGCTGGGGAAGACCATCAGGTCGTCAGGCCAGGAAACTCCGTCCGTACTTCCGGAGGTGGGTACAGGCCGACCTGGGTGACGCACGAGGGGGGGAAGAGCACTTGTGCGTGGACTCGTAATTTTGCAGGGCCAAGCCGATTTGCTTGAGGTTACTGACGCATTGGGCTCGTCGTGCCGCTTCGCGCGCGGCCTGCACGGCGGGCAGCAGCAGGCCAATCAACATGCCTACGATGGCAATCACAATTAACAACTCGATCAACGTAAAGCCACGTCGGCGTGTGCCGTTCTTCATGGTTTGCTGCTTATTCATCTCACGTTTCTCTCGACGGGACTGATGCGCCAGCGAGGTAACCAGACAACAACCTAGCAAATTTGGTTAATAAAATCTATATTTTGGTTGTACAAAAACCTTACTTTGTGTAAATAAAGATGATTTCTTAGCCGCCTCATAGGCGCCGAATGCCGGCGAATCAGATGGCGTCGAAATGCCGCAATTCGCCGACGGTGACGGTCGCCTTCACCGCAATCGGCGGCGTCGGAGCGGGCAACTCGACGAGGTCAAACAGCACCAGATCGGCCGTGTCGCCGACCGCCAGATCGGTCGGCTGGAGGCCCAAGAGAGCCGCCGGATGGTGGGCGGCCATCGCCACCGCCGTGGCCAGGTCGACGCCGGCAAAGCGCATCACGTTAGCCACCCCGTCGCCAATCGGAGCAGACGCGCCAGCCAGCAATTGCTCCTGTCCGGCGATCACCAGGCGGCCGTCGGCGAGAATCTCCAGTTCGCACAGCTCGGTGTCGTAGCGGCCCGGCGGCATGCCCGCCAGACCGGACAGGTCGCTCACCAGGATGCACCGCTGGGGCGTTTTGGCCCGGACCATCGTCTGGACGACTTCCCGCGGCAGGTGATGGCCATCGACGATCAGGCTGGCCATCAAGCGGTCGTCGGCCATCTGATCCCACAGATAGTTGGGATGTCGGCGCAAGTCCGGTGCGCGCCATTGCCCAGGTGCGTGCTGAGCCGGGCGCCGGCGTCGACGGCCGCGCAAATCTGTGCCGAATCGGCCGACGTGTGTCCGATGGCCAGCACGACGCCGCTGGCGGCGGCGCGGCGGATGAAGTCGGCGGCTCCAGGATATTCCGGAGACAACGTGACGATCCGGATTCGCCCGTCGGCAGCCTCTTGGAACCGCTCGAATTCGTTCCAGTCGGGCGGGCGGCAATGTGCCAGCGGATGGGCCCCGCGCGGCCCGTCTTCGGCCGAGATGTACGGACCTTCCAAATGAATGCCCGGCACCACGCTTGCCACGGCCGGCAATTGCCGGCAAGCCTCGGCGATCGTCCGCACGCTGTGCACGATCGTCTCGAAACTGGCGGTGGTCACGGTCGGACAAAACTGCGTCACGCCGAAGGTCGCCTGCCGGCCGGCGATGGCGGCCACTTTGTCGATCGTCAATTCGGCGGAGCTGAATTCCTGGCCGCCGTAACCGTTGCTTTGGATGTCGATAAAACCGGGAGCCAGCCAGGGCAGGGGCTCCCCCGCTTGTCCGGCCGCTCGCACACGTCGGCGATTAACCGGCCCGCGCACGTCCACCTGCACCGGCTCCGCCGTGCGATAGTGCCGCCCCACGATTTGCACGGTTTCACCGGCGCTCACTCGATGCTCCGCGATTGCCGAACTACGAACCTGTCGCAGTGTATCGTAGTTCGACCAAACGCACGCCCGCAAGCCGGAGCCGGCTTCGACAACAACGCGCGCCCAGGGCGTCCTAACCGCTGGCGGTTTAGCAGGCCACGGCGGCGAGCACGGCCATATGCTTAATACCGCTCCACGCCCGGCCGCACGACCATCGGTGCATATGGGCGCCAGCGGTAAGGATCGTAAGTGTTCGACCCCCAATAGGGCGAAAGCTGCCCCCACAGGCCGGCGTGCAAGAGACGATCGGCCGCGAGTTGCTGACGCCGAACCATTTTTGCGAGGCCAGCCGCGCGGCCCGTTGCTGGGCTTTCAATTCGGCCCGCCGCCGGATGGCGGCTTTGGGGTCCTCGTAGCGCTCGCGCTCGCGCTCGTAGAACAACATCTCCTGCGTCCGTGCGGCGGTCATGTCCGGCTCTTGTGCGCTCGGCGGACGGTGGCCGTCGCGCGCCTCGAACGTCGCGTCTTGGGCCGCACTGACCTGCACGACGCCCACTAGCACGATGGACAGTGGAATCCACGAAAGACGAAGCATGGGCGTGTCTCCTTTGGCGGGGCGCCGCCGGCAAGTACCAGCGGCGCGCTAGGCAGATTGGGTCCCAACAGCGAGCCAAACGCGGTACGCCGAATGATGGGAAAACGGACGCTCGCTCGCGGCCCGCTATTTACTGGCTTTCGGACCGACCGGGGGTGCGAGATTAAGCGATTTTGGCAGTCGTGCCCGTCGTGGCCGTGGTAGCGCAGGTCGCGATCAGGTAAACCGGGCAACTCAGGCCAACGGTACGGCCGATGACTGCACGAAAGCACGGTAGGTCCGCTCGTCGGGCACCACCAGAACGTACACCTTGTCGCCCGAGCGCCAGTAACCCACAGCCTGTCCGCCGCTGCGCCATTGCGGCGACACCGGGGGCGCGCCGGGCAAACCGCTTCGGGGCATCTCGGCCACGTACAACATCGCCTTGCCGGCTTTGGGATGATTTAGCTCATAGGCCACAACCGGCGTGGGCGTGAAACGCCCGATCCACTGCCAGCGCTGCGGCTCGACGCGAATCGCGTTGGGCGTGGGGAAGTTTTGCGGCGCCTTGGCCAGCGGCTGCCAATCGTCCTTCAGCTCGGCCTGCCAGCGTTCGGCCAGTACCTCCAGCGGCAGGTCGCTCCCCTGCGCCAGCCAGTACCCGGCGGCAATCACCAGCGCCGCGGCACCCACGCCCAGGCCCGCTGCGCCGACCCAATGCCGGCGCGACCAGCTCGTCCGCTTGGGGGCCAGCGACACCTGCGCGTCACCGTCAGTGGCTGGCTCAACGCGCGTGGCCTCGTCCACAGCCCCGGCCAGCAACCCGGCGGACGGCTCGCCGACGGCGCCCAGCCGGGCCACAATCCGCTCGGCCAGTCCCGGCGGCACTTCGACCTTTTCCATCGACGCGCCAACGGCCGCATCCCAGCCCTGCACGCGCTCGTAGGCCGCGCTCGCCAAAGCGTCGTCGGCCACGGCGCGGGCTACGTCCGCCAGGTCCGCGGCGCGCAAATCGTCGCTGCCCGCTCGGCAGGCCTCGATCCCCTCGCGAATGCGTTTGTCCATCTGCGACTCGTAGCGCTATCCCAGGGCTACCGGCGGGTAGCCGTGGGAGGGTGAAGTGTCGGTCCGGGGTGTGGTGCCGCGAACGATTCAGTCCGCGGTTTTTCGGCATCGCTCAGTCGCGCGCGCAAGTGGCTCTTGGCCCGCGCCAAGCGACTCATCACGGTGCCAATCGGTATCTCCAGCAATTCGGCGATCTCTTGGTACGAACGGTGCTCGAAATAAAACATGAGCACGACGAGCTTGAACTCTTCGGCCAGTGTGTCGATGGCGGCTTGCAACTGTTGGCTGTCGACCTCGTTGGCAGGGGCCGCAGCCGGCAGTGTGTCCACGTCCAATTCGGCCACGGGTAACGCTACGACGCGGCGGCGGCTCTTCAAATAGCAGTTTCGCAAGACCGTGAATAACCAGCCCTGTACGGCGTTGACATCGCGCAATTGGTCCAGTTTCTCGTGGGCCACGAGGAATACCTGTTGGGTCAGATCCTCCGCATCGGCAACCGAGCCGCTCAACCGGTAGGCATAGCGGTAGAGCCGCTGGTGATAGTCCGCGACCAACTGGGCCATGGCCACCGGCCGAGCACGATCAGCCATATTGGGGACCTTCCTCAAGTTAAGAGGCCCGGCGGCAACGATTTATTCCCGCCTGGACGATTTCCACAGCCGGCCACTGGGGAATGGCGGCCGCTCGTTGGCCGCTATCAGTTTCCCAAGCTCCGCCTTTTCACCGGATGTCTGTCGCCAGCGCCGACGATGCGACGATGAGGGGCGCCCGTAGTATACCGCTTCGATGCCTAAATCCCAGCCAGCGTCCACTCTGCACATCGTTCGTCCGGCGTCCCGACTTGGCGTTGCAAAGTCTTCCCCGCCAAGATGTTTCAACGCTTAAAAGACGTTCGCTCCACCGGCCTTGTTCTTGGACTGGCCGCGCCGCGACCAACGAATTCGTAGATTTCGTTTCGACCCCTGGGAATAAACTGCTATCGCGGCGGATCGTTCCTTCTAGAGACCAAGCAGGGTGGTCCTGCAAGGGATAAACCGAGGTTTATGAGACGGAAGGTGCGTCATGAAGAAGTTTTATGCGCTGGCCCTGCTGTTGGCCCTGGGCACGTTCGCGGCTGTCGGTTGCGAGAAGAAGGAAAAAGCTGCCGAAACGCCCGCCACGACGGAAACCCCAACCGACACGACGACCGAGACTCCCGCTGAGTAAGCAGTCTCTCGACGGTCCTGAAACAAAACGAGGGAGAGGCGCCCAGCAGGCGCCTCTCCCTTTGTTGCTGCGCGGGAACGCGCGTAAGTCGCGTTTTCAGCGCTTGGGCGCGGCAGGCGTCCGCCTTTGCCGCGGCGGCGTCCGTTGCCGCTGGTGCGGACTTCGACCTCCTCCACCTTTCGCCCCACCGCCTCCCGCATCCGCTCGATCCGATCGCGAATCCCCGCCGCGCGCTCGAATTCCAGCGCTTCGGCCGCGGCCATCATCTCAGCTTCCAATTCCCCCAGGTATTCTTCGGTGATGTATTGTGCCTCGTCGGCGCGCCCCACCGCGGCATTGGCTGCCGCATGAGCGCTGGCTTCGGCCTCGATGCCCGCGCGGATGCTCTTGCGAATTGTTTCCGGCGTGATGCCGTGGCGGCGGTTGTACTTGGCTTGAATGGCCCGGCGGCGTTCGGTCTCGTCGATGGCCCGTTGCATCGAGTCGGTCACTTTGTCGGCGTAGAGCAGCACTTTGGCGTTGACGTTGCGGGCCGCGCGGCCGATCGTCTGCATCAGCGACGTTTCGCTCCGCAAGAAGCCCTCCTTGTCGGCGTCCAGAATCGCCACCAGCGACACCTCGGGCAGATCGAGCCCTTCGCGCAGCAGGTTGACGCCGACCAGAGCCTCGAAGCGCCCCTGGCGCAATTCGCGTAACAGCTCGACGCGCTCAAACGCGTCCAGTTCGCTGTGCAGCCACTTGCACTTGACCCCTTTTTCGACGAGATAGGCCGACAGGTCCTCGGCCAGCCGCTTGGTCAGTGTCGTCACCAGCACGCGCTCGCCCACGGCCGCCCGCTCGCGAATCTGGCCCAGTAGATGCGGCACCTGCGTCCGGGCCGGCGCAACTTCGATCACCGGATCCAACAGCCCGGTCGGCCGAATCACCTGTTCGACGATCTCGCCGCCGGTCTGGTCCAGCTCGTAGGAGCCCGGCGTAGCCGAAACGTAAATCACTTGCTTGATCTTCTGCTCCCACTCGTCGAACTTCAGCGGCCGGTTATCCAGCGCGCTGGGGAGGCGAAAGCCGTGCTCGACCAGTGTCGTCTTGCGGCTTTGGTCGCCGGCAAACATCGCGCGCACCTGCGGCACCGTGGCGTGCGACTCGTCGACGAACAGCAGATAATCGTCGGGAAAGAAATTGAACAGCGTGTGGGGCGTCGAACCAGGCGGCCGCCCCGAGAGCGGCCGACTGTAGTTCTCGATCCCCGGGCAGTAGCCCACTTCAAGCATCATCTCAATGTCGAACCGCGTGCGGGCGTTGAGCCTTTGGGCCTCGAGCAGCTTGCCGGCGTTTTTGAGCACTTCGAGGCGTTCTTCCAGCTCCTGCTTGATCGCGTCCACCGCCGCGGCGATCCGTTCTTCGGGCATCACGAAGTGCTTGGCCGGATAGATGTACACTTCTTCCTGCTGCTCGACCACCTCGCCGCTGGTGGGATTGATGATCGAGAGCTGCTCGACCTCGTCCCCCCAGAACTCGACGCGATAGGCGAATTCCTCGTACGACGGCCAGATTTCGACGCAATCGCCCCGCACGCGAAACTTCGCCCGGGCAAACTCGACGTCGTTTCGCTCGTACTGCACATCCACCAGCTTCATCAGCACGGCGTCGCGGTCCACGACCATCCCGCGTCGCAGTCCGACCATCATCGCCTTGTAATCCTCGGGCGAACCCAAGCCGTAGATGCACGACACGCTGGCCACGATGATCACGTCGCGCCGGCTCACCAGCGCGCTGGTAGAGGCCAACCGCAACCGGTCGATCTCCTGGTTGATCGAGGCGTCCTTCTCGATGTAAATGTCGCGCTGCGGAATGTACGCCTCGGGCTGATAATAGTCGTAATAGCTGACGAAATAGTGGACCGCGTTGTGCGGAAAGAACTCCTTGAACTCCGAATAGAGCTGCGCGGCCAGCGTCTTGTTGTGCGAAAGGACGAGCGTGGGTCGCTGCACCGTCTGAATGACGTTCGCCATCGTGAACGTCTTGCCCGAGCCGGTCACGCCCATCAGCACCTGCTGTTTCCGGCCGCCTTCAAGTCCCTCGACCAGCGTCGAGATGGCCTGCGGCTGATCGCCGGCCGGCGAAAACGGGCTGACCAGTTCAAAAGGCACGAGGGGTGACTCCTGCTCGGAAAATGTTGCACCGTTGCAACCTAGAAGAATACGCGTGGCAAGGCCGGTTGGCTACCGCCCCGCAACGTTGCCGGCCGGGGCCAGTCGGCGCAAATGCGGTCGAATCCGCTCCAACGTCCTGGGCCCGATGCCGCGCACTGCGCTGCAAGTCCTCCAGATCGGCGAATGGCCCGTCGGCTTCGCGCGACTCCACGATCCGCTTGGCCAACGTCTCGCCGATGCCCGGCAGCACGGAAAACTCTGGCCACTGGGCCTCGTTCACGTCGAGCTGAAACGTGACCGAGCGCGGCTCGGCCCGGTCGATCTCGATCAAGCGGCCCGCGGCACCCCCCTGTGCAAGCCAGTACGCCGCCACGCTCACCAGGGCCACCAGCACCAGGGCGGCCACCGCCACCTGGTCCATCCGCTTCACCAGCGGCGGTCGTTCGTCGGGCTTGTGCTTGGGATGGGAGGGGCTCATCGTGAGGTGTATTATGAATGGCGGCCCGAAGAACTCCAACACGTTGAATCCGCGCGTGACCAAGGAATTCGCACAAATCGATTGGGACGAGGCCGTCGAAGAAGACTGCCGGCAAATCGTGCGGCTGGCCGTGCGCGAAGATCTCGATCGACAGTTCGATTGGACGACCATGGCCCTGGTGCCCAGCGGCACGACCGCCCGGGCGGCCATTGTCTCGCGACAGCCGGGCGTTGCCTGCGGGTTGCGCGCCGCGGCCTTGGCCGTCTCGGAGATGGACGTCGAGATGAAGTTCTCGGCCGGCGTCGCAGACGGCGACACGATTGCCGCCGGACAGACCTTGGCAATGCTGGCGGGGCCGGCCCGCAGCCTGCTCTCGTCCGAACGCATCCTGCTGAACCTGATCGGCCGGCTCTCGGGCGTCGCCACGCTCACGCGAGCGTACGTCGACGCCATACGCGGCACGCCGGCTCGCGTGTACGACACCCGCAAGACCACGCCCGGCTGGCGGCGGCTGGAGAAGTATGCCGTGCACTGCGGCGGCGGCTGCAATCATCGCACCGGCCTGTTCGACGCGATCCTGATCAAGGACAATCACTTGGCCTTGGCCGCCAGCGCCACGGCCCAGCTGACGCCGGCCGAAGCGGTCCGCAAGGCTCGCGCGTTCGTCGGCTCGATGGCCACTGATCGCATCTCGACGCCGCTGGTGGTCGAAGTGGAAGTCGACACGCTGGAGCAATTGGCCGAAGTGCTGCCCGAGCAGCCTGATCTGGTGCTGCTGGACAACATGTCGCCGGCGGCGATGCGAGAAGCCATCGAAATGCGAAACAAGACCGCGCCGCAAGTCGAGCTGGAGGCCTCCGGCGGCGTGAATCTCCAGACCATTGCTGCGATCGCCGCCAGCGGAGTCGAGAGGATCAGCGTCGGCCGGCTGACGCACGGGGCCGTCTCGCTGGACGTGGGGCTGGATTGGCTTTAGCTCGCTCGCGCCGCTGGCCGGCACCAGCCCGGGCGAACATCTGGCAACGATCGCTGCGCAACTGCCTAAGGGAAATCCGCAGGTTTGACCGCCCGCGCGTCTCGACCTAGGTTTGCGATGCACTGCGCCTTCTGGGGAGGGGCGCTTGGCACGAGGCACGGCGGGGACTGCACGGAGCGAGAGGGGACCCTGCCGTGCCTTTTTTCTGCGCAGCCCGGTGGCCGCGATTTCGGCGTTCGACGAAGTTGCCAACGACCATCTCGCCTGTCTCACCGGCACGACCCGTTCGACCCCTGCAATCGTCCGGCAAAAGTGCCACCCTGCGGCTTGGACGTCGCGCGATCGCTAACGTAGGTTTTTCCGAGGGTTGCGCGGGGGAGGGCGGCACGGCGGAGCCGGGCGGCGCGGGTCATCGTTCCTGAGAGGCGCACCATGATTTCCCCCAAGCTGTCGCTGCCGCTGACGTGCATCGTTCTGGTGGCGGCATTGGCGGTCGGCGTCGACTGGGTCGCGGCGGAGTTGTTCAGCGTTGGCTCGTCGAGCGTTCGCTGGTGGCTGTTGACCGTGAACCTGGGACTGGTGGCCACAGCGTTGGCCTTCCTGTTCGACCGCGAGCGCCGGCTGCGCCGCGCCGCGCTCTTGTATCTTGACGCGCTTGCACTCGAAGACGCCGAACGCCTGGCCAGCGGGCTCGACGTCGGCGACGGCCCCACGGCCGACGCCTGGAACCGCGCCACCGGCCGGCTCCATCAGCGGCTGGCCGGCATGGCCCGCCGCATCGACGAACTCGATCGCCAGCGGGCCGAGTTCGAACAGCGGGCTGCCCGGCTCGAGTCGCAAACGCGGCGAGTCCGTTCCGTGCTCTCGGCCCTGGGCGCGCCGGTGCTCGTGATCGACAAACGCGACGAGCTGGTGCTGTCCAACTCCAGTGCCGAACGCCTGCTGTCGATTAACGCCCAGAACTGCGCAAGAACGGGCCGTGCAAACCCTGGTGCACTGCCAGCAGCTCGTCGAGCTGTTGACCGACACCCGGCGGCACAAGTCCCTCACGCAACAAAGTCGCGAGATCGAACTGGTCGGCGACGACGGCTCGCCGCGGTGGTATCGCGTGACGGCCCGCAATATTCCCACCCGCCCTGAGGACTCCGATCCGGATGGCACGTCGCAAGGCGCGGTGGCCCTGCTGCACGACATCAGTGCGCAGCGACTGCTGCAAAAGCGCAACGCCGAGTTCGTGTCGGCTGTCAGTCATGAAATGAAAACACCCCTGGCGGGGATCAAGGCCTACGTCGAGCTGTTGGCCGACGGCGAGGCCGAAGACGAGCGATCGCAGCGGGAGTTCCTGCGCGTCGTCGGCTTGGAGGTCGACCGCCTGGAAGGCCTGGTCGATGACCTGGTGGAGTTGGCCCGCATCGAAGCCGATCTGTCCGGCACGCGGCGCAGCCCGTGCGCAATGCGGCTGCTGGTGGAAGAGGCACTCGACGCGGTGCGAACTGAAGCGGCCGAAAAGCAGATCGCCCTCACTGCCGAACTGAATGCCGACGCTTCGATCGACGTCGACCGGCAATTGATCTTGCAGGCCGTGATCCACGTCCTGTCGAACGCCGTCAAGTACACGGCCGGCGGCGGACACGTCACCGTGCGCAGTTGGCAGTCCGGCGCCACGATTGGCGTCGATGTGCAAGACACCGGCGTAGGGCTGTCGTCCGAAGACTGCCAGAGAATCTTCGAAAAGTTCTACCGCGTGCCAGCGCATCGCGGCATGGCCGGCGGCGCCGGGCTGGGATTGTCGCTGGTCAAACACATCGTTGAAAACGTCCACGGCGGCAGCATCGAGGTCGAAAGCGTCCCCGGCCAGGGGAGCCTGTTTCGCATCTCGCTGCCGGTCGCCGCCAACGCACCGTGACAACAGATGCCCCGCGTTTCGACGCGGTGGGAACCGGATACTGGAGGGAACGATCGTGACCAAAAAAGTGCTGCTGTGCGACGACGAGATTCACATCCTAAGGGCCGCCGAGCTCAAAGTGAGCCGATCCGGATATGACGTCCGCATTGCGCGCGACGGCCAGGAAGCGTGGGAGATGATCCAACAGGAACTGCCCGACGTGTTGGTGACCGACGTGCAAATGCCACGCATGGACGGATTCGAACTCAGCCGCCAGATTCGCTCGCACGCCAAAACCAGGGACTTGCCCATCCTGATGCTCACGGCCAAGGGTTTTGAGCTGGAACAGCAGGAAATGATGGACAAGTGGGGCATCGTCGACATCGTGTCCAAGCCGTTCAGCCCGCGCGAGCTGGTCCGCTTGATCGACCAGATCGTCGAGCCCACGGCCGCCCGCTGAAAGCGCGGCCGCCCCGGGCGTCTAGTAGACGCTTCAAGGCGATTCGGCCTCAAATCCGGTGGAATCCCCGGAGGTTTTCGGGCATTGCTGCCGCGTCTCGGCGAATTGACGCGCCGGCTCATCCGCAACAAATCGGCCGTGGATTGGGTGTCAAAAGCTTGACACTAGAGTCTTCCCAACTACCCTAGAATACGTAAGCCGACGAAGCAGCAACTTCGTTAAGCTTCCCTTTTTTTCATCACTTTCGCAGGCGCTCATGACACTCGGGACGGCACCGTCGAAGGATTTCGCACGGTCGAGCTGTCGGGGAATTGAGCCGCATGCCTGCGCGATTGGCGGCCGGTAGGGGCGTTTGAACCATTCGCTCCGCGGGAAGCAACCCAACGGGCTTCTCGAGCCTTCTTTCGCCCGGGTTTTCAGGCGTGCCACGCTTGCGCCGTTTCGGCGGCGTGCGTGCTTTCCTGCCAGCCGCTGCAACAGTACCGCGGGCATTTCTCGTGGCTGGCGACCACGCGCCCCTGCGCCGCCGGCGACATCTCACCGCAGTCCGTCCTTGAAACCCGTTCCTCGTTTGCCTCGCCGTGACGCGCGGCGTGCTCATCACCTGCGAGCGTGATGGCCATGCGCGCCCGGCGAGGATTACGCAGGCACGGGCTTGCAGAAGCAACGCGGAACAACACCTCGGACACCACGCGCGCGCGTCGCCGCAGAAAGACAATCCAGCACCGACGCGCACGCGAGCATAGAGAAGCAAGCAACCACCATGATCAATGCGCGGACGAAACGACTTTGGCAACTGGCCCTGCTGGCGGCGGCGATGACGCCGGTTTTGGCGGCGGCTGCGCAGGCCAGTGCGATCTCCTATTCACTGACGCTGTGCGAAGACCTGGACGTGCTCAAAGATCCGACGAACAAAACGCTGGCGATGAACCAGGCCTGGAAGCCCCAGCATACGCTGATGCTCGAACGGACGATGCCCTACCTGGAATTGCGCAACACGTCCGCCGACGCCATGCTCACGCAATTGACGCTCACTATCGGCGACGTGAGTAAGAACTTTGACTACGGCAAGCTCGTCGAAGCCTCGCCCGGCGTCTCGTTCTCGCTCGCCTCGCCCGACGCCGTGATGGGCGGAGTCAAGTCGGACCAACTGGTCATCAACTTCTCGGGCTTCGCGCCGGGTGACTACGTCCGCTTTCGCACGGACCTCAGCGCCGACAATCCGAATGCCCCGTTATTGCAGGATTACCGCACGATCCTGTTCCATTTGAACGGCAGCGACTCCAGCTCCAACGCGGTCGCCACCGTCGGTTTCTCCAACGCCAACGGCCAACAGTCGCTCGTGGAACAATTGCCTAACTTCAGCACAGCCGGCATGCCGACGTCCACGACCCTGGCTTTTCCGAGCGGCTACGGGATGGACATGATCATGCCGTTTGTCGTGACCGGCTCGGGTTCAATCGACGCCACAACTCCGCCGGACAATCCGGAAGAGCCCACCTCCGGCTCGCAAGTCCCCGAGCCGAGCAGCTTCGTGCTGTTGGGGGCAGGCTTGCTGGGCCTGTCCGTATGGCGCATCCGTCTGCGTCGACACGCGTAACAGGCCGTTCTGCCGGCCACGCTCACCAGCCTCCGTGCGTCTCCAGGACACGTGTCCCAAGCCCGCTCCCCCGTTTGCGTGCTCCTGGTGCAAGCTGCCGCGCCACGCCCTGGTAAAGTCTGACGGTTCTTTCGGTTCTCCGGAAAATTCCTGCAATTCCCGTTGTGCCGGTGCCGATATCGAGGCAAGGCCCGGCGTCTTTGACGCCCGGGACGATTGGGCCATCAGGCGGCCTCCCGCAAACTTCGGCCGCTGACGGTGAACCGCTCGCTGGTGAGCTTTAGGGGGGAAGTCATGAAGGTTGTTACCTGCGCGAAGATCCTTTGCCTGGTGGCGATTGGCTGCCTGGCCGCTCGAGCGGCCCGTGGCGAGGAGCCCACCGGCCTGCAATATCCCGTCAAGCTGGCAACGCACACAGCCACCCGGGGCGGTCCTCCCAAGCAGATCCACCTGCTGGCGCAGTCCGAGGGCGAATTCGAACCGGTCGCCGAACCGGAAACGGTCGCCGAAGGAGAAACCGTCGCAGAGCCGTCTCTGATCGAAGGGGTCTCGCCTTGGCAGGTAGCGGACGGGGTTCCCTGCGATAGCTGCGGCGACGACTGCGGCGGCGGCTGCTCCATGGGTTCCCGCGGCTGCCTGGGAAATCTCTGGTACGGCGGCGTCGACTACCTGTTGTTCCGCCCCCGCATGAGCCAGGCCGTCGCTGCCGTGCGGCGGCAGGAAACCAGCAACACCTCGGTCACGCCGAACACGTCCACGGTCACCGATACGGTGGTCGAATACCCGTTCAACTACAACAGCAGCTTTCGCGTGTTCGCCGGCTACCGGCTGCTCGATTGCGGAGGTAACTTCGAGGTCGCCTACTGGCGGCTCGTTAACAACGCGCAGCGTGACCGAGGGCCCGGCGAACGCCAGCACGAATAACCCGTTTATCGCCGGCAATCTCGAGAACAATCCCGGCAACGGCCAGTTCCTCAACGCGGCCACCGGCATCACGGCCAACATCTTCGACGCCACGTTCACCAAGTGCATCTCGATGGGGGGCCCCCGCGGACCGTGCGATGCGTGTTTCTGCCCCCGCTGGCAATTGCAGTTCTTTGCCGGAGCCCGCGCCGGCGACATCATTCGCTACAACAACAACACCGTGAACGATGCCGACGGAAACGCCGTGTCCTACGGCAACATCGGGGCCCGCTTCACCGGGGCCGGCCCGCGGATCGGGTTTCTGTCACGGCGCTATCTCGGTCCCAACGGCTACTGGTCGGTCTACGCCAAGGGAGCGCCAGGCGATCCTGATCGGGGCCTACCGGATGAACCGCCAGTTGCAAGTCCCCGGCAGCGCGGACGTGCCCACACAATACACCAACGAGTCCAACATCTACTCGCGCACTATCCCGGTGACGGACGTCGAAGTCGGCCTGTCGTGGCAGCCGACGCCGTTTACGTTCGTCTCGGTCGGATACTTCTTCCAATGCTGGTGGGATCTGGGCCAGAGCGAACAGATCAGCGGGACGAACTTCGGGCCGCTCGACACGTCGAACATCCTTGGCTTTGACGGGCTGTTCGTGCGCGGTGAGATGCTCTTCTAGCGCGGCCGAAACGAGAGAGCGGGCGCGAGGCGACCGCTTAATTCGACGCATTGTCAGTGCTCGCTGTTCGGCGCGCACTCTAAGCTTCTGCATGCGGCCCCAGAGGCGCGGTGAGTTGGCTTGGGACAAACGCGTCTGTTGCGCGGTTGACCTACATACCCTCGAGCATGTTGGCCCGGCCGCGACGGGCGGCACGCAGCCGTGCGCGACGACGAGTCTCACTCGGTTTTTCGTAATACTCGCGCCGACGCATTTCTTTCTTGATTCCGCTCCGCTCGACGAGCTTGCGGAACCGCCGGACCGCCTCTTGAATCGACTCGCGATCCCTGACGTTCAACTTAACCACGCGTCCTCCTTCAATCAGACAGAAAACCAAGTAAACAGTAAACGAAACCGAAGACGAAACCCAGTATGAATCTACCCGCCCGACGGCGGTTATGTCCAGTCGCATCGCGGGGGGATTTTGCGCTTCGGCGGCTGCGCCCGGCCGCAGAAGCGTGAAATTCGGCCCCTGGGGTACGGATTAACCGGCAAGGTTGGCCGGTTTTCGCGCGCCCGAGCGAAAGCTCAACTTATGAGTCTCGCTGATCTATCTCACACGAGTCGGCCGATGGCTTAGGGTGGAAGCATCGCGGTCGAGCCCGCCGTCCCTCCCCAATTTCCCACCCAGCCCGTCGAATTTATGGTCCCCGCCGCCGAAGCCGCCGCGCGCATTCAACAAATCGACACCTTGCAGGACGAAGTCCTGCGCAAGCTGGATGAGCTCGAGCGCCGCACCGAGCGTGTGCTGGCCGAGCACCTGGGAACCGCTCCGCAGACCGACGACCGCCAACCGGCGGACGCCGAACCACTTCCTGCGCCTGTCCGCGAAGCCGCCTGACGTGTGGCGGCAGCCTCGTTGACGCCGGAGCGCGCATCGAACAAACTGTCTAAAGTCCCTGTTCGTCAGGGATTCCGTGCCCATTCGGCGCCCCGCAGACAGTCCTCGTTCATTGCCCTCCCGACACGACCCGCCGAGTTCGATCAGGCCATGAAAACCTTCCGTACGATTTGCGTTGCATTGAGTTTCTCGGCAGCCGGCGCTGCTGCTCGGCCTGCCCACCGCGTCGGCCGAAAACTGGCCGCAATGGCGGGGAGCGAAGCTCGACGGCATCAGCCACGAAAAAAACCTGCCCCTGAAGTGGAGCAAGACGGAAAACGTCGCCTGGCGACTCGCGTTGCCGGGTCCGGCCGGCGCCACGCCCGTCGTGTGGGACGATCGCATTTTCTTGACGTCGGCCGAGGGAGACAGCCTCGTCCTGATGGCGGTCAGCACCGACGGAAAGCCGTTGTGGAAGCAGGTGATGGCCGGCGAAAACAAGACCGTTCGCGGCGACGAGGGGAACTCCGCCTCACCGTCCCCGTCGACCGATGGCCGCCACGTGTGGGCCATGATGGGCACCGGCGACATCGGCTGCTACACGGTCGACGGCCAGCAGGTATGGAAGTTCAACCTGCAAGACCGCTACGGCAAGTTCAAGATCCAGTTCGGCATGACCTCCACGCCGGTGCTCGACGGCGATCGCCTCTACCTCCAAGCGCTGCACAGCGGCGGGGCGCTGGTCGTGGCGCTCGACAAGCTCACCGGCGAGGAAATCTGGAAGCAAACCCGCACGAGCGACGCCCGTGCCGAATGCGAGCATTCCTATGCTTCGCCGGTGCTGTATCGCGACGACAAGTCGGAGCTGCTGCTGACGCACGGCTGCGACTACATCGTGGCCCACCGGCTGAGCGACGGCCAGGAAGTCTGGCGCTGCGGCGGACTGAACCCCAAGAGCAACTACAATCCGACGCTCCGCTTCGTCGCCTCGCCATTGGCGGTGCCGGGGATGGTGATCGTGCCCAGCGCCAAGAACGGCCCCGTGCTCGCGCTCGATCCGCACGCCACAGGGGACATTACCGATTCCCAGGACGGCCACTTCTGGACCCGCGCCCACAACACGCCCGACGTGCCATCGCCGCTGATGGTCGACGGCCTGGTTTACCTGTGCCGCGAAGACGGCACGCTGTTGTGTCTCGACGCCAAGACCGGCGAGGAATACTACACCAAGCGGACGCACGCCGACCGCCACCGGGCATCTCCGGTCTACGGCGACGGCAAAATTTACCTGACCGCTCGCGACGGCACGGTCACCGTGGTAAAGCCCGGCAGGAACTTCGAGATTCTGGCCTCGAACGACATGGAAGAATCCACCTCGTCGTCGCCGGCCATCTCCAATGGCCGCATCTATCTGCGCACTTTTGATGCGCTTTATGCCATCGAGGCAAAGTAGTCCGCCCCCTGTGGCCAGCGTCGTGCCGATTGTGCCGCATTGCCGGGTTTTGTCAAACCTGCTCGTCGTTGCGCCCCCGGGCAATTCTTTGGAATCGCCGCGCCAAGCCGACGATTCGTTACAGCAGCCACGTGTGGCAGTAGACCCTGTCTAGGAGCCGACGCGGCAACAAAGCGGGGCAAAACCGAGAGGCGCATCTGGATACGCCACCACGGGCACGCGCGGGGCATCATGAAGTAGCCTCGGCCGCTGGCCGGTGTTGGCACAGTGGGCAGCGTGCGCCGAAGTTCCTCACAGACGAAAGGCAGGGATGCCCATGGCTTGGTGCAGGCGCTGTTGCGCGATTGTCGCATTGCTTTTGTTGCTCACCCCGTCGGCCCGAGCGGCCGAATGGAGCCTGCTCCCCACGGCGGGGACCACCGAACTTACGCAACCGACGCCGGCGGACGCCGAGAGTGAGCCCGATTTCGCGGCGCCCGCGTCGAACATGGCGAGCGTTCTCGACTGGAACGACCCGTGTAGCGACACGTATTGCCCGCGCTGGACCGTGTGGGCCGGGGCGATCTTTTTGACGCGAAATAGCCCCAGCACCCAGGTACTGGCGGTCGACGGCGGCGCGAACAGCATTTTGAACGCGCAGGCGTTCAATTTCGGCACGGGCGCGGGAGTCGATCTGAATGCACTGCGGCACGGCGACGTGTATGACGTCGACTTCCGCTACTTCCAGGTCAACGGCATGTCGGCCCATGAGCAACTCTTCCCGCCGGGAGGCTCGGCCGCGCTGCCGTTCGGCAATCCTGTGGCGCTGTTCCCCATTCCGCGCCTGGACGCGTACTACACGACGCAAATCCAGAGCGTTGAGCTCAACCTGCGCAAGAACCTTGCACCGCGGTTCACGGTACTGGCCGGTTTTCGCTACATCGCCCTGGACGACGACCTGCAACACCAGTTCAACCTCTCCGGCGATGGATTCAGCATCTATCATTACAACATCGATGCCATCAACCGGCTCTACGGCGGACAGATCGGACTCGATGCCGTGGTCTTCTCGCGGGGCCGCTTCCAAGTTGAAACTGCCGCCAAAGCCGGCATCTATGGCAACACGGCCCGCAACGCCCTGCGGATCTCGGTCTTCGAACTCCCCACCGTCACGGTCGGAGGCCATTCCTCTCCGACCTCCTTCGTCGGCGACTGGAACTTTTCGGGCATCTTCCAGTTGAATGAGCATTGGGCCCTGCGCGGCGGCTATCAACTGCTGTGGCTCTCGGGCGTGGCGCTGTCGACCCAGCAGTACCCGTACTTGTCGCCCACGCCCTGGGCGGGTCAGGGTGTGGCCACCAACGGCGACCTGTTCCTGCATGGCGCCTTGGCCAGCATTCAAGCCAGGTGGTGAGAGCCAATTGGCGGGCACCTGGAGTGCGCCGACCGGCGCAAGGCGCATTCCAGGTGCCGGCGGGAGGGGGGAGACGCGTCGGCGAGCCGGCGGCGCTATGCGTCTTGCATTTCGGCCGTCAGTCGCGTGGCGGGTTCTTCGTGCCGGGTGACTTCGAAACCCAGCTCCCCGATCATCTTGTAATCGGCCGTGGGGGCTTGCCCCTTGGTCGTCAAGTAGTCGCCCACGAAGATCGAGTTGGCCGGATACAAACCCAGCGGTTGCAGGCTCCCCAAGTGCAGTTCGCGACCGCCGGCGATGCGGATCTCGGCCGTCGGATTGGCAAAGCGAAACATCGCCAGCACTTTCAAACAATAGCGCGGGTTGAGCTTACCCTCGCCCGCCAGCGGCGTGCCGACGATGGGGTTCAGGAAATTCACGGGAATCGACTCCACGTTCAAATCACGCAACGCGAAGGCCATCCGCACGACGTCAGCCGGCTGCTCGCCCATGCCCACGATGCCGCCGGAGCATAGCTCCATGCCGGCCTCGCGCACCGCTTCGAGCGTGGCGACGCGGTCGCCGTAGGTATGCGTCGAGCAAATGTCGCCGTAGAACTCTTCGCTGGTGTTCAGGTTGTGATTCACGCGGTCCACGCCGCAGGCCTTCAGCCGCTGGGCCTGCTCGGGGGTCAGCAGTCCCAGGCAGGCGCAGATCTTCAGGTCGTACTGCGACTTGATCCGGGGCACGATCGACGTGATGGCGTTCATCTCGCGGTCCGACGGGCCGCGGGCGGAAATGACGATGCAGTAGGTCTTGGCCTGCCGCTCGGCCGCCGCCTTGGCCCCGTCGAGCAGCTTTTCGGCGCTGAGCAGGTTGTAGCGCGGAATCTCGGCCTCGGAGACTTTCGACTGCGAGCAATAGCCGCAATCCTCCGGGCACAACCCGCTCTTGGCGTTCATCAGGAAGTAGAGTTGTACGGTATTGCCGAACACCCGGCGACGGATCGTGTAAGCCGCCGACAGCAGGTCCAGAAGCTGCTCGTCACTGCTGGCCAGGATCGCGGCTCCCTCGTCGGCTGTCAGCCGGTGGCCGGCCAAGACCCGCGCAGCCAAGGCGTGCCAGTCGTGCGGCGCCGCCTGGGAAGGGGGGCCATGTTGCGCAGGATGGATCATCGCGCTCACCTCGCTCTCTCGGCATGGACAAGTGCTCGTGACACAAGTATCGTGACAGATGAGCGTTACGCAAGGGGGATTCGACCCATGACAGGCAAAACCGCCACCGTCGACGATCTGGCCCTCGGCCTCCAGCATCTGGTGCGCGTCGGCGCGCTCGGGCACGTCGGACGATTCACGTCCGTAGACGCGGTCCGCTATCCGCGCGGCAGTCGGGTCGTCGTACGCACCGGCCGGGGACTGGAGCTGGGCGAAGTGCTGGCCGAACCGCAGGGAGCCGACACGGGTCCGGCCGACGGCTCGATCCTTCGCGGGCTCACGATCGAGGACCAATTGCTCGAGGCCCGGCTGGAAAAGAATCGGCAAGCGGCCTACCAGGACTGCGCCGAGCGGCTGGCCGCTTTGCGGTCGCCGGCCGTGCTGATGGACGTCGAGCACCTGTTCGACGGGCGCACGCTGGTGTTCTACTTCTTGGGCGAAATGTCGGGAGAGTTGGAATCCCTCACCGACGAGCTGGCCGAGCTGTACGAGTCGCGCAGTCCGATTCCGCCAGTTCGCCGCAGCCGTCGCCGAAGGCTGCGGCCCCGATTGCGGAACCGAAGCCGCCACCGGCTGCAAAACGTGCGTTAGCGGCTGTGCCGTGGCGGCCGCCTGTCCCACGCGAACCTGACGAAAACGGACGAAAACGGTGTCAGGCACCGTTTCTGCGGCCTACATCGCGTCCAAGTGGATCATCGTCGCGGAGCGGTCGCGGTTGGTGACCACGACCAGCCGCTTGCCGTCGGACATCGAATAGACCGATTGCAGATTGAACTGCTCGGCTAGCCCCCGCTCGTTCACGTCGCGCACCGGGTCCGAAACGTCCCCCCAGTCGCCACTTTGATGCCGGGCCAGCAGATCGTCCAGGCTCGCGCCGCCGGCAGCCAAAGCGGCTTCCGCGGCTGGCGTGACGACAAGCTCTCCCAGGTCGAATTTTATGTTCCGAAGTTTCATGGTGTCCGTTCCGTTATCGCGCCGCGAGCTTGCCGAGCGACAATTCGCGACCGAGTACAGCTTGAGCCCCGGGTGGACTCCGGCAAGAAGTGCTCAAGCCACCCCATTCTGCTGAACGAGCTGGCGCTTTGCAAATGCTCCTTACACGCTTTTAACGGCACACAGCCGGTTTGGAAAACTTCCACCAGGACCGGTAATGTCGTGCTAACTTCCGACGGCAGCCAGACTTTTGTTTCCGGCGGCAATGCCGCTCACCGTCGCTGGCGGTCGGTCGAGATGCGGCGTCTGGGCCGTGTTGTCCGGCGGTTGGGGCGTATGGTATGACAAATCGTCCCATGAACCCTCCCCTAACCATTGCCGAAGCCGCCGCCGCCATCCGCTCCGGCAGCCTGACCCCGCTGGAGCTGGTCGCCGATTGCCTCGAGCGCATCGCCGAGCACGAGCCCGAGTTGGCGGCCTGGGTCCGCGTCGACCAGCAACAGGCGCTGGCCACTGCCGAACAGCAGACGCAAGCCTTGCGCGAACAGCGGACGCTTGCGCCGCTGCAGGGCATTCCGATCGGCGTGAAGGATATCGTCGACGTCGCGGGGCTGCCCACCCGCGCCGGCTCGACGCTCACTGACGCAGCCCCGGCCACTCGGGACGCCACTGTGGTTGCGCGGCTCCGCGCCGCCGGCGCCATCATCCTGGGCAAGACCGTCACCACCGAATTCGCCTGCTTCGATCCTCCGCCCACCCGGAACCCCTGGAACGCGGCCTGCACGCCGGGCGGTTCGTCGAGCGGCTCGGCGGCTGCACTGGCCGCGGGCATGTGCTCTGGCGCCATCGGCTCGCAAACCGGCGGCTCGATCACTCGCCCGGCCAGCTACTGCGGCGTGGCCGGCTTCAAGCCCACGCTAGCACGCGTCAGCCGCGCGGGCGTCGTGCCGGTCAGCGAACATCTCGATCACGTCGGCACCATGGCCCGCTGTGTGGCCGATTGCGGAATCTTGCTGGCCGCCATCGCCGGCCCCGATCCGCGCGACGGGGCGTGCAGCGCGCGAGCCGGCATTGAACTTCCGCAGGGCTTCTTTGAGGAACCCCGCACCAGGCCACCACGGTTGGGCTTGCTACGACCCTATTTCATGGAAACCGCAGAGGCGGAGTCCGCGCTACTGACCTCGCAGGCTATCGCGCGGCTGGCAGACGAGGGCGCCACGGTCGTCGAGTTGCCGCTGCCGGAACACTTCGAGCACGTGCACGCGATGCACCGGCGGATCATGGCTCGTGAGGCGGCCCTTTATCATCGCCAGCAGTACGGCGCGCCGCGCGACGGCTACTCACCGAAAATGGCCGGCCTGATCGACGAAGGACTCGCCATCAGTCCGAGCGCGTACGACGAGGCCCTGCGGCATCAGCTCGCTTTCCGCGAAGCCGTCGATGCCTGGCTGGCCGACGTTGACGCCGTCGCGATCCCCGCCACGCCGGGCCCGGCGCCGGCCGATCTTACCACGACGGGCGATCCGCGTTTCAATTCACCCTGGAGCCATGCCGGCGTGCCGACGATCTCGTTTCCCATCGCCCTGACCAACGGCGGCTTGCCCGTCGCCGTGCAGCTCGTCGGGCGATCGTGGAGCGAAGTCTCGCTGCTCGTGGCGGCGGTATGGTGCGAGCACGCGATCGGTTTTCACCGCCGGCCGCTACTCGCCGAGTGAGCCGAGCGTGGCCAGAAACTCGCTCATCTCGCCGGCCGCATGCTGGTTGCCAGCGGCTCGGGCCTGCTCGATCCCTTCGCGCAAGGCCGTGCGGGCTTCGGCGATCCGCTCCAACCGCGCGAGCTGCTGCGCCGCCATGAAAAAGGCCGGCACGTAGGGCTTCTCGCCCGACATCAGCGCCGCGAACTCGGCCAGGCTCCGCTCGTGCTCTCCCTCTTTGTCCAGCTCCATCGCCAGGCTATAGCGGAGGAACTCGTCCGCCGGATCGTCCGCCAGCATGGTTTCGATTTTTTCGCGGCGAGTAGACATCAGGTGGGCGCAGTGTAAGGGACCAAGGGTCAAGCGCTCGACGAGCCGGGTGGCCGCCGGGCACGGTTACGGCGCGATGCCGTGGGCCTTTTCGTACGCGGTGATTTGGCCTGCATGGGCTAAGGTCAGGCCGATGTCGTCCAACCCGTGGACGAGGCAATGGCGGCGAAACGGCTCGACGTCAAACGGGATCCGCAATCCCGATTCGTCACTGATCGTGCAAGACTCTAAATCGACCGTCAGCCGATAATCGTTGCCGGCGGCGCGGCGGAACAGGTCGTCCACCGTCTCTTCGCTCAGGCGAATCGGCAACATGCCGTTCTTGAAACAGTTGTTGTAGAAGATGTCGGCAAAGCTGGGGGCGATGATCACCTCGAAGCCATAGTCACCCAGGGCCCAGGGGGCATGCTCGCGGCTCGACCCACAGCCGAAGTTGTGCCGCGCTAGCAGAATGCTCGCGCCGGCCAGGGCCGGCTGGTTCAATTCAAAATCGGGGTTCGGACGGCCGTCGTCCAAAAACCGCCAGTCGAAAAACAAGAACTGGCCAAACCCAGTCCGCTCGATCCGCTTGAGGAACTGCTTGGGAATGATCTGATCGGTGTCGACGTTGGCCCGATCCATTGCTGCGACAAGGCCGGCGTGCTTCGTGAATGGTTTCATCGTTGGACTACGGGCAAGGGTGCTACGAATGATTCGGGGGTTGGACGTCCGGGAAACGGGCAGGGTTATTCCTTGTACTCCCAGTCGCGGATATCGACGAAATGACCCGCGATTGCGGCCGCCGCGGCCATGGCCGGCGAGACCAGGTGCGTGCGGCCTCCCTTGCCTTGGCGGCCTTCGAAGTTGCGGTTGCTGGTCGAGGCACACCGCTCGCCCGGCTCGAGCTTGTCGGGATTCATGGCCAGACACATACTGCAGCCGGCTTCGCGCCATTCAAACCCGGCCTCCTGGAACACGCGGTCGAGCCCCTCGGACTCGGCCTGCCGCTTGACTTCGCCGCTGCCGGGCACGACCATCGCTCCCACGTGACTTGAAACCTTGTGCCCCCGGGCCACGGCCGCCGCGGCCCGCAGGTCTTCGATCCGCGAATTGGTGCACGAGCCGATGAACACGCGATCGAGCCTGAGCGACTCGATCGGCTCGCCGGGCATCAGCCCCATGTAGGCCAGTGCGTTGGCCACTGTTTTGCGCTCCGTCTCGCTGCTTCCGGCGGCCGGATCGGGCACGCGGCCCGTCACCGAAACGACCTGACCGGGATTCGTGCCCCAGGTCACCTGCGGCGTGATGTCGGCGGCCTGAAACACCAGTGACTTGTCGTACTTGGCCCCCGGATCGGTGACGAGCGACTGCCAGCGCGACACCGCGGCGTCGAAGTCGCGCGGGGCAAACTGCCGGCCGCGCAGATACTCGAACGTCTTGTCATCCGGCGCGATCATGCCGGCCCGGGCGCCGGCTTCGATGCTCATGTTGCACACCGTCATCCGCTCTTCCATGCTGAGGGCGCGGATGGCGCTGACCGGTGTATTCGATGACGAAGCCGGTGCCGCCGTCGGTCGTGATCTGGCCGATCAGGTACAAGATCAGATCCTTGGCCGTCACGCCCTGGGGCAAGGTGCCCTCGACCCGCAGCTCCATGGTCTTGGGGCGCGACTGCAACAGGGTCTGCGTGGCCAGCACGTGCTCGACTTCGCTGGTGCCGATGCCGAAGGCCAACGCCCCGAACGCGCCGTGCGTGGCCGTGTGGCTGTCGCCGCAGACGATCGTCATCCCCGGTCGCGTCAGCCCCAGTTCGGGGCCGATCACGTGCACCACGCCCTGCTGCGGGTCGTCGAGATCGTACAACCGGATGCCGAACTGCCGGCAGTTGTCGCGGAGCGTGTCGATCTGCTGCTTCGAGATCGGATCGAGGATCGGCAGGCTGCGATCCGTCGTGGGGACGTTGTGATCGGCGGTAGCGACGGTCAGTTCGGGCCGCCGCACTTTGCGCGACGCCAGGCGCAACCCCTCGAACGCCTGGCGCTGGTCACTTCATGCACCAGTTGCAAGTCGATATAGAGAATCGTCTGCTGGCCTTCCTCGGCCAGCACGACGTGCTCGTCCCAGATCTTGGCGAACATCGTTCGCGGAGTCGATGTGATCATGACAGACGCGGCCGCTTGAGGCCGCACACCGGGTGGGTGAGAACGACAAGAACACGCCTAGAATACTCTATTATACGACTGCTTCGCCAGGGTCGGCGGGCCCCGCTACCAAGCCCCACCACGAACCTACGGTGGCGACTATCGCGTCGTCGGCCCTGAGGATTTTAAAGAGCGCTGGCCGCCAAGGCTTCCGCCTCGACGTCGGCCTTGCCGTGAGCCCGCCACCACTCGGCGGCTTCGGCGTGCGTCCAGCGTCCGGCCGCCTCGCAGTCGGCCAACGCTTCGCGCAAGGCCCGGGCCGTGGGATAACGCTCCTGTGGATTCTTGGCCAGGCAGCGCATCACGATCCGCTCCAAGTCGGCCGGCACGTCCGGACGAATTCGGGACGGGGGGACCACCTCGTCGTGCGCGTGCGCCAGGATGATCTTGATCGCCCTGTCGCCTTCAAACGGCGGACGCCCGGTGACGAGGTAGTACGCCACGGCTCCCAACGAATAGACGTCACAGTGCTCGTCAGGTTCGCTGTCGCCCAGCGCCTGCTCGGGCGCCATGTACATCGGCGAACCGGTGATCGAACCCTCTTGCGTCAGATGCACCGGCACCGATTCGCTGGCGATCGGCTTGGCCAGGCCGAAGTCCAACAGCTTCGCGACGTCGTAGTACCCGCCGCGCTGGGCCGTAAAGATGTTTCCCGGTTTCAGGTCGCGATGAATGAGCCCCCGGTCGTGAGCCTCTGACAGCGCGTCGCAGGCCTGCATCAACAGGTAAATGGCGCGGGACGCCGGCAGCGGGCCGTGCCTTTCGACCAGTTCGTTGAGGCTCATGCCCGGCAAGTATTCCATGACGTAATAGAACGTGCCGTCCTCGGTTCGGCCGTAATCGAAAACCTCGATCGTGTTCCAGTGCGACAGCTTGGCCGTGGCCCGCACCTCGCGCTCGAAGCGCGCCAGCGCCTGCTTGTCGGCGGCCTTGCCGGGCCGAATGAGCTTGATCGCCACGGGCCGCTTCATCAATTGGTGCTCGGCCAGGTAGACGTCCCCCATGCCCCCCGAGCCGATCAGGTTCATCAGGCGATACTGCCCGAGCTGCTTGGCCTCGAAGGCTTCTTCGCGCAGCTCGTTGATCACGTGCGTACCGTAGGTTGCCGCCAGAAACGAAACGCCCATGATCACCGCCAGTTGCATCCGAAACGTGCGGTGAGCGTCGAGCACCTCGGCATAAGCCGGGTCCTGCATCCACAGGTAGAACGATAACAAGAGCGGCAGCGCGGCCATCGCGCCCAGCACCAGCGCGGCCCTGCGCCAACGATTGGGTATGAACAAGGCGTAGATGAACATCACGACCACCCAGGGCGCCAACTGCTCAGATACCTGGCCCCGCTGAGCGAGAAACGTCGAAACCCAGTATTGCTGATGCACGAAGTACGCGACCGGCAAGCCGAAGATCAACACTTCGTAAACTGCGCAACACCTTCAGCGAAATCGCGCATTTGCGGCACAAGAGCCCGAACGAGGCCGCCAGCACCAACGTGACCGTCGAGTAGAAGAAAAACTCGAACGAGGGCTGAATGCCGTAAAAAAGCCGCCAGATGAAAAATGCCCCGAAACCGATGCTCAACAGCCCGGCCGCCGCCCGCAGCCGCGTGCGCAACAGCGTCGCCGTTTCGGTGCTGATCTGGGGGCAACTTCCCTCGACGATCGCCACCGGGTTGAGCATGGCCCCCGGCGGAGTCGACAGCTCGCCCACGTGGGCGTCGACCGTGGCGTCGTTCGATGATTCGGGGACGGTAGGCACCGACGTCTCCCGAGAGGCTTGTTCCGGCATGAAGCTCACACGCGATACGTAACTTCATCATACCCGGTTCGGAGCGCTACAGCGATATCGCACGGCAGCGTGCGAACCGGCACCCCCGGCCGCCACGGCCCATGGACACCCCATGCTCAAACCGGACAATCAGTTACGCCGTGTTAGACACGGCCCCCGGCGAGAGGTTCCCCGGCGGTCGAAAAATCCGGACGCAGCCTCCAAAATCAGGCTGCCCGGCGGCGTCCCACGCTGGCGAGCTCGCGGATTTTGCTCCATTTGAGCCGCCGCCACTCGTTCAAGCCGGCTTCACCGGCCGTCTCGCGCAACACCACCGAGCCGTCGTGCAGCATCCGCGGCAGATAAAACCAGGCCCCGGCCAGCGACGCCTCGTCGTGAGCCGCCGAAATCAATACCAGGTCGAGCCCCGGCAGCGAATTGGCCGTCCGGGACAGCGCCGGGGCAGGTTCGCCGGGAATCAATTGCGAATGGGCCGTCGTGGTCTTCAGCAGCCGATGGGCCTCTTTCAGCGATAGGGCCTCGACGGTCTTCGGCCGAGCTTCAAATAAATCGACCGCCGAATAACGAACCGTATCGCCCGCCGCCAGCCGCTCGGCCAATCGGACCATCCGTAATGTGCGGTCTGTCGTGCCGATGCCGATTTCCAGTATCTTGCGCACGCGGTGCCGGCGAAGCGCCCGAAACAGGATACGATCCCCCGCCGGCTTGGAAAGATAGGAAAGATAGAGGTATCTTACAACGGTGGCGAGACGCAACTGTCACCCTCCCTGGTGAATTGCGTGAGTGAAGCGGAATTCTGGAATTCCTTTTCGGTTGCCCCGCAAAGCGAAATGGAGCGGAAAGCGGCTCCGGTGCGACACCGCGGTGCGCGGCCGTCGTGCATTGTGAACTCCCGGCAAGCCTTGCCTATGTTTTCTCTGGCCGCCTCGGCTCTGGCACAGGCGACCGGAGTGCCAGCGCCCTCGAACGTATGCGGAAAGATGGATCGATGTCGAATCATGCCTCGGAGCTAGCCCGCGGCCAGCGGTTTGCCTTTGGCCGGAACTGGCGCCGATTCCTCGAGCGGCTCACGCTCGAGCGGATCGATGAGGCCGAGCGTTCGCTGCGCACGATGCTGGCGGTTGACAGTCTCGCCGGCGGGTCGCTGTTGGACGTCGGCTCCGGCAGCGGGCTGTTCAGCCTGGCGGCCCGGCGATTGGGCGCCCGAGTGCATTCATTCGACTACGACCCCGATTCGGTCGCCTGCACGCAAGCGGTCAAGAAGGATTTTTTTCCGGACGACCCCCAGTGGACGATTGAAGAAGGCTCGGTCCTCGACCGGTCGTACCTGGAATCGCTGGGCACGTTCGACGTCGTGTACGCCTGGGGCGTGCTGCATCACACCGGTGCCCTGTGGCAGGCTATGGAGAACGTGGAGCTGCCGGTCGCCGACGGCGGGCAACTGATTGTTGCCATCTACAACCACCAGCGGCTGTGGACGCCCGTCCATACGGCCATCAAACGCACTTACGTCGCCATGCCGCCGCCGGGCCGGTGGCTGTTGGCCGGCGGGTCGATCGCGTTTCACGCCACGCGCGGATTGGTCAAAGACCTCGCGCTACTGCGCAACCCAACGGACCGCTACCGGCACTATGACCGCTCGCGAGGCATGTCCTGGTGGCACGATCAGCTCGACTGGATCGGCGGCTATCCGTTTGAAACGGCCACTCCGGACGCCGTGTTCGACTTTTTTCGCCAGCGCCACTTCCGGCTCGAGCGGATGATCACCTGCGGCGGCGGACCCGGCTGTAACCAGTTCGTCTTTCGCCGGGAATCGCCCCATGGCTGATCGGCAAAACGCGAGCGATGCCTTCGCCGACCAGCCCGGTCATGGTCACGGCCGGGTGCTGCGAAACACGGGACTGTTGGCGGCGGCAACCATGGTCGTCAAGTTCGCCGCGCTGGCCAAAGATTTTTACGTTGCGCGGCAACTGGGAGCAGGCGACGCGCTGGATGCTTACCTGGTGGCACTGCTGCTGCCGTCCTACGCCGTGGTCGTGTTGGCTCACACCGTGTCGTTGGCCTTCGTGCCCGGCTACGTGCGCGTCTGGCAATCGCACGGCCTGGCCGCGGCCCAAAGGCTGGCCGGCGGCGTGCTGGCAATCGGCATTGGCTTGTTGCTGGCCGCGACCGCCGCACTCGTGCTGGTCGCCCCCTTCATGCTGCCGCTCGCGGGATTGGGCTTCGACACTTCAAAACTGGCGCTCACTCGCTCGCTCTTCTATCCGCTGGCCGGCATCCTCTTGGCCAGCGGGCTGTCCGCCGTCTTTGCCGCCGTGCTCGAAGCCCATGAACGATTCGCAGCCAAGGCGGTCGCGGCGTTGGCCATTCCCGTGGGAACGCTGGCGGTCTATGGGCTGTTTCAAGACCGCTACGGAGTGCACGCGCTGGCCGCCGGCACGCTGGCCGGTTTCGCGGGCGAAACCGTGATTCTCGGCGTCGCCCTGTGGCGACGCGGCTGGCTGCCGATGCCGCGCTGGGTCGCCGATGCGCAGCTCGCGCGACGTTGGGGGTCAGTATTGGCCAATCGTGGCGGGTGGCCTGCTGTTGAGCAGTTCGCTCGTTGTCGATCAGTCGATGGCGGCCAGCCTGGCGAGCGGTCAGGTGTCAGTGCTCAACTATGGCGGCAAAGTGGTCTCGGTCGTGGTCGCCGCGGTGGCGGCCAGCCTGGCCACGGTCTTATTGCCGCGCTTTTCACACCTGATCGCCGCGGGCCACTGGCACCAGCTCAAGCGCACGTTCGCCCGCTACGCCGGGGCGATCTTCGCTTTGTCGATTCCCGGCGTGGCCCTGCTCATCGCGCTCAGCACGCCGCTGGTGCGCCTGCTTTTCGAACGGGGTGCCTTCACGCCCGAAACCACGGTCGCCGTCAGCCGCGTGCAGCAATGGCTGCTCGTGCAAATCCCGTTTCACGTCGTCACTTTGCTCGGCGTACGGGTGCTCAGCTCCCTGGGCGGAAATCGCACAGTGCTGGCCATCGGCGCGCTGAACCTGGTGACCAACGTCGTGGGCAACCTCGTGTTGATGCAGTGGTTCGGCGTCAACGGGATCGCCATGTCCACGTCGCTCGTCTACGTCTTTGCCACGGTCGCCACGCTGGCGGCCATTCGCATGAAGCTGGCCGAAGTGTAAGCTGAGCCTGATGGCCGGACACCCTGAAGACAGCACGCGCTGAGGCCAGAACCGCTTAAGTGTCGCGCGGTTGGCGGCAAAAACCCTTTAGGCCGCCCGATGCTGGCCATGGCCCCTCCCAGGGCGTCGTCCATCCCACCCCGACCGTGTGGGGCCTGCCGGCGGCCAAAATTGCCGTACCCGCCAGCTCCGTGCGTAGAATACATTGAAGCAAGATCGTGACGCCGACTCAAAACGGCGCAACCAACCAACCAGTGCCGATCGGCCGCTCGCTTGAATGCCGCTAGTGGCCCAAAACTACGCGGATTGCGTAAACCTTGCGGACAAAAGGCATTTCGGGGTATCATCGCGGATCGAAACCATGCTTTGCTTCATCCATGAAGGCTCTAGGCAGTGAAACACGCGGCGGTCGGTCCCATTGCGGTGCATCTGCCTGAGCGGGTGGAAACCAACGATGATTTGGCGGCCCTGTTTCCCCGCTGGGATCTCGACCTGATCTACAGCAAGACGGGTATTCGCGCCCGCCACATCGCCGCTCCCGGCGAATGCGCCAGCGACCTGGGCGTCGCCGCGGCCGAAAAACTGTTCAAAGAACAGAACATCGACCCTCAGAGCATCGATTTTCTTCTGTTCTGCACCCAGACGCCCGACTACCCGCTCCCGACTACCGCCTGCCTGATCCAAAGCCGGCTCGGCCTGCCCACCTCGATCGGGGCGCTCGATTTCAACCTGGGCTGCTCGGGCTTCGTTTACGGCCTGTCGCTGGCCGACGGCCTGATTCGCACTGGCGCCGCCCAGCGGGTGCTGTTGATCACCGCCGAAACCTATTCCAAATACATCCACCCGGAAGACCGCTCGTTGCGCACGATTTTCGGCGACGGCGCGGCGGCCACGCTGGTGGAAGCGTCAGACACCCCCTCGTTGTCGGCCTTTGCCTTTGGCACCGACGGCACGGCTGCCGACGCCCTGATGGTCAACTCCGGCGGAGCCCGGCCCGAAGAGGATGCCCTGCAGCCCCGCACCAAGTGGCGCTGGGAAAGCAAGCTGTACATGGACGGCCCAGGTCTGATCCGGCTGACGCTCGACACCGTGCCCCAGATGATCGACCGCGTGCGCAAAGCCGGCGAAGTGACCGATGCCGACATCGACCTGTACCTCGTCCACCAGGCCACGCACAAGCTGCTCGAAACATTGCGGCAAGAGATGGAGCTTGACGAAGAGCGGATGCCGACCGTGCTGCGCGATTACGGCAACACCGTCTCGTCCACCATTCCCATCATCATGCACGAGCTGCGTGCCAGCGGCCGTTTGCGGCGCGGAACGAAGTGCCTCTTGGCCGGCTTCGGCGTCGGCTTTTCCTGGGCCGGTTGCCTGTGGACCGAGACCTGGGAAAACAAGGCCGTCAAAAGCGCCGATCTGGAAGCCGCCTGACGCCCGGTACGGCCGGAACCGGCAGCGCGGCGGTTCTTCGTCCGCTCACGCCTCTTTAGAATACGATCTTGCCGTTCCGCGGCGGCGGGTTGGGTGCGCCGCCGGCTTGGGCTGCGGCAGGAAGTCGTTCAAGTGCCCGTCCGCGTTTCCCCCAATTGCGCGGCGCGGGTTAGGAACACCCCGGCCCGATCCGCCTGACCGTCGAAAAACAGTTGCAGGCCCAGCACGAACAGCAGATCGGCATCGAACGGATTGTCTTCAACCGCCATGGCCAGCTTCTCGATGTGGGCGTTCTTCGGCAGCGGCGCCTTTCCGTATAAATCTTCCAGACGAAAGGGCGTGCCGCGCCAATTCGATCGCAACGCCAGCCCGCGGCGAAACGCGCTGGCGGCTGCCTCATACTGCCCCAGCGCCACGCGGGCAAAGGCCTGGCGAAAATACGCCTCCGCCAGGTCCGGAGCCGTCGACATCGCCGTCTTGTAACGGCCGATAGCAGCCAGATAGTTCTGCTTCTCAAACTGGCTGTCGCCGAAGCCGATGAAGCGCCCCGCCCGGGCTTTCTGCTCGGCGTTCGTCGCATTCGGCTTGCGCGGCGCCGCGGGCACATCGGCGGGCGGCTTGGGGGCGGGTGGGTTTAGCCGCGCCACCGGCAGTGCGACGTTGCTCACCGGCGGCGTCATCGGCAACGTGAACGTGTAACCAAAGACGCTCGTCACTGGATATAGGGGCGTACCAACCGGCCAGTACAGCAAGCCGGGGATGCTCAGCGAGCCGGCGTACCACCCGCCCGCTCCACCGCCATGATGATGGACGTGGTGCGATACGCCAGCCAGCTGCGTCACCTGCGCCGTGTGACCTGCTCGATGCCGCGGTGCGTCCTGCCCGCGGGCAGAACGGGAATCGATCCCCCAGCCCAGCAGCAGGCCGCAGATAAGCGAGACCGCCAGAGGTCGCACGGGCCCCTCCTTATGGCCGATGGTTAAGCGTCGCCAAGGTCGATTATCCGCTCGCCGGCGCGGAGGAACAACCCTCGATCGCGACGAATCGCGTCAATCCATGCTGGCCTGGCCCAACAGCTTCCGCAGCGCCGTCATCGCGATCTCGCCAAACTGCAAGGGCGGCACGCACCAAATCTGGGGGTTCATCAGTTCGACCGACACGTAGCCTCGATAGTCGATTTCCGTCAGCCGCGCCAACAGCGGCGCCAGCGGCAAATCGCCATCCCCGGGAAGAATACGATCGCCATCGCTCGCAAACTCCCGGGCCACTCCCGACAGATCGCACAACTGGACGTGAAACAGGTTCTCGGCGGTCAGGTAACCGAGATCCTCCGGCTTGCTCGGACCAACCGAGTAATGAAACGCGTCGAGACAGAGCCCCAAGTGCGGACTCGCGGTTTCCGCCACCAAGGCGGCGGCGGTCTGCAGGTTGTTGATGAACGTCGAGCGGCATTGAAACTCAAGGGCCAGCCGCACGCCCTGTCCGCCGGCCAGTAAGGCCGCCTGAGTGAGCGACACCTGCACGCGGTCGAGATCCTGTTGCGAAAGCGGCCCCACCACGTCGGCGGCCACCACCAGCGTGCTAATAGAAAGTTCGGCGAGTTGCGCCAGCCGCCGCGCAAAAGCCTCCCAATGCTGGCGGCGATGTTCCCCCTGGCTGGCGAGCAACCCGCCTTGAAAGCTGGCCACCGGCAGCGCCATCGCGTGCTCTGCGACCAGCCGCCGCAAGTCTTCCGTCGAGTGCCGCTCCAGGTAGCCGTCGAGCTTCCCCAGCCAGACTTCCATCGCCTGGCACTTGCCGGCCGCGTAATCGGCCACGTCCTGTTCCAGCGGCGCTTCCAGCGAACACACCTGGCTAAGGGCCGGCTTCATGACGCTCCGCCCGTGTCAACCAGATGCGTGATTTCGTCGACGACGTCGTCGACCGCCACGCGCCACTGCCGCAGCGTGTCTCGATCGCGCACCGTGACGGTCCGGTCCTGCAAGGTCTGGCCGTCGACGGTGATGCAATAGGGCGTGCCGGCTTCGTCCTGGCGGCGATAACGGCGCCCCACGGCCCCTTTCTCGTCGTAGAACACGTTGTAGCGCTTCTTCAAGGCCCGATAGATCTCCTGGGCCACCTCGGGCATGCCGTCTTTCTTCACCAGCGGAAACACGGCCGCTTTGACCGGCGCGATCCGCGGATGGAATTTCATCACCACCCGCTGCTGCATCTTGCCGTTTTCGTCCGGAGCCTCGTCCTCGGCATAGGCCTGGCAGAGAAACGCCAAGGTGGCCCGATCCGCTCCGGCCGAGGGCTCGATCACGTGCGGCACGTAGCGTTCGCCGGTGATGTCGTCGCGATAGCTCAGGTCCTTGCCGCTGCCGCGGTGCCGCGGCTTGCCTTCGGCGTCGGTTTCCACGACCAGCGAATCCCCCTCACGCACGAGCTTGCCTTCCATGTGGCTGCGGAGATCGAAGTCGCCCCGATGGGCAATGCCCTCCAACTCGCCGAACTCGCCTTCCGGCAGAAACGGAAACGCGTACTCGATGTCGGCCGTGCCGCACGAATAGTGGCTCAACTCGTCCTGCTCGTGATCGCGCAACCGCAGCCGCTCTCCGGCCAGCCCCAGGTTCAAGTACCACTGGTAGCGCCGGTCGCGCCAGAACTTGTACCACTCGGGCGACGACCCGGGATGGCAGAAGAACTCGATCTCCATCTGTTCGAACTCGCGCGAGCGAAACGTAAAGTGCCGCGGCGTGATCTCGTTGCGAAAGCTCTTGCCCATCTGCGCGATGCCGAAGGGTACCCGCACCCGGCTGCTGTCGAGCACGTTCTTGAAGTTCACAAAAATGCCCTGCGCCGTCTCGGGCCGCAGAAACGCCGCCCCCTCTTCGCCCGACAGGGCGCCGACGTACGTCTTGAACATCAGGTTGAACTCGCGCGGCTCGGTCAGCGTGCCCAGCTCCTTGGCGTCCGGACCGAGCACGTTGTGAAAGTCTTTGACCGCAGTCAACGACACCAGCGGTCCCTGCCACTGGAGCTGCTCGACGTCTTTGCTGCGCAAGTTGAAGAACTTGAGCGCCCGCTGCTGCGCGTCGGCGATCCCCTCGTCGCCTCCGGATTGGATGGCCACGAAGATCCGCTTGCCCTTAGCTTCCACCCAGCGGCCGTTGACCTGGTCGTGCCGGTAGCGCTTCTTCGACTCGCGGCAATCGACCATGTAGTCGTGAAACAGGTCGTAGTGCCCCGAGCACTTCCAGACCTGCGGGTGCATGATGATCGTGCAGTCGAGGCCGGTCATTTCAAACGCTGCGGGGGCGCCGGCGAGCACGTCCAGATCGTCGTGGCCGCGGACCATGTCCTGCCACCAGGCCTCGCGAACATTCCGCTTCAGCTCGACGCCCAGCGGCCCGTAATCCCAGAAGCCATTCAAGCCACCGTAGATTTCGCTCGACTGGAACAAAAACCCACGCCGCTTGCACAACGAAACCAGCTTGTCCATGTCCATGGCGGAAAGATACTCCCCGTCGACACCCAACAGAAGGAAAGACCCTGAAGTGTACTGCAAGGGGCCCGCGGCGGTCCATGGCACGTGCGCCAACGCCGCTGTGAACGAAGTCCGATGTTACCCGAAGCAATGAACCGGCGGCTGGTCGGAGGCTGGTGAGCAGACCGGGTGCTATAAAGCCACCGCGGTGATGGTTCCCTGCGCCGCGTCCCAGCGAGGCACGATCGAGTGGCAATCGATCCGGGCAGCCAGCTCGATGTCATCCCTCATGCCGATCCGGTGCAAGTTGCGTCCGCCGCGGCTGGCGAGCAGTGCCGTAGACAGTTGGGCGACGAGCTCTTCGTCCGTCCTCCCGGCGGCCACGGCGTGCCACGCGTCGCGAGCGATCGCGGCCGTGTCGTCGAGCTCCCAAGACGCTTCGGCCGCGAGCCGCTCGGCGATCGCGCCGGCCAGCAGCACGTCGTCGCGAGTCACATGCCCTTCGGTTCCGGCACAGACGATCACCACGTCGGGGCGACGGCGGCTGTCGACGCGCGACAAATACGAACATAGGGCGGACAAGTTGACGAACGCTCCCAAAAGGACTTCGGCGGCCAGTTCCGAGCGCGCCAGGGCCTTCGTTCCGTTGGTCGTCGTGAGCACGATCGTTTTGCCACCCACGCCAGCCACAGTGTATTCGGCCGGCGAATTGCCCAGATCGAAACCTTTGATGCGAAGGCCGCCCCGTTCCCCCCCCAACAAAACTTCACCCGGCGGAAACTCCGCCGCCCGACGGCGCGCGTCCTCGATCGTCAGGCACGGCACCACAGCGCGGGCCCCGGCCGAGAGTGCTTGCACCACGGTCGTCGTCGCCCGCAACACGTCGACCACCACCGCCCGGCATCCGACGAGCGACTCCGCATCGAGCAAAACCGGCAGCATGGATACGCGAAGATTCGGCATGGTTTGGTTACGTGCGAAGACGGCGGAAGTCCGGTCAGTTTAAACAACATGATACGGCACAAGCCAGCATGGCCATTGCCCGGGCACGATTCGCGTGGTTAGCCCGAAGCCAGCGGCGACGGCGTGGGTACGTTCAATAACATTTGGAGCCGACACGCCGCCGCCGCTGGCTCCGGGCTAAACGACTTTGCTTCGCACCTCTTCGGCCAAATCGATCATCTCGTCTGCCACGATTTTCGTCGCGCGGCTACAATCGGCCCCATGCCGTACAAATCGTTGGCCGACTTTCTGGAAGAGCTGGCTGCCGCGGACGAGCTGATCCGGGTGAGCGCCGAGGTCGATCCCGATCTGGAGATCGCCGAAATCACACGCCGCGTGGCCGCCGACGGCGGGCCGGCCCTGCTGTTCGACCGCGTGCGGGGACATTCGATCGCCGTGGTCACGAACCTCCTGGGCACCGCAGCCCGGGCTTGCCGGGCGTTGGCGATCGAGTCGCTCGACGCGATGCCCGGACGCGTCGAGTCGCTGGTGGCCGAGCACACGCCGCAAAACTGGTTCGATCGCCTGAAAATGAACGGCCACGAGTCGGGAGCCGACAAGTTCCGCCCCAAGTCGGCCAAGACCGGCCAGTGCCAGCAAGTCGTCCATTTGGGGCGTGACGTAAACCTGGCCGCACTGCCGCTGGTAAGATCCTGGCCGGCCGAATCGGGTCCCGCGCTGACGGCCGCATTGCTGGTGAGCGAAGAGCGCCTCACGCAGGCCCGGGGCGTGACGATGGCCTCGCTGGTGGCGCTCGACGAGAACCGACTGGCCGTGGTCGACGACGGACACTCGGCGTTCTCGCGCGATTGGGCCGCGCATCGCGCCGCCGGCCAGCGGATGCCGGTGGCCGGCGCGTTGGGGGGCGATCCGGCATTGTTGATTGCATCCGGACTCGAGACGCCCCCCGCGGCCGACCCGTTTCACGCCGCTGGCTTATTGCGCGGAAAACTGATCGACACGGTCAAGTGCCGCACGCATGACCTCGAAGTGCCCACCGACGCGGACCTGGTGTTCGAGGGTTATCTCGACCCCGAGACTCCGCCGGAAACGGTCGAAACGGCCGGGGCAGGGGGAAGTCACTACCGCGCGGGCCGACCGTCGCCCGTGCTGCACGTCACCGCGGTGACGCACCGCAGCCGGCCGATCTTGCCGGTGATCATCGACAGCGGAGCGACGGGCGAAGCCGGCGTGCTGTTGAAAGCTCGCGAGCGGATGCTGCTGCCGGCGCTGCGGGCGGCGGCACCCGACGTGGTCGACGTGCATTTGCCGGCACTGGGCGGTTTGCATCGTTTTGCCTTCGTGGCGCTGCGGAAGCGGTTTGCGTTTCAAGCCCGGCAGGTCGCGGCCGCGTTGTGGGGAACCGACGCCTTGGCTCGCGTGAAGTTCTTGATCCTGGTCGATGCGGACGTCGACGTGCACAACGTGGCGGGCGTATTGGACCGCGTAGGAGCGAACGTGGCCCCCCAGCGCGACGTCTTTGCTTTCGACGGTCCGGCCTACGCCGCAGACCCCGCCGACGCGCACGCCGCACTGTCCCGGCACCTGGCGCTCGACGCCACGGCCAAGGTGCCCGGTGAACAGTCGGCCGCCTCGCCCGCGCCCTCGACGCCGGCGAAGCCATCCGCCAGCATGTCACGGCCCGTTGGGCCGAATACCAGATCGAAGCCGGCCGGCGGGTCCACTCTTGAGCCCGTCGGGTGGCTGCTGCGCGCACGAGCGAGGGCGTCAGGCTACCCCGGTTTATAACCCGCCGCCCTTGCGGTTATGATCTACACGAGACCGCCGCGGAATGTGTCCGCCGGGGTCTGTTTTCCGCGGGTTTGAGCCGTTTATGCCGGTCGATAAGTCGGAAGTTCGCGTGCGGGGAATGTTTGCCGAGATCGCCCCGCGCTACGACTTCATGAACCACGCCCTGTCGCTGGGTACCGACGTCTACTGGCGATGGCGCACGGTGCGCAAAGTTGCGCCCGCCGGCGACGCCCCCATACTGGACCTCTGCACCGGCACGGGCGACCTGGCATTGGCCTTTCGCCGGGCCGCGACCCAGGGAACCTCGGTCGTGGGGGCCGACTTCTGCCATCCGATGCTGGTCATCGGGCGGCGGAAAGCCGGCGCCAAGCATGTCGATCACGTCACGTTCGTCGAAGCCGACGCCCAGCGGCTCCCGTTTGCGGACAACACGTTTCAGATCGTCTCGGTAGCCTTCGGGCTGCGCAACGTCACCGATACCGACCAGGGGCTGCGCGAAATGGTCCGCGTCTGCCAACCCGGCGGGCGGATCGCGGTGCTCGAGTTTTCGATGCCGCGCGTTCAGCCGTTTCGCCTGTTGTACGGGCTCTACTTCCGACACGTGCTTCCCCGCGTCGGACAATGGTTGGCCCAAAACCGCCAGGATGCCTACAACTACCTGCCGCAGAGCGTCGGCGAATTTCCTTCCGGAGCGGAATTGGCCCAGCGGATTCTAGCGGCCGGAGCCGCTGGCGTGCGGTATTACCCACTGACGCTCGGGGTCGCCACGCTGTACGTGGGCACCAAATGACGCACGCCGAAAACCAACCCGATCGCGACTTCGTGCTGGCCGTCACGGGGGCCAGCGGAGCGATCTATGCGCTGCGGTTGCTGCAGGTGCTCAACGAGTCGGGCACGCGCGTCCACCTGTCGATCAGCCCGGCGGCGGCGCTGGTAATTGCCCAGGAGCTAGGATTGGAACTGAACCTCGATCGCTTCGACCCCGCCGATCTGCCGTTGGCGGCACGATTCGCCGGCCCGCGACAAGCTCATGCCGGTGATGAACGAGGTCCTGGTCCGCACGCAGCCGCATTCGGTGCCGCACGGCACGATCGTGTATCACCATTACCAGAACCTGCTGGCGCCGATCGCCAGCGGGTCGTTTCTGACGGCCGGCATGGTGATTTGCCCTTGCTCGGGCAGTACCCTGGGCGCGGTGGTGCACGGCACCGGCGAAAACCTGATCCATCGGGCAGCCAGCGTGCACCTGAAAGAACGCCGCAAGCTGGTCGTCGTGCCGCGGGAAACGCCGCTGTCGATGATCCAGTTGGAGAACATGCGCCGCGCCGTCGAGGCCGGCGCCGTCGTGCTGCCGGCCATGCCGGGCTTCTATCACGGCGTGCGATCGATCCGCGACCTGGTCGACTTCGTCGTGGCCCGGGTCTGCGACCAGCTTGGAGTGGAGCACACCCTAATGCACCGCTGGGGCACCTAACCCATCACGCCGGCACATGCTCACGCGACTCCGTCACATCCTGGAAATGATCCGCTTCAGTCACACGCTGTTTGCGCTTCCCTTTGCGCTGCTGGCGGCGGTGATGGCCTGGTGCCTGCCGGCCGCGGAAGGCGGTGTCGGCGGCCCGGCGCTGGCAGGAGTTCGCCGGCATCGTGTTGTGCATGGTCACGGCCCGCAGCGCCGCGATGGCTTTTAATCGCATTGCCGACTGGCGGCTGGACGCCGACAATCCGCGGACCCAAATGCGGCACATCCCGGCGGGCGTCCTGACCATCTCGAGCGTCACGGTATTTGCCGTCGTCTGCTCGGTCGGTTTCGTGCTGTCGACGCTCGTATTTCTGCCGAATCGTCTACCGGCGTACCTGTCGGTGCCGGTGCTGTTGTTTTTGTTAGGCTACAGCTTCACGAAGCGGTTTACCGCGGCGGCCCATTTCTGGCTGGGAGCCGCGCTGATGCTCGCGCCGGTGTCGGCCTGGATCGCCATTCGCGGCGCGGAGGTGGTCGCCGATCCGGCAGACCTGTTGCCGGCGGTGGTGCTGGGCGGGGCAGTGCTGTTGTGGGTGGCGGGGTTCGATATCATCTATTCCTGCCAGGACGTCGCGTTCGATCGCCAGGCCGGTTTGCACAGCGTGCCGGCCTGGCTGGGTGTGCCCAGCTCGTTGCGTTTGGCGACGGTCTGCCATCTGGGGATGATCGTGCTGTTGGCCTGCCTGCCGGTTGTATACCCTGCACTGGGTTGGATTTACGCCGCCGGAATCGCGGCCGCGGCGGTCCTCTTGGCCTATGAACACTACCTGGTACGCCCGGATGATCTTACGCGGGTGAATGTGGCGTTCTTCAACGTGAATGCGGTTGTTAGTCTGGGGCTGTTCGCGGTCGGCAGCCTGGACTTGCTGACCTAGTCCTTGGTGTTACGCTTTAAGGATCAATCAGGAACCACGATGATTCGAGCCACCGATCCCACGCTGCCATCGATTCGCGAAAAGGTCGCCGCCGGCGAGCGGCTCTCTTTCGACGAGGGTGTGTTTCTCTACCGGCCCGACGTGCCGCTGCCGGAAGTGGGCGAGCTGGCCAACCTGGTGCGGGAGCGGAAGAACGGCCAGCGGGCCTTTTACAACATCAACACGCACCTGAATCCCACGAACGTCTGCGTCTATCGCTGCGTATTCTGCGCGTTTCGCTCCGACCTGCGCGACCCCAAGGGATACCTGATGAGCGACGAGCAGATTCTGGCCCGGGGCCAGGAAGCGGTCGATTGCGGCGCCACCGAGATGCACATCGTCGGCGGCCTGCACCACCAGATGAAATACGACTGGTACCGCCACCTGATCGCGATCCTGCACGAGGCTTACCCGCGGCTGCACCTGAAGGCCTGGACCGCCGTCGAGCTCGACTGGTTTTGCCGCATCACCGGCCAACCGATCCGCGAAGTGCTGGAAGACATGATCGCCGCGGGCCTGGGCAGCCTGCCCGGCGGCGGAGCGGAGATCTTTCATCCCGAGGTGCGCGACCAGATCTGCGAGCACAAGGCCGACGCCGGCCGCTGGGTCGACATCCACCGCACGGCCCACGAGCTCGGCCTGCGCACCAACGCCACGATGCTCTACGGGCACTTGGAGAACGCCTTCCACCGCGTCGACCACCTGATCCGCCTGCGCGAGTTGCAGGACGAGACCGGCGGATTCCAGACCTTCATTCCGCTGGCCTTCCATCCCGACAACACGGGCTTGAGCCACATCAAAAAGCCCTCGGGCCTGATGGACCTGCGCACCGTGGCCGTCAGCCGGCTGATGCTGGACAACTTCGACCACATCAAGGCCTATTGGATCATGCTGGGGATCGGCACGGCGCAGACGGCGCTGGCCTATGGGGCCGACGACCTGGACGGCACCGTCCGTCATGAGCTGATCTATCACGACGCGGGGGCCACGACCCCCGAAGCCCTGTCGGTCGAAGAAATTCGCCGATTGATCCAAGAGGCCGGGCGCGAGCCGGTAGAGCGAGATACACTTTACCACCGTGTCGTCCGGGACGGCGTGCGCTGGGAAGCCGCCGAACCGTTGGCCACCGGCTGATTTGGCCCGGATTCTTGCACTCGCGCTGGCAGCGGAAGGGGGGAGTCGTGTCTGTCCATACCGATCATGCGTTCCATAGCGATTGCCGCGATGGACGAAGTCTTGCGCCGATCGTCGCGGATATTGGTGGTCCTATTGGTCTCGGTTCTAGTGGCCAGCGGATGCGGTGCCGACGAGCCGGCGCGAGCCCGCCGGGAGACGTCCGAGCACTCCAGCCAGTCAGAGTTGCGCGTGGCGGCCGCCGCGAGTTTGAAGTTCGCCCTGGACCACGTGATCGTCGCCTTTCAAGAAGCCCACCCGCACATCCTGGTGCAACCGACGTACGGCTCGTCAGGCAACTTCTACGCACAGTTGACGCACAAGGCGCCGTTCGACGTCTTTCTCTCGGCCGATAGCGAGTACCCGAACAAACTTGTCGCCGACGGATTGGCCCGGGACGAGTTCCTGTACGGCAGCGGCCAGATCGTCGTCTGGACGGCAGAGGGGAGCGGAATCGACGTCGAAAAGCTGCGTATCGACGCGCTCACCGATCCGCGGGTGAAGAAAATCGCGATCGCCAACCCCAAGGTCGCACCATATGGCCGGGCCGCCGAAACGGCGCTGAAACAATTGGGAACCTATGACGAAGTGAAAGACCGCCTGGTGCTGGCCGAGAACATCACGCAAGCGGCACAGTTTGCCGAAACCGGCGCGGCCAACGTGGGCATCATCTCGCTGTCGCTGGCCCTGGCTCCGCAGATGAAGCACCGGGGGAGTTACTGGGTCATGCCGCTCGACGCGTATCCGCACATTGAGCACGCAGGCGTCATCCTCAAGTGGGCGATCGACCCCGCCGCCGCCGAAACGTTCAAGGCGTTCTTGCTCGATAAGCGGGCCCACGACATACTCCAGCGGTACGGGTTCGAAGTTCCGGAGAGTTGAAAAGTGGATTGGGTCGCCGCCTGGTTGTCGCTCAAGTTGGCGTGCCTGACGACGCTCGTGCTGTTTGTGCTCGGTCTGCCGCTGGCCGCCTGGCTGGTCCGAACTCGGCTTGCCGGACGGTACCTGGTCGAGGCGGCCGTGGCGCTGCCGCTGGTGCTGCCCCCCACGGTGCTTGGCTTGTACCTGCTGCAGTCGGCCAGTCCCAGCAGCGCGTTTGGAAGGGTTTACGCAGCGCCTGACCGGCGGCATGCTGCCCTTCACGTTTGGCGGTATCCTGGCGGCCTCGGTGATCGTCAACATTCCGTTCGCCGTGCGCCCGTTCACGGCGGCGCTGGCGGCCGTGAACCCCTCGCTGCTCGAGGCCGCCTGGTGCCTGGGTGCTTCCCGCTGGCGCACGTTCTGGCGCGTGGCCGTGCCCCTGGCCTGGCCGGGGATAGTGACGGGACTGGTCCTGACATTTGCTCACTCGATGGGCGAGTTCGGCGTCGTGCTGATGGTCGGCGGCAATATCCCGGGCGTCAGCCGCACGCTGGCCATTTCGATTTACGACGACGTGCAGGCGCTCGATTACCAGCGAGCGAACGGGACGGCGCTCGCGCTATTGGCGTTCACCTTCGTCGTGCTGGGAATCACGTCGGTGCTGAACCAAGGCAAAGTTCGCGTTCAATGACAAAGCTCGCCGCGTGCTTCGAGAAACGATTTCGCGGCGGAGCGACGATCGCGGCCCAGCTCGAGCACTCGATCGACGGCTTTTCCGTCCTGGTGTTGTTTGGACCATCCGGTTCGGGGAAGACCACCATCCTGCGCTGCCTGGCCGGCTTGGAAACGCCGAGCGAGGGCACGATCCGCTTTGGCCACGAGACCTGGTTCGACGCCACGTCCCGCACCAATCTGCCGCCGCAGCAGCGCGGCGTCGGGTATTTGTTCCAGCAGTACGCACTGTTTCCGCACCTGACGGTTCACGGGAACATCGCCTTTGGCATCCGCGCGGAACGCCGCCGGACGAACGCGCGCGTGGCAGAGCTATTGGAGCGGTTGGATCTGATCGGACTGGAAAATCGCCTGCCTGGGCAGCTTTCCGGCGGCCAGCAACAGCGCGTGGCCCTCGCGCGCACGCTGGCCTGCCGTCCGCGATTGTTATTGCTGGACGAACCCCTTTCCTCGCTGGACCAGGTGCTGCAAGAAGAAGTGCGGAGTCAATTGCGCGGCTGGCTGTGCGAGTTTTCCGTGCCGACGGTCCTGGTGACGCACGACCGGGTCGACGCACTGGCGCTGGGCGACCAGGTGACGATCCTCTCCGGCGGCGCGGTCGTCCAGCAGGGGCCCATCCAGCAAGTGTTTTCGAGCCCGGCCAACGAAACCGTGGCCCGCATCGTCGGCATCGAAACGATCGTCGAAGGCCCTGTCATCGAGCGCAGCGGCGAGCTGGTGTGCCTCGACGTGCAGGGGGTCAAGCTGTGGGCCATGGCCAGCAAACCGACGGGCGATCGCGCGCTGGCCTGCATCCGCGGCGAGGACGTCGCTTTCACGCGCGAAGTGCCGGGCGAAAGCACTGTACGCAACCGCTTGAAAGGAACGATCGTGGCAATTTCGCCCGAAGGACCACTCGTGCGTCTGGCCATCGACTGCGGCTTTCGCCTGACGGCGCTCGTGACCAAACCGGCCAGCGCGGAGTTGGGACTGCAAGTCGGCGACGAGGGGGTTGCCCTCGTCAAAGCCACGGCCATCCACGTGACTCCGCACTGACGCCACCGTTGCCCGCCGGCGGGCCGGTTGCTGGCCTCAATGCGGCTTGATGGCAAACACCTTCACGCTGGCCGCGTACGCGTTGATGTCGTAACGGCGCATCAAGTCCGCCAGTTCGTCGTGCACGACGCTGCCGGAGCTCGAACCGCAGCAACCGCTATCGACGACCGCGAGCTCACCCGCCTCGCGCGGACCGGAGCAACAGCCGCCCGTATTCTCAACTGCCGTGTACGCCGTCAGATCGGCGCCGCTATCGAGGATCACGATGTCGCCGAATCCGGCCGCCGCCAATCGCTGGCGATAATCGTCGATCTCGATCGCCCCGGCCACGCAACCCACGTAGGCCAGCAGGTTCTTTGAAACCTCCGCGGGCAGCGGCTGCTTGAGCGCGATGTCGCTCACCGCCAGCCGCCCACCCGGCTTGAGCACGCGAAAAATCTCGGCAAAGGCCCGGGCCTTGTCCGGCACCAGGTTCAGTACACAATTGCTGATCACGCAGTCGACGCTGTCCGAAGCGAGCGGCATCGATTCGATTTCCGCCAGGTGGAACTCGACGTTCGTTAGGCCGGCCTGCTGGCGCCGCGGCGGGCGCGCTCGACCATGTCGTCGGTCATGTCGATGCCGATCGCCTTGCCCGAGGGCCCGACCTTATTGGCAGCCAGAAAGACATCCAGCCCGCCGCCCGAGCCCAGGTCCAGCACGACCTCGCCCGGCCGCAGGTTCGCCATCGCGGTGGGATTGCCGCAGGACAGGCCCATGTTGGCCGTGGCCGGAATCGAGGCCAGTTCCTCGGCCGAATAGCCAAACGCCTCGGCCACCCGCGCCACGCCGGGAGAATCGGCCGTCAGCCCACTCCGCGCGACGGCGCCGTAACGATCCTGAACTGCTTGTTTGATCTCAGTGCTCATGGTTGGCCATCCTTTCACCTAACGGTGCGTTTTCGTTCACAACTCGTGGACCTGCCTGGTCAAATTTTGCCGACCAGCTCCTTGAACTCTTCCAACGCCTTTGGAGCGACGCAGTAGCACGTGCGGGGGCCGTCAATCTCACCGCGAACGAGGCCCGCGTCTTTCAGCATTCTCAGGTGCTGCGAAACCGTGGACTGCGCGACCGGCAGCTCATCGACCAGGTCGCCGCAGATGCACGTCTTGCGCCGGACCAGGATCCGCAGAATGCGCACCCGCAAGGGATGGCCCAGGGCTTTGGCCAGCTCGGCCAGGCGGTCGTCGGCAATGGTTGCCCCACGTACGTTCGCGGAACAGCAGGTTCGGCTAGGCATCCGAATCTCCTATAATCGTAAATCTACGATATACGATCGTATTGGTCAACCCCGCCGCCGTGCAGAACGAGGATCGCCGCCCCGGGGGACAGCACCTTGCAGGCTTGAAACCGGCTCTAGTCGCCAACCTCGCGGACAACGCGCAGGCCGATGGACGGTTCGCGCCGCGAGGGCTCGTAGAAGAAGCGGGTCGCCGATCGACAGAATGCCGGAAAGAACTGCCAGTTGCCGCCGCGAGCCACGTGCAGGGAACCGACGGTTGGCCCCTGGGATTCGACGAGCTTCCGACCGTCCACGGCATACCGGTCGAGACACCAGGTCGAGGCGTTTCCGTGCAGATCGAACAGACCAAAAGCGTTGGCCTTGAAGCTTGCCACGGGCGCCGTAAAGGCAAAATGGTCGCTGCCCTTGACGATCATTCCCATGTCATAGCCCCGCTGGATGTTCTGCGGTGGCAGTTCCTGGCCGAGAACTTCCCGGTAATAATCCACGTCGGCCACGTTTTCAGACCCTAGCAGATTTTGCGGGCTCTCACCGACCCAATAGCGCGAGGTGGTTCCGGCTCGACAAGCGTATTCCCATTCGACGTCAGTAGGCAGGCGATACGTGGCTCGCTCCTTCTCGCTCAGCCAACGGCAGAAGGCCGTCGCGTCGTTCCAACTGACGTTCACGACGGGAGCATCGTCGGCTTGGTCCCAGCCGGTATTCTGCCAGTTGAACTCGGGCTTCTGGACCAGGGACGGTTGTTCGCCCGCAGTAAATCCCCAGGCTCCACGTCCGTCTCTCTCGGCTTCTGCCATGGCCACCACCCGCAACTCGACTTCCCAAAATCGAAAGCTCGCGGGCACGCTTGACCAGGGGATTTCGTCTTCGACGAAGACGCGCAGCAGCAGCAGGGCGATGTTCCCAAGAACCGCAAGCCCCGAATGCCCCTATCAGACTCGCCGGCACCACGAGCCACCAGCGGTGCCGAGGAGCTGCGCTCATGTTCGCAGAAGCAGCGGTGTTGCCTTGGTCAAAGGAATTGGCATTCTGTGACATGTGAATGGGCTCCATGCTTCGCGGCGTGCGCATCGTGGGGTGGCAATCCGAACGACTGCACGGCGGTACGACGGGGACGAAGTTGGCGCGGAGTTCGCATCCTAGTCCCGTCGCCGGCGCGGAACAACTGTTTCGGGTGGCCCGATTTCCCGCGCGAATCATTTCACAGGGGCAGCCTGGCTGATTCTCCGGGACAAGTGTTTCGGTCGTTCAATGGGTGCCCCCCTTGCGCGGGTGTGTGAAGCCGGACCCTAGCCGCCGAAATCGGTCGCGCGAGATCACCCCACGTCGCCCAGGTCGAGCGATTTGCCGTAGCGCACGGCGCCATGCGCCGCAGCAGGGCGTGCTCGGGTTGCGCTAGTTGAGGATCGCTGTCGACCAGAAGCCGAGCATCGCGACGGGCTTCTTCAAGCGTGGCGGTGTCGCGAACGAGGTCGGCGATTCGCAATGGGGGCAGGCCATGTTGTTTTGTGCCCAACACGTCGCCAGGTCCGCGGAGTTGGAAATCGAGCTCGGCTAGCCGGAAGCCGTCCGTCGAGGCGACAAACGCTTCCAGCCGCTCGAGGGCCTCTTCGCTAGGCGCGTCGGCAAACAGCGTGCAGTAGCCCGGGTGCGTGCCGCGACTGATGCGGCCCCGCAGTTGATGCAGTTGGGCCAGGCCGAAGCGTTCGGCGTTTTCGATCGTCATGATCGTGGCATTGGGTACGTCCACCCCCACTTCCACCACCGAAGTGGCCACGAGCACCTGCGTGCGCCCGGCGCGAAAATCGTCCATCGCGGACTGCTTTTCGGCGCTGGTCATCCGGCCGTGAACCAGCCCCAGCCGAAACGCCTCCAGCTCGCCGTTCGCCAGCACTTCGTAGGCCGCTTCGAGGCTCATCGGCGGTTGCGGCCCGGCCGGGGCAAGGACATCAGCCTCCAATTGCTGCTCCCCAAAATCGTCGTCCACCGGCGACGATTCTGCCTCCGCAGCATGTTTCGATCGGGCCACCAGCGGCACGATCACGTAGCCTTGCCTCCCCTCGCGCAGCTTCTTGCGAAAGAATTCCCACCATTTCGCGCGGTCCTCAGCCGGCGGGAAATACGTGTGCACGTTCTGCCGGCCCGGCGGGCTGTCGTCGAGCGTCGTCAGGTCAAGATCGCCGAATTGCGTCATGCTCACCGTGCGCGGGATCGGCGTGGCGGTCATTACCAGGTAGTGCGGTTGGGGGCCTGAATGCTTAAGCGCCGCCCGCTGCCGCACGCCAAATTTGTGCTGCTCGTCGATCACGACCAGCGCCAACCGGGCGAAAGCGAGCTCGTCCGATAGCACCGCTTGCGTGCCGATCAAGATCTGCGTCTCGCCTGAGGCAATCGCGGCCAGCAGCTCGCTGCGCGCCTTGCTCGACATGCCGCCGGTCAACAGCCCGAAGCGCGTGTGGCTCTTGGCCAACAGTCGTTCGAGCGTTTCCAGATGTTGCCGGGCGAGCACTTCGGTCGGCGCCATCAACACCACCTGCCCCCCCTGGGCCACGGCCAGCAGCATGGCGTACACGGCCACGATTGTCTTGCCGCTGCCGACGTCCCCCTGCAGCAGGCGATTCATCGGATGCACGCGCCCCAAGTCGTCGGCAATCTCGGCAATGGCCCGGTTCTGCCCGGGGGTCAATTCAAACGGCAGCAGCCGTCGAATCCGGGCGTCGATCTTGGCGGTCAATTCCAAGGGGTGCGCCTGAAGCACCTCGTGCACCCGCTGCCGCTTAAGCGCCAACGCCAGTTGCAGGATGAACAGTTCCTGGTAGATGAACCGCCGCCGGGCCTGTTCCAGCTCGGCGCGGCCCGTGGGAAAGTGCAAATGGGGCAGGGCGGTGTGAATCGGCCACAGGTCATGCGCCGCCAGATACGCCGGCGGAAAGACCTCTTCCAACCGCTCGACGCACTCGTCCAGCGCCCGGCGGGTCAATTGTCGCACGTGCCGCTGGGCCAGCCCCTCGGTCAGCGAATACACCGGCAGCAGTTGTCCCTCGGGCTCTTCGACTTCCGTCTCGATCACCTTGACGTGCGGGTGCACCATTTCCCAGCGCGTCGCCCGACGCTTCGGCCGGCCGGAGAGCAACAGCCGCTGCCCCCGGTGAAACTTCTCCCGCAGAAACGGCTGGTTGAACCACACGGCCCGCAGATACGCGTCCCCCTGTCGCACAAGCACGCCCAGCATCGAGCGCCCCCGCGCAGCTCGGCCAGCTCCACTTCCTCGACGGTCCCCAGAACGCTCACCAGGGGGCCTTCCTCCAACTCGCCGACCGTGCGCACGTCGCTCAGATCCTGGTAATCGCGGGGAAAGCAGAACAACAGGTCGCGCACCGTTGTCACCCCCAGCCGTGCCAACAGCGCAGCCCGGGCCGCTCCGCAGCCCTTGAGAAACTGGACCGGCATGGTCAACTCGACCGGCGGCTTATTGGTGCTCGACTTGTCGGTCCTCGAGGACATGCCCGTATTCTAGGGACCAAATGCCGGCGGGCCTACGTCCCTCCGCAACTCAGCCGGAGCTGGCAAAAGGTCTGTGCCTAGCGCCTCGTGGCGAGCGCCGCCACGCGACCTACCGCCGCAAGAACTGCTGATAGGCGGCCACGGCCAATTCGTCGCAGCGGTCGTTTTCCGGATGCCCGCTGTGGCCTGCCACGCGAATGTAGGTCAGATCGTGATCGGCGACTAGTTCGTCGAGGCGCCGCCAGAGATCTTCGTTCTTGACCTCTTTCCACTGCTTGCCCTCGCGGCGCCGCCAGCCGTTGGCCTTCCACTTGGCCATCCACTCGCTCAGGCCTTTGCCGACGTAGACGCTGTCGGTCATCAGCTTGACGGCCGAAGGCTTCTTGAGCGTCTCCAGCCCGCGCACGACCGCTTCGAGCTCCATGCGGTTGTTGGTCGTTTCGCGCTGGCCGCCGGAGCCTTCCACCTCTTTCCCCGAAGCGGGATGCCGCAGGATGAACGCCCAGCCCCCCGGGCCGGGATTGCCGCTGCACGCGCCGTCGGTAAACAGCTCGACTTCCGGCAGCGTAGACGAAGTGCGCGAAGAGGTTGGCATGCCGGCACATCGTATCGAAAATCCGGCGGAAGGAAAGGCGAGGTGGCGGCGTCCAACGATTCCCAGGTAGCAGACGCTCGCCTACGACGTCGAAGCAGGGGCCTCGAGCCGCGGCGTTTCGTTCTTGCGGGGCGGGTTCGCGTCTTCGACCGCCGGTAGAGCATCGTGGCGGATCATCTCCGCGCGGGTCCAGGGCAATCGTACGGTGAACGTGCTCCCCTTGCCCAGCTCGCTGTCGAGCGAGATCTCGCCCCCCAGTAGCTTGCACAGCTCCTTGACGATCGACAGCCCCAGGCCCGTGCCCGAGTATTCGCGGGTCATGGCGTCGCCGCCGGAGAGGGCCGATTTGCCCTGGCGAAATTTCTCGAAGATCGCGACCTGGTCTTCCTCGGCGATGCCCACGCCGGTGTCCGACACTTCGAGCACCAAAAACGGCCCGTTGCCGCGGCGGGCGGACACCACGATACGCCCTCCTTCGGGCGTGAACTTGATGGCGTTCGAAAGCAGATTGTTGAGGATTTGCTGCACCTTCGCCTGATCCTGGAACATCTCGGGCAGCTTGGCGTCGATCTCGGTCTCCAGGTCGATGTTCTTGCGTTCGGTCAACGGCCGGGCCATGTCGCACTGGGCCGTGACCACCTGCTCGATACGGAAATCCGACAGGCGGACTTCCATCCGGCCGCTCTCGATCTTGGCCAGGTCGAGAATGTCGTTGATCATTTCCAGCAGCACTTTCCCGGACGTCTGGATATTGCGTACGTAGCGCTTCTGCTTCTCGTCGAGCGAGGCGATCGACTCCAGCACGTCGCTGAAGCCGATGATCGCGTTGAGCGGCGTGCGCAGCTCGTGGCTCATCGTGGCCAGAAAGTCGCTCTTCAAGCGGTTCATTTCATAGAGCCGCATGTTGGCCTGCGCCAACTCGTCGACTTTGACATTCAGGTGATCGTTGACGTGTTTCAACTCCTCGGCGTTGCTGGCCAATTGGCGGAGCATGCGGTTGAACGCCGTGGCCAGCCGCTCGAACTCGTCGCCGGTGTGCAGATCGGCCCGCAGCGAGATGTCTCCCTGGCTGATCCGATCGCTCACGTCGCGCAAGTGTCCCAGCGGCTTGACGATGATATAGCGCACGATCAGGTACGACGCCATCATGGCCAGAAAAGCCGTGATGATGGCCGTGCCCAGCAGGATCGCGTTGTTCCAGGTGAGCGCCGTCTGCGTCTTGGTATCGGGCATGCTCAGCTTGAGCACCGAAATCAAGTCGCCGATCTCCTGCGGCGGAATGCCCGATATGCCGTAGGGCAAGCTGGCATGGCACACGATGCAGCGGCGGTTCATCGTCCGAATCGGCGTGTAGAACACGTAGTAGGGAGTGTCGCCGACCATGATCCGCCGCTCTTCGTACTGATCGGCCACGCTGGCCCCGGGGTCGGGCCGCTCGGTCAGGTTGAACTTTCGCAGCACTTCCAGCTCGTCGTCCGTGGGCGCGCCGGACCCTTCCTCGACCGGCCGAATGAACTTCCAGTGATACTCCCGGCTTTCCAGCCCGCGCCGCAGCTCGTCGACCAGGTCCACCAGCTCGTCTTCCTCCGGAAACATCTTGATGGTGTGGTGCATCGCGACGATTGAGTGAACCAGGCTCTTGGCACTCTCGCGGCTCGACTCGTAGACCAATTGCTCAGTGCTGCGGCCGTACCACCAGAAACTGCCGGCGATGAGCACCAACAGCGACGCGCCGAACAGAACGAGGAATTTCCGCTCGAGGCTCGTCTCGCCCAGTACACGTTTCAGCGAACGGTACGACATGGTCTGGCTGCGGACTTGATAGGGGGCTAAAAACCCGGCTGACCCCTCTAGTTTACGGCAGTTCGCGGCCCCAAACCAATAGGAAAGCCCGCCCCGGCAACGATTTGCGGGCATTAGGCCCCTCCAGCCGCAGCCCGGCACGGCCCGGCGGCTGGATGCCCGCCGTGAAGATTTTCAACGGGGCTGATGACAAAAAGAGCCCCCGACAGTCCGCTGCCGGAGGCTCTCGTTGCTAGACGTCACTCGAAACGCTCGAGCTTAATGGAAATGGTAGTTGGGGTTGTTCTCGTCGAAATCGGCGTCGGTAAAGCCGTTGTTCAGCTTGATGTCGGTGTAGGTATATTCTTCGAGCAATTGCGGCGGGCCCCCTTGCGTGGCCGGCCAATCGTAGGCTTCGTAGCGCACCGGGATGTTCAGCTCGTCGTCGACGAACACTAGGGCCTTGTGAAAGCGAAAGTTCTTCCGCGGCACCGGGTGCACCACCTGGATGCAGGTGGCCGAGCGGCCGTTGATCTTGGCTCCCTGGTAGAACTTCACTTCACACTCGCCGAATTGCTTGTCCTGTTGGGCCACTTGGATCAGCCGCTTGGTCAGGTTCAAGAATCCGATCTCGGTGATCGGGTACCGCTGGCCGGCCATGGCCAACGCGCCGGTCGGCTGCAGCGGCACGGTGCCGACGATCTTCTTCACGCCCACGCCGTGGCCCAACAGGTTGCCGTTATTGCGCCCTTCGACGTAGATGGCCTCCTGGCCGCGGAGCTTCTCGGGTCCCAGGAAGTACATATATACGCTGAACGGCTGGTGCCGAATCTTGATGTACATGAACTCCTGGTCGTTGAGCTTTCCATTCACCCGCTCACGCTTGACCATCACGGCGGAGTAATCCTTGATGTTCTCGTTGATGTTCTTGATCGCCGCGTCGGCCATCCGCAGCGCCGGTTCCAGCGGATGTTCGTTCGGGTTGGGGGGCTGGGTCTGCGCGGGCAGGTTGTTGTTGGCCGCCACGCGCGTCTGGTCAGCCGGCTGAGCTGCGGGCTGTTGGCCGGCTGGCTGTTGACTGACGCGATAGACGGGGCGCGGCAATTGCTCGCGCCCGGTCCGCCCGCCGCTGTACGGCGCTTGCGGCGCTGCGCCCACAAACTCGTGGTCACCAGCGCCAGCGAGCTGCCTGCCACCGCCAATCGGAAAAGCCGTTTCCCGTGGGTCATCAATCGCCTCCTCACAGAACCTGCTGATACGACGCCATGAGCACTCCGCGGGGCGTCTTCAGCTTCAATTCTTCTCCCACGCACGGGCAAGGAAAGACTTCGGACTGCGGTTGATGCCCGCCAGCAATGCTTGCACCGATCGACCGGAGATGCCGTTTGCGTCCAATTAGGCAATGGGCCCGCGGCGTGGCCAATTCACCGCCCTAGGTGGTTTATCGCCCAAGCCAAGCGGCCTATATTACATTGCTTCGGTCGACCCGACCTGTTTGCCTAACCCTTGACGCAGGGCACATTGCACGCGCGTAGGGTTTGCCGCTTTTACTAAAACGGACCGACGTTAGGAAAGGGCGATTTGTGGACGCCTCTACCGTGCGACTGGCTGTGGTCGTCTCAGCTCCTTTCGAGGAAAACACTTACATCGCGCACGTCAAAGACCGCGCAGATTGCCTCGTCGTCGATCCCGGTCTGGAACCCGACAGGATTCTGGATCACCTCGAGCGCGAGAAGCTCTCGCCGGCCGCCATCCTGATCACGCACGGACACAGCGACCACATTGCCGGCAACGGTGAGTTGAAGCGAAAGTTTCCCGATTGCCCGATCGTCGTCAGCCGCGGCGACGCGGACAAACTCGTCAATCCGGCGCTCAACCTTTCCGCCGCCTTCGGGGCGCATCTGGTCAGTCCGCCGGGCGACGTGCTTCTCGGCGAAGGCGACGTGTACCGCGCGGCCGGCTTCGAGCTCTTGGTGCGCGAGATTCCCGGACACTCCAGCGGTCACGTGGTGTTCATTTGCCGCGACGTGAAGCCAACGATCGTCTTCGGTGGCGACGTACTCTTTGCCGGCAGCATCGGGCGGACCGACTTTCCCGATGGCAGCTTCGAACGGCTAGCCGAAGGCATCTGGCAGAAGCTCTTCACGCTGGACGACGACACGGTCATCCTGCCCGGCCACGGTCCGACGACGACCGTCGGCCAGGAGAAGCGCGACAACCCGTTCGTAGGCGCTCCGGCGGGTTACCGAGACTGAGCCGAGCCCACGCCGCGGAGGGCTTTACAGCTCGCTCTCGGCCGCGTCTTGGCGGGGCCGGGCCAGTTCGTCGGTTTCCGCTTCCGGGCCGTTGCCAGCCATCGTTCCGGCCGGCGTCGCGGGCAGCTCGAGCGTGAAGCGGCTGCCTTGGCCCACGGTGCTCGTGACCAGGATGCGGCCCCCGTGCTCCTTGAGAATCTTCTGGCTCACAGGCAGTCCCAGTCCCGTGCCGCGGCTCCCTTTGCTCGAGACGAAGATCGTAAAGATTCGCTCCAGGTCTTCCGGCGGGATGCCCACGCCGTTATCCTCGATCGCGATCCGCACGAGTGACTCCTCGGGGTAGTAGCGCGTCGCGATGGTCACCCGGCCGTCGCTGCGCTCTTCACAGGCGTCGACGGCGTTGGCCGCCACGTTGAGCACCGCCCGATGTAGCCCCTCGGGATCGAACGAAATGGTGGGAATGTCTTCGTCCGCCGTCCACTCGACCGCCACGCCCAGCTCCGCGGCCTTGGCCAGGGCCAGCTCGACGACGTCGCCGACCACCTTGTTAATGTCGCTGGGCACGGGGTCGGGCTCGCGATCCTTGCTGAAGGTGAGCATGTCGAGGACCATACCCGAGATCTTCCCCTGGTTGCGATCCACCATGGTCCACCCCTTGCGCACCACGTCTTCGTCGTGCTGGGCCAGCCCCATCTCGATCAGGTAGCTGCCGCCGCGGATGCCCTGCAAGATATTCTTGATGTGGTGCGAGAGCATGGCGATCGTCTGGCCCACGGCCGCTAGCCGTTCGGCCTGCATCATGGCCGAGTAGTAGCGCGTGTCCTCCACGGCCAGCGCCGCCTGGTGGGCGATGGCGATCATCAACTTCAAATGTTCCTCGGTGAACTTGTTCTGCTGCCCCTTCTGCTGGATGATCCGCTGCGGCGTGATCGAGGTGTCGATGTAGATCACGCCGACCACGTCATAGCGCCCCTGCATCGGCACGCAGATCGCCTCGCGGATGCCCATCTGCACGATGCTGGCGGCGTGGTCCCAGCGCTCGTCCTCTTTGGCGTCGCTGGTGAGCACTCCCTCGTTATGCTGCATCACGTAATCGAGAATCGTCTTGCTGATGGCCAGCTTCTCGGGCGACTCGAAACCCTGCCGGTTGCGGCGCACCTTGGGGGCCAACTGCTTGCTCATCTCGTCCACTAGCATGATGCAGCCCCGGTCGGCTTCGACCCACTCGAAGATCAACTGCATGATCCGGTTGAGCAACTGGTCGATGTCAAGCGTGTGGCTCACGGCCAGCGCCGTGCGGTACATGATCTGCAGGTTACTGCGAGCCCGGGCCAGCCAGGGGCTGCTGGCCCCTTCGAAGTCTAATTTGAGCAGTTGGCTTCCTTCCTGCTGGCTCATCTTGCGGACGATCCGCGAGCTGTCGGTCACCAGCCCCCGCGAGGTGACGATGTCGACCTTGTCCGACAGGTCCTCGGGCGTCTTTTCGGCCGGGTCGGTAAACAGCATCAAGGTGCCGCCAAGCTGTACATGATCGCCGTTGCTGAGCTGCTGCTCGTTGTCGACCCGGTGGCCGTTGACGAAGGTGCCGTTGGAGCTATCCAGATCGGCGATCATGCATACGCTGCCGTCGTAGCGCAGCTCAGCATGCCGGCGGGAGATTTCGGTGTCTTGCAGGCGGATCTGGTTCGCCGCGTCGCGACCCAGGCCCGTGGTGCCTTCGTCGACGTCGAACAACTCGCCTTGGTCCTGTCCTTTGGTGACGTAAAGCGACGGCACAAGCTTTCTCCATGTGACACGGGCGCGCCGGTCGGATTCGCACGCCGGCCAAGGCCCACCAGCGGCCGCATTGCCGCCTCGTACGCCGGTTGGCCCGCCGTCGGGACGGGACGCGAAAACAGGGCCCCTGCCCGCGCGCCCCGACCCAGGACGCCGGCCTCATTCCAGCATTTTTTTATTTTAGAGAGCCGGCGCAGGCATGGATAGTCTTTGAGGACCGAGGACCACGGCCCGGCTCCGTGTTCGGTGGCGCGATGCCAGCGCGAAGTGCACAACCGGTCTGACCCGCCGCCCGCGCCCCCAAAACGTGCTTGACGAGCGGGGTGTGGCGGCCAAGAATCAGTTTGTCGGAAAGCCTCTCTTCAGCTAGCGCCGGGCTAAGCCCGGGCCCGCGTTCCCGCCACCCGCACTGCCTGGGTCTTTATTTCTATGAATCCTCCAAGTCTGTTCCGCGCGGCCGGTCTGCAGCGAGTTGCCCTGTGCCTTCTGTTCTCGGCCGTCGTGCCCCTCGCGCGTGCCGCGGCCGAAGACGCCAGCACCGTCGAAAGCCGGCTGGCCGAAACGGCCAAGTACCTCGCCAGCGACGCGCTGGAAGGCCGCGGCGTGGGAACCAAGGGGCTCGACGAGGCCGCCGATTACATCGCCGACCAATTCCGCCAGATCGGCCTGAAGACCGACCTGTTCGACGGCGGGCCCTTTCAGAAGTTCAAAATGACCACCGGCGCGAGCCTGGGTCCTGACAATTCGCTCGTGTTTGTCGGCCCTGCCAGCGACGACGGAAAGCCTAAACGAATCGAGTTGAAACTCGACGAGTCGTTCAATCCGCTGGCCGTGGGCGGCTCCGGCAAGTTCGACCTGCCGTTGGTATTCGTCGGCTACGGCATCACCGGCAAACAAGAAAACTACGACGACTACGCCGGCATCGACGTCAAGGATAAGGCCGTGGTGATCCTGCGGCATGAGCCCGAGCAAAGTAACCCGCACAGTGCTTTCAACGGCACGCGGTACTCGGACCACGCTCCGTTCCGCCGTAAGATCTCCAACGCCTACGAACACGGCGCCGCGGCCGTCATCTTCTGCACCGACCAGTTCGACATCAACAAGAGCGTCGCCGCGCTCCGCAAGCGCTGGCAGGCCGCGGTGGATGACACCGCCAAAGCCAACGCCGAATTCAAAGCCATCGACAAACCGACCGAAGACGAGTGGCAGAAGCACGAGGCCAAGGTTGCCAAACTCACCGCTGACGTAGAACGCTATGCCGACCAACTCAAGAAAGCCCAAGACCCGCTGTTGCCGTTTGAAGGTGCCGGTGAAGAAGGATCCGAGGGTCGAGATTTCCCCGTACTTTTCGTCCGCCGCGCCGAGCTGGACCAGGTGATTCACGCCGCGCTGGGCACTTCGCTCTCGCAACTCGAAACCGATATCGACCACGGTCCCACGCCTCACAGCCGCGAGCTGACCGGCTGGCGGGCCGCGGGCCAGGCCACCGTCGAGCGCCACGAGGTCGAAGTGAAAAACGTCGTCGGCATTCTCGAAGGCGAAGGACCCCACGCCGACGAGACGATCGTCATCGGCGCCCACTACGATCACCTCGGCTACGGCGGCGCAGGCTCCGCGGCCCCCGGCACCCATGAAATCCACAACGGAGCGGACGATAACGGCTCGGGCACGACCGTGCTGGTGGAAATCGCCCGCGAGCTGGCTGCCGCCGGCAAGCTGCCGCGGCGCATCGTGTTCATCGCCTTCACCGGAGAAGAACGGGGCCTCATCGGCATGCCCGCTACGTGCGCGATCCCGTCGTGCCGGTCGAAAACACCGTGGCCATGCTCAATCTCGACATGGTCGGCCGCCTGAAGGACGATAAGCTGATCGTCCACGGCACCGGCACGGCCAAGGAGTTTGACGCGCTGGTGGACCGATTTGGCGAAGACTTTGGCTTCCAGATCACGAAGAAGCCCGGCGGCTTCGGCCCCAGCGACCACTCGTCGTTCTACGCGGCCAAGGTGCCCGTCTTGTTCTTCTTCACCGGCACGCACACCGACTATCATCGCCCCAGCGACGACTACGAGAAGCTGAACGTCAGCGGCATGCGGCGCGTCGGCGAGATGGTCGCCCAGATCGCCACCGTGCTGGCCAATGCCGACACTCGGCCCGAGTACCAGGAAGTGCACGGCGGCGAACAATTGGGGGGCGGGGGCGATCGTCCCTATTTCGGCAGTATCCCCGACTTCGCCCAGGACGAGCCGGGCTACGCTCTAAGCGGCGTCTCGAAGGGCGGCCCGGCCGAACAGGGTGGACTGAAAGCCGGCGACATCATCGTCCAATTCGGCGACAGCAAGATCGGCAACCTCGAAGACTTCGACAACGCCCTGCGCAAATACAAAGCCGGCGATAAAGTTACCGTCACCGTCAAGCGCGACGGCAAACAAGTCAAACTAGAAGTCACCCTCGACCCGCCCAAGTGACGTCGGATGCGCACTGACGCGAGCGGAACATCCGATCGTGCGGCCTGCTAAACAGCCAGCGGTTCGTCGGCCGCCGCCTGGGTGTCCGGATCGCTGGCGGCTTAGCGGACCACCCAATCCCGCGCTCCTCAAAGCATCTCCACCGGATCGACGTCCGCGATCCACAACACCCCCTCGGGCGCCTTAAGCCGCTCGCCCGCGTCGCGCACCGCCCGGCGAAGCACGGCCCCATCGGCTCCGTGCACCTGGATGTGAAATCGATACTGCCCCCGAATCTTTGCAATCGGCGCCGCCGCCGGACCCAGCACCCGCGGAGCCAGCGGATCATGCGGTTCATCCCCCGCGTCGCCCGCCACTGCCGCGCGAGCATCACGGGGAGTCGATTCGAGCGCCTCGCGGACGCGTAGCGCCAGCTCGTCGGCGAACCCCTCGGCGATCCGCTCCGCCGGCCCGCGCACAACCAGGCGAATCAAGCTCGCAAACGGGGGATAGCCGTGTTCCTTGCGCGGCGGCAGTTCGCCCGCGGCAAACGTACCGTAATCGTGGCGCACGGCCGCCATGATCGCCGCATGTTCGGGGTTGAACGTTTGCACCAGCACCCGGCCGCCCTGCTCGCCGCGCCCGGTCCGGCCGGCGACTTGCGTGACGAGCTGAAACGTCCGCTCGGAGGCTCGAAAATCGGGAATGTGCAGCGCCGTGTCCGCGTTGATCACGCCCACCAGCGTCACGTTCGGAAAATCAAGCCCCTTGGCGATCATCTGCGTGCCGACCAGGATCCGCACCTCGCCGTCGTGAAACAGCTTGAGCGCCCGCTCGTGGCTGCCGTGCTGTTGCATCGTGTCGGTATCCATCCGCAGGGTGCGATACTCGGGAAACCGGGCCTTCACTTCGGCTTCCAGCCTCTGCGTTCCCAGCCCCCGGTAATGAATGCCGGCGAATTGACACTCGGGGCACTCCGTTGGCGCCGGCACCTGGTAGTCGCAGTAGTGGCACAGCGCGATCTGCCCGGCCACGTGATGCGTCAGCGCGATGGCGCAGTGGGGACACTCCATGACCGTGCCGCATGACGGGCATTGGATGTGGGTCGAAAAGCCCCGCCGGTTGAGCAGCAGGATGACCTGCCCGCCTTCTTGGAGCGTGGCTCCCATGGCCATTCTCAATTGCCGGCTGACGGCCCCGCGGTTGCGGCGGTCCTGAAACTCGGTCCGCAAGTCGATCGTGCGTACTTCCGGCAGCGGACGATTGAACACCCGCCGCGGCAGCGACACCAGTCGATAGTCGCCGCGATCGGCCCGGTGCCAGCTTTCCAGCGACGGCGTGGCCGAACCGAGCACCAGCGGAACGTTCTCAGCCCGGGCCCGCTCGAGCGCCACGTCCCGCGCATGATAGCGCGGGGCCGTTTCCTGTTTGAACGACGTCTCGTGCTCTTCGTCCAGCACGATCAGTCCCAAGTTCGGCACCGGAGCGAACACGGCGCTGCGGGCCCCCACGACGACGCTCACCTGACCGTCGGCCACGCGCTGCCAATAGCGTCGCCGCTCGACATCGCGCTGGTGGCTGTGCAGCACGGCCACGTTGCCAAATCGCGAGCGAAAGCGGGCCTCGGTTTGCGGTGTCAGGCTGATCTCGGGCACCAGCACAATCGCCTGCCGGCCAAATCGCCGCACCTCGTCGATCGCCTGAATGTACACTTCGGTCTTGCCGCTGCCCGTGACCCCGTGCACGAGGATCGTCTCGTGCCGCGCCGCATGCATGGCCGACAGGATCGCATCGAGCGCAGACCTCTGGTCGGCGTTCAATTCGAGGTGCGATTCCACCTCGCCGGCGGCCGCCTGCGGCGCTTGTCCGGCGTCGAAGCGGCGCGTTTCGAATTCGACGAGGCCTTTTTTTCGCAACGTCTGGATCGGCGCCGTCGTACAACCGGCGGCCGCGGCCAACTGCGCCATCGGCAGCGCGTGCTCGTGCCCGGCCAGGCAGGTAAGAATTCGCTTCTGCGTCGGCGTCAGTTTGAGCTGCGCCAGCCGGGCGGCGACATGGTTTGGCAGCCGGACGAATTGCGTCCGCCGCGTTCCGGCCTCCGCCCGCACGCCGGCGGGCACGACCGCCTCGAGCACTTGGGCCCATGGACAGAGGTAATAGTCGGCCATCCACTCGGTCAACCGCAGCATGGCGGGCGACAGGAGCGGCCGCTCGTCAGTGATGTCGTGCAACGGCTTGAGCCGCCGCCGGACGTCCAGCCTGTTTTCCAGCCGCACGCAGTAGCCGGTCGCGAGTCGATTGGAGCTTCCCAAGGGTGCCCGCACACGCTGTCCGGGCACCAGCCGCCCGCGCAGCGCCTCGGGCACGCGATAGTCGAATAGCCCTTCCGGCCCACTGGCGAACACGAGCGACGCGACGAGCTCCTCGCGCACATCGTCTTCTTCCCACGGCGTGGGGTTCAGCTCGAACAGGCTTTGTTGTTCTGTCACGCGGTACGTCCGATAATCCGCCGGCACGGCGTGAGTGGTCCTTTGCCACCAAACCGGCTACGATATGAGCGCGGCATGACCGGCTGACTTCAATATCGTGGGGCGACGGCAAGCTGGCAAGTCACGGGGCTTGGGACACTCGATGCGACTGGGGATTTTTGGCGGCACGTTCGATCCGGTCCACTACGGGCATTTGCTGGTGGCCGAAAGCTGCCGCGAACAACTCCGGCTCGACGAAGTCTGGTTTCTGCCGGCCGCCGTGCCGCCGCACAAGCAGCGGCCCGAGTTAACGCCGGCGGCCCAGCGCATGGAAATGCTGGCCCTGGCCATCGGTGGTCACGAGGCCTTTGGCGTCTCGACGTACGAGGTGGACCGGGGCGGCGTGAATTACACCGTGGACAGCCTCGCGCATTTTTACCAGGAAGACCCGACGCGCGAGTTGTTCTTTCTGATGGGGGCCGATTCGCTCCGCGATCTGGCCACCTGGCGCGAGCCGCGCCGCATCTGCGAATTGGCGGTGCCGGCGGTCGTCGTGCGGACGCTGCCCGATGCCGACGACGCCGAAACGGCCGACCTGATCCCGCTGGCGTCGCTGGTTTCGCCCGAGCGGCTCGAAATCATCCGCCGGCACGAAGTCCGCATGCCGCGCGTCGATCTTAGCTCCAGCGACATTCGCCGCCGCGTGGCCGCCGGCCGCAGCATTCGCTTTCAGACGCCGCGCGCCGTCGAAAAGTACATCGAAGCGCACGGGCTGTACAAGAGCCCCGAACACGCAGGTTAGGGGGGCCTGCGACCGTCACCGGACGGTTTTGAATCCGCTATTGCGTTTAAGCGGCTTTGCGGAAACTGAGCAGACTTTGCAGCCGGCGGCTCGGCGCCGGATCGGCAAATTCGGCAAGCTCTCGCAAGCCTTCCAACACCTGGTCAAGTTGCTCCCGCAGGCTGAGCGACAGGTCGATGAAGATCCATTTCCGGCCGTTGAACTCGCAAGCACCGGCAGTGCTGCCACCGAACCAATCCTGTCGCACGCCGACACCCGAGCGCGTGGCCAGGGCAATTGCTTCCTCCAACAGCTCGACGGTGTGCATCCTGCCACTCCCTCGCGTGAATGCATGGACCCCAAACGCCCCCCGCGCCCAGAGCGCGGGGCGGGATTATAGCGGCTTGCGTTTTAGTTGCCCAGGCGGGTACGTCGATACCGTCCAATGACCTAACTGCTTCGCGCATAAGAAGTCCGGACGCGTCAACTCGGTAAGGCGGTGCGATTGACCCCAAACGGGCAAGACGGCCAAACGTCGCCGTCTGTTCAATCTGGGCGCGTCGCGCTCCCGCTCCAGCCCCTGGGAACGAGCATGTCGAATAGCCAACCGCCACAAGCTCCCGACCTCGAGGAGCAGGTGGCGATTCTCAAGGATCAACTCTTCCAGGCTCAAAAGCTAACCGCCCTGGGCGAGCTGGTGAGCACCACCACGCACGAATTCAACAACGTGCTCACCACGATCATCAACTACGCCAAGATGGGCCAACGCCATCGCGACGCCGAGACGCGCGACAAGGCCTTCGACAAGATACTGGCCGCCGGCCAACGGGCCGCCAAGATCACCAACGGCATCCTCGGCTTCGCCCGCAACCGACCCCAGGGCTTCGAGCCGACCGACGTGATTAAGCTGGTCGAAGATTCGATGTTGCTGCTGGAGCGCGAAATGACCAAGTACCGCGTGGTCGTCGAGCGCCAGTATCAGCCGGTGCCGCCGGCCTTGGCGAATACCAACCAGTTGCAGCAGGTCGTGATGAACCTGCTGGTGAATGCCCGCCAGGCGATGTCCGGGGGCGGACACCTCTGGATCCGCCTGGCGCACGACGCCGAAAGCGACACGGTCGATCTCACAATTCGCGACACCGGCTCCGGCATTCCGCCTGAGAAGCTACCCCGCATTTTCGATCGCTACTATACGACCAAATGCGGCCCCGATGCCAGCGGTAAAGGGGGCACCGGCCTGGGCCTGAGTTTCTGCCGCGACGTGATCGAAGCCCACCACGGACGCATTCGCGTCGAAAGCAGTCCGGGCAAGGGAACCGCCTTCACGCTCAAGCTCCCCGTCGCCCGCAAGACTGAGCCGGCGAGGCCCATCCCGCTCGGCGTCCCGATCACACCGCCCAGCCCGTCGCAGGTAACCCCGGGCTGACGCGGATCAACGCGGCATCGTTCAGAAGGGGGCAGGCGGCACGATGATGCCACCAGTGCGGGCCTGGATGCCCATCAAGATCACTTGCTCAAGCGCCGTGTCGCGCCCGATGCCGATCCAGCCCAGCGTCGGCTCCTGCCCGCCGACGGGGTTGGTGAGCCGCTGCAGCGCGTCATCGTTACGCAGCGTCTGGGCATTGGCCAGGCTGATGGCGCCGGTTTCCGGACGCTTGACGTCTTCCAGTTCCTTGTAGACCTGCACGTCGATGCGGAATCCGGCCGGATCGGGAATCACCAGCACGACGGCCCGCCGCCGCATCGACTGCAGCGTGGCCTGCCAGCGCTCGTAGGGGTTCACCGAGTCGTGATTCCAGGGCTCGAAAATGGTCGACGCGGTGCGCGGATAGGTATCCAGGCGGCCTTCGGTGGGCAAATCGCCCACCAGGCGGACCGGCTCCTCGTGCTCCACGCGGAAATAGTCGTCCACCACGTCGACGACTTGCTGCCAGACGAAATCGCGGTCCATGTTTGAGATCACCAGCGGGTTGGGCTGCGGCACGATCTGCCGCGGACCGATGGCAAACTCCGGCGGATTGTAACGGGCCGGCTGCCAGGCGTTGCACCCGGCGGCGAGCGCCAGACACGCGATCGCCATGCCCAAGCGACGCACGCCGGCAACCGGCGCAGAGGTGCGCCCGGTGCGCCGGCCAGGCGACCCGGGCGCGCCAGCAAGCCGTCGCGCAGGCGCAGAATCGTCGCGATCGCGATGCATCAGAACCATGCGAAAGGAAAATGGTCGCGAGAAATGGGGCGGTAGTGTTGCCAAAAGCCGCGCCGACGGCAAGAGCAGGTGCCGGATTACGGGGGAAAGGTACGGATTTCCGCTCGGCACTGCGGGGCTGGCCGCGAGGCCCGTTCCCTGGGTGCCATGCTCACGCAAGCGTGAGCATGGCCCCCCCAATTAGTCTGCTCCCGAATCCCCGGACGTGCTCACGCTTGCGTGAGCAGACGTCCGCGGGACACACTGAAAACTTGCCTGGTACCGCTGCGGATCAGACATCCGCCAGCCCGAAGCGCCAGCGAGGAACGCCAGCAAGCGACCCCTCGCCTTGCCAGCATACTCACCGGCGCTTCGTGCTAGCAGCAGCCAAACGCCGCGCAACACAAAAGGCCGCGCTGGCGGTCGACACGGCCTTGGATAGCTTCGGCCCGCAAAAGCGGGCTCGATTAGGAATAGTTCGAGTCGATGCCCAACCTGGTCTTCAGTTGCTCGAACTGATGGCGGTAATGTTCGCTCGAGGAGTGGACGTGCTCGGCCTCGGTGATGAACCGCATCTGGTCGTTGCGCCGCACGCCCCGTGAGCCGAACACGCGCTCGTATTCTTCCAGGTCGTTGCCATAAACGATCAGCAGCTTGTGCTCGTCGAATTGCACTTCCTGCGGGATCGCGGGGTTCAAGACCGCGATGCCCGTGCAGCCGTCGTTCACGAGCAGATCTTCGAAATCGTATAGCGTGCTCTTGAGCACCGGCATGTCGATGTGCTCGCGATACAGGTCGACGTGACCGCGCGCTTCGCGGTCGTGGCTCGTTTCGAGCACGACGTCCACCTCACACCCGAGCGGGTCGAGAATCTCCATGAACACTTCGAACAGGTGTTCCTTCGACGCCGCGCCCATCAGGACCGGCACCGTCGTGCGGTTCTCCTCGTCGCGGTACACGTCGTGGCGATATCCCTGGCAGGGGACGACCTGCAAATCGTATGACGGCCGCACGGCGCCGGTGAGCATGAAATCGCCGTACCGCGTCACGCCCAGGTGGGCTTCAAGCTCCTCGGAACTGAGGCGGTCGAAGCTGCTGGTCGTGTGCGGCGCGATTTCGTCGCGGAACACATTGCGAAAGAATTTCTTCAGGAAACCCATCGGCGAAACCTCGGGCTGCGGGTCGACTTCAGACGTTCTGCGGGGTAAATAAAAAACTCTTCATCCAAACATAGGTTACGCCGAACGCCTTGCCCCGCTGTGCCGGCCGGCACGGGGCATCTTTTCGGAGCGGGGTTTTGCCGCCGTCAGAAGCGTCAAAATCGCGCCTTTATCCGGCCGTTTCACCCCGACACGACGGGATGAGGAAAATCGCCGCCTTTTTCAGTCCTAACTGTCTCCACGGCGATTGCGAATACTTCTACTCTAGCACTGCGGCTGGCTACACAGTCGCGCAATGATGACCCTCGGCCTCAAAAACGGGATGTTGTCCCTGCGGGCTCGTCAGAACACGGGAAGTTTGCCTGCGACACAATTGACGTGATCGTTCCGGTCGCGCGCGCTTGACAAAGTCAGCCGATTCGCCGGCTCCGCGGTCCCTGCGAAGAAGTGCCGCGGGCGACTTCGGGTGGATCACCCGAGGGGGCCAGGGATACAATCGCGTATCCGCTCGCCTCGCGCCGCACGCGCCGGCACTTTTCCATCTTTCCGTCACCGTCGCCGAGCGGCCACCCGAGGATGCCAACACCGTGAAATCCGCTCCTGGACACTTGGCCGCGACGCCGGCCCGACGGCTCGTACTTTTAGTGTCGTGTCTGGCACTGGTTTTATTCCCTGCCTGTGGACCAAGCGTCAGTCAAGACGCACCGCCTCACGTCTCGACGTCACCGACCAGCCCCGAAGACACCGCCGCAGCGCCGGGCGAGGACATCTGGGACGTCTTCTACCTGCAAGACTCGAAAATCGGCTACGGACGCACGACCGAACGTCCGGTAACCCGCGACGGCCGCCAGCGGATCGAAGTCGAGTCGCTCAACCATCTGGAAATCACCCGCTTCGGCCAGAAGAGCCAGCAAGACGTCAAGATGTCCACGCTCGAAACGCCCGAGGGCCAGCTCCTCTCGTTCACCACCGAAGCCACGTTCGGCCCCTCCCCGACCGTGGTCCGCGGAGAGGTCGAGGGCGGCGAGATGGTCATCACCACCGAAACGCAAGGCCGCCGCGGCACCAACCGAATTCCCTGGCCTGCCGACGTGCACGGCTTTCGCGCCGTCGAGCAATCGCTTGCCCGGCATCCGTTGCAGCCGGGCCAGTCTCGATCGCTGAAGATGCTCGTGCCTCTCGTCAACCAGGTCGCCGAAGTCACGCTCGAAGCCCGCGACTTTGAAACGACGCCGGTGCTGGGGCTGGAGACCAGGCTGCTGCGGATCGAAAGCGCCGCCCGATTGCCGGGCGATCAGTCGATCGACATGACCCTGTGGACCGACGCGCAGGGCGAAGTGATCAAGACCCTGATGCCCGCGCTGGCCCAAACATCGTATCGCACGACGCGCGCGCTGGCGGCGGCGCCGGCGGCGGACAAGGGAAAGCTCGATCTGGGCTTCGATCTGTTCGTCAAGGTCGATCCGCCGCTCGAGCGGCCGCACCAGACACACCGGGTGCGCTATCGCGTCGAGCTGGCTGACGGCGACCCGGCCAAGGCGTTTGCCAGCGGCCCAACGCAATCGGTTCGCTCGCTCGGCCCCCATACGGCCGAAATCACCGTGCGCAGCATCCGCCCGGACAAGCTCGCGCCTTCGGAACATCCCGCTCCGCCGCTGGGGCCCGAATTCACGACCGCCAACAGCGTCCTGCAGATCGACGACCCGCGGATCCAAAAAATGGCGGCCGAAGCGAAGGGGGACGCCAAGCAGCCGGCCGAAGTCGCCATGGCGACTTGAGCGCTACGTGCACGACGCGGTGAGCGAAAAGAATTTCTCGCACGGTTTCGCTACCGCAGCCGAAGTAGCCCAGTCGCGCGAAGGCGATTGCACCGAACACGCCGTGCTGCTGGCGGCACTCGCCCGGGCATGCGGCATCCCGTCCCGCGTGGCGATCGGACTGGTCTACGTCGACCGCTCCGGCGGCTTCGGCTATCACATGTGGACCGAAGTGTATCTCGACGGCCAGTGGATTCCGCTCGACGGCATCATGGGGACCGGCGGCACGAGCGCCGCCTACCTGAAGCTCAACGATTCGAGCCTGGATGGAGCCAGCGCCTACAGCAGCTTCCTGTCGGTGGCTCAGGTGTTGGGGCAGCTCAAGGTCAGCGTGCTGTCGGCCGAGTGAGCGCGGTCGTCGCTGTTTGGTGCGTATGCAAATACTAACCCGAAGCGCTAGCGAAGGATTCCGCCGACTGTCCCTCGCTCGCGCCTGAGATGATATGCAAGCCTGCATTTGGCGCCCGCGAGAACTATTCCGGCAGCTTGAAATCGGCGATGAACAGTTGGCTTGAATGGTCGTCGGTGCGGTTGCTGGTCCACATCAACTGTTTGCCGTCGGGCGAAAACACCGGCAGCACGTCGGCGGCGGGGTGATCGGTCACGCGCTGGATCGGGCCGGGCACCAGATGACCATCGGCAATGTCGTATTTCATCAGCCACAGGTCGTAGTTGGGCCGCTTGGTCGGATCGGAATGGTCCGCGCCGGTCCAGATGATGTACGGCTCGGTCGGATGCCAGTAGGGGGCCCAGTTCACGCCGATGTTGTCGGTCAGCGCCACGTCGTTCTTGCCGTCGATGCCGATAGCGTGAATTTGCAACATTTCGGGCCGCTTGCGGTCGGTGCGAAAGATGACCCACTTGCCGTCCGGAGAAATGAACGGCCCGCCGTCGTAGCCGGGCTCATTGGTGAGCTGGCGCAAGCCGGTCCCGTCAGCATTCATCACGTACAGGTCGGCGTCGCCATCGCGATCGCTGCAAAAGGCGATCAGCTTGCCGTCGCGCGAATAGGCACCCTCGGCGTCATAACCCACGGCGTCGGTGAGCTGCTTGAGATGCTTGCCGTCCAGATCGCTTTGGAAGATATCCATGTAGGGATCGAAATCCCACGAGTAGCGCCGGCGGCGGCCGGTCTGGGCGTCCTCCTCCTGCTGCTTGCGCTCCTTCTCTTCGGTTTCCGAGAGCTTCGGATCGAGATGGCTGGAGGCAAACAACAAATGCTGGCCGTCGGGCGAGAAGTAACTGCAAGTGGTGCGGCCCCGGCCCGTGCTGATCAATTGCGGCTCGCCGCCGGCCAGCGGCTGCTTGTAGATCTGGTAAAATGGATACCCTCGCGGCACGGCCTGGTAGATGATCGTCTTACCGTCGGGCGAAAAATACCCTTCGCCGGCCTTGACGAAGCCGGAGGTGAGCTGCCGGATGTTGCTCAGGTACTTTCCTTCCACCGCATCTTGGGCGGCGGCCGAAGCGGAGAATCCCAGGGCGGCCACCAAGGCCACCAGCGCGCGGCAAGTCATCATCACGGTTCCTCGAATGTGCGGGATCTGTCGGAAAGCAGTCTCGGCGGCCCAACGGCGGGCGATGCCATCGGCTCGGCGATGTGCGGCGGGCTCTACCACACTATTATACCAATGGCCGCCAACGCCAGCGAGCGGCGTGGTCTTTTGCACCGATAATGCCAGCATCAAAATGGTCGATAAGCCAAGAAGCCTCTGGCCGCGGTACTCACTGCGGGGTCTCATGGCCGTGGTGACGGTGGCGGCCATTGCTGCGGCGATTGGCACCCTCGCGCTGAGGAATGAAGAGGTCGGGGGGTTCTTGTTGATCTGGCTCGTCCATGTGGCGTTGGCAATAGTCCCCACGGCGCTGATCGCGTATTTCGGGCGAAAGCTCGCTAATTGGCAACTGTATGACTTGGGCGCATTTGTGCTACCGTATGCGGTTTGGGTGGCTTGCATGGCCGTCGATTCGAGCGGCAAATCGCTGGGAAACCTGGTGGAGGCTTTTTACCTTTCGGCGGCGATTCCTATTGCGGCGATTGGACGAATCGCGGTGGCGACCGTTTGGACCGCGTGGATTTGCTCGCTTGCGTTTGTTCTGGCACTGTGCATCGTTGCTGTGGCGATCTACGAATTGACGCCCGGGCTTCCAGAGTAGAACGGCTCAATCTGCATCGCTTGATGTCTGTTTCGACCACCCCAGCATCGTACGAATCGAGTCTCCGCTGAATACCATCATGAAAATCTATACCAAAACCGGCGACCGCGGCGAAACGGGCCTGTTCGGCGGGCCTCGCGTCAGCAAGGACGCCCCACGCATCGAGGCTTACGGCACCGTCGACGAGTTGAACAGCGTGCTGGGCATTGCCCGTTCACAACTGGCCGACGGTGAAATCCATGCACTGGTCGGCCGCATCCAAAATGACCTGTTCGCGCTGGGCGCACAACTCGCCACGCCCGATCCGGCCGCCCATCAAACGGCGCTGATCGGCCCCGCCGAGACCGCGGCGCTCGAAGCCGCCATCGATCATTTCGAGAGCGGCCTCGACCCGCTGACTCAATTCATCCTTCCCGGCGGCGTGCCGGCGGCGGCGCATCTGCATTTGGCCCGCACGGTGTGCCGCCGGGCCGAACGACGACTTGTGACGCTGGCGCGCGAGTCGGTCGAGCCGATCTCCGGCGAACTGGTCGTGTATCTCAATCGTTTGAGCGACCTGCTATTCGTCCTGGCCCGCGCCGCCAACCGCGCCGCCGGCGCCGCCGACGTGCCCTGGCAGAAGCTGGGCTGAACCCCGCCAAAACACCCCCGGCAGCGGCTTTACGGACCCGCGGCCTCCCGTTAGTCTTTTGGCTTAGAACCTGCTTCAAGACCCGATCGGGGTGCCACTGCTGGCTTGTCCAGCAGTGTTTCTGGTGGGAGTCTGCACTGCTGGACAAGCCAGCAGCGGCACCCATGCGCACCGCGTTGTGGTCTCGAATCAGTTTCTTAACAGCGCGTGCGTGCTTGTCGCGACTTCTGGGCGTCAATCCTTTTTGCGCGCTAACTTAGGCGGGGTTTCGGTTGGTTCTACGCGGACCGACTAGATGCCAGGGCGGACTTTCTTGGTACTCATCCGCGAAGGGAGAGTTCTCGATGAGTGGTAATAGATTGTTGGCGGCAGCAATATGCGCGGGCGCAGTGTTCGGCGGAATCGCCGGCTCCACCCGCGCCGACGACGTGGAACCGCCGGCCCTGCCGACGCAAGTCGAAGTGCCGGCGCCCGAGGTCGATACCATCCTCAGCCGCGGCGACAACGCCTGGATGCTCGTCGCCAGGCGCTGGTGCTGATGATGACCGCGCCGGGGCTGGCCATGTTTTACGGCGGGCTGGTCCGCAAAAAGAACGTGCTGAGCGTCATGATGCAGTGCTTCTTTTTGATGGGCCTGATGACCGTCATCTGGGCCATCTACGGCTATTCGCTCTCGTTCGGCGGCTCGCATCCCTGGATCGGCAACGGCGAATACCTGTTCATGCACAACGTCCAGGCCGAATGGACCGACGAGGGGCCAAATCTCCCGCTCTATTCGACCGGCATCCCGATGCTCACGCACATGCTGTTCCAGGGCATGTTCTTCATCATCACGCCGGCCTTGATCTGCGGCGCGTTTGCCGAGCGGATGAAGTTCAGCGCGATGGTCATCTTCACCGTCCTGTGGGGCACGCTCGTCTATTGCCCCCTCGCCCACTGGGTCTGGGGCGGGGGAATCCTGGCCTATAACGTCGAGAATTCGGCCAACTGGGGCGGCGGAGCGCTCGACTTCGCCGGCGGAACCGTCGTGCACATCAGCTCCGGCGTGTCCGCCCTGATCTGCGCCCTGCTGATCGGCAAGCGCCTGGGCTACGGCACCGAGCCGATGCCGCCGCACAACCTGACCTATACGGCCATCGGCGCGGCGCTGTTGTGGGTCGGCTGGTTCGGCTTCAACGCCGGCAGCGCGCTGGCGGCCGATGGAATCGCGGCCAGCGCGTTTGCGGCCACTCACTTTTCGGCCGCCGCCGGAGCGGTCACTTGGGCCGCCCTGGAGTGGATCATCCGCGGCAAGCCGACCGTGCTGGGTGCCTGCTCGGGCGCCGTGGCGGGGCTGGTCTGCATCACGCCCGCGTCCGGCTACGTGACGGCCATGCCCGCCTTGGCGATGGGCGCGGCCGCCGGGGCGGTCTGTTATTTTGCCTGCACGTCGCTCAAGAGCATGTTTGGCTACGACGATTCGCTCGACGCCTTCGGCGTGCACGGCGTGGGGGGCACGCTGGGGGCCGTCCTCACCGGCGTCTTCGCCACGCGAGCCGTCCAGGACCTCAACGGCGGCGAACCGCTGGGGCTCATCGAAGGGGGCACCCTGCTCAAGGGCCAGCTTGTCGCCACCGGCGTCACCTGGGTCGTGGCGGCCGTCGTCACCTTTGTGCTGCTGAAGATTCTCGACGCCACGATCGGACTCCGCGTGGCCACGCAAGAGGAGCTGCAAGGATTGGACCTCAACGAGCACGGCGAGGAAGGCTATATTTTCATGTAAGCCTTCGCCGGGTTTGTCGCGTAAGATGGAACCCAGCGGGCGCCGCGCCCGGCCATTCACCGCCGGGGCGCGGCCCCCCCGCGTTACCCCCTCGAACCAAGAGCCAACCCATGAAAAAAGTCGAAGCCATCGTCCGCATCTTCAAACTGGAAGACGTCAAGAACGCGCTTTCGGCCAAAGGCATTCGCGGCATGACGATCACCGACGTCAAAGGTTTCGGACGGCAAAAGGGACACACCGAGATGTACCGCGGCACCGAGTACAAGGTCGAGTTCGTACCCAAGGTAAAGATCGAAGTGGCCGTCCCCGAAGAGAGTCTGCAAATGGTGCTGGACACGATCATGCGTACGGCCCAGACCGGCCAGATCGGCGACGGCAAGATCTTCGTCTCCGCGCTGGAAAACACGATCCGCATCCGCACCGGCGAAACCGGCGAGCACGCAATTTGATCCCGGCCGCCCGCACCAAAAACCGCAATCAAGCATGCAATCCGTTTTCTGACCGCTTGAAGCCAGCAGACGGCTTGCCACGGCCGAGCCGCGGACCGATTTCGCGTGCCGGCCGGCGGCCCCATTCAACGCCAGAGATCCATCGGACCCAATGACCGTCAGCCCTACCTTTCGACCCGCGGTGCTCCGGCGCGCCGGCTGTTGCAGGAAGGCCGCGAGCAAATTCGCGCGCAGCACGAGGCCGGCTCGCCGGGCATTCAAGTCTGCACGCACCTGGCCGAGCTGCTCGATACGGTCGTGCTCGAGCTGTTCGAAAGCGCGCTGGCGGATCTGTGGCCCAGCGGTTCCGAGGAGTTTCGCTCGCAGGTGACGCTGGTGGCCCACGGCGGTTTCGGGCGGCGTGACGTGGCCCCCTATTCCGACGTGGACTTGATGATTCTCTACGCCCCCGGCGCCGAAGAGGCCGTGTTTCCGCTGGCCAGCCGGTTGCAGCGCGATCTGTCCGACGCCCGGCTCGAACTCGGCCAAAGCCTATGCACGCCGCGGCAAGCCTGCCAGTTGGCCCTGCAAGACCCGACCGTCTGCACCACGCTGATGGAATCACGCCTGCTGGCCGGCAGCGCCAAGCTGTTTAAGGTATTTACGGAGCGCTTCAGCCGTCAGACCCGGGCCCGCTCCAAAAGCCTGTTCAAGGCCATCGATCATGCCCGGCGCACCGAGCGCGCCCAGTATGGCGACACGGTGTACCTGCTCGAGCCGAACATCAAGCGCTCCAGCGGCTGCCTGCGCGATCTACAACTCTTGCGCTGGCTGGGCTTTGCCCGGCACGGAGCGACCGACCCGGCCGCGTTGCAACTGTTCGGCGCGCTGTCGAAGGCCGATCAAAACACGCTCCGCGAGGCCGCCGAGTTTCTGCTCCGCATACGCAACGAGCTGCACTTCCACGCCGGACAATCGAACGACGTGCTCGATCGCTACGAGCAGGTCCGCCTGGCCGAGCTGTATTGCTACCAGGGGACCGAAGCCATCCTGCCGGTCGAGCAGTTCATGAGCGATTACTTCCGCCACACCAGTGCCGTCCGCAGCGTGGTTCGCAACGCCGTGGCCAACTGGTGGCCGGGCGAAACGCTGATCAAGCTGGCCGGAAAGATTTTCAGCCACCAGGTCGAGGGTGATTACCGAGTCACGTTTCGCGAAATCGTCGCCACGCGCACGGGTTTGGAGAAGCTCAAGCGCGATCTCAGCGAAGTGCTCAAGCTGTGCGTGCTGGCCAACCTGCAAAACAAGCGCATCGCGCCCGATACCTGGGAAACAGTCCGTGCCGCCGTGCCCGCCATGCCCGCCGAAGTCACTCCCGAGGTGACCCGCCAGTTTCTCTCGCTCCTCTCGCAACCCGGCCGACTGGGCAACCTCTTGCGGCGGCTGCACGAACTGGGCGTGCTCGAAAAGATCATGCCGGCGTTCACGCATGCCCGCTCGCTGCTGCAATTCAATGAGTACCATCGCTACACGGTCGACGAACATTGCATTCTGGCCGTGGAGCGGGCCACCGACTTCGTTCACGACCAGGGGATCATGGGCAGCGTTTATCGCGGCATCAAGCACAAGCGAACGCTGCACCTGGCCCTGTTGATCCACGACCTGGGCAAGGGCTTTGTCGAAGACCACAGCGACGTTGGGCTGCGCATCGCCCGGGAAACCGCCGAGCGTTTGCGGCTGTCTTTGCGCGAAACTGAGACGCTCAAGTTCCTCGTTCACAAGCACCTGGTCATGTCGCACCTGGCGTTCCGCCGCGACAACTCCGATCCGCAGTTGGTGCTCCGCTTCGCCGTCGAGGTAGGTTCGCCCGAGATGTTGGACATGCTGTTCGTGCTCACGGCGGCCGATTTTGCCGCCGTTGGGCCGGGCGTGTGGGATAGCTGGAAGGCCGACGTGCTGTCGTCCCTGTACAAGCGTACGATGCGGCACCTTTCCAGCGATGCCCCGGCCACCGACGCGACCGAACGCCTCGCGCGCCGCCGCCACGAACTGCGCCGCCTGCTGGCCTGCGAAGAGGATCAAACCTGGTTTGCCAGGCAAATCGACGCGTTGCCCTACTCCTACGCCTTTAACGCCACGCCCGAGCAGACCGCCGCCGAGCTGCGCGACCTGCACAGCCTGGGCCCGGGCGACGTGCACGCCCGCGGCACCTACCTGCCCGAGACCGAGATGCTCGAGTTCGTCGTCGGCACGCACGAGACGATCGCGCCGGGCGTGTTCCACAAACTCACCGGCGCGCTGTCGAGCCAGGGGCTGGAAATCCGCTCGGCCGAAATCAACACGTTGTCCGACGGCCTGGTGCTCGACCGCTTCTACGCCAACGATCCCGACTACGCCGAGCAACCGCCGCAGGAGCGGATCGACGCCACCTGCGAGGCGATCCAGCAGGCCTTGCGGTCCTCGTCCGACGCCCCACCCGCGTTTCGCAAAGTCTGGCAAAGCACTGCCGACCGCGACCGCGCGGAGTTGAATCCTTTGCCCAAGCAGGTTCACATCGACAACAGCAGTTCGGACCATTACACGATCATCGACGTGTTCGCCCACGACCGCTCGGGCTTGTTGTTTTCGATCGCCCGCACGCTGTTCGAGCTGGAGCTGTCTGTGTCCGTGGCCAAGATCGGCACCTACCTGGACCAGGTGGTCGACGTGTTCTACGTGACCGATCGCTCCGGCGCCAAAGTGACCGACGACCAGCGCCTCTCGCAAATCACGAGCCGACTGCTGGAAGCCATCAACGAAACCGAGAAAAAGCGCGCTTAAAACGGTCGCCAACCGACCGTGACCCAGCGCGCCGAGCGTCCCGCCGCTAGCGGTTTAACGGCCCCCAAGTCGCCGGCACCGCCGTCCTCCTCAAGCCGGTCCCTTCAGCTCCAGCATCGCCGCCCGCCACCGCGCTTCGAACTTCTCCAGCAGCATACCCACCAGCTTTTCGAATCGCTTGACCGGATCCTCCTTCGCGGCGGCGCGGCTCAAATAGGCGTTGAACGCCGGCGAACCGAGCCCTCCCCGTTCAAAGGCCAGGTAATAGGCCAGCCCCCAGGAGTAATAGTAAGCCCGGGACACTTTGCTTCCGTCTCCCTTGTGCGCCCCCAGAAACGCAGCGCTGCCAGCGGTGAGCAACTCCTTGAGACCCAGCGGATGGTCCCCCTGGAGATCGGCTTGCAACTGCGCAAGCGCCACCAGATTCGGGCGCATCGATTCGCAAGGAGTCGGCTTCCAGCAGGCCGGCTTCGAAGGTTTGCGCGAGCCCCTCGTTGAGCCACCGTGGCACATCGTATTTGTCGCGCGGATAGACGTCGGTTTCCAGGTAGGCGTGAAACGCCTCGTGCGCCAATCGCTCGAACATCCGTTCGGTCACCTGGTTGAACTTGGCAGCGTTTCTGCGGTCCAACGTGGCGATCTTCTGCTCGACGCCTTTCCGCAGGTCGTTCCATTTGCGCTGCTCGGCCAACACGATCCGCAGCCGTTCGGCTGTGGGGATACCGCTCTTTTTCAGGTCCTCACTGAGCGTCTTCAAGCGCTGGGGCAGGTCATCGGCCAGCAGGGTGTTCAACTGGTCGCGAATCTCGCGATGCTGCGCGTTGACCTGGGCCAGCTCGGCGTCGAAGCGATTCAACTCGCTGCCGGCCAGGATCAGATTGCGATCCGCCAGATACACCGCCGGATTGTGAATCGCCAGCCCCAACTCTTTCAGTGCCGACTGATATTGCTCCGTACTGCCGAAGATGCGGATGTGCACTCGGCCGCCCCCCACGACTGCGCGGCGGCACGAGCTGGCGGTAAGCGGTAAAAATCTGTCCCAGCCGCACGATGAGCCTCCGCGTCATGAGCTCGTCGGCCGTGCTTTGCAGCGTGAGCCAGTTTCCCTGATAGTTCCACAGCTCCTGGCCGTCTTCTTTGCTTGGCGTGAGCGACAGGTCCTCCATCCGGCGACCTTCGATCAGCGTGCGCCGCTTGTAGCGTTCCAGTCGCGTGGCCAGCGCCTCGCGCTGTTGGGCCGAAATCCGCTGCCAGCCTTTGACGCTCTGTCGGTTGAGCGGCCGCACGATGAGCCCCATCGGCTTGCCCGGCGGCCGGTGCACTTCCAAAAACTCCAAAGTCGTGGGAGTTTCGGCGAGGATCAGCCCCTGGTACGTCGTGCCATCGGTCAGCTCGACCTGCTCCATTGGCCAGCCGCCCGCAAATGTTGGCGACTCCGGCGCGGGCGCGAGCTCCTGGGAGAAACCGCCGACCGCGGCAGCCGAAAGCGCCACGACCAGCGTCAGCGTCAGCGTGAATCGCCACACGGGCGGCGTAGCGGGCATGAGAGATGTCTCGCGTCGGCAAATCGAGAAGGGAATCTGGCGTCAACCTTCACCATCGTGCGCCGCGGCAATTATGTCAAGCAAAGGGCAGGCTGACGCCGGGCGCCCGCCGCCGAGACACTCGTGCAGCCGCCGGTGAAAAACGAAAAAGCCGGCACTCGAACCGAGAGGCGACGCGCCGGCTTTGTTTGGACACTTCGATGCTTTGGACCGAACCTACGCGTTCAGCTTCACGCTGGGATCGTCGGCCACGTTGACCCACACGTGCACGTGCGGCGTGCCGCGGAAGTACCACACGAACGATGGGCCTTCCAGCCGCCAGCAATCCCACACCTTGTCGCCTCCGATGTCGCCGTCGCTGTAAAATGCCAGCGAGCACTTCTCCAACCCACCCTGGGCTTTCAAGCACTTCTGCACTTCCTCGCGGTCGACGGTCCGATAGGGCTCGATCAGCTTGTGCAGCACCTCTTGCACCAGCGAATGCTGATCGCTCGCCAACTCGCTCACCGGAATGCCGGGGAACTTCCCCTCGGCCCCGTGGAAGCCGGCGTCCTGCTCGCGCGGCAGCTTATTGACCAGCGCCTTTTCACGCTGCTTGCCGTCGAGCATCTCGTACACCTTGTTGGCGGCCAGGGCTTGCGGCCAGAAGACGTTGCCCGGATGATCGGGCTTTTCGTTGAAGCCCCGGGCAGCGTGCCCGTAGAAGATCGGCCCGCCGAAAGCCACGTGTTCTGTGCTGTTACCGTCGCAGCGGATGGTCATGTGGCGGCCGGTCATCACGAACTCGAAATCTTCGCCCGGCTTGCCGAATAGGGCCAGGCTCTGCTCTTCGCCATAACCGCCGGCATCGTCTTCCAGTTGCTTGTAAATCCGCTCGTGCCAGTCGGGCTGGATGATGCCTTCGAAGATGTGCTTGATCATCGCCTGCTGGTCTTTGGTGTAGAAATCGCCCGCGATGTTCGGCTCGGTAATGTTCCAGTTGTTGGCGATCCGGGTGCGCAGCAACCCCCGTTTGGGATCCATGTAGTCCCACTCGAAGCACACGACTTCCCGCTGCTTTGGCGAGAGCGATTCGTAGAGCAGCTTCGAGACAGTCTCCGGCGTGCTGCCGGCGGGGATGTCGGCCGCGCGGCCCAACAGCGGCGTCGCGCCCACGGCCAGGGCGGCGGCGCCGGTCGTCTTCAGGAACTGGCGTCGCGTGTAGTCCGCGGACGATTCACAATCCCGACAAATGCGAATGTGCGACATGACTGCAAAGCCTCCCTGGTTAATCGTTTGTGAAGCGAAGCCTATCCCCTCAAGCGCCTCTCATTAAACACGATGCCCCCGGGCAATGCAAACTTTGGTTGTTGGTCGCTACGGTCCTATCGGACTATACTGGCATCGCGCCGACGAACGACCCCGCAGCGGAGGATCGCGACAGATGACGTCCCACCGAACTCTGAGACTCTCCTACCAAAACGGCTTGATCTGCGGCGTCTGTGGCGGCATTGCCGAATGCATTGGCTGGAGGCCAAACGCCGTCCGAATTCTGTACGTGTTGCTCTCGGTTCTTTCGGCGGGCTTCCCTGGGATGTTGGTCTATGCCCTCCTCTATCTGATTATGCCTGGTCCGGCACTTGCCACGGTGCCCAAACGCGGGCCGCGTAACGACGCCTGAGGCCGCGAGGCTCGCGGGTGATTACACTTGTCGGCGCGGTTGGCAGCGTGGGCAGAAGAACGTCGATCGCTGGGCCTGCACGATCCGTTCGACCTGCGCCCGGCCGCAAACCGCGCACGTTTCGCCGGCGCGGTCGTACACGCGGTGGTGGTTCTGATAGCTGCCGGCCTGGTTCAGGGCGTTGCGATAAGTGCCGTCCCCCAACGTCGAGCCCTCGAAGCGAATGGCCTCTTTCAACACCGAGCGCATCGCGGCGTGCAGCCGCTGCCAGTCGCCGCGCCGCAGTCGGTCACAACGGGCTTGCGGGTGGATGCCGGCCGTGTGCAGGATTTCGCTGGCGTACAGATTGCCCACGCCGGCCAGCGCCCGCTGGTCCAATAGCGCCACCTTGATCTCGCGCCGGCTGGCGCAAGTCGCTCGCGCAAGGCCGCGGCTGAAATCGACAAGGCGTCCGGTCCGAGCCTTTCGGAGCCGTAGTGCTCGTCGAACTCCGCCGGCGTCGCCAGCCGCACGGAGCCCAGCCCGCGGCGGTCCCAAAACCACAGCTCCTTCTGCTGACCGCCGGACAGTCGCACTTCCAGCCGCAGGTGCTCGGCCGTCGGTGGCGCCGCCAGGAGCACCAGCCCGGTCATCCGCGGCTCGAAAACCAGCGCGTCCGCCGAATCGAGCCGCACGACCAAGCGCTTCCCCACTCGATCGACCGCGGCGATCGTGCGTCCCACCACGCGCCGCCGCAGAGCGTCCAACCGCGGGGCGATTCGAATTGGCCGCTTTGCGCACCGCGGCCGCCGCACATCGCGGATGCGGCTCCCCACGATCGCGAGGATCCCGCGCCGCATCGTCTCCACTTCCGGCAACTCGGGCACAACACACTCCCCGTCAAAACAAGCACCGGCCCATGATGTCCCCATCGGCCCACGACGCCAGCCCATCAGAATCGGCAATCTGGGTTGCGTCAATGACCCCACGACGCCAACTCTGGCGGTGCGCCTGCATGTCGCGTCCCGTCGCCGCAGCCGCCTGCATATGGTAAATTGTCGGCCTCACCATCAGGGACGTTTTGCGAGGGGTCAAGATGCTCTATCTCAACGTGCTGCTGACAGTCAAAGACCGGCAGAACATCGAAACGGTCAAGAACCTGCTCACCGAAGCCGCCAAGCACTCGCGCACCGAGCCGGGCTGTGCCCGCTTCGAGGTCTATCACTCGACGGCCGACGCCACGAAGTTCTTCCTCAACGAACACTGGGAGTCGCAAGAGGCTATCGACGGCCACCGCCAGGGGCACGCCTACACGCAGATTTACCAGCCCCAGGTGATCCCGCTGGTGGTGCGCGAGGGACATCCCTCGAACCTGTTGTAGACCGGCCGTGTCGACCTGATGAACCCGCTGCCGGCGGTCTTGTCGGGCTTCCGGCCGTCGAGGACAATAGACGGTTTGCAGGCCGTGGCCGCCACGCTCCAGGAAAGACCCTTGCCGATGCCCGCCACTTCCCACGTCCCCGACCATGCCGGACGATTCGGCGCCTTCGGCGGTCGCTACGTCCCCGAGACGCTCATGCGAGCGCTCGATGAGTTGGACGCCGAATACGAGAAGGCCCGCGTCGACAAGAACTTTCGGGCCGAACTGGACGACCTGCTTCGCAACTACGTCGGCCGGCCCTCGCCCTTGTATCACGCCAAGCGGTTGAGCGACGAGTGCGGCGGGGCCCAAATTTATCTCAAGCGCGAAGATCTTAATCACACCGGCGCCCACAAGATCAACAACACGCTCGGCCAGGCCCTGCTAACGATGCGCATGGGCAAGAAACGCGTGATTGCCGAAACCGGCGCCGGTCAGCACGGCGTCGCCACGGCCACGGCCTGTGCCCGGTTTGGACTCGACTGCGTGGTCTACATGGGCGAAGAAGACATCCGCCGGCAGCAGCCCAACGTGTTCAGCATGAAGCTGCTGGGGGCCGAAGTGCGCCCGGTCTCGAGCGGCTCGCGGACGTTGCGCGACGCGATCAACGAAGCCATGCGCGACTGGATGGCGTCCGTCGAAACGACGCACTACATCCTCGGCTCGGTCGTCGGGCCGCACCCGTTTCCGGTCATCGTCCGCGATTTTCAATCGGTGATCGGCCGCGAGACGATCGAGCAATCGCGGCGGCAAATGGGCCGCTTGCCGGATTGGGTCGTGGCCTGCGTCGGCGGCGGCAGCAACGCGGCCGGCATGTTCTATCCGTTCGTCGAAGAGCAGGGGGTCGAGCTGGTCGGCGTCGAAGCCGGCGGCCGTTCGGCCAGGCCCGGCGATCACGCGTCGCCTTTGTCCTACGGCCAGCCCGGCGTGCTGCACGGCAGCTACAGCTACGTCATGCAGGACGAAGACGGCCAGACTTGCGACGTGCATTCGATCTCGGCCGGGCTGGACTATCCCGGCGTCGGGCCCGAGCACAGCTATTGGAAAGACAGCGGCCGCGTCACGTACACCTGCTGCCGCGATCAGGAAGCGCTAGACGCCTTCGCCGTGCTGGCCCGCACCGAGGGGATTCTGCCGGCCCTGGAAAGCTCGCACGCCGTGGCCAAAGCCATCGAGCTGGCCAAAGGCCGCCCGCAAAGCGAGACATCGTCGTCTGTCTGTCGGGCCGCGGAGATAAAGACGCCGACGAAATCGCCCGGCTCACCGGCGCGAAGGGCTGAGCGCCGCTCGGGGAACAAGCGCAACCACCTACGCTACAATCAACTGTTGCAAATCGCCAATCGATGTCGCAAATCGACGAACTCTTCAAAAAGCTTCGCTCCCAGGGACAAAAGGCCCTGATGCCATTCGTCACCGCCGGCGATCCCGACCTGGCGTTCACCGCCGACGTGCTGGCCGAGCTCGTGAAACGCGGCTGCCATCTCTGCGAAATCGGCATCCCCTACAGCGATCCGATCGCCGACGGCCCGGTGATTCAGGAGTCGTATACCCGGTCCCTACGGCACAAGATCAAGCTGGCGCAGATCCTCGAAATGCTTTCCGACGTGACGCCCAAAGTGTCCGCCCCGATCGTGACGATGGTGAGCTACGCGATCGTGCTGCGGCACGGCCTGGCCGCCTACGTCGATGATGCCCGCAGGGCAGGGGTCTCCGGGGCGATCGTGCCCGACTTGCCCGCGGACGAGGCGGGCGAGCTCGCGCAAATCTGCCGCCGGGCCGATTTCAGCCTCATCGAGCTGGTGACGCCGACCACGCCCCGCGACCGGGCGCTGCGGATTGCCGAAAGCTCAACAGGGTTTCTCTACTACGTTTCCGTGGCCGGCATCACCGGCGAGCGGGCCGCGCTGCCGCAGGAGCTAGTCGACAACGTCGGCTGGCTCCGCGAACATACGCCGCTACCGATCTGCATCGGCTTCGGGATCAGCACGCCCGAGCACGTCAGACAGCTCGCCCCGGTGGCCGACGGCCTGATTGTCGGCTCGGCGATCGTCCGCCGCGTCGCCCAAGCCGCCACCAAACCGCGCGAAACTGTCCTCCAAGAAGTCGGCCAATTCGCAAGCGATCTGTTGGCCGCCCTGCGCGTCTAGCCCGGAGCCACCGGCGACGGCGGACCCCGCGGCAAATTCACTTGCCGGACCCGTTGTCCGCCCCGCGCCTGTTGTGCCACGCACCCCGCAAATCCGCTCCCATTCCCCGTTTTTCCCCGATTTCTCTGAACTTGACCCACACCGGCGCGCCGATTTTAATGCAAATAGAGGCGGACGATTACCGTACTGAACTGTTCGTAGTCCGGAACCGAAGAGGTGGTCCATGACTGCCGATCGTCCCAGAATGCCGTTGCGCGACTTTTTTGCCGGAATCGCCGAATACGCCTTTCAGACTCGGGTGGGCATCGCCGACCCGCTGCTGATCGACTACGTCAGCGATCTGCTCACCCGGTTCATCCGCTCCGACGCCCTATACAACGTCCGCGATCTGGGCGGCCGTCGGCTGAACGAAGTCGGGCTGATGCTGGCCGAAGCCGAGGCCCGCGTGGGGGACGCCCGCCGCGAAGTCCACCGCCACATCGGCGACTACACCCTCTTCTGGACCGGCGTCTATCCCGAAGCCCTCGGTCACACCGGCGCCAGCGACCCGACGGACCGCTTCATCGACTTCTGCACCCACGGCAAGCGTGCCTATCGCATCGCCAGCACCATTCCAGTAGAAGACACGAAAGTGCGACAACGACCTGCTCGAGCGGCTCAGCGAGGAATTCGAGCTGTGCGCGCTGGGGCTGAGCGAAGCCCGCAAAGAATGGGAACGCCGCGACGCCGACGGCGACTGGCGGCTGGTCGTCTTCAACTGACCCCCAGCGGCGTCGGCAACGTCATATCCCAACCCGACGCGTCAGCGAGGCCGGCGCAGCACGGTGGCTTCCCCTCGCTCACGCATTGCGTTGAAACAGCCGCAAGGCATCCCGACTCAATTCTCTGAATATGCCGACGTACCGCTCACGGGCGCGAGTTTCGGCGGCGACGGTCCGTGCGGCGGCTGCGGTGCCCGCGGCGCCGTTTGCGGCTCAAGCTGCGATGCCTTGCGCGGGAAGAGTTTGGCCATGTCGTCGAAGATCGAATAGATCACCGGCGTGGCCAACAACGTCAGCAACAGCGACAGCGTCTGCCCGCCGACGGCCAGCACGGCGATCGAGCGCCGCTCTTCGGCTCCCGGCCCCGCGGCGATCAACAGCGGCAACAAACCGGCCACGAAGCTGATCGTGGTCATCAGAATCGGCCGCAGGCGGTCGCGGTTGGCCTCGAGAATCGCGTTCAGCCGGTCGTGGCCTTCGGCCCGCAGTTGGTTCGTGTGATCGACCTGCAAAATCGCGTTTTTCTTCACCACGCCGAACAGCACCAGGATGCCCAGCGCCGAATACAGGTTCAGCGTCTCGCCGCCCAACAGCAGGCTCAACAGGCCAAAGGGAATGGCCAGCGGCAGCGAAATCAAAATCGTCAGCGGGTGCACCAGGTGCTCGAACTGGGCAGCCAGCACCAGGTACATGAAGATGAACGACAGGATCATCGTCCAGCCGAAGTCCTGGAAAGTGCGCTCCAGCTCGCGTCCGCGGCCGGCCACCCGCGTGACGTAGCCCGGCGGCAGGCCCATCTCGGCGGCGGCCTTGTGAAAGGCGTCGATCCGGTCGGCCAGGGCATAGCCCGGCCCCAGGTTGGCCCGAACCGCGGCCATCCGCTGGCGGTCGACCCGGTCGATGCGGGGCGTCGTTTCGGCGTAATAGAACCGCACGACGTTGTCCAACCGCGTCAGCGACGGCCCGGCCGCGTGGGCCGTGGGTGTCACCGCCGCGGCGGTCGCCTCGGGGGACATCGCGCGGCTTCGGCCCAGGCCTGCGGGCTGCTGCGGACGTAGAGCTGGCTGATCGCGTCGCGGCTCGCGCGGTCGATTCCGACCAGCCGCAGCTCGACGTCGTAGGTGTCGTCGGCGTGTTCGTCGTGATAGCGCGACACGCGGTCGTCGCCGCCGACGGCAATCCGCAGCGTTTCGGCGATCTCGTGCACGTCGACCCCCAGCGCCGCAGCCCGCTCGCGATTGATGTCCACCCGCAGCTCGGGCATGTCCATGCGCAGCGTGGTATAGGTATCGACGATGCCGGGCAGCTTCGCGACGCGCTGCCGCAGATCCTCGCTCAGGCGGGCCAGCGTCTCGATATCCGGGCCTTCGATGACGAAATCGATGTCGACCGGCGCGCCTTGGCGCAGGCTGGTCAGGTTGCGGACCGAAAGAATCAGCTCGGGAAACTTGGCCAGCCGGTCGCGAACCTGCTGCATCACTTCGCGCTGCGAGTAGTTGCCTTCGAACGCGGCCATGGGCTGCCCGGCCAACAGCTCGTGCCACAGCCGCTTCATGCTGAAGCTGCGTTTTTCGATGTCCTCGACGCGCACGTAGATCTCGGCGTTGTTGAGCGACGCCGACCGGCGGCTGCCGACCGCCGTGAGCAAGTGGACGATGCCGGGAATCTGCTGCAGCTCGTGCTCGACCGCGCAGGCTCGTCTCGTCCATCGCCACCAGCGACGCTCCCTCCTGGGCCGTGACGCGGATCTCGAATTCCGATTCGTCGACGTTTGTCGGCAGGTAATCCTGGTGCACCATTTTGTACAGCGGATAGTTGCTGGCGATCACCAGCACCACCACCGCCAGCACCAGCCAGCGAAACCGCATCGCGAATCGCAGCGTGCCGACGTACGCCACTTCCAGCCAATGGTACGGCCCGCGGCGGGAGCGCGGAGCCGAATCTCCGCTGCGCGTATTGGGCCGCAACAGCCGCGAGCACATCATGGGCGTGAGCGAAAAGCTGATCAACATCGAGATCATGATGGCCACCACGGCCGTCATGCCGAACTGGTAAAGCATCCGCCCGGTAACGCTCGACAGGAACGACACCGGCAGAAACACGATCACCAGCGACAGCGTCGTGGCCAGCACGGCCAGCCCGATCTCGCGCGTCCCCTCGATCGCGGCCTGGAAAGGGGACATCCCCTTTTCCTCGATGAAGCGATAGACGTTCTCCAGCACCACGATCGCGTCGTCGATCACCACGCCCACCATCAGCACCAGCGCCAGCATCGTGACGTTGTTAAGCGTGAAATTCATCCACCGCATTACGGCAAACGTGGCCACGATCGAGCCGGGAATGGCCACCGCCGCGATCAGCGTCGACCGCCACGAGCGCATGAACAACAGCACCACGATGCTCGCCAGGATGCTGCCCGAGATCAGGTGCCCCTGAATCTCGTGCATGGCGGCGTTGATATAGCGAGACTGGTCCTGGATCACCTGCAGTTGCACGTCCGGCGGCAACAGCGCCCGGCAACGGTCCAATCGGTCCTTGACCGCCTGGATCACCTCGACGGTGTTCGTGCCCGATTGTCGCTGGATGTAACACACGACCGCCGGCTCGCCGTCGAGCCGCGCCAGCGTGCGCACTTCCTTCGACGCGTCGCGCACGTCTCCCAGGTCGCGCAATCGCACCGGCGTGCCGTGCGGGCTGGACACGACCAGATCCAGAAAATCCTCCGGATCCTGCACGCGGCCCATCGTCCGCAGCGACAGCTCGTGCGTGCCGGCGTCGACTTTGCCGCCCGGCACGTCGGTGTTCTGCCGCGCCAGCGCGTCGCGCACCTGCATGATCGAAAGCTGATAGGCGGCCAGCCGCCGGGCCTCGATATTGACCTGGATCGCCCGATCCATGGCCCCGGCAATCGTCACTTCCGAGACGCCGTGGGCGCTCTCGACCACGTTCTTCACGAAACGATCGGCCAGTACATACAGCTCGCGGCTCTCGCGATTGCCCGAAACGGCCAGCGACAAGATCGGCGAAGAGTCCAAGTCGGCCTTGTCCACCACCGGCGGGTCGGTGTCCGGCGGCAGCAGGTTGGCCACGCTGGCCACCGCGTCGCGCACGTCCTGGGCCGCCACGTCGATGTCGCGGTCCAGGTCGAAGCTGATGATCAGAATCGAGTTGCCGTCGCGCGACAGCGAACGCAGCTCGTCGATGCCGGCCACCGTGGCCACGGCGTCTTCGAGCACTTGGGTAATCTCGGTCTCGACCTCGTTGGGCGAAGCGCCGGGGTAGTTGGTGAAGACGAAGATCGTCGGCAAGTCCATCTCTGGAAACCGATCGATCCCCAGTTGGCCATACGCCGCGATGCCCGCCACGATCATGGCGGCCACCAGCGTCATCGCGAACACCGGGCGACGAACACAAACTTCAGCTAACCACTGCAAGAACCGGCTCCTTCAGTTGCCGCTCGCGGGATCGACCGGCGTCTCGCCAGCCGCTGTGCCTTGTCTCGTTTCGCGTTCCTCTCCGCCGCGTTCAACCTCCGAGCAGCGCCGCCCGGTCGCTCCCCGGCGAGCCCGGGTCGTCGCGCACGGCGCGGACCATGCCCTCGTGTCCCAGTTCTCCGTCGGAAAGAACCAAATCGCCCGGCTTGAGCCCGTCGAGCACTTCCACCAGGTCGTCGTGGCGGCGGCCGATCCGAATCGGCTGCGACTGAGCCTTGTTGTCCTTGACCGTCCACACCTTGTCGACGCCGCCAAACGACACCACGCTTCGCACCGGCACGGCCAATGCCTGCTGATCGGAATCGACCAGGATCTCGGCCTCGGCGAACAACCCGGTTCGCAGCCGGCCCGTGCCGTTTTCGATGTCGGCCTCGATTACCAACGACCGGCTGCTGACGTCCAGGGCCGGGCTGATCCGGGAGATGCGGGCCTGGACCGGCTTCGCCTGCCCTTCCAGCGTGATCGACAGCGGCTGGCCCACCGTCACTCCGACGGCGCTGCGCTCCGGCACGCCGGCGCGAAACCGGAGCGGATTGGTGCGCACCAGCGCCGCCACTTGTTGCCCCACGGACAGGTAGCTGCCCGGCGCGACATACGTTTCTTGAATGACGCCCACGAACGGCGCCCGCAGCGTGGCGTCCGTGCGGTTCTGCACGGCCATCGCCAGCTCCGCGCGGCGCAGCTTCAACAGCGCGATCTGCTCTTGTACGGCGTTGAGCGCCGCGGCGTAACGTGCCTCGGCCACGCGCAGGGCCGACTCACGGGCTTGGATTTCTTCTTGCGTCAGCACGCCCTTGCCGACCAGGCTCTTCACGCGTTCGACGTTCAGCCGGGCTTCTTCCAGCACGGCCCGCACTTCCAGCACGGGCGCTGCCTGCCGCGGATCGAGCTTTTCGTCGGGCACGCCCGGCTTGAGCCCCAACGTGGCCCGGGCCTGGGCCACCTGCGCCTCGGCCTGCTGGATCATCAGGTCGAACTCTTCGGTATCGAGCACGGCGACCGGTTGATGGGCGGTCACCGGAGTACCGATATCGACCAGCACCTCCTTCACGCGTCCGGCCACTTTGGCGCCCAGCAGGGCGTACTCGTCTTCAATCAGCGTGCCCTGTGCCCGCACGACGCGCGGCCAGGGTTTGAGCACGGCTTCGACGACGTGCACGGACTCTTGCGGCGCAGCCTTGGCTAGCGTGGCCGGCGTCGACGGCGGTGCAGCCGCCTCGTGCCCGCAGCCGGCCACGAGCACCAGCGCCGCGACGGCACACAGCGCCAGCACATAAGCCAAACGGGATGAGCCACTCCGCCGCATCGAAACGCCTCAAGAAGCGAGCGTTGTCGGATCAGGAAGGAAAACGCAAGGCAGGCCACACGCCCCGATTGTAACTACCGGCCCGGCATCGGTCTAGGAAATCCCCGCCCGGCAAGCGCACCGGGGCGGTTGCAACTTCGCGCAGGGATTTTACGGCCAGCCCGCCTACCCGCCGGCCGAAAGGTTACTGCAACCGGCACAAGCCGCCGCGGGGTTCAGATCACCAAGCCCTTGGTGACCAGCATGAACACGTCTTCCAGCGTCGGCTCCTTCTCGTGGAACGATCGCACCCGGGCGCCGCTTTGGCTGAGCTGGCACAACAAGGCGCACACGCCTTCGTCGTCGGTCTCCAGCTCGACGACGACGTGGTGATCTTCGATCTGCACGTCCCGCGTGTGCGGATGACTGCGGATCACCGACAGGCCGGTTTGCATGTCGTCGACGAACCTGATTTCCACGATCCGGTTGCCGCGGATGCGGCGGTACACTTCGGCGATCGGCCCGTGCATCAAGAGTTGCCCGCGCTCGATGATGCCGATCGACGTGCAGCAGTCGGCCAGCTCGGTAAGGATGTGACTGGAAATCAGAATCGTTTTGCCCATCCGCCGCAGCTCGCGCAGCAGGGCTTTGACTTCCAGCCGGGCACGCGGATCGAGCCCGCTGCTGGGTTCGTCCAGGATCAACACCGGCGGATCGTGCACCAGCGTCTTGGCCAGGCACAGCCGCTGCTTCATGCCGCGCGACAGCCCGTTGACAAAGTCGTCGCGCTTGTGCATCAGGTCCAACAGCTCCAGCACGTCGCCGATGACCTGCTTGCGCCGGGAGCGCGGAATCTGGTAGGCCACGGCGAAGAAGTCCAGAAACTCCCAGACTTTCATCCCGTCGTACACGCCGAAATTGTCGGGCATGTAGCCGACACTTTTGCGCACGGCCAGCGGGTCCTTGGTGACGCTGTGCCCGTTGACGATCCCTTCGCCGTGGGTCGCCTTCAAGAGCGTGGCCAGAAAGCGAATCGTGGTGCTTTTGCCGGCGCCGTTAGGCCCGATGAAGCCGAACATTTCGCCGGCTTCGATCTTCAGGTTCAGCCCTTCGACCGCCGTGAAGTCGCCGTATTGCTTGGTGAAGTCAATCAGTTCGATCATGGCGCGTCGAATGCCGGATTTGCGACGGGAAGTCGGGTTTGCAAGTTCAGGTCACCCACGGGCTGCGCTCCATCGCCGAAGGCCAGGTGCGCCACGATGAGCGTCGCCCCATGCCGCTGCGCGGTCGATGGGGTCACCTCCACGCCCGCCAGCGCGCCATTGTGCCAGGCCACCAATCGCACGTCGCCGGGGTGCAGGTTGTCGGTCCGCTGAGCGCAATCGATCAACTTCCGCAGACTCAAGCCGCGTGCGCCTTCCTCACGCTTCGCCGACAACTCGTGCCTCTGGCGGTTTCGCTCGACGGTCTCGGCCCCCCCGGCGTCAAACTGCACGTCCACGCGCCCGCCCGGCTCCACGTCGCCCAACCAGGCAATCTCATCGACGATCTTTCCACTGGCCGCCCGGCGGCGGCGAACGACCGCCGCGCCGGTGAGCTCGAGCGGCGTCCGGTTTTCCACGCTCGGCGATCCGACCACCGGAGCGGTCCAGCGAATGCCCCCGCCCAGGTCGAACATCTGCTCGCTGTGAACCATGCCCGTCGAATTCGAAGCCACCGGATAACCGCTCAGGTCGCGCTCGCCCGTGGTGGTCAGACGCACCTCCTCGGACTGCGGCCCGAACAGCAGCCGTCCGCCCGCGGCAAACGGCAGCGCCACGGCCGTCGGATCGCTGAAACGCAAGTCGTAGCTGCTCGACAGCGACGTGTACAGGGCCATATACCGAGTCAAATGCCCGCGCGGATACTCGGGCTGCACTTCCAACACCGCCACTTCGGTCTGCGCCCGGGCAAAACCGATGTCCAACTGCGCGAGCCACACCACAAGCAGTCCCCACACCGCTGCGATCACCGGCACCGCCAGCCAGGCCCATTCCACGCGCCCCGCCAGCCGGAACACGAGCCAGTTGACCGGCACGATCACCAGCAGGTACAAGCCGACCATCTTCAGTACGAATTGCCGCCGGGGCACCGAAATGCCGGCCGCCTCGCGCAACGTTTCCCGCGCCGTATTGGCGATCCAACTGAAGTCGTTCCAACCGGCCACGCCCGGCTCGCCCTTGAGCCGATCGATCAACTCGGTCTGCACCTGGTACGGGTCGACGAACGGGTCTTGCGAGCTGAGCGGTTGTTCTCGCGCCAGTTTTTCATCGTCGACCGGTGGCTCAATCGCGTCGCGCGTGAAATAGCGCACGTGCGTGGACGCCGCCGGATCGTAGCGGTCGGGGGCATTGGGGCCGACGAACTCAAACCGCGCCTGCGGCCACGCGAACCGCCGCGGCGGGCGCCGGAGCAAACACCCGTTGACGAAGCTGTCGAAGCTCGGCCAGGCGATCAGGTCCGGCTCGCTGAGTCGGAAGGCCGTCACGACGATCCGGCCGCGTCCCACGCGGCGCTCGACCACCAGCTCTCCGGTGCCCGGCACGAATCGGGCGTCCGCGTGCTTCGCCAACTGCGATTCCCGACCAGGGTGCCCCGGCCCGCGTTCCCGGCGGCCGGCTCTTGTCCCCCTCGACCGTCCAATGCCGGTGCAACTCGGCCAGCTTTTCGGCCGCCAGCGGGCCGGCCGTGCCGCCGATCGCCGGCAGATACGGCTCCAGAAACGAGCCGCGCAGCTTGTCGAGCGAATCGGGCCCGCTGATCACGAGGCTGCCACCCCAATGCAACCAGTCGAGCATGGCCTGCTGCTGCTCGGGCACCAGGGCACCGGGCAGGACGTCGTCCCACCAGACGTGCGCCGTGCTGGTCCAACACAGCGGGTTCCGCGCCAATGCCAGCGGCTCGTCGACCGCAGGAAACTGCACGCGATAGTAGCAGGTGTCCAACACGTTCGGCGGCGCAAACTCGACCGGCGGCCGCACGCTCGCCAGGTCGTTCAAGTACCGATAGCGATCCGCTTGCCGGGCCAGCACCACGAGGTAGTACTGGAAGCTTGGCATGTGCGAAACCATTTCCGCGCTCGATAGCGTCGGCCCCTTCGAACCGGTCAGCTTGTTGCCGATCCAGGTGGCCCCCTTGGTGGTCGAATCGGGATCGGGCTGCGGCGGATAAAACAGCGTCTCCAACGTCTTGCGCTGCTCCTTGGGGAGCGTCACCACCCGCGACGTCGACACCCAAAACGGGCTCGTCAGCAGATCGAGCGGCTGCTGACGCGAGTTTTGCGGCGTCGACGCCAGCTGCCCGTTGAAGTCGATCAGGTTGGAGCGGGTTTGCAACAGCACGCTCATCCAATGCCCGGGCTTGCCCGACAGCGCGATCCGCCGCGTGTCTTTCTCGTCGGGCACGAACGACGATAGCTCATTCGGCTCGGTGAACACGCGCGGCAACTCGAACGGCGGCTGGGGCTTCTTCTCCTTGAGCTTCGCCAGGTTTTTCTGCGCGGCGGTCGAACCCGAGCGTTTCCAGCAACCGCTCAAGCCGCTGACCACTACCGCGGCCGCGCAAGCCCAAGTGCAGGCGAGCAACCAACGTCGTGCGGTCCGCGGCTCGTCGGCAAACATCATCCAGTCCCTGCGGGGATCTCGTCTCGTCCAGTCCCGGAATCTACGTTTCGCCCTCGAGGCGTGAACCGGATGTGCATGCTCCGGCGCCGATGCCGCGCGGGCGCGCCGTCCGTCGCCTCACATCAGTATAAACCGACACGCCTGCCGACGGGCAGTTTCACGGCTGGCCGCCCGGACGCAGCCGCTCGTAATCCTCGGGCGTGTCCAGGTCGTCGGCGATCGCCGTCCGCTCGACCTCGACGTATCCCACGTCGTGCCGGTCGACGAGGGCGTTGAGCCCTTCTCCGGCGGCCAGCCGCGACACTTCCGCCGCCAGCGCCCATGAAAAAAGAACCGGGTGTCCCCGCTTCGCGCCGCATCGCGGCACCCAAATCCGCGGTGCGCCCGGTCGCGAAAGCGAGGCCGCGTAGGCGGCCAGCACGCGGTCGATCACCCCTGGTGCCAGTCCCGGTAGGTCGGCCGGCGCCACCAGCCAGGCGTCGTCCGGATGCGGTCCAAACGCGGCGGCTCGCTCGAGTCCCAGGCGAATCGAGTCCTTCATTTCGGCCGGCGGCTCGTCCGGCCGCACCACGATCGCTCCGCCGGCGCCGCAACGTTCGGCCAGTGGCTGGTCGTCCGGATGCACGACGGCGACGATCTGCGTCACGTCGCTGGCGTGCCACGCCGAAAGGACCTGCTCGATCACGGTCCAGCGGCCCCAGGGGAGCAGCAATTTCGGCTGCCCCATGCGGCGGCTCTCGCCGGCGGCGGGAATGATGGCGAAGGATTGCATGGCACTTGTAGATCGGGGAAACCGGAAGCGGCGATTCGCGCCGCTTCGTTCGTTTTAAAACTCTTCCAGTTCGCGGAGCTCGTCGGACGCCTCCTGCGGCGGAAACTGCAGCTTCAGCAGCGGCGGAACCATGAACGTCGTGACCATGACCATCAACGTGACGGCACTGAACAGCCCGGCGTCAAAAACGCCTGTTGCCAGTCCCATGTTGGCGAAGATCAACCCGACTTCGCCGCGGGGAACCATCCCCAGGCCAATCACTAGCTTATTCCCCTTGAACCAGAAGGGGACGTACCCGGCCGCCAGCTTGCCGACGATGGCCACGATGATCAGCGATCCGCCCACGGCCAACGTATTCCAATTGTCGCGCACGAAGGGATTGAACGTGCGGAGGTCCACCTCCGCCCCCACGTAGACAAAGAACAGGGGCACGAAAAAATGCCCCAAGTGGCCGATGCCTTCCTCGATTTCTTGTGACCGCTCCGAACGCCGCAGCACCAACCCCGCCGTGAACGCGCCGATGATCATCGCCGAACCGACCAGGTCGGCCAGCCAGGCCAGGCCAAAAGCCGTGATCAAGGCAAACACCGTCAGCGCGCCGCGCACCCGGACGCGCATCACCAATTCCACCAGCATGGGCACCACCGCGACGCCCACGGCCAGCGCGACCACCAAAAACCCGAACGCCACGGCCGTGGTCGTGAGCACGAACGTAGCGTCGACCTCTTGGCCCCGCGTGGCCGCCTCGACCACGGTCAGAATGACCAACCCCACGATGTCGTCGATCACCGCGGCCCCCAGGATGACGCGCCCGGCGGCTCCTGCAGTCGCCCCAGGTCCGAGAGCACCCGGGCCGTGATTCCCACGCTGGTAGCCGTCAGGGCCGCGCCGCACACCACCGCGGCCATCGTGTCGAGCCCCAGCGACTTCGCCACCAGGTAGCCCAGCCCAAAGGGCAACACGATCCCCGCAATCGCCACGACGCTGGACGTGGCGCCGGCGCGAACCAGCTCGGCGACGTCAGTTTCCAGGCCGATTTCAAACAACAGCAGCACGACGCCGATTTCGGCGAAAACGTGAAATACGGCGTTCGACGTGTCGATCAGTCCCGACACGCTCACACCCAGCAGCACGCCGGCGATCAGCTCGCCCAGCACCGCCGGCTGGCCGATCCGCTGCGCAATGATGCCAACGATCTTGGCCGCGGCGATGGCAATCACCAGCACGCGCAGAAAATCGGCAACGTCGATATGCTCCACGACACGCTCCGCTGGGTTGAAGACCGGACCAAGCCGGATTCTAACGGACTTGCCGAGTCGTTGAACCCCACGCGGCGTTTCGCGGCGGACTCGTGCCGCCGGCCGGGTGGTTATCCGCGGCTGGCGACCGCGGCCCGCTCGCGCGTGTGATGGCCGGCGATTCCCAGGTTGCGATGCGCGACCAGTTCGGCGGCGATGCTCACCGCGATTTCCATCACGGTTTGCGAGCCGATGTCCAGTCCGACCGGGGCGTAGACTTCTCGCAGCACCTCGGGCGAGACGCCCTCGGACAGCAGGTCGTCGAAGATCAGCTTGATTTTGCGCTTGCTGCCGATCATGCCCACGTAACGCGCCCCGCGACCGGCCAGGTGATAGAGGGCCTCTTCGTCGTGGTTATGCCCCCGGGTCACGATCAGACAATAGGTATTGGGCGTGATCTCCAACTGTGGCAACACCTCGGACATCGCGCCGGCGATGCGACGCTGGGCCATGGGAAAGCGATCCTCGCTGACGAACTCAGCCCGATCATCGACGACCCAGACGTCAAAGTCCAACCCGGCGGCCAACTGACCGACCGCCTGTCCGACGTGTCCTCCGCCGACGATCACCAGCCGGCACCGCGGCAGCAGTGGCAGATACGCCACGCCACGCCGGGTATACGGCCGCGGGCGCTCGGCCAGCGGTTGCAAACCCTCCGCCACGACCGCGGGAACCGCGTCATCCTCCGCTGCGGTCGCGCACCTGTACGATCCGTTTGCCTCCGGCATCGAACAGATACGCCGCGCCATCAGGCAGCCCGCTGACTTCGGCGTCGAAGACGATCGCCTCGGTCGCGCCGTCTCCCTGCCTGGTCAGTTCTTGCAATTGCGCGAAATACTCTTGCTCGGCGGGCTCGCCCAAAGGATCGATGAGCACTTGCATCCGCCCGCCGCAGATCAGACCGTCGTCCCAGCCATAGTCGTCGTCGAGCTGAAAACGAACGACGGACGCCTTCCCCTGGCCGAGTACGGCCAGCGCTTGGCGCTTGACTTCGGCCTCGACGCAGCCGCCCCCCAGAGTGCCGGCCTGTGAGCCGTCGTCAAAAACCAGCATCGCCGCGCCGGGCTTTTGCGGTGTCGAGCCGCGCGTCTCCACCAGCCGGCAGCAGGCGACATGACGGCCGGCGGCAATGGCCGCATTGAGTTGTGCCAGAAGTTCACGCATGGACGAAACGCGACCTCGCTCAAGAACTACGCAAGCGGATGCCTTCCGCGAACCCACTGGGTCTAGTACTAGTATATGTCAACCGACGGGGGCAGACACTCCCCCCTCACAACCGCCTCGCCGGGAATCGCCAATGACGTTTGAAATCCGACCGGAAAAACCTGCCGACCGCGCGGGCGTCTGCGAAGTCGTCCGCCGCGCCTTTGGTCAGCCGGACGAAGCCGTGCTGGTCGACCGCCTGCGCGACGGCGGCTGGGTCCGGCTGTCACTGGTGGCCGAGGACGAAGCTCAGCTCGTCGGCCAGATCCTGTTCAGCGAGTTGGCCATTGTCGATGACTCACGGACAACGGCTGCGCCGTGCCGGCGCCCATGTCCGTTGTACCCCAGCGTCAATCGCAGGGCATCGGGCGCGGCTCGTGCGCCGCGGACTCAAGCTCTGTCGCGATCAAGGGCATGCCATCGTGATCGTCCTCGGACACCCGCGCTACTATCCGCGCTTCGGATTTTCTGCCAAGTTGGCCCGCCGGCTCGACTCCCCCTATGCGGGCGAAGCATTCATGGCTCTGGAGCTTCTCGACGGTTCTCTGCGGGGCGTCCGTGGCCGGGTGTGCTATCCGCCCCCCTTTTCGCAGCTCTAATGCCCGTTATCAGTCACCGGGGATTCACCCGCTTCGGCTGCCAGCACTCGCGCCGCGGCGGCGTTCTTCTCAACCGTGCCGGCAACGTATACGATGACGAGGAACCACCCCGCTGCAACTCGCCTTGCCTTTCCGCCATGAGCCGTCTCGATTCTCCGCCGGTACGCTTGCAGCCCGATCCGCTGCCGGAGAATCTTGCGAGCGTGCAGCCCGGCGGCGGGTTTTGCTACTCGGTCGAGCTGGCCTGGGGACGCCTGCGGCGCCGCTTCTTGCGGACGTTTCGACGCCGCTACGTGGCGCAGATGTACGCCCTGCGGCACGGTTCGGCCGACGGCGCGCGCGACGAAGTGCTCGACCCGCGCGATCTGAAGTATTGCCGCAATCAATGCACCTGCCTGTGGGACGCCGTGGACGATCCGTTTCGTTGGCGCGAACGGCTGCCGTTTGCCCGCTGGGGGCTGGCCGAAATCCAAATCATGGGCTGGCCGCTGGTCGCGTTGGCGCTAGCGGGCGGATGGTTTCATTGGAGTCTGGCGATCGTGCCGTTGGTGCTGTTGGCGTTCGTGCTGTACTTCTTTCGCGATCCGCCCCGCCGGGTGCCGGCCGAGCCGGGCCTGCTCGTTTCGCCGGCCGACGGCACCGTGGCCGAAGTGACCCCGCTGGACCACGATCCGTTCGTCGGCGGTCCGGCTGTTCGGATTGGCATCTTTTTGTCGATCTTCAACGTGCATATCAATCGTGCGCCGGCCAAATCCCGCGTGATCCGGCTCCGTTACGAGCCAGGCTTGTTCTTGAACGCCTTAAATCCCGACAGCGCCCTCCGCAACGAAAACCTGTGGATCGGCCTGGAAGAAGAGGCACCGCCCCACCGCCGGCTGGTCGTACGGCAGATCGCCGGCTTGATTGCCCGGCGAATCGTCTGCAACTTGCGGAGCGGAGAAATCGTCCCCCGCGGACACAAATTCGGTATGATCAAGCTGGGCTCGCGCACCGAGCTGATCTTGCCGCAAGCGCCGGGTTTGCGCGTGACCGCCCACGTGGGTCAGAGTGTCAAAGGCGGTAGCACGGTGCTGGCCCGCTATGAAGCGTCCGCCGACCGCTGAACGTTCCGATCGAGGAAACCAACCGCTATGGGTCGCATTCGCACGGTCGCCGTATTTCCCACGGTGTTCACGCTGGCCAACCTGATTTGCGGTTTCTTCGCGATCGTGGTGGCCGCGCGCGTTGAACGGCCCACGTCGCTCGATCCGCCGGCCTTGGTCGACAAGATCGTGTTCACCAACCCCACCCGCGTAATGGGGCAGCTCGACCCGGCGAACGACACGCACAACATCATGCTCAGCGGCTGGCTGATCTTTCTGGCGATGATCTTCGACGCGTTGGACGGCCACGTGGCGCGACTGGCGCGGACGACGACCGACTTCGGCGCCCAGTTGGACAGTCTCTGCGATGTGGTATCGTTCGGCGTCGCGCCGGGGTTCTTGTTAGTGAAAATGTGTCCGGCGTTCACGTATTCGCACGACAAGATCTGGCTCATCGCCGCAACCTTCGCGGCCTGCGCAGCGCTGCGGCTGGCGCGTTTTAACGTCGAGACCGACGAGCAGGACGACCACCTGAATTTTCACGGGCTGCCATCGCCGGCGGCCGCGGCGTCGATCGCCGGTTTCGCGATTCTGTTTTACGAGCTGCGCCGCTCGGGCAACCCGTTGATCTACAACGAGGAAATCGACCGGGCCGTGCAGATGGGGCTGCCGTTTTTCGCCCTCATGGTGGCGCTGTTGATGGTTTCGCGGATTCCCTATCCGCACGTGGTCAACCAGATGCTTCGCGGCCAGCGCAGCTTCGGTCACGTGGTGGCGTTAGTGTTCGCCTTCGTGGCAATTATGTCGATCCGCGGCTATTCGGTGCCGGTGATCTGCGGCGCCTTCGTGCTGGTTGGCCCGATCCGCTACGCCTGGCAGCGGCTGTTCCTCAAGCGGCCGTCGCAGGATCCGATCTTTTACGCGCCGAGAGAGACAACGATGTTTACCGGCTTGGTGCAGAATTTGGCCAACGTGCATGAAATCGAGCCCGCCGAACCCGGCTGCCGGCTCATTATCGAAGCGCCCCAAATCGCCGCCCAGGCGAAGCTCGGCGACAGCATCGCCATCAACGGTTGCTGCCTGACGGTCGTCGAACACCAGGATGATCGGCTCAGCTTCGACGCCGGCCCCGAGACGCTCGCCCGCACGAACTTGGGCGAGTTGACGCCCGGGAGCCGCGTGAACATCGAGGCTTCGCTGCGCGTCGGCGACGCGCTGGGAGGACATTTTGTCACCGGCCACGTGGAAGCGGTCGGCACGCTGGACGCGCGTGCCGATGATCGCGATTGGTCGACGCTCTGGTTTCGCTTTCCGCCCGAGCTGGGTCGCTACCTGGTGCCCAAGGGCTCGGTGGCGGTCGACGGCGTGAGCCTGACGCTGGTGGAAGTCCAGCGCGATCGATTCAGCGTGGCCCTGATTCCGCACACGCTGGCCGTGACCACGCTGGGCGCCCTGGCAGTCGGCGGCCGGGTGAACCTCGAAACCGACCTGTTGGCCAAGTACGCCCAAAAGCAATTGCAGTTCGAAGAACGCCAGTTGTAGCCGTCTCGCCAGACGCTACTGGCCGCCCCCCGCCCCTTCGTCAGCCATTCACGCCCGCGTTCATGCCCGCATTCATGCCCGCTCCGCCCAGCCATCAGACAATTTCCTATCTCGGCCGGCGGTTTGCCGAGTCGGGCATTCGGCTCAACACCCGAAACGGGCAGAACTTTCTGGTGGACTTGAACCTGTTGCGGTTGATCGCCGAACGAGCCCGGCTCGAGCCGTGCGACGTTGTCCTGGAAGTCGGCACCGGCACCGGCGCGTTGACGGCGCTGGTGGCCGCGCGGCGGCCGCCGTGGTGACGGTGGAAATCGACGAACAGCTCTACCAGTTGGCCGGCGAAGAGCTCACCGGACTGACGAACGTCGTCATGCTGCGGGCCGACGCGCTCCGAAACAAAAGCCACCTGAATCCCGACGTCATCGCCGCGGTTCGGCAACAACTCGACGCAGCGCCGGGTCGCCAATTGAAGCTCGTGGCCAATCTCCCCTACAACGTCGCCACGCCGGTCGTTGCCAATTTGCTCGCCTCGCCGATCGTGCCGCGGTCAATGACCGTCACGGTGCAAAAGGAGGTTGCCGACCGCATGGCGGCCCGGCCCGGAACCAAAAACTACGGCGCGCTGAGCGTGTGGATCGAGAGCCAGTGCCAGGTCGAGTTGGTTCGCACGCTACCGCCGAGCGTCTTTTGGCCGCGTCCCAAAGTGACCTCGGCGATCATTCACATCGACGTCGACCCTGCGCGTCGCCGGCAAATCGCGAACCTGGAGTTCTTTCACGATTTCGTCCGGTCGCTGTTCCTGCACCGCCGCAAATTCGTGCGCGGCGTGTTGGTCAGCGTCTTGAAAGGACACTGCGACAAGCCGGCCGTCGACGAAATCCTGGCGACGGCCCAGCTATGCGCCGAAATCCGGGCCGAGCAACTCGACGTGGCCACGATTCTGCGACTCTCGGATGTCGTTCACGAGCGGACAGGGGGCCGACTGGGGGTTTGAACGCGGGCCGCGTGACCGTTCGCAACCCCCCCGAGGTAGTTCATTCCGGCGGTTGAATCGGCTATGATAGGCGAGACGATTCGCATGCGATGCACTGTCTTGGGATGCCAGCACACATGAAATTCGTGGAAATCGATGGGGCCACGCTGCTCAAGCTGGCCAACGACGACGAAATCCCGGGTTTGCGCGCAGCGGGCGTTGCCGATGCAAGCGAGATCCGCATCAACCAGCAGGGTGACATCGAGGTGCTCCAGCACGGCGAGTGGGCCATCATCGGCGGACTGTTGGGCGATTTCCAGAGCCGAATCCGCAAGCTAACGGGCCTCGACTGGTCGTAAATCCGCCGTAGATCCGACCGGCCGCGGCCGCCCCGATTGCTTATCAGAGCAGGTGAAGAGGAGTCGCCAGTAAACCTGTAAATAATAGGAAGATTGGGTAGAGTTTGCAGATTAGCGGTAATCGTGGTATTTTGTGTCGCTTGATCGTTGAGCATTTCTCAGCATTAGGAAACGCTTGACGATTCCATCGGGCGACATGGCGGGTACGGCGACCGCGTGAGAGCGGGGGACGCCGGAACGACCTTTCCGGTCATCCAAAGACGTATCCTGCCCGAGGGTTGCGCGGACCGATGACACCATAGGCAACCGCAACCGCCAGCGATGCCCTGCTTTCCAATCGCACCCGCCCTCAGCAATACAGGTCAGGATAGCCGTGCATCTGGATCACTTGCCCGGATCGTTTTTCGGTCCTTCGAATCTGGTTGACCTGGTTCAGCATCGGGCTGCTCATCAGCCGCACGATCGGGCGTTCATCTATCTGGTCGACGGCGAAACCGAGGAAATCCACCTCACCTATCACGAGTTGGATCGCCAGGCACGGGCCATTGCCGCGCGGCTCCAGGAAATGGACCTGGCCGGCGAGCGGGCGTTGTTGCTGTATCCGGCCGGATTGGACTTCATCGCGGCTTTCTTCGGTTGTTTGTACGCCGGCGTGGTTGCCGTGCCTGCCTATCCGCCCCGGCGCAATCGCTCGCTGTCGCGCATCCAGTCGATCGGCGACGACGCGCAGGCCAGCATCGCGCTGACGACGTATGCCGTCTGGGAGCGCGTGCAGCCGGTGCTCGATCAAACGCCGGATTTGACGAAAATCGAGTGGCTGTGCACCGATCAGTTGCCCACGGACATTGAAAGCGGATGGCGAGCGCCCGACGTCCACGGCGACACGCTATCCTTCCTGCAATACACGTCCGGCTCGACCGGCACGCCCAAGGGCGTGATGCTCACGCATGCCAACCTGATGCACAACTCGGCCTCGATCGCCTACGCGTTCGAGCACACCCGCAGCACGATCGGCGTGTTCTGGCTCCCCAGCTATCACGACATGGGCCTCATCGGCGGCATCCTGCAACCGCTCTACATCGGCCAGCCGAACGTGCTGATGAGCCCCATGGCCTTCCTGCAGAAGCCCTTCCGCTGGCTGAAGGCCATCTCGCGCTACCGGGCCACGATCGGCGGCGGGCCGAACTTTGCCTACGACCTGTGCGTTCGCAAAATCACGCCCGAACAGCGGGCCACGCTCGACTTGAGCTGTTGGAACCTCGCCTTCAACGGCGCCGAGCCGGTGCGGGCCGAGACGCTCGACGCCTTTTCCAAAATGTTCGAGCCGGTCGGCTTTCGTCGCACCGCATTCTATCCCTGCTACGGCATGGCCGAAGCCACTCTGATCGTTACCGGCGGCTTTAAAGCGGCGCTGCCCGTGGTGCGCACCTTCGACGCCGAGGCGTTGGAGAACAACTCGGTCGTCGACGCCCTGGCCGATGAAGAAGGAGCCCGCGAGTTGGTCGGCAGCGGCGGCAAGCTGCTCGATCAGCGGATCCTGATCGCACATCCCGAACACATGACCACCATGCCGCGCGACGAGATCGGCGAAGTCTGGGTGTCCGGGCCCAGCGTGGCCCAGGGCTATTGGAATCGTCCCGACGAAACCGATCGCACGTTCCGGGCCTACTTGAAAGACACCGGCGAGGGCCCGTTCCTGCGCACCGGCGACTTGGGATTCATCCAGGACGGCGAACTGTTCATCACCGGTCGCCTGAAAGACCTGATCATCATCCGCGGGCTGAACCACTATCCGCAGGACATCGAAGCGACCGCCGAGCGCAGCCACACGCGCGTGCGTCCGGCCAACGGAGCGGCCTTTGCCACCCAGATCGACGATGTCGAGCGGCTCGTGCTGGTGCAGGAAGTCGAGCGCGGACAGCAAAATGAGTTGGACGCCGTGATCGAGGCCATCCGACGCGGCGTCTCTGCCGAGCACGAATTGAACATCGATGCGGTGGCCCTGATCAAGGCCGGCACGATTCCCAAAACCTCCAGCGGAAAGATCCAACGCCACGCCTGCCGCCAGGCGTTTCTCGACGGCACGCTCGATACCGTGGCGCTGTGGCAAGCCTGGCCCACCACTCCGGAACCGAAGAAACAAGCACCCGCGGCTACCTCGTCCACCGCAGCGGCCGCGGCACGCTCGCTCGCCGCGCCCACCAGTGCCCCAGACCCACACGTCAACGGCACGTCGGTCCCCAGTCGCGCCCCGGCCGACATGACCACCGCCGAAGTCGTATTGGAGCACGTCCGTGCGGTCGGCAAGGAGGGCGCCATCGGGCTCACGCTCGACGGCTCGATCGTCGACCTGGGGCTCGATTCACTGGAACGGATGGAGATCATCGCCGCGCTGGAGGAAACTTACGGCGGACGTTTTCCCGAGGACGTGCTGCCGCAAATCGAAACCGTGCGCGAAGTGGCCGCCGCCGTCGAAACCTATCTCGGCCAGAAGCCGCGCAGCCGCGACGAGCGGACCGAAGTCGCCGACATTCCCGAGGAAACGTACCGCTTCGACCGGTTCCCCGAGTACCTCAAGCTGCGGCAGCAGATGGAAGAGACCTACTCGGCCGGCTACCGCAATCCCTATTTCACCGTGCACGAGCGGGTGATCAACGACACCACGCTCGTCGACGGCCGCGAGCTGATCAGTTTCTCCAGCTACAACTACATCGGTACCTCCGGTCATCCCAAGGTCGTGGCCGCTGTGAAGCAGGCCATCGATCGTTACGGCACGAGCGCTTCGGCCAGCCGGCTGGTCTCGGGCGAAAAGCCGATTCACCGCGAACTGGAACAGGCCCTGGCCGCTTTCATCGGCGTCGACGCGGCCCTGACGTTCGTCGGCGGGCACAGTACGAACGAGACCACGCTGGGACACCTGTTCGGTCCCGGCGATCTGATCCTGCACGACGCGCTGGCGCACAACAGCATCATCCAGGGGGCGATCCTCTCGGGCGCACGCCGGCGGGCTTTCCCGCACAATGATTGGCGCGAGCTCGACCGCTTGCTTGGCGAGTTGCGTCCCACGTATCGTCGCGTGCTGGTGGCCATCGAAGGCGTCTACAGCATGGACGGTGACATCGCCGACGTGCCGCATTTCCTGGACGTCAAGCGGCGGCACAAGGCGCTGCTCTACGTCGACGAAGCCCATTCGATGGGCATCCTCGGCGCCCGCGGCCGCGGCATTCGCGAGCATTTCGACATCGACGCCCGCGAAATCGATATCTGGATGGGCACGCTCAGCAAATCGTTCGGTAGTTGTGGCGGCTACATCGCCGGCACGCAGGCGTTGGTCGACTATCTGAAATACACGGCGCCGGGATTTCTATTCGCCGCCGCCATCACGCCGCAAAACACGGCCGCGGCGCTGGCCTCGCTGCGGCTACTCGAGGCCGAGCCCCAGCGCGTCACCCGGCTCCGCGACCGCTCGGCCCTGTTTCTCAAGCTGGCCCGCGAGCGCGGGCTCGACACGGGGCTGAGCGAGGGCTCGCCGATCGTGCCTGTCATCATGGGCCATTCGATCGACTGTCTGCGATTGTCCGAGGCGCTGTTCGCGCGCGGCATCAACGTGCAGCCGATCATGCATCCGGCCGTCGAAGAAAAAGCCGCCCGGCTGCGGTTCTTCATCACGTCGGAGCACTCCGAAGAACAGATTCGCAAAACCGTGGACGCCGTGGCCGAGGAGCTGCGCAAGATCGATTCACGGTACCTAAAGGCTCCCACGTCGGGCAACGGCGTGCACCGTCCGATCAGTTCGACGGCGGAAGCCCGCTAGCAGGCCGTTGAAATATTCAACGGCCTGCGCGATCGCATGGATGCGATCTCAAAATGACGACGTAAGTCGTTATTTTGCGAGCCGTACGGAGCTTTGCTACGCACCTGGCGAGGTTGAAATAAGCCACGATGGCTTATTTCAACGGACTGCTAGTCATGCCCTCTCCGCTGGTTGGCCGCCAGAGGCGCGCGGCGTTGGCATGCGCGCTTTACACGTAACCGTGCTGTCGAAACCAGGCCCAGGCGTCGGCGGCCGACTCGCCGAGCGCACGCGGCCTGTAGCCTAGTTCCGCCTCGGCCCGCGCGCTGGTGAAGTAGCGCCGCTGGGCCGACATGGCCACCGAAGCGCTGTTGACGTCGGGCTCGCGACCGGTGATCCAGGTGACCAGGTCGCCGCAGCGTCCCGCCGCGTACCGGACCAGCGGGCCGGTGGGAAACACCGGCGGCGTGGCACCGGTCGCTTCGGCGAAGATGCGCCATGCCTGGAAGTAGCTCAGATTGTGCCCGGTGAGGACGTAGCTTCGTCCGCATTGCGGCCGCTCGCTGGCGGCCACGATCGCGCAGGCCACGTCGCGGACGTCGCAGTAGGAGTTGACGCCCAGCGGCGCGAACAGGCCCCAGCCTCTCGCCACCGACAACAGCATTCGCCCGGACGACGGCTTCCAGTCGTAAGGGCCGATCATGAATCCCGGGTTGACGATCGAGGCCCGCAGCCCGCGCTCCACTTCCTCGAGGACGACCGCTTCGGCTTCGCGCTTGGTGATGACATAGGGACACAACACGCCGCCCAGCCGGGGCGAGTCCTCGTCAGCCGGAGCCGCGGACGAGCCCGGCCGCAGCGCGTCGATGCTCGATACGTGCACCAGCGTGGCACCGGCGGCGCGGGCGGCAGCGGCGACGTGCCGCGTTCCCTCGACGTTGATGGCCCGGGCCAGGTCCATCCCGGTCCAACCGATGTGCACGTAGGCGGCCGCATGCACGATCCGCTCGACCCCCTCGGCAGCCCGAGCGACCGCTTTCGCGTCGCGGACGTCCCCCTCGAAGAGTTGGACCTCGTCGAGGCCGGCGAGGGGGCGAAGATCGGACGTTGCGCGGCTGAGCACTCGCACGACGTCGCCTCGGGCGAGCAGGCACCGCACGACGTTATTTCCCACTAGTCCCGTCGCCCCGGTGACCAGTGTAATCATCATCTCCTGCCTGATCTGACTAGTTGTGTCCCGAGCGGTGCCGGCCCCCGGCGCGATGCCGTCGGCCTCGGTTTAACATGACAGAGCTAGGCAAAAGCGACAATCCAAAATAGAATGATATTGGCCGTCGAGATTTCCTTCTCACACACCTGCCAAGAGGTACCAAGCGTGTTGACCGAGCAAGAAGTCGCGCGTAGTTGGGCACGATTGTTCAAGGGCGAGAAGAACCGCGAGACTTTTGCCAAGGCCGAGGTCCTGTTGGAAGAGCTTCGTCCGGAAAGCCCGTTGCGCCATCGTCTGAGCAACGAGCTGGATGAACTTCGCGAACTGAGCGTGCAGGACTAACGCCGGACGCTGTCGCGCCTTGTCCTGGCATCCGGGACTGCGGGGCCTCGTTAGCGTGACGCAGTCAGGGCGCCACGAGCAGAACTCCGCGGTTCGAGCATCACGGACGAGGGGCATGTTGCCCATTCATGCAACGGGCCGCACGTGGCACGTAGTACTTGACGCCGCAAATCAAATCACCGCCACGCGTCCCGTTCAGCCTCAGCGATTAATGGTGATGCCGAAGTTGAGGCCGTTGGCGAAGAAGATCTGGTGATCGTTCAGGCTGATGCCAATCAGGTTCACGGCATTGTAGTTGAGGCTATTGCTGGCCCTTGAAATGTTGCCCACTACGAGTCCCGTATAGCCGGCCTGCACCGCGACGCTACGGGTGACGTTGTAGGCCACGTCCACCCGCAACTCGCCCACCGGCGAAAAGGTCGTGGTGTAAACATGGTTGTCGACGCCCAACCCCCGGAAGTTCGTGGGTAGTGACCCGGCGTTCTGCTGCGTGTCGGTGCCAAAATTGGCCTTCAGGTGCAGGTTCTGGAAGTTGGCGGCGGCCAGAAAGCGAGTGGCCACCGACGTTACCCACCGTCCGCGCTCGCGAAAGAACCGTACACCGATTTGCGGGCCCACCAGGTTGTTGAGCGCCCGCATGCTGAATTGGCTGGCGTCGAGGATATTGGTCGAAAACGTGTAGCTCGCGCCACCGATGTCGACGGCCTCCCGACCGGTGCCATTGCCGTCGCCCGTGACCCAGAACGTGTCGTTAATTTGCAGCCAGCGAGCGCCGTAGATCAACTCGAAGTACGCTCCGCTGTGCAGACGCCGAGCACGGTAGAATCTCGATATCTCGACGCCATTCATCTGCAGAATGTTCTTGATCCGGAATTCGCCGAAGATGTAGGGAAGCTCAAACTGCAGCAGCGAGCTTGGACCACCGGTGAGCAGGAAATTCGGATCACCAAAATAAAATGCCGGCGTCTGGTCAATGCGATACTGCCCCTGGCTGATGTGGTCCAAAACGCTGACCAACCAGCCATAGTCGTCCGTGTCGACGTAGCCCACTTCCCAGCGATTGCCCCAGGCACCGGACGCGTGGATGAAACGATTGTCCAATCCGGGCCCGTCGGGAAAGAATTGATCCACGGGCCCGAAAGAATCCCGACGCATTGCTCCCGATGGGAGCCGACTCCGGAGCCGCCAACGACCAGTACAAACGCTCCATGCTGAAGAAATACCCAATGTTGGCTTTCTGGCCGCGGCCGTATGTGCTCGTCTCGGCCGGAGCGAACCAGTCAAACCGCGGTTCGAACCCAACGGGCTTAAATGGCTCGACGATCGGATGGTTGGTGTCCGAACCGTCTTCGGCAAACGGCGCACTCGCGTTCTCGTAGATGGGAGTCGGCGTGGGATAGTACACGCCGTTGTGGGCCGGTTGAGCGGTTGCCCGCTCGGCAAGCAAGCCCATGGCTCCCAGCATTATTAGCCAGATTGCCGTACGTTTGATCGACATGTTTCGCATCCACCTTGGCTCGCGCTATCGTTTGCCGCGCAATGGCACTCCCACACGGAGAGCCCCGCATTGGGTGTGACGGTAGTATCGGCCGTGCGTGTCGCGGGAATTAAGTAAGAAAGGCAAGGTCTACCGAAAAAGCCGATCGTAGGGGCCCCAGCCGGGAGATTTGGGGGCTCTGTACGTGATTCCTCCAAAACAAGCTGCCGGACCATCGCACGTCACTGCCCGCGTGAACACCAAATTGGGGATTTCGGGAATGATAGGGAGCCGATTCGGACGCGTGTCGAGCGTCACGCACGTCGAAATTTTTTTCCCGGCACGCTGGTCGGCGGATCGCAACAATCCGCCGAGCGTGCTGCCGAACACTACCGGTCAAGCCGTCCCTACGTCCCTAATTTGTCGGGACTTACCGGCCCGCGTATACTTTCGCTTGGAAGCCCGCCAGGGCGGATTGTCGTCTCGTCCTCGATCATCAATAGGAGCTCCTGTCATGACGCGAACCAGCCACATCCGCCTGATGGGACTACTTTGCTTGCTGCTGGCGGGCTGGCTCGCGTTGCCAGCCGGCTGGACCGTGGCCGTGGCTGCCGACGATCCGGCCGCCACCGAAAAGCCGGCCGCTGACGAAGCGACCGCTGAGGCCCCCCGTCCCAAATTCATCAGGATTTCCCGCGACGAGGCAGATGAGCCCTTGGCCTTGCAGACGGCCATCGTCCACTTCGTGCCTGCTGGCGACGCCCAGGGGGGCCTGGAGGTCGATCTGATCGGGGCCGTCCACGTGGGGGAGAAGAGCTACTACGAGGCCCTCAACAAGCAATTCGAAGGTTATGAGGTCGTGCTCTACGAGCTGGTGGCGCCCGACGGAACGCGAGTCCCCAAGGGAGGCAAGCCCAGCGGGCACCCCGTGGCCATGCTGCAGAACGGCCTGAAGGGCATGTTGGAGCTGGAACACCAGTTAGAGTTGGTCGACTACACGAAAGAAAACATGGTGCATGCCGACATGTCGCCCGACGACTTCGCCAAATCCATGGAGGAACGCAACGAGAGCTTCTTTGGCATGTTCTTCCGCATGATGGGGCAGGCCATGGCGCAACAGTCGGCCCAGAAGAGCCGCACGTCGGATTTCGACATGCTAGCAGCCCTGTTCAATCCGGACCGCGCCGGCACGATGAAGCGGCTCATGGCCGAGCAATTCGAAAACATCGAGGGGGTGATGGGGGCGCTCGAAGGGCCTGACGGCTCGACTATCATCACCGAACGCAACAAGGTGGCGCTCAAGAAGTTGGCCGAGCAAATTGACTCCGGCAAGAAAAAGATCGCCATCTTCTACGGTGCCGGGCATCTGGGCGATATGGAAAAACGCCTCTCCACAGACTTCGACCTGAAACGCGCGGGCGAACAGTGGCTCGACGCCTGGAACCTCGAGCAAAAGGCAAAAGTCCGCAAGCCGCAACAGGCGGCGCCTAAGAAAGCGGCCCACTTCATACCCGGCACTGGCCATGCAGCCGCCAACCTGGCCGCGGTCCTCGTCGCCGGGCGTCGCTGACAGTCTGTTCACTGTTGGAAGCGCGTCCGATCGGCCGAGTTCGGCGCGTCAGGTCGCCTTTTTTTCAGCTTGCCTACAATGCGCCCGCGGCGCGGTTGCTCGTTCGCTTTACAGTCCCTCGGCGATTCCCCATACTATCGAGCCGCAACGCCAGCCGAGGGCCGCCGCTCGACTTGGCGAGCCTCGTTTCGACCGCGGGAGTGGCAATGGCAGGCCTGTCGATCAATGAAATGACGACCTATCGCTGGTCGTTCGAGGAAGACGTCACGCACTACCAGGGCGCGGGCATCGACGCCATCGGCGTATGGCGGCAGAAACTGGCCGACTATGGCGAGCAGCGCGGTATCGCTTTGCTCGAGCAGAGCAATCTGGCGGTTTCCAACCTGCTGTGGGCCGGCGGCTTCACCGGCAGTGACGGCCACAGCTATCAGGAAGCCCTGGCCGACGCCCGCGATGCCATTCGACTGGCGCGGGCGCTGGCGGCCGACTGCCTGGTTGTCTACAGCGGCGGTCGCAACCGTCACACGCAGAACCATGCCCGACGTCTGTTCGCCGGCGCCCTGCGCGAGCTGCTGCCCCTGGCGGCGGAGCTGAACGTCGTGCTGGCCGTCGAGCCGATGCATCCCGGCTGCGCCGACGACTGGACGTTTCTGACGTCTCTCGACGAGGCGGTGTCGCTGGTGCACGGATTCAATAGTCCCCACCTGAAGCTCGTCTTCGATACCTATCACCTGGGATTCGACCCGGCGATCGTCGAACAGATTCCCCGCGTGGTCAATGACGTCGCAGTCGTGCACCTGGGCGACGGCCGCACGGAGCCCGAGCACGAGCAGAACCGCTACCTGCTGGGCGAAGGCACGCTGCCGCTCAAGGAGATCGTCTCGGCCCTGCAAGCCGCGGGCTATCAAGGTCATTACGACCTCGAACTGATGGGCGAAGCCGTCGAAGACCGTGACTACGGCGAGCTGCTGGAGCGCTCCAAGTGCGCGTACGGCAAACTCCTGGCCGGATAGCACGGATTCGGGAGCGGTCCCTAATCCGTGACCCCTAAAATACGCGGTTCATTCCATTGAGCGCCGCCACGCGATAGGCTTCCGCCATCGTGGGATAGTTGAACGTCGTGTTCGTGAAATAGCGAATCGTGTTGTGCGGCGCGGGCTGGGCCATGATGGCCTGGCCGATGTGCACGATCTCGGCCGAGTTCTGGCCGAAGCAGTGGATGCCCAACAGCGCCAGCGTCTCGCGGTGGAACAGTAGCTTGAGCATGCCGACCGTGAGCCCCGTGATCTGGGCCCGCGCCAGGTGCTTGAACTGCGCTTTGCCAACTTCGTAGGGCACCTTCTCTTCGGTCAATTGGCGCTCGGTCTTGCCCAGTGACGAAATCTCGGGGCTCGTGTAAATGCCCGTGGGAATGTCCTGGACGAGATAGTGGTTCACGTCGCCGCAGAAATGACTGGCCGCGAATCGTCCCTGGTCGTACGAGGCGCTGGCCAGCGACGGATACCCGACGACGTCGCCCACGGCGTAGATGTGCGGCTGCGCGGTCTGATAGTGTTCGTTGACCTCGATCTGGCCGCGGTGATTCGGCTTGACGCCGATGTTTTCCAGCCCCAGCGAGTCGGTGTTGCCCGAGCGGCCGTTGGCCCACAGCAGGATGTCGGAGCGCACCTTTTTGCCGCTTTGCAGATGCAGAATCACGCCGTTGGAGGTACCTTCGACGCACTCATAATTCTCGCTGTGCAGGATGCGCACGCCGTTTTCGGACAGGTGGTACGTGAGCGCGGCCACGATCTCGTCGTCGAGAAACGACAGCAACCGGTCGCGCGTGTTGACCAGCGTCACGCGAACCTGCATGTTGCGGAACATCGAAGCATACTCGCAGCCCACCACGCCGGCGCCATAGATCGTGACGCTCACCGGCGTGCGGTCGAGCGACAGAAGCGTGTCGCTGTCGAAAATATTGGAATGCGAGAAATCGACGTCGCGCGGCCGGTAGGGTCGCGAACCGGTGGCAATCACGAAGCCCTTGGCCGTGATCCGTCGCAAGGCGCTGCCGGTGTTCTCGACTTCGATCGTGTTCGGATCGACGAACCGCGCCGTGCCGGGAATCAATTCGACTTCGTTCCGCTCGTAAAAGCCCTCGCGCAGATCCACCTGCTTGGCAATCACGGCGTTGGCCGTGGCCAGCAGCTCGGGAAAAGAATAGCGGGGCTGCACCTCGAGCCGGTGGTAGATGGACCCCTGGTTGCAGAGATTCGCGTGATAGATGGCCTGCCGCAGCGCCTTGCTGGGGATCGTGCCCCAGTGGGTACACCCGCCGCCCACGGCCGAAAACCGCTCGATGGCCGCGGTCCGCTTGCCTTCTTTCGCCGCCCGCATCGCGGCCCCTTCGCCGCCGGGCCCCGTGCCGATGACCACGAAATCGTAATGCTGCGTATCCACCATCACCCCATCTCCGGACGATCCCCAGCGACAAAAAACGCGCAGGCCGCCCGACGCAGCGTTTTCAAACAGTCCGCGATCACGAGCACTATTTTGCGCCCCGGCTGCCGGGGATCAACTCCAAACACACCAGCCGATCGGCCCCCCGCACGTACAACAGCCCGTGCGACAGGATCGGCGCCGCCCAGGCCGGATAACGCAACAACCGCGGCGGACGGAAATCAAACGGATTCGGCTCCGTAGCCGGGCGCTCCACGAGCACGGCTTCGGACACGACGTCGTATTTCTTCGGATTCGCCCGCAACAGCCGCAACGTGCCGTCTTCGCTCAAGCAAATCAGGTGTCCATCGGCATACAACAACGACGAACGCGTCAGACCCGGCTCGCTCCAGCGGATCTTGCCCGTTTCCAGTTCCACGCACCGCAGCTCGGCGTTTTCGGTGTGCCGGCCACTGGACGCGTAGACGTAGCCCTCGTGATACACGGGCGTATTCCAGTGCGTTTGCAGCGCCTTGTCGCGACGCCGCTCGTCATCCGCCCAAACCAAGTCAGACCCGCCGGGCTTCACCCGCAGCAGCGCCGCCCCTGGACCGTAGGTCTCGGAAATCAGCACCAGATCGTCGACCACCACCGGCGTGCTGGCGTTGACGCTCTCCAGAATCCGCGCCCGCCAGGGGAATTCGAAATCGACCTTGCCCGTCTTCGGCTCAAAGCCGACCAGCCCGCCGCGAGCAAACACAAAGCACCAGCGGCGGCCATCGATCGTGGCCAGTTTAGGACTTGCATACGAAGCCAGCTCGTCGGTGATCTGGTAGTCGCACTTCCCCCGTTTTCTTATCGAACGCCACGATGCCCGATCCGTTGCCCACGACCCGGTCGAGCTGTCCCGGCGGTACGCTTTTGCTCTCGGGCGGACTGCCGCCGATCTGCCCGATGAGCAGGTCGCCCTCGACGACCGGCGTGCTACCCACTCCGAAGAAGTTCTGGATCACGCCAAACTCTTTGGCCGTGTCGACCTTCCAGACCAGCTTGCCGTCGTCAGCACGCAAGCAATGCAGCATCCCCTCGGCGCCAAAGATATACACGCGGTCGTCGTCGACCACCGGCGAACAACGCGGCCCGTTGTCGTAGCCGTACAGGTCCTCGAAGTCGCTGGGGTACTTGAAATCCCAAATCAATTTGGCCGTGCGGCGATCGACGCACCGCAGCCGAGCTTCGTCGTCGACGCGGTCGAATTGATAGAGCCGTCCGGCAGCGATCGTCGGCATTCCGTAACCGTTGCCCAACTCCAGCTTCCAAACCAGCGGCGGACCCGTGGCCGGCCATTTGGTCAGAATGCCCTTTTCGGTCGACGTGCTGTCCCCCGTGGGGCCGAGGAAACAGGGCCAATCCGATCCCGCCGCCGCCCGGTCCGCCGCCGGCGAGGCTGCCTCGGCCGTGGGCTTATCGGCGCAGGCTGCCCCCGTGACGACGACACACGCCGCCAGGCCTAACGCGAGTCGATGCATCATGTCATCCTCGATTCTTCCTCAATACCAATGTCAAACGCCGTGGCGACCCTGGTCCTCGGGTCGCGTCCGCACATCGCGTCCAGCGGCGTTGTCCTCGCTCACACCAACAGCGTACGATTGACAGGCCTGCTTTTGCCCGCTGTTTTAGTTTGGGCCGTGACATGCTGATCGTCAATTCGCGGATCCGGATTCCCGAGTCGGAATTGCAGTGGACGTTTGCCCGCAGCTCCGGCCCTGGCGGGCAAAACGTGAACAAAGTGAGCAGCAAGGCCGTGTTGCGGTGGCATGCAGCAGGAAGTGCGTCGCTGCCAAAAGAGGTGCGAGAGCGATTTCTCGCACGCTTCGCCAGCCGGCTGACCACCACCGGCGAACTGATCATCAGCAGCCAGCGATATCGCGATCAGCCGCGCAACATATCCGACGCGCAGGAAAAACTCCGCGCAATGCTCGCCTCGGTGCGCCACGCCGCCGAAGAAGCGCAAGCCGACCAAGCCCTCGCGGGCCGCGGTGGCCCGCCGACTCGAAGCCAAACAGGTCAAGTCTCGGAAGAAGGAACAACGCGCCGCAGCCTAGGCGACGAATAGCCACCGGTCGTTTGGCCGCCGGCGAGCAAGCACTGTCCGCCGAAGCCACGCTACCGCCGACTGGCCAACAGCGCGTCAGCCAAACTGACGGCGGCCTCATCGTCGTTGTTCCACAGATGCTCTTCCAGGTTGACGTAGATTCGCCGGGCGGCCGTCTTCAGGTAGTACCGGCCCGTCTGCAGCTCCAGTTTCCGCCGTGCGTCGAGCGGGCCGGCGGCCAGCATCTTGTCCAGCCGCTTGAGCACGCAGGCGCTGGCGTACAGCTCGTTGGCACTGTCGGCGATCCGCGCCAGGACGTACTGCCGGTCGAGCACCGATTCCTTGTACTTTCGCAGCACCGCTTCGACCTGCGAACCGAACTCGCCCACCAGCTTGCCCAGGTGCAGGGCGTCGTTCTCCAACTCGGCATGATGCACGTAGACCGAGGGAGAGCTGAAGAACGATTCGATCTTGCGGCCGGCAAACCCGCTCAGCTTGCCGAGATTCGCCAGCGGCCGCCGAGCGGCGTCCAGCACGCGTTGCAACTCCAACCCCACTTCGCGCATGCCGACCAGAGCCGTAAACACGCGCAAGACGTCGTTGGCCCCTTCGCCGATCATGTTGATCCGGGCGTCGCGCATCATCCGCTCGTACGGTTCGTCGGCGAAATAGGCCTTGCCACCGAAAATCTGGATCGTGTCATTGACGATCCGCCACAGGATGTCGGTCGAGAGGACTTTGAGCATCGCGGTTTCGAGCATGAAGTCGCCCTCGCCCGAGTCGATCAGGGCCGCCGTCTGATACGTGCACGCTTCCATCGCGTAGGCGCCGGCCTGCATGTAGGCCAGCTTTTCCTTCACCAATTCAAAATTCGCCAGCGGCTGGCCGAATTGCACGCGCCGAGCGCGTGCCGCGTGGCCTGTTCCACGCAAAACTGCGCCGCGCCGGTGCAACTGGCGCCAAAGGTCGTGCGGCCGAAGTCGAGCACCGTCAGCGCGATCCGCAATCCCTTGCCCAGCTCACCCAGCACGTTCTCTTTCGGCACGTACATGTCGTGAAACGCCAACCGCGACGTGGCCGTCCCGCGCACGCCGCACTTGGGCATCCGCTTTTCGACTACCTCGAAGCCCGGCATGTCGGGCGTCACCAGGAAGGCCGTGATCTTCGTCTCCTTGCTTCCGGCCACCGGCGTGCGGGCCATCACCGTCAATCCCTGGGCGATTCCGCCATTGGTGATCCACCGCTTCTGGCCGTTGAGCTGGAATCCCTTACCGTCGGAGGTGGGGGTGGCCGTCGTCTGCACGTTGGCCGCGTCGCTGCCGGCTTCCGGTTCGGTCAGGGCAAACGCGCTGATCCATTCGCCGCTGGCCATCTTCGGCAGGTGGGCCGCCTTTTGCTCGGGCGTGCCGAATAACACGATCGCCCGCGGGCCGATCGAATGGTGTGCGTTGACAAACAGCGCCGTGCTCCCACAGTGGCCGCCCAGCACCTGGATCATCTGGCAATACGACGTCTGATCGAAACCTCCGCCGCCGAACTCCCGCGGCACGCAGGCCCCCAGCACGCCGATCCGGCCCAGGCCATCGACGACGCTCTGGGGGATCTCGGCGTCGCGATCGATGGCCGCCGCGTCGATATGCTCCTGGCAGAAGCGCTTCAGTTCGGCCACGACGCCGCCGGTGCGCGGGTCGTGGTCCAGGTCCGGATAGTCGAGCAGCTTGTCGTTCAGAAACTCGCCAAAGAACAGGGCCTTGGCAAACCCTGCCTCATGCAAGCGTTCGCCGAGCACTTCCTCGGCCTGGGCCATCTGCTGTTCGTGGTCCATTTTCATCGTGGCACTCCCCCTAGCAATCGGCCCCGGAAATCCGGAACGGGCATCGAGACGTGACGGATGTCGAATTATAGGCACTCGCGCCGATTCTGCGCATAGCGACTCCGCGGCTACGACTGCGGTAGGGCGATATCGCTGCGGGCGTGGAGAGTTTGCGGGCTGGGCAAGGGCTGCGGCCGGTCGCTGCTAAAAGTTCCGCAAGACGCCGCGTACGGGGAAAGTCGCGGTTGTGCCGCGTCCGATGACGATGCATGCCGGTCGCGCGCGGTCGGCGTCGATCGATCGCGCCGGCCACGCCGAACCTCCCGCCCGCCTCCGTGGAAGGAACTGACCGCTATGAAATCCGTCTTATTCTGCGCCATCCTGCTGGTGGCCTGCCGCAGCGGCTGGGCCCAGTGCTGTTGCGATCATTGCGGCTGCGACAACTCGTGTCGCAAGGTCTGCCGCGTGGTCTGCGAGACCGTGAAAGTGCCCAAGATCACTTACTGCTGCGAGTGCGAAGATTTTTGCGTGCCCGGCCCGAGCTGCCGTACGAAGGTTTGCGATGAGTGCGGCCATCACAAGATCATCTACACTCCCACTTGCGGCAAGGTGCTGACTCGCAAGAAACTCGTCAAGAAGGAAGAGGTGCGGGAAAAGACAGTCTACAAGTGGGTCGTCGAAAACCTGTGCTGCGATTGCTGCCAACGATGCGCCGCCGCCGATCGGGCCGCCGCCGAAGGCGATCCGCAGCTCGCCGCGCGCATGTCGCAACTGCCCGAGGCCCCCGCCACGCTCCCCGTCTCGTTCGAGCAGCCCCTGGATGCGCCCGCCGCAACGCCGCCCGACGCCGAAACAGAAGACACCCCGCGCAAATTCGACCTGCGCCGCGTGTTGGACGTCTTCGCGGGTGGTCGCTAAGCGGCCTGCTTCGCCGCTGACGCGCTTGGCGAACCGGACCCGGCGGGCACGCTGTCTGTCAAAAATGTGCCCCTGGCCCGCTCGGCGGTGGCCCGACCCGGCACGCGCAGATATAATTGCGCTGTCGTCTCTGAAATCACTTGCCCCCTTCAGAGCGAGAGTTCGCAATGTCGCGGAGACTCGACATCGATCGCCTGCTCAAGCAGTGGCCCTATGAGCCGGGTGAGATCAGCGCTCGGCTGGTCCGGGCCGGCGATGGGCGCGAAGTCTTGCAGATGCGCGTCGAGATGGGAATCTTACAACTGGAAACGACCGGACGGCCGGACGGTTTGACGTTCGGCGGCTTGCCGACTTACTTCGAGAACCTGCGGCAATTGGCCGAGGACGAGGGCCAAGACGGTTTCGTGCTCGACGCCGAGCAATGCGGCGAGGCCGACCGCGAGTTCATGCAATACTATCACCGCCGGGTCTGCTGGCTGGCCCTGCGGGAGTTTCGCCGCGCGGCCGACGATGCGGACCACACGCTGGCCTTCATGAACTTCGTCCACGACCATTCGCCCAGCGAGGAATGGACCCTTTCGCACGAGCAATACCGCCCGTTTGTGCTCTTTCACCGCACGCAGGCCGCCACGCTGGCCCGGCTCGAAGAGGATGGAGCCGAGGCCGCCATGCAGGAAATCAATCAGGGGCTGGACCGCTTTCACGAGCTGTTCGTCCAGTACGACGCCGAGGAGCAGTTCGACGAGGACGACCTGGTTTGCCGACTGCAGGAGCTGCGCGACACGCTCCGCGAGCAGTATGAACTGAAGCCTAGCTTGTCCGAACAACTGGCCGAAGCCGTGGCCAGCGAACAGTACGAGCTGGCCGCCAAGCTCCGCGACGAGCTATCGCGCCGCAACAAGAGCGCCTGACGCCGCAAAAGCGCTGACGCCGCCCACTTCGCGATCGCGCAACGCCCGCGCAACAGGTCTTTTCCGAGGCGATCGATGACCGGCCCACGCACGCGACGCCTCGCGGGCACGCGCCAGCATGCACGGCCGCCGGCCGGCCCTCTACCTTGCCGGTACACGATCCCGTTCTACGGCCGGCAATACCAGTTTTGTAATTTCGGATTGTAAATTTGTACACTACTGGCAGTGTACGGATTCCGACGCTTGCGGCGCAACTCGGCTGGCCTCAAGCGACTTGTCGACGGCGGCGTGTTTTCGCGCGCGTTTGGCACGCCTGCTGCTTGGTTTGTTTCGCACCGGAACGGATCACATCTGCTAGCAATCTCATCTCTCAAAGCGACAAAGGAGTGTTCTCATGTTGGTGCTCACGCGAAAAGCAAAACAGCAAATTCAAATCGGGCCCTACGTCACCGTCACGATTCTGCACGTCAAGGGACAAACCGTGCGGGTGGGCATCGAGGCGCCCAAGGACGTGTGCGTGCTGCGGACCGAGCTGGCCGAACGGCTGGGCGACAGTGGCTTCAACCCCACGATCTCCGCGGCCCTGGAAAAAGTCGACCGCGAGGCGGAAATATCTTCGACCTCTCAAAACGAAGATACCAGTGGCCGAGCTAACTCGGCCAATGGGTCCTTGCGATGCCGGGCTCCTCGCGTCGATGTAGCACCTTTGACTTCGCCCTACCAGTCGACGGGCCCGGCATCGTTTTTACGTCCTCGCCGACGACGCGCGTCGATCAAATAACGCCGGCGCGCGATAGCGAACGGGGGCACGCCGAGGTCGCGCGCATTCGACCTCGGCGTCATCGCACCACCTGACGCGCAGCCTGAATTCTGCCACCCTTCGCCGCACCGGCTCGAGAGGCGGCCGCCAAACCAGCGCGGCCGCCTCTTTTTTTTTCGCCGGCGCCGGCCCGCTGCATGACCAGCCGGCGCCCACCGGCCTCGCTCACGCGTCGGCCTAAGATCGTCAGAAACATGCTAAACTCAAACATGGAGCCCAGCCATCGCGTTCTCACATCTCCTCCCGCGCCACGCCCGCATGTCCTCCGCTCTCGATCTGCTGAACGTCGCGCTTGAACAGCACCGCGCCGGCAATCTACAGCTGGCCGAGCGGTTGTATCAGCAGGTGGTCGACGAATCGCCGGAATTGGCCGACGCCTGGCATCTGCTCGGCGCGCTTTACATCCAGGCAAACCGGGCGGAGGAGGCCGTGCCGGCCATCCAAAGGGCCATCGCGCTCAATCCTGCGCAACGCCGATTACTACAGCCACCTGGGCGCCGCCTACGGTGCGCTGGGCCGGCACCAGCAGGCCGTTGACGAGCTCCGCCGCGCCGTGCGGCTGGCCCCCCAATCGGCCACGGCGCATTACAACCTGGGCACGGCTCTGCGCAACGCCGACGAGATCGAGGAAGCCGTTACCAGCTTTCGCCATTCGATCGCCGCGGACCCCACGGCCGCCCAAACTCACTACAATTTGGCCAACGGATTGCGCGACTTGAAGCGCTACGATGAAGCCGAAGCCAGCTACCGCGAGGCCATCGGCCATCGCCCCCGCTACGTCAAGGCGCTGATCAACCTCGGCAACCTGCTCAGCGGCCGGCAGCGACGCGACGAAGCCATTGAACTGGTCCGCCAGGCCGTGGCCGCCGATCCACGCTACGCCCGCTCGCACGCCAGCTTGGGGAGCATCCTCCGCGATGCCGGACGCTTTGACGAGGCTGTCGCGTCGCTCGAGACCGCCATCGCGCTCGATCCGAATTCGGCCGAGGCCCATAACAATCTCGGCACCGCCTACCAGGCCCGCGCCGAATTCGATCGGGCCTGGCAATGTTACCAACGGGCCTTGTCGCTTGACCCGGAGTTGCCTGACGTGCATTTCTCGATCGCGACCTACCTGTTGCGGCACGGGGACCTGGAACGCGGGTTTGCCGAGTACGAATGGCGCTGGAAGTGCAAAAGCTTTTCCACGCGCACGTTCGACAAACCCCGCTGGCACGGCGAGCCGCTGGCCGGTCGCACGATCCTGTTGCACGCCGAGCAAGGGCTGGGGGACACCATCCAGTTCGTCCGCTACGCGGCTAACGTCGCGGCCCGTGGCGGGCAGTGATCCTCGAGTGCCCGCACAGCCTGCTTAAGCTCCTCGAATCCGCCGCCGGCATCGATCGCCTGGTGGCCGCCGGTTCGCCACTCCCCGCGTTCGACGTGCACTGCCCGCTGATGAGCCTCCCCGGCGTGCTCGGGCTGGCGCACGAGGCAGCTGTGGCAGGGGCCCTACCTGGCCGCCGATGGGGCGCGCGTCGAACGCTGCGCGCAAGAGCTTGCCGCCGTCGAAGGATTCCGCGTGGGCGTCTGCTGGCAGGGCAATCCCCAACACGTGTTCGATCGCCAACGGTCGTTTCCCATCGACGAGGTCGCACCCTTGGCACGCACTGCCGGCGTAACACTCGTCAACCTGCAAAAGGGACCCGCCGGCGAACTGGCGGCCACCGGCTCGATCGATCTCGTCCAGCTCGGCGACACGCTCGACGCCGACGGAGCGTTTCTCGACACGGCCGCCGTGATGAAGCAACTCGATCTGGTCGTTTCGGCCGACACGGCGATCGCGCACCTGGCCGGCGCGTTGGCCGTGCCGGCGTGGGTGGCCCTGTCGGCACACAACGATTGGCGCTGGTTCACCGGCCGCGACGACAGCCCTTGGTATCCCACGCTGCGGCTGTTCCGGCAGCAACAGCTCGACCGCTGGCACGACGTGTTCGAGCGGATGGCCACGATATTGTCGGACCTAGTCGTCGCGACGGCATTCCTAGGCGACTCTGAGCCGTCTCTCGCGGCACTCTGGCCTCCACATCGTGTCCTAACAGGGCTCTCGGCTCGCCGTTGACGCATCGAAAAGCGTTGACGCTTGATTTCTCCGCCGGGTATACTGCACCCACTGCACGCTGGCACGGGCCCCACGATTCGGTAAGCCGAGCTGCCCCATGAAGTTCCGCCCGCTCAAACCCGCCGCTGCCGTCGCTTTCGCAACGACCGCCATCCTCTGGCAGGCTTCGTTGCTGGCGGCCACGCCGGAAGCCGCCGACGCGCCAGGCGCCGCGCCAGCCCGACTGAATCCCGAGCTGCTCGATGCCCTGATCGTGGCCGAGCCCGGCGCGGCTGCGACAGTCTGGCGAGACCGGCGACGAACCATTCTTGCGCCGCGTGAGCTTCGACCTGATCGGCCGGCAGCCCACGCTGGCCGAGCAAGGCGACTTCGAGGCCGACGACTCGCCCGAGAAGTATGCCCAGGTGGTCGAGCGTCTGCTGGCCAGTGAAGAGTTCGGCCGCAACTGGGCCAACTACTGGTGCGATACGATCGCCTATCGCGTGCCGCCGCCGGAATTGACCTACTTGAACTACGGCCCGCTGAAGAAGTGGCTGGCCGAACAGTTCAACGCCAACGCGCCCTGGGACACGATCGTCCGCGACTTGATCACCGCCAAGGGCAAGGTCGACGACGTCCCCGCCGCCACGTTCATCGGTTATCACGATGCCAACCCCACGAATCTGGCGGCCGAAACGAGCCGCATCTTCCTCGGTCAGCACATCGGCTGCGCCCAGTGCCACGACCACCCGTTCGACCACTGGAAGCGGGCCCAGTTCCATGAACTGGCCGCCTTCTTCGCCCGCACCAAGGCCAAGCTCTCGCAAAACGACGGCGGCGGCACGGTCGTCTCGTCGCTGGCCAAGGGGGAGTACCGCATGCCCGACATGGATGACCCGCGCAAGCAGGGAAGCCAGATGCAGCCCAGCTTCCTCGACGGCGATCCGCTCGGCAAAGCCTTGAGCGACGACCGCCGCCGGACCGAGCTGGCCGACTGGATCACCGATCGTAACAACCCCTGGTTTGCCAAGGCACTCGTCAATCGCATCTGGGCCCGCACCATGGGGCGCGGCTTTTACGAGCCGATCGACGACTTGGGCGACTCGCAAGAGCCGCTGTGGACCGGCGTGCACGACGCCCTCTCGCGGCACTTCGCCGCCACGGGCTACGACCTCAAGGACCTCTTCCGCTTGATCACCACCACCGAGGCCTACCGCCGCGGCATTCGCACTGCCGATGCCGCCACCAGCGACTCGGTGGCCGAAATGCCCTTGCGGCTGCGGGGCGACGAAGTGTTCGCGGCCCTGGTGGCCGGCATCGAGTTGCCGAACTACACGCCGCCTGAGGTCAAGCCCACCGCGGCCGTCCGCTTTCCGCCACCGCCCAAGAGCACCCGCGACCTGATCCACGCCGTGTTCGGCGCCGATCCGTCGTTCGGCCCCGTCGATGCCCCGCGGACGATGTCGCAGGCCCTGTGGATGATGAACAACGAGCAACTGCAGCGGCAGATCGACGCCTCGCCCGAGAGCGGCACAATGCTGGCGAAACTGCTGGCCAGCGAGTCCGACGACAAAGCGGCCTGCCAGGAGTTGTATTCCCGCGTGCTGGCCCGCGACGCCACCGAGGCAGAGTTGAACCTGGCACTCGAGCACGTCAAAGCGGTGGGAGACCGCGGCGCGGCGTTCGAGGACTTGCTGTGGGGGTTGGTCAACTCGGCGGAATTCACGACTCGGCAATAGCACGTCCATGCAAACCGAACACGCCATCCTCGACGTCAACATGTCCACCGACGGCGTCGTCAGCCGCCGCGGCTTTCTCCGCCGCGCCGTGGCCGCCGGAGCGGGCTTGGGCGCGGTGCGGCTCGGCTGGCACGATCTCTTGGTGGCCAAGGCCGACGAGCTGCGCCGGGCCGGCAAGTCGATGATCCTCTTGTGGATGGACGGCGGACCGAGCCAGTACGACACGTTCAATCCCAAGCCGGGGAGCAAGTATCAAGGCCCGGCCCACGCGATTCATACCGTGCTACCCGGCGTGCAGTTTGCCGAGTACTGGCCGCAAACGGCTCGCAAGCTCGGCGACATCGCCCTGATTCGCTCGATGGCCAGCGACGAGAAGGATCACGAACGGGCCATCGCCCTGGTACGCACCGGCTATCACCTTTCGCCGGCGGTCCGCTATCCGACGTGGGGCGCCGTCGTGGCCCGCGACCGCGAGCGGTTCGAGGCCGACCTGCCCGCCTTTGTGCGGATCGGCAAGCCGCGGATCACCACCCGCGACGTCGACGCCGGCGTGTTGGGCGTGCGCTACAATCCGTTCAAGGTCGACGTGCCGGGCAAGCTGCCGCCCAACGTGGCGCCCCCGGTCGAGGCCGACGTGGTCCGCCGCCGCCTGGCGCTGGCCGAGCGGATCGACGCCGAGTTTGCCAAGTCCGGCGGATCCGTGGCGGTGGCCGAAAAGCAGGACGTCTATCGCCGCACGGCCAACCTGGTGCTCAGCCCTCGCGTGGGCGTGTTCGATCTGTCAGGCGAGCCCGAACCGCTGCGCGAGGCGTATGGCCGGACTGAGTTCGGCCAAGGATGCCTCTTGGCCCGGCGGCTGGTGGAGCAGGGGGTCAGCTTCGTCGAGGTGATCAGCACCGGCTCGGTGGGCGACCAGGGCTGGGACACGCACAAGTTGGGCTTCGAGCAGAACCCGCTGTTGTGCAACGAAGCGGACCCGGCCTATTCCACCTTGCTCACCGACCTGGCCGATCGGGGCCTGCTGGAAAACACGCTGGTCGTGTGGATGGGCGAGTTCTGCCGCACGCCCAAGTTCAAGCCCGACGGCGGCCGCGAACATTACAGCGAAGGCTGGCAGGTGAGCCTCTCCGGCGCCGGCGTACGCGGCGGCCAGGTGATCGGCGCAACTGACGCCGATGGCGTGCACGTGACCGATCGCCCGGTGGGGGTGGAAGACCTGTTCAAGACCTTCTGCCAGGTCCTCTCGATCGATCCCGACGAAGAGTACGTGACGGCCGACCGCCGACCGATTAAGATCGTCGAGCACGGCGAAGTGATTCGCGAGCTGTTTGGCTAGAGCAGGGCGGGTCGATCGTCCGCCGGCAGTGCGCGGTTCGCCCGCCGTTCGTTGGATTTGGTTACTCAGCGCGCTCGTGCGGCGCCACACGTTCCCGGCTCACCAGGTGCAACCCATGTTCCGTCGCTTCACGCCGGCCGGCCTGCTGCTTGTGCTGCTTTGTGCGCCCACGCTCCGCGCCGACGACGCGCCCGAGTTCACCCGCCGCGAAGACGTGATCTACGGCCGCAAGTTCGGCACGGCACTGACCATGGACGTGTTCACTCCCGAAAAGCAAAACGGGGCGGGCGTGATTTGGACCGTCAGCGGCGGCTGGTTTTCGGCCAAGGAGGCGATCAACCTCGACTTCCTGAAGGAGCTGCTCCGCCGCGGCTACACGGTGTTTGCCGTCATGCACGGCAGCCAGCCCAAATACACGATTCCCGAGGCAGTCGAGGACATGAACCGCGCGGTCCGCTATATCCGTGCGCACGCCGACGAGTTCGGCATCGATCCGAACCGCATCGGCATCACCGGCGGCTCGGCCGGCGGACATTTATCGCTGATGGTCGGCACGGCCGGCACGCCCGGCGACCCCCAGAGCAAAGATCCCGTGGTCCGGGCCAGCAGCCGGGTGCAGGCCGTGGCCTGCTTTTTTCCGCCGACCGATTTCCTTAACTACGGCACGCCCGGCTTCGCCTGGCTGAACCAGGGACCGAAGGACGCGCTGCGGGCCCCATTCGATTTCGAGCGCTGGAACGCCGCCCTCAAATACTTCGAGTCGGTTGACGAGCCGACGCGCCGCGAAATCGCCCAGCAGATTTCCCCCGCCTATCACGTCACCAGCGACGACCCGCCCACCTTGATCATCCACGGCGACAAGGACTACCTGGTGCCCTTGCAGCAGTCGGAGCTGATCATCGAAAAGTTCAAGGACGCCGGCGTCCCCTGCGAGCTGGTCGTCAAGAAAGGGGAAGCCCACGGCTGGAAAGACTGGCACGACGACATGCGCACGATCGTCGACTGGTTCGACAAGTACTTGAAATAAAAAAGGGGACGGGAATCAAATCCCCATCCCCTTCCTAGCGTTGCTACCCCGTTTCGCGTTTCGCTCAGCTTCCTCCGGCCGAGGTGGCGGATTCCACCGGCGGCGTCGGCTGCTTGTATTCGAAGGGCAACACGTCGGGCACGATCTTCACCTGTGTGGTCACCTTGAACGACGGCGAGCCCGGGTTCGGATACGTCAGCTCGACCATGAAGGCCGTGTAGCCCTTTTCCGGCTTTTCGACCTTGCCCACGTAGGTGCCGTCTTCGCTGGGCTCCAGCCGCTGGCTCTTCCACACGCGGCCGATCTTGTCCACGCGGAAATCGCGCGTCTCGGCATTCGTGGCTTGCCACAACTTGACGGCACTCGGCTTATCCTTGGTCTTCACATGGATCGAATCGTCCTCTTCGACCGTCCAGGAGTACTCGGGCAGCTTGGTGTCGTTGATAATCGCGTTATAGAACGACAACAACGTAAACGGCACGTCCGTGCCGCCCAGGCTGTGCTCGGCGTTGGGCACGTAGCGGAGCCACTTGGGCCCGGAAAGTTCGTCGTAATAGAACTGCGACGAATCGGGGAGAAAGAACTGATCGCCGGTGGCGTTGACAATGTACTTGGGCATGGTCAGCCGGTGGCGATACTCGAACGGCTCGACGATTTTCATCAGCGCCTTGTACTGCGGCGAGCCGCTCCATTGCATCACCTTTTCGGCCACGTAGTCGCCCACGGCCGGGGCCCAAAAGCCATAGGCTTCCCAATGATGCTGAAACGAGGGCTCGACGTTAAGCATGTCGATCACAAACGGCACGATCGCCACCACGCGGTCGTCCACGGCCGCCGTGGTCCACGTGGTCCAACCGCGCTTCGAGCCGCCGCAGACCACGAACTTGTCAACCGCCACGTTTCCGCAGTCGTCGCCGGCGCAAAACGATGTGATGGTGTCCATCGCCCGAACCGCGGCCTTGGTCATCGGCAGCCGGGCCGGCCACTTTGGATCGCCGGTGCGCAGAAACTTGTTCCACGTGTAGGCGATCATCGAGTCTTCCTTACGCGTCCGCGTCTCGCCGTTGAACGTTAGCGGCTGGTTGGGAATCATGTTCAACTCGGTGACGATCGAATGGCTGCCCAGCGCCAACTGCGACGTGAGCGGATCGATCTTGTTCGGCGGATTGCTTTCGTTCGAACCGCCCGCGATGTACAGCAGGCCCGTCGAAGTCTTCACCTCGTCCGGCCGCGTGATCACCATCCAGTGCTTCCAGACCGGCTTGTCCACTTCCTCGGTCGACAGCCATGTCTGCGACGTCATCTCCACCACATACGTGGTGACGCCTTCGCCTTTGATCGTATTGACCAGCTTGTAGTTGTAGGTGGGGTCGGGCTTGTCGACGTATTCGTCCAGCGGCGTGCGATCGTCGTCCGGAGCGGCCCCCATCAGGGCCAGGCACAAGACCGGTAACAGGAGTCGCAGGGCGAGGCCCCGCGCAAGGGCAGGCGAAACATGGGGAGGGTCCTCAATCACTTGAGCCAAGAAGGAAGCAACACAGGCGGGATCGTAAGACTGCAATGTAACCCGGCCGGAGCGGGCTCAACACGTCGCAGTTTGCGCCGTCAGGAACGGGCGCAGCCCCAATGCCTGCGGCCCCTAAGCGCTGGCGGCAACGACTGTTTCCGGCCGCCGATTGGACGCGCCGCGAGATTGACATTTCGGACGCCCCGCTGCTAGAATCGCCTTCCGATCAAGGCTCGCTTATGTGTCGTGATTCGGCCCGGAATCCTACGGATCGCTTGGGGGGGTGCCATGTTCAGAATCGATGCTGGACGTGCGGGACGGTACTGCGATGGATTGAACCGTCGCAGCTTCTTGCAAATCGGCGTGGCCGGCATGGCCAGCGTCGGCCTGCCGCAAATCCTGGCCGCCAAAGAATCCTCGCAAAACCTCGGCCGCCCGGCCAAGGACACCGCCGTGATCATGCTCTGGCTCGACGGCGGGCCCGGCCACATGGACATGTACGACCTGAAGCCCGAGGCCCCGGCCGAGTACCGCGGGCTGTGGAATCCCATCCGCACGAACGTCCCCGGCATCGAGATCACGGAGCTCTATCCGCGCCAGGCCAAGGTGGCCGACAAGTTCTCGATTATCCGCTCGCTGCACCACGACAACGGCGACCACTTCACCGGCGCCCACTACATGCTCACCTCGCGCAATGGCGCGAGCGGTGCCGACACCACGGGCAAATACCCCAGCATTGCGTCGATCAGCACCAAGCTCTTGGGCCCGCGCCGCAGCGGCATGCCCGCCTACGCAGCGGTTCCCTACGCCGCCAGCATCGGCCTGCGGCCCGGCTATTTTGGGGCCAACTACCTGGGGCACGCCTACAACCCGTTTGAAACGAACGGCGATCCGAACGACGCCGAATTTCAAGGTGGACAACATCCAGCTTGCCGGCTCGATGACCGTCGACCGGCTGGAAAATCGCCGCGGCTTGCTCGAGCATTTCGACCGGCTGCGCCGCGACATGGACACCTCTGGGGCCATGGAAACCATGGACCGCTTCGACCACAAGGCCTACGAGATGGTCACCGGCGGAGCGGCCCGCCAGGCGTTTGACATCAGCGCCGGAAGACGAGCGCACCCGCGACATGTACGGTCGGCACACCTGGGGCCAAAGCACGCTGTTGGCCCGCCGGCTGGTCGAAGCCGGCACCACCTGGGTCACCGTCCACATGGGCGGCTGGGACCATCACTGGGACTTGAAGGCCGGCTACGAGCGGAATCTGCCGATCATCGACTCGCTGGTTTCCGGCCTGTTTACCGATCTCGACCAGCGCGGCCTGCTGGACCGAGTGATGGTGATCCTGTGCGGCGAGTTCAGCCGCACGCCGCGAATGAACGACGGCGGCAACGGCGGACCCGCCGGCAGCATGGGCACGCCCGGCCGCGATCACTGGGGCAACGCCATGTCCTGCCTGATCGGCGGCGGCGGGATCAAGGGGGGCCGCGTCGTTGGCGCCACGAACCGCCTGGGCGAGGTGCCGGCGGACCGCCCCGTGGAGCCGTGCGACTTGCACGCCACGATCTACCACTGCCTGGGCATCGACCCGAGTCTCCACTTCCTCAACCTGGCCGGCCGCCCGGTGCCGGCGATCGACCGGGGCGAAGTGATTTCCGAGCTGCTATAAGGTGAGCGAGCCGGATTGATGGCAATCCCGACGCCTATGGGACTGCCATCGATCTGAGTTTGTTTCGTTCGCCGCCCGTTATTCGACGCGGACAGCCATCCTGGGAGGCTGAAGATGGCACAGCGAGTTCTTTGATGTAGTGGGCACGCTCCGCGTGCCGTAGCGACACGCCGAATGCCGCAGATTTCGCCGCGGACCGCACAGGCAAGAGTGAGTTCTTTTCCGCTTCTGCTGACGGCGCGTGGAACCTGCCTGCTACAAACTGCGAATTGCACCAGGTTCCGGCCCGGTGCGGGTTTTTTGACAACGGCATACGCTGCCACAAGAGTTCACGCTTCGAGCACCGGACCGTCGGGCGTGGCGCCGAGGGCGGCCAAGTGGGCTTCGATCCGCTCGCGGTGCTCGGGGCGGAAGCGCTGGAAGGGTTCGGCCATGTCGTCGTCGCAGATGGCTAGGCACGAGAGGCGCATTTGAGCCCCTTGATAAACGCCGAGCCGTGCTGGCCCACCGAGTAAATCGTCCGCCCAATGCGAATTACCTGGGCATGCAGGGCGAGCATCCGCTCCACGTTGCCCGCCAGGGCCGCCTCGTACAGCTCGACGTACAGCTTGGGGAACAGAGTTGGCCCCGCCGCACACGCCGCCGTGCACGCACCGAACAGCACCGCCTCGCCGAGCAATTCCTCGGGCCCCACCAGCAGCGAGAAGTCGGGCCGCTCGGCACAAATCGAGCGCAGCTTGTGAAAGTAGATCATCTGCGCCGAGCTGTCTTTCAGCCCCACGATGTTCGGGATGTCGAGCGCGGCCCGGACCGTGCCCGGCTCGAAGGTGATTTTGGTATGCGTGGGCATGTTGTACAGAAACACCGGCAACGGCAAGTCGGCCACGATGTCTTCGAGGTATTCGCGCAGCTCCTGCTGCCCGGCCGGAAAGTAATAGGGGGCCGACAACACCACGGCCTGGGCACCGGCGTCGGCCGCATAGGACGCCAGCGCCACGCTTTCGATGTAAGCCGTGTCCGTGATTCCTACCAACACGGGCGCTCGCCCGGCGACCTGCCGGCAAACCAGCGAAACCAGGTCGCGCCGAAGGCGATAGCTGAGGCTGGGAGCCTCGCCGGTCGTTCCCAGGATGAACAGCCCCTGCACGCCGCCGCGCAGCAAATGCTCGACGAGACGTTCAGTCCCGGCAATGTCGAGCTTGTCGCGGCCCGACAGTGGAGTGACCATGGGCGGAATGATACCTCGCAGCGGAATCGGCAGTTTCGGCGATGTCACGGAGGACGTTCCTTGCAAAATCGGCGGGGCGGAAGAGGGAATTCGGGCGCTCTATCGAGTATGACGCGGCCCAGCCCCCGCTGCCAAGCCCCGAGGAGTGCCGGCCGCATCGCGCCCCCAGGCAAGTTGGCCCGGCAGCGACAAATCAGCGGGAGAACCGGCCGCCCCTTTAGCCGCCGCGCGTCGCACGCTAGGATTTGACGAGTGACGCGACTCGAGCCTCTTTCCGACGCGACCGACCTCCCGCTCACGCAGCGCGCGGAGAGTTCGCCGGTTTTGCCCTACGCCTGGATGCTCGTCGGCTCGCTGGCGTTTTCGGCCATGGCCACGCTGACCCATGCACTGGGGGGCCGCTGCGACTGGGAACTGGTCGCTACGGTCCGGGCTGGGCTGGCGCTGGTGCTGGCCCTGCTGCTGGCGGCGCGGAGCGGCGCGCGGCTGGTCGTCTTTCGGCCGCGCACGATGTGGATTCGCAGCATCGCCGGCACGGTGAGCCTGTTGTGCATGTTTTATGCGCTGCCGCAGTTGCCGATCTCCGAGGTGCTGACGCTGGCGAACATGTTTCCGATCTGGGTCGCGCTGTTGTCGTGGCCGCTGGCGGGCGAGGTGCCGCGCAAGGACTCCTGGATCGCCATCGCCGTGGGTTTCTGCGGCGTCGTGCTGGTGGCCCAGCCGCACTTCGCCGGATCGGAGCCGCTGCCGACGCTGGCTGCCCTGCTGGCGTCGTTCAGCACGTCGATCGCCATGCTCGGCCTGCATCGCCTGCGGGAGATTGCTCCCTGGGCGATCGTGGCCCATTTTTCCGGCGTGTCGCTGGCCGCCTGCCTGGTGTTGTTGCTGCTCGATCCGACGGAATCGCTGGCCGCGTCGAACGTCGACGCCGACTCGCTGCTGATGCTGGCCGGTGTGGGCCTGTGCGCGACGACCGGGCAACTGTTTTTGACCAAGGCGTTTGCCGCCGGCCCTCCCGCCCGGGTGTCGGTCGTGGCCCTGACGCAAGTCGGATTTGCGATGCTGTTCGACGTCGTGATTTGGGGTCGCTCGTTCGACGGGCTGTCGCTGGCAGGAATCGTGCTGGTGATGGCGCCCACGGCGTGGTTGCTCGTGACGTATCGCCGGGCGCACGCCGACGATCTTTCCATCGAGCCACCGACGACATAGGATAGACGTCAGCGAAGTAGATGCCCGTCGATTCGAAGATGCCGCCCGCTGTGTCCAGTCTCCAAGCCCACTTGTTGATCGCGGCGCCCGAGTTGCCGGCGCCGTTCGCCGAAAGCATCGTGCTGTTGGTGCGCCACAACGAGGACGGGGCGCTGGGACTGATTCTCAACCACCGGACCGGCGCCGAATTGAAGCAAGCCTGGTCCAAGCTGAGCGACGTGCCCTGTCATCGCGAGGCGTCCATCTTCCTTGGGGGCCCCTGCGAAGGGCCGCTCGTGGCGCTGCACACCAACGAGTTTCTGCTTGAGATCGAGGTCATGCCGGGCATCTACTTCTGTGCCGGCAAGGACAAGCTCGAAACACTCGCCGCGCAATCCGGCGGCGAAGCCGCCAAAGTCAAATTCTTCGCCGGCTACTCGGGCTGGGCCGCCGGCCAATTGGAAGACGAGATTGCCAGCGGAAGTTGGTCGGTCATGCCGGCCAAGCCGGAACACGTCTTCTGGCCCGAAGACGAGCTCTGGAGTCGGGCCACGCGTTTCGTGCGCGACGCGGCCTGGCGCGTCGCGCTCGACATCAGGCACTTGCCGCCCGACCTGCGGGCCAATTGAGACCGACGAACGCCCGCCACAACGGCGCCGCCCCCCGCTCGAGCGGACCTCGCCGGCTTCAGGCCGCCATCCGCTGGTGCTCGATCTCTTCGAACAGGTTCACCGTCCGCAGCATGTTGCCTTCGGCGTCGTAGAACTGCACCAGCCCCACGTCGATCATCCACATCGCCAGGAAGTCGTCCACGCGGTAGCTGCGGGCGACGTAGCGGCCGTCGTCCAGCATGATCCGCTCGTCGATGTCCACCAGCGCGTCCTCGTCGACGTCCAATTCCAGAAACGTGCGGTGAACGATCGTGCGGATCTGATCCGCAGTCGGTAGTACGGTCATCTTTGCAACCTCCATGTTGCTCGCGCCGGGCAGTCCGTGCCCGGCTCCGATCAAGGTGCGTGAGTGTAGCGTGGGGCGATCTTCCGATGAAGACGAAGTTTTTTCACGTCGCAATGCCCGGTTTTCCCGGCACCGGGCGTGATATCAACTCCACGATATCAGGATCGGCATAACGCGAAATCGACCTTGACGAAACTGCCGAACTCGCCGATGCCAGAGCCGCCCCCAACTCCCCAGGCCGTAGCGGCGCCGACCCCTACAAGCCGGACTCGCCGAAGGATTTGACTCACCTTCGGCCGGCTGTCAAGCTGAGGGGCGAAAGGGTCCACCAATCACCAGGGGTTCTTGTCATGGCAGGCCGCACGATCGAGGGCATCCAAGAGCTGCGCACGCTCGTCGGACAGGAAGTCGGCACCAGCGACTGGATTGAAGTGGGGCAGCCGATGATCGACGCCTTCGCCGAAGTCACCGGCGACCACCAATGGATCCACGTCGACACCGAACGGGCGGCCCGCGAAAGCCCCTTCGGAACCACCATTGCGCACGGCTTCCTGACCCTGTCGCTGGTGACGCGCCTGCACAGCCAGGCCGTGCACGTGGGGGGAGATCATAAGATGGGGCTCAACTACGGGCTCAACCGCGTGCGATTCGTCAGCCCCGTACGGGCCGGCTCTCGCATCCGCTCCCGCAGCAAGGTGCAACGCGTGGAAGACATTCTCGGCGGAGTGCAGGTCATCTGGCAACTGACCGTCGAGTCGGACGGCGGCGACAAGCCGGCGCTGGTGGCCGAGTGGATCACGCGCATTTACGAGTAGTGCCTGGCGGATCGCGCGTGAAATTTCGCAGCGCGCCTGCCGCGACGATTCACGCGCGGAAAGCCCGGCCGCTGACCGTGCAGTTTCGCGCGAAATACGCCTCGCTCGGACGAAAACTCCTGAAAAAACCGGCTTTGCCGGCCCCCGACCGGTGCCGGCGGTCGCCCCCCGAGGTGCCGACGCCCAGCGGCACGAACGTTATCGCCGCGCCGCGTGCTGCGAATCTGCGCCACAATCGATCGAAAGCCACTCGCAAATTTCCGCAATTTTGGCGTCCCGGCCCGACGCTCTCGCGACGTGACCTAGCATGTTCATAGTGCATTGAACGTCCGCCGGTGCGGCGAAGCGATGCGTCGAGGCAACGTCCGCCACGCTGGAGACGTTCCGCCTGCCACGTGTCTTTCGTCGCTCGGCCGCAACTTGCCAAGGGCAGCCCAACACAGGAGGGGCACCACATGCTCGTCTTATCCCGGAAGGTAAACGAGACCATCATCATCAATGACAATATCGTGATCACTGTCGTCGACATCCGCGGCGACAAGGTCCGGCTCGGCATCGAAGCTCCGAAGGACGTTCCCGTTCATCGGCAAGAGGTGTACGACGCGATCAAGCGGGCCGAGGGGGACAGCGGCGTCCGCAGGGCCGATTCGTCGAATTCTTCGAACTCTTAACCGGGAGAATCCCAATGACCGCCCATACCAAGGAAAAGACTCAGAAGCCCATGACCAAGTCGGAAATCGCCGCTCAACTGAGCGAGAGCACCGGCTTGACGAAGGCCCAGATCTCGAGCGTTTTCGAGTCCCTGGCCGAGTTGGTCGGCAATCAGCTCAATCGCGGTCCCGGCATTTTCACGCTGCCCGGTCTGCTGAAGATCAAGGTGGCGCGCAAGCCGGCAGTGCCCGCCCGCACGGGGATCAACCCCTTCACCAAACAAGAAACCACGTTCAAGGCCAAGCCGGCCCGCAACGTGATCAAGCTGCAAGCGCTCAAGAACCTCAAGCAGATGGTCTAGCGCAACGGCGTCGGCGCAACGGCGGAAAATATAGGCAGCCGGAATGGACTCTGGCTTGCCGGATACAAAGCCGTCCTCGTTCACGGGGACGGCTTTCTCCATGCGCCGCCGTCGCTCGCCGCGGGCAATCGGTATTCGTGCAAGCTGAAGAAAACCGCCGGGCTGCACCTACCCCAAGTGCAGCCGCGGCGGGCCACAGTCCGCCTACCACATTGCGGCCAGCGGCGTGATGCATCCTTTTATCGGCCTCGAAGTGTTGCTCGTTTCAACGGGTTTGCGCAGAATTTCGCTTACTCTGCCGTGGATTTCGATCACATCGCCGTTGGGGGGGTTCGCACGCGAGTGTTCAATCCGCGTCTGCCCCGGCCGCGGACGAGGCCTGGCCCAAGGCTTCCAGACGGTTGACGATCTCGGCGATTTGTGAGCTCGGATCGAACGTGGCATACGTCGCGGCAAATCGCCCCGCCGCCTCGACGCAGCGGTCGCCCGCCACCAACGCTTGCAACTTTCGCTCCACGTCTTCAGGGCTGTCCGGAGCCGCCGCCAGCGCGGCACCCATCCGTACGATCGCCGAGGCCAACAGCGCTTGCTCCACGTGAATCGGGATTTGCAGCGACGGCTTGCCGGCCAGCAGAATGCTGACGGCCGTGCCGTGATTGCCGTTGAGAATTGCCAGATCGCACTCCCGGCCGACGCGCTGCATGTCCAACGGCTCATTCTCGAAGCGGACGGTCGGCGTCTGAAATTCCTGCTGCACCCGGACCGGAATCCCGTCGCAATAGATGATCGTCGGACATCCCGAACGGACCAGCGTTCCCAGCAGCGTCGGCAGCGCGGCAAACGGCTTCAAGTAGGCATAAATCCTCTTGCCGCTGCCGGCCGGCCACTGGGGCGGCTTGCCGAAGCCGCTGGACCAGGCACCCCAATAGCGGGCCCCCGTGCGGCGCGGGTAATGTTCCAGCTCCGGAAACGTCACCAGGAAATGCTCATCGGCCGGGTAATACAACCCTGCCACGCGCGACAGCGGCGGCTCGTGCCACGACGCCAGCACCTCGTTGATCACGTCCAGCACGCGCTGCTCATCCCGGGCAAGTTCCGCCGCATCCGCCTGCAACCAGGGCTGAACGCACTCCAATGGCGACTCGTCCAGCGGGCAAAAGAAACCCGTGCCCAGCGTGACGCGCTTGGCCCGAAACCCCCGGGCCGCCACCAGTGCCGCCGGGCTGTGGTCGAAGACGATCACGTCGGGGTCGACATGGCGAAAGATACTCCGCCACCCCTCGGCCAGCCCGCGCAATTCGCCCGCCTGGCCGAAACCGGCTTCAGCCAGCAGGTGAGCAAACGACAGTGTGGGGGTCACCTCGCCGGTGCGGCGGGTCTTGAACGGCGCTTGCCAGAGGCCGATGCTCTCAATCGGAAACACCGCCGGCGCACGGTCCAACTCGCGCAACACCAACTCGACTCGATGCCCCCGGGCAGCCAGCCCCTGGACCAGCGGTCGCAGGTTTACCAAATGCCCGAGCCCGAGCCCCAGTTCCCAGGCAAATAGGTAGGTGGCCATGAGACGGGCTTTCCGCCGAGCGACAGCGTCTTGCGCCCCGCGGACGAAAGGAAAGGGGCCCCTCGAAGCCGCTCGGACAGCCGCCGGCCGATTGATTCTAGCTGGATTCGAACGCCGACAGCCGCCACCGCGTATTACTAATCGAGCTGCCCAGCAAGGATTCGAACCTTGACTAAATGGTTCAGAGCCATTCGTGCTACCGTTACACCACCGGGCAAAAGCAATGCCAGCGCGCCGCCCGTTGCATCATGAGCCGAGCCGCCGCCGAGTGCATTTAAGCCTAGAATTGGCGTCCCAGTGAGTCAAGAGCGGCGACGCGTCGCCCGCCGGACGCAAGTCCAACCGTCATCAGGATTATCTTCGCTACCGGGTGTCGCTGGCGACACTCCGAGCTTTGGCTATACTGAGGGTTTGCGGCATGCGATCCGGACCTGCCAGTCGTCTGGGCTCTTCCTTCGCCCTTGCTTCCATGGCCACCGATTCGAACCGTCCCCGGACGCGATGCGAGGTGCGGTTTGCCGGCCAGGTGCAGGGGGTTGGATTCCGCTATACGACCCGCCAGATCGCCGGGCGGTTTGACGTCGGCGGGTACGTCCAGAATCTGCCCGACGGATCGGTGCTGCTGGTAGCCGAGGGAATGCCCGACGTGGTGAATGCGTTTATCGACGCGGTCCGTGACGAGATGGATCGCTACATCACGAGCTCGCAAGACACCCAGTTTCCGGCCACCGGCGAGTTCACGCGGTTCGAAGTCAAGTTTTAGTCGCACCGTTGCCTGGCATCCTGTTCCGTCGCATTGCTTCTTTTCGATCGGATTTATTGAAACCATGCCTGGTAGTCCCGTTCTGTTGCTTGGATTGTTGCAAACCTGGTTGACGCCGTTTTGGCTATTGAGCGTCGGCGTGGCCCTGGGCGTGGCCGTGTTGGCCGTCGTCTATGGGCTGTTTTTTCTCATCTGGCGGCCCGCCGCCGACTTCATGGCCACGAGCGTCCGCGAGGGGATCCTGCTGCCGATTTTCTACATGGCGCTGTTTCTCACCGGCTTTGCGGTTCTGGGCGCGTTCCTGGTGCCGGGTATTCCGTACCGCACCATGCTGGAATCAGTTTCGCGGTTGTCGAGCGTGGGCTCCCGCGATTGGGAGTTCAGCGTGCCCGCCTCGTCGCCGGCCTACGAGCTTGAAGATTTGCACCTCCCTCTGACCGAGCTGAACGCCTTTACCGCCGACGCCGATCAGCCGTTGATGCTCAACACGAACATTGCCTCTAATCTGGGACAGTTGCTCGCCGTGCGCATTACGCCCGGCAGCGAGGCCACCTGGCAAAAGCCGTTTTCGGAAGAGACCGACAAACGCCCCCGCAACGCCGTCACCCAATGGAATGTCACCAATACCAGTACCAGCCCCGTGACGCTCCACATTCGGACTTACACCGACATCGAGACGCCGCAGGTCCGCATCATACCGCTCACGGCGGCGGCACTGGTGGCGCTCGTGGCGCTCTATCTGGCGCTGGGGCTGCTCACGCCGAAGGTGGCCGCCATCGCGCTGACCACGGCCCGCGAGACCATGTCTCAGCCGCTGTTCTACCTGGCGCTGGGGCTGGGAAGCTGCGGCCTGGTGGCTTTCGTCTTCGTGCCCTACAACACGTTCGGCGAAGACATCAAGATGCTCAAAGACTCGGGCCTGATTTGGATCATGGTCTGGGGCATCATCGTGGCCGTGTGGGCTGCCAGCGTCTCCATCTCCGAAGAAGTCGAAGGCCGTACCGCCCTCACCGTGCTTTCCAAACCCGTCAAGCGACGGCAATTCATCCTGGGCAAGTTCCTGGGCGTGCTAGGCCCGGTGGTCGTGTTGTTCGTCGTGCTCGGGATCTTGTTCCTGCTGACCATCTCGTACAAAGTCGTGTACGATGCCCGCGAATCGGCCAAGACGGAGCCGGCCTGGCAATTCTGTTTCTTGGAGATGGTCCGCATCGTGCCGGGGCTGGTGCTGGCCTTCTTCGAAACGGTCGTACTGGCGGCGATCAGCGTGGCCATCTCCACGCGTCTGCCGATGCTGGCCAACCTGATCGTCTGCTCGTCGATCTACGTGTTGGGGCACCTCGTGCCGATGATCGTCAACTCGTCGGTCGGCGATTTTGAAATCGTCCGCTTCTTCGGCCAGTTCATCGCCACTGTCTTGCCCGTGCTCGACCACTTCAACATCCAGGCCGCCGTGGCCGCCGGTGTCACCGTGCCGTTGAGCTACCTGGCCTGGGCCTTTTTGTATTGCGTGCTCTATTCCTCGATCGCCATGCTGTTGGGCCTGGCGATGTTCGAGGACCGGGATCTGGCCTGAGAATCTGGCAGAATTGCGGCATGTAGAAGGCTGACGTGCCGGGCCGTTACCAATGTCGTATGTCACGGACCCGATTCGGTGCCACCCCCAACGGGGTCAGAATAAAATCGGGATACAGTTCTTGTACCCGCGCCAATTCCCGCTTCAGCAGGGCATTGTGCCACTCCAACTGCACCTGATAGGCCTTACTCGGATCCGTTTCGGCAATCGTTTGGTATTGCCGTCGTAGTTGGCGCTCGCGGAGGCCAAACAGAGCGAGCGCGGTAACGGCTGTCATCCAGAACATAGTGCCCATTCCAAACTGAAACCCGCGGCGCTGCGGATTGATGCTCATGCTGATTGGCCCTCAGAGCGCGTGTGGCAATTGCGATCCGGTGCGTGATGCACGATAATAGGCGCGGCTTAGTCGCTACCACGAAAGATCGGCGCGTCTGACCGCCGAAATCGTGAACCGAGTGGCCCGCAGATTGATCCGCTCCCCAAGTGGATCGCGGGGCAGGTCAACCGGCTTCGCGGTGCAACCGCGGCGCCCCCAGCGGCGTCTTCCAATGCGGTCCATGCAGCACCGGCGCCGCGGGGCGGGCCGCCCAGCGATGCGTCTGCGCTGAATTCAGGATCGCTTCGGCCACGGCCAGGGCATCGCGCCCATGCTGGCCGGTGACGCGCGGCGCCCGGACGCTCGCGCACCGCATCGACAAAATCGCGCAGCTCGTCGGCCAATGCGTTGCGCGGCTCGACTTCCACCGGCTCCAACCGCAGGATGTCGGCAAACACGTGTTCTTTGAACGCGGCTTTCTCTTCCGTCCCCAGCGTCTCGTAATCGAACTCGCCGGACCGCACCGCCTGGCACGGCGTCACGACATGCAGCGTGCGGTCGCCGAAATCGATGGCCGCGAATCCTTCGTCCGACCACAAGTGCATCCGGCGATGCGGCGCCGTGCTGTAGCTGACGCGCGAAGCGCTCAGGTTGGCCACGCTTCCGTCGGCAAACTCCAGCCGGGCCTGCGCGGCGTCCTCGTTTTGTCCCAGCACCGGCACCGCCACAGCGTCCACGCGCACCAAGGGGGCCTCGACTAGCGACAGCACCAGGTCGATGTCGTGAATCATCAGGTCGTGCACCACGCCGATGTCCGTCGAGCGGCCCGTAAAGCCGCTGGCCCGCACGGCGTCGATATACTGCGGACGCCGCACGCGCGCCGCCGCCGCGATAAACGCCGGATTGAATCGTTCGATGTGGCCCACCTGCAGGATGGCCCCGTGACGGCGAGCCGCGTCGACCAGTTCGTCGGCTTCCAGCACGGTGGCGGCCAGCGGCTTCTCGACCAGCAGCGGCGTGCCCCGCTCGAGAAAGTCGAGCGCCACGCCGTGATGCAACCGCGTGGGCGTGGCAATCACCGCGGCGTCCACGCGACCCAGCAGCTCTCGATGATCGGCGAAGGGCAGGATGCCGTGATCGGCCGCCACGCGCTCGCGCGCCGCCGGCACCGGGTCGGCTACGCCCACCAGCGCCACGTCGGACATTTCGGCCAGCAAGCGGGCGTGGATTCGCCCCAGATGGCCGGCCCCGATGACCGCCAATCGCAGAGTGTTCACGCCGCTCTCCTGCGCTCGCGAGACCGGCCGTGTTTCCCTTCCTGCTGCATCTGCACGAAGTGCAAGAGCTCGTTCACCTGCGGAATCAACTGATCGTTGCCCCGCAAGATTTCGCGGGCATGATCCAGCCCGACTTTGGCCCGGTACAACAGACGATGCGCTTCGGCCAGGCTGTTGATCACCTCGGGCGAGAACTCGTTTCGCTTGAGCGCCACTACGTTGATGCATCGCGGCCGGGCCGGATGGCCTTCTACCAGCATAAAGGGCGGCACGTCGTGCAGCACGCGGCTGCACCCGCTGATAAAGCTGTAGCTGCCGACGGAAGCATAGTGGTGGACCGCCACGGCACCCGACAGCGAGGCATGGTCCTGAACGTGCACATGCCCGCCCAACAGCGTGCCGTTGGCGATCACGATGTGATTACCCAGCCGGCAATCGTGGGCCACGTGGCAGCAGGCCATCAGGAAGTTGTGGCTGCCGACCACGGTGACGCCTTCTTCCTTTTCAGTGGCGCGATTGATCGTCACGCACTCGCGGATCACGTTGTGATCGCCGAGGATCACCTGCGTGTCGCTCCCCTGGTAGCTGATGTCCTGGGGTTCGCCGCCGATGACCACGCCGGGCCAGATGTGGTTGAACTCGCCCAGCGTGACGCGGCCCATCAGCGTCACGTTGTTTTCCAGCCGCGTGCCGCGGCCGATGCGGACGTTGGGGCCAATGACGCAAAAGGGGCCGATCTCGACGTCCGTGTCGACCTCGGCCCGTGGATGAATCGATACGTTGTCGGCGACGTAGGTAGCCATGAAAAAGCGCTCCGCATCCTTTCGTTTCGCTGCAAGCGCGAGCGTCCATGCCCGCGCGCGTGGCAAACGCCTCTGGCCCCCTGTAGTCGCCCGCGCGTCAGGCGCTGCGACGACGGCCTTCGACAATCTCCTCTTCGATCAGCAGTGCTCTGACGAGTTCTCCATTGAGTCGATGTCCGCTGCGATGCGCGATAAAATGGCCGACCAGGTCGCAACCCGCCAGCGCCAGGTCGCCGACCAGGTCCAGCGCCTTGTGCCGCACGCACTCGTCGCGGAAGCGCAGCTCGTTCTCCACCGGCCCGTTCTTGTCAAACACCAATACGTTCTGATACGTGGCCCGCTGCCCCAAGCCGCGGCTGATAAGCCACTCGGCTTCTTCCTGCAGGACGAACGTGCGGCTGGGGGCCAACTCGCGCACGAACGACTCGCTCGTAACGGCCAGTTGCAGCGTTTGCCGCCCGATGGCGTTGCCGCTGCCGTAATCCAATCGATACTTGATCGACAGCGCGCCATTGGTGCTCGGCCGCGCTTCGACCCAGGCCTCCTCGGTTCCCAGTCGGGTCACGTTGCGGACGATGAGCCGGGGCTGGGGTGAATCTTGTTCCGCCGTCCCGGCCTCGGCCAGCGCCTCGACAAACGGCAGGCTCGATCCGTCGCAGCCGGGCATTTCGGCGCCGTCGACCCACACCTCGCAATTGTCGATCTGCATGCCCGACAGCGCCGCCATGACGTGCTCCACCATCTCGACGTTCACGCGGCCGTTGGTCAGCGTCGTCCGGCGGGGCGTCTCGATGCGGTTGGCCACGACAGCCCCGATCCGCGCTTCGCCGGCGTCCTGCCGCACGAACACGATGCCCGTGTACGGCTCGGCCGGCCGAAACTCCAGGCGCACGTCGCGGCCGCTCCAAAACCCGAACCCGAACACCGAAACCGCTCGACGGACCGTGCGTTGTTTTCGTAAAGCGTGCATCAAAGTCGGTGGCAGACATTTCTCTTGAAATCAGAACCCAACGCGCTGGCGGCACCCGCAAAGTCTGGCGCCTGCCCGAACCTACCGGGTGTGGCGCACGCCGGGCGGAGCGGCGATCGCGGCATTGCGATTCAGTTCTGCCAGGATCGGGTCGGTGATGTCGATGCTCTTGTCGAAGTACATGACCATCTTGAACACTTCCATCTGCACCATCTCCCGATTGTTCGGGTCGATCGGCGCGCCGTTGAACCGCAGCACGAGCTGGATGTTGTTTCGATCGGCATAGGCTTTCACTACGGCCGACAGCTCCTGGTAGGCCCGCAAGTAGTTCTTGCTTTCCCGCTCGGCAAAATCACGTCGCTGGGCGGCCACTTTCAATTTCCAGTCGCTCTCGCCCTTGGTGAGCTCTTCTTCGAGCCGCTTGTAATCCGGCGAGCCGGGGACGTAGGTCTTCAGCCCCTCGGCCCGTTTCGCCAGCGCGTCGCGTTCCTTCTTCAGAGTGTCTTCAGCCGCCTGAGCGTCGTGCTTATAGACCTCCATCGCCTGCTTCAACCGCGAGTAGTGCTCGAGGATGTAGGTCACGTCGATCACGGCAACGCCGTGGGGGCTGGCCGTGGGAGCCGCAACGCGGGGCGCCACTTGCTGCTGTGCCTCAAGCTGCGTGAAAGCCAGTCCCACGCAGGCGACCGCCACGCCGAGGGCCACGATGAGAGATGTTCGCACGTTTAAGCACTCCTTGCTATAGACGGCTGGTCGTCCGTGACCTGGTGCTGCCCATCCGCAGGACAATCGACCGGACTGGTCAAGCCCAGCCCGGGGGGTCGATTTCGAGGCGGTATTCTGTCGAGAAGCCCAATTCACGTAAAGGCCAAAAAAACACGCTACCTACGCACCGTTTTCGCACGCTGTCACGGGCCCATTGCGGCCAACCCCCTGCTCGCCCTCTTCGGCGCGGCCTCACTGGTAACGCGACCCACCGGCTCGCGACACCTCCGCCGCGGGCCCGCTCGGCGGTGGCATGACCAGCTCCGTCCCCGGACGCAGGTAATCGAAGTCTTCGCCCAGGACGTCGCGATTCAGTTTGTAGATTTCCGCCCAGCGAGAAGCTTTTCCCAGCTCGTAGCGCGCGATGTCGAACAGCGTGTCCCCCTCAGCCACCACGTACACGTCGGTTCCTCGGCGTCGCGCGGCGGCCGGCGGCGTCGTGCGCGCAGGCACCAGCGCGCTGTTGCGCTGCTTGGGACACAGACTCGGATAATCGCGCTCCAATTCGTCCATCGAGGGAACCGCTACTTGTCCGCCGACGGTCAACTGATCGGATCGCGGCAGACTCGCGCGATTGTGCGCGGCCAACGCCTTGAAGTACCCGCCCGTCCCGTACACCTTTTCAGAAATACTCCACAACGTATCGCCCGGCTGCACGGTGTACATGCCATTAGTGATCACCGGCGGAGCAACCTCCGCCTCTGGAGCCGCAGCCGCCTGGCGGGCAGCGGCCGGTTGACGGCCAAAATCGTCCGGCTGCCAGTGCTCCTCGGCCGCGGCCGGCGGCTCGCCACCGAATGGATCGCTCGCCGCTGGTTCCCTGTCGGCTGCCGGAGCCGGTCGCGAGAAGTCATCTCGGTACGAAGGCTCGACCGACGGCAGGGCGTCATATTCCCCCGGTTCCGTCTCGGCCGGCGTTTGCTCTTCGGCCGGGGCGAAGCGAGGTTCGGCCGCCGCTTGCACTTCCTCATTCGGATCGGCCGGCTGAGCCGACTCTTCGCGACCGTAACGGTCCCCGGACGCCGGCGGCCAATCGGCCTGCGGTTCCGCTTCGTAGGCCGGGGCCGCCTCGGCGTCGCTCGCCGACGTGTTTTCGTCATCCTCCAGCGGCAGCTCCGCGCTCAAACGGCGCAGCGGATTGCGGCCCGATCGGCCTGCACCAGCCTGAAGCTCGCGCGGCTTCACGCCCGAGCCGGCCGCCGACGGATTGCCCGCGCCGGTTTGTCAGTGGCGGCATAACGGTCCTGCTGAAACGGGCTGGCACCGGTGGCCCGCCCTCACGGCTCGGTGGGCCTCGACGCGGCGGCCGTCTCCAACGGCTCCGCGTAAGGATCTTCGGCGACTCTCTCCGGCGGCGCCTCGTGCGGCATGTAAGAGGCCGCCGGAGGCTGCCCGACTTCCTTCCCGGCGGATTCGCCGGCGCGTCCCATAGTGCGCGGCGCGTATTGCCGGCGGTTGCATCCTTGCTGGCGACCAGCACGCTACGCGGCTCGTTCATTCCCTCAGACGACAGCGGCCGCGCGGCCACGTCCGTGTCGTCCTCGATTGGTGCCAGCGAGCGGCCCGCGCCCAACTGGCGGAAAAACAGTGCCCCCAAAATCAACAACAAGACGCCGATCACGGCCAGCCCGATCTTGGTTTCCTTACCCATGGTTTGAGCCTCCTGCTCATGGCTTGGCCGGGGGGGCCCGTGGCACCCGCGCGGCACTTCAGGGGTTTTCCGCGCCGCGACGCGCCACGCGAAGTTTGGCGCTGATGCGCACGAGGGTTTCGCTCGACCTCCGCCTCGCTCGGGCGGAGCGGTTTTTTTGTCAGTACTTCGTAACGCGGATCGTCGCGAAAGGCCTCCTTCACGATCCGGTCTTCCAGCGAATGGAAGCTGATGACCGCCAGACGCCCCCCTGCGGCCAGGTAATTCGGAAAATCCACCAGCGCTCGCTCCAGCGACCCAAGCTCGTCGTTCACCGCGATTCGCAGCGCCTGAAACGTGCCGCGTCGCCGGATCGATCCGCCGGCTGTCCGGCGAACGGGGAACGCTCGACCGCACGACGTCGGCCAATTGTCGCGCCGTACGTATCGGCTCGGCGGCACGCCGCTCGACGATGGCCCGGGCGATCCGGCGGCTGTGGCGTTCTTCTCCGTAGCGAAAGATCACATCGGCCAGCTCCGCGGCAGTGAGCCGTGCAATCAGTTGCCAGGCCGGTTCTCCTTCGTCGGGGTCAAACCGCAGGTCGAGCTCGCCCGGCGCGTCGAAGCTGAATCCGCGAGTCGCGTCGGCCAACTGGTCGCTGGAAAGCCCCAGGTCGAGCAGGATGCCGTCGACCTGGGCGATTCCCGCTTCGTGGAGCACTTCGCCCAATTCGCAGTAGTTGGCCCGGGCGATCTTCACCGGCCGCCCCGCCAGGTTTCGCTCGGCCGCCACGAGCGCCGCCGGATCGCGATCCAGCGCCACGACCAGCCCCTGGGCTCCGACCCGCTCGGCCAAGCGCGCGTGTGGCCTCCGGCTCCCAGCGTGCCGTCGACAAAGACTTGTCCGCGGCGCGGCTCCAGCGCGGCGAGCACTTCGTCGCGCAGGACCGGCACGTGCAGTGGGGCGGACGAGTCCATCGGTTCGTCCGCGTCGCGGGATGGGAACGATCGCGCAGGGGGCGCTTCGCGCGACGCGCCTTCGCTAAATGATAGACGGGAAAAAGCCCCGACCCAGGGCACTTCCGTGTGCCCGGGAAGTTGGAGCTTGCGGAGCGAAAACTCAAACACCTCGCTCCGCTGACGTTCGCAACACCCGACAGCGCTCCGTGCCGCGGGCCCGCCGAGCGACAGGCGGTCAGTCGGTGGCCGCTGACTGACCTCCCAGCTCGCACAAGTAAACTGCGAACGCCGGACGGACAAACCTGTCATCGATTTCCGTAAATCGGCCACCCGTCACGCTGTTTCCTGCATCGCTACGAAGTCGGCTTTTGAAAGGCCGCCTCGGCAATCTGGTCGTATTGGTCCTGCCGCTGGGCCACGTACTGCTCCCACCGGCCGCGCTCCCAAAGCTCCAAATGATCGTGAACACCGACGAGCACAGCCTCTTTTCCCAAACCGGCCAAAGCGGCCAACTCAGGCGGAATGCGCACACGCCCCTGACTATCCAACTCGACCGCTTGCGCCGGGCATAGAACAGCCGGCTGAAGGCCCGCACATCCTGGGCGTTGGGTGAGGCTTGTGCCAACCGCCGAGCCAACTCGGCCAGAGCGTCCTCCGTGTAGATGGCAAGTGATCCGTCCGTTCCTGCGCGACGTACAGCGCACCCTTGGCCGCCGCACCCAGCGCCTCTCGCAGTGGCTTGGGAATGGCGACCCGAAGCTTTTCATCGACCGCTCGACCAAACGTGCCGGTCAACAACATGCTTCACCACAATTCCCCACAGCACACCACGGAAGCCCAAGAATAGCCAGTTCCCGCCGCACGTCAAGCGCAGCTTTTTTGTCCAGCAGAAATGAACCCCATCGACTGGTCACAACCCGTTATCTACCCGCCAACTGCGACAAAAAACCGGCATCGCGCCTACGATTTTCATGCGACGTCCAAACTCAATAGCGCCCCATACAGCCGCTGGTAGGCCGCCACCATGGCGGTGAACATGAACGTGTCGGCCGCTCGCCGGCGGTTTTGCTGTCCGAGCCGTGCAGCGAGGGCCGGATCGTCCAGCAGGGCCGCGATTCGCTGGGCAAATCCCCGCGGATCGTGCGGCCCGGCGAGCTGTGCGTCGGCGCCCAACCGAGTGCCTCGCGTACGCCTTCGACGTCGGTGGCCACGACCGGCAATCCGGCGGCCATGGCCTCCAGCACCACGTTGGGCATTCCCTCCCAACGCGAGGGGAGCACCAGCAAATCCGCCGCGGCGAGAATCTCTGGCACGTCGGCGCGCGTGCCCAGGAAATGGACGCGGCCCGGCGTCCGTGCCGCGCAAAATCGCTCGAGCGCCATGCGCTCCGGCCCGTCGCCGACCATCACCAGTTCGACGTCCGCGTGCTCGTTGAGCACTCCCTGAATCGCCTCGACCAGCCACCGCACGCCCTTCTGGCGATCGAGACGGCCGACGTACGCGATCAATCGTGCGCGGCCGTCCACGCCGAGCTCGCTCCGCGACACCGCCGGCGCTCCGGCAAAACGTTCGACGTCGACCGCGTTGGGAATCACTACGAGCTTGTCGAAGCGCAACCGCCCCTGGGTCACCGAAAAATCGCGCACTGACCGGCTGACGCAGACGTGGCGATCGACCCAGCGGTCGGCGCACTGCGCCACCAGCAGATGCCAGGCGGAATGCCGTTCGGCCACGCGAATGCCCGACACCACGTGCGGCACTCCGGCCCCGCGGGCGGCCCAAGCACCCAGCACGTTGGCATGAAACAGAAATGTCTGCACCAGCCGCGGCCGGTCGAGTTGCATCTGCCGCCGCAGTCTTCTCAGCAGCCCGGGCAGCGCCAGCGGCCGCCGGGCGCCGAAGCAATGCACTGCGACGCCGGCTGCTTCCAGCCGCTCGACCAGCGAGATGGGATTGCCGGCCGGTCGCGGCCCGAGACAATACACCACGGGCTCGAACCGCCGCCGGTCCAGCCGCGTCGCCAGCTCGACCAGACACCGCTCGGCGCCGCCGGGTTCCAGCTCGGTGATGCAAAACGCGACTCGCACGGGCGAAGTTGCCGCGGTCGCGTTGGTCTCGTATGACGCCATGGGCCGTTTGCCGAGCTCGCTGAGAAACGTTGCAAGCAATTCGAAGCGGCGGCTTATACCCGCCCGCCCGCCCGCCGGTAAAGACCACCGTGACCCGCTCCATAGCCGATTACGAATACGAACTGCCCCGGCGATTGATCGCCGAGCATCCGCTCCAGCGGCGGACCGACGCGCGGGCTGCTGGTGGTCCAGCGGGCCGACGGGAGTCTCGTTCACCATCATATTCGCGATCTGCCGGACCTACTCCGTACGGGCGATTGCCTAGTCATTAACGACACGCGGGTCATCCCGGCCCGGCTGGTTGGATTTCGCGCGGCCACTGGCGGGCGCTGGGAGGGGCTGTTTCTGTCGGCCGACGAGCGGGGACACTGGCGGCTGTTGGCCAAGACGCGCGGCAAGTTACAAGCCGGCGAAACAATCATCCTCACCAACGAGCAATTGCAGGAAGTCTTTCGGCTGCGGCTGGTGCTGAAAGAGAGCGAAGGCTCCTGGATTGCGCAGCCCGAGACGCCCGGCGATCCGTTGGAACTCTTGGAGCGCGTCGGGCGGGTGCCGCTCCCCCCGTACATCCGCGGCGGCGAAATGGTCGACGCCGATCGCCAGCGCTACCAGACCGTGTTTGCCGCGCGGCCGGGAGCCGTGGCCGCGCCCACCGCCGGCCTGCACTTCACCGAAGAGCTGTTGCGGCGGATCGAAACGAGGGGCGTCGCCGTGGCTCGCGTGACGCTGCATGTCGGGCTGGACACGTTTCGCCCGGTCACGGTCGAGCGGCTCGAAGACCACGTCATGCACAGCGAATGGTGCGAAATCACGCCGCACGCCGTCGCCACGATCCAGCGGGCCAAGGCGGCTGGCGGCCGCACGGTGGCCGTGGGCACCACCTCGGTCCGCGTGCTGGAAACGGCCGCCCAAGGCGGTTGCTTGGCGCCGTTTCGAGGCCCGACCGATCTGTTCATCCGCCCGCCGTACGTGTTTCAGGCAGTCGACGCACTACTGACCAACTTCCACCTGCCGCGGACCACGCTGTTGGTCCTGGTGTCCACCTTCGGCGGCGAAGCGCTCATCCGCCGCGCCTACGAAGAAGCCATCCGCGAAGAGTACCGCTTCTACAGCTACGGCGACGCCATGCTCATCCTGTGAAAACGAAACACCATAAACATAAACATCGCTCGCACCGACAATCTGAACCGTCATCCGCGCCGCTGGCGGTTTAGCCGACCGCCGGATCGTCCTCACTCCACCGTGAGCCGCCCCACCAACTCCACGGTCGCCGGGCTCAAGCACTGTTGCTCGTTACACGCCTGGTAACGAACCCGGCAGCGAATGGCGTGCTCGCCCGTCGCGGCCACGTCGGTCACGGTGATCGCCCGCGTGAAAACAACCTCGCCCGAATACGCTGGGTGTCCATCCGGCATCAGCGAGGTCGCCGGCTCGGGCGCCTGCCATTGGCCGGCGGCCGTCACCCCGTCCGGCAATTCCAACTCCAGAGTCGTGGCCACCGAGCCCGCCTCGGCATCCAGGGCGTGGATTTCCCAAAACGGGGCGATTTGCAGTCGCACGGACAGGTCAATCGTGTCGCCAGCCGCGGCGCGACTCTTGGCCAGCCGCAGCGTAACCCTGAGGGGCGAATCATCGTCCTGGGAGCGGACGATCTGCGGACCGCTGTCCTCCATTTTGATGCCGCCAGTGTCCGATGGCTTGTCCGACTCCGCCACCTCGGCCACCGTCGTCGACTTGTAGCGGACATAGCAACCCGCTACCCCGGCAAGGCCGACAACAAGCACCGGCCAAACCAGCGCGTGCATTGCACGACAAGGCCAATTTACTCGCGAATGGATCATCCTGCGACCTCTTGGCATGGCGTTGCGGATCGCGTCGACACGGCCGACTGGCACGAATTCACTTTCGAACAAACAGCCACACGTAGCCGTGGTTCGTCATCAAATCGAACATGCGATCCCCGCTGCCGCGAATCTCGGCAAGCATCGGCCGCATCTGTCGCACCAGCGCGGCTTCGCGTTGCTCCCGCACTTTGGACTCCGGACTGTTTCGCATCGCCTGGTATGCCTTGGACCACTCGTCGTTGGCTTCGTCGCTCAAGATGGCATCGCCCGGATAGCGCTTGGCGAATTCCTCCCGCAGGGCCAGCATCTGTTCGCTGCGAGCCTTGCCGTTTGCCTCGGCCTCGGCCACCAATTGCTTCAACGCCTGCCTCTCATCGTCCGTCAAGTTCGGCTTCACTTCCAGGGCCGTGGAAAGATCGCCGACGAGCAGATCAAGCTTGCCGTCGCCATTGTGATCGATGACTTCAATTTGCGTACGGACACCCGGCACAATGTCGTCCTCGCTCCAATGTATGACGCGTTGGCCGCGCCACAGCGTGGCATTCGGTTCGACGAGCGCGACGCCCTTTTCCAGCCGGGGCGACTGTTTCGTCCCCTCGTTGCGGAACCAGGTGACGCTTCCGTCCTCGTTGCCCGAGAGAATGTCCCAAGCGCCGTCGCCGTCCCAGTCGGCCACCACAGGGCTGCAATGGGCCTGGACCTTCAGCGGCTTTCCGCCGGCGTCGATCGTCTCGTTATCGGCCGCAAACACAGGCTCTCGGGCGTTACCTTCGTTGCGCCGCAACTTCAGGTGACCGTCAAAACATCCGATCAACAGATCGAAATCGCCGTCGCCGTCCCAATCGACCGGCGTGTAGAAGCTTCCGAACGACTGATAGTCCTGCTGCTGCACCGGCGCACTGCGCACCGGCACGCCCGCCTTGTCGACGAGCTCCTCGGGCGCGGCAAATTGATGATCCACTAGCCCGCGAAAGAAGTAGCAATGCCCCGGATCGTACGAGTTGCTGACGAAATCCTCGAGGCCATCGCCGTTCAAATCGGCGAAGCGGGCCTGGCTGCCGACGCAGCAATAGATGCGCACAGAGGCATCGGTGCCGCCGGCTTGCAGAAACCCGATGTACGAATAGAGCGGCTCGCCAGGAGTGCCGATGTTTTTGTAAACCTGAAACTTTCCGCCGAAACTCCCCACCACCAGATCGGCCAGCCCATCGCCGTCGACGTCGGCAATCGTCGGGCCGCTGTGTCCCGTGGTGCGCCCGGTATCGATCACCTTTCCATCCGCCTCGAGCCGCACGGGCATTTCGAACACGTCGTCCGCCACGCACCGTCCGGCGAAAAAACCAACCAATACCACCAGATAGAACCCGATTTGCCTGGCCACGACCTCTTCTCCTGCGACAGGGAATGGCTGGAAAGCTTCACTGGCATTCGCGAAATCGCGATCAACCAAGTTGTCACGCACGTCAGCGGCGAGCAGATTGTCGATCGTCGCAACCGCACCGCTGGCGGGATTATCACCGACCTCGCACGTCGCTGCAACGAAATTGATCGCGCAAACGACCAAGGGAGCCCACTCCCACAACGCTGGCAGCCGGGGTAGAATCACCATACATAAGATGCCGCCAACCGCCCGATTTCTCACGCAAGAAAGGACGCTGCCGTGACTCAAGTCCAGGCCGAACGTGTGCTGGTCGTGCCCACGTCGCTGTTTCACCGGATGGGGCATTTCCAGGGATTTTGCGGTGACGCGTCGCGTTATCTCGACGAGCTGCTCGGCCCCCAGCACACCAGCTACCGGCCCCGCCACGAAGTGGAAGAAGACCCCGGCTATAAGCAACTGATCCCCTATGTGATCTTTCGCTATCGCGACCCGCAGGGCGCCGTCCATTTGTTTCAATACACCCGCGGGAAAGGGCAGGGCGAAGGGCGTCTGCACAGCAAGCGGAGCATCGGCATCGGCGGCCACATCTCGGCCGAGGATTGCGCCGACGACGCCTCGGCGCACGCGGCGCTGGCCTACGAAGAAGGCATGCGCCGCGAGTTGGCTGAGGAAGTGTCGATCGACACTCCCTACACCGAGCATTGCGCCGGCCTGATCAACGATGACCAGACCGAAGTGGGCAAGGTCCATCTCGGCGTGGTCCACGTCTTCGACGTCGAGCGGCCCGCGGTCCACCCGCGCGAAGACGAAATCATCGAAGCCGGCTTTCGCCCGCTGGCCGAGATACTGGCCGACACTCGCCGATTTGAAACCTGGTCGACGATCTGCCTCGAAGCGATGTTCGCCGGCGGGAAGTAAACACTGCGCAAGCGCGGCAATCGCGCCAGTCGCCAGACGCTGTCGAGCAGTTTCAAAACCGAGTCTGGGAGTCACTTGGCGCGACTGCTGGCTCGTCCAGCCGTGCAGACCTCTTCGGCAACACCGCTGGACGAGCGTGGGCAAGCCGGCAGCAGCCGCGGAGTTAGAACATCGCTTTGAGTACGACGCTGGCCACCAGCGCTCCGGCCGCCAACACCAGCGGCACGAGCACCGCCACCACCACGGGCCAGGAATACTGCGGCTCGTCGGCCACCAGGTCCGGAAAGCCCTGGAAGTCCGGCAGAGTTTCCTGCGTGGCCGCGGCCACCGGATCCGTGGGCTGCGACATCTGGCTGGCGCTATCGTCCGTGTGGCCCAACGGCAGGTCATCGAACAACCCCGGCTGCGTGTCCGACAGCGACGGCGCGATGGCTCGCAACTCTTGTGAAGTTGGCTGCTCCGCGTCGTAGTTCACCGAATCGTGGGCCCAGGGGGCCAGCCGCCGAACCACGTCGGCGGCCGTTTGCAGTCGCTTCTGCGGATCCTTTTCCATCATCGCGGCGATGACGTCGATGAATTCGTCGGTCAATTCCAGATTGAATCGCCGCGGGTTGAGCGGAATGTCCTCGCAATGCCGCCGGGCCTTGTCCCGATGCGTGCCGCCGGGAAAGGGCACCTTGCCCGTCACCGCGTAATACAACGTGCAACCCAGCGAATAGATGTCGCTCACCGCCGATAGTTTCGCCGGCGAAATAATATGCTCGGGCGAAAGATAGTCGGCCGTACCCACGATCCGTCCCGCGCGCGGGTCATCCGGATCGTCTACGCCTAAAAACCCGGCCAGCCCCAAGTCGGAAACCTTCGTCAATCCCTCGGGCGTCACCAGCAGGTTGCCCGGCTTCACGTCGCGATGCACCATGCCGCGGCAGTGGGCGTGGCCCAGTCCGCGGGCGGCCTGCGAAATGATCGTGGCCGCGTCCTGCATCGAAAGCTTGCCGCGAGCCCGCACTAGCTTGCGCAAATCGGCGCCCGGCACAAATTCGGTCACCAGAAAATAGACGTTGCCGTCATGCCCCGCGTCGAAAGCCCGCACGAGGTTCTCGTGATCGAACTGGGCCTGGGCCCGAATCTCGCGAGTGAAGCTGGCGATCGCCTCGGGCGTCGAGCGGTGGCGCGGCAACACCTTGATGGCCACGATGCGGCCCATCAGCCGATGCTCGGCCCGAAACACCTGCCCCATGCCTCCCTGGCCGATGGCGTCGATGACCTGGTAGGGGCCCAGATTGAATTTCGCGCGGCCGACCTTCAGTTGCTCGGCCTGCCAGCGATTGATCCGGCCAAGTTCGACGAGCTTGGCGGCCAACTGTTCGTCGTCGACTTCGGTCCAGGTGCCGATCGGACCTTGGGTGGCGCGCACCGCCGAGTCGGCCTCGAGAATTTGCTCCACAGTGAGCAATCCACTGGCCAGGGCCGATCGCCGGAAAACCGTCAGGGGTAAATGATCCACAGTAATACAGGGCGCCAGAGTCGCGGCGGCGCTAGAGTCTCGTTATCGAATGGTCGCCTATGCCAACGATATCACGAACGTGATGACTCTAAACTGTTCCCCTTTCGAGTGCTCCAACATAAGCCATCCCAGCTCGGTCCCGCCAGCCTAAAATCCGCCAAAATACGCATATGCGCAAACACTTCTACGCCGCCCGCGGGCAAAGCGTTCGCCTTCGCACGATTAGAAGGCCGATGTGGACGGTTTCGCTCATTTCTCGGTCCGCGACCGCGGGCGTGAAACGTCCGCCGCTAAACACCAGCAGGTCGTTACAAACGCGTTACCCGCGCCGCGCCACACGCGGCTAGAATCCCACACGGCGGCCGATCGCGGCGATCGCTGCCGCACAAAAAGCCGGTCCACAGAAAGGAACCAATCCATGCGACGTGCCCGCAGTTTGACGATCGTGCTCACCATCCTGGGATGCCACTGGGCCCATACCGAGCTCCGTGCAAATGATCTGGAAGCGTTGGCCAAGGAGGCCGTATCTGGCAAGGACGCCGAAGCGGCCATCGCCCAGTTGCGCGGCGCGGCCCGGCCGGGCTCGACGCCCTGTTTACCGTCCATGCTCTGGGCATTGAAGTGTGGTCTGGCCAGTTCGGACCTCCCGTCGAGGAGTCCAAAGCCGAATGGCAGCGCATCCGCCACGCGCTGGATAGCGTGGGCAGTCAGCGCGACTGCTATGCCAGCCACCTGTTCTGGTACACGAACCTGGAGGAGGCGAAAGACGCCGCCCGCGCAGCGAACAAGCCGATCCTTTCGCTTCGCCTGTTGGGCAAGCTGACCGACGAATTCAGTTGTGCCAACAGCCGGTTCTTCCGCGCGACTCTCTATTCGAACCCGCGGGTGGCCGCCATGCTGCGCGATCGGTTCGTGTTGCACTGGCAGACGGTCCGCCCGGCGCCGATCGTGACGATCGATTTTGGCGACGGCCGCAAGCTGCTCCGCACCGTGACCGGCAATAGTGCCCATTACGTCCTCGCGGCTGACGGCCAGCCGCTCGACGCGCTCCCCGGGCTGTACGGCCCGCAGGCGTTCATGACGTGCCTCGAACGAGCCGAAACGCTGGCTCGCTCCGTCAACGCCAAGGGAGCCGACCGCAGGGCGCTCGTCGCCCAATACCACCGCGAGCGCACTGCGGCATTGGATCGGGCCTGGGAACTCGACCTGCAGCGACTGGGTCTGCCGGTGGCGATCGATCAAGTTCGCAACGGCGACTTTGAAAGCCGCCCCGTACCGCCGGAGGACCCCAACCACCCCATTTGGCAGCGCATTGCCGTCTTGCACGCCGGCGCCGCACAGCTTGACCCGGCCAGCCGGCGGCTGATCGCCAGCCACCATCCGACGGCCAACGAGGCGACCGTGATCGCGGCGCCCAAGGGGGCGATCGAATCGCCGCTTGTGCGACTGGCGCGCGAGCTGCAAGGCACGATCGCGCTCGACACCGTGCGCAATGAATACGTCCTGCACCGGCAGGTTCACGAGTGGTTCGCGGCCGGAACGATCGGCGACCTCGACGGTTTCAACGAGCGCGTTTACGCCGAGCTGTTTCTCACGCCCAGTTCCGATCCCTGGCTGGGGCTCCTCCCCGAGGCCTACACCGGGCTGGAAGACGACGGCGTCGTGGCCGCCAATCCTTGACCGCACGATTGTCCGCCGCGCCCCTTGAAGCCACAATGACAGCAGCGAAACAACCGGGCGCATGCGGTGATCGTCGGCAACGTCATCACCGCCGCCCGGTTTATGACGCGCGTCGCCCCGCTGGCGACATTTCGGCACGGCCCGAGGAGTGTGCACAACGGCGATTAACACCCGTACCCCGCAAGTCCTGACGATCGAGGACGACCCAGCCATTCGGCGCGGGATCGTCGACGCATTGCGCTACGCCGGTTACGCGCCGATCGAAGCGGCCACCGGCGAAGACGGGCTGCGTCTGGCAACCAGCCGGGCGTACGACCTCTTGCTGCTGGACCTGGTACTCCCCGGGCGCGACGGTATGGAGATCCTCCGCGAGGTCCGGGCCGTGCGCCCCACGCAGCCGGTGATCATCCTTACCGCCCGCGGCGAGGAAGACGATCGGGTGCGGGGATTGCACCTGGGGGCAGACGACTACGTCGTCAAGCCATTCAGCGTCAAGGAACTGCTCGCTCGGGTGGAAGCGGTGTTGCGCCGCTCGCCCGAGCGACCCAGCGACGTCGTGGAGGTGGCCATCCCTGGCGGCACGGCCGACCTGGCCCGCGCCGAAGTCCGCTTTGCCGACGGCAGCCGCGTCGAACTTTCGGAACGCGAGATCGAACTGGTCCGCTACCTGGCCAGCAATTCGGGCCGGGTGGTGTCGCGCGAAGAGTTGCTGTTGCGCGTGTGGCAAATCAGCCCCCGCGGCCTGTCGACCCGGACGATCGACATGCACGTCACCCGGCTTCGTGAAAAGCTGCGCGACAACGCGGCCGAGCCGCGCGTGATTCTCACCGTGCGAGGCAAAGGGTACATGTTCGCCGGCCCGGGGAACGGCCCATGAGACGCCCTTGGCAAGTCTGGCTGGCGTTTGCGCTGAGCTTGCTAGTGGCCGTGGCGGCCGTCGGCTGGCTGAGCTATCGGGCGATCGAGTCCGACCGGGCCGACGCACTGGCCGCCGGGCGGGCGGCGTGCGAGGAGTTGGCCCGACTGGCCATGTGGCGTCTCGATTCGACGGCGGCGACGCTGCTCGCCCAAGAAAACGCCCAGCCGTATTTTGCTTACCGCCCGTTTTATTCGGGGCGCGAACTGCGCGACGGTCCGCCGAGCGGCAAGACGAGTGCGACGTCGCTGTTTCCATCGCCGCTGCTGACGGCCGACAACCCCCAGGTGCGTTTGTACTTCGAGATCGATTCTACGGGAGCGTTCAGCTCGCCGGGCGTGCCCCCGCCGGCCTTGTCGTCGGGCGTCGTGCCGGCGTACTTAACCGTCGACAAAGTGGCCGAAAACCGCCAGCGGCTCGATGCGCTTGAGCGGCTGGTTTCGCGGGACCAGTTGTTAACCACCTTGCCTGAGACGGAGCCGGCGCCCCCGCTCGAGCGTCCCGTTATCGTCGGTCGCCCTCCCACGACAAACCCGTCCCAGCAATCTGCGGAGAGGCCCCAGCAGGCGGCTCCTCAATTTGTGCAGGCCGCCGAGCAACAAGCGGTCAATCAAGCAGCTCTCAATGACAGCGACTTCGAGGCCCGCGCGCAATTCACGCAGCAAAACGCGGCTAATCCACAGGCCATCAACAACGGGCTGTTTGCTCCGGTCGACGTGCGCGTGACGGTCATGACACCGCTGTGGCTGGACGGACAGTTGCTCTTGGCCCGGCGTGTCTCGTCCAGTGGCAGCGACGTGGTGCAAGGCTGCTGGCTCGATTGGGAGGCGGTCAAGCGCCAACTGCAAGCGACCATCAGCGATCTGTTGCCCAACGCACGGCTGGAACCGGCGGATCCGGCGCATGCCGAAGAGCGCTCCCACAGGATGGCGGTGTTGCCCGTCACGCTCGTAGCCGGCCAGGTCGCGGTGCCGGTGACTACGCGGACGCCGGTGCGGCTGGCGCTGTGGCTTACCTGGAGTTTGCTGGTGCTGGCGGCCGTGGCCGTGGCCTTGCTGCTGCGGGGCGTATTGGCCTTGAGCGAGCGCCGGGCGGCGTTTGTCTCGGCCGTGACGCACGAGCTGCGCACGCCGCTGACGACCTTTCGTATGTACGTCGAGATGCTCGCCGGCGGCATGGTGCCGGACGACGAGGCGCGCCGCGACTACCTGGAAACGTTGGGCCGCGAGGCGGACCGACTCACGCACCTCGTTGAGAACGTGCTCGCCTACGCGCGGCTGGAACGCAACGGGCCCAAGGCACGTATCCGGCGGGTGCGCGTAGCGGAACTGTTGGTACAAGCGCGCGACCGGTTAACCAGCCGGGTGAAGCAGGCCAATTTCCGGCTGTTGGCAAACGCTCCCAAGGAATTGCTCAATTGCGAAGTGGTGGCCGACCCAACGGCGGTCGAGCAGATTCTGTTCAACCTGGTGGACAACGCCTGCAAGTACGCCCACCCTGCCGACGACCGTACGATTGAACTGCGCGTCGCCCGCCGCGGGCAGCAGGTCCTGTTCCAACTGCAAGACCACGGCCCGGGCGTGGCCCAGCGCGAACGAAAGCGGCTGTTCCAACCCTTCCGCAAGTCGGCTCGTGACGCGGCCGACACAGCGCCGGGCGTTGGCCTGGGGCTGGCCCTGAGCCGCCGCTTGGCGCTCGGCATGGGGGGTGACCTGACGCTCGACAACCAGACGCGCGCCGGCGCCTGTTTCGTGTTGATCCTGCCCGCCGCAGCCGCGGGCCAGGACGTCCATGCGACGGAGGACGCCTAAGGGTGGACGATTCCCCTCCCTGGGGCGTCCGACAGGCGCAGCGAATCCTCGCTTGCGTGCCGCCCTAAAGTCGGTATATTGACGGTTTTGCGATTTTTGGAAAGTGCCTCGACAAGGGCGAGTTCGAAATATGTCCAAGCAATGTGAAATCTGCGGCAAGGCGCCCGTGCTGGGCAACCAGGTGACGATCCGCGGCAAAGCCAAGTACCTGGGCGGCGTCGGCACCAAGGTCACCGGCATCTCGCGCCGCCAGTTCAAGCCCAACCTGCAGCGCGTCCGCATCACGACGCCCGGCGGCACCAACAAGACCGTCCGCGTCTGCACGCAGTGCATCCGCAGCGGCGCGGTGACCAAGCGGATTCGCAACGTCGCGTTCAAGCTGCCCACGCAGCCGGGCAAGGCCGCCAAGGCCAGCTAAGGCCCGCCAAGGGGCCGTTTGCACTGCGGGCCGATCGCGTTTCCGCGGCGTTGTTGGTCAAGCGGGCATTAGCTTCCAGAGGAGAGCCGTGTATGAGCCTCACTCGGCGAGAAGTCGAAAAGGTTTCGCTCTTGGCGCGGCTCCAGCTTTCCGAGGAAGAGTTGGAGTTGATGACCGCGCAGTTGGGGCAGATCGTCGGCTACGTCGAGTCGCTGGCCGAGCTCGACGCCGAATTGCAAGCTGAGTCGGTCGAACCGATGGCGCACGCTTTGGACGTGTCAAACGTCTTTGCCGGCGACGAACCGCGGCCCTGCCTCGCGCGAGGCGGCCCTGGCCAACGCTCCGCACCACGATCGCGAGTTTTACCTGGTTCCCGCCGTGCTGGGCGAGTAGGTCATGTCGCTATTGCGCAAAGTGCTGCCGAACTGCTCCGCCGGCTATCGGCCGGTGACGTGACCTCCGTCGCACTGACCCAGGCCTGCCTCGACGCGATCAACCAGCACGACAGCCGCGTCGGCGCGTTTCTGCGCGTCAACGAGCGGGTGCTCGAGCAGGCGGCCGACGTCGATCGCCGCCGCCGCGAAAAGAAGCCCGTCGGTCCGCTCGCCGGCCTGCCCGTGGCCATCAAGGATCTGCTCTGCACGGCCGGCGAGGTGACGAGCTGCGCCTCGCGGATCCTCGAAAAATTCAAACCACCGTACGACGCCACGGTGATCGCGCGGCTCAAAGCGGCCGATGCGGTGCTGGTGGGCAAGACGAACATGGACGAGTTTGCCATGGGGGGCTCGACCGAAAACTCAGCCTATCAGCGAACCGCGAATCCCTGGAACCTCGAGTGCACGCCCGGCGGCTCCAGCGGCGGAGCGGCCGCCAGCGTCGCCGCGGGCATGGTCCCCTTGAGTGTCGGCAGCGACACCGGCGGATCGATCCGCCAGCCGGCCGGACTGTGCGGCGTAACGGGGCTCAAGCCGACCTATGGCCGGGTGAGCCGCTATGGGCTGGTGGCGTTCGCCAGCAGCCTGGACCAGATCGGCCCCCTGGCTCATTCGGCCGAAGACGCGGCGTTACTGCTCGAAGTGCTGGCCGGCCACGACCCACTGGACTCGACGTCGGTCGATCTGCCCGTGCCGCGCTACAGCGAGTCGGTCACGCAGCCGCTCAAGAACTTGCGGCTGGGACTCGTGCGCGAGCATTTTGGCGAAGGCCTCGACGACGAAGTCGAAGCGGCGGTGCGCGCCGCGGTCGACGTTTACAAATCGCTCGGCGCCACGGTCAAGGACATTTCGCTGCCGCACGGCAAGTATGGCGTGGCGACCTATTACATCATCGCGCCGTGCGAAGCCTCGAGCAATCTGGCTCGCTACGACGGCGTGCACTACGGCCACCGCACCGACGAAAAACAGATGGTTGCGGCCTTGGGCGACGAACGGCAGGAACTGGTGGCCGCCGGCAAACACGCCGAGGCCGAGGCGCTCGACAATCCGCTCGTGCGCATGTATCGCCAGAGCCGGGCTGAAGGATTCGGCGCGGAAGTCAAACGACGGATCATGCTGGGCACCTACGCCCTAAGCGCCGGCTACTACGACGCCTATTACCTCAAAGCACTGAAAGTGCGCCGCCTGATCCGCCGCGATTATGACGCAGCCTTCGGCGAAGTCGACCTGATCATCGGCCCGGTGACCGCTGCGCCGGCCTTCAAGCTGGGCGAAAAAGTCGACGACCCGCTGGCCATGTACCTCGTCGATCTGTACACGGTGAGCGCCAACCTGGCAGGCATCGGCGGCATCGCGTTTCCGTGCGGTTTTTCTTCCGGTGGACTGCCGATCGGGTTGCAACTGCAGGCGCCGCCGTTCGAGGAAGAGCGCCTGCTGCGTGCCACCCACATGTACCAGCAGGCGACCGATTGCCACCAACGATTTCCCCAGATGATTGGCTAGCGAGCAACGCCGTGAGCGACCCGTACACGATCATCATCGGCCTGGAAGTTCACGTGCAGTTGCAGACGCGCACGAAGCTGTTCTGCCGCTGCACGACGAAGTTCGGCGCCGCCCAACACGCAAACCTGCCCGATCTGCATCGGCATGCCCGGCACGCTGCCAGTGATGAACGCCGAGGCGTTTGCCCTCGGACTACGGACGGCCGCGGCGCTCAACTGCCAGATCGCCCGCTTCACTAAGTGGGACCGCAAGCAGTATTACTATCCCGACTTGCCCAAGGGCTATCAGATCAGCCAGTACGATCTCCCCTTCTCGCACGACGGCTACCTGGCCATCAGCGACCCCAAGGGACGTTTCGAGCCGAAGCGGGTGGGCATCATTCGGGCCCATCTCGAAGAGGACGCCGGCAAGAGCATGCACGACGAAGTGGCCGGACAGGCCGATAGCCGCATCGACCTGAACCGGGCGGGCACGCCGTTGTTGGAGATCGTCAGCCAGCCCGATATGCGCTCGGCGGCCGAAGCGAAGGCGTACCTCTCCGAGCTAAAGCTGCTGCTCACCTACCTGGACGTCTCCGATTGCAACATGCAGGAAGGAAGCCTGCGGGTGGACGCCAATATCAACCTGCACGTCGACACGCCCGATGGCCTCGCGGCCACGCCAATCGTCGAGGTGAAAAACATGAACAGCTTCCGCGCCGTCGAACGGGCCATGGAGTACGAGGCCGTGCGGCAATACGAAGTCTGGCAGGAAACCGGCCAGCGGCTAGGCGACGTCCCCAAGCAAACTCGCGGCTGGGACGACGTGGCCAACGTCACCCGCGGCCAGCGTCACAAGGAAGAATCGAGCGACTACCGCTACTTTCCCGATCCCGACCTGGTGCCGGTCGTCACGACCGAGAAAGAAATCGAAGCCGTCCGGGCGTCGCTCGGTGAGTTGCCGGCCCAGATGCGCGAGCGGCTGGAGACGACCTACGGCATCAAGCCCTACGACAGCGACGTGCTCGTGAGCGCCGGCCGGGGGCTGGTGGACTACTACGTCGAACTGGCCGAAATCGCCGGCGATGGGAAGCTGGCCAGCAACTGGGTCCAGCAGGACGTGATGCGCACGCTCAACGAGCAGAAGATCGAGATCGACGCTTTCTCGCTGCGTCCTAAGCAGCTCGGCGAGCTATTGGCCGCGGTCCAGCGGGGGGACACCGACACTAGCCGCGCCCGCGAGGTGTTTATCGAGATGGTCTCCTCGGGCCGTAGTGCCGCTGAGGTGATGCAGGCTCAGGGCATCGAGCGGGTCGACGAGAGCGAACTGGTCTCGCTATGCGAGGAGTTGATCGCGGCGAATCCCAAGATCGTGGCCGATATCCAGGGTGGCAAGTTGCAAGCCGCCGGCAATCTGATCGGCCAGGCCAAGAAGAAAAACCCCAACGTCAATCCCGGCCGTTTCCGCGAGTTGGTCATCGAGCTGGTGGGCAAGCAATAACGCACGGGAGGGCTCGCCGCGGATGCCTCCGGTCATCACGCTCTCGACCGATTTTGGCACCTCCAGCCCGTACGTGGCGGCGATGAAGGGGGTGATCCTGTCGCTCAATCCCGCCGCCCTGATCGTCGACATCACGCACGCGATTTCGCACCAAGACATACGGCAGGGAGCGCTCGTCTTGGAAGAGGCCGCCCGCTGGTTTCCGCCCGAGACGATTCACGTGGCCGTGATCGATCCAGGCGTGGGTACGGAGCGAAAGATCGTCTACGCGCGGTTCGGCGATCAGCAATTCGTGGCGCCCGATAACGGATTATTAAGCCGTTTGGCGCTCCGGGCTTCCCCCTCTACAATCATTACCGTCGCCGAGCCGGAGCACTGGTTGCCCGTGGTTTCGGCGACGTTTCATGGTCGCGACATCATGGCGCCTGTGGCGGCGCGGCTCAGCCTGGGTCTGGACCCGGCCCGCTTGGGGCCCGCGCAGACGAGCATCGAACGGTTGGATTGGACGGAGGCACGCGTGACGGCGAAAAAAATCGAAGGGACCGTGCAGTCGATCGACTCGTTCGGCAATCTGATCACCGACATCCCGGCCGACGCCCTGGCCTCCGCACCGCGGGGCGAAGAGGTCACGATCCTATGCGACGATCACGAAACGCACGGGATCTTCAACACCTACGGCGATCAGCCCGAGATGACGCTCATCGCCCTGGTCGGTTCCAGCGGCAAGTTGGAGCTGGCCATCGTCGGCGAAAGCGCAGCCATCATGCTGGGCGTCACCGTCGGCACGCCGGTCACGGTTTCCTGGTAAACAGTTCCTGGTAAGCTCCTCTTCCTGGTACGCCGCCCGGCAAGTGGGCCGGGCCACTCGGGCGGAAGGCGACATGTCGCACCCAGCCAAAACGCCAGAGCCCTCGCGCGAGGAATTGCTCCGCTGGGATCGCCAGATCGTCTGGCACGCCTTCACCCAGATGAGCGAGTATGAGCCCTTCGTAATCCAACGGGCCCACGGCACCACGCTGGTCGATATCGACGGAAACGAGTATCTCGACGGCGTGGCCAGCGTCTGGTGCAACATCCACGGGCATCGCCACCCGCGGCTCGATGCGGCCCTGCGCGAACAGCTCGACAAGGTGGCCCACGTCACGTCGTTGGGAGCGTCGAACCCCACGACCATCAAGCTGGCCAAACGCCTGGTCGACCTCGCGCCGAGGGGCTGGCGCACGTTTTCTTCTCCGACAACGGGGCCACGGCCGTCGAAGTGGCGCTGAAGATGGCCCTGCAATACTGGCGGCAGCGGACCGACCCGCGGCCGAACAAGACCGTCTACGTCGCCTTGGCCGACGCGTACCACGGCGACACGCTGGGGAGCGTCAGCGTGGGAGGTGTCTTGCGTTTTCACGCCATGTTCGAGCCGTTGTTGTTCGAAGTACTCCGCGCGGCGGCTCCCGACATGTATCGCCTACCCGAGGGCGTGACACGCGAAACGGCACTGGCGCAGTCTTCCGCGCGATGGAAGAATTGCTCGCCCGCGAGCACGAACGGATCGCGGCCGTGATCGTCGAGCCGTTAGTCCAGGCCGCCGCGGGGATGCTCATGCACCCGCCGGGCTATCTGGCCGGGCTGCGCGAGTTGACCCGTCGCTACGACGTGCTGCTGATCGCCGACGAGGTAGCCGTCGGCTTCGGACGCACCGGCACGATGTTCGCCTGCGAGCAGGAGGGAGTGGCGCCTGACTTTCTGTGCCTGGCCAAGGGACTTTCCGGCGGCTACATGCCGGTGGCCGCCACGCTCACCACCGACGAAGTGTGGCGGGCCTTTCTGGGCACGTATGCCGAGTCCAAGAGCTTTTTTCACGGCCATACCTACGGCGGCAATCCGCTGGGCTGCGCCGTGGCCCTGGCCACGCTCGACGTCTTCGACGAGGAACAAACGCTCGTCAACCAGCAGCCCAAGATCGCGCGGCTGGCGCAGCACCTCGAGCGAATCGGGCGTCACCCGCACGTCGGTGACGTACGACAGCGCGGGCTGATTGCCGGAATCGAGTTGGTCCGCGACCGCGCAACGCGCGAGCCGTTCCCCTGGCACGAAAAGCGCAGGGCTGGCCGTCTGCGATTGGGCCCTCGGGCAAGGCGTCTGGCTGCGCCCGCTGGGGAGCGTGCTGGTGGTGCTGCCGCCACTTTCGGTGACCCTGGATGAGCTCGACCGAATCTGCCAAGCCCTCGAAGGGGGCATCGCCGCGGTTACCGAGGCGTGACAATGACCCCCTTGCTGGGATCCCTTACTGGCGCTCTTGAGCGCGCAGGCCAGAGAGGCTTACTCCGCCGACGAGCGGCTGCCGTCGGGCGAGAATCCGATCAGCACCCCCTCGGGCATCGGCCGGGCCGCCACCGAGTAGCCCAGTTCGTACAACTCCCGTTTCAACTTGCGAAACTCGCCAAAACTGTCCGGATAGGTCCAGACCGTTACCGTGCAGCCCTGCGGCGCAGGCGACCCAGCGATTGGCGAAACTGCGAGCCCGGCTCGAGCGCCGCGTCGACAGGTTCTCCCAAGTCGCCGGAGACGGGCACCAACTCGGCATAGGCCAGCGAAGTCTCGACCGGTTGCATCAGGTCTTGAGTGGCGGGCCGAATGACGCGACGAACGACATAGCGCAGCCGAAACCCTTCGATCGGCCCGAGCGTGCCAACGACTTGCGGCTCAAAGTGTGGGTCTTGGTTGATGTCCCGAAACGTTTCCAACATTCGATCCATCAAACGTTCCAAGGGGACGATGGTCACTCGGCCGCGTTTGAGCCGCAAGTGTTTCTCCATGCCGTTGACGGTCTTGCCCAGCGGCGTCGGATAGTTTTCCACCTGGATCGTATTGGGCATCGGCGCCTTTTCGGCTGTCCGACGTTCGGCTTCCAGCCGCGACAGTTCGGCGCGGGCCACGGCCAGCTTGTGGTCGCCGTCGAACCGCTCTTGAGACTTTTTGTCGAGCGCGTTGCGGCGCGCTTCCAGATCGCGGCTCGATTGCCATGATCAGCGTGCTCAGTTGGCCCCGCTCGATGGCCCGGCCCTGCAACTCGGCCTGCACCCGGGCCATCTGATCGGCAATCTGTCGGACTTCTTGCTCCAGACCCTGCGATTCGCTCCGGGCCGCCGCCAGTTCCTTGCTCGGCGCGGCCGGCGCCAGTTCGACCGGCGCCAGCTTGGCGCGCTCGCCGACGACCATCACCAGGATGATCAGGATACCGACGATGTTGGTCGTGATATCCAGAAACGAATCGTTGCCGGCGACTTCCGGTTCGCTGACTGTGCGTTGCGCCATGATCGGGTCGTTTGCTGCTCTGTTATCGTCTGCTGTCTGATGACTGGTTTATCTTCGCGCGGGGAGCCGCTCCGCGGGACGCGCCGGCGGGCGCCGCTGTTCGACGTCCAATCCGCTGTTGGCCAACAGCGCCTTGACTTCCTCGAACCTCGCCTGGCCGCCGGGCTGGACGTCCATCGTCAACGTCGGGCGCCAATACATCCCGCGCCCTGCCTTGCCCCAGACCTGCATGGTGTCCCACACAGTGGACACCAGCTCATCCATTCCCGCTTCGGAGTTGTTGCCCAGGCGGACCTGTCGCGGCGCTTGATTGCGCGATTCGGGCATCACCACCAGGCGATCCGCGTAGCACTGCACCAGGATCGGCCGCGAGGCCGCGATCGCGTCGCGCGACTCGCCGGGCAACCCCCAGTCTTCGCCACGCGACGAGGCCATGCTCCGTGGCTTTTTTGGGGATCCGTGGGGCACGTGCGGACTGTTGGGGCTGGACAAATGCATCGGTGACGACGAGCTGCTGCCAACCTGCTGCGTTGACTCGTTGTCGGTCGCCGGACTTCCGCTTCCGCCCGCCGACTGCGATGGCGCCTGTGGCTCGTTGCTCGCGCGATGCCCGCGCGAGCCCTGCGCCGGGCCTCCGCCGCCGGCTGCGCTTTGTTCCTGTCTCGGGCCGCCGGGTCCCTGGGCGTCGCCGCCAAAAGCCTCGTCCTGGGAGCGATACCCGCCGGCGCTACCCGGCCGGCCGTCGAGCGAGCCCATCGCCGGGCCTTCGGCTGGCGAGGACGGCTCGCCGCCTTGGCCGGGGCCTGATCCCTCGGAGTACGGTCCGCCCTTTCGAAGCGGCGCGATTGCGTCGGGCTCGGCGTAGGGATCGACAAGCTCACCGTCTCCGCCGCCGGCAAATTCGTCGCTTCCGTCGCCGAACCCGTCACCGCGACTGTCGTCGCCAAATCCACCCGATTCGTGACTCCCGCCGGGGCCGCCGCCGGGCGAATCGGCCAACGTTTGGCTTCCACGGGAACCGCCGACTTGCGAGCCGGCCCGATATCGGCCGCCGCGAGAAGCACCACCGGACGAATCGGCCCAATTTTCGTCGTCGTCCCACCCGCCCAGGCCGCTGGGGTCGTTTCCGCCGCCGGCAACCTTCGACACGCCGCCTCGCGAGTTGACGTGATAGACCGCTCGCGAACGTTGCCGGCCGGCCAGTTCCGTGATGCGAACGAATTCGCGCTGTCGTCCCCGGGCTTCGGCCACAACCTGTTCGAGGAGCTGGGCCAGCCGCTCGTCGCGCCGGGGAAAGTCTAACGTCCAATCAGCGCCGACCAGCTCGTAGCCAAAGTCACTGCTCCAGGAATCCAGCGCCACGCGAGCCGTGAGGTACGCGTGGACACCGTCGGGACGCACCAGCAATAGCGGGTACGGTTCGCCGGGCAGCCGGCCGGTTGGGGCTTGCCGCGCGAAGTACTCGCGCTCGGCCCGCAGTGCCGATGCCAGCGGGTTCCCCGGGCCCATCAGGCCGATAAAGTCACGCCGCGTCAGCCTGACTGCTTCGGGTTGCAGGACGATCCCGTCGGCGCAGCATTCGATGTAGATCGGACGGCGGTCCGTGGCGTTGGGGCCGAAATAGGGCACCACCGAATAGTTCACTTCCGGAGTCTTGCCATCGCGGCGAGCCGCTGCCACGGCCAGCCGGGCTTCCTCCACTTGGGCCAGCGTGTCGGCCAGTTCGTCCGCAATCACCTGTTCTTTACCCGACGTGGCCTCGCCGGCCCGCTCAAGCTCGGCGGCCGCCAGCTTCAACTCATCCAGCTTTTGGCGCAGCCGCCGCTCGTGGTCCTCGACGTGGCTGAGCTTCAAACGCTCCGCTTGCAGTTGGGCCAGGGTCTTATCTCGCGACTCGCGCAGATGGCCGCTGCGCCAGCGGAAATAGTCGGCGTCCATGGCGTCCTCGGCCTTCACCTCGCGGGCCTTGGCTTGGGCCGTTTTCATCGCCTCGTTCTTCCCGTGCCGGGCGAAAGCGTGCAACAACACCACGAGCGCCCCCATCGTGCAGATCAAAACTGCCAGGAAGGGAAACATCTGGATGCCGGTCGGTTTGGCACTTCCGCGCCTGCTCATGCGGCCTGGCCTTTTCGCGCACCACTCTGCAAGTCTACCCGCGAGAAGTCCCCCTGCCCGAGCCGCGCGCTCAGCAATCCGATGGCGGCCGACAGCGAGACCACGGTTTCCTCGAAATGGCCCGTGCTCGCCAGTGCCGCCAGATTGCGGTTCAGCTCGTGCTCGAGCCGGGCGACCTGGTCGGTCGCGCCCACGACTTGCAACAGCAGCTCGCCTTGTCGGGTGAGCTCCTGCTGCTGTTGGCCGGCGACTTTGGCGTTTTCTACCAGCGCCCGCTGCACGCGGTCCCAATGCTCGCGATTGTGCTCGGCCGCCGCGCTGCTCGACTTCGCCCAGCGCGCGTGGCGTGCTGCCGGACGTTTTGCTCAAGCGCGCCGGCCAGCGCCGTTTCGATGACTTGGGCCGTGGCGGAGGTCTGTTCGTTCCACTGTTGATGCGCGGCCCGCAGGCTCTCCTGCCACAGTTCGGTTTGCCTGACGACCAGGTTCTCGACCGCCGAGAGGACCGTTTCGGCCATCCGCCGCACGCTGTGCATTTCCGGCGCGGCGCTGGTGGCGAGGTCCTCGAACCGGCCGACCAACTCGGCATTGGTCCGCTCGTCCACGAGCGACAGCAGCCGCGATTCGAAACGCTCGACGAAATACTTGACGAACATCAGCACAATCGACAGCGATAGTGACAACGCCGTCGTGTCGAACGCGACGCCCAAACCCGAGGTGACTCCCGAGAGCGATTCTTCCAGGGCCTTGGGGCTCAAGTTGCTTACGGCGCCAGTGATGCCGATGATTGTTCCCAAAAAACCCATGATCGGCACGGCCCAGATGACGAACCACACCAGCGCATAAGCGGATTGCATCCGCGAGGCGTCCAGGTCCGAGAGGTAGCGGATTTCGTCGTCGAGCCCCGCCGCCGAGCTCTTGCGATACACGAATTCCAGCGCCTCGCGCAGACGCCGCACGAGATAGCTGTCTTGCCATTCAAAGGGTAGGCTGTCGAGCCGGCCCAACAAGTTTTCGCAGTGCGTCACACTCTGGCCGCCCGGCGGAATCGCGTCCAGCAGCGGCACCGACAGGATGCGCCGCTGACCCACAAGCTGCAAGCTGCGCAGCACGAGCGCCGCCATTCCGATGAAGAACATCGTAGTCGTGACGTACTCGGCCCAGTGCCCGGCGAAGTAACGCGCCACGAACGGATGCGTCCACAGCCCCAGTAGAATCGGCGCGTAGAAGCAGATTGTGACGCTGCAGCCCCAGAGTACGGGCGACCACACAATGGCCCGCGCGATTCGATTGATCTGGTTCATCCCAGCATTCCTTTGCCTTGGCATGACAGCGAGTTGGCCGAAGCGCTTCGGAAACCGTAGCGCCGTCCCTAAAATCGGCGTAACCGCTACAGTTTGTGCAGCGAAAACGGCCGAATGCTCGCGGTCGCTGGCAGCGGCAGCAGCACCGCCCTCGAGACACCTGCTAGCGAAAACACCGCGGCGCCGCGTCTCACGGCCGCGCGTCAACCGGCAGGATTTCCCCAAGTCACCATGCAGACCCAACCGATAAACTTTGCTGCCGTCGCCACCCGATTGCCAGGCGACGACGTCCAAACGTCACCGCGCTGCCAGGCAAGAACGACGCCCGCAGCCGCGCGCCATCGTATTCCCAGGGGGGACTGACAGTCCGGTGCAGGTCCGCCGCGGACCTCCCGGACTGTTCTTTTTACTAGCCGCCCTTGGGCGCGCGAGTGCGGCGGCGCGGGCTAGTGTCGATATGTCGCGAAGCAGTGGGGAGTTTCCCACAGTCGCACTTCGACGATCGGTAGTCCCTGCCCTTTGGCGTTATCGAAGATCAGCCGGGCGATGTTTTCCGCCGTCGGGTTCACGTCCACCAGGTACATCGGCTCGCCCAGCTTTTCGAGCGCTTCGCGCCGGGTCGTCGCGGTGCAGGATCATACGGTGGTCGAGATTCTCGTCGATCCAGTTGCTCACGACCCGCTTGATGTCCGAAAAATCGATCACCATCCCGCGCGCGTCGAGCTTGTCGGACTCGATCGTGATCACCGCCCGGCCGTTGTGCCCGTGCAAGTATTTGCACTTGCCGTCGTAGTTCAACAGGCGGTGGCCGTAGCAGAAGTCGATCTCGCGGGTCACGCGAAACATGGCAGATTCCTATGTCAGGTCGCGGCCGATTGCGGCGCCTGGGCATAGGCCGTCGGATCGGCAATGCCGACGGACTGAAAGGCCCGCCGGCGTTCCGCGCACTTGTTGCAAGCCCCGCAGTGCCCGCCGTCAACCGGGGCCAGGCACGAAAACGTCAATTCCAACGGCAAGCCCTGTCCCGGCTTGCATCACCTCTCGCTTCGCGAGGCTTGCCAGTGGCCGGACCAGTCGCACGGACGATGCCAGGGCCTGGTCCATCGCCCTCGCGAACGGTTCGATAAACGCATCGCCCGCATCGGGAAACGGATTGCCCGCCAGCGTTCCCAGCGCCAACGTGCCCACGTCATGCAGAAGCGCACCACACCCGGGCTTTGACCAACAACAGCGGGTTGTGCCCGGGCACGTAAACGCGTTCGTCCGGTTCGTCGGCCCCGGGCACGTCCCGTCCGGTGACGCTCCAATGGTCGTCGTACAAGTCCGCTAGCGGCATTTGCAACTCGACCAACGCTGCGAGCCGCGATTGGCCGATGGCCCGCAGAAATCGCCGGGCCCAGCCCAGCTCGGTCGCCTGCCAGTGCCACTGGCAATCGACGAACAGCGGCCACACGCGCCGCCCCTCTGCTAGCATCCGGCCCACCAGGATGGAGCTGTCCAAGCCGCCGCTGAACAATACCGCGACGCGCGAGCTGGCTGCTGGTCCGATCACGAGAGAACGCCTGGGCTGAGACTCAAGAACGCCGTACCTGCAATCATAGAACGCCGGCCATTGTAGGGCACGCGCCAGGTGCCGCGTCAGGCCTGATGCCGTGGGAGTTGCACTTGCCCCGGGCTGCCGGGGACACTAAACTCCGCCCCCTAAATTCCCTTCATTCCGTCCGTTCGGATCAAGGCCCGGCAGCGGGCAGTTTGGCTTCACGGGGCACTGTCTGCTCCCGACTGACGCACGCGCGAAATCGGGCACTCCGGCTCCGAGCCGCAGGCGCCACGGGCGTGAAGACGCCGAATTGGCAAGCGCATCTGCCTGACAGCCCAAGGGCTTAGGGCATTGCGGAGGGCCTCGATTCGGTCGGAATTGTGTTGAATTGGAAATCGGGGCTTTTAAAATGGATAAGGTTCGCCCCGGCTTCCGCGCAACTCCTAAGTTGAAAGGTGACTTATGAGAATGGCGGCTTTCGGAGCGGGCGTTTTGGCAAGTCTGATCACCGCGACCGTCGTGGCCGCGCTCGGGCCCAGCATCGGGTTCGCCCAGCGGGCCAGCGGGCCAGCCGCAATCTCCTCGGCAGGGCTGATCGCGCTGGCGACCGATGCCGGGGAAGGGCGCCAACAGGTCACGGTGATCGATCCGCAAACCCACGTCCTGGGCGTCTACCACATCCAGCTTTCCAACGGCGAGGTGACGCTCAAATCGGTGCGCAATATCCACTGGGACTTGCAAATGATAGAGCACAACGGCACCAGCCCTCTGCCGCAAGAGGTGCGTGCCATGCTTGAGCAGTGAGGACGCTGCTGGAGCCCATACAGCAAGAGAACCTACTACATTCGGTCCGAGAACATCGCAGTCACGCAAGCGGCCGCCGGCCTACCATGCACCATGTGCATCGGGCCGCGCGCCGCACCGGACACCCGTCGAGGGAACAAGGGGCGTCCGCGGGGAGATAAGGTTTGATGGCCCGTAAGTTCATCGATCTGGACGAAGCCGCCAAGATGTTGGGCGTCACGCCCGACACGCTCACCGAAATGCGCGACCGGCAAAAGGTCCACGGCTATCGTGACGGCGCGAACTGGAAATTCAAGCAGGAGGACATTGAGCGCCTGATTGCCGACCGCGCCGCCGCCGCGGACGAAGGCGAATTTGCCGAAATCGATGAAGACCCCGATTCGATCCTGCTCAGCGAGGTCGAGTTGGGACAATCCGACGAAAGCACCTCGAGCACCATTATCGGCGGACGCGCCAGCCGTGATCCGGCCGAAAGCGATATTCAATTGTCGCAGCCCAAGCACGATAGCGACGTCGACCTGGACTCGGCCCTCTCGCTCGAGCCGTCCACCGGCTCCGACGTGCTGGGCGACTCGGGCGTCGAGCAGACCGGCTCGGGCGTGAGCCCCATGTTCGACGATCTGGACACCCTGGATCTCGACTTGCCCAGCGCCGCCGATAGCGGCATCTCGTCCAAGATCCTCACGGACCTGCCCCTCTCGACCGAAGGCAGCAAAACCGTCATGGGCACCGAAGTGCCGCAGCCCGAGGGTTCCGGCCTGGGCCTGGCCAACGAAGACGAGCTGGCCCTGGGCGAAGCCGCCGGAGACGACGAACACTTGCTCGACGTTCCCGACGGGGGCTCGGCCATCGATCTGACGGCCGAGGCCGACGATGACCTGGTCCTGGGCGGAAGCTCGCACGGCGACCTGTCGCGCACCGGCGACAGCGGCATCTCGCTGTTGGACCCGTCCGACAGCGGACTGTCGCTTGAATCGCAGCCGCTCGAGTCTGGGTGGTTCGGCCGTCGAATCGCTCGACCTGGGCGACGACGACATGATTCTCACCGAGGACGAAGCCGAAGCCGCCGAGGCAGGCGGCGAGCCTGGTGAACTTGGCGACCTCGGTGAGCTCGGCGAGGATATCGGGGACGAGCTAGGCGACTTGGGCAGCTCGACCGAAGAACAGTCCGACGACGACTTCCTGCTCACGCCGCTCGAAGAAGTCGCCACCGAAGAATCCGACAGCGGCTCGCAAGTGATCGCGCTCGACGAGGACGTCGAGTTCGAAGAGGCCGCGCCCGGCACCTCGGGGATTGGCGCCGGCTTGCTCGAAGACGATCTGGGCGAAGGCCTCGGCGCCGCCACCCTGGGCAGCGAAGCGCTCGCCCCCGCGCCAATGCAAACCACCGCCGCCGGCGAGATGGCCGCGACGGCCGCCGGTGCCCCAGCCGCCGGGCCGACCGTGCCCGAGGCCACGTTTAGCGGCTGGAACGTCCTGGCACTGAGCCTGCGCCGTGTCGCTGCTGCTGGTCGGCATGTTCATGTTCGACCTGTTGCGAAACATGTGGAGTTGGAACCAGCCCTATGGCGTCAACAGCAGCCTGATGGACATGGTGCTAAGTTGGTTCGAGGGCTGAAATCGCCCCAAGCGGGTGAACAACTAATTGCTAATTGCGAATCCTTGATTCTACGCTGATTCGAAAGGAGTCGAATCGATGCTCGAATCTCATCCTGCTTGGAAGCTCGTCTGCGTGACCTTGCTGGCGGCCAGCGGCTGCCACGGTACGCAGATCGCCACGCTCCAGTCGCAGAACCGGATGCTCACCGAGCAAAGTCGCGCCCAACTGGCCGAAATCGAAAACCTCAAGATCCATACGCGCCACGTCGAGGACCAGCTCATTCAATCCGAGCAGGAATTCGCCCGGCTCGATCAGCAGGGCGGTCGGCAACGCCTCTCCGGCGAGGCCTTGCCGCCGGGAATGAGCGGGCGGCTGGCCGCCCTGGCGGAAATATATCCCAGCCTGCATTACGATCCCCAGACCGGCATCAGCAAGCTCGACACCGACGTGCTGTTCGATTCCGGCAAAGCCGAGCTCAAGCCGGGCGCCGATCGCGTGCTCAGCGAAATCGCCGAAATCTTCAATTCGCCCGAAGGTCGCGAGCTGAAGCTGATGGTCGTCGGGCATGCTGACACCCAGGGAATCAAGGGGCGCGAGCTGCGCCAGCGCTATCCCAGCAACTGGCACTTAAGCGCCGGCCGCGCTCTGTCCGTGGCCGATTGGCTCCGCCAGGCCGGCATTCCCGAGTCGCGGATGGGCGTGGCCGGCTTCGGCCAGTATCAACCCATCGCCAGCAACGACTCCGACGAGACCCGCAGCCGCAACCGCCGCGTGGAAATCTACGTGCTGGGCCCCGAAACACCGGTCGTCGGCTGGGCCGACATGTCCGGGCAGCTTCTACCGCTAGAAGGCGTTCCACCCCTCAAAGCGCGTCAGCACGCGGCGGGCCGACATGCGCGACGGCTTTCACGCCTGGTCGTCGAAATGTGCTCGCACGTCGCGACTTGCGCTCGGCCGATGTACTTTTTCGCCGCGCGGCGACTATAATCATCTGAGTGGGAAGCTGGCGGCATTCATGCGAGCCCGCAGTCGTGCCTTGTAGCCTGCCTGAGGCGCGCCGGTTCGTTCCGCTTCCCTTCATGTGTAATTGCTGACTTTCCCCGTGGGCTGAACTGTTTCCGCGCCGCTTCGCGATCCCCCCACAAGCGGCGGCGGCCTAGCTGGACCTCGAATTCCCAGATGCTCTTTCGCATAGCCCTGATGCCGCTGACGGCGGCACTGACCCTGGCCTCGCTCGGCCGCGACGCAGCCATCGCGAGCCGATTCGCCACTACACGGTCGAAAAGCCGCAACGCGCTTAAGCCGCTGGCCAGCACGAATCCGCACGCCGGTTTGGCAATGCCCCCTGCCGCCGAACAGCCCGCCCACCGGCGAACCGACCGATCGCATGCTGGCGGCGATCGTGCCCCTGGTGCCCCAGGGCTGGTTCTTCAAGCTCACCGGTCCGATCGACGCGGTGGCCCGGCAGGAAGCGGCCTTCACCGAGTTTCTTGAAGTCGGTCAAGTTCGACCGCCGCCGGCAAACCTTCGTGGACGCTTCCCGCCGGATGGCAAGAGCGGCCCGGCAACCAGCTTCGCTACGCGACGCTCGTCATCCCCGACGAGGCGAGACCGGAGGTAAGCCGCTTGAACTGAGCGTCACGGCGCTGCCGAACACGGGCAGCAACGACGCCGATTACCTGCTGGTCAACGTCAACCGCTGGCGAAATCAACTGCGCATGCCGCCGATCACTGCCGCCGAGCTGCCGGCCGAATCGACCGAGATCAAGCTCGACGGCGCGACGGCCACGCTGGTCAACTTGGCCGGCCATGCCAAGCCCGGCGGCATGGGCGGGCCCTTCTTTCCCGGAGCCACCGATGGCAACTGACGTCCCCACGATTCAAGAGTCCGACGAACGGTTGGCCGCCGACCGCGCGCAGACGTTGTCTCGCGAGTCGCCGCTGCTCATGCTGCTGATGCCGTTGGCCTCGCTGCAGCTCACCGTAGCACTGTTCGCCGCGGCCATCGTGCTGGTGTTCGCCGGCACGATGGCGCAGGTGGATCAGGACATCTGGGACGTCGTGCACGATTACTTCCGCACGCCGATCGCCTGGATACCGTTCCAGATTTTCTTTCCGCAGTCGTTCACCGGTACGCACTGGAACGTCCCCGGCGGGTTCTATTTCCCCGGCGGCTTTCTGATCGGCGCGGCCATGGGCATCAACCTGCTGGCCGCCCACGCACTGCGGTTCAAGATCCAGGCACGGGGCACGCGGCTGTTGGCCGGAGCTGGTCGTGCTGGCCTTGGGCGGCGTGCTCACGTGGGTCGTTATCGAAGGCGGCTCGGGCAAGGACACGATCGAAGGAGCCGCGCCGTTCGAGTGGTCGGCCTTGTGGACCGCCATGAAGTGGACGCTAGTCGTCCTGTGGGGCGTCGGCGCCTATGCCCTGTTGCAGCTCGACCGCGAGCAAAAGATGGAACGCTGGCTGCTGGTCGGCTTCGAAGTGCTGCTGGGAGCATTGGTGCTTTTTCTGTTCACGATGAACGATCGGGCCACTTTGGCCGACTCGTCGATGCGCATCCTGTGGCAACTGATCAAGGGCGGCCTGGCCGGGCTGGTGCTCTTGGCCGGCTGCGTGCTGGTGTTTCGCAAACGGGCCGGCATCGTCCTATTGCACGGCGGCATCATGCTGGTGATGGCCAATGAGCTGGTCGTGTATTCCCTGCACGATGAAGCCCAAATGCAGCTCGTCGAAGGTCAGACGGTCAACTACGTCTACGACATTCGCAACATCGAGCTGGCCGTGGTCGATCCCTCGGATCCGCAGCAGGACGACGTCACCGTCGTGCCGCAGTGGATGCTCGAACAAACGAAGCTGATCCGCGACAAGCAATTGCCCTTCGACGTCGAAGTCGTCCGCTATCTGCAAAACTCCGACCTCACCAAGCCCAAGGACGGCGAACCGAACCCGGCCACCACCGGCTTCGGACTCACCGCCGTGGCCAGACCCCGCCGGGCCGGCACCGGCACCGACGCCGGCGGCAAGGTCGACATGACGGCGGCCTACGTCAAGCTGCTCAAGAAGGGGACCAAAGACCCAATCGGCACGTACCTGATCGGCGTCGGCATCCCGGAACAAAAAATCGAACTGGGCGACAAGTCGTACGAGCTGGCGCTGCGCTTCGAGCGAACCTACAAGCCCTACCAGGTAACGCTCGAAGACGTCCGCGCCGACATGTACCTGGGCACCAACACGCCCAAGAACTATTCGTCCGACGTCCACCTGGTGGACGACAGCCGCAACGTGGATCGCGACGTCCACATCTGGATGAACAACCCGCTCCGCTTCGCCGGCGAGACGTTCTATCAAACGTCGTACGATCCGGGCACCGGCGGGCGCGAAGTGACCGTGTTGTCGGTCATCTCGAATACCGGCTGGATGATTCCCTACGTGGCCTGCATGCTGGTCGGCACGGGCATGCTCGCCCAATTTTCGATCACGCTGGGACGGTTCTTGCGTCGTCGCGATAACCTTTCCGCAGAGGCGGCCCCCTCGCGCGGTCGCCGCCGCGTGGCCGCCGAGGCAACGGGATTCATCGACAGCGCGTTCCCGTTTGCCATCGTCGGCTTCGCCGCTGTGTGTGTGCTGTCGATGGCCTGGCCGCGGCCGATGTCGACCACCGGCATGAAGCTCGACGAGTTTGGCCGCCTGCCCGTTGTGTACGACGGCCGCGTGAAGCCCATCGATTCGCTGGCTCGGGGCATGCTCAAGTCCCTATCCGGCAAGCAAAGCTACAAAGACGACTCGGGCAAGACGCAGCCGGCCGTCCGCTGGTTCCTCGACACCGTGGCCAAGAGCGGTGGCGCGGCCCGTGACGACAAGGTGATCCAGATCTACAACCTCGACGTGCTCGAAACCCTGGGACTCGAACGCCGCGAGGGATTCCGTTACGCGATCAACGAGTTTGCCGACAAGATCGGCGAAGTCGATCGCCAGGTGCAGGAAGCCTCGAGCCTGGATCCCGCGGAGCTGTCGACGTATCAGAAGAAGCTGCTGGAGCTGGCCCGCAAGCTGCAAACGATTCGCCGGCTGGAGTTGTCGTTTGAGCCGCCCGAGCTGCGTCCCGACCATGCCAAGGAAGACCTCACCGCGGCCGTGCATCAGCTCGACGCCTTGTCGCGGATGCAGCTTCCGCTGGTCGTGCCGCCAGGGCCGGAGCAGGAGGATTGGGACAATTTCGCCTCGGCCTGGTTCAATGGGCTGAAAGCCCGCGTGCAAGGACAGGAGCCGAACCCGGCCATGGTCGCCATGACCCAACTGATCGTGGCCTACGATCAGGGGGACGCCGAGCGATTCAACAGCGAGCTGGCGAAGTATCAGAACTGGCTCGGTGAGCACTCGCCGGCCGACTACAACGAAACGAAGGTCGGCTTCGAGGCCTTCTATAATGCCTTCGCTCCGCTCTTCTGGGCCACCTGGCTGTACGTCGTGGCGTTCGTGCTGGCGGCCTTGGCGTGGCTCGGCTGGTCGAAGCCGCTCAATTGGGCCGCACTGGGGATGATTCTGTTGGCGCTCGACCTGCACGGCTTCGGACTGGTCGCGCGGATCATCATTTCCGGCCGGCCGCCAGTGACGAACCTCTATTCGGCGGCCGTATTTATCGGCTTCGGAGTGGCCGTGTTTGGAATCGTCCTGGAGCTGATCTTTCGCCTGGGCATTGGCAACGTCGTGGCCGCCGTGGGCGGATTTCTGGCGTTGTCGATCGCCATTTTCGGTCTCGACGACGGCAGCGACACGATGGGCGTCTTGCAGGCCGTGCTCGACACGCAGTTCTGGCTGGCGACGCACGTCGTTTGCATCACGCTCGGCTATGCCACGACGTTCCTGGCCGGCTTGCTGGGAATCCTCTATATCCTGTTCGGCGTGCTCACGCCCGCCCTCAAGCCCTCGATCGGCAAGGACCTGAGCCGCATGATTTACGGCGTCCTCTGCTTTGCCATGTTCTTCAGCTTCGTCGGCACCGTGCTGGGCGGGCTGTGGGCCGACGACTCCTGGGGCCGCTTCTGGGGCTGGGACCCCAAGGAAAACGGCGCCCTGATGATCGTCCTCTGGAACGCCCTGGTGCTGCATGCCCGCTGGGGAGCGATGGTCAAGGACCGCGGGCTGGCGGCCCTGGCCGTGTTCGGCAACGTCGTGACCGCCTGGTCGTTTTTCGGCGTCAACGAGCTGGGCGTCGGCCTCCACTCCTACGGCTTTACCGAAGGCGTGCTGATGACGCTCGGCCTGTTCATCGCCTCGCAACTGGGCATCATCGCCCTGGCGCTGTTGCCCAAGGACTGCTGGTGGAGCGTCCGCGCCGCCCCGTAATCGTCAGGCCGGAAGTCGCCCGTAGCAGGCACGCTCCGGCGTGCCGTAGCCGGATCGCCCGCTACGCCGAATCTGCTAGAACGAGGCCATGCAAAGGCCAACGCCCATCCTAGCTCCTGCTGGCGGCACGCGGCGCGTGCCTGCTTCGAAGCAGCCTACCGGCGAATCTGCTCGCCCGGGCTGCTCGGGCGGACGCTCATCGCCCGGGCATGCGGCAGCGGCTCTTCGCCCCGGCTCCGGCACGATCGACGGCACCGGCAGCCGGCCCGTGAGAACGACCGTTTCGCGGGTGGCCGGCACCTGTACTTCGCTTTGCGGCACCAGCGTCCTTACCAGGGCCACCACCGGCTGGTAGCTGATCGGCGGTTCGCCGACCAGCACGCGCCGCTTGTCCACCAGCATCCCGCCGCGGGTGCGCGGCACTTCGCCCCGCAGCGACATCCCCTCGGGGCCGAGTTCGAAGCCAACGCACAGCTTTTCATAAGCGATCAGGTTGCCCGGCCCGGTAATCGCGGCCGTGGCGGCCTGGATGTGCAGATGCGTTTCGGCTGCTTGCACCAACGAGCGGCTCACCACGCCCGGCCCGGCCGTAATGCTGCCGGCCGCGGTTTGCACGCGTCCGTCGGCTAGCGTGGCCCGTTTGATGCGCACGCTGGCCAGCCCGCTGAGCTTGTGCTGAAATTGCCGGCTCACCAGCAAATCGAGATCCACGCCGCTCAACCGGCCGTCGACTTCAGCGGTCCACGTGCCCGAGCGTTCGACCGCCGATAGCCGGCCGGCGAAATGGCAGTTCGCCGCCCAACTGTTCCACGCCCGGCCAGATGGCCGCCGCCAGCCGAGAGGGCAGGGGGGTGGAACCGGTCGCCAGTTGGATCGTGTGCTCGGGTGCCGTGGCGTCGGGCCGGCGAGTGAGCGTGATTTCGCAGGGCGTCGCCGGGCCCGCGTTGGCCATCGCGCGGCAAAAGCGCAGCCGGGCTTGTGAAAAGGCCGCGTCGTGCTCCAGCTCGCCCACGATGTCCGTCAATCGTCTGATCGCCGGCGGCCAGGTGCAAGGTCAGGTTCTGCGCCTCGAAGCGCACCCCGCCAGAGCCCGGCGTCGTGCGAGCCAGGTCGCGCATCAGCGACCAGAAGGCGTCCAGCCGCGTGCCGTTGATGATCGCGGGGTAGGGGAGCCGGACGGTGACGACTTCGCAGGTCTCGATCTCGACGTACGGCAAACGGGCCAACAGTTGGCCGTTGTCCGGATCGGACAATTCCAGCCACCGGTACAACAGCGTGCCGGGACGCGGCGTGCTGGCCGACGCCAGCCGGGCCTGCCAGCCCAGCCGGGCGGCGATGGCCCGTTCGTGAGCGTGGCGATACCAGGGAACGTGCACCACCACGCTCCACAACAACACGGCGCACAATGCGCGATGCACAGCGCCAGAAACGCCGCGCGGCATAGCCGGATTCGAGTGGTTTCGTGCAGCGAGAACATCCTTGTTCCCGTCGGTTTAACGTTTCCGGGCCATGTCCATGAACAGCTTCCAGCGGCCTTGCATCTCGATCAGGCTGTCGCCGCCGAACTTGTCGACCAGCGCCGCGGCCACTTCAAACGCCACGACGTTCTCCACGATCACGCTGGCCGCCGGCACGGCGCACACGTCGCTCCGCTCGTAGCTGGCTGCTTCGGTCTGCTTCGTGTCGAGGTTGATCGATCCGAGCGGCTTGCGCAGCGTGCTGATCGGTTTCTTGGCCGCGCGCACCACCAGCGGCTGTCCGTTGGTCATGCCGGCCTCCAATCCGCCGGCGTTGTTAGTCGGCCGCACGTAGCCCAGGTTCGCTGAGTCGCGCTGGCTGGCGTCATATTGAATCGGATCGTGCACCTGCGAGCCAGGCCGCCGGGCCGCCTCGAAACCCAGCCCGATCTCCACTCCCTTGATTGCTTGCACCGCCATCACCGCCTGGGCCAATCGCCCGTCGAGCTTGCGATCCCATTGGGCATGCGTACCCAGGCCGAACGGCAGGCCCTCGACCCGCACTTCGACGATTCCGCCCAGCGTGTCCCCCTCTTTTCCCTTGGCATCGATCAGGGCTTTGATCTCATCGTCCTGTTCGGGATTCAAGCTGTAGATTTCGCTGGCATCGCGCAGCTTTCGCTGTTCTTCCAAAGTGCCCCCCTTCGGCGTGAGGGAAATGCCACCCAACTCGACGACGTAGCCCAACGCCGTGATGCCGAACGGTTTGAGCAGCTGCTTGGCCAACGCGCCAGCAGCCACTCGGACGGTGGTTTCGCGGGCACTGGCCCGTTCGAGCACGGCGCGGATCGAGCCTAAAAACTTGATCGCTCCGGTCAGATCGCCATGGCCGGGTCGCGGGCGCGGCAGGTCGTCGAGCCGTTCGAGCTTGTAATCCTTGTTGACCACCTCCAAGGCGATCGGGCTGCCGAGCGTCGTGTTGCGCCACATGCCGCTGAGGATCTCGACCCGATCGGTTTCGATCCGCTGCCGGCCGCCGCGGCCATACCCTCCCTGGCGACGTCGCAATTCGCGGTCGATCGACTCGGTTTCGATCTCCACGCCGGCGGGAAATCCATCGACCAGGGCCACCATGGCCTTGCCGTGAGATTCGCCGGCGGTCCAGTAACGGAGCATTGCTTAAAGCCCGTTGAGAAAACGAATTGCGCGGCACGCACGGCCACACCGCGGGCCTCGATTCGATTCTACCTCGCGCTTTCGCTTGACGATAGGTCGGTTGCAAGTGCCGGGGAAATGACGGAGTTTGCGCGGGAAGGGGCGAACGTCACGTGACGGCGTTTTCAACAGGAGCGGAATTGCGCCAGCAATCGACGCCGCCCACTGGCGCTCGGGCCGGCGTGCACTAGAATTGCCACCACGATGTCCAAGGTGACGAAGCCACTCGACGCACTCGACTATCTGGCCCACCCGGCGAAGCATCCCCCCGCGCCGGTGTGCGTGCTGTTTGGCGACGAGTCTTTTTTGAAGCGGCACGTGCTGGCCGAGCTCAAGGAGGCCGTGCTAACCGGTGACGACGCCGAGTTCTCCAGCACGACGTTCGACGGCGACACCGCGGAGCTCCGCGATGTGAGCGATGCGCTGGCCACCCGGGCGCTGTTCGGCGGCGGCCGTCATCTGGTGGTCGTCGACGACGCCGACGACTTTGTCAGCCGCCACCGGCCGGCGCTGGAGGATTACGTCAAGCATCCCAAGAGCGCCTCGGTGCTGGTGCTGGTGGTCAAGCAGTGGCCCGCCACCACGCGGCTGTACAAGGCGCTGGCCGACAGCGGACTGCAGATCGAGTGTCGCTTCCCGCCGCCAGCCAAACTGCTCAAGTGGCTTTCCGCGTGGAGTGCCAAACGCCACGGAGCCCAGCTCGATTCCGACGCCGCGGAGCTACTGGCCGAGACGGTCGAAAGCGAGTTGGGTTTGTTCGATCAGGAGCTGGCCAAGTTGGCGGCGCTGGCCGGCCGGGACGGCACGATCACGGTCGCATTGGTCAGCGAAGCCGTGGGCGGCTGGCGAGCCCGCAGCGCCTGGGACATGCTCGACGCGGCGCTGGCCGGCGACGCGCGGCAGGCGCTGGTGGGGCTCGACCGCTTGCTCCTGGCGGGCGAGGTGCCGATTGCACTGTTGGCCCAGATCAGCGCCAGCCTGCGCCGGCTGGCCGCCGCCGCGCAGCGTCGCGCTGAGCGGAGCACGCCGGCCACCGGATCAACTTGCGACAGGCACTCGAGCAGGCCGGCGTCAAGCCGTTTCTGTTGAACAAGGTCGAGCCGCAGCTCCGCCAACTCGGCCGCGCCCGCGCGTCGCAGCTTTACCGTTGGCTGCTGGAAGCGGACCTGGCCTTGAAGGGTAGCAGCTCGTCGCCGGCCCGCAGCCGGCTGGTGCTGGAAGCGTTGATCGTGCGGCTGTCGGCACCGCCGGAATCGGCGCGGCACGCTGCGGCGCAGCCGCGCGTGCGCATCGTGACTCATCAGCGGTGGCTCCGGTCGGCGTCTTGAACCCGTTCCTGTACGTCCGAATTGCCTTTCGATTACAAGTTCGCAAGACTGCCCCATTTGTCTTGTCCGCCATCTGGTTGGTCGATTAATTGTGAATGGAGGTGACGAGGCGCGCCGTTGCCAACAGACGATTGTTCGTCGAGTTTCCCAGGCAAGAGTTGGCTCGGCGAGCCGGCCGCCGGTTCGCCGAGCGCGTATCCTTTTTCTCATTCGAGAAAGGCGGGTTCCGTATGCGAAACGTGTTGTTCTCTTGTGCGCTGTGTGGCACGTTGCTCGTTTCCACGGCAATGGCCAACCCCTGCGGATCGCAGGCCACCGCGCCGCAACCGCCGGCGGCTCCTCAAGCGTCTGCCACGAACCAGGCCCAACGACCTCAGGCCCGGCGGAGCTATTCCTATCAAGCCCCGAACGGCGTGACGACCCGCTCGTACACGCGGTCCAACCGCGCCGGGCGGAGCACCCATGGTTATCACGGGGCGGGCTTCAAAGTCCGCGGGAATTACAGGTTCTAAGTCGCCGACAGTGGCGACGCGTAAGGCGCGGGCTCGGTACGGGCTTCGAATCGGGCTCGCGTCTACTTTTTGCGCCCGGCGCGGCCGCAGGCCAGTCACGGCATTCTTCCGGCCGCTTGTTCTGGCGAGTCTCTGGTGCGAAAATCCTACCAGCGCAATCTCCTGCGCGACGCAAAGCAAACCCGTTCTCTGGAGGACACCATGCCTGCGGACGACCACCTGCTGGCGTGCGCCTATCTCGACGAAGCGCGCAGCCAGTGGCGACAATGCCACCACAAACTGCGGCACTGTGTGGACCAGCTCAGCGATGAGCAACTCTGGTATCGCGGGGGCGACGACTTCAATAGCATCGCCAACCTGCTGTTGCACCTGAGTGGCAACATCCGCCAGCGAATGCTGTCGATCATCGGAGGCCAGGACGACGTCCGCGAGCGCGCCGCCGAGTTTGCCGCCCGCGGCCCGCTGCCGAAGGCGCAGATTGTCGACGAACTGGACGACGTCATGCGGCAAACCGACGAACTGCTCGCGCGGTTGCCCGCCAAGCGGCTGCTGGAAATGAAGCGCTATCGCATGCTGCGGGGCGAAGTGGAAAACTCGGTGCTGGCCGTGATCCTGCAAACCCTGGTTCACTTGGGAGGCCACACGCAGGAGATCATCGCCCTCACCCGGCGCTTGCTCGGCGCTCGATATTGCTTTCTGGAAGCCTCGCCGGGCCGCTGATCGGGGGTGGCCGCGAGCAATCCATCTATCCCGATTCGGCCAAACGCGTAAAAATAGCTGTCCGGGGAGTGAGAGGGACCGCCCTTTTGACGGTTGTTCTCTCGGCATACCCGGGGCAAAACGCGATGGCGACCGACGTTCAAACCTCTGAAAAGTTCTTGGCCTACGACGGCGATTGCCCGATGTGCCTGGCCACCGTCCGTCTGTTGCTGCGTCTGCGACTGGTGCGCGAAGAGCAAATGCGGGCGAATCACGACCTGGAGGGCTCCGACCTGGCGGCGGCCCAGGCGGCCGGCGTCCGCAACCAGCTTGTCGTGATCGATCCCCGCACGGGTCAGGCCCGCGCCGGCAGCGACGGGCTGCTGTGGATCATTGGCGACGACGCCGGCTATGCCTGGCTCGTGCGGCTGCTAAGCCTGCCGGGCCTGCGGGAGTTGCTCCGCTACACCTATCAAACGGTGTCCTACAACCGCCGGGTCATCAGTCCGCCGCGGACCCAGATCGCGTGCGATTGCGAGCCGCAAGTGACGCTCGCCCGGCGTTTGAGCTTGATCCTGCCGTTGGTGTGCGTGTCGTGCGCGATCGTGGCCGGCTTCGGCGCGTCGGCGTTCGTCGGCGGCCAATTGGGTACAGCCGTTTCCGGCGCGGCACTGGCGGAAGCGTCGACCTTGGCCGGATGGTTGATCGTGGCGACGATCGGCGGGGCGCTGTTATCCGACATGTTGCGGATCGACTATCTGGCCCACTTGGCGGTGACGATGTTCGCCGGTGCGCTCATTCTGCTGCCGGCTGCCGCGGTGATCTGGCTCTTGCCCCGTCCGGCGGCGGTAGCCGTTGCCGTGTTGTCGCTGATGTTCTGCTTCTCGACGATGTTCAAAATGCAGGTGCGCCGCGTAGCCGTCCTGGGACTGCGCTGGCCCTGGCTCTGGGGCTGGGCGGCGGCGCTGCTGGGCGCGTTCGCCACGAGCCTGGCCGTGCACTTTCGCGGCGAGCTGTTCTGAGCCGGCCGTCAGACATTCGCTTCGTCGCGCGTGTCCGCCCGAGACAATCACGTCTGCGTGTCGAGCCTCAGAAAGCACCAGGCCAGCAGCAGAAACACGCCCCCGAAAGCTGCCAGCACCGCGCAGGCCTGTCCGACCACCGCCACGTTCACGGCGCCCGCGTTTGCCAGCAGTTGCTTGTAGGCCACTAAGGCCCAGGCTTGCGGCGTGATCAGGCTGAGCTGCTTCATGTTCTCCGGCATCAGGTCGCGGTCGCCCATCAAGCAGCCGCTGACGCCGGCCAGCACCAGCACCAACAGCGTGCCGTAAATGGCCACCTGGGCCTCGCTGCGCGCCACCGACGCGACCAACAGAGCCAGCCCCATCGCCGACAGCGAGGTAGTAAATACGACCAGCAGCAGCCACCACGGATCGGGCCCCCAGCTCATGTCGAAGATCAGCTTGCCGGCCCCCAGCAGAAACAGCCCCTGTCCCACCGACAGCGCGAAGCAAGGGATCAGTTTGCCCAGCAGAATCTGGCTCCGCGACAGGGGGGCCGCACGGAGTCGCTTGAGTGTCCCCTGGCGCCGCTCGGCCACGAACAGCCAGCCCACGGTGAGTACCAGAAAATAGGAGAACATCACGGTGTACGACGGCACCAGCGTTTGATAGCGTTGGGCTCCGCGCCCGAGGATGCCGGTCCCTTTTTCCGATCCGTAGATCGAGACGTCCGCTCCTTTTTCTTCGCGCGGCTCGGCCCGCGTGAGCGCCTGCCAAGTTGTTCCCATCAGGTTGTAATTGGGAAACATCCGCTGCAGCGCGTTCTTGACGAACGTGCCCATCTGCTGGCCGATCTTTTCGAACGCCCGGCCGATCATCCAGGGGAGCACCACGCGGAGCATCGTCACCTGGCCGACCTGCTCAATGATCGAGGCGGCCGTCAATTGCGTCGGATCGGTGAGCATCCGCGCATCGAGCGCCGTAATGTCCACGCCGTCTCGGAACAACGGGTTCACGCCGCCGGGCAGAAACGAGCTGCGCGTTACCTGTTCGCTAAACTTCGGGCCGAACACGATCACGGCGGCCCGCTGGCTGGTGTGCACCAGTTCCTCGGCTTCTTCGAGCGAGGGAATCACTTCCACGCGGATGCCGGCCGTTTGCGCCAGGTCGCCCTGCACCGTTTTCGACCAATGCAGCGGCTTCTTCGTTTCCGGATCGTCGTACGGCACGTCGAGATCCACGACCGAGATCCGCAGCCGGTCGTCCGGCTTCTGGCCGAACCCTTCGCCCAGCGACACGCCCAGCACGAGGATAAAGATCAGCGGCATCGCCAACAGCACGACCATGGCCCGTGGATCGCGGAGCAGCAGCCGGAAGTCTTTTTTTGCCAGCGTCCAGATGAGCATCGGTGAATTCCTCCGGGGAGGCCCGCGCGGCGCGTGCCGGCGAGCGGCAGTTTCCCTCAATCGCGCAGGGCGCGTCCGGTCAGATACAGAAACACGCGCTCCAGGTTCGGTTCGGTCGTTTCCAGGCTCAACAGCTCGAGGTCCATGTCGTTGAGCACGGCGACCAGCCGCATCAGGGCGGCCTTCACGTCGTGGCATTCCAGTTCCATGGCGTCGCCGGTGTGCCCGTTGACGTGCACGCCGGGAATCTGCCGCAATCGCTCGTCCAGCTCCGGCGAGGCGTGGGGCACGCGAAAGCGAATCAAGCCGTCGATTTTCTGGAGCATCGTCTGCAAGTCGTCGCAGGCGATCAGCTGGCCGCGGTCGATGATGCCCACGCGGGAACACAGGGCCTGAACCTCCTCGATGTAGTGGCTCGTATAAACGATGCCCACCCCCGCGGCGGCCAGCCGGCGGACTTCCTCGAAGATGTGATTGCGCGACTGCGGATCGACGCCGGTCGTCGGCTCGTCGAGCAACAACAGCTTCGGCTCGTGTACCAGCGCCGCCCCCAGGTTCAACCGCCGCTGCATGCCGCCGGAAAACTTTGCCACGCGGTCATCGGCCCGATCCGCCAGCCCGATGGCGTCCAGCACGTGCTCGACGCGCTCATCCAGCTTCGCCCCCGACAGCCCGTACAAGTGGCCGAAGAAACGCAAGTTTTCCCGCGCGTTCAATTCGCCATAGACGGCCAGCTCCTGCGGCACGATGCCAATCATGCGGCGCAGCCCGCGATCGCGCGTCGAGGCCTTGCGCCCCAGAATGTGCACGTCGCCACTGGTGGGCTCCAGCAGGCAGGAAACGATCGACAACAGCGTGGTCTTGCCCGCGCCGTTGGGACCCAGCAGGCCGAACAGTTCGCCGGAGGCCACTTCGAAGCTGACGCCGTCGAGCGCCGTCGTCCGGCCGTATCGTTTTCTGAGCTCGTGAATGCGTACTAGCGGTTCAGTCATCCAACGTTCCGCTGCGCGGGGCAAGCACGTCCGCAGTGACTGCGACATCCGTCTTGACGGATGCTCACACGATCCAGGTCGCCGGGACGATCAACCACGGTCCCGGCAGTCCCGGGGCTTGGTCCGAAATCGCGCGACACGTATCCTGGCAGGCGATCGAGAACTTTGTCCGCCAAAGTGCGCCTGGCGCGACACGCCGGGCCGGCGCGCTTACCTTAACCCCGCGCGACGCATTGTACAAGCGCAGTGGGCGCCGCGGACAGGCGCCACCATCGAGGGCACTAGCGGTTGAAAAAGACCATCGCCAGCGAGCCGATCACCAGCAGGATGATCAATCCGCCCTCGGGTTCGACCAGCCGCACGCGTCGCTCTGCCTGGTAAAGTTGCCCCATGATGACGATGGCCGTGACCACGATCACTGCCAGCGCCGTCAAGGCGTGCGTGGGGGCCACGTCGGCAAACAACTGCCCCGGATAAGCCAGATCGATCGGCAACAAGAGCGCCATGTTGAACACGTTGCTCCCCAGGATATTGCCCAGCGCCAGGTCCGGTGCTCCCATCCGCAGCGCCGCCAGCGAGGCCACCAGCTCCGGTAGCGACGTGGACAACGCGACGAGCGTGGTGCCGACGAACGTGCCCCCCAAGCCGCTCAGCTCGGCCAGCTCGCCGGCGGCGGCGGCCAGAAAGGGAGCCGCGGCGACGATGACCGCGGCGGCGGCCGCGAAACCCAGCGCCCCCTTCGTCAGCGCCGCGGCGACCGGCCTTTTCCGCGACGTCCTGATCGGCCGTGCTCAGCGGGGCGCTGAGTCGTTGATCCCGGTAAACCATCCGCATGCCGAACAAGTACGTCAGCCCCAGCCCCAGTCCGGCCACGCTGATGTTGTAGATCGACATATTCGAGCGAGTGACGATGGCCACGGCCGCCAGCGCGGTCAGCACGATTGCCAGCGCCCGGGCAGCGCATGCGCCGACGAAATCCGCGACAGCGCCCGGCCGCGTGAGCCCGGCAACAGGTCGATCACGCCCAGGATCAGCAGATTCATCAGGCTGCTTCCCATCAGATCGCCCACGGCCACGTCGGGAAGCGACTTCTGCACGGCGCTGAATATCGACGGACAACTCCGGCAGCGACGTGGCGCCGGCCAGCAGGATGCTGCCAATCAGCAGGCGCCCCAGACCAGTCAGTTCGGCGATCACGTCGGCGAACCGCGACAGAAACGTGCCCGCCACGACGATCACGGCCGCGGCCACGACAAACTGGACGCTGGCCGCGAGCATGGGCAAGCTCTCTGTTGCTGAAGCATGGAACCGGGCGCCCGCCGGAAGCAAGCCGAGTGGCGGGGCCGAGCCACCAATCTAACGAAACGGCTCGCGGCCGCCAGCCCGACTTTCGCCCGCCGCGTGCCGCTGGCGGCCGTATTCGGCAAACTCCTTGCAGGCCGTCCTGGAGCGCGTTGCCTTCTCACAACATTTTCAAGAATCGGCGAGATTCGGGTCCTGACGCTTGCACCGGGCGGTCTTTTTTGACGTAAGCTTCAAGCGCCACACCACTCTGTCGGCGTGGCATGAACCTGTCACATCACTTGCGATTCAGCAAACGGGCGGTAGCGCCATGAAACCGGCAATCAGGCCGACCGGTCGCCGCGGAGCCGTGGCGGTCGAGGCCGCGGTCATTTTGCCCGTGCTCCTGATCATGATGCTCGGGATCTGGGAGGTCGGGCGAATGGTTCAAATCCAACAGATTCTCGTCAACAGCGCGCGGGAAGGTGCGCGGCTGGCGGCCGGTGGCTATACCACCAACAGCGAGCCGGTCACCAACGCGATGGTCCAGCAGTCGGTGCGCGATTACCTGCGCGCCTCGGGGCTGCCCTCGACGGCCTATTCAAACGCCGAGGTGGCGCTGACATGTCTGGTTTCGCCGGGCTGGAGCGATCCCTACCAGGCTCTGCCGCTCGACAAGTTCGAAGTCAAGGTGACGATCCCCGCCGGCGCAGCGTTCGACAGCCTGCGCTGGTCGTTTTTGCGCGCCTCACGTCGCGCACCGAGATGGAAGCGTCCGTCGACTGGGTTTCCCTGAACAACCAGAAAATCGTCGTCAGCACCGATCTGCCGCTGTAGCCATGGTATCGCCAGCCGAGGTGTGTCCGATGCAAGCCGCTTACACGCGAAGCCGAAACCAGCGGCCGCCGCGCCGGCGTCGCGGAGCGGCGGTGGTCGAGGCCGCGATGGTCCTGCCCGTCGTGCTGCTGTTCCTGATGGGCATCCTCGAATACGGCCGCTACGTGATGACCCTGCAAGTGCTCACCAACGCGGCTCGCGAAGGCGCGCACTACGCTCTGTCGCACACCGAGCCGGTCACGCTGCAGGGAGTCACCTACGGCAACTCCACGTCCGACGTCGTGAACGTCGTGAACAACCTCTCCGCCGGGCAGAGTCTCAGCGGACAAACGGTCAGCGTCTACGCGTCCGACGCGGTCGGCAACAGCACCGGTGCCTGGACCGACGCCTCCGCCGGCCAGTCGGTGTGCGTCAAGATTAGCGGAACCTACTACTTCGTGCTTCCCAAATTGCTCTTCCTGCCGTCGTCCATGACGGTCACGACGCAGGCCGTCATGCGTAGCGAAGGAAACTAAAGCCAGCATCCAGCGGAATCGCGCCCCCGCGGGAACGAATTTCGAGCGATATCCACTAACGAGGCCAACCATGCGAAATCGTCGAACCAATCCACCCAAGGGCGCCGTGATGGTGCTCGTGCTCGTTGCCATGATCACGTTGTTTTCGTTCGTGGCCTTGGCCATCGATCTGGGGATGCTCGCCGTGGCCCGCACCCAATTGCAGGACGCCGTCGACGTGGCGGCCATGGCCGGAGCCCGCACGCTCAACGGCGACTCGGCCGCCAACAACAACTACAGCAACGTCGCGCCCAACGCCGTTACCGCGGCCACGGCCAACAGCGTGCTCTCGCAGCCGATCGACTCCAGCCAGGTGAACGTGCAAATCGGCCGGTACGTATACGTGTCGAACAATAAGCGATTCGAGGGCGTCATTCCCGGACCCTCCGACGAAAACTGGAGCCTGGTCGTTTCGCAGGTGGGGGCCAACGTGTCGGCCAACATGGCCTTTGCCAAGGTCTTCAGTCTGGGCAGCACGAACATGCAGGCCCAGGCTACCGCCGTGCACCGTCCTCGCGACGTGGCCGTGATCCTCGACTTTTCTGGCTCCATGCGCTATGGCAGCGTGATGGGCCTGCCCTTTTCCAGCAGCGCCCGCACCAGTTCGAACAACCCCGATCCGGTCGTACCGCTATTCGGACACTATTCGGCCGTGGCTTCCGCCGGCTTGCAGGCCACCAGCTTTCAGGCTCTCTACGGCCAGGGCAACATCACGGCCATGACCGACGACAATCGTGCTCCGGTGGTGGGCGATTTCTACCAGGACTCTGGCGGCACGCCGGCCTTCTCGGCCCAGTTGGCGCTGTATGCCACGGCTCCCGACGGCGATGGCTACTTGATGGAAGACTGGCACACCGGCTCCAACTATGCCAAGACCGTGCAAGACATCGTCAACACGACCAGTCGCGACACGCAATTCGAGACCGAAGGGTACGCGGCCTACACCGGCCAGCCCTTTGCCGGCTACACGCTCGGACCAGGTTATTGGGGGAAGTCGTTCTTCATCTGGCCTCCCGATCCGTTGAACGACTGGCGCACCTGGTACTTCAGCACCAACAACAACACGAATCTGTGGGACAACTCGGGCAACTGGAAGAAGCCGTCCACGATCAACTACGATCGCATTTTGGCGTTCATCAAGGCCTCTCCCTGCCCGTTTCCCCCGCGCCTGCAATCGGGGCGCATCCTGTACTACGATTCGATTCCCGACACGATCTCATCCTCCTGGCCGCCTTCGGACCCCAATCAGCGATTCTGGAAGGACTACATCGACTACGTTCTCGGCCTGATTCAATACGGTTCGAACAGTTGGGACACGATCACCGACCGGACCGGTTACGGCGACGACTACACCTGGGGCACCGTGCGCATCAGCTCCCCGCCCACCGGCGCGAACGCACCCTACATGGACTATCGCGACAATCCCCGCCGCCCGAAGACGCACTTCTGGTTCGGGCCAATGACGATGATCGATTTCCTGGGCAATTACAACATGTGGTACAACAACCGCGTGAGCCCGGTCACATCGCGCTACTGCTGGTGGCCCGGCACCTGCCACGAGTCGCCGATGTACGCCTGTAAGTTGGGCATCCGCTCGGCACTGGATGACGTGCAAACGAATCATCCCAACAACCTCGTGGCGCTGATGATGTTCAGCCATCCGCGCGCCTCGGCCAACTCCGACGGACGGTTCAACCGGCCGCGCGTCGGGTTGGGCCGCAACTACAGCCGCATGCAGGAGGCACTCTGGTATCCGCCCTCGACGCTCGGCAATTCCGGGGCCACGATCCGGCCCTATGACGACGACGATTACGAAGTTCCCCGGGCCGTGGGGGGCACCTGCTACGCGATGGGGCTGATGCAGGCTTACAACCAGTTCAGCGAGAACACCACGCTGTTGACGTTCAATCCGTCCGAACCCTCCGGAGACGCCGGCGGCAACGGCCGGCGCGGCGCGCAGAAGATCGTGATCTTCGAGACCGACGGCATGCCCACCCATACGTGCACCGCCTCGCTGTCGAACAACGGTTCGCACAACAGCTACTACCGCGTCCGCTTCAAGAGCGGCGGCGCCGGCGGCAGCGAGTATCCCTCGAGCGTCACGCAATACAGCGAGAACGCGGGTGCCGTGACCTCGCAGGTCTACGACCTGTGCACGCAACTGGCAGCCTCGGAAAACGCCAGCCCACCGGGCTACTCCTCGGCGTCCAAGAAGCTGCTGATCCACTGCATCGGTTTTGGGCCGGTGTTCGCCCCCGGCAGCAGCAAGCGAGACGCGGCCCTGGCCACGCTCTCCCAGATGCAAACCATCGGCAATGTCACCGGCGGCATGCCGGAATACAAGATCATCTACGGCACCGAGCAGGAAATGGTGGACCGCATGCAGCAGGCCTTTACCCAGATATTGCAGGATGGCGTCCAAGTAGCACTCGTGCAGTGACCGACGGCGCCCGCGGCGGGCGCGCTTAACCGTCAGACGGTTCGGAAACCCCGGCCTCCCGCCGGGGTTTCTTTTTCTTGCTCCCACCGCGCCGCCCGGCTAGAGTTGCTGCTAGGGCGGGCTGGCGGTCGTGGTCCGCGAACCGACGAATTCCCTTGAGGTGCCCTATGAGCCGTGCACTGCGCTGGTTGGCCGGTCCGCTGTTGTCACTTGTCGTGGGAATCTCGCTGGCCGCCGCCTGGCAGGCCGGTGACAATTTCTCTCCGCCCGAGGACGTGGCGTTTCGCAAGGCCACGATCACCAGCGAGGGCACGCGGATGGCCGCCGAAGTGTTCTCGCCGAAAAACGCGGCCCACGAGAAACTGCCCACGATCGTGATGGCCCACGGCTGGGGCGGCATCGCCGCGCACTTGCGGCCCGACGCAATCGCCTTCGCCCGGGCCGGTTACCTGGTCGTCACGTTCGACTATCGTGGCTGGGGCGCCAGCGACTCGCGCGTGATTCTGACCAGCCCGCAGCCCGAGCGCAACAGCGACCTCCGCTTCACGGCCGAGGTGCAAGAAGTCCGCGAGGTCGTCGACCCGATCGATCAGACTACCGACCTGGCCAATGCCGTCAGTTGGGTCTGGGGCGAAGACGATTGCGATCGCGATCGGATCGGCCTCTGGGGCAGCAGCTACTCCGGCGGGCACGTCGTCTACGTGGCCGCCCGCGATCCGCGCGTGAAAGCCACCGTCAGCCAGGTGCCGGCGCTCGATTCGCGCCAGGTGGCACTGGGGCCGCAGCGCGAAAAGACCTTTGCCGACGCCGCGGCCCGCACGCACGGCGACCTCGGCTACCCGCCGCCGGGCGCCCGCGTGATCGGCAATCTGCGCGGGGCACCGATTCTCGAGAAGCTGATGCAGTATGCCCCGGTCGAAGACGTGGCCCGGGCCAAAGACTGCGCGACATTGTTCGTGCTGGCCGAAAACGAAGAGCTGTTCGACAACAAGGACCACGGCATCCTGGCGTACGAGCGCGCCGAAGGACCGAAAAAGCTGGTCGTCATTCCGGGCATTACGCATTACGGCGTCTACTTGCAAGCCCGCAAGCAGGCCCAGCAAGCGGCTCTGGCCTGGTACGACGAACACCTGAAAGGCGCCGCCGGCGAAGTGAAGGCTGACTGAAACCTGTCGGCCGCGCAGGCATCGCGTGGTTTGCCGAGTTGACTTAGCGCGCCAGTTGCTTCAGGCGCGTTTCGACATCGGTCAATGCCTCTTTGGCCGCCTTCAACTCCTTGTTTTCCGGCGCATGCGGCTTCTTACTCGAAAACAGCCCGACCGTCTGACTCGAGATCGTGTCGAATACGCTCGGCTTGGGAGGTGGCTGGGCCAGCCGCCGGGCATACGTCTCTTGGGCACGGCGCAGCTCTTCGGCCAGCGACGCGGCCTCGGCGTCCCCGGCCAGATACAATCCCACCGGCACGACTCGGTCCCCCGAGGTTTCGACCGTCTCGCTCCAGAACGAGTCCTTCTTCACCCGCGCCCGGCAAGCGATCCGGCACACGTCGCCCCGCCAGGCCTTCGGCACGGTGGCCAGAAACGTGAACTCCTTGGCGCCTTCCAGCGAATCGTTGCGCGAGGGACGCAGACGAAAGAACACGCCGTGCTCGCGATCGATCGTGCCGCTCGACACGACAAGCTCCTTGGGAGCGATCTGATGATAGTGGGTCGCCTCGGAATTCTTCGAGCTGTGGCTGAGCGTGCCTCCCAGCGCCAACAGCTTGTACACCACGTGCACGTCGGCTCCCGCGGCGTTCGCACTTTCACTGGCGTCCTGGATCTCGATCTGATCCCTGGCCACGGCGCTCTCGAGCGTCGTGTTCGGCAGATAATCCTGGAAGCGCATCCGCTCGTCCGGATTGTCGATCACGTACAAATAGTCGACGATCTGCGATTCGGCGCCCTCGGTCAGCCGGGCGGAAATCCGCATCTTGCCTTCGATCACTTTCAAATACTCGCGCGCGGCGAAGTCCGGCGGCGTGACGTCGCGGCATTCCACGCCGGCGGGCAGATCGAACTCGATCTGGACGGCCGGCGCCGCAGCAAGCACCGCGGAACTCAGCAATCCGGTCACGGCGGCAAGCGTCACGGACTTCAGCGCGCGCGACCGAGTCGTGTGATGGGCCATGAGTCGGCTCCTCTCTGATTCCCGTTGCAAGAACGATCAACTCAATCGCTCAATGCTACGGAGGCCCGTCAAGAGGAGGCCAAAGCTTCTTCCGCCGCACGACGCCTGCGAATCACCGCTGGCGTTACGATGCCATCATCGACAGAAGCGCCCGCTCGACCGCGCGAGTAGCGCCGCGATACGGTGCTGCGAGCGCGATCGTAGGCGCGCGCCAATCGCCGCCGCTGGCGCCGCTGGCGGCGGGCTAAATACTTCGGGCAAAAGAGTCAGACTTTGCGGGTGCCGGCAACATCGCGTCGGACACTTGTACGGCGCGAACTCGCGCATTGGGAATCACGGCGTGGAACTTTGCGCCGCAAGCCTCGGTCGTCCGCGGCGCACAGCGCCGCCGCGCCCCGCAGCCTTCCCGGCGGTGCGGATCGGGCAAGTAAAACGAAGCATACAGCACGTTGCTCATGGCTCGAGTCTCCAGACTGCCCCACCGGTTCGGCCGGCGCTCACCCGTCGCATGCAGTCCGCGTGCCAAGCGGCGCACCGGCGGAGGTCGCGTGGCACCGCAGAGCTTCGCCGACATCGCCGCTGAGAGAAGTGAAGGGCGCTCGCTGCGGATCGACCTAAGTCGCAGGAAGATGCCCACTTTGCGCTCCCGTGCAACGCGGCGCTCCGACTGGTCAATGAGTTGCCAGCATGTCTTGCGAACGGACAGGCTCTGGCCTGCTGCGCGACGTTTTGCCTCGCATTGGCGGAACAATTTACAACAATCCGTGCCCAGCAATTAAGCGGCACGGTGTTTGCTTCCTCTGCAACAGCCAGGGCGAACGTTGTTTCACCGGAGGCCGTGTCATGGTGGTCATCACACGAGGAACGCGACCCATCGACGGTCGGCAAGTGGCGAGGCGGCAAGCCCGCATCCGGGCCAGTTGGAGCCCCTGCGAGCGTCGCGAACGGGCACGGCAAGCCTCGGCCCAGATGAATCTGCTGTGGGCTTTAATCCATTCACAACCGCGCGGCACCCGTTGAGTGCCCGTCGATTCATTGTGTTGCGTCGCGGGCGGCGAGCGTTAGGAGACTCTGGCCTGCGCCTCCGCGATGGCAATTCGACGCGAGAACAAAGGAGCAGACGATGTACCTTATAGCGGAACTCGTATTGAGCCCGGGCGGCGTGCTCGCCTGGATTGCGGTCGGACTGATTGCCGGCTGGCTGGCGGGGCTCGTGATGAGCGGACAAGGGTATGGGATGATCGCCGATCTTGTGCTGGGGCTGGTCGGCGCGTGCATCGGCGGAATCGTCTCCGGCTTTTTCGTCACCGGCGACGCCGGCTTTTGGGCCAGCATCTTGATCGCCTTCATCGGCGCGTGCATGGTCATCGGCGTGGCCCGCATCTTGGTTCCCGGCCGGCCACGGCGCACGCTCTAGTAACCCGCGGCGCTGCCGCCGATGCGCAGATCGGCGGCAGCCACGATTTCGCCGGTGGCCGGATCGATCCAGATGCTGTGCGCGTCACCTTGTCGCGCCGGCTTCGAGAAACGGTGTCCCATCGCATTCAGCGCGTCGATGGCCTCGACCATGCTGCGCCGCCAGCGCCGGCTCGATCCTGACCAGGTCCGGCAGCCATTGATGATGCAGCCGCGGCGCGTCAACCGCCTGGCGCACGTCCATCCCAAAATCCACCACGTTGACGACCATCCACAGCACGGTATTGATGATCGTGCGTCCCCCGGGACTGCCCGTGATCAACAGAGGGCGGCCATCTTGGCAGACCACCGTCGGACACATCGAGCTGAGCATTCGCTTGCCGGGCGCCACGTCGTTGGCCGGCGTACCGATCCGCCCGGCGGTGTTTGTCAGTCCCGGCACCCAATTGAAGTCGTTCATCTCGTCGTTCAACAGAAAGCCGCCGCCGCGAACCACCACGCGACTGCCATACGCGCTTTCCAGCGTGTACGTCAGGCTGACCGCCGTGCGATCGCGATCGACGACCGACAAGTGCGTCGTCTGTTCGCTCTCGGTCGTAATCCGAATACCGCCGGCCAGTTCGCTGCTCGGCGTGGCCCGCAGCGGGTCGATCGTGGCGGCCAATTGTTCGGCGTACGTCCTCTCCAACAGTTTAGCCGGAATCGAAGTCATCGCCGGATCGCCCAAGTAGGCCGCCCGATCGCGATACGCCCGCTTCATGCTCTCGATCATCAGGTGTAAGGTTTCCGCCGACCAGCGCCCCGGGCCCGCAGGTCGAAGGTTTCGAGCAGGTTCAATTCCTCGATGAGCGTCGTGCCGCCGGAAGAGGAGGGGGGCACCGCCACGACGTCGTGCCCGCGGTACATCCCCCGCAGTGGCTCGCGCTCGATCGGTTGATACGCGGCCAGGTCGGCCTGCGTGACGAGCCCACCCCCGCGCTGCATTTCGTCGGCAATCAGCCCGGCGACGTGGCCCAGGTAGAAGCCATCGGGCCCTTGGACGGCAATGCGCTGGAGCACGTCGGCCAACTCCGGCTGCACCAGCCGGTCGCCGGCATGCCAGGCACGTCCGTCCGCGCGCCCCAGTACGCGGTGCAATTCGGCAAACTCCGCCGTCGTCGGAGCGAGCCAACAGCTTTGTTCAAATCGGCGGCCAGTGCCGCGTCGAGTTGAAAGCCCTCGCGCGCCAGTCGCACCGCCGGCAATACCAGCTCGCGCCACGGCAAGCCGCCCGAACCGCCGATGCGCCAGCGCCAGCCCGCGGACTGTGCCGGGCACGCCCACGCGGCGGTGCGGCGTGCGCGCGGCGGGGTCGACGAACATGTCGCGCGTGGCCGCGGCCGGCGCCACTTCGCGAAAGTCGAACACCGTGCTCCCGTCAGCCCGGCGTTGGCACGACCAGCATGTATCCGCCGCCGCCGATATTCCCCGCCGGCGGATACGTCACCGCCAGAGCAAACGCCGTGGCCACCGCGGCATCGACGGCACTGCCGCCCCGCTTGAGCGCAGCCAGCCCGACGTCGGCGGCGTGGGCGCTAACGCACACCACGGCGCCCTGGCGGCAGCGCACCGTATCGTCCGCCTGCACCGCGGTGACGATCGCCACGACAAGCGTGACGACAAATATACCGGCATGTTTGAGCATGTTGTTTCTCGCGGGGGCTGGGCGAACGGTTTCGCTTAAGTCTACTTTTCCGCAGCGGCCGCCGCACCTGCGGGCCGGCATTCGGCCTGCTGCCGATATTCCACCGGTTTGACTCGCCGCCGCCAGCCGATCAAAATGCGGGCATGAAACACTCCCTAACACTGCTGGCCATCGCGTGGTTCGCGGCAATGTCGACCGCGGCCCCGGCCGCCGAGCCCGAGCGGCCGAACATCGTCATCATCTTCTGCGACGACCTGGGCTACGGCGACATCGGCCCCTTCGGCGCCACCGGCTACACCACGCCGAACCTGGATCGCATGGCCCGCGAGGGAACCCGCTTCACGCGGTTCTACGTGGCCCAGGCCGTTTGCTCGGCGTCGCGGGCGGCGTTGATGACCGGCTGCTACCCGAACCGGATCGGCATTCAAGGTGCGCTCGGTCCGAACGCGCGCGTCGGCATCAGCGACAACGAAACCACAATCGCCGAGATCGTCAAGCAGCGCGACTACGCCACGGCCATTTTCGGCAAGTGGCACCTGGGGCACCACCAGCAGTTTCTGCCCGTGCATCACGGCTTCGACGAGTACTTCGGCCTGCCGTACTCGAACGACATGTGGCCGTTTCATCCCGGCTTCGCCCACCTGCCGCCGGCCGAACGCAAGCGGCGCGGGTTTCCAGATCTGCCGATGATCGAAAACGGCCATGTCGCGATCACCCCTGTCACGGCCGAAGATCAGACGCACCTGACCACCTGGTACACCGAGCACGCCGTCAGTTTCATCGACCGCAACAAGGACCGGCCGTTCTTTCTCTACCTGGCCCACAGCATGCCGCACGTGCCGCTGTTCGTCAGCGACAAGTATGCCGGCAAAACGCCGCGCGGGTTGTTCGGTGACGTGATTTCGGAAGTCGACTGGTCGGTGGGGCAGGTGCTCGAGGCCTTGGCCCGCAACCATCTCGACGAGCGGACGCTGGTCATGTTCACCTCCGATAACGGCCCCTGGCTCAGCTACGGCGACCATGCCGGCTCGGCCGGCCCGTTGCGCGAAGGGAAAGGAACAAGTTGGGAAGGGGGCGTGCGCGAACCGTTCGTCGCCCGCTGGCCCGGCCGCATTCCCGCCGGCCGCACCTGCGCCGAACCGGCGATGACGATCGACCTGCTCCCCACGATCGCCGGACTACTGGGCGCCAAGTTGCCCGATCACAAGATCGACGGGCTCGACATCTGGCCGCTCCTCTCGGGCGAGCCCGGCGCCAAATGCCCGCACGAGTCGTTCTACTTCTATTACGCCAACGAACAGTTGCAAGCCGTGATGAGCGGCCCATTGAAACTCTACCTGCCGCACACGTATCGCACGCTGGCCGGCCGCCCGGGCGGGCACGACGGCTTTCCGGTCGAGTACGAACATCGCACGCTCGACGAACCCGAGTTGTACGACGTAGTGGCCGACATCAGCGAAACGAAAGACCTCGCCGCCGAACGACCCGCGGACGTCCAGCGCCTGCTGGCGATCGCCGAACAGGCCCGAGCCGATCTCGGCGACACGCTCACCAAGCGCACCGGCAGCGGCGTGCGCCCGCCGGGGCACGTCGAGAAAGACTCTCCGTAAAACAGCCCGCTCGGCTGTCACTCGTTCACTGTGGGAGCTGGACCGGCTCCCGACCGTTGCGGGTCAAGAGCGACTTGAGCACGCCTTCGTCGACGTCGAGCGAGATATAGTGGGCCGAACCGTCGCAGAACGCCGTTGTCAGTCCCCCAGGATACTGGCCGCGAAAGCCGACTTTGGGATGCTCAGGATCGGCCGGCCAATCGTCCGGTTTGGTCCAGGGGACGGCCTGGGCATCTTCGACTTCGACGACCGCGATCGTTTTGGACGTGCCGTCGATAATCTGCCGGATCGGCGTTCCTTTGTCGCCCGGGAAAACCGTGGCATCGCCGCGCGGCGTCAGATACACGGTGCGGCCGTCGTCGAGTTGGGAAGCGGGGCAGCGAAAGACGTCAGGCATTTTTTCGATCAACTTCTTGTTGTGCGGGCTGTCCCACGGCTCATCCAGGTGAAACTCGTTATGAAGCTCCGGCCCGCCGTCTACGAACGGCAGCACCGCCACCCGCCAGCTCAACAGTGGCTTGCCGTCCTTGCTGATGTATGCGGCAGGATACGTCTTGTACACGTCGTGGTAGTTGAGCATCGCCAGCGCGATGTCCTTCAAGTTCTGGTAGCTCTCGTTCCGCAGGGCAGCCCAGTCCTCCGGCGTCCGTTCCTCGTCGGCCATGGCCGCCGGAATCGCGCCGCCGACTCCCGCCACGATTGCCAGGCCGACAAGAAGTACCGCCCGTCTCAGTTTGCCGTGCATGATTGGTTCCCTTAGGTTGAGTGGAAGACGGTGTGACGTCTACTCGTTCAGCGCGGAAATGCGACAGGCTCGCGGCCATCGATCGTCAGCAGCGCCTTGAGCACGTTCTCTTCGACGTCGAGTGGGATGAAATGGCGTGAGACGTCGCAGGCTGCCGTGTTCACGCCGTCAGGAAACGGGCCGTGGAAGCCGAGCTTCGGATGGTCCGGATCAACCTCCCAGTCGTCCGGCTTGGTCCAGGGCACCGCCTGCGCATCGTCGACTTCGATGATTGCGATCGTCTTGGACGTGCCGTCGCGAATCTGCCGAATCTTCACCGGATCTTTGCCCGGAAACATGGTCGACGCACCCCGCGGCGCCAGGTACACCGTGCGGCCGCCGTCCAGCTTCGAGGCCGGCGAGCGAAATACGTCCGGCATCCGAGCAATCAGCGCGCTGTTGTGCTGGCTGTCCCAGGGCTCGTCGAAATGAAATTCACCATAAAGCTGATGGGACGAGGCACCCAAGTACGGCAAGAGTGATACGCGCCAGCTCAACAGCGGCTTGCCGTTCTTGCTGCGATAGGCGGCCGGGAACGACTTGTTGACGTCGTGATAATTCTGCATCGCGATCCCGATTTCCTTCAGGTTCTCCTGGCTCGCCTGCCGCAGTGCCGCCCATTCGTCAGGGGTTCGTTCCTCTTGCGCCGCCGAGCGAGGAATCATGCTCGTCGCCAGCGCAGCTAGCGCCACGACCGTCGACCCAAACCGGCACACGATTCGACGCGCTTCGCTGGACATCGCTTGCGTCTCCTGTTCTTGCCGCTCAACATCAAACAATCGATCACGTGCCTGGCGAAAACAACTCTTTGAGTTCACTGCGGAATGTCAAAGTCCTCTCCGTCGTTCATCTTCAAGAGTCGCTCCAGGTTCTTCTCGTCAACGTCGAGCTGCAGGAAATGGACCGAGCCGTCGCAGAAGGCCGTGTTGATCCCCTTGGGATACTGCCCGCGAAAGCCCACGCGCGGATGCACGGGATCGGCGGGCCAATCGTCGGGCTTCGTCCAGGGGACGGCCTGCACGTCTTCGACTTCGAGGATGGCGATCGTCTTCGAAGTGCCGTCAACAATTTGACGAATCGAGGTCCCCTTGGCTCCGGCAAAGGCAGTCGCGTCGCCGCGCGGCGTGAGATAGACCGTGTGCCCCTGCTTGGCCGTCGACGCAGGGCAGCGATAAACACTCGGCATTCTCGCCAGCAGCGTCCGGTTGTGGTCACTGTCCCAGGGTTCGTCGAGATGAAATTCGGCATGCAGTTCGCGGGCCGTCTCGTCCTCGAAAAACGGCAGCAGCGCTACGCGCCAACTCAACAGCGGCTTGCCGTCCTTCGAGACGAACGCCGCTGGAAACGTCTTGTAGGCGTCGTGGTACGTTTGCATCGCGATCATCATTTGCTTCAATTGCGTAACACTTTCTCGCCGCAGCGCGGCCCATTCGGCGGCGGACGTTCCTCCTGTGCCGCCGCTTGACGAATCACGCTGAAAAACGAAATTGCTGCCAGAACCGCGACGAATGTCGCCCGCTTCGGTCCGCTGTGCATGACTCCGGCCCCCTGGATTGAAATGTCGGTTGAACCGCGAAGCGTCACACCAACAATAATACCAAGGCCGCGACCTCCACGACGCACGTCGCACACCGTTTGCTTGACACCCGCCGTGACCACTCCTAGATTCAGCGCCTGATGCGTCACCGATCGAAAAGGGCAGGGGAGTCATGGACTATCCGGCGGATTCAGGTCATCGCGGCACTTACGACACTCGGCGTCACGCACGTCGTGTGGCTGCCCGACTCGGCCCTGGGACCCTGGGAAAGTGCGCTAGAGCAGGCCAGCTCGCTGCGTTTGATCCGTGTGGCGCGCGAAGGCGAAGCCTGGGCCATTGCCGCCGGCCTGCACCTGGGGGGCCAGCGGCCGCTGGTGATGATCCAGAACACGGGCCTGTTCGAATCGGGCGATGCCCTGCGCAATGTGCTGTTTGACCTGGGGCTGCCGCTGTGGGCCGTGGTCGGCTATCGCATGCGCTGGTTGCCGGTTCGACCGATTCGGCCCGGCGGTTCACCGAGCCCGTGCTAAAGGCCTGGGGACTCAACTATCTGTTGATCGAAAAGCCGGCGGACTTTGCCCAAGTGCCACCCCACTTTGAAGCCTGCCTCCGGGGAGGTCGCGCGGCGGTGGCGCTGGTGGCCGAAGGACGCATGTGATGAGGCGTGTCGCGACGAGCGCCGGAATAACCGCAACCCAAACCGATGGATCCCGAGAAGCTTGAGCACATGACGTCATCTCGCATGCCGCTGGTCGCCGCGCTGGAAGTCTTGGCCGGGCTGCGCCGCGACGAGATCGTGATCACCACGATGGGAGCGGCCCGCGAATGGCCGCGGCTCTCGCAACACCCGCTCGACTTCCATTACATCCCTTCGGCCATGGGCGAAGCGCCGGCCTTGGCCCTGGGACTGGCGCTGGCGCTGCCATCGCGGGAAGTGATCGTCCTCAATGGCGACGGCTGCATGCTCATGAACCTCGGCGTCGCTGGTGACGATCGTCGCCAGCGGAGCGCAAAACCTGACGCTATTCGTGTTCAACAATGGCATCTACGAAGTCACCGGCGGCCAGCGCACCGCCGCGGCACAGGCCGCCGCTCGGGTTGACTTCGAAGCGCTGGCCCGAGCCGCCGGGTTTGCCAGCGCCGCCACCTTTTCGGTGCTGGCCGATTGGCGCCGCGAGGCCCCCGGCCTGCTTCGCCTGCCCGGCCCTCGGTTCTTGCGCCTTGAAGGTAGAACCCGTGGGCGCGGCCTATCATCTGGAGTCTCCCGGCCCGATGGCCGAGCGGCTCGGCCGGTTTCGACAGGCGTTGGCGGCCGTTTGATCGGTTCCGTGGCGTTTTCTTGACGGCGGTCAAGAATGTCTTAGACTTGTCGGCGGCGTATCCATCCATCCGGCTGTCGTCGCAATCGTGCGCTGCGTCATGCCACAAATTCGTGGCCGTCGGCGTGCCGGCCGACGGCGCTTTCGCGATCTTGCCATGAGGAGCTCACCATGCGAAGTCTTACGAAACTTGGCACTCGCCTTGGCCCTGGCGGCCGCGGGAGTGTCGCTGGCGCAGGCGGCCGACAAGGTCGACGTCACGGGCACCTGGGAAGTGGAAATCGAAATCGCCGGGCAGCAAGGCATGCCCACGTTCGAGCTGAAGCAGGAAGGCAACGAGTTCATCGGTATCTACAAGGGCAATTTCGGTGAACAGGAAGTCACCGGCACCGTCGATGGCGACAAGGTGGAGTTCTCCTTCGAGATCCAGGACGGCGCCGTGGCCACCTACACCGGCACGATCGATGGCGACACCATGAAGGGGGAAGCCAACTACGCCGACCAGGCCAGCGGCGAGTGGACCGCCAAACGCAAAAAGAAGAAGAAGTAGTAGTAGCCCGGCAAAGTCGTGCCAGAAAACTCCGTCAACCTCATGCCAGCACGGCCCGCCCATTCGCTGGCGGTCGGTCGAGCGACGCGATGGCCCTCACTTTCACAAGCTCCCGGGGCCAAGGCGCTGCCACCGCGTGCTGTGACAGCTCACATTGACGCATTTCGGCGGACGTGTCACGTTGTGGCTTAGCCGGGCGAGGAACTCCCGGCGATTTGGGCTCCACGAGGGACGCGCGCCATGACGTACACAGCCATTGCCATTGGCATTTGCCTGCTGGGACAGGCCCCCGGCGGGGCCGACGACTTTGCACCCATTCGCGTGCCGGCCGGACGCGCGGCTCCGGCGGCCGACTTGAATGACCTGCCGGGCAACTCGGCGGCTGAACCAAGCCCCGCCGGCAGCAGCCGGCCGACGATTGGTCCGACATCCCGCCCGCTACCGGTGCCGCCCAACAGCCGACGCCGGCCGATCGCTACCAGGCAGACGAACAACACCCGGGTCGCTTCGGCACCAAGGAGCATCCGGCCGATCGCTACCGCATGCGCCAACAGCCGGCCGATCAGGTCGACGCACACCAGCCGCCAGCCGGCGACGCCACGGCCACCGGCAGCGAGCCAACCGGCCCCTTGGAAACGCTCGGCGCCCAGCCACGCCAGAAACTCCGTCCACCGGAATTGATCGCCGAAGCTTTGGAGAATCCCAAGCAACCGTCCCTGGTCGGTACGCCGATGACGCTGTCCCGGGCCATAGCCCGCGCGCCACCCGGCAACAGCAGCTCGAGATCACGCAAGCCTATTGGCGGCTGGCCACTGCGCAGGCCAGCTATTACTGGGCCCTGGCGCAGCGCGAGCTGCTCGGCCGGCACACCGAGTCCCACGCCGAGGACGCCGGCGCGCAAAGCGTGCGGGCCGCCGCCGAAGCCGACGTGCGCGACGCTCAACTGGAAGTCGAATCGTCGCAGGCCGCGCTGGCGGCTCTGGTGGGCTTGGCCGGCGACCAACGCTCGCCGCTGGCCACCGATCGGCCACACGTCGGCGACTATCGGACTTACTACGAAAGCATTTTCGGCAACCGGCTGCCGCCGCCGCGCATCCGGCTCATCCAGCGCACTCTGCCGGTGCGCCGCCGTGCCATCGACGCCCATGCCGAAGCCATCGTCGCTGCCCTCGACGCGGTCGAAGCCACCGGCGATCAATTCCGCGCCACGGGCCAAGGCCTCGCCACTCTGCTCGACGCGATCGAATTGCTCAAGCGCGAGCGGCGGGCGTTCATCGACGAAGTGCGGAATTACAACCTCGACATCGCCGAGTATGCCTTTGCCGTCGCGCCGGCGGGCGTCGGTGGCGACACGCTGGTGTCCATGCTAATCCGCACGTCGCCTGCGGCCGACGTGCCCAAGCGCGCCGCGGCCCCCACGCCCGCATCCCGCGAGACGCTCCGCCCAGCGGACGCGGCGCCCGACGGCGCGCGACGCGAGATGCCGGCCGACGAAGACGATTGGACCGTCCACTATCCGAGCGACGCCGACAGCGCGGACGACGACCCGGGCCTCTACCAGGGGCTGCTCGAAGTGGCCAGTCATCCAGTGCGCGTGCAGAAGTTGGGAAACCTGCTCCACTGGGATCGAAACCGCCCCGCCGAATCGGGTGAGCCGCTGACGCTGGCCGACTGCCTGGCGCAACGTCGCGCCGCAAAACCGGCCGGCGGCGATCCGCGCCTTCTGGCGAACCCGCCAGCAGGCGGCCCTGTTGCAAGCCCTCGTCGACGAGCGCGACCAGCTCGATGCCTTGCGCTCGATCGCGATTCCGCAGCACGCCCTGCCGGGCATGGCCGAAGCCGGAGTACGCTTGCAAGCGGCGCGTCGGGCCGCGCAGGCCGCCGTGCTCGATGCCGAAGTCGCACTGGCGGCCGCCCAAGTCGAGCTGATCGAGGCCACCGGCGGCGCCACGCAGGACTGGCTCTGGCCCAGCACGCCGCCGCAGGCCGGCCGCTACGCCGTCTCGCAACGAGCCGGCAGTGAGGCGTCGGTGCGCGCCCAGCGGGCCGGTCGGATGGCCCTCGAGTACGACAAGCTGCAACACCGCGCCGACGCGGTCATTCAAGCCGACGTCCATCGTGCGGAACTGGTACGGCAAGCCCGGCGGCGCGAGACCGCGGCCGCCGACGATCAGATGACCGCGCTGGACTGCGTCGTACGGGCCGTGCTGCGCCAGAATCAGCAGACGCTGGGCTTTCTCGATGACCTGACCGAGTACAATATGGCAATTGCCAACTACGTGCTGGCCACGGCGCCGGCAAACCTGTCGGCCGAAGAGCTGGCCGGCAAGTTGGCCATTCGCCGCAATACGCTCAGAGACTCGTAGGTCCACGCTCGACATGTCGGTTCTTTGCCCTGCTGATGACGCAAGTGTCCGCTCGGTACGACCGCTGGTTCGTCCGCTCCACATCGGCCCGCTGGTGGTCGATCCGCCGGTGTTGCAGGCCCCCATGGCCGGCTTCACCAACTATGCCTACCGGCAGATCGTGCGCGAGTTCGGCGGCGCCGGGCTGCAAGCCACCGAAATGGTCCACGCCAAGGGCTTCTTGTGGCTCGAGCGCGAGGAGGACGAACTGCCCGATCGGCTATGGGGCGTGATGGAAGAGCCGCGGCCGCTGGCCGTGCAAATCTGGGACAACGATCCGGCCACGCTTGGCCGAAGTCGGCGCCAAGCTGGCTCACGAGTTCAAAGTGAGCGTGGTCGACATCAACTTCGGCTGCCCCGTCAAGCAAGTCACCGAAAGGGCGCACAGCGGTTCCTACCTGCTGCGCTTTCCCGACCGCGTGGGGGCGATCGTCGAGCGGGTGGTCGCGGCCTGCGCCCCGACGCCGGTCACCGCCAAGATTCGGCTGGGCTGCACGCGCGATTCGGTCAACGCCATCGAAGTAGCCCAGGTCGTCGAACAGGCCGGCGGCGCGGCGCTGACCGTGCACGGCCGCACGGCGCAGGACTTCTTTTCCGGCTCGGCCGACTGGCGGCGGATCAGCGAGATCAAGCCGCACCTGAAGCGAATTCCGCTTATCGGCAACGGCGATTTGAATTCCGCTGCCGCGGTGGTCGAAGCCTTTTCCCGCTACGCGGTCGACGGCGTGATGATCGCCCGGGCCGCCCTTAATCGCCCTTGGCTGTTTCGTCAGGCCCAAGCGGCCCTGGCTGGCGAGCCAATTCCCCCCGATCCGACGCTCGCCGAAGAGCGCGAGCTCTTGCTGCACCACTACGAACTGGTGTGCCAGCGCTTTGGACCCCGGAAGGGGACGATCCTGATGCGAAAATACGCCTGCTGCTATGCCCAGGGTCGCTCCGGAGCCCGGCAATTCCGCACCGAAGTCTCCCGAGCCACCACGCCTGACGAGTTCCGCCAAATCGTCGAGTGTAAATTCCCCGTGAAGTAGCCGCCGGCCATCGGTGACGCGGTCCGTTTAGCCCGGAGCCAACGGCGACGGCGCATCATTAACCCACTCACAGTAAACGACTTAAAAAAACACACCTCACAAAATCCCTTCCGCCCACCTACTTTTCACATATTGGGTTGTCTAAAATAGCGATATTGCTAAACTTCATTAGAGGTAACTGGATAGGACGCCCCAGATCGATTACCAACGTCATGGACCACACCGCCGAAAGCTCCGACGCCGGCATCCTCAACTTGCTCCGCCAGACGGGGCCGTTGGGCGTCTCGCAACTGACTAAAGCCACGGGCGTTACGCCTACGGCGGTCCGCCAGCGGCTGGTCCGGCTGATGGCCGAGGGGTTCGTCGATCGCCAGGTGGCTCGTAGCGGCCGGGGACGGCCCGGTCATCGGTATGCCCTGACCGACAAGGGGCGGCGGCATACCGGGGCGAATTTCGCCGATTTGGCCATCGCGCTGTGGCAAGAAGTGCGCTCGGTCCAGGACGCGAGCGTCCGCCGCGGCCTGCTCGAAAGGATCGCCAAGACTATGGCCGCCATGTACCGCCCGCAGATCACCGGCACCAGCGAGGCCGAGCGGATGCGGTCGATCGGCCAGGTGTTTGCCGAGCGAGAGGTGCCGTTCGACGTCGACGAGTCGGGTGACTTGCCGGTACTGACGGCCCTGGCGTGTCCGTATCCGCAACTGGCAGAGCAGGATCGCGGCATCTGCGCCCTGGAGCGGATGATGTTTTCCGAGCTGGTCGGCGAAGGACTGCGGTTGGCCGATTGCCGGTTGGATGGCGATGAGTGCTGCCGATTCGAGCCGAAGCGAGGTCCTTCAAAATCGGGTGTCGAGGCGGTAAAGTGAAGGGTTTCCTGGTCTTAGGGCACCCCAAAGTCGAGAGCTTCAAGCAATGACAAAACCATGGATCGAAGGCCGGTTCGAAGAAGGCTTTCTCATCACCACCGTTGAGCAGGGTATCAACTGGGCTCGGCAAGCCAGCATCTGGCCGATGACCTTCGGACTGGCCTGCTGTGCGATCGAGATGATGGCCACCGGCGCCAGCCGCTTCGACATCGACCGCTTCGGCGCCGGAGCGTTTCGCGCCAGCCCCCGGCAGGCCGACCTGATGATCGTGGCCGGCACGGTCACCTACAAGATGGGCAGCCGCCTGCGTCGCCTTTACAACCAGATGCCCAACCCCAAGTTCGTCATCGCCATGGGCGCCTGCACCGTCGGCGGCGGGCCGTATTTCAAGTACGGCTACCACGTGGTCAAAGGGGTCGACCTGGTGGTACCGGTTGACGTCTACGTCCCCGGCTGCCCGCCCCGGCCCGAGGCCCTGTTGGAAGGCCTGATGCGCATTCAAGACAAGATCAAGGGCCACCGCATCGGCCGCGTCCCCGGCCAAGCCGGCATCAAGCTCGAAGATGAGCTGCCGATCCCGCACCACTCCGGTTACGTCGACGCGCCGGCCGACGACGAGCCCCTGTACGATCACCAGAAGATCACCGGTTAAACGAGAAGCGAGCCAAAGCACCTCGCCAGCAAATCAAAACACGGCGGACCGATTTCAGCTCCCCGCTTGAACGTCAAAGTCAAAAGATGTCCGACACACTCAAAATCACTGATCTGCACGTGGCCACGTCCGAGGGAAAGGAAATCCTGCGCGGCGTGAACCTGGAAATCAAACGGGGCGAGGTCCATGCCTTGATGGGTCCCAACGGCTCGGGCAAGAGCACGTTGGGCTACGCCATCATGGGGCATCCCGGCTACGTCGTCACTCAGGGCACGATCACGCTCAACGGCGAGGACGTGCTGGCCATGGAGCCCAATCAGCGGGCCCGGGCCGGCATCTTTCTGGCCTTCCAGCGGCCGATGGCGATCCCCGGCGTCAAGATGGCCGACTTCCTCCGCCACGCCGCCACCAACGTCCGCCGCCCTGATCGTAAAGAAGGCGAAGAGCTGATCCCGATGCGCGAGTTTCGCAAGGAGCTCAACCAGAAAATGGAGCAGCTCCGCATGGACAAGGAGTTTGCCCGCCGCTACGTGAACGACGGCTTCTCGGGCGGCGAAATGAAGCGGGCCGAAATCCTGCAACTGGCCATGTTGCGGCCCAAGTTTGCCATCCTCGACGAAACCGACAGCGGCCTGGACGTCGACGCCGTGCGGCTGGCCAGCCAGAGCATCGCCGACATCGGCGGCAAGGACATGGGCATCCTGATCATCACGCACCACGAACACCTGCTCGAACACAACCGGCCCGACTTCACCCACGTGATGCTCGGCGGCCGGATCGTCGAAACCGGCGGACCCGAGTTGGCCCTCGAGCTGCACAAGCAGGGCTACGACCGCATTCGCGCGGCATATCCCGAGGCGGCGGCCCTCGACGAAGCGATGAAAGAAAAAGAGACGGCCGAAGCCCACTAGTTGCTTCCAACGCTCACGCTTTAGATCACTAACCGAAAGCATTCGAATATGGCAACCGACGTAGCTTCCAAACCCGCAATCGGCGAAATCAACAAGTACGATTTCCACACCGATTCGAAGTACGTCTTCAAGGCCCGCAAGGGCATCGATGCGGACATCGTGCGTCAGATCTCGGAGATGAAGAACGAGCCGGCCTGGATGCGCGACTTCCGCCTCCAGAGCCTGGACATCTTCAACTCCAAGCCCATGCCGCGCTGGGGCGGCAAGATCGACATCAACTTCCAGGACATCTACTACTACCTCAAGCCCGCCGACCGGCAGGGCAAGACATGGGACGAAGTGCCCGAGGAAATCAAGAAGACCTTCGACCGGCTGGGCATTCCCGAGGCCGAGAAGAAGTTCCTGGCCGGCGTCAAGGCCCAGTTCGAGAGCGAAGTCATTTACGGCTCGCTCAAGGAAGACCTGGGCCGCCAGGGGGTGATCTTCACCGACACCGACACCGCCGTCCGCGAGCACCCCGACCTGGTGCGCGAATACTTCGTCGACGATCATTCCGCCTAGCGACAACAAGTTCGCCGCCTTGAACTCGGCCGTCTGGTCGGGCGGGTCGTTCATCTACGTGCCCAAGGGGGTGAAGATCGACTTTCCGCTGCAAGCCTACTTCCGCATCAACGCCGAGAACATGGGCCAGTTCGAGCGGACGCTGATCATCGTCGACGAAGGGGCCGAGGTCCACTACGTCGAAGGCTGCACGGCCCCCATGTATAGCACCGAAAGCCTGCACTCGGCCGTGGTCGAGATCGTCGTCAAGAAACATGCCCGCTGCCGCTACACCACCATTCAGAACTGGGCCAACAACATCTACAACCTGGTGACCAAGCGGGCCGTGGCCTACGAAGGGGCCCTGATGGAATGGATCGACGGCAATCTGGGCAGCCGGCTCACGATGAAGTATCCAGCCGTCTATATGATGGAGCCGGGCGCCCGCGGCGAAATCCTGTCGATCGCTTTCTCCTCGGCCGGGCAACACCAGGACGCCGGGGCCAAGGTCGTGCACTGCGCTCCCAACACTTCCAGCCGCATCATATCGAAGTCGATCTCCAAGAACGGCGGCCGCTCGAGCTACCGAGGGCTAGTCAAAGTGGAGAATGGCGCTCACCACTCGAAGTCGAGCGTCGTGTGCGACGCGCTGATTCTCGACCCTCAGAGCCGCAGCGACACGTACCCCTACCTGGAAATCGACGAGCAGGACGTCACCATCGGCCACGAGGCCAGCGTCTCGCGGATCGGCGAGGAGCAACTGTTCTATCTCACCAGCCGCGGGCTGTCGGAGGCCGAGGCCAGCACGATGATCGTCAACGGCTTCATCGAGCCCTTGATCAAAGAGCTGCCCATGGAGTACGCCGTGGAAATGAACCGGCTGATCGAACTGCAGATGGAAGGCTCGGTCGGCTAAACGTTTTCACTTGGGCGCTGACCGGTCGTCGGCTTTCAGACGATCGACGCCCCGGTGCGGGATTGGTTCTCTGGGGTGGCTTCCAGCGGGTACTTGCATGAGCGTCATTACTCAAACCGGCTTCACCGACGAAACGTTCGAACGCTTTCTCGCCCAGCGAGACGAGCCCGCTTGGCTGCGCGACGTGCGCGCCGAGTCGTGGCGACAGTTTAACGAACTGCCGCTGCCCAGCCAGCGGGACGAAGAGTGGATGCGGACCGACATCCGCTTGTTCCGTCTCGACAAGTTCGGCCTGCCCACCGAGGCGCCGAACCGAAGCCGAAGTGCCCCCTGGGCTGTTGATCCACGGCGTGCAACTCGGCGGCCACACGGTCGCGCTCGACAGCCGGCCGCACGCGGCGCAGTTGGCCGACAAATGGGCTGGCCGCGGCGTGCTATTCGGCAGCCTAGACGAGTTGGTCCGCGAGCACGGCGATCTGGTGCGCAAACATCTGTTTCGCGCGGTCGATCCGGCCTACGACAAGTTCGCGGCGCTGCACGCGGCCACCTGGAGTGGCGGCACGCTGCTATACGTGCCGCGCGGCGTCGTGATCGACGAGCCGCTGCACATGCTCTCGGCCGTTTCCGCCGGCGGCACCGACCTGGGACACGCCGCTGGTGATCCTCGAAGACGGTGCCGAAGCCACCCTGTTGGCCGAAACCGCCAGCCTCGCCGAAGGCACGACCGGCTTGCACTGCGGCGCGGTCGAGCTGCTCGTCGGCCCCGGCGCCCGGCTCCGCTACGTCAACTTTCAGAACTGGGCCACCGGCGTCTGGCACTTCGCACATCAAAAGGCCCGTGTGGACGCCGACGCCGCGCTGCAATGGACGATCGCCGCCCTGGGCAGCAAGCTCTCGAAGGTGAATCAACACGTGTCGCTGGTGGGCCCCGGCGCCAACGGCCCAGGTCAACGGCGTGATGTTCACCGAGGGCAAGCAGCACCTGGCCTACAACACGCTGCAGCATCACGAGGCGCCGTCCTGCCGCAGCGACTTGCTGTACAAGGCCGCGCTGCAGGACGTCTCGCGCACCGTGTGGCGGGGCATGATCCGCGTCGACGCCGGCGCCCAGAAGACCGACGGCTACCAGCGCAACGACAACCTGATGCTTTCGGAACACGCCCGCAGCGATTCGATCCCCGGGCTGGAAATCCTGGCCGACGACGTCCGCTGCACGCACGGCTCGACCACGGGCCGTGTGGACGATGAGCAGTTGTTCTATGCCCGCTGCCGGGGGCTGACGCGGAAGGAGGCGGTCCGCATGGTCGTAACCGGCTTCTTCCAGCAGGTGTTCGATCGCATTACCATCGAGAGCGTGCGCAACGCCTTGGGCGACGCCATCGGCCACCGCATCCGAGAATACGAATAACCGCGAGCCGCCCCATGTTCGTTCCGGTCGCCAAAGTCGCTGACGTGCCCGAGGGGGGCAAGCTGCTGGTCGAGGTCGACGAGCGGCTGGTCGTGCTGGTGCACGCCGGTGGCCAGTTTTACGCCATCGACGACGTCTGCACGCACGACGGCGGGCCACTGGGCGAAGGCCAGCTCGACGGCTACACGATCGCCTGCCCACGGCACGGAGCCAAGTTCGACGTTCGCGACGGCCGCGCATTGACCATGCCGGCGACCAAAGCCGACCGGAGCCTACGAAGTCAAAGTCGAAGGGGACGAAGTGTTCGTCCAGGTTGCCGCGGACGAATAACCGGTCAATCGGCAGAGCAGGGCAGGGGGGTTCGACCAAGCCGCCCTCGCGCCGGGCTCACCAGCGGGAGACACATTCATGGCCATCACCGAAGACGCTGTTCGCGAAGCGCTCAAGCAAGTCATCGATCCCGAGCTGTTCGTCAACGTCGTCGACCTGGGCCTGATCTACCTGGTCGAGGTGGAAGACGTCGAGGACAAGACGAACGTCAAGATCGAAATGACGATGACCAGCCCGGCTTGCCCGGCGGGCCCGCAACTGGTCGCCTCGGCCCAAAAAGTGCTTGGCCTCGCTGGAAGGCGCCGGCACGGTCGAAGTGAAGATCGTGATGGTCCCCCCTGGACCCCCGACCGCATGACCGAAGACGCCCGCGACCAGTTGGGCATCTTTTAGTGGCACCTCTCGCGGCGGCCTTGATTTGAATCCGTGAGCATCGGTTTCCGCGATCGTGTCTCACTGGCTCCGCCGGCTCCGCCAGTGCATGGTCACAGCAAGGCTTTGGAGTACACAGGCAAAGCCAGTGCCACCCTGACGCTAAGCGTTGACCACAACCCATGCCGACCTTCAAGCTCACGCTCGCGTATGACGGCACGCAGTACTCCGGCTGGCAAGTGCAGCCCGGGCGGGCGACGCTTCAGGAGACGCTCGAACGGGCGCTCGAGAAGATCACCGGTGAGACGACGCGCGTCACGGCCAGCGGGCGCACCGATGCCGGCGTGCATGCCCTTGGCCAGGTCGTCAGTTTTCAAAGTTCCACACGGCTCGAGCCGACCGTGCTGCAGAAGGCCCTCAACGCCGAGCTGCCGCACGACATGGCCATCCGCGCGGCCAGCCATGCAGCCGACGATTTTCACGCCATCGCCAGCGCCCGGCGCAAGCGCTATCGCTACCTGCTTCACGACGGGCCGACTCGCAACGTCTTCACCCGGCACTATGCCTGGCATTGTCACACGCGGCTCGACGCGGACGCCATGCAGCGGGCCGCCCAGGCGCTGGTCGGCCGGCACGACTTCAAGAGCTTTGAGACCTCCGGCTCCGAACGCGAAACGAGCGTGCGGACCGTATTCGAGCTGTCAGTCACGAGAGGGCAGGGGGGGCACGCCGGATTGCCCTCCGCCGGCCTGCCGATCGGCGACGCCGGCGATTTCGTCGCGCTCGAAATCGAGGCCGACGGGTTCCTCTATAACATGGTTCGGGCGATCGTTGGTACGCTGGTAGAAGTGGGCGAGGGGAAGCGCGCCGAAAGCTGGCCGGGCGAAGTGCTGGCCGTTTGCGATCGCCGCGCCGCCGGCCGCACCGCCCCCGCGCAAGGCCTGCTCCTCGTTCGCGTCGACTATTGAAGTAATCCGCTGGTCCGCGCCATCCCGTCGCTCGCCCCCTCATGCGTATCGCACACGTCATCACCCGGCTGATCCTCGGCGGGGCCCAGGAAAACACGCTCTTGACGTGCGAGGACCTGCTGCACATCCACGGCGACGACGTGCTGCTGGTGACCGGCCCGCCCCTGGGCCCCGAGGGAAGCCTGCTCCACCGCGCCGGGCCAATGGCGTGCCGGTGGAAGTCTTGCCGGAGTTGCGGCGCAACATCCATCCCTGGCGCGATTGGCAAAGCTACCGCGCGATCAAACGCACGCTGGTACGCTACCAGCCCGACGTGGTCCACACGCACAGCGGCAAGGCGGGGCTCTTGGGGCGCACCGCTGCGCACGCCCTGGGCTGCCGGGCGATCGTACACACCGTTCACGGCGCGCCGTTTCATCCGTACCAGGGCAGGGGGGCCCGCGCGTATTTCGCGCGTGCGAGCGCTACGCCGCCCGGCGCTGCGATGCGCTGGTCAGTGTGTCCGACGCCATGACCGACTTGATGGTCGCCGCCGGCGTGGCCGACCGCGCGAAGTTCACCACCGTCTACAGTGGGCTGGAAGTCGAGCCGTTTCTCCGGGCCGACGAACATCGCGCGGCCATGCGCGCCCAACTCGGCTACAGCGACCAGCACGTCGTGGTCGGCAAGATCGCGCGGCTGTTTCATCTCAAGGGACACGGCTACGTCGTCTCGGCCGCCCGCCGGGCAGTGGAGCGCAATCCCGATCTGCGGTTTCTGCTCGTCGGCGACGGCGTGCTGACCGAAACGATCCGCGCCCAGATTCGCCAGGCCCGGCTTGACGACTATTTCCAGTTCACCGGCCTGGTGCCGCCGGAAGAAATCCCGCCGCTCATCGGCGCGATGGACATGATCGTGCACGCCAGCCTGCGCGAAGGGCTCGCCCGCGTGCTGCCGCAGGGACTCATCGCCGGCAAGCCGGTGGTGAGCTACGACGTCGACGGCGCTCGCGAAGTGGTGATCCCTGACCAGACCGGCATCCTGCTGCCGCCGCGGTCGGTCGAGGAGCTGGCCGACGCCATTTGCACGCTGGCCGCCGATGAGCCGCTGCGCCGCCGGCTGGGAGCCTGCGGCCGCCAGCGTTTCACCGAGCCATTCCGACATCAGCGCATGACCGAGCAACTGCGGGCCCTCTACGAGCGAATTCTGGCGAACAAGCTGTCGGCCTGTTAAGTGTGCCTGGGCTTTCGCAGCAGTTGGCCCTTAGAATATCATGGAACATCGGGATTTACCGCGGCGCTCTCACAGGCGCGGCGTTTAACGCAGTTCGTTTTGAGTGTCTAATCAGTGGCCCAGCGCGAATATCTCGGTACCTACCGGCTCGTCAGCGAAATTCGCGCCGGCAAGACCTGCGTTGTTTACGACGTCGCCAACGATTCCACCGGCGAGCGGTTGGCCATCAAGCTGTTGGCCGGCGAGGCCGCGCCAACCGCGAAGAAGTCGGCTATCTCAAGCACGAATACGAAGTCGGCCGGAACCTGGACCATCCCCACGTTATTAAGATCCGGGACCTCGGCCGCGAGCGGGACGCACTCTATCTCGTGATGGAGCTGTTCAACGCTCCCAACTTAAAGCAGCGGATTCTGCAAGGCGTCGACGCACTGGCCCCCCTGGCGTCGCAGTTTGTTCGCCAGGCCGCCGAGGGGCTGGCCTATTTCCATTCGCAGGGCTGGGTCCATCGCGATATCAAGCCCGATAACTTCCTCGTCGACGATAACGGCGAGGTGAAGCTGATCGACTTTGCCCTGGCGGTGCGCAAGAAAGGAGGGCTCGCGCGTCTCTTCTCCGGAAAGTCCAAAATCCAGGGCACCCGCAGCTACATGTCGCCCGAGCAGATCCGCGGACAACCGCTCGACGCCCGGGCCGACATCTACAGCTTCGGCTGCACCGTATTCGAGATGCTCGCCGGCAAGCCGCCGTTTACCGGCATCAGCACCAACGACCTGTTGACCAAGCACTTGCGGTCGCCGGTTCCGCCGTTGCAAGCGGGCAACCGCAACGTCACCGACGACTTCGCGGCGTTGGTGCGCGCCATGCTGGCCAAGAAGCCCGAGGACCGACCGGCCACGATGGACGACGTCATCAGCGAGTTGCACATGCGGCCCGTGTTCAAAATTCCGCCCGAGGCGCGCAAACAGCCGTCGGGCGAATGAAGACCGGACGCATGAACCCGCCGGCAGGGGACCGATGAAAGAGAAGTGTCCCGCTGGCCTTCACGGCCACTTGCAACGCTGTCGTGCCGGCTGCTGGCGCAGTATTGCGAGCTGTCGCAGGCATTGCTGGCGCTGTCTCGCAGCGGTACCGCTGAGTACAATAACTCGACGCCCCCCCTGAACAAGCGGAAAGCGAAACCATGGCCACTGCGAACCACCGGCTGGCATTCGAAAAGCCGATTTACGAACTGGAAGCCCGCCTGCAACAGCTCGAGTCGGCCGGCGCCGACGAGCCCACGGACCATGAAGACGTTCGTCGGCTAAAGCGCGAATTGGCCGACACGAAGCGGCGCGTCTATGGCAATCTGACGCCTTGGGAAACCGTGCAGGTCGCCCGGCATTCCGACCGGCCGATGACGACTGACTATCTGAACCTGGTGTTCGACGAGTTCGTCGAGCTGCACGGCGACAAGTTCTACGGCGACGACCGCGCGCTGCGGACCGGCTTTGCCAAGATCGAAGGCTACAAGGTCATGGTCGTCGGCCACCAGAAGGGCAAGACCACCAAGGAGCGAATTGCCTGTTATCACGGTTGTGCCCATCCCGAGGGTTATCGCAAGGCGCTAGCGAAGATGAAGCTGGCCGCCAAGTATTCGCTCCCCGTGATCTGCTTCATCGACACGCCCGGCGCTTATCCGGGCATCGGCGCCGAAGAGCGCGGGCAGGCCCAGGTAATCGCCCAAAACCTGTTCGAAATGTCGCGCCTGCCGACGCCGGTCGTCTGCGTCGTGATCGGCGAGGGGGGCTCCGGCGGTGCGCTGGGGATCGGCGTGGGCGACAAGGTGGCCATGCTCGAGCACGCCTACTATTCAGTGATCAGCCCCGAGGGCTGCGCGGGCATTCTCTGGAAGAGCAACACCTACGCCGAGCAAGCCGCTGACGCCTTGAAGATGACCTCCAAGCATCTCTTGGAGTTGGGAGTCGTCGACGACGTGATCGAAGAGCCGCTGGGCGGAGCCCACCGCGATCATCACCAGATGGCCGCCCGCATGAAGATGTACCTGGTCAAATGCCTGCGGGAACTGGTCGGCACCAGCCCCGAGACCCTCTTGGACAACCGCTACGAAAAGTTCCGCCGGATGGGCGTCTTCCTGGAAGCCCTGGGAGGCGAAGGCGAATCGGCCCCCGAATTCGACGAGCCGGCGGCGGCGGGCTGACAGAACATCAATCGCGTCGCAATGCGGCCTGCGATCGGCGCCCGGATTCGACGAGCCGGCGGCGGCCGATTTTGGGCGAGGCTCCAGCAGCCCTGCTGACGAGCTCCGAGCCGGTGGCTCGACATCTGAGTCATTGGGCCACGCACGGCGTTCTGGGGCCCTCTGGAAATTGGCCGTCCGGGCGAAAGTCACGTAACTAGGCCGCCATCGCCGCCTGCCTCTAACGTCCGATAATGTTTCTTATGTTCGGTTTGGGCCTCCGGATTCGCCCGCAAAACGGCCCTGCACGCCCGGCGACTGCTCGTGAGCCGCCTCGACGACTTACCGATCGCACGCGCCCAACGAAAGCCGCAAAGCCGCCGGCCGAGCGCGGCGTCCGGCACTTCACGGCCGCCAAATCTCGACCCTCCCCTGCTAGGCGCCTTGGGTCTCGTCCTGGCCGGTTGCGGTGCCGCAGGTTCGCGGCTCGGATTGAGCTCGTTTTCGAACTTGTGCAGGTAGGGGTCCAGCACGCCATGCAACTCCCGCGGCATGACCCCTTCGGCCCGGTCCAGCAGCCGCGCGATCATATAACCGGAACGAGAGTGCAAAACGGCCGTCCGGGCCCGTTCCGACAGGGTAACGGCAAAAAAGGTAATGCCCACGCACCACAGCACGCCTTTGGCGGCCCCCACCAGGGCTCCCATCTGGCGGTCGAATTCCCGCAGGCGGACCCGATCGATGAAGTTTTTCACGATGCGAAACAGAAACCAGATCGCCAGCGACGTGATCATGTACAGCACGAACATGGCGATGAACCGGTTCAACGGCGCCTGCTGGCCGAACCGCGGCGCCATCTGCTCGCTGAACCTGAGCGCCACGAAATAGCTCACCACCAGGCTGGCCGTGCTGGCTACCTGCCAGGCCATCCCCTTCCAGGCGCCGAACACCGTGGCCAACACCAGGACCGCCAGCATGCAAATGTCGTAGATCTCCATGGAACGCTCTATTTCGCTGTCGTCGCTGCCGGCCCGCATCGAGGCAGCGAGGCCTTGCAATCGGTCCGGATGAAAAATGCGGGAGTATACAGAGCCCGCCGGCGCGGCCAAAGGCCAGTCACGCTAGCAGAGCAGGACAGGGGGGAACCGCGTCGATGCCGATCCGATCGATTAGCAAACCGGCGCATGCTTTCCACCGCCAAAACTGCCCTTGGTTCCGCGCTGGCCGGCGCGATACAGTCTCGACCCGCTTGGGAGCGAATGGCGCCTGCGCCGCCGTGTCGTTCTCCCTATCTTCATTCGTTTGCCGCGAGGACGTCTTGGCATGGCCGGCTTCAAAACGCACATCACTGTCAGCTCCGCCTTGGGCGCCGCCTACGGCACCGGGGCGTTCCTTCTGTACGACGCGCCCTGGCAATCGTGCATCTTGGCCGGCGGCTTATGTGGCGTCTCGGGCATGCTGCCCGACCTGGACAGCGGCCCCGGCGTGCCTCGTCGCGAAAGTGTCACGTTCACCGCGGCGGTCGTGCCGCTGTTGCTCATCCATCGCTGGCAGCGCCTGCATCTCGAACCGGAAACGATGGTCCTGGCCGGTGGACTGATTTACTTTCTCATACGCTTTGGGCTCGGCAAGCTGCTGGGATCGTTGACTGTCCATCGCGGCATGTTTCATAGCTTGCCGGCGTTGGCGATTGTCGGCGAATTGGCCTACCTGATTTGCGATCACGAGATGCCGATGGTCCGCGTGTTCCTGGCGACGGCCGTCATGATTGGTTTCGCCTCGCACCTGGTGCTCGACGAAATCTGGAGCGTCGACGTGCGGCACTTCAAGCTCAAGAGCTCGTTCGGAACGGCCGTCAAATTCTGGGGCGACTGCTGGTGGGCCAACCTCTTCACCTATGCCAACGTGCTCATCCTGGCACTACTGATCACCGCCGACGAACGGACGACGACCAACCCCGACCCCGGCAACAAGCCGGAAATGATCGCCACGCAGCCGGACAATCATCCGCTGTAACGGCGGCGCGTTGTCAGCGGCAAGTCGCAAGCGGGCGCCGCTCGCTTTAGAATTCCTTGCGGCTGTCGAGCAACAGCGTCACCGGCCCGTCATTGGTGAGCGTGACGTGCATGTGCCGGCGAAACTGTCCGGTGGCCACTTCCATGCCCAGGGTGCGCACGGCCTCGACAAACTGCTGGTACAACGCTTCGGCCACCTCCGGCGGCGCGGCGGCCACGTAGCTGGGCCGGCGACCTTTGCGGCAATCGCCCAACAGCGTGAATTGGCTCACTACCAGCATCGCTCCGCCGACATCCGCCAGCGAGCGGTTCATCTTTCCCGCGTCGTCGTCGAAGATCCGTAGCGCGACGATCTTTTCGGCCAGCCCGCGGGCGTCGTCGCTGGTGTCGTTCGCCGCCACGCCCAACAACACCACCAGCCCGGCGTCGATCCGTCCGCAGACGGCGTCGGCGACCCGCACCTCCGCTTGGCTCACGCGTTGCACGCACGCCCGCATCGTCTCGGCCAGCTCCGATTCAGAAACCCATCAAACTTCCAGGCCGCGCTCGGTGCGGATCTTGCGCACTTCGGCCAGTACGTCGGCGATCATCTGGTGGTTGGCGTGGATATTGCTCCACTCGATGAAGAAAGCCCAGGCGATGAACGCCAACCCGGCCAGTGCGCCGAGCAAGTGCGGCATGACCCAATCGGCAGTGTGCCGCAGACCGGTGCCGGGGTCGGCCGCTGCGCCCAAGGCCACTACGCCAACGGCCGCCAGCATGCCCATCACGGCCCAGGGAAACGTCCGCCGCTTCAGCGCGTTGCCCCGCCGCACGAATTCCGGCTCCAGCCCGTAGGCTTCGCTCACTTCCTTGCACCAGCGGCTGGTGCCGATGAAATACGTCACCACGATGCTGTGTACCAGCACCACCACGAGCGCCGTCGCGACGCCGGCCAAACGGTGCACCGTGGCCCAGCGGAGCATCTCGGGCGAATGATCCGAGTGCAAGTCATCGATCGACAAGCCGATCAACAGCGTGGCCGCCATCATCACCACCGCAAACCAGGCCAGCGAAACAAAAATTCGAGTCATCAGTCGCCATCGAACAAAGAGAAAGACCAGACCGCCGGGTAAGCTCGCCCGCGGGAAACCCTTATTAGAAACCAGACCACCGACGGGTGGCTAGGGCCGATGCTCTTGAACCGCAATCGTTTCCGCACCGCGGTCCCCCCCCTGCCCCGCAGCGGCCACTGACGACCAACCGTCGCGTGACTAGAATTCTCGTATGACGCTTCCGCGCATTGCCCTCACGCTCGGCGATCCGGCCGGCATCGGTCCCGAAACGATCGTTGGCTGCTGGTCCGATCCGGCCATTCACGGCTGCTGCCGGCCGCTGGCCGTCGGCCATCCGGAAATGCTGCGCCGAGCGGCGCGTTTGCTGAATCGTGCGCTCCGCGTCGAAGAAGTCGCCTCCCCGGCGGCGGCCGAGCCGTCGGCCGAAGTGATTCCCTGCCTTCGCGCCGGTTCCGACGACGTGTTGGACGTGCCCCCCGGCAGGATCGACGCCCGCGGCGGACAGGCGGCCTACGACGCGTTGGTCGCCGCCGCGAGAATGGCTCTAGCCGGTGACGTCGACGGTATCACCACCGCCCCCTTGCACAAGGCGGCGCTCTGGCAGGCCGGGCACCGTTACCCGGGCCACACCGAGCTATTGGCCGAGCTGTGCGGCGTCGACGATTTCGCCATGATGCTGTACCTCCCCGCCGGCGACGAAGTGCGCGGACGAGCCGGCCTGGCGATCGTTCACGTCACGCTCCACATGTCGCTGGCCGATGCGTTGGCGGCGCTCGACGAAGAGAAGGTGCTTCGCAAAGCACGCCTCGTCGACGGCGTGATGCGAAAACTCAAAGGCTCCGCGCCGCGCGTCGGCGTCTGTGCGCTCAATCCACATGCCGGCGAAGAAGGGTTGTTTGGCAGCGAAGAACAAACGATCATCCGCCCTGCGGTCGCGCGCGGACGGGCCGAAGGACTCGACCTCACCGGCCCCTTACCCGCCGACACGCTCATCGCCCGGGCTCGCGAAGGAGAGTTCGACGCGGTGGTGGCCATGTACCACGATCAGGGTCACATCGCCATCAAGCTGTTGGCCATGCACCGCGCGGTGAACGTCACGCTCGGTTTGCCGATCGTCCGCACCAGCGTGGCCCACGGCACCGCGTTTGATCTCGCCTGGCAAGGCCGCACCGAAACCAGCGGCATGGTGAGCGCGATTGAAGTGGCGAGTCGGTTAGCGGCTGGTGGGTAGTGGTCGCATGCAATTGGTCGTCGTGTTCGCTCGTCCGCCGTCGCCGTTGGCTCCGGGCTAAACATACTAGCCACTAACGACTAACGACTACCCTACAATGGCGACCGCAACTGGCGCCGGGCTTCGACGGGGGGTGGATCTTCGAGCCCCAGGCGATTCAGAAACTCGGCCGTGCGATCCTGCGGACGGAGATTCGATGGCGGACGGTACACGAATTCTGCTGGGTCGATTCTTGCGCCGAGTTGCACTTCGTAGAGCTCCATGACCAGCATCAGCTTTTCTTGCGGCGAGGCCCCCTCTTCGCCCGGCTCCGTGCGCCAGTACTCGATGCGATAGGGAAACAGGTCGTCGCAGCCGACGTGCAACACGACCCGATGCGGGATGTTCGGCGTCAACGGCGACAGGTCGGCCGGCTGACCCCTGCGAATTCCCACGGCCTGTCCGGGTAGCAATTGCGCCAGCCGCTCGGGCTTCCAGCCACCGTCGATGCTCCACACGGGCAATTCGTCCAGGCGGCCTTCGGTCACTTCGCTGAAGCGAAACGCCTCGTGCATGTTCTCCAGCAGCCGCGGCAGTCCGCCCAGCTTCAGCCAGGCCACCGGCACGGTGGCCTCGGGCGTTTGCGATTTGCGCCGCGCGCGGCTCAAGCGGACGACGTCCACCACCGACAGGCTTTTCTTGCTGTCGAACTCCTCGAACATCCACAGTTGGTCGCCGTCGCATATCTGCTCGATGCTCGTGCCGCTGAGCACCGTGCGCAGCTCCATCTCGAGTCGGAAAGCGCGGCGCGGCCCGCGGCCCTGTTGCAGGTATCGGCCCGTGCCCAATAGCGGATGTCCGACCATTTCCACGCGATGTCGCAACCGGGCCGAAATCGACGGAGCCCGGTCCACCGTCCCCACCACCCGCGCCATCAGCGCATCGCCCGGCAGCACGCTAGCAGCCGGCGCCCCAGGTGCATCCGCCGCGTTCGGCATGGCCGCTTGCGTCCCGCCGCACGTGCACCAGGCGATGGCGGCGAAGCAGGCGAGGCTGGGCAAGCTGTTCTTCATGTTCGGGTTTTGCCGGATTTTCCAAAGAAAGCGATTGGAGCCGGCCGACGATCATAACATCGCCTCGTCCTGCCAGGTGAGCGACGGTCCGCGCATCGGGTTTTCGACCGCCAACCATCGGCTGGCAGGAGCCGGGTGGCGAATTGTAAGGTGATACCCCCAGAGGGTCTATCTCAATCCCAGGGGATCGAGAGCCACCGTCCGGGAAGCTTTGCCCAGAACGAGACAAACCATCAATTTTGCCGTCGAGCGATCGTGGCACGGCACGCTGGCGAGCCGTGACGCGCAAGACGCGGATTTTTTCGGGGGGAGGACATGAAACTTCGCATGGCTTCAATTCTGCTGGGGATGGCGGTGCTGGCGAGCAGCGGCTGCTTCCTGCATCCACCCTACGGCGAATTCAACGACTATACGTCGTTGCTGCCGCCCTTGGGCAAGTTCACCCATCGAAACAATCTTCCGCCGGCTCAGATGCTGGCCGAACCGGGCCCCGGCGTCGGCGGCCCCGGGCCAGGTGTGATGCCGCCCATGCCGTTCACTCCACCCGGCGGAATGGGACCACCGCCGACCTCGCAGGTCGCGTTTGTCAGCCCGGAGGGGATGGCCGTCAATTGGGACATCGGCGAGCCCGGCGCGTTCGACTCCGACGTGCTGATCGTGCCCGGCCGCTATAACTTTCCGCAAGGGGCGATCTATCGCCTAAAACTCACGAACATCCCGGGACGTCCGGGCGTCGAACTATATCCGACGCTCGAGGTCGGTCCGCCCACTCCGCGCACGATCGCTTACCTGGCCCACAATGCCATCCCGGTGCAATACACCGAGGAAGATTTCGACCAGGTGCTGTCGGGCAACTTCGTTACCAAAGTCATCTACCTGCCCGATCCTGAGTACCAAGAGTTGGCGCTGGCGAACGTCGAGACGCTGGTCAGCACCCGGCTCGATCCGGGCGTCGACCCGATCGTCGAAGCCGACCGCCGCGGCGCGATCCTAGCCATCGTGCGTGTGGGCAACAAGGACCTAGAAGTCCCGGGCGGCGACGCCGAGTTCATCGGCATGCCCGGCGGCGGTGGTCCGCTGCCCTTCGCCCCCACGGGCATCGGCGCACCCGGCTGTGGTCCTGGTGGTGGTCCTGGCTGTGCTGGTTGCGGCGGCTGTGGAGCCGGCGTGTGTTTCCCCGGCCCGACCGGCGCAATGCCTGCCGGCACCCCGCCGCAGTTCATCGCAGGTTTGACGGCACCGCAATACGGCATGCCCATGAGCGGCACGCCGATCGGGTTGCCCGGTCCACCGCACGTGCCGATGGGATCACCGGCCGGATTGCAGAAGCACGTGATTGCCAATCACACCAAATTCCACATTCCGCCGCCGGTCAAGAAGTTCAAGATCAACGTGGCCGAAAAGCCCGGCTTCAGCTATCCGAAACCGGTCAGTCACGTGCACATCACGGAGCGGAAGCACATGCCTCCGATCCTGTTCCACCAACCGATTGGCGACAAACACGAACACGCGTTTGACGTGCAAGACGGTTGGGATTGCGAGTAACCAGCATCAATCCGAGCCCGGCCCCCCACGCGGGGCCGGGCCGGACATGCCCGTTCGCCATGTCCGTTCACCCCCGGCCCAACGGGCCGGACGGAACAACCACAACGCGTCCCTATGCGGTCGATGACCAACACCAAACCACATCACCACCGACCCAAGCAACCCAAGGAACTCCACGAACTCCATGACAATGGTCCACCAGCTCCGCAGCCGGAGAAATCCGGTCCGAGTTGCCGGCTCTGTGATAGTAGCCGTGCTGGCATGGCTTTGCGGCGCGTCAAAGCTCGTCGCTGAACCACCGCCGGTGCACTACTTTCACGGGGGCGTCATGCCACCGGGAGCGATTGGAAGCCAGCAGCTCCAGCGGGGCGGACCATTGCCAGGATATTTTCAGCCGGTCGAGATCACCGCGCCCCCCGGCGCGGTGATCGCCCCGGCCGTCGGCGGCGATTTCGACGAGCCGCGCCCGGCGCCTTGACCGCCGGCTTGCTGATCGGCGCCGTGTATCGGTTGCGCGTCACCAACATTCCCTTGCAAGAGGGCTTTGAAGTCTATCCGACCGTCGAGGTCATCGATCGGACCTATCCGCCGCGCGGCAAGGAATTCAAGTTTCCGATCCCCGTCGAGCTCACGCAGGAGGAGCTCGAAATGGCCCTCTCCGGCAAGTTCGTCACTCGCGTCATTTACCTGGAAGACCCGGAAACGGCCGCGCCGGTCGCCCGCCAGGGAAACGAACAAGCCTACTTCGAGGTCCAACGGGACGAAAACCCGCTCGACGTGGCCGACAGCCTGGGCCGACCGGTCGCCATCCTGCGGATGGGCGCCCGCGTGCCAAGTGCCGAGGGGCCCGACCAGGCGTTCTTGTATGGCTCGCCGCCATTGATCCGTTTTACCCGCTCCCAACCGCGGGCGATGTGCGTGATCCACGACGAGCCGGACGCGGGCCATTCGGCTCAGTCGCCCGGCGGGCCATTGTTCGAGGGCCAACTTTCGCGACGACGCACGAGCGCTCGATGATTTCATCCGCCTGCCAGCCTCAACGCGACCGCCTGCGCCCTGAGTCTGGCGCTGCTCGTGGCGCTCTGCGTCTCGTCCTGCCGGACGCTGCCACAAGGCGACTTGCCGCTGGGAGACAACCAGCCGGTCGTCGTTTCCGACGGTCCTGCGCTGGAACGGATTCCGCCGGGGGAGCAGATCGCCGGCGCCGTCGAGAAAACGCAAAACATTCCGGTCGAGCCGCAGTGCTACCAGGGCATTCCGATTCCCGAGTGCAACGCGTCTCCCTGGGCTCCGCCGGGCATCGTCGGCCCCTGGCCCCGCGACGAGTACCTGGAAGACGGCGGCGACAACTTCGTGCAGGTCAACATCGGGCCCGGCGGCGAAGTACAAGGCCTGGAGCTGGAAGACACGGTGGCGATTTACGACACGATCGACGGACGCACGAAGGTCAAACCCAGCAACAAGGTCTGCCTGTATTCGCCCCGCTTCGCCGCCGTGCGGCACGTGGCGACGGTCATTGAAAACCAGCAGAACGATCAGCTCGTCGGCCTCGACGCCCCGCAACTGCCGCATCAAAACCTGGAAGACCGCCTGGCCACCACGGTTTTGCAGCCGGTGCGGCTCGAAGGCGAAATCAGCACGCGTCAGCCGAGCCTCGAGCGCACGACCGAAGTGGTCGCACCCACGATCAGCATGCAACCGATCGAGGGCCTCGCCAATGGCTACGCCACCTACGAAAACCTGCTCGTGATGCACAAGGGCATTTTCGACGAGTCCAACAAGCCGCGCATCCTCGAGGCCATCGACGCCGCCATCGCCTGGACCGACAACAAGGCCGTGCAAGTGATCCTCAACGGCACCAAGGCCGTCGACGTGACCGGCGACCAGCGGGCCCAGGCCACGTTCCGCGTCGACGTGCCGAATAACCCCTGCTTGCGGATCATCAAGATCGCCTCGAAGAAGAACGCCAAACCCGGCGAGATCGTCGAGTTTACGATCCGCTTCGACAATCTGGGCGACCAGCGAATCACGAAGGTGGTGTTGATCGACAACCTCACCACCCGGCTCGAATACGTGCCGACGACTGCCCAGAGCAGCCGCCGGGCCGAATTCACCAGCCAAGTCAACGACGGCGATTCGCTCGTGCTGCGGTGGGACTTCGTCGATCCGCTGCCCCCCGGCGAAGGCGGCCTGGTCCGCTTCCATTGCCGCGTCCGCTAAGGGGAGCGGTCTCCGCGATTGCGAAAGTGGGGTACCATGCCCACGCGTGTCGTGTGGGCATGGTACACGGGCGGTCGTCCCGCAATGGTTCGCGCCCCCTGACGCTCCGCTAAGATGGTCGCAGTTCACCACCACTCGCTTACGGAACACCCATCATGCAACTGGCAGGCAAGGCCGCGATCGTTACCGGCGGCGGCACCGGCGTGGGGCGGGCCACCGCCTTGGAGCTGGCCCAACTGGGCTGCTCGGTCCTGATCAACTACTCCAAGTCCCGCGACGAAGCCGAACGCACCGCCGGCGAGATCGAAGCCGCGGGCGCCAAGGCCGTGGCCCTGCAGGCCGACGTGGCCGACGACGCCGCTTGTCGCCACATGGTCGACACGGCCGTCAAAGCGTTTGGCCGCGTCGACATCCTGGTCAACAACGCCGGCACCACCAAGTTCGTCGTCGCCAACCGGCTGGACCAGATCGCCGATGAGGACTGGCAGCGCATTTTCGCGGTGAACGTCATCGGGCCATTTCACTGCGTCCGCGCCGTCAAAGAGCCGATGCTCGCCGGCGGCGGCGGACAGATTATCAACGTCTCGAGCGTGGCCGCCTTCGCCGCCAAGGGGAGCTCGATTCCGTACGCCGCCTCGAAGGCCGCGCTCAACAACCTGACCGTCGCCCTGGCCCGGGCGTTGGCGCCCAAAATCCGCGTCAACGCCGTGGCCCCCGGCTTCATCACGGGCCGCTGGCTGGAGCAAGGCCTGGGCGACGGCTATCAGCAGGCCATGCAAACCGTCGCTTCGATGTGCCCGCTGGAATGCGTTTCCGATCCGGAAGACATCGCCCGGGCGATCATGAGTCTGGTCACGGGCTCGAAAATGATTACCGGCCAGATCCTGCTCTGCGACGGCGGCATGCTGATCGGCCGCTAGCAGCGGTTTCAATACCGCGCTTGCGGAGCCGCCGGGTATTGCCCGTCCGGCGTCGGTCCGATCTGCAGGCCGGGCTGCGCCAGATCGATCTCGTTGTAGCCGCTGTAGGTCGGCTTGGCGAACAGCGTGCTCGGGTCGGCCGGCAACTGATTGATGTTCACATCCGACATGTCGATCGCCAGCTCCAATTTGGCCGGCGGCCAGCGGACGTCGATGTGCTGTGGAACTTTGGCCCCACTGGCCGGATCGAACTTGTGGTTGCTCAAGATGGCCGAAGCCAACAGCACGCCGCGGGCGTCGTAGACGTGTTCTTCGAGCACGATGCCGCGCGAATCGTCGATCACGGTCAAGCGCGACGTCTCCAGCCCCGGCGGCCCCGAGCGGCTGCGAATCTCCACCCGGCCGTTGCCCACCCGCGATGGCCCTTCCAAGGGCGCTGCTCGATCGAACGAGACCAGGCCGAACGCGTCGATCAGCCACTCCGGCTCCACCGGCATGATCTGCCGCGCGGCGCTCGTGGCATACTGATCGTGCCGGCAATAGAACAACGCCGGCGGCTGCGCTGCGCCAGCCAGATCCACAGCAGCTCGTCGTTCGAACCGACGTCCAGTTGCGGCCCGAACTTGTCGCCCGTGATCCGTAGCGAGCGCGGCCGCGCCAGCGCGATGTTCGCGTTCAATGCCGGAAAGCCCGGTGTGGTGATCGTGGCCCGCGTGCTCGACAGCGACTGCACCCTAGCGCTGTTGTCGTTCACGACGTCGATGATCTGCGTGAGCGAAGCCGATGGGGGCAGCGCCCTGGGAATGGGCTGCGTGTATTGCTGGACGATGTGCGGGCAACTGGCCCCCGAGGCCGACAACGAGACGATCAGAATCGCCAGCAGCCAACCGCGCCGGGCGGCCGTGCTCCGCGTCGCGCCTCGTGGTTCCGTCCGCTGGGGCATCGCCTTATCCTGCGTCCGCAAACAGCAGTCGTCCCAGCTCTTGCTGGATCTGGACGATCCGCTCGTCGCTGGGCATCGTGGTTTCGACGCGATAGGTCGTCTCGCGGCGCGGGCAATACAAGATGGACACTTCGTGCCCCGCGTCGTCCCGTTCCGTTTCTTCCAGCCGCACGACGCGCCGCCGCACCAAGAGCAGCCCCAGCACGTAGCGCATGTCTTTCTTCTCGGCCTGGCTCTCCAGGCTCTCCAGCAGCTCGAGCATCACGTCATTCGGGGCCCAGTGGAGCTTCTTGGCGTTTCGCTCGGGCATGTGCGATTTCCACCAGCCCAACACTCCCTCGGGCGGCCCCTGCCAGGCTTCGGACGCATAGTCGTGCCGCACCACGTCCGAGCCTTCGGCCACAAGCGTCGAGAAGAACTCCTCGCCGGGCTGCAGCTCGCGGCCGGTCGTGGCGCAGTGTCGGGTACAGCGTTGAACTTCGTAATCGATCATCGCAAGCGTTGGGGGCCGATTTCGACAGGACGTTGGACTTGCGGCCTGTGGCCGAGGGGCGGCAAATAGTACGCAAAACCGCCGGGCGGCTCAAGACAGCACCCCCGCCCTGCCCTGCCCCGGCTGGCCCCGAGACCCCAGGGCTCCCATCTCTGGCCGCCAAGTGGCCCGATTTCTTTTCGCGCCTGGCCACTTCGGGTTTTTCGTGCTGGCAACAACATCGCCCCAAATGCTGAACAATCCCCGGCAGAGGGGCGACCAGCCTCCGCAATCAGCCTCCCTTCACAATCGCACTGCCCGCCCACCGATTTCATCGAGCATACGTTAGCGGCAGGTATGGCCCGATTTCTAGAGGGATTGGGGGTTGGGGATTAGCAACGGACGCGGGCACGCCGGACACCGGCCCTAGTGGCGTAGTAGGCACGCTCCGCGTGCCGTAGAACACGGGCGGCACAGTGGCCGTGCTTCGCTACGTCGAACGCAACCCGCTGCGGGCGAAGCTGGTGAAGCGGGCCGAAGCCTGGCAGTGGGGCAGTCTTTATCGCCGCGCACGCGGCACGCCTGAGGAGCGCCGGCTGTTAGCCGACTCGCCGGTGCCGCTGGGCAGCGACTGGCTCAGGCACGTCAACCGGCCGCAACGCGCCGCCGAAGTGGCGGCGATCGAAGAAAGCCTGCGCCGCGGCCGACCCTACGGCGCCGACACCTGGCAACAAAAGGCGGCCCGGCAACTCGGCCTCGAGTACACCCTCCGCCCCCGCGGCCGCCCACCCAAGCCCCCCACCGCAGTTGAGAAGTAGAAACAAAAGAAAAGGTTCACGTCCCCTTTAGTTCTTCTCCGAGGGCGACCGCGCTTCGGTTACCGGCGAATCGGCAAGCTACTGCGCGACGAAGCCTCGAAGCCTGGGGTGCCAGTGACACGCGCGTGTATCGGCTATGGCGTCGGGAGGGCCAGAAGGTGCCGCACAAGAAGCGAAAACGCAACCGACTGGGCACGAGCGCCGGCGGCTGCGAGCAGAGCATCAAGACCACGTCTGGTGCTGGAACTTCGTGTTCGACCGCACGGCCCGTGGCGGAAGCGGCGGCGCACGCACATCTTGCTGCATGCGTGGGCGGCGCCAACAACACCTATCAGAATTGCGTGACGAGCCGTCAACTTGAGCATCAAGACCGCGTGTCAGCTGCAGGAGCCCTCCGAGACACCCAGGTCCAAAACGCACTTAACACCTATGCAACCTGCGTGGCAAACGCTGAAGCCACCAGGGACTCCTGCAAAGACGGCTGTGACGAATCATGACGATGCCCTGAGGAATCCGGGCCTCGACAGGTCCCGCCGCCCAGCGTGACGCTGGGCGGCGAGTTGTGGACGGTGTGTGGGTTTGGAAGTAGAATACGGTGTGAGGCCGAATGCCTGGTCCGCGGAGGCGGCTGCCACTTCCTGTGGGGGCGAGCGTGTCAACGCCTTCTTGGGCTGGCGTTCGACCGGCTGTTTCCGAGGCGTTGAATTCAGCCGAGACCAGACTCCAGGCGAGCGCGGACCGTGCGAAACACGTCCGCACGAACACGGGCTCAAACCCGCCGAGGATCGACGATGAATCGAACCACGAAAATTGGCGTAGTTGCCTTGTTGTTGCTCTATGCCGTTGCCTCGCCTGTCTACGTGCTTTTTGGGTATCCAAGGGCTTTTGGGAGCGTCGCGCGAGGACTTGTGATTGCCTCGGTCGTGCTGGGGCTCGTTACGGGCGTCATCGGCATCTGGCTTTGGAACCGAGCAAGACCAGGCGAAGAGCTGCGACTGCTCCCCGTATCCTTAAAAAGGCGCCTCGTTGCCCTGTTAGGTATGGTCATCATCGCCATCGGGGGCTACACCGGGAATCTGGTGTGGATCCCGATCGGATTCGCGATCGTGGCCTTAGCCGAGATGTACAAAGGCAAGCAAGATGCGTCCGCCAACGCGGATTCCGATTCCCCGGTGAAATAGCGACGGAGAGAACTAAAGGGGACGTGAACCTTTATTGACAACACGGGCCGGCGGGGTACGATGCGGGCATGCCTCGCACTGCTCGGAAGATTGTTGGTGGGTATGCCTATCATGTGCTTAATCGGGCCAACGGTCGGCTGCGGTTGTTTCGCAAAGAGGCCGATTTCGCCGCCTTCGAGCAGATCATCGCCCAAGCCCACGACCGCGTCCCGCTGCGCATTTTAGCCTATGTCGTGATGGGCAACCATTGGCACTTCGTCGTCTGGCCGCGGCGCGGGCGCGAGGACGAAGTGGCCGGTTTCTTCCGCTGGCTATCGATCACGCACGCCCAGCGGTGGCACGCCGCCCACGGCACGAGCGGCATGGGGCACGTCTACCAGGGGCGTTACAAATCGTTCCCCGTGGCCACCGACGAGCATCTGCTGGCCGTGCTTCGCTACGTCGAACGCAACCCGCTGCGGGCGAAGCTGGTGAAGCGGGCCGAAGCCTGGCAGTGGGGCAGTCTTTATCGCCGCACACGCGGCACGCCTGAGGAGCGCCGGCTGCTGACCGACTCGCCGGTGCCGCTGGGCAGCGACTGGCTCAGGCACGTCAACCGGCCGCAACTGCGCCGCCGAAGTGGCGGCGATCGAAGAAAGCCTGCGCCGCGGCCGACCCTACGGCGCCGACACCTGGCAACAAAAGGCGGCCCGGCAACTCGGCCTCGAGTACACCCTCCGCCCCCGCGGCCGCCCACCCAAGCCCCCCACCGCAGTTGAGAAGTAGAAAGAGAAGAAAAGGTTCACGTCCCCTTTAGTTCTTCTTTTATCTCAGACTGGAGTGACCGTTGGCACCTCGTTACGAACGGGTTCGGCGAATCGGCTGGATTGTTTTTGAGCATTTGTTGTTTGCCTCGGCGCTCTTTCTCTCGATTCCACCGGTGCCGTCCAACGAGGGCGAAACGTACAGCTTCTGGCCGATCGCGATTCCGGCGGGCATGCTCGTCGGTGCGTCGCGCTTGATCGCACTCCGTCAAGGGACGGAAACGCCGCTGGGAGCCGTACTGAAAGTGGCCATCGTTCTGGTGGCTGGGTTTGGCATGCACGCGCGAGTCAATATCCACTAGGGCCGATGGCTAAAACATGGGCAGCGGTTCTTGCACGAGCGTCGGAACCGGCATGCAGTGTTCTGGCTTACGTCCTAAAAAGTAGAGTGCCCCCGTCTACTCCCTCTGAAACAGCGGATCGTCCGGATGACCTACAATTAAGGTTTCTACGCGATCCGCCACTTGATCAGCATAGCTAGAGTCGTCTCGGTGACGCAGCGTTTCGAGTGCATCATCAAGTTCTCTTAGAATCGTCTTTTCATTCGATTGATAATGCTCACTTCCATGATGATTCACGATCGTGGCCATTTTACGATTGTCGGCAAAGAGCTTGGCCAAATGATCCGCGTGGTGTTCGAACGGTCTATTTTGATTCCAGAACACTGTGCGCTCGAGGGCTAATTGATCTCGCGATGCCTGTATGACCTCGCTCGGGACGCGTGCACCGTTTTCGTACTTCCGATAGGTAATCTCGTATTGCATCTGGCCATACCTAGCCGATTGCACCTTTCCGAGATAGATGCCTGCAAAGATGCTCAAAAGTATGCTCAGCACCCAGGCGACGGCGATTAGATATCGCCTGTCGCGAAGGAAACGGCGCAACATGATGCGATGTCCTGGCTTTACACCTAAAAAGTAGAATGTCCGAATGTCCCATATTACACCCCTATCCCTAGGATTGTGGCAACGCTGCCACCGAAGAATTGCGACGCGTAAGAAAGAGCGGACATCGCTTGGACGCGGGTCATTTTTTTCGACACGGTGGGGCCGGCAGCGGGAATGGGCGGCGGTGCTGGAGCGCGTTGGCAAAACCACGTTTTCGAGGGCCAGGCGTTCGGGAGGTGCTGGCGGCAAGGCCATGGGGCGGCTGGACGAGCGCGGGCGAGGCAGGCCTGGCGCCGGAAT
>CAVQEL010000023.1:0-230000 GCA_963711515.1 uncultured Planctomycetota bacterium | reverse complement strand
GAATGTATTGCTCAAAATGTCTTCTTCGCCGGCGGCGGCATCCAAGGGGGGCGCGTCATCGGCTCGACCGACAAGCACGGGGCCTTTCCCAAGGCCGATCCGCAGACGCCCGAAAACATGGCGGCCACGCTCTACCGCGCCTTGGGCATTCCCCGCGAGCTGGCCTGGCACGACCATACCGGCCGCCCCCACTTCGTCTACCACGCCGATCCGATTTCGGGGTTGGGTAACGGCCCAAGCAAGCACGTACGTTGACACCGTCGACGGACCGGGCGATCATCGCTTGCAGGCCGTTCCTCTCTGTCCGTACTCAGGCGGTTTTCGATGGTTCGTTTCGCGGTGGCTTTGTGGGTATTGACCGTGTTTGGCTGCGGTGCCGGGGGGCCGGCGGAACGTGCCGAGCGCGAGCGGCCGCTCATCGCCGTGATTCCCAAGGCCACCTCGCACGAGTTCTGGAAGAGCGTGCACGCCGGCGCCGAGCATGGCGGCGAAGAGGCCGGGGTCGACATCATCTGGAAGGGGCCGATCACCGAGAGCAATCGCGAGCACCAGATCAACCTCGTGCAGGATTTCGTGGCCCAGGGGGTGGATGGTATCTGCCTGGCGCCGCTCGATTCGCAGGCCCTGGTGCCGGCGGTCCAGGAGGCCCATCGCTCGGGCATTCCGGTGTTGATCTTCGACAGCGGGCTGGACGACACGCGGGACATCGTCAGCTTCGTGGCCACCGACAACTATCACGGCGGCCAGATTGCCGGGCGGCACTTGGGCGGGCTGCTCGACGGCAAGGGGCGCGTGATCGTGCTGCGGCAGGTCGTCGGCAGCCAGAGCGCCGAGCGGCGCGAGCAAGGCTGCCTGGACGTGCTGGCCGAAGAGTTTCCCGACGTCGAAATCCTGTCGTCCGATGAATACGGTGGCGACACGGCCGACAAAGCGCTCGTCAAATCGCAGCAACTCTTGCTCACCTTCGGTAACAAGGTGGACGGCATCTTCACGTCCACCCAGCACACGGCCACCGGCATGCTGCGGGCTCTGGAAGAGCAAGGGCTGGCCGGCAAGGTGAAGTTCATCGGCTTCGACGCCGGGCCCGAGCTGGTGGCGGCGCTGGCGGCCGGCAAGATGGACGGCATCGTCCTGCAAGACCCGGTGGGCATGGCCAGCCTGGCGGTGACGACGCTCGCCGACCACATCCGCGGCAAACAGGTCGAGAAGCGGATCAGCACCGGCGAAACGCTGGCCACTCCCGACAACATGCACGAGCCGGCCGTCAAGCGGCTGCTCAATCCCCAACAGCTCGACTAGCCGATGGCGTGTGGCTCTTGACCCGCGCAGTGCTTACTCGCTGCGCTTCTCCAGTTGTCCGCTGCCGATCAGCATGTAGATCGAATCGCCCAGGGCCACGTCTTTGCCTTCTTCGTTGGTCACCACGGCGTCGGCGTGCACGATCTGCCGCCCCAGGCGCACCACCCGGGCGTTGCAAAACACTTTCCCCTCGGAGACCGGCCGAAGGTACTTGATTCGCAGGTCGACCGACACCATCCGGCCGCCGCCGCCGCGGATGGCCAGGTGGGGCTCGGTGAGCAGGATCGAATGGGCGATGGCCGTATCCACCAGCGAGGCGATTGCGCCGCCGTGCAAGATGCCCGCCGGTTGGCAGAGATCCTCCCGCCAGCTCATCGACAGCCGCGACCGGCCCGGATCGACTTCGAGCAACTCCATGCCCATCAACAGGTTGAACGGAAAGTTGCGAAAAAACACGAACAGGGCCCGGCGGTCTTGTTCGAGGCTGTCGTTGGGCGGAAAAGCTGGTTCGGTCATCGGCCGCGAGGTCCTGGTGAAAGGTCGAGCAGTCCTGGAGCAACTTTATCAGAACACGCCGCCGGTGGGCAGCGTGGAGGGGGCCATTTTGCCCTCGCTATCGGCTGCCAGCGGGGCGATAATCGGCGGCAGATTACCGCACCGCCGGCCGGTTCGCCGCCGGCGCGGCACCGTTGCTTTTCAACGATCGCGTTCAAGGAGTTCTATCATGCCCCGGTCTCGCTCCCGCTCGCTGTTGGCATCGTTCGGCATGTTTGCAGTTCTGGCGTGCGGCGCGGCGCCGGCGGCCCAGGCCGACCCGTTCAACGTCGACGCCGTCCATTCCAGCGTGCTGTTTCGCATCAAGCACATGAACACCAGCTACGCCTGGGGCCGCTTCAACGACATCTCCGGCACGGTCGATCTCGAAGGCCCCCAAGCGAAGATCGACGTCGAGCTGGTGGTCGACAGCATCGACACCGCCAACCAGAAGCGCGACGAACACCTGGAAGGCCCCGACTTCTTCAACGCCAAGCAGTTTCCCTCGATCGGATTCAAGAGCACCAAGATCACGAAAGTCGACGACACCCATTACGAGGTCGACGGCGAGCTCACCTTGCACGGCGTGACCAAGCCGATCCAGGTGCAGGTAGAGCGGACCGGCGCGGGCTCAGCCCGATGGGCAAGAAAATCCAGGGCGTCGCCAGCGAGTTTCGCATCAAGCGCAGCGACTACGGCATGAAATACCTGGTGGGCCCGGTGGCCGACGACGTGTTGCTCATCGTCAGCCTGGAGTGCATGGCGCAGTAAGCGACGAAATCGCGGCAATCGCTTGGATGTCGACATGCTGGGCTGGAAAGACTTCGTCGGCGGCATTCTCGTCCCTGGCGCGGTAACCGCCGTGGTGTTGATGGCCGCCTGGCGGTGGTCGCGGCATCGCCGTTCCGCTCGAGAAAGCCGCTCCTGGGCTGGCACCGCGGCCCTGGCGGCCGGCTTTGCGGCGGGCTATCTGGCCCTGTTGGGCTGGCCGGGGTTTCCGCCGCTGGACGCCGTCGACTGGCTGCTGTTTCTGGCCGGGCCGCTGGCCGCGCTGGGCCTCGTCGAAGCCTACTGGCGGATGGATCTGGCCGGACGCACGCTCGTCATGGCCCTGGCCGTGCCGGCAGCGTTGCTGCTGGTGGCCCGACCGCTACTGCTGGCCTCGGGAGCGAACGACGTCGGACCGCTGTTGCTGGGGGCCACGGCCGTGTCGGTCGCCGCGATGCTCGCCGCGGAAGTGCTAGCCGAGCGGACTTCGGCGGCCCGGCTCAGCGCGATCCTGCTGGCCGTGGCCGCGCCGGCGGCCCTGGTGTTGCTGCTGTCCGGCAGCGCCCGGCTGGGTATGATCGGCGGCGCGCTGGCGGCCGCACAAGCCGGAGGCGCTGGCGGCCAACGTCGTGCTGGGACGCGCAGCCTTGGGCCGGGGGACCGTGCTGGTGTTTGGCACGCTGTTGGCGGCGCTCGTCGTCAGCGGGATGTTGTACAGCAACGTACGAACGAGCGACGCGGTGCTGCTGGCGATGGCACCCTACATGGCCTGGATCGGGCGCCGCGCGCCGCGCCGGTTCGGCTGGACCGTGCAAACGCTGATCTACGTCGGGCTGGTGCTGGCCGTGGCCAGCGCACCGGCAGTGCGGCTGTGGATGCAGCCAGGCGAACCGGCGTGGTGAGGAACGCGTCCGATGTTTAGCCCGGAGCCGACGGCGACGGCGTTTTTCTTGATCGTCCAGTCCCGCAGTGCAAACACGCCGTCGCCGTCGGCTCCCGGCTAAACATCGGGCGGGACCAGCACGGCGGCACCGCTCAGGCGTCCCTCGCGCAGGTCGGCCAGCGCCTGGTTGGCTTGCTCTAGCGGGTACTGCGTTGTTTCGGCGTGGACGCCGGCCCGCGGCGCCAGTGCCAAAAACTCGTCCCCGTCGCGGCGCGTCAGGTTGGCCACCGAGCGGACGACTCGTTCGCCCCACAACAGATCGTAGCTGAAGGCCGGAATCTCGCTCATGTGAATGCCGGCGCAGACGACCGTGCCCCCTTTGGCCGTGGCCGCCAACGCCGCGGGAACCAGCGATCCGACCGGGGCATAGAGTATCGCCGCGTCGAGCGGCTCGGGGGACATCGCCGACGAGTCGCCGGCCCACTCGGCACCCATCCGCCGGGCAAACTCCTGCGCCGCGACGTCGCCGGGGCGCGTGAAGGCGAAAATCCGCCGCCCTTGAAACTGCGGCAACCTGGGCAATCAAGTGTGCGGCAGCGCCGAAGCCGTAGATGCCCAATCGCCGGGCATCGCCGGTCATGGCCAGCGACCGGTAGCCGATCAATCCGGCGCAGCATCAACGGCGCGGCATCGACGTTGCTGTAACCGGCCGGAATGGCGAAGCAGAAACGTTCGTCCGCGGCGGCATATTGGGCGTAGCCGCCGTCGAGCGTATAGCCGGTGAACCCGGGTCGGTCGCAGAGATTCTCGCGCCCCGAGCGACAGTAAGGGCAGACGCCGCAAGTACTGCCCAGCCACGGCACCCCCACACGATCGCCCACTGCGAATCGCGTGGCGCGCGGGCCATGGTCGACGACCTCGCCGACGATCTCGTGTCCCAGCACCAGCGGCAGCTTGGGCTCGGACAGGTCGCCATCGACGACGTGCAGATCGGTGCGACACACGCCGCAGGCCAGCACGCGGAGCAGCAACTGGTGCTCGCCGCACTCGGGGCGCGCCAGTTCGGCCGCTCGAAGTGGCACGCCGGGTTTGTCCAAAACCATTGCCAGCATGGCAGTACCAGTGTGCACCGTGCGGTCAGGAGAGTTGCAAATCGCACAACCGCTAAGCGAGCCACGCACATCGATTATGCACTTATGGCCAAGAAATGGCCAATTCGGGCCAAATCAGGCAATGGCATGATATTCGCTGATGTCCGGCAACATGTCGACCCGCCGCTATGGTCCCCGTCAATCTGACCAGGATTCTACTATGATCGCATCCGCACGACGCACGCGACAGCGCTCTTTCGTTTCCGATCGTGACCGCCAATTGCATGCCGCTGCCGTGGAGACTCTGGCCAACAGCAAGTACACGCCGCTGCGGCAGCTTAGCTGTCGGGTATCCGAGGGCGTGGTGGAAATCTCGGGCACGGTGTCGACTTTCTATCTGAAGCAATTGGCCCAGGCGGCCATGCTCGGGCTCGACGAGGCTGGCAGCGTGCACAATCTGGTCGAGGTCAAAGGGGAATCGACCATCAGCGTGGCCACGGACTGTGCCGGCCGGCGGTAAAGCCGCCCCACTGCCGACGCCACCGCGGTGTTTGGCCGCGTGTCAGCGACCGATCGACTACCAGCGACCGATCGAGTACCAGCGATCGGCCGATCAGGATTTCTCGCCGTGCGGAACGACCAGCACGGTGCACTGGGCGTGATTCAGCACGGCCTCGGTCGTGCTGCCCAAGAGGGTCGTCGCCAACCAGCTCTTATGGTGCACGCCCACGACGATCAGGTCGGCCGCGTGCTCTTTGATCGTCGAAAGAATCAGCTCCGCGGGCTCCCCTTCGGCCACCGTCGCACGGTGATCTGACAAGCCGGCGGGAAGCTGGGGAAGAAACGCGTCCATCCGCGCCTGGGCCGAGCGAATTTCCTCGTCGTGTTCGCGAGCCCAAGCTTGCACCATCGCCTCGACGTCGGGGCTACGGGCCTGTTGCTCCAGCCATTCGGGGACCCGACCGGCAAACAGCGAAGGAACTACCGAGAGAACCTGGCAGGTGGACTTCTCGGGCCAGGTGAAGTGGTGGAGGAATTGGGCCGGCCGCCGGCCTTCATCGGCACTTTCACACGCCAGGAGCACGCGCAGCCCCGCGCTGGCGGACGGCGACTGCCCGGCCCGCGACACCCAAACGGGGATTCCCGAGGCATGGACGACGGCCCGCGAGACGCTGCCCAACAACAGGCGTTCGAGCGTGCCCAGTCCGCGTGCGCCGACGACAATCAACTCGGCGCCCCATTCGCCGGCGGCGGCCACGATGCCGTGCCGGGCGTCGTGCGTGCCGGTGATCGTGTGGGCCGCGGATTGCAGGGCTGCGGGCAGCCGCTTGCGCGATTCGTCGAACACCGCGTCAACCAGTCCCTGGCGGGCCCGGGCGAGGACCTCCGGGCTGGTGGTGACGGCGAAGCGAGGAGGCGCCGGCGGCGAACAGTACAGCGCCACCTCGTCCTTGGCAGGCGCAAGCAGCCGGCTCACCTCGTCGACAGCCTCGAACGAACCGACGGATCCATCGACGGCAAACAAAACCTTCATCGCGGGCATTCCTCTCCGGCGGCGGTTAGCGGTCCGCGACGAGCCGCTCAGTCGCGTTCGAGTCGAGCCCGGCCATCCGCACGTCGCGCATGTATTTGTGACACTCAACGCATCGCTGTGTCACCAGATTGTAGGCCTTGGTCGCCTGGTCGAGGTTCTTTTTCTTGGCGGCTTCGGTCAGCGAGTCTGCGGCGGTCCGAAACTTGCGGCTGTATTCAACGTATTCGGGAGTTTGCAGCACTTGCCAGGTTTCAGCCAGGCTCAACAGGCTCATATCCTGGGAATTCTTGGCAATTTCGTCGAAATCGCCCAGACACAGCCCCTCGATGACGCGCTGCGAATGCACGAGCTTGGCCCGCATGAAATCGCGCAGGTCGTCTTTCGAGTCGGCGGCATTCGAGGTCAGCGAAATCGATACGCCGGCCGCCAGCACGCATAACGTGATCGTCCGTTTCATAGTCATCTCCTCCTTCGGCGCGCTCGGCGCCGGTTACGTCGTGTCGTGTTAGGGTCCTGGGTAGACTACTCGGGAGCGTGGTTGGCCTGCTTGACCGTCAGCACCGGGCACTTGGCATACCGCATGACCGATTCGGCCACGCTGCCCATCAGCACGCGCATCAGGCCGGTGCGGCCATGCGTGCCGATGACGATCAAATCGGCCTTTTCTTCTTCGGCCACCCGCACGATGTCGTCGGCGGCCGTGCCCAACTCCAGCCGATGCTCGAATTTGACGTTCTTGTCGGGGGGCACAACGGCCTCCAGCATCTTACGGATTTCCGGATTGGGATACTCCGGCTGCGCGAAATACATCTCGCCGCCAGCGTAGGGCATCGGCATTTCTTCGACGTGAGTGATCAACAGCGTGGCGCCGCTGTCGCGCGCAAGCGCCGTGGCATATTGCAACGCGGTCTCGCTCGCCGGCGAAAAGTCGGTCGCGAACAAAATCTTCTTGTACTTCATCGCTTAAGCCCTTTCCCCGAAAGGTTACACCGAAAGCCGGGGGCTTGCACCTCGCCACTCGAACCAGCTAAGCAAACTCAGTGCCATGGCACTCTGTGGCTCGGCCCGAAGCCGCCGCCAACGCCTATGAACCATACACCGCACCAGGCCCCTCGGCGGCACGGCTGGAAAGCAAAATCAGGGCGGATTCGCGCCGGCGCCCACCGGCTGCGAACGTCCATTTGGCGATGCCCACGGTCATGTTCTCTGGCCCGATCGGCCGCCGCTAGGCAGTATACTACAACTGTGCACTTCCGCACTGCTGTGGGCGGTTCGAGCGCGCCCTATCCGTCGGCGCCGGTGGAGCCGTCTACTTGAAAACACGCGTCCCGCTAGGCATTTGAGCGAATCGACCGCCCCGCCGAATGCCTGCGGCACGTGGCTTGCAAATATGTAAGGCTCATCGGTTTCGCCGTCACAGGAACACTTATCGGCTCCACTCCCATGACATACGATCCCAAGAAAATCGACCTGATGCTTGTCGACGACGATCCTGATTTTCGGGAGTCGGTGGCGCGGCGTTTTATGCGGCGCGGCTTCCGGGTGCAAGAGGCCACGCACGGCGAACAGGCGCTGCAGTTGGCGGATTTGCGGCAGTTCGACGTGGTGGTGCTCGACATGGTAATGCCGGGCATGTCCGGCATTCAGGTGCTCGAGCATTTGAAGCTCAAGCATCCGGAGTGCGAGGTGATCATGCTTACCGGCCAGGGCACCATCGAAACGGCCGTCCAGGCCATGAAGCTGGGAGCGTTCGATTTTCTCACCAAGCCGTTCCCACTAGCCGAGTTGGAAGTCCTGATTGAAAAGGCCTACGAGCGCCGCCAGTTGCGCAAAGAGAACGTACAGCTCAAGGCCATGATCAGCCGTAGCGAGCAGACGCCGGAAATGGTCGGCGAGTCGCCCGCCATGCAGGAAGTGTTTCGGCTCATCGAGCGTGCCGGGCCGACCGACAAGTCGATCCTGATCCAGGGTGAAAGCGGCACGGGCAAAGAACTGGTGGCCAAGGCCCTGCAGCGGGCCAGCCAGCGGGCCGACAAGCCGCTGGTAGTGATCAACTGCGCGGCCTTGCCCGAGACGCTCTTGGAAAGCGAGCTGTTCGGCCACGAAAAGGGTTCCTTCACCGGCGCGATTGCGGCCAAGCCGGGCCTGTTCGAAGTGGCCGACGGCGGCACGCTGTTCATCGACGAAATCGGCGAATTGGCCGGGCCGCTGCAAGCCAAGCTGTTGCGCGTGCTGGAAGACGGCTCGCTGCGGCGGATCGGGTCGCTCAAGGAGCGACGCGTCGACGTGCGGCTGCTGGCGGCCAGCAACCGCGACATGCAAACGGAAGTGGCCGAAGGCCGTTTCCGAGAGGATCTGTACTACCGGATCAACGTCATGTCGCTCAAAGTGCCCCCCTTGCGCGACCGGCAGGGAGACATTCCCCTACTGGTCCGCTACAAGCTGGGGGACGATTGGACCATCTCGCCCGAAGCGATGCGGGCCCTGGAGGCGTATCGCTGGCCCGGCAACATCCGGCAATTGATGAACGCGGTCGAGCGGGCGCAGATCATGTCCGACAACAACCGGATCGAGGCCGATGCCCTGCCCTCGGAGATTACCGGCGGCGCGGTGGCGCCGCGCGCGGCGAACTGCTCAAGGCCGACGGCGAATTGTTGGCCGACGTTCAACGGGCCCACATCCTCGAAGTGCTCCGTCGCGAACGGGGCAACAAGGCGCGCACCGCCCGGGCGCTGGGCGTCAATCGCCGCAGCCTGTACCGCCTGCTGGAGAAGTACAACATCCAGCTTCCCCAGGACGATCCCTATTCGGCGGTGGGCCATCTTTCGTAAGGCCACCGCCCTCGTGAGGCGGATAGCGGCCCGGGATGGTACGGGTCGATTCTGGCCTGCCGGCCTGACGGTCGCTCGTGTCACATCGCTCCACGATTCCGGCACATGTGCGTGTGCGGTGTGCCGTGCGGGCACGTGAATTCTCGCGACGAAAAGCCGGCGGTTCAACGCGCACCGGCATTGCCTAAATTCAAACCGCACCCGCACTTATCCCCACCCGACAACGCGCGGCGCACGGCTCCACCGGGCGAGTGGCACGGTGGCTGCAAGGTGAAATCGTGACGCAGCTTTGTGTTTCGATAGCAGGTCTTGCGGCCAGGAGTAATCGCCATGGCAACCGTGAATCCTTCCAAACCCAAATTGATCGAAAAGCTTGCCTGGTACACCAATCGTGGCAGGCATCAGATGTGGGACCGCTTTAGTGCCGAAGAGCAGGAGAAGATGCTCTCGGATGACTTGCAGGCAGGTACGAAGGTGTCGATCGTGCTGACCGCACTGATTTCCTTGGGCTTGGCGATGAGCATCATCACCCTGGCGATCGTGCTCCTGCAATAATCGCGCGCCGGTGCGCGCAGCCGGACCCACTTCGAGCGCTCAGCCGGCGGCCGATTTGCCGGCGAGCTTCAGCGCCACGAAGAACGAACTGCCGCTGCCCACCTCGGACTCGATCCAAATGCGGCCCTGCTGCTGCTCGACCATGGTCTTGGCGAAATACAGGCCCAGCCCCGAGCCGGGAATTCCGCGGTGGTTCGGCAAGCGGCGGAAGGGGACGAAAACCCGGGCCAGCTCTTCGGCCGGAATGCCGGGGCCGTTGTCGGTGATCGAAAAGATGCATTCGTCGTCGCGCGTCTGGCAGCCGATTTCGATGCGGCCGTGCCGCTTGTCGCTGAACTTCACGGCATTGGACAGCAGGTTGTAGAAGATTTCCCGGATGCGGACCCGGTCGCCCAGGATGCGGGGCATGCGCGGGGCGACGGTCAACTCGATATTCTTTTGCTTCAACAGTAGCCGGACGTGGTCGACCACGTCGGCCATCAGCTCATTGGCGTCGACGACGTCCTGCGGCGCTTCGCTGTGGAGCGAGATCGTGGAGCTGAGCAGCTCGTCGATCGTTTCGCTCATGCGAAAGGCTCGCTGGCGGGCCGCGTCAATCAATTTGGCGGCCTGCTCGGGCATCTCCTCGCGAAATTCATCCAAGGCCTCGTCGCACAAATTGGCCATCGTCGCCAGCGGGGTTTTCAAGTCGTGCGACGTGAGCTGCGCGAATTGACGCAGCTCGGAGTTGGCCTGGTAGACCAGGTCCAGCGCCTTGCGCAGGCTTTGCGTGGCCTGCCCGAAATAGGCTTCCAGCGTCAGCCCGATGTCCAGAAACACGGCCTTTTGCAGCGACAGCATCTGCTCGGCACACTCGCCCCGGTTCGTCCAGGTGTGCCGACAACTCGCGGATGCAGAACTGCAAGTATTGGTTGTACGCCCCCAGGAAAATCTGCGGACTGATGCCGACCGTGGCGTGCGCTTCGCCCACGCGATAACGCCGCGTGACGTACTGCTCGTCCCAATCGGCGGCGAGCATCGTCTCGAGGTGGACTTGTTGCGCTTGCTTGAGTCGCGCGACCATCTCGGGGTCCTCGAGGAAGCGGGCCGTTTCGGCGAAGGCAAACAAATGGCGATAAAACGTCTCGACAAAAGTGGTCGCGCGGGCGTTCAATAGCGGAGCCAGCGCGCGCAGCCGCGCGCGGTCCACGTCGTTGATTTCTAGGAACGCCAGGCGCCTCGCGACGTCGGTGATCTCCGACGGGTGGGGCGCGGCGTTGGGATCGGGGGTTGAATCGGATGGCGGTGTCATCTGGAAAAATAGGCCCCCGAAGGCGGTGCGCGTAGAATCGAGTTTTGAGGTTGCGTCCAGTTTATCGCGCCGCCAGAACGGTTGTCTCCCCCCGGGCCGGACTGCGACGAAGTTCGCCAGATCAAAAGATTGCCGATGAGTTCTCCGCCGTCTTCCGCACGCTCGCGGCCCGAGGTCCGACCTGCCTTCCACGCGTTGCCCGCGGCCGAAGTCACGGCCAGCGTCGCGTCGGGAGCCGACGGCTTGAGCGCCGACGAGGCCACACGGCGGCGCGACGAAGTGGGCCGCAACGAGCTGGCGCAGGCCCCGGCACCCTCGCAATTCCGGCTGTTTCTGTCGCAGTTCGCTTCGGCCGTGGTGTGGCTGCTGGTGATCGCGGCGATCGTTTCCGGCGCGCTGGGCGAATGGATCGATACGGCCGCGATCCTGGCCATCGTGGTGCTTAACGGCGCGCTGGGATTCTTGCAGGAAGACAAGTCGCGCCGGCGCTGGCGGCCCTGGAGAAGCTGGCCGCGCCGGCGGCTCACGTGCTGCGCGGGGGCACCTGGGAGTCGATCGACGCCCGCGACGTCGTGCCCGGCGACCGCCTGCGGCTGGAAGCCGGCGACTACGTGCCGGCCGACGCCCGGCTGGTCGAGACCGCCCGCTTCAGCGTGCAGGAGTCGTCGCTCACCGGCGAATCGGTGCCGGTCGAAAAGGACGCCACCGCCGTGGTCGCCGAAAAGACCCCGCTGGGCGATCGCCGCAACATGGTCTACCTGGGCACGATCGCCACCACCGGCAAGGCCACGGCCGTCGTCGTGGCCACGGGCATGCAGACCGAGATGGGACACATCGCCGGCCTGCTCCAGCGCGAGACGCCCCAACCCACCCCGCTCGAACGACGCATGGACGAACTGGGCCGCATCCTGATGGTCGGCTGCCTCGTGCTGGTGGCGATTATCTTCGCCCTGCAGATGGCACGCGGCGGCGACTGGGTGGAAGTCTTCCTGCTGAGTGTCAGCCTGGCCGTGGCGGCCGTGCCCGAGGGGTTACCGGCCGTCGTCACGCTGGCCCTGGCGCTGGGTCTGGAACGAATGATCCGCCGCAACGCCCTGGTGCGGAAACTTCCCAGCGTCGAGACGCTCGGCTCGGTCACGTTCATTTGCTCCGACAAGACCGGCACGCTGACGCGCAACGAGATGACCGTCCGCCAGATCACGGCCGGCGGCCGACGCTACCACGTCAGTGGCATCGGGTTCGATCCACGGGGCGCGTTTCACGAGATTCCCGCACTCGATACGCCCGATGATGGACAACCAGACGACGGCTTGGACGAACTGACGGCGGTCGATCCGCGCCAGGTGCGAGACTTGTTCGACACTTTGCTGGCCGGCACGCAGTGCACGACCGTGCAAGTCCATCCGCCGGCCGAAGCCGGCGGGTCCTGGAACGTGATCGGCGATCCGACCGAGGCCGCGCTGGTCATCGCGGCGCTCAAGGCCGAGCCCGAATTGGCCGCCGCGCTGGCCGGTGAAGTGGTGCACGAAATCCCGTTCGACTCGCAGCGCAAGGCGATGAGCGTCGTGGTGGTCAAAGACGGACGGCAGCGGATGCTGACCAAAGGCGCCCCGGAAGTCCTGCTGGAGCGCTCGACGCACGAACAGCTCGACGGCGTGCCGCGCCCCTTGACCCCCGAGCGCCGCGCCGCGTTGCTCGACGAGGCCGCTGGGATGGCCGGCCGCGCGCCTGCGCGTGCTGGCCCTGGCGATGCGAACCTTTCCGCCCGATTACCAGGAGCCCTACGACGAACAGGACCTGGTCTTCCTGGGCCTGGTGGGCATGATCGATCCTCCGCGCACCGAGGCCCGGGTGGCCGTGCACCGCTGCCGGCAGGCCGGCATCCACCCGGTGATGATCACCGGCGATCATCCGGCCACGGCCGCCGCGATCGCCGCCGAGCTGGGCCTCGACGACTCGGGCCGCGTGGTGACCGGTCCGGAACTGGACGAAATCAACGACGACGAGCTGGCCGCCGCGGCCGAGCACACGTTCGTCTATGCCCGCGTCTCGGCGGAACACAAGCAGCGCGTGGTAGCCGCGCTCAAAAGCCGCGGACAGGTCGTGGCCATGACCGGCGACGGCGTGAACAACGCGCCGGCCGTGGCGGCCGCCGACATCGGCATCGCGATGGGCATCACCGGCACCGACGTGACCAAGGCCGCCAGCGACATGGTGTTGGTCGACGACAACTTTGCTTCGATCGTCAACGCGGTCGAAGAAGGCCGGGGCATTTTCGACAACATCCAGCGCGTGGTGAAATATCTCTTGTCGACCAATTTCGGCGAGGTGCTCGCCATGTTCGTGGCCGCGCTGTTCGGCTGGCCGGCGCCCCTGTTGCCCATCCACCTGCTATGGATAAACCTGATCACCGACGGGCTGCCGGCGCTCACCCTCGGCATGGAGCGCCCGAGCCTGGCGTCATGTCGCGCCCGCCGCGGCCGCCCCGCGAGCCGGTCATCACGCGAGCCGTGGGCACACGCATCGCCGCCTACGGCGTGTTGTTCGCCACCAGCATTACGGCAGGCTTCGTCTACGTGCGCTGGTACCAAGAGGGGAGCGTGGAGAATGCCCGCACGGTGGCGTTCTGCGTGGCCTGCTATGCACAGATGCTGTTTTCGTTCGGCTGCCGCAACGACGCGCAGACTTTTTTCCAGCTCGGGCCGTTGACGAATCTGCATCTGCTCGTGGCAATCTGCATCTCCGGCACACTGCAATTGGGCACGGTGATGCTGCCCGCCGGCCGGGAAGTGTTTCAGACCACGACGGTCTCGCTCGACCAGTGGGTGCTGGTGGGCCTGCTGTCGCTCGTGCCGATCACGGTCGTCGAAAGCGTGAAATTGGCGCGCAGGCGCTCGCCACGCGCCCGCCGCAAGCCTGAGGGCCGCGTCCCTCACGCCCCACGGCCTGCCGAAAAAATGCCAAAAAGGCCGGCGTCCCGCGATAGGCTCGCGGCCGATTTGCGCTTACAATAAACGCGCCCGCCCGAGCGGCCTCCCCGGCCGTTCGCACCCGCCTCACCACAACCCGCCGAGACCGTTTGCCATGATCTTGCGACCCTGGTCGTTCGTGCTCGTGGGCCTGACGATGTTCGCCGCTGCCGCCCGCGGTGCCGGCGCCGACGAGCCGGCGCCACCCTCCTTCGAACGGGACATTCGCCCGATTCTCAAGGCCAACTGCTTCCGCTGCCACGGCGGCGAGGGAGAAACCGAAGCGGGGCTCGACCTGCGCCTGCGGCGCCTGATGGCCGCCGGCGGCGATTCCGGCGCGGCGATCGTCCCGGGCCAGCGCGGCGAAAGCCTGCTGTTCGCCCGGATCACGAGCGGCGAAATGCCCCCCTCGGACAAAAAGCTCTCGCCCGACGAAGTGGCCACGATCGGACGCTGGATCGACGCCGGCGCACCCACCGCGCGGCCCGAGCCCGAAACGCTGGACGCGGGCCTGGCAATCACGCCCGAGGAACGCTCGTTCTGGTCGTTCCAGCCGATTCCCCAGGTGGTGCCCATTCCGGGCTTCGCCTCGACCGATCGGGTGCGGACGCCCCTCGATGCGTTTCTGGTCCGCCGGCTGGCGGAGCGCGGGCTGGAGTTTTCGGCCGACGCGTCCAAGGCCGTCTTGCTCACCCGGGCCTACTTCGACCTGGTCGGGCTGCCCCCTACGCGCGAGGAGCTGGCCTATTTTTTGGCCGACAACGACCCGCAAGCTTACGAGCACGCGATCGATCGGCTGCTCGATTCGCCCCACTATGGCGAGCGTTGGGGCCGCTACTGGCTCGACGTGGCCGGCTATGCCGACTCCGACGGCTACACGGCCGAAGACCGCGTCCGCCCGTTCGCCTACAAGTATCGCGACTACGTCATCCGCGCACTCAATGCCGACAAGCCATTCGACCAGTTCATCACCGAACAGTTGGCCGGCGACGAGCTCGTCGAAGGCGATCTTGCCAACCTCACGCTCGAGAACATCGACAAGCTGTCGGCCACCGGTTTTTTGCGGATGGCGGCCGACGGCACGGCCACCGGCGGCATCGATCAGAACCTGGCCCGCAACCAGGTGATGGCCGACACGATCAAGATCGTGACCACGTCGCTGTTGGGATTGAGCGTCGGTTGTGCCCAGTGTCACGATCATCGCTACGACCCGATTCCGCAGGCCGACTACTATCGCCTGCGAGCGGTGTTCGAGCCGGCGTATGACTGGAAGAACTGGCGCACGCCGGATGCGCGGCTCGTTTCCCTGTGGACCGACGCCGATCGGGCCAAGGCCGCCGAAGTCGAAGCCGAGGCAGCCAAGGTGCGCGACCAGCGCCAGGCCAAACAGGCGGAGTTTCTGGCCGCGGCCCTGGAAAAGGAGCTTGAGCGCTTCCCCGAGGACCAGCGCGGCAAACTCCGCGAGGCGTATCAAACCGCGGCCGACAAGCGCACGGACGAGCAAAAACAACTCCTCGAAGCCAATCCCAGCGTCAGCGACATCTCACCCGGCGTCCTTTACCAATACAACGCGCAGGCCGCCGAGGAGTTGAAGAAGATCGACGCCCAGATCGCCGAGATCGTGGCCAAGAAGCCCTTCCAGGATTTCATCCCGGTGCTCAACGAAACGCCCGGCCAGGTGCCCGTCACGTATCTGTTCCACCGGGGCGATCCGACGCAGCCGGAAGACGAAATCGCCCCCGGCGGGTTGGCCGTCTGTTCGCCGCCGGGCAAACCGCTGGCGATTTGCCCCAACGACCCGCGCGCCCGACCACCGGCCGGCGGTTGGCGCTGGCCGAGTGGCTCACCGGCCCGGACAATCCGCTCACCGCGCGGGTGCTGGTCAACCGCGTCTGGTTGAATCATTTCGGCCGCGGCCTGGTCAATACGCCGGCTGATTTCGGCGCGATGGGCGAGACCCCTTCGCACGCGGAGCTGTTGGATTGGCTGGCCCGCGATTTTGTCGACGGCGGTTGGAAGCTCAAGCGGCTGCACAAGCTGATCATGACGTCCACGGTCTACCGGCAAAGCAGCGAGCGCGACCCGCAGCGGGCGGCACTCGATCCGGACGATCGGCTCTACTGGCGGATGCCCGTCCGCCGGCTCGATGCCGAGGCGGTGCGCGACCGGGTGCTGGCCACCAGCGGCGTGTTGAACGATCGGATGTTCGGCCCCCCGGTGCCGGTCAAGGAGGACGCGGTGGGGCAGATCGTCGTGGGCGTGGACGTGCCGGCGGGAAGCGAAGCGCCGGTCGGACACGAGGCGTTTCGCCGTAGCGTCTACGTGCAGGTGCGGCGCAGCCAGCCGCTGGCGATGTTGCACGCCTTCGATCAGCCGGTGATGGAAACGAATTGCGAGCGCCGGACCGTGTCGACCGTGGCCACGCAGGCGCTGATGCTGATGAACAGCGAGTTCATCTTGCAGCAGGCCGGCTACTTTGCCGCCCGCGTGCGCAAAGAGGCGTCCGGCGATCCGACGCGGCAGGTGCACGCGGCCTGGCAGATGGCGTTTGGCCGTTCGCCGGAGCCGGCGGAGCTGCAGCGGGCGCTGGCGTTTCTGGCCGGGCAGTCCGGTTCAGCGCCTCCGGCCGGTCCGCCCGTGGCAGCCGGAGCCGAAGCGGCCAGGCCGGCCGCTGCCGATGCCGCCCAACCGCCCGCCGACCCGCTGGTGAGCCTGTGCCAGGTGTTGCTCAGCTCGAACGAATTCCTGTACGTCGAATGAAGGGGCCGAATCGCATGCAATCGATTGCCGTCCGCACGCGTCGAGAGTTTCTGGCCACCAGCGCCCTGGGCATGGGCAGCGTGGCGCTGGCCTGCCTGCTACGCGACGAGAAACTGCTGGCAGCCCCGACCATGCCGCACGAAGATCGTACGCTCGACCTGGCCGCCCGCGTCCCCCACGCGCCGCCGCGGGCCCGGGCCATGATCTCGCTGTTCATGCACGGCGGACCCAGTCACGTCGACCTGCTCGATCCCAAGCCCGAGCTCACCAAACACAGCGGCACCGATTACCAGGGGGAAGTCACCTACAGCTTCAAGAATCGGGCCAGCAAGAAACTGTTGGGCAGCCCCTGGAAGTTCGCTCCGCACGGCGAGTGCGGCACCGAAGTGTCCGAGCTGTTGCCGCACCTGGCCGAAATCGTGGACGACGTGGCCGTGATCCGCTCGATGCACACCGACATCAACGGCCACGAACCGTCGATCTGGTACATGAACACCGGCAAGCCGCAGCCCGGCCGGCCGGCGCTCGGCTCGTGGCTCACCTACGGCCTCGGCTCCGAGAGCCAGGATCTGCCGGCCTACATCGTGCTCAGCGACCCGGCCGGCCATCCGGTCGACGGCGTGCGCAACTGGTCGAACGGCTGGCTGCCCCCGCTTGTTTCAAGGGACGGTGATTCGCCCGCAGGAGCCGCGAATCTTGAACCTCGATCCGCCGCCGCACTTGCGCGGCTTGCGGCAGCAGCAGAATCTCGAACTCTTGGCCGATCTGAATCGCCTGCACCTCGAGCGTCATCCGGGCGAGGCCGATCTGGAAGCCCGCATCGCCAGCTATGAGCTGGCCGCGCGGATGCAGTCGGCCGCCAAAGAGGCGCTGGACATCTCCGGCGAAACCGAAGCCACTCGCAAGCTCTACGGGCTCGATGACCAGGCCACGGCCGAGTACGGCACGCGTTGCCTGATCGCCCGGCGGCTGGTCGAGCGCGGCGTCCGGTTCGTGCAGCTCTTTCTGGGCGGCCAGCCGTGGGACAATCACAACGATTTGCGATCCACCCTGCCGGGCATCTGCCGGCGAACCGACAAGCCCAGCGCGGCCCTGGTCCAGGATTTGAAAAGCCGGGGCCTGTTGGACACCACGCTGGTGCACTGGGGGGGCGAAATCGGCCGCCTGCCGGTCACCGAGGGCGAAGGCGAGAAGTGCGGCCGCGATCACAACGGCCAGGGTTTCAGCATGTGGCTGGCCGGCGGCGGCATCAAAGGGGGCATCGCCTACGGCCAGACCGACGAGTTCGGCCATCGCGCGGCCGTCGACCCGGTGGGGCCGAACGATTACCAGGCTACGCTCTTGCACCTGTTCGGCCTGGACCACACGCGGCTGGTGTACGAATACAACGGCCAGGAACAAAAACTGGCCGACAGCAGCTCCTGCCGCGTGGTGAGCGAACTGCTGGCGTGACGCGGGTTGCAATCCAGCGCGCGGCAAGTCGCGCCCCCCGTTTCAATCGACAGGGTGCCTGCGCACCAGGTCCCAATCGACGTCGATGCCCAAACCCGGGCGGTCGGTGATCGTGGTCATCGGACCTTCGATCTGGATCGGATCGTGGGCCACGCGCAGTTCGTGATAGTCGGCCCCCAGCATGTCGCCGGGATACTTCTCGACTTGCATGTTCGGGCAGGCGACCACCAGGTGCGCCATGGCGGCGGTGGCTACGTCCAGCTCCAGGTTCGAGCCGATCGAACAGGCGACGCCGCCGGCGGCAGCGAAGTCAACGATCTGTTTCGCCTTGCGAATGCCTCCCTGCTTGCCCGGGTAGATGCTGATCACGTCGCAGCAGTCGTTGCGCACGAGTTCCCGGGCGTGCACCAGATTGAAGCAGATGTCGTCCGCCATGATCGGCACGCTCGTTTCTCGCCGCACGCGCGCGAGCGCCGCATAGTCGCCGTCAGGCGTCGGTTGTTCCACCAGCGCCAGGCGGCAACCCGCCAGCTCGCGCACGCAGCGGATGGCCGTGTCGGTGTCCCAGCCACAGTTGGCGTCGATCGTCAGCTCGATGTCGGGGCCGATCGCCTCGCGCACGGCGCGCACACGTGCCACGTCAGCCGCCGGATCGCGTCCCACTTTGACCTTGATCGTCGTGAAACCGGCGGCCACCAGTTCCCGCGCGATCGCGAGCCCGAGCAGGCTCGTAGGCCCCCATGCTGTAGCGGCTGCGGACGGCCAGCGGGCGGACGGCGCCGCCCAGCAGTTCGTACACCGGCTGCCCGGCGGCCTTGCCGGCGATGTCCCAGCAGGCCATTTCCACGGCGCTTTTGGCGAACCAATTGTGCGTGCAGACGGCATCCAGCCGGCGATCGATCTGGTCGACGTCGGTCGGATCGCAACCGAGGACGGCCGGTGTGAAGAGCCGATCGATGACGGCCTGCGCGCCCCAGACCGTCTCTCCGCTCCAGCGGGGCGAGACCGTGGCTTCGCCGGCCCCTTCGAGGCCCTCGTCAGTGAGCACGCGGACCAGCAGGTAGCGCGAGCACGGTGTGCTCGCCCAGCGAGCTGATCATCCGCCGTTCGGGCTTGATGGGAATCTCGACGGGGTAGGTTTCGACGCGGGTGATTTTCATGCCGTATGCTCGCCAATCGGTTCGGAGACGACTGTTGTACCACGACGTCGCGTTCGTTGCTCGCGACGGGAAACGCGTCGGGGGCGGCGGCTGGCCTTCTCGGCGGATCAGCCGCGGCGGTTGCCCGCCCGCCCGAGCTTGACACTTGCATGTCCCCACCGGGACAATGCTGTAGCGAGAGGAGCTGTCGCAGGGGGTGGGCAATTTGCCCAGCTTTCGCATCCTGGCCGTTCGCGAGGAGTGAAACATGTTCAATCTGGTCGCCCAGGCGGAAAATGCCGGCACCGTGGTGGTGGTGGTTCTGATCGGCGCAGGGGTCGTGGCGCTACTGATCTTTTTCGCCATCTTCGCCCGCTATTTCCGATTGTGGATTCAGTCGATCACGACCGGCGCGGATCGGCATCTTTGACCTCTTGGGGATGACGTTTCGCAAGGTGAATCCCACGGTCATCGTCCGCAGCAAGATCATGGCCGTGCAGGCCGGGTTGACCGACGAGACGGGCATCACCAGCAAGACGCTCGAGGCGCATTACCTGGCCGGCGGCAACGTCCCCTTGGTGATACGCTCGATCATCGCCGCCAAGAAAGCCAAAACCATCGACCTGGATTTCAAACTGGCCACGGCCATCGACCTGGCCGGCCGCAACGTGCTCGAAGCCGTGCAGACGAGCGTCTATCCCAAGGTGATCGACTGCCCGGCGCGCGGCGCGGCCCGCGAGTCGCTCGACGCCATCGCCAAGAACGGCATCCAATTGAAAGTGAAAGCCCGCGTCACGGTCCGGGCCAATCTGAATCAGCTCATCGGCGGAGCCACCGAGGAGACGATCATCGCGCGGGTGGGCGAGGGGATCGTCAGCGCCATCGGCTCGTCCGATTCGCACACCGAAGTGCTGGAAAATCCGGACCGGATTTCCAAGGCCGTGCTGGCCCGGCGGCTCGACTCGCAGACGGCCTTCGAGATCGTGTCGATCGACATCGCCGACATCGACGTCGGCGAAAACATCGGCGCCCGGCTGCAAGCCGACCAGGCCGAGGCCGACACCCGCGTAGCCCGGGCCCAGGCCGAAAATCGCCGCGCGATGGCCGTGGCCCAGGAACAGGAAATGATCGCCAAGATGGAAGAAAGCCGGGCCAAGGTGGTCGAGGCCGAAGCCGAAGTACCCAAGGCCATGGCCCTGCGCGTTTCGCGACGGACACCTGGGCGTGATGGATTATTACAAGCTGCGCAACGTGCAGGCCGATACCGATATGCGCAAGAGCATCGCCGGCATGCCGGTGACCAAGTAACAAACAGCCACGTAGAGTTCTTAGAAACTGTTAAAGACCAAACCTGTGTGCCACTGCTGGCTCGTCCAGCAGTGCCATCGAGGAGGTCTTCACTGCTGGACAAGCCAGCAGTGGCACACAGATTCCTTCGCTCAACGCCGAGTTTTTCCGATGCAAGCGATGGGAAACATGAACCTCTTGGCCGACGCTTGGAGCTGGCTGGTGCCGGTGGTGATCATTGTGGTCTACCTGATCAGCCACTTGTGGAGCGTGGCGCAGGGTCCCCAGCAGCAAAAGCAGCAACCACCGCAGCCGCGGCGCCGGCAGCCGCCCGGCGAGCGGCGACTGCCGCCGCAGCAGGCCACCGTGCCGGGAGCCAGGCCGTCGAACCAGGCGCAGCTCAACGCCGAGATCGAGCAGTTTCTTCGCCGTGCCAACCAGCGCCGCGCGGAAAAGGCGCGCCGCGAAGGCGCGCCGCGATCGGCGCAACCGGTCCCGCCGCCCCAGGAGGTGCCCACGGACGTTGAGCCGATCGAGCACCGCGATTTCGACGCCGTGGCCTCGTCGGTCTTGCAGCACCTGGGCAGCGGCGCCTTCGAGCAGCGGGCCGAGCACATGGCCGACGACGTCAAACGCTCCGAAGCGGAATTGTCGCAGCATCTGAAGCGGGCCTTCGACAATCGCATGGGGTCGCTGGTGGCCAGCGACCTGGCGGATCCAAACCTGCCTGCGCCGGATGTGAAGCCGCCGCCAGCGGCCGAAGTTCGCGCTGCCACGGCCAAGGCGGTGGCGGGCATGCTCGTCAATCAACAGAACATCCGCCAGGCGGTGATCTTGAAGGAGATCCTGGAGCGGCCGGTCGATCGCTGGTAGAATGCGCGGCCCGGCGTTTGCGGCGGGCCGGCTCCGCCGTTGGGCATATTCTCAACCAGTGCATTGTCATCGCTTGATCTTCGGGTCAGGCTTGCCATAAAGTCAAAGCACTGCTGGACAAGCCAGCAGTGGCACCCGAATTGTTAACGTTGACAATGCACTAGAGCGATCGATCATGGCAGCGAAGAAAATCATTCCCGGCGAAACGCGCATCGGCTGGATCGGCACCGGCGTGATGGGCTCGAGCATGTGCGGCCACCTCATCGCGGCCGGCTTTTCGGCCACGGTGTTCAACCGCACCAAGGCCAAGGCCCAGTCGCTCGTGGACAAGGGGGCCCAATGGGCCGATACGCCCCGCGGCCGTCGCCGAAGCCTCGGACGTGGTCTTCACGATCGTCGGCTTTCCGACCGACGTGCGGAGCGTGATCCTGGGCGCCGACGGCGCCTTGGCCGGCAGCCGCCCCGGGACGATCCTGGTGGACATGACCACCAGCGAGCCCTCGCTGGCCGTGGAGATCGCCGAGGCGGCCAAAAAGAAGGACGTGCACAGCGTCGATGCCCCGGTTTCCGGCGGCGACGTCGGCGCCGCGAAGCACGGTTGTCGATCATGATCGGCGGCGACAAAGACGTCGTCGACGCGCTGGCCCCCTGCTGGAACGCGATGGGCAAGACCATCGTCCACCAGGGGGGCCCCGGCGCCGGGCCAGCACACCAAGATGGTCAACCAGACGCTGATCGCCACCGGCATGATCGGCGTGTGCGAGGCCTTGCTCTACGGCTACCGGGCCGGTTTGGATCTGAACGTGGTGATGCAATCGGTCGCCTCGGGCGCCGCCGGAAGCTGGTCGCTGTCGAACCTCGGGCCGCGGATCATCGCGGGCAATTTCGAGCCCGGCTTCATGGTCGAGCACTTCATCAAGGACATGGGCATCGCGCTGGCCGAGTCGCGGCGGATGAACCTCTCGATGCCGGGATTGGCCCTGGCCCATCAGCTTTACGTCTCGCTGTTGGCCTGCGGACACGGTCGCGACGGCACGCACGCCTTGGAGCTGGCGCTGGCGAAGATGTCGGGCATCGACTGGCAGAATCGTTAGCACCGGCATGAGCGTCACGCACATTTCGGCAAAGCCCGCTGCGCACCCCCCGCTCGGCTTTGACGCCTTGCCACCGGCGGCGTAGGGTTCATTTGCTCGCCGGAGTGTGAGAGGTCCTGCCATCTTTACGATCCGCTCCCGACCCGCCGCGGATCGGCACACCCATCAGGGACGATCGCCATGTTAGCTCGACCGCTGGAACTGGAGTCGCTAGAGACTCTACCCGCTCGCTTTCACGTGCTCATCGTCGAGGACGAAGAGGACATTTCTGAGACGCTTCGCTTTCGGCTCGACCGACTGGGTTTTCGAGCGTCGGTGGCCCATCGCGGCGCTCAGCGCTGGCGTTGGCCCGCGAGCAGCAGCCCGATTGCATCCTGCTCGATCTGGGGTTGCCCGACGTCGATGGCTTCGAGCTGTGCCAGCAACTGGTCGACTCGGAAGCCACCTGCGACATCCCAGTGATCGTCGTCAGCGGCATGGACCGGCCGAACATCATCCGCCGCTGCCGGGCCGCCGGCTGTCACTACTACGTCCGCAAGCCGTACGATCCCAACGCCCTGTTGGCGCTGATCCACAGGGCCATCGGCGAAGCCCGCGACGAGATGTAGCGGCGGCGCCCGGCACAGAGATCGGTCGAGTCCGCAGAGGGCCTTGGGCGCTCTGCTTCCTCCGCCTACGATGAAGGCAACGCCAGGCCAATTCGTAGGGGCTTGGGACTGCTTCGTAGAACCGTGCCCGCGCCAATTCGATGACCTCTTTGCTTCCTCCCATGCCGCCCGCCCGAGGACGTGCTGCCGCGCACCCTTGCCCTGATCGCCGGCGGACGCGAGGTGGGGTTGCACGGCGGGGCGCAGGTCTACGTGGCGCTCGCACGGCAAATCGTCGCGGACTTCGGCTGGGGCGAGGCGCGCGAGGGGGTGGCCATGGCGGCCGACACCGTGATGCTCTGGCAGTCGTCCGGCAAGCCCGTGGGGGCCGCGGCCATCATGCAGTTGGTCGAGCGGGGCCTGGTCGACCTGGACGATCCGGTGGCCCGGCACATTCCCGAGTTCGCCCAGCACGGCAAAGAGGCCGTCACCCTCCGCCATCTGCTCACCCATACCGGAGGCTTTCGCCTGGTCGACGTCGGTGGGCTCGACACCCCGTGGGACGAGGTGATCGCTCGCATTTGTCGCACCCGGCTCGAGCGCGACTGGATCCCGGGCGGGCGGGCCGGTTACCACCCGTATACGAGCTGGTTCATCCTGGGCGAGATCGTGCGCCGCGCGGACGGGCGGCCGTTCTCCCAATACGTGCGCGAGGAAATCTTTCTACCGCTGGGCATGCGCGATTCCTGGATCGGCATGCCCGTCGAACAATATCGCGCCTATGGCGACCGGCTGGGCGTTCTGCTGCACACCGACAAGTCGCCGCCGGTGCGCGCATCGCTTCAGCTCGCTGGCCGGAGCCACCCAGTGCGTTCCCGGCGGCAACGCACACGGGCCGATGCACGACCTGGGTCGCTTCTACCACATGCTCGCAGGCGGCGGAACGCTGGACGGCGCGCGCGTGCTGACGGCCGAAAGCGTGACGCTCATGACCACGCGGCAGCGCACCGGCATGTTCGACGAAACGTTCAAGCACCAGATGGATTGGGGGCTGGGGCTGATCATCGACTCGAACCGCTACGGGGCCGACACGGTCCCTTACGGCTTCGGCCGGCACGCGTCCGAGCGAACGTTCGGCCACGGCGGAGCCCAGTCGTCGGTCGGCTTTTGCGATCCGCAGGTCGAGCTGGTGGCGGCCATCGTCTTCAGCGGTCTGCCCGGCGAAGCCAAGCACAACGCCCGCATGCGAGCGTTGCTGACCGCGCTGTACGAAGACCTGGGACTGGCCGACGAGTAGCCGCGGGCGCGAGAATACCCGCGCGCGTTAACCCGGTGGGATTCCCACCGGGGCGATGCCTGGCGGCTCGGGGGTTTGGTCGGTGATGATCTTCCAGGTGGCCCCCATTTCGCGCATGGCGCGGAAATCGCGCGGCGCGTAGGCCACGTCGAGCCAGGGGGTGTCGAGCGGCTTGCCGCCGTCGTAGCGCGAGTCCATGGCCGCCGCGAGAATGCCGCTGGTGAGCAGCGTCCGTTCGACCGGATAGGGGGCCCGATGCTCGCGGAAGTGAGTTTGAATCGCGTGCGACAGGGCTTTGAACAAATTGCGGTTCTGCCAGGGTCCGACGTAGTAGGCCGTGGCCAACGGCTCCTGCCGGCCCGCCAGCCGGCAGGCAAAGTTCCAGCGGATGCCGCTGTTGCCCACCTTCAAGGCCGCCGCGCGCAGCCCGTCCCGATACTCGATGACGATCGCATGCACCTCGGGCTTATCGGCCACGGCCGACTTGCCGCCCGAGGCAACGTAGCGGGTATAGTCGTGATCCGGCCCTAGCTCGGCGGCCATCGCCGCGGCCGCCAGCTCCGTCGACCAGCGCCCATCGGCGGCCGCCTGCCACAGCTCCGGCCCTGCCAGAAATTGCACGCGTCGCACGCCCGTCTCGCCGCCGGCCCGGGCTTCGACTTGCGATTGCAGGACTTCCAAGGCGTGGAAGTCGTAGCTTTCGACCCCGCCGCCGTGAATCGAAACGGCCTGGTCGATCTTGGCTTCCGCGGGCAGCTCCAGCGGCGGGCGGCGCTCGGCCAAGGGGACCGAACTGCCGGCCATCAAGGCAAAGTCCATCGCCCGGGCCGTGTCGACCATCTCTTTGGCCCAGTCCCAGCGATACGACAGGTGCTTGTCGCTAAACACCGGCGCCGTGCGGCCGCTCTTCTGGAACACCTCGACGATCTGGTCGAAGAACTCCTTGCGCGGGTACTGGACCTGCCCCTTGGCGTTGGTCGGATAGTCGCCGTGTTCGCCGATCAGCAGCACGGCGTCCACGGCCAGCTTGTCGCCCCCCAGGCACAACGCCTCGGCAATCGAAGGGTAGGTCGGAATGTGAAACTGCCGGGCCACGTCCCGCGACATGTCCTGGGCGTGAATCTGATCGACGTAGAAGCTGGCCACGTCCATGCCCGGCTGGGTCACCTGGCCGTTGAACAGGTAAGGCTCGAGAAAATTCTCCAGGATCACGTGGGCATGGCTGCGGGGAAAGAACGTGGTGATGACCGCGCCGACTTTGATCCGCTTTGCATCGTCTGCCCAGGCACGCCGGCCGGGCAACGTCATGATCGCTCCGCCGGCCAATGCCGCGCCGGCGCCGCCGGCCGCTTGCACGAAAAACTGACGGCGATTGGACCGGGGAAGATTCTTCATCGCAAGAAGCTCCGAGCAGGCAAGCGGGCAGGGATCGAGGCGAGACGACACGTCTCAATTCAAACCCACGGGAGCGCGAATTGCAAGAAATAAACGAAGCAAAAGTCCACATGCTGCGCGTATCTCACCCTGGCCGTGATTGCTGCTTTCTGAGGTGTCGCTTGCTACAATGATCGCTCTTCGCAGTCACCAACTCGGTACAGCCGATGCGATGAACGAACCGACCGATTGTTCCCAGCTCACGCCGGCCGGCTGGCATACCGTCACGCCGCGCATCGTCGTCGACGATGCCCGGGGGCTCGTGGAATTCATCCAGCAAGTCTTCTCAGCGACAGGCGAATATCACGAGGGTCGCCCGGCCGAAATCTGGATCGGCGACTCGGTGGTCATGATCAGCGAGGCGGGCGTTCGCTGCGCGCATGCCGGCATTTCTGTACGTCTACGTCGACGACGCGGACGCCGTGTATCGCCGCGCGGTGGATGCCGGCTGCGCAGGCCGCCAATCGCCCGCCGACACGCCCTATGGAGCAAACGCCGCACGATGGTGGAAGACAGCTGGGGCAATACCTGGCAAATCGCGACGTACCGACAGCGATGATCCCCGCGGCAGCAAGCGGTGACTCGCCACGGCCGTCAATCGTCGTTGCCATCTTTCAGCATCTTCTGCAGGATGACGACGTCCAGCAGCCGGCCGAATTTGCGACCAACCTCTTTGAGAGTTCCCACCGCGACGAAGCCGAACTGTTCGTTGAGATGCAGGCTGGCCGCGCTTTCGGCGGTCACTCGGGCGATGAGCGAATGGAAACCCAAGCGACGTGCCTCGTCGATCGTGGCCGCCTTGAGCCGCCGGCCGATGCCCCGACCACGAAATTCCGCCTGCACGTAAAACGTCGTCTCGGCCGTGTCGTCGTAGGCGGCGCGCTCCGACCATTTGCTCAGCCCCGACCAGCCCACGACTTTCCCATCCAGCAGCGCGACCAGGACCGGATGCCGCCGGTCGTGCGACTCGAACCAGCGGCGCCGCTCGGCCAAGTCCTTGGGCTCGGTATCGAACGTGGCGGTCGTCGTCAGAATAGCTTCGTTGTAGATCGCGGTAATCGACTCCAAGTCTGCCAGTTCGGCGCGTCGGATGATCGGGGTGTTCATCAATCCGTCTCGACAGCCCAATGGCTGCCCCCTGGCGCGCTTTCGCGGCTATTCTCCGTACAGCGCCTTGACCGACGGGCGCATCAACAGCACGAAGGTGAAGACCCCCAGGGCCGTGCCGAAAGGAATCCAGATGCACATGATGCCGGCCACGACCAGTGACAGAAATCGGTGGCGACGCTTCTGGATCGAGCGGCCGGACCAGATCACCAGCCCGCCCAGCGTCCAGCCCATCACCAGGGCCAGGCTTCCCATTCCCACGAACATGTAAGCCAAGAACGGCGGAAACCCCTGGCCCTTGTGCGAGTGGCTTTCGAACAACTGGGGATTTGCCAGCGCAACGATGCCGATCACCAGGTGGATGATGAAGAAACAGGCGAAAAAAATGATCATCCCGCCGATGACGTAATGAAAGATCACGAGCAGCTTCAACTGCTCCTGGTCGGCCGTCTCTCTCGGCGGCGCCGCCCCGGGCTGGTCCGTACTATCCATCGCGTTGCCCCCTCCGGAGCATCAAACACTAGCGTGCGGATTACAATCGGCCCCGACCCCCAATCCCTAACCCCCAATTCCTACCTACAGCTCGTCCACCGTATCGTCGATCGACAAGCTCTCGTTGCTCGAAACGATTTGCGAATCGGCGCCGGCCCGGCCGGTGATGAAGGCCCGCCAGGCTTCGAGCTGGTCTTGGGTGATGGTGTTGTCGCGGCTGATTTCGTGTTTCAGTTCTTTGCCGGACACGCTGACGTGGACGGTGAGCCGCCCGTTTTCCTGGTAGGCGAAGCGGACCTCGATCGGTGATTGCGCCGGCAGCTCGGTGGGCAGATCACGCACCACGCAGCGGCCGATCTGCGAGCAGTCGTCCGGGCTGGCGCTTTCCCCCTCGACGATTTGCACCAGGATCGACTTCTGGTTGGCCTTTTGCGTGCGAAACACGCGCTTGGCCGTGGCCGGCAGCACCGTGTTGCGCGGAATCAGGATCGCGTTGCGGCGGCGCATGGTGCGCGGATCGCTGGCCACCACGCCCAGGCTGTGCGAGTTGACGTTCTTCACGTTCACCACCGGCGCTTCGCCGCGCAACTTGCGCCAGGCGGATCGCCGCGTGCAAGGCCGCCCCATGGGCCACGGCCTCGTCGACCGACACCGAAGCGTCCGGCTCCTTGCCCGACAGCTCGCGGAGCATGCCGGCCACCATCGGCATCCGGGTCGAACCACCGACCATCAGCACGTAGTCCAGGTCGGACCAGCCCAGGCCCGCGGCTTGCAGCGTCTGGCGGGTGGTGAACTTCGTGCGGTCGAGCAGATCCTGGGTGATCTCCTCGAACTTGTCGCGGGTGATCTCCACGCGGATGGCCTGGCTCTTGTAGTCGCAACTGATCGACACCTTGCTGCGGGCCGAGAGCGTGCGCTTGGCGTCCTCGCACTCGCGCCATAGCCGGCCGGCCGTGTTGGGGTCCTCGCGCGGGTCGAGCTCGTGCGTGCGTTTGAATTCTTCGGCCACGTAGTTCACCAGTCGCTGATCCCAATCCTGCCCGCCGAGCTGCACGTCGCCGTCGGTGGCCAGGGCCAGAAAATCGTGCCCGCTGACTTCCATCACGGTGACGTCGAACGTGCCGCCCCCCAGGTCGTAGACCAGGAGCCGGCGGGTTTCGTTGGCCGAGCCGTCGCGACTGAGAAACCCCTTCAAGAATCCGTGGGCGATGGCCGCGGCCGTCGGCTCGTTGATGATGTCCAGCACCTCGAAGCCGGCCATGTAGCCGGCGTCTTGCGTGGCTTTGCGGCGCACCTCGTCGAAGTAGGCCGGCACGGTGATCACCACCTTGCTGAAGTCGCCCAGGTGGCGGGCCGCGTCGCGGCGCAGCTTGTCGAGCACGAACGCCTCCAAGGCCTCGGGCGGGAAGGCCCGGCCTTCGATCGCCTTGTGAAACGTGCGCTCGCCCAGCTCGCGCTTTGCGCACTGGGCCACCTGCTCGGCCTCGGTCGCCAGGGCCTTGAGCGCCTCTTTGCCCACGACGGCCGTATCCCCCTCGAACAACACGACGCTGGGAGTGACCAGGTCCCCCTCGGCGTTGACGAGCGTCACCGGACGGCCGGTGTCGTCGATATAGGCTACCGCAGAATACGTGGTACCCAGGTCGATGCCGACCGCGGGCGTGTTTTCATCGTTCATGTCGTTCTGGAAGGGGTTCGGCCGTGAGGAGATGTGTCGCTGTCGCCGGGCGTCAGGGCGCCGCTGGCGGGCGCATTGCGCAGCCCCGGCAGCCGCAGGTGCCACCAGTTGTAGCTGGGGTCGATCCGCATGAGTATATAGTACCCGATCGCCGTGCCGAGGATCGCCGAGACCAGATAGCCGCCGATCATGATGGCCAGCTTGCGGGGCGTCATCTGGCGTCGTTTGCGGCGCGCCGCGGCGAGGTCCGTGCCGGCTTCGACGGCAAACTCCTGCGGCTCTTGCGCGTGCGTCGCCGCCTGCGTCGGCAGCGGCGGAGGCTGGGCCGCGGTCGTCGGTGCCGCCGCGGCCTCGGCGGCCGCCTGCGTTTCGCGTTCTTGTTGATGCTTGGGCAACAGCGCCAGCACGGCCTTCAGGCCGCCGCCCCGAGCCAGCAGATTCTTCCAGTCCGTCAGTTGGCTATCGCTCAGCCCGTGCTCGCGCCGCACGCTGATGGGCAGCGCCTGCCCGCTGCGGGGCGTTTGGGCCTTCACCTGCAGCCGCCCCTCGGGAGTGAAATTGTACTGCACGTTGATCTCGGTCCCCTTGGGCAAACCGGCCGGCAGATCGCGAATCGTGATCTGGGCGATCCGCGCGATTCGCTGGCCACGCGGCTTTCGCCTTCGAGCAGGTGCAAGACGATCGTCGACTGGTCCTCGACGTCGGTCACGGCCTTGGCCGCCGTGCCGCAGGGGAGCTCGCTGCCGCGCAAATCAGCACCACGTTTTCCTCGCGCCCGGTCTGCTCGTCGTTCCACTGGAGCCCCAGGCTGTGGACCGTCAGGTCGGTGATCGATAGTTGCAGCTTCGAGGCGCGCTTCTCGCGCACCGCCAGCAGGTGTTCGGCGTACAGGGCGGCGCCGCGGGCCACGGCTTCGTCCTGGTGGATGCCCGGCGCCGGTTTCAGGCCGGTCAATTGCTCGAGCCGCGCCTCGATGGCCGGCATCCGCGTGGCCCCGCCCACCAGCGCCAGGTGGGCCACGTCGCGCCAGGCCATGCCGGCCCGGGCCAGCGTGGCCTCGGTGATCCGCGCGGCTTCGTCCACCAGGTCGGCGGTCAGGTCTTCCAGCGCTTGTCGCATGGCGATGATGGCGGCCGAATCTCTGCCCCGCTGCACCTGGACCCGCGCCTGCTGCCGGGCCGACAGCGATTGCTTGGCTTCCTCGGCGCTTTCCAGCAGCCGGCGGACGCTGGCCATGTCGTGACGCGGATCGTCGCCGAATTGCTTGGCAAACTGCTCGGCCAGGTAATCGGCCAGCCGCACGTCCCAATCGCGCCCGCCGAGCTGCGCGCTGCCGCCGACGGCCATCGTGCGCAAGCGGCCCGGCTTGATCTCGACGATTGCCACGTCGAGCTTGCCACTGCCCAGATCGAAGACCAGCACGCGCTGGCCGGGCTTGTCGGCGGCGGCTTTGGCCAGGTACCCCTGGCTTTCGGCCAGCGTTAGTGCCGCGGCCAAGGGATCGTTGATCGTGCCCAACACGTCGAGCCCGGCCATCCGCGCCGCGTCGAGCCGGGCGCGGCGCTGGCCCTGGTTGAAGCTGGCCGGCATCGACAGCACGGCGGCCGGGTTTTTGATCCCTTCTTCGCCCAGTTCGGTCGTGAGCTTCTTGATCAGCACGGCCTCGATCAGCTCGGCCGGCAGCAGCTCTCCGCCGATGGCCCGCGAGTAGGCGGCCTGCCCCAGGTCGCGCTTGTAAAACTCCGCGGCCCGGCCCGGCTGCGTGGCGGCGGCCAGCTTGGCCGCCCGGCCGTAGAGCAGCTCGTCGTCCTCGAAGTACACGACGCTGGGGATGAGCAGGTCCCCCTGCGCGTCGCGAAACATCGCGCTGCGGCCGCGCTCGTCGAGGTAGGCCACGGCCACGCGGGTCGTTCCCAAGTCAATTCCTACGGCACGGCTGGGCATCGAACGAACGGCGAACCTCCGAGATGATGACGAACCAGAACGACGAGCCCGCGCTGGCGTGTCCCCGCATCGGCCACGCGCCAAAGCGCTTGCAGTCGCCGGCAGTTCCGACGAATTTTCCACCCACGTCGGGGCCGAAACCTTGACTGTACCCGTCTTTGCGGGGGCAAGCAACTCGCAGGGGGTGACGGCACCCAAATCCTACTACACTACGAGTATTTCAATGCCCGACGCAGCAGCACCATTCGGCATGACCGCGCACGACGAACCTGCTCCGATCGATTCCGCCTGGCAAGTTGTCGTCGTCGGCGCCGGAGCGGCCGGTCTCGTGGCGGGCGGCTCCGCGGCCGCCGCTGGCCGGCGGACGCTCGTATTGGAAAAGAATCGCAAGCCGGGGGTCAAAATCCTGATGTCCGGCGGCACCCGCTGCAACGTCACGCAAGCCACCGACAGTCGCGGCATCGTGGCGGCCTTCGGACCGCAAGGACGGTTCCTCTATTCGGCACTGGCGGCGCTGGGCGTGGACGACACCGTGGCCCTGTTCGCCGCCGAAGGCGTACCCACCAAGGTCGAACCCACCGGCAAAATCTTTCCTACCAGCGACAAGGCCGCCGACGTACTGGCCGCGCTCCTCGGACGACTCGAGCGCAGCGGTTGTGTGCTAGCGCTCGCGGAGCCGGTGGTCGAAGTCGCGCGCGCCGGCGACGGCTTTTCGCTGCGTACCGATCGACGCGAACTGCAAACCGAAAAACTGCTCATCACGACCGGCGGGCAATCCTACCCCGGCTGCGGCACCACCGGCGACGGCTATCGCTTCGCCGCCGCGCTGGGCCACACGATCGTGCCGCCGCGCCCGGCCTTGGTCCCGGTCACCAGCGACGCGCCCTGGCTGCGCGGCCTGCGGGGCGTGACCGTGCCCGACGTGGCGGTGCGCGTGCTGGAGCCGGCCGACCCGACCGCCGGGCGGACCAAGGATCGCCTGTTGGCCGAGCGCCGCGGATCGCTGCTGTTCGCCCATTTCGGCTTGTCCGGTCCGGCGGTGCTCGACGTCAGCCCGCGCGATTACGGCGCACGAGCCAGCGGCGTCGCTGGTGCTTTTGTGCGATTTCCTGCCGCAGTGGACCGCCGAGCAGCTCGATGCCCACCTGCGCGACCGCGCGGCGGCGGCTGGCAAGAAGCAGCTCATCAACCTGCTGCCCGAGGCGCTCCCCCGCCGCCTGGCCGAAGCCCTGCTGGCCGAAGCCGGCTTGGACGGCACGTTGCGCACCGCGGAAGTCGGCGCCCGGGTGCGCTCGCAGGTTGTCGCCGCGGTCAAGGCCTGCCCGATTCGCCCCTCGGGCACGCGCGGCTTCGCCAAGGCCGAAGTCACCGCCGGCGGCGTGTCGCTCGACGAGGTCGATTCCCGCACGCTCGAAAGCAAGCTCGTGAGGAATCTGTACCTGGCCGGCGAAGTGCTCGATCTCGACGGACCCATCGGCGGATACAATTTCCAGGCCGCCTGGAGCACGGGCCACCTCGCGGCCTTGAGCATGGTTTGAGGCACGCGGCGCCCCGCGAAATCGGCGGTTTGGCGGAATTCTCGGTCGCTCCCGACCGCCGGCCACTGTGGGGACACCGCGTCCTCTGGTAGGCTGCTGGTCGACTTTCACCGCGACAAGCAATCGCCGGCCCCTTGGGTGCAATGCCATGCGAGTCATAGCCGTTGGGCGACCCGAGCTGGCGCCTTTTGAGATGCCGGCCCGGTTCAAGCACGACATCGCCTACTTTATGACGCCGCCGGGCGAGCGCGGGGTGCCGGCCTTGCCGGCCGGCGAATACTGGGTCGCCCTGGACGATGCCCGCCGCTGGCTGGACGACGGCGTGCTGGTGTTGGTCTCTCCGCTGGACAGCGAAAATCACACGGAGGCGGAAATCACGGAAGACCAGGAAAAATGGCTCGAATGGATGGTGGCCAACAACCTCGAACACGTGCGGCTCGAGGTGTAGAATTTCGGTCTGCGACCCCAGCGGCCACGCTCCACCCACGACGACGACACCATGCGGCAAGCCGGAACGATCTCCACCAAGCAAGACGCCCAGCGGTTCTCCGATTACCTGCTCTCGCTGGGCATCACCTCGAAAGTCGAGCCCGACAACGGCCAATGGGCCATCTGGGTGCACGACGAAAACGAGATTCCGCGCAGCCGGCAGGAGCTCGAGCAATTTCAGGCCGAGCCGCAAGATCCGCGCTACAGTGCCGCCGAACAAACGGCCCGGCAGGCCCGCCGCGCAGCCGCCGAAAAGAAGCGGCAGGTGGAGCGCAACTTCATCGACATGCGCAACGAGTGGAACAACCCCTGGCGCCGCCGGCCGGTGACGATGGTGATGATCGTCTTCTCGGTGCTGGTTTACGTCGGCGCCGGCTTTTCGCCCGAGGAGTTGTTCATTTCGACGAACGACAAGCTCACGGAAATCAAGAACGGCGAAGTATGGCGGCTCGTGACGCCCATCTTCTGGCACGCCAACTTTCTGCACATCGCGTTCAACATGTTCTGGCTCTACGACCTGGGCTCGCTCGTCGAGCGCCGCATCGGGTCGTTCCTGTACGTCCTGCTGGTGCTCGCCGTGGCGGTCTCGTCGAACTATGCCCAGTTCATGGCCACCGGGCCGGCCTTCGGCGGCATGTCGGGCGTCGTGTACGGGCTGTTCGGCTACGCCTGGGTGCGCGGCCGGCTCGATCCGACCTGCGGGCTGTACCTGCGCCGGACATTGCCTTCTGGATGATCGCCTGGTTTGTACTGTGCTTGACGCCGGCCTTGCCCAACGTGGCCAATTGGGCCCACGGCGTGGGCCTGGCCGCCGGCGCCGCGGCCGGTTATCTCGCATTCGCGTACGACCGGCTGCGCAAAAAATAGCTTGCACCGAGCCGCTCATTGGGTGCCATGCATGGCACCCCTGGATGGCACGCTGCACATGCCGTGAGAATCGATCCCCTGCGACTTGACGCCCCCGGTGCGCCGTGGCTAGCGTAGGGGCACGACAAGGCGGACTCCTTCGCCAGCAATGCGCCCCTCGAACCGGTCTGGGAGGTCTACTAACATGGCTCGCTCGCTTCGCTTCGCCCTCGCTGCACTCGCGTCCTTCACTTTCGTGGCATCGGTCGCCGCGGCCGCCGAAAAGTATCCGTCCTTCGGCAAGATCGTCCGCCACGACAAGCGGCTCGACAAGCTCGTCCCCACCGACGCGCACATGGAGCAGATCGCCGAAGGATTCGACTGGTCCGAAGGCCCCGTGTGGATGAAGGACGGCGGCTACCTGCTGTTCTCCGACATCCCGCGAAACAGCGTCATGAAATGGAAAGAAGGCGAGGGCATCAGCCTGTTTCTCAAACCCTCGGGCTATACCGGCGTGGGCGATTACGGTCCCGAGCCGGGCTCCAACGGATTGAACGTCGACGACCAGGGGCGGCTCATCTCCTGCGAGCACGGCGACCGCCGCGTGTCGGTGCTCACCAAAAACGGCGGCAAGCGCACGCTGGTCGACAACTACCAGGGCAAGCGGCTCAACAGCCCGAACGACTCGACCTTCAAATCCAACGGCGATCTGTATTTCACCGACCCGCCCTACGGCCTGCCCGAGCGGTGGGACGACCCGCGCCGCGAGCTCGACTTCTGCGGCGTCTATCGTCTGTCGACCGACGGTAAGCTGACGCTATTGACCGACGAGTTGACGCGGCCCAACGGCATCGGCTTTTCGGCCGACGAAAAGACCCTCTACGTCGCCAACAGCGACCCGGAGAACGCCATCTGGATGGCTTACGACGTGAAGCCCGACGGCACGCTGGGCAAAGGGCGAAAGTTCTACGACGCCACGGCCTGGGCCAAGGAAGGCCAAAAAGGCTTGCCCGACGGCATGACCACCGACAACGCCGGCAACCTGTTTGCCACCGGTCCCGGCGGCGTCCACGTGTTTGCCGCCGACGGCACGCTGCTGGGCACGTTTGAAACCGGCCAGGCCACCGGCAACTGCACCTGGGGCGACGACGGCAGCACCCTCTACATCAACGCCGACATGTACCTGGTGCGGATCAAGCTCGCCACCAAGGGCAAGGGCTGGTAACCGGAGCGACGGCGGCCCGCCTCATCCGAACCCTGCGCGGTGAGCGAGCGGCGATCACACCAGAGCGAAGGACGCGAGCGCCCACAACACTAACCCGAAGCGCCCGCGAGGGGCAGGCGGCGGCGCTCACCGGCGAGTTCGCGCGGTCACCTGCTTCGTGGGCCTTGGGCTCGTTCACCCCCGCATGCGTCGGCGTACACCGTCCCTCGCTGGCGCTTTGGGTTCGAATGGCCTCACGCCTGCGCGACTTCGTTCAGCAACTCCAAGAGTTTGTTGCGTATCTTGGCTTCGGCCTCGACCTCCAGGTAGCTGGACCGGGCTCGCCAGGTTTCGTAGCCTCCCAGCTTGTGATGCTCGGCCGTCGGCAGGTAGCCGCGATAGTCGTTGGCCAGTTCGATGATGAACGTCGGCTTGAACGGGCTGGCCTGCTTGATCGCCAGCCCGGTCTCGACAAAGGTCTCGCACGGCGACGACGCGATGCCCAACTCGCCGATGCGAATCGCCTGCAAGATCGTTTCCACGTACCGCGGATACTCGGCCAACAACACCGTCTCGCGCGCGTAGATCTGCTCGACCGTGCGCAACGGCGGCGCTCCGGCTTTCGAGAGAATGAATCGCGCCCGGGCCACTTCGTCGTTGGGCGTCGCGCGGCGAGCCAACCGCAAGTCCGCTTGCCGCATCGCCAGCGGCACCCAGGCGTGATACTCGATCGAGTCGGCCACCCGGGCGGCTTCGCAGGCCACCAGTTCGGCCACTTTGCGAATCTGGGCGTAGGGCGGCTGGCCGTCGCTGGCCTGGCGAAAGTTGATGTTGTTGATGTTGCCGCTGGTGCCGTTCGTGAGCATGCCGACGAAGGGCGGATCCTGCCCGGCGGCGGACAGCTTATCGCCGACCCGTGCGGAAAAGGCCCCGAAATAATCGGCCGACACGTCGCCCGCCCGGCACGCCCCCGACGTAGTGCAACGAATAGTTGGCCACGAGTGCCAGCGGCCGACTGTCGGCGTCGCGCACCGACAGGATGCCAATCTCCGGATCGGTCGGCCCGGCCGGCTCGACGAGCTGGGGGCTGGCGACCGGCGGGTTCATCTTCACCTGATCCGGACGACCGAACGGATCGACCAGCTTTGTATCCGCGGACATCTTCCAACGCCGATTGAACACCTGCGTCGGCTCGCTGCCGGTGCCCCAGCCGACCTGGGCCGGGGCCAGGTTGTGCGCCGCGCGGCGAATGCCATCGGAAATCCGCCGCGAGAGAAACTCCAAGTATTCCGCGTCCGGCTCGCTTTGAAACGTGGGCCCGGCCGTCGGAGCCGAGTGCGCGTGCGTGGCCGAAATGAGCATCCGATCCAGCGGAATGCCCGTGTACGCGTGGGCCTGTTGCTTGGCCGCGTCCAGAACCGTCCGCGGCAACATGCAACTATCGCAGACGACGATCGCAAGTTTCGTCTGGCCGTCGTCCAGCACCAGCGCCCGGGCATGCAAGTCATCGTGAATGTGCGTCGCCGCGCGATCGCTCATCCCGCCGTTGAGCGAAACGCCCAAAGGGGGCGTGATATTACTGGTCGCCGCCCCGGCCCGGAACGTCTTGTCCGCCATGCTCAATCCCCCTTGCACCTACTGGACCGACTACGCAAAACCATCATGCGGGCGCCGCTTCCCTTTTCATAGAATCAGCTGGCTTGTCCAGCAGTGCAGAATCACCGGTGGACAAGCCACCCGTGGCACCCGGCAAATTACGACGGTCGGTCCACTACTATAATCACGACGCCTCGGGCTTGCCGTAGAGTCGGGTAATGCACAAGTCATATACAAAACCGCCCACGACGGCTCCGATGCATGGTCCCACGACAGGCACCCACCACCAGGAGTCGTGCGCGGTGAACACCTGCTCGCCCCAGCCGGCCGCGGCCGTGAACAGCCGCGGGGCCAGGTCGCGGGCCGGGTTGATGGCATAGCCGGCGTTCAGGCCGTACGTCATGCCGATCACGAACACGGTCGAACCCACCACCATCGGACTCAGCGGCGCGGGCAACGCCATGTTGCGCTGGTCGCTGATGGCGAAGATGACCATCATCAACAGCCCCGTGCCCACGATCTGATCGAGCAGCCCGCCGGGCACGTTGCTCAGATAATTCTGCGGATACGTGGACCAGATCCCCGCGGTGGTGAGCGTGCGGGTGGCTTCGAAGTCGTTGATCGCTTCCTGGTAAGTGAAGTAGACCACCGCCGAAGCGGCAAACGCTCCGGCGAACTGGGCCAGCACGTAGGGCAGCACTTTGCTCCAGGCAAAATCCCGATGCACGGCCAAGGCCAGCGTCACGGCCGGATTCAAGTGCGCCGCCGAAATGCCGCCGGCCACGTAGCAGCCGAGCATGACGGCCAGCCCCCAGCCCATGTTGATCGACAAGTATTCGCCCGTCTTGCCGCCCCCCAGCACCACCTGGGCCACCACGCCCACGCCGAAGGCGATCAGCGTAAACGTTCCCAAAAACTCTGCCGCCGCTTCCCGCAGGGTCCCTCGTGACATGACCGCCTCGCGCCGAATTGATGGAACAGGTGCACCCGCGGCGGATTATCGCCGGTTTGCCGCGCCGGTTCAATCAGCCCCTCCAGCCGTGATTGTCAGGCACGGCGGTGCCTGAGCTACGGGACTTGATGTTCGGCGGGCGATCGGCCACGATGCAGCCTCGGGGGCGAAAAGTGTCTGGACTTGCCGGTCAACCGTATTTATGGACGAATCGTATCGCACGGCCTTGCTGTTCATCTTCGCCGCTTCGATCGTGATCGTCGTCCATCATCGGTTGCAGGCCGCGCGATCGCGCGAGAAGCTCGAGCGCCGCCACGAGGGGGTCCTGCTGGGGGTGGCCTTGCGCCTGGCCGGCATGTGCCTGGGCGTGACGACGCTCGTCTACTTGCTGCATCCCGAGGTGATGGCGGCGTCCAGCGTGCCGCTGCCGGCCGTGGTTCGCTGGTGCGGCGCGCCGCTGGGAGCCGCCGCCGTGGTGCTGTTGTCCTCGACGCTCGGACACCTGGGTCACAACCTGACCGACACGGTCGTCACCCGCCAGGACGCCACGTTGGTGACGACCGGACCGTATCGCTGGGTGCGTCACCCCTTCTACACGACCACCGCTTTGCTGCTGTTGGCCGTGACGCTCCTGTCGGCCAACCTGCTGATCGCCGGCAGCGGCTTGATCGTGCTGGTGTTGCTCGTCGTCCGTACGCCGCTCGAAGAAGCAAAACTCGTCGAGCGCTTCGGCGACGACTACCGCCAGTACATGGCCACGACGCCGCCGTACCTGCCGCGGCTCTCGCGCAAAGACCATCGCCCCGGGTAGGCCAGGCACTCCCGCGCCTGAGCTACGCGGACTACGTCTCGCCGCGGAGCTTCATGTAGTACCGCTGCACTTCGCCGACGCACGACTGGCCGGTGGGGGACAACGTGCGGCAGCGAGCCTCGGCACTTTTGGCTTTCTCCACCAGGGCCCGGGTGCGCGTGACGCACCCTTCGCTGACGTCGGCCCGAATCTCCTCGGTGGTGAATTCGAAACAAGGGCAGATCGGGGCCTGCGGATCCTTGGGATACACGGCGTGCACAAGCGCGTCGACGCGCACCTGCCGCTCGAACATGTCGAAGTACGCCACCTGGCACGTCGGAAACGGACAGAAGAACGCCGAATCGGCCAAGGCCTCGGCCGCCGCTAAGGCGACGTGCGCCTGCCACGTCTCGCGCTCGACCGGCACGCCCAACGAACCGCAGGCCGGGCAATGCAGCGGGGCGTGATCGTCGGGCTCGCGAATGAAGGCCTTGTTCATGATTCGCAATCAATCGCTCGAGCAGGAAAGCTTGCCGGCCCACTAGATATGCACTGCTGGACGAGCCAGCAATGGCACCCTCACGCGATGCAGCCAGAGAGCTTCTAAACCCGCGGCTCCCATCCCTCGCGATACTCACGAGTCCACAGGGCCTCGGCCGCCGGATCGTCCAGCACGTGGCCGCTTGCCGGATCGCAGTTGATCGTGTGTCCGGTCCGATAGGCGATGTTGCCCAGGTGGCACAACAGCGTGCTTTTGTGTCCGATTTCGATGTCGGCCGCCGGCCGCTCGCCGGAGCGAATGCAGCTTAGAAAATTCTTCAAGTGCGGATCGTGTCCGCCGAAGCCCCCCGTCTTCGTGTCCAGCAGCTTGTCGCCCCCGTCGTACAGCTTGTACTCGTTGCCGTCCATGATGAGCGAGCCTTTGTCGCCATAGAAGGCGATGCCGAACGTCGAGCCTTCGAAGCCCCGGTGGTGCCAATTGCGTCCTTCCCAGGTGAGCCCCTTGTCGCCGAAGTCCCAGGTCACCACGTGCGTGTCGGGCGTCTGCTGGTCGTCGTCGAAGTAGTACTTGCCGCCGCCGGCCGTGACCCGCGTGGGATAATCCACCCCCAGGCCCCAGCGGCAAATGTCGAGGGCATGAATGCCGTTGTTGCCCAACTCGCCGGTGCCCCAGTGCCAGAACCAATGCCAGTTGTAATGCACCAGGTTGTCGCGATAGTCGCGCGCCGGGGCGGGCCCTTGCCACAGGTCGAAGTCGAGCCACTCGGGCACCGGCGCGTTCTGGCCGTGACCGATCGGCTTGCGATTGGCGTTGTACCAGCCGCGCGAGAACAGCACCCGGCCGATCTCGCCGGCCTGCACGCGTTCGACGGCTTCCACGACGCTCGGCATGCTGCGGCGCTGAGTCCCCAGTTGCACCACGCGGTTGTTTTTTGCGCCGCAGCCACCATCAGTTCCCCTTCGCGCGGATTGTGGCAGGCCGGCTTTTCGACATAGACGTGTTTACCCGCCGCGCACGCCAGGATCGTGGCCGGGCCGTGCCAATGGTCGGGCGTGGCGATCACGACCGCGTCGACGGTCGGATCGTCGAACACGCGGCGCATGTCAGTCACCCCTTGCGGCGCGTGCTGCTGCTTGCCGCCGATGGCGCTCACCGTGCGATCGACCACCCGCTGGTCCACGTCGCAGATGTAGGCGATCCGCGCCCCGCCGACGGAAACAAAACCGTCGGCCAGCGCCCCGCCGCGGCCGTTGGCCCCGATCACGGCCAGCGTGACGGCTTCCGCCGGACTGTCGGCGGCCCGCAGCCGCTCGGTCACGTGCGTGGCGGCCAAGGCGGCGGTAGCCAGCGTCGATTGTTTCAGAAACGTGCGGCGGGAAGTGGGAGAGAGCATGACGGACAATCTCACGGGTTATCGGGTGGGAGAGCACGCGGCATGACCGGCTGGCTTCAGAATAACCCCCCGCAAGCGCCGCCGGCAAGTTTCCACCGCTGGGCAAAGGATACAATGGCGCAAGCGCCGAAGCAGGGACGCCGCTTGCCGCCCAGCCTCGGTTGACACTTCCGACCGTGCGGTCATACGATGGGGCGACAAAATGCCCCCGCCGCATGTGGGCGTCGTGCGCGGGACGCGAGCGAATCCATTCGGCGAGCCTGCGCCAGCGGTTTTCCTGACGCCCGTTGAATCATGCAACCAGACCAGCGTCCTCCGTCGACCGAATCACCGTCGGCCTCCGCCGACACGGGCGAGGTCAGCCGTGCCGAAGGCGCCGCCAGCGAACCGCGGCCGGCACACATGCCCAGCGCCAAGGTGAACGAACCGGTGCCGGCACACCATCGCTCGTTCTGGGTGTGGGTGATGTGCCTGACCGGGGTCGACTACTTCAGCACGCTGGGCTATCAACCTTCGATCGCCTTCGAGGCGGCCGGCGTGCTGGCCCCCTTGGCCACCGTGGTGCTGGTGGCCGTCACGCTGTTCGGCGCGCTGCCGGTCTACGCGCACGTGGCCCGCTGCTCGCCCAGCGGGCAGGGATCGATCGCCATGCTCGAGCGGCTCGTGCACGGCTGGACCGGCAAGACGATGGTGCTGGCCTTGCTCGGCTTTGCGGCCACCGATTTCGTGATCACCAAGACCCTGTCGGCCGCCGACGCCGCCGTGCACCTGATTCACAACCCGCTCTGGGATCATGCCCCCGCGTTCATCCTCGCCATGAGCGAGGACGGCCAGCGGATCGTGCTCACCATGTCGCTGTTGCTCATCCTGGGTCTCAGCTTCATGCGGGGCTTCAAGGAAGTGATCGGGCTGGCCGTGGTCGTGGTGGGCGGTTACCTGGCGCTTAACGCTTTGGTAATCGGCAGCGGATTGGTTTATCTGGCGGCGCATCCTGATTTGTTTTCGGCCTGGTACACCAACGTCATCGAAGGCAACTGGTACCTGGAGCACGCTCCACCGGTCGCCGGCCACGGCATTCTGTCGATCGTGGCGATCAGCGTGCTGTTCTTTCCCAAGCTGGCCCTGGGCTTGAGCGGTTTCGAGACCGGCGTGGCCGTGATGCCCCTGATCAAGGGGGCGGCGGATGACACGCCCGAAAATCCCCACGGCCGGATTCGCAATACCCGGCGGCTGCTGACCACGGCCGCCCTGATCATGTCGGTGTTTTTACTCGGCTCGGCGCTGGTCACGGCCACGCTGATTCCGCCGCAGGAATTGATCAAGCCGGAGATCGCCGCCGAAATCGCGCCGAGCGGACTGGTGGAAACCGGCGGCAAGGCGGCCGACCGTGCGCTGGCGTTTCTGGCGCACGCGCAGGGCCCCTACAACATCAACCCGCTGTTCGGCGAATGGTTCGGCACGCTCTACGACCTGTCGACCGTCGTGATCCTCAGCTTCGCCGGCTTAAGCGCCATGGCGGGGCTGTTGAACCTGGTGCCGCAATACCTGCCGCGCTACGGCATGGCACCGGAGTGGACCCGGGCCGTGCGGCCGCTGGTCGTGTTGTTCACGCTCATCAATTTGATCGTCACCTGGGTGTTCCGGGCCGACGTCGAAGCCCAGGGGGGCGCGTACGCCACCGGCGTGTTGGTGTTGATCTCGAGCGCCTGCACGGCCACGATCATCGATCTGTACCGGCAGCACGAAGGGAGCTGGATCCGCCGGGTCCCCTGGCTGTTTGTGGCCATCACGATCGTCTTTTTCTTCACCACGGCCGCCAACATGATCGAGCGGCCCGACGGGATCAAAATCGCGAGCTGCTTCATTCTGGCCATCGTCGTGGCTTCGTTCGGCTCGCGGTTGAAGCGGAGCACGGAACTGCGGTTCAAGGCGTTCGAGTTTGCCGACAACAACTCGCGGTTTTTGTGGGACAGCCTCAAGCACCTGGAGTTTCCGGTGCTGGTGCCCCACCGCCCCGGGCGCCGTGGGCTGGACGACAAAGAGGCCAGCATCCGCCACCGCCACCGCCTGGGCCCGGACGTGCCGATCGTGTTCGTCGAAGCCGAGCTGGGCGATCCCAGCGAGTTTCAGCAGAGCCCGGTGATGGAAATCAAGCAGGACGAGGGGCGGTTCATCATCAAGGTGACCCGCTGCGCGTCGATCGCCCACGCCATCGCCACGATCGCCCTGGAGCTGTCGCGCGTGGGCACGCCGCCGGAGATTCACTTCGGCTGGTCGGACGAAAGCGAGCTGGCGGCCGCGGTCGGCTTCTTCCTGTTCGGCGAAGGCAACGTCCCCTGGCGCGTGCGCGACCTGATCAAAAAGGCCGAACCCGATCCGACGCGTCACCCCCGCGTGATCATCGGCTGATGCCCATCAGTGCGCCACGGATTCCAGCCGTTGGCAAAGGGGATCTAGAAGTCGATCGCGTTTTCGAGCGTCGGCAGGATGAAGATCTTGCCGTCGCCCATCCGGCCGGTGCGGGCCACCTCGACGATCTTGCGATAGATTTCTTCGGCCCGGCTGTCGTCGACCCAGAGCGTGATCTCTACCTTGGGCAGAAAAGCCAGCGAGTATTCCGTGTCGCTGTACTGATGGAGATAGCTCTTCTGGCGGCCGTAGCCTTTTACCTCGCGCACGGCGGCAGGCCTCGAGCGGCGCCGCTTGAGGTTCTCCAGCACCTTCTCGGCCAGAAAGGGCTTGACGATGGCGATGATCTGTTTCACGGGAAGAAGCTCGCCATCGGGTGTCGGCGCCTGCGGAGACGCGGCGCCCCGGTGCTCAACTGAAAAAGTTCTCGCCGAACCAGTTCAAGGGCGGCTTGGTTTGCACTTCCATGTCGCCGCGGACATCGGTCTGGCAGGCCAGCCGCATCGTGTCTTCGTGGCCGACGTAGGCCATCGAAAACTTCAGCCGCATCCGTTCCATGAAACCCATCGGGCTGGCGTTTTCCATCCCCTTGGTGACCAACACCCGGCAACTTCCGCAATGGCCGAAGCCATGGCAGTTGAGCACCTTGTTAATCCCTGGATACAACCCCACGCCGGCCCGCATGGCCTCCTTGCGCAGGTTCGAGCCCTCGGGCACCTGGATTTCCTTCTTCTCATTGACGAACTTGATAATGGCCATCGACCCTTCCCACCTGCTCTCAATAAGAGGAACCTTCGACGCAGCGACCCGGCGATCGCCTGCAAACCGTTCAATTTATCGCCTGCCGGTATGAAAATCTACCACACGGGGCAACGGGTAGTGGTGGATTCATCGCCAACTGCCGAGCAATGCGCCGTCGCCGGTGGCTCCGGGCGAAACGTGTAAACGCACGGCTGACGCTCGATTCCGGCGGCGCTTTCACGCCGACTTTAGCACCGGCAAGATCGGCAGCATGCCGCGATAGGTCGGCTCGCCGGGCTTCGCGCAGCATGCCGAAGCGGCTGGCCTGCCAACTGCGGTTGCTGCCCACCTCCAGGGCCGTCAGCCAGCCGTGACGCCAGCAGGCCGTGTCGATGCAGACGACCGGGCCCAGGTCGAGCACTTCGGAGTCGGATTGCTCGGTGTGCCCCACGATCACGGTCTTGCCCGAGACGTGCGGCCGCGCGTCGGCCGGGTCCAGCAGGGCCCACCGCAATTGATGGTCGGGCTGGCGCGTGCATCGGCACGTCGGCCAGGTAGTTGGCGTGCGTGAAGATGTGGCGGCCGGTTTCGTAGATAGTCGCGTGTCGCTTCGAGCAGTTCCCAGTGATCGTCGGGCACGTGGCACAGCTTCGCCCCGTAGCGATACGAATTGAGCGTGGCGATGCCGCCGCACACTTCCCAGTAGCGCAAGGCCGACTGGCTGTCGCGGGCCGCCAGCATCATCTCCTCGTGATTGCCGCGCACCAGCACCACGTGGCAGCGGCGGCTCAGCTCGAGCACGCGGTCGAGCACCTGGCAACTGTCGTGCCCCTGGTCGACCAGATCTCCCAGCAGCACGATCAGATCGTCGGCCGCCGGGGCGATCGCCTCGAGAACCGCGTCCAGGGCGTGCGCAGCCGTGCACGTCGCCGATCGCAATGACCCGCCTCGAATCGACTGGCATGATGATTTGGTTGGTTTGGACAACTCCGGTTACTTGCCTGGTAACTCAACGATACCAAGCCGCCGGCCAGCGGAGAAGTTCAGTCCCTTGGAAGCCTCGGCCCCGGCACGTTAAACTCACTTGTCGGAACCCATTATCTGTACGATTTGTAACCCGCCAGCGGACGACTTCCGTCGCTGGATTTCGGCCATTTTTCGAGCTTTCCACACCGATTGTAGAGCCTCGCATGAAGCCGCGTCTTATTGATCGTCGGAGCCAGCGGGTTTGTCGGCTCGCGGTGGCTCGAGCTGGCCCGCGACACGTTCGAAGTCACGGCGGCCGCGCGACACCCGCTCGACGAGCCCGGTTGGGAGGCCATCGACATCACCGACCCGGCGAGCGTGCGCAACGTCTTCGATCGCGTGCGGCCCGATCACGTCACGCTGCTGGCGGCCCTGTCGGACATCGACCGCTGCCAGCGCGAGCCGGAGCTGGCCGAACGCATGAACGTCGAGGGAGCGCGAAACGTGGCCGTTCAGTGTGCACGGCTCGGCGCGCGGCTGCTCTACACGTCGACCGACGCCGTGTTCGACGGCACGCGCGGCCTCTACCACGAATTCGATCCACCGACGCCGCCCAACTGGTATGGCCAGACCAAGGCCCGGGCCGAACGCCTCATCGCCGAGCTCGTGCCAAAGGCCACGATCACGCGCGTGTCGCTGGTGCTGGGCACCAGTTTGCTGCCGGGGGGCAATTCGTACTTGGAAAAAGTGATCGGCAGCCTGCGGGCCGGCAAGCCGATCATTTCGCCCGACTACGAGTTTCGCAATCCGATCGACGTGGTGACGCTGTGCCGGTTCTTCGGCGAGCTGGCCTCGCACGACGACGCGGCCGGTATCGTGCACGTCGGTGCCAGCGACAAGATTTCGCGCTACGACCTGGCCCGGGCGATCGCCACAGGGCTCGGCTTCGACGCCGGCCTCATCGAGCGACAAACCGCCCCGGTGCCCGGCCGCGCCCGCGCGGACCCGACGATTTCCTGGCCACCGACCGGCTGCGCCGCCTGTGCCGCACGCCGGTCCCGACGTGCCGCGAGGTGATCGAGCGGGCATTGGAGCTGGTCGAAACGAGCGCTGAGCGCCAGCACCGGCCAAGTCTTGCCGGCGGGCCGGCTGACGGCGACTTCGGGTCCTCGAAAAATCGCCGCTCGGCCGGGGTGTTTTCCGCCGCGAAATGCCGCCGGGCCCTATTCCTTTTAGCCGTCAAATCCGATAATGGCAATGCACTTGTGGTGGCTGTAGCTCAGTTGGTTAGAGCACCAGATTGTGGATCTGGGGGTCGCCGGTTCAAGTCCGGTCAGCCACCCTTCCTTTAATGGACGCCCGCAACTTAAATCTGCGGCTTCCGACAACCTGCCGCCAGTCCCTGTGGTGATTTCCGGACAGGTAGACTTTACCCCCTTGCCCCAGCACGATCCGGAGATCGCCTGACTCGGCCGAGGGCCCCAGTTCTTATTCCCTGTAGTACTTCTGCGGGCTTCAAAGGGAGGTCGAACCACCGGTTGTCCCACATCTTGTTTCCGCGCGCCAACCGAGCGGGAGTCGCCCCGCTCGGATTTCACGGACCAAGGTCGGCAGGTTCGCTAGCCTTGGGTCGGCGGCGAAGGGGCTGCCCGCGCCCTGGCAACATGATGGATCTCGCACAGGCATCTGGATACCTCTCGTTCGACCGCCGACACCAGGCACGTGCCTCTGCGGCCGGTCATTTGAAATTGCCGCCCAGGTCCGATCACGGCCGCAGAAATGCCGCCTAACACACAGGCCGCTGATTGTCGTAAGTCACATTGTAGGGAGTGCTTATCTCAATACCACAGAATAACTCCGCGTGGCGAGCCAGTTTCTGCCTAGTGCTCAAGCGGCCACGGAGTCTAATCCGGCGACTCGGCGACTTTCCTAACGTATCGACCTCGACGTGCCGGAGGAGGCGCCGCCTCCTGGGCACCCAATCGGCCGCTCCATCCTACGTTTCTCCGACACACGACGCTACTCGTGTCGGTCCATCCGGTCGCCGGCCCCTCGGGGTCCCATTTCCGTGAACTCTGTCCGCGGCAGCCGTGAGTCCGGGGATGTCGATCTCGGTTCGCTCGACCGCGTCTCGACGGATTAAGACCGCTTTAGTCCTTACGATGGGAACGACCTGGATTGCCCTGATTGCATTTTCGCTATACTCCCACTTGTTGACGGAGTTTGATCCAATTCTAATGGATGGCTGCAACGAGAAATCCATCATTCCTGTTTCATTGACTCCCGGGCCCGGCGCTACTAGTGAGTCGTTCTTGAACCGCGAGCCTGTACTTGTCGCCCGCGCCTCTCCTCCCGCAATCGGGGGCACGACCGCTGTGGTCGCAAAGTGATCCCAGCAGTCCGGCTGCGCTTGCATTCTTGTCGCAAGCACTCTTGTGGCGTGGCGTCTCCTTTTGCGGAAAACTGGAACAAAAAACCCACTTCACTGAAAAATATGCTCTACTCATTCCTCAACTGGCGGCACCGAGGGTGCAGCGCCGCGTGGCGCACCCGAACGTTTGCGGCTGTCATTGTGTGTTCTGTCGTGCGTTTTCTTTCGCGGCGCGGCCCGCGCCCGAGGATCGCACCTACGACGGCTCGGACAACAATCTGCTGAACCCCACCTGGGGCGCCGCCGGCTCGGACCTGGTGCGGATGGCTCCGGCGGCTTACGACGACGGCATGTCGAGCCCGGCCGGCACCGATCGCATGAACCCGCGCGAGATCAGCAACGACCTGGTCTCTCAAAGCGGCCCGATGCCCAACACCATGAATCTCAGCGACTGGGTCTTTCAATGGGGGCAGTTCGTCGACCACGACATGACCTTGACCGACGTGGCGACACCCACTGAGGAAATGGACATCCCCATTCCCATGGGTGATCCGATCTTCGATCCGGGCCACACCGGCACGGCCATGATGGCCTTCCAGCGTTCGAACTACGACCCAATGACCGGCCTCGCGCCGGGCGACCCGCGACAACAGATGAACAGCAACTCCTCGTATCTCGACGGCTCGGTGGTCTACGGATCGAGCGAAGATCGGGCCATGGCCCTGCGGTCGATGAGCGGTGGCCACCTGCTAACCAGCGCCGGCGATATGCTCCCCTACAACACCATGGGACTGCCGAACGCCGACAACGGCGATCCAAATCATGCCGCCTATCACGTGGCCGGCGACGTGCGCGTCAACGAGCAAACTGGGATCACCGCGGTGCAAACGCTGTTCATGCGCGAGCACAACCGCGTGGCAGACGTGCTGGCAGCCGAGCATCCTACCTGGACCGACGATCAGCTTTACCAGCAAGCCCGGCACATCGTCGGAGCGGAGATCCAATCGATCACCTACCAGGAGTTTTTGCCGGCCCTGCTGGGCAACCAGGCACCCGGCATCAACAGCACGTACAACCCGACGACGAACGCCACGATCATGAACGAGTTTGCCACGGCGTTGTTCCGCGTCGGGCACACGATGATCCCCTCGAATATGCCCCGCATGCAAAACGACGGGACTCCGGCCCCCGGCGGCGACATGCCGCTGGCCGATTCGTTTTTCAATCCCTCGTTGATGGCGACCAGCACCGACCTGGAATACATGCTCAAGGGCCTGGCTTCGGAACAGCAGCAGCAGATCGACATCCACGTCGTCGACGACGTGCGCAACTTCCTGTTTGGCGATCCCATCCCCGGCGGCGGCTTCGACCTGGCGGCGCTGAACATCGAGCGCGGCCGCGATCACGGGCTGGCCGACTACAACACCGTGCGCGAGGCGTTCGGCTTGCCGGCGGTCGGCAGCTTCGACCAGATCACGTCCGACGTCGAGTTGCAGCAGGCGCTCGAGGCGATCTACGGCAACGTCAACAACATCGACCCCTGGGTCGGCGCGTTGTGCGAAGATCACCTGCCGGGCGAGGCGGTCGGCGCGCTGGTCTCCGCGGCCATGATCCAGCAGTTCACCAATCTGCGCGACGGCGACCGCTTCTTTTTCACCAACGACACGGCCCTCACGCCCGACGAACTGGCCTGGGTGGAGAACATCCACCTGTCGGACATCATCCGCCTGAACACGGGCATCACGAACCTGCAAACCAACGTGTTCGTGGTGCCCGAGCCCGGCACGTTCGCGCTGGGGCTCGTGGCGCTTGGCGCGCTGACGCTGGCAGCCCGTCGCCGACGTGCCGTCGGCCGCCGGCAGGCTCTACGTCAGCCCTGATCGTCAGGCGTCCTTCGCTCCCGGCTGGCCGCTTTCGACGACGAACGAACGCCGCGTCACCAGTGGCGCTCCCGGGCGGTCGATGTATTCCACGGCCCGATAATCGGTGCGCCACTCGTCGGGCGTCACCGTGCAACTGACGTAGCCCCGCTCGGCGGTGTGGAAGCGGACGAAGGGGTTTTCGGCCAGAAACGATTCGGTTCGCTCGTGCGTCTGCCGCCCGTTGCCCCCCGAAGTGATCGACGTGCCGACAAACTCCGTGGCCACGGTCGGCTCGTCCGGACGGTCGAAGTCGACCTTCAGGTCGTTCACCCAGTTCGAGTGAATGTCGCCGGTCACGACCACCGGGTTGGGAATCTGTCGCTCGGCCAGAAACGACAACACGCGCTTGTGCGCCGCGTCGTAGCCGCCCCACTGGTCCATGCTGAACTCGGCCTTGTCGCCGGGCCTCGAAATCGACGCGGGCCATCATCACCCCCTGCCCCAGCACGTTCCACTTGGCCGTGGAGTCGCAGCAGGGAGTTCTCGAGCCACCGCTGCTGTTTCGTGCCCAGCATCGTGGTGCGCGGATCGACGGCCGCCCCTTCGAGCGGTTTCTTGCCATCGCCGTTGGGCTGATCGCTGCGAAACTGCCGGGTGTCGAGCATCGCGAAGTTCGACCAGCCGCCCATAGGGCACGCTCCGATACAGCCGCATGTTGGGACCGTAGGGCATCGTATTGCGCCGCAGCGGCATGTGTTCGTAATAGGCCTGGTAGGCATTGGCCCGCCGCAACGAGCAATTCGTTCGGGCGTGACATCCTCCCGCTCGGAAATGGCGCCGGCATAGTTGTTGTCCACTTCGTGATCGTCCCACACCACCAGCCACGGACAGCGGCGTGCATGGCTTGCAGGAGCGGATCGGTTTTGTACTGGGCGTGGCGGTTGCGATAGTCCACCAGGGAGAGGATTTCGCCTTCGGTGTGCCGCCGCACGCCCCCGTCTTGACCGCCGTTTTCATAAATGTAATCGCCCAGGTGCAGCACCAGGTCGAGATCTTCTTTGGCCATGTGCTCGTAGGCCGTGAACAGGCCGGCTCTCCCAATGCTGGCACGAGGCGAACGCAAACCGCAACCGCGCGGGCAAGGCGTCGGCCGCCGGCGCCGTGCGCGTGCGAGCCACGGGGGTCGTGGCCTCTCCAGCCGTAAAGCGATACCAATAGGGGCGGTCGGGCTGCAAGCCGGTGACTTCCACGTGCACGGAGTGCCCCAGTTGCGGCGTGGCCAGCGCCGTCCCCCGCTGCACGACGTTTTTCATCGCCTCGTCGCCAGCGATCTCCCAGCCCACTTCGACGATTTCGGCCGGCATGCCGCCCCCGTCGGTTGGCTCGGGCGCAGCCGCGTCCACAGCACCATACCATCGGGAGCCGGCTCGCCCGAAGCCACGCCGAGGGTGAACGGATCGCCGTCAAAGCGGACCCGCCGCTTCACCGCCCCCTGGGCCACCGTCCCCAGCCAGGGCAGCACCGCCAGCGATGCCCCCGACAGCAAAAACCGCCGACGATCGGCAACCAACTCCGCGGCCAACGACAGCGAGCGGGACGACATGGCAGATGTCTCCAAGGCTAGTGGGGCAACGGGCGTCGCTCGGGCAACGCCACCCCGGCGCGACCTGGCATTCCACGATCATAAGCCGCCCCCGCGCCAACGAAAGCAACCCACGAGATTCTCACGGAGCGAGGCCAGCATGGCCGGATCGCGAAAAGGTTTGGCAATCCCGCGGCGGCGCGGTAGTCTAAGGGTCCCCCCGAATATCCTGCCCGCCGAGGAACTTGGATGGTGCCCGCACTTCGCCCCACGTGCTGGCCGCCTGGCAGCCCGCTCAATCGCCGTCAATTGTTACGCGCCGGCGGACTGGGTTTCCTGGGTCTGAATCTGGCGCATCTGTTCGAGGCCGAATCGCTGGCCGCGACTGCCGCCGCGGTCGCCGGCCGGTCGCGAGCCGATCAAGTCGTGCATCGTGATGTTCTACTACGGCGGGCCGAGCCATCACGATACCTGGGACATGAAGCCCGACGCGCCGCTGGAAGTGCGGGGCGAGTTTCAATCGATCGCCACCAGCGTGCCCGGCATGCGAATCTGCGAGCACCTGCCGCGGTGTGCCAAGGTGATGGACCACCTGGCCGTCGTCCGCAGCGCCCACCACACGATGCGCAATCACAATTCGGCCGCCGTCGAGGCGCTCTGTGGACGCACTCCGCTCAAGGGCGATCTGGAGCTGTTGTCGAACGACCCCACCAGCGACTTCCCCTGCTACGGCTCGGCCACTACGTATCTAAAGGGCCGCACTCCCGAAGTACCGCCCCACGTGGCCCTGCCGCACGTGATGTACAACGTGGTGAAGCTGCCCGGGCAGACGGCCGGATTCCTTGGCCCGGCCTACGAGCCGTTTCAAGTGCAGAGTGATCCGAACTCGCCCGACTTTCGCGTGAGCGAGATCCAGTTGCCGGCCGGACTGACCCTGGACGAGCTGGAAAACCGCCAGGCACTGTTGTCGCACGTCAACGCCCGCATGCCCACCGAGGCCTCGGCCGCCGAGAGCACGATGAGCACGCACTACCAGCGGGCGTTCAGCCTGCTCCGTTCCGACGCGGTGCGCCGGGCGTTCGACATCAATCAGGAAGACGCCGCCACGCGCGAGCGCTACGGCCGCAACGTGCACGGACAAAGCGCGCTGCTGGCCCGGCGGCTGGTCGAATCCGGCGTGCGATTCGTGAGCGTGCACGATCGGGTGCGCAACGGGCCGAACAACTGGGACACGCACGATCGAAACTTCGCCCGCTTGAAAGACGATCTGCTGCCGCCGTGCGATACGGCCTTTTCGGCCCTCATTGAAGACCTGGATGCCCGGGGGCTCTTGGCCTCGACGCTGGTCGTGATGCTGGGCGAATTTGGCCGCACGCCCAAGATCAACGGCCAGGGCGGGCGCGATCACTGGCCCGATTGCTACAACTGGGTGCTGGCCGGCGGCGGAGTGCGCGGCGGGCAGTTGTACGGCGCCAGCGACAAGCTGGGGGCCTATCCCGATCTCGACGCCGTAACGCCGGGCGACCTGGCGGCCACGATTTTCTGGCGATTCGGGCTCGATCCGGCCACCGAGCTACACGACCTGACCGGCCGGCCGTTCCGCCTGGCCACCGGCAATCCAATCACCGGGCTGTTTGGTTCGAGTTAGCCAGCATTGCGAGTCGCATCGCTGGCCGCGCGGGCGAGGGCTGGACCCCCGCAATTTCACGCGGCAATGTTGCACCGGCCGCGCCGGGCAGTCCATAATGCGGCGAACGCGTGGGCTACCGCCGAGCGACGTGACGACGGCTTGCGGTTTCGCCGACCGGGCAAAGGGTCCTGGTCCTGTCGCGCCCCTCCGATCGCTTTCAATCCGCGGGCGAGCAAGCGTTCCGCCGCGGCAAACGTACTCACTCATTGACGATTTTGCTGAAGGAGCTTCCACATGATTCGCACTTGGTTGGTTGCCGCTGGGGCGTTGGCCCTGAGTTTGTCAGTGGTTTCTTCGGCCGAAGCCCAGTTGAGGCTGGGAGGGTTACGCTTTCCCCCTTCGCTGCAAAACATGAGCTTGCTCCGGGCCGACGCGGTACAAAAGGAGCTTGGACTGGAAGAAGATCAAAAGACGAAGCTCTCGGATTTGGCCAGGCAGTTGCAGCAGGAGGCGTTTGAAATCCTCTCCAGCCTGCAGGACCTGACTCCCGAAGAGCAACAAGAAGCCATGCCCGACCTGATCGAGATGATCGGGGACAAGGGCAAGGAGGTGCAGGCGAAGGTCGATAAGATACTGGATGACAAGCAGCGCGAGCGGCTCGTCGAGCTATCGTTGCAATCGCGGGACGCCGAGGCCCTGGAAGACGACGAGGTAGCCGAAGCACTGAAGCTGACCGACGAGCAGAAGAAGAAGCTGGCCGATCTTCGCGAGGAACGGACGAAGGCGATGGAAGAAGCTTTCCAAGGCCTGCGTGCCGGCGGTGGCGATCTGGGAGAAGTGCGCAAAAAGATCGGAGAGATACGCAAAGAGTTGAACGACAAAGCTTTAGCTGTCCTTGACGAAGCCCAGACGAAGCAGTTCGACGAGATGAAAGGTAAAAAAATCGATTTGCCGCGAGGTCGAGGTGGACTTCCGTTTTAGAACGTGTATTCTATTTTGCGAAACTGAACACTTGCCGCGCGGGTAGTACCCCCATGGACCGCTACGCCCCGCCTGCGTCGGATTACGAACTTTAAGGACTTTTTAGTAACCGAGGTGTGAAGATGGGAAAAATCTGGCAATTAGCCCTGACTGCTGCAATTGCCTGCTCAGCGACCGTCTCGTTCGCGGCGGAAGCGGCCGACTCCCCCATCGGCAAGAAAATCAACGATTTCTCGCTGCCCGACATTCATGGCAACGCGCACTCGTTGGCCGATTTCAACGGCCAGCCCGTGGTGATCGCGTTCGTGGGTACGGAGTGCCCGCTGGCGAAGAACTACGCTCCACGGTTGAAGGAACTGGCCGCCGAGTTCGAAAAAGACGGCGTGGCCTTCATGGCCATAAACTCCAACGTGCAGGACACGCTGGGCGAAGTGGCAAGCTATGCCAAGATCTTCAAGCTGCCGTTCCCGGTTCTGAAGGACAATGGCAGTGTGGTGGCCGACCAACTGGGCGCCGTGCGCACGCCGGAAGTCTTTCTGCTCGACAAGGATCATGTGGTCCGCTACTGGGGTCGCATCGACGATCAATACGGCTTCAAGACCGGCGCCGGCTACGTCAAGCCGAAGCTCCGCAATCGTTTCCTCGCCGACGCCATCACGCAGATGCTCGCCGGCCAGGAAGTCAGCCAGCCGGTGGTCGAAGCGCACGGCTGTTTCATCGGCCGGGCCGACAAGCCCGAGCCCACCGGCGACGTGACCTATTCGAACCAGGTCGCCCGCATCATGCAGAACAAGTGCCTGGAGTGTCACCGCGACGGGGAAGTCGCGCCGTTTACGCTGGGCACCTACGACGACGTGGCTGCCTGGGCGGACACGATCCGCGAGGTGGTCGGCGACGGCCGGATGCCCCCCTGGTTTGCCGATCCCAGCTACGGGCATTGGAAGAACGACGCCCGGCTGAGCGACCAGGACCGGGAACAATTGTTTGCCTGGATCGACAACGGCTGCCCCGAGGGCAATCCGAAAGATCTGCCCGAGCCGCGCAAGTTTGTCGACGGCTGGCGCATCGGCGAGCCCGACCAGGTCGTCTACATGTCGGACAAGGCGTTCACGGTGCCGGCCGAAGGAACGGTCGACTATCAATACTTTACGGTCGATCCGGGCTGGACCGAGGACAAGTGGATTCAGTGCACCGAAAGCCGTCCGGACAATCGGTCGGTGGTGCACCACATCATCGTCTTCATCCAGCCGCCCGAAGGGGGCGACTTCGCGGCCCGCGGCGGCATCGGCGGTTATGCTCCGGGGATGACCCCGAACATCAACCCGCCGGGCACGGCCACGTTCGTACCGGCCGGCTCGAAGCTGGTGTTCCAGATGCACTACACCACCAACGGCGTCGAACAGACGGACCGCAGTTACGTCGGCATTCGCTTCGCCGACCGCAAGGACGTCAAGCAACAAGTCCGCGGCGGGGTGATCGGCAACGCCACGTTCAGCATTCCGCCCAACGATTCGAACTTTGAAGTGACGGCCAAGCACATGTTCTTCAAGGACACGCTGCTTCTGAACCTGACGCCGCACATGCACGTGCGCGGCAAGGACTTCAAGTACGTGGCCGAGTATCCCGACGGCACGAGCGAAGTGCTGCTCGACGTGCCCAACTACGATTTCAACTGGCAGTTGCGATACAGTTTCGTCGAGCCCAAGCTGATGCCCAAGGGCTCGCGGATCGTGTGCACCGCCCACTTCGACAATTCGTCCGACAACCTGGCCAACCCGGATCCCGACCAGACCGTCACCTACGGCGATCAAACCTGGGAGGAAATGATGTTCGGGTTCTACACCTCGGTGGACCCGAAGCAGGATCTAACCAAGGAATTGGCCGGGGGCGACGCCAAGCCCGAGGCCAAGCAGGTCGCCAGCGAGACGAAAACGTCCGACAAGACGAATGATTGAACTACCAGGGGCAAGGTAGTTGTTTCATCCAAAGGCCGCCCGGCACCAAGCCGGGCGGCCTTTTTTTGCGCGGCAAACTTCCCTTGCGCGCCGAACCTTGGCCGCCGCCGGCCGATTCGCGCCGAATGCGGCTAAAATCTTGTTGACTTGGCGCCCGAAACCGCGACAAAATACAGGTGGCGACCGACAGCAGTCCTCTCAAGGAACGGAGGTGACGCGATGCGTTCACACTTGCGTGCCGGTGCGCTATTGGCGTGCGCGGCTCTATTCACTCCCGCCGCGGCCCGGGCCGCCGATCGCTCGACCGCGTCCGGCGACGCGGCGTCTCTCGTTCACCAGGCCCTCGAAGCCGAATTGAACGGCGCGGACCGCGCCGCGATTTTGTCCGAAGCACTGGCCATGGATCCGAATTGCGCCGCAGCGCGCTGGCAGTTGGGCTACGTCCGCATCGGCGACCAATGGATCAAAGTGGACGACGTTCCACAGGAGATGGCCGATGACGCACGCCTGGCGGCCTACCGCAAGCGGCGCGACGCGCTGGTCGACACGGCCGACAACCAGCGCCAGATGGCCCGCTGGTGCCTGAAGAACAAGCTGCCGGCCGAAGCGCGCGTCCACTGGGCCAAGCTGCTCGAATTCGAGCCGCAAAACGCCGAAGCCCTCACGGCCCTGGGACTCGAGTGGTACGAAGGACGGCTCATGACGCGCTCGCAAATCGTGGCCGAGCGCGGGCAGGCCGCCGAACGCAACAAGGCCTATCGGCACTGGCATCCGCAGTTCGTCCGGTGGCGGGCCGCCCTTCTCGGCTCCAACTCGGCGAAAGCCGACGAAGCGCTGGCCGGGCTGGCGCAGTTGGACGATCCGGCCGCGCTCCCCTCGCTTGAATCCGTCTTCGGCGCCACCGCCGCCAGTGACGACAACAATCGCTTGAACCTCTTGCTCATCCGGACGGCCGCGCGGATGATGCATCCCGACGCCACGGCCGTGCTGGTGCGGTGCGCGCTGATTCCCAATGCGCAGGACGTGCGGCTGGCCGCCTGCCAGGCACTCAAAAAGCGGCCCATGCACGTCTACGTGCCGCAACTGATCGCCGCCATGCCCGGCAAGACGGAAACAAAGTTTGCCATTTACATGCTGCCCAACGGCGCCGTCGTGCACGAGCACAAAGTTTCGTTCGACAGCCAGCAAGGCAAGCAAACCGTCACGTTCGAGTCGAGCGTCTTGCCGACGGATATCAGTATCGCGCCGGTCGTGGCGCCTCGAGCCCTGGTAAACGAGGCGACCAAGGCCCAGATCATCGAGCGGAACGCCCAGCTTCAGGAACGAATCGACCGCCCGCGCCGCGAGCGCGTGCAGTTCGCCCTGCAGCACACGACCGGATTCGAAAACGCGGATGATCCCGAGCTGTGGAGCAAGCGCTACGCCGAGTACTACGGATGGAGCGAATCGGGGCAGCCCAAGCCCGAGCGAGAGGCCCATTACTGGCAGTTGGCGGCCTATTATCCGATTCCCGAACCGTCGACCAACAGCCGTACGGACAAGACCAAAGAGCTCCCGACGACGACGTCATCCCCCTCGCGGCCAGCCACGCCGGCTGTCCCCACCTTGCAAGTGCGCCGCCAGGCCCATTGGGACCGCGGATTCGGCGGCGAATGTTTTCCGGCCGGCACCCCCGTGGTGACCGCCACGGGGCCGCAGCCAATCGAAAGCCTGCGGCCGGGGGACCGCGTCCTTTCGCAGGACCTCGACAGCGGCGAGTTGGCGTATAAGACGGTGCTCAATCGGACACTGCGGCCGGGCGTGAAGTTGGTCCGCGTCAGCTTCGGCGACGAGGCGCTGGTGGCGACGTTCGGGCATCCGTTCTGGGTCGTGGGCCGCGGCTGGCAGGTCGCTGGTCACTTGGAGCCGGGCATGCAGCTCCGCGGGCTCGAGCACAACCTCGCGGTCGACAAGGTCGAGCAAGTGCCGGCCAAGGAAGTCTACAACCTGGTCGTCAGTGACTTCGCAACCTACTTCGTCGGAAGCGAGCGGTTGTTGGTCCACGACGATTCGCCGCTGGCCAACACCGCGGCCCTGTCGCCAGGGCTGGTGGCCGACGCGTCTGGCGACTAGCTAGGATCGCATGGATGCGATCTCAAAACAGCGACGTCAGTCGTTGTTTTGCGAGCCGTGCGAAGCTTTGCTTCGCACTTGGTAAGGTTGAAAAATGCCACGAGGGCATTTTTCAACGGGCGACTAACACCGTCGACGGAGATTCTTGAGCAATGCGTTTCGTGGCGCTCTGTTTGTCGTTTGCCCTGGTCGCTGCCGCTGCCGTGGCCGGCGAGACGCCCGCCGAGCGCGTCAAAAACCTGCTGGCAGCCGGCCAGCAGGCGACTCCCCAGGCCATCGCCCAAGCGGCGGCCGAGTACGAAGCGTTGCACAAGGTCGCTCCCGACGACGTGCGCATCGATTACGTGTACGCCGTGGCGCTGGTGAATCAGCACCGCCATCGCCAGGCATTGCCGCTGGTGAACCGCTATCTCAACCAGCATCCGCGAGATCTGGCCGCACATTGCGCGCGAATCTTCGTCGAGCTGTCCATCCGGCAGTTCGACGCGGCGTGGACGCACGCGATTGCCTTGGCGCCGGCCTTCGACGCCGCGCCGGCCGGCGAAGCGGAATTGAACGAGACGGCCCGCTTCCTGGGCACGGTCATCGGCTACCTGGAGCTGGCCCGCGGGGAGAACGAAGACGCCCAGAGCCGGTCGGAGGACAACCGCCGGGTCCTCGAGTCGCTGGGGAAGGATTATCTCGCGCCGTTCAACGAGGGCCGCCAGGTCGTGAGCGATCGGCTGACCGAACTTGCGGCCGAGCAAAAGGCCCGCCAGGACCGGGCCGCGGCCGAACAAGATCGCCGCCAAGTGGCCACCACGGCCGCCATCCAGCAAAACCGCGCGCAGCTCGAAACGGGCGAACAGTCGCTGCAATCCGGCACCGAGCAGGTTCGCGACGCCCAGCGGCAGCTTTCGGTCATCAAAACGCAGATGGCTTCGCTGCTGCAAGACCGCGCCAGATCTCCGCCCAGATCAGCATCGTCCAATCGCAGTTTTTGCAAGTCGCAGCAACAGCTTGGCAACTCGCGCAGCCGGATGGCGCCTGACGCCGGCAGCCCACGCACGTGAACTCAGCTCGCTGGCGCTGTCGCTGGCCGCCTTAAATCAGCAAGCACTCGCGCTCGACAAGCGCATCCTGGCCTTGCGCGGCGAGGCCAAAAACGCCGCCGTGCAGGGCCAGCAGGGAAGCACGTCGCTCGCGACCGGCCGCACCACCGTGGAAAAGACCGAGGCCCAGCTCAAGCTCCTCGAAAAAAAAGCCAGCAAGCTGGAAACCGCAAAACCGGCCATCCAGCGGCACCCTGGCCGTTAAACGCCGCGCGCTGTCCACCTACCTGTCGTTCCCCTACGAACAGGAAAGAACCCGCCTACTCGGCTGGCTGACTGGCAACGTGGCGGGGAATTGATCGCTCTCATCGGGGCCGTGGCTGCCCCTGCCGCAGATTGACCGGCGTGCCGCGAAAGGCGCGCGGAATGACGGGCCACTGTCGCGTGAGAAAGTAGGCGTACGTCCCGCCGGGGAACTCGGGCGTTTTGCAGAACCGCCCGTTGCACTCGTCCAGGTCGCCGGCGCCGTCGACGAACTGATAGTCCTCGATAAACGTTCCGTCGAATTTACCACCCGGACCTTGCCCGCCGCCGGGGCGGTTGCCCGGCTTCAACCGGTAGCTCGAGCGCAGCTCGACGATCCGCGAAGCCGGATCGGCCGCGTCCTGGTAGCCGTACAACGCGTAAATCGGAAAACCGTCGGCCGCCCAGCCGATCTGCGGCGAATGCCGCTTCGGGCCGAGCCCCAGTTCCTTGAGCAACAGGGTCGGCAGTCCGTGGTAGTGATATTGTCCGCCCGGCTGCACGTGGGCGTAGTTTTCGTCGATGCCCAACGGCACGGCTCCGCCCAGCGCCTCGTAGTTCCAACCGCGTGGATCGCCGTTGAAAAACTCGCGCGTCCCCGGGTCGAACAGCACGCCGTTGACCGCCACCCCGAACGGCATGCCACGCGGGCTGTAGGTGATTCGCCCGGCGGGCTTGGGATCGGCCGGCAGCGAAAAGCGGTAGCGCTGCTCGCGAATGGCGTTCGGGTTGCCCCGATTCGGGAATCGCCCGACCTTGTGATCGGGCATGCCGTTGGCCGCAACGTGGCGATGCCCGTGCTCCGCTTCGATGTCGTGTCGGCTTTTGGCCGGTGGCTGCTGGTTGGCGGGCACCAGTTGTAAGGGGCGCGTAGCGATGGCGAAATGACGCCGCAGGGGCGGCAGTTGCGCCGCCAGCAGGCAACCCGCGCCCGCCGCGACGACGGCGACGACGATCGACAACCGCCGGCGTCCGGTGCGCAATCCTGGCATGCCAGTCATTCTTTCGGCCCTCTTCCACGTTCAAATGTGCCAACGGCGGCCGACCGGCGACCCACGCGGTTCGATCCTATCGACAGTATACTATCGATGTGAGTACAGGATGCCGCGACGCTGTGCCGGCCTCAGCTTTGCCGTTCGAGGACCGAAAATGTCGTTCTATGCGCCTTCGTTCGTCGGCCAGATCTTAATTCCGGCGGGGGCCATCCTTGGTATCGCCATCAGCCTCTATGCGATGCCGAAGCTGGAGCTGGGAGGGATTATTACCCTCGTGGTTTCGGTCGCCGCGGCGCTCCTGGGCGGGGGGATCGCGTTGTTCGCCCACGGATACAAGCTGACGTTCGACGCGCACGCTCCGACGCTTGTCGTGTGCACGCGGCTGTTCGGCATCGCGCTGGAAAAGCGCACGTACTCGTACGATGATATCCGCAGCCTGAAACTGATATACGACGGCGACGGCTGCGCGATTATCAGCCTCGAACTTGTCGACGGCGGCAAGTACTCGTTTTGCCGTCGGAACACGCGCCAGGAATTTGAACGGCTGTGCGCGGTCGTGGGACGGGAATTCGAGCGGTAGGCGGCCGCGACACGGTGCGCGGAGCCGGCGCACTGGGCACGTCGCGCGCGGCTCGCTAAACCGCCGGCGGTTGGACGCTCCCCGGGCGGTCCGGAGGTTGCGGGGCATTCAGCCGCTGGGATAGAGCGAGTAGCCGGTGGTTTGGGTTTCGATGCGGAACAGGGTCTTGCCGGCGGTGACGTACAGGGTTTTCATCTCCGGGCCGCCGAAGGTGAGGTTCGTCAACACGTCCTCGGGAATGGGGATGCGTCCCAGCAGCTTGCCCGCCGGCGAAACGACGTAAACGCCGGTCTGCACGTCGAGCGTTTCGTGAGGGTTGCGGGTTTTCATCACGCCGGCGGCGATCCACAGGTTCCCCTGCCGGTCGAGCCGCATGCCGTCGCCGCCGCGGCCGGTGCCAAAGTCGAACACCAGCCGCTGGCCCCCCAGCGTGCCGTCGTCGGCCACGTCGAAGGCCCAGATCTTGCGATTTCCCCCGGCCACGTTGTGGCTGTCGACCACGTACAACGTCTTGGCGTCGGGCGTGATGGCCAGTCCGTTGGGGCGGCCGATATCGGGTTGCGAGACCACGCGCCGCACGCGCTCGCCATCGATGCAATACACGGCTTCGCAGCCCATTTCCAGACTGGCGTGGTCGGTCCAGTAATAGGGATCGGTGAACCAGACGCGGCCCTGGCGATCGACGCAGACGTCGTTGGGGGCGTTGTAGCGGCGCCCCTCGAAGCGCTCGGCCAGCACTTCCACTTCGCCCGTTTCGAGGTTCGTCCGCACCACGCGGCGCCGCCCGCCGGTGCCGAACTCGGCCCCTTCGCAACTGATCAAGCCGTCCCTGGGCGTCGAACGTGTTGCCGTTGGTCCGGCCGCTGTCGGCGCGAAACACGCTGACGGCACCGTGGCGGTCCATCTTCAAGATCCGGTTGCCTACGATGTCGCTGAAGTACAAGTCGCCGCTGGCGTGCCAGGCCGGACCTTCCAGGAAGCAAATCGTGGCCGCGGTGCGGGCCTTCGTTTCGGCGGCCACCAGGCCGGCCGGCAAGTCGACGTCGTACATGGGTGCGCCCTCCCAGGTGGCAAAGCCGTCAATCTGCCACGCCTGGCGGCGTGAATCAAGCGGCACAGGGTGTATTGCCGGCCGCGGTGGTCGGTTACAATCGAGCACGAGCGGACACTTCGATTCGGTTTCTCAGGCGGCAGGTCGTCGCCAGCATTCGACGACACATCCCCACGGCACACCCCAGGCGAGGAGTGACGATGCACGGCTTGATCATGGACTTCCAGTTGAACCTGCCGACGATTCTGCGGCGGGCCGAGCAGTTGCACTACGACCGCGAAATCGTCACCCGGCTGCCCGACAAGTCCCTCGTGCGATCCACCATCGGCGACATGGTCCCCCGGGCCAAGAAGCTGTCAGTGGCCCTCGAAAAGCTGGGGCTCGAAAGCGGCGACCGCGTGGGCACCTTCTGCTGGAACCACCACCAGCACCTGGAAGCCTACATGGGCATCCCCTGCGCCGGCGGCGTGCTGCACACCCTCAACCTGCGGCTGCACGAAAACGATCTCACCTACATCGCCGGTCACGCGGGGGACAAAATCGCGATCGTCGACGACACGCTGTGGGAGCTGTTCGATCGGTTTCGCGCGTCGGTCGGCTTCAAGCACGTCGTCGTCGTCCGCACCGCCGGCGGACCCCTGCCCCCGGGCACGATCGACTACGAAGAGCTGCTGGCCGATGCCGACGCGGCGAAGTTTCGGTACCTCGACATCGACGAACGGCAGGCCGCCACGATGTGCTACACCTCGGGCACCACCGGCATGCCCAAGGGGGTGCTCGCCTCGCACCGGGCGATCGTCTTGCACTCGATGGCCAGCGGCATGACCGACACACTGGGGCTGAGCGAACACGACTCGGTGATGGCCGTGGTGCCGATGTTCCACGCCAACGCCTGGGGCATGCCGTTCACTTGCCTGTTGATCGGCGCCAAGCAAGTCTTCCCCGGGCCGCATCTCGATCCGGCCAGCTTGCTCGACCTGCTGGTGCGCGAACGGGTGACCGTGACCGGCGGCGTGCCGACCATCTGGCTCGGCCTGTTGCAAATCCTGGACGAGAACCCCGGCAAGTACGACCTGTCGAGCGTGCGGGCCATCGTCACCGGCGGCTCGGCGGCTCCGGTGAGCATGATCAAAGGCTACGCCGAGCGGCACGGGCTAAAAATGCTGCACTCCTGGGGCATGACCGAGCTGTGCCCCGTCGGCACCGTGGGGACGATTCCCGCCCGGCTGGCCGATGCCCCGGCCGAAGAACAATACGCCTTCCAGGCCAAGCAAGGGCGACCTTGCCCGCTGGTCGAAATCCGCGCCCGCAACGAAAACGGCCTCGTTCCCTGGGACGGCCAATCGATGGGCGAGTTGGAAGTACGCGGGCCGTGGATTGCCGCCGGCTATTACCATCGCCCCGACGCGGCCACGTCGTTTACCGAGGACGGCTGGTTCCGCACCGGCGACATCGTGGCCATCGACCAGTACGGCTGCCTGCATTTGCAGGACCGGGCCAAGGACGTGATCAAGAGCGGCGGCGAGTGGATCAGTTCCGTGGCGCTGGAAAACGCCCTGATGGGACATCCGGCCGTGGCCGAAGCCGCGGTCATTCCGGCCGAACATCCCAAGTGGGCCGAGCGCCCGCTGGCCGTGGTGGTGCTGAAGAAAGACAAGCAGGCCACGTCCGAGGAGCTGATCGACTTCTTGCGACCCCAATTTGCCAAGTGGTGGCTGCCCGACGCGGTCGAGTTCGCCGACGAGATTCCGCGTACCAGCGCCGGCAAATTCCTGAAAATGGCCCTGCGCGAAAAGTTCGGCGACTACTACTGCCGCGCCGCCGAGAAAGCCAAAGCCTCCTGACGCCCCCCCGAGACGCCACGGCCGCACACATATAAAATCACCAGAGGTTAGCCGTTGGCCCCAGAAGCCCGACGTCTTCTCACCAACCCCTGACCCCCGACCCCTAATCCCTACTCCGCCGGAGTCCCAGCCATGCCTCAACCCGTCGTGCTTGAAGTCGTGCGAACCCCCTTTGGCCGCAAAGGATGCGCGTTTCGCGAGGTGCGGCCCGACTCGCTGCTGGCCCGCACTTTGGCCGGCTTGTGCGAGCGGGCCGGCATTGACCCGGCCAAGATCGAAGACGTGGTGACCGGCTGCGTCACGCAGGCCGGCGAACAGGGAGCCAACATCGGCCGGCTGGCCGCGCTGTTGGCCGGCTTTCCGGTCGAGGTGCCCGCCGTGACGCTCAACCGCATGTGCGGATCGAGCCAGCAGGCCATCCATTTCGCCTCCGAGCAGATCGGCGCCGGCGACGCCTTCTACACGATCGGCGCGGGCGTCGAAAACATGACCCGGGCGCCGATGTTCAGCGACGTCGGCTCGATCGACAAGCTGAATCCCGAGCTCGCGAAATTCAACCTCGTGCACCAGGGCGAAAGCGCCGAGCTATTGGCCGAGAAGTATCACATTACCCGCGCCGACGTCGACGAGTTTTCCAAGGAAAGCCACCGCCGCGCCAGCGTCGCGGCGCGCGAGCATCGCAACAAGGAAATCCTGCCCACGGTCGGGCTCGATGGCGAAGGCAATTCGATCACGCTCGATCGGGACGAGGGGATTCGCGACAAGATCGACGCGGCCAAGATGGCTTCGCTTCCCACGGTGTTTCGCCCCGAGGGGAACGGCGTGGTGACGGCCGCCAACTCCAGCCAGATTTCCGACGGCGCGTCGGCCGCCTTGATCGGTGATCGCGAAGTGGCCGTCGGCGACGGTTTTCGTCCCCGGGCCCGATTCCTCGCCCGGGTGGCCGTCGGCGACGATCCGCGGCTGCAATTGGCCGGCGTCATCCCCGCCACGCAAAAGGCGCTCAAGCGGGCCGGCCTGACGATCAACGACATCGATTGGATCGAGATCAACGAGGCGTTTGCCTCGGTCGTGCTGGCCTGGGCCAAGGAGTTGAAAGCCAACCCCGAAAAGATCAATCCCTGGGGGGGCGCGATCGCCCACGGCCATCCGCTGGGAGCGACCGGCGCCGGACTGTTCGCCAAGATGGTCACCGGGCTGGAGGCCACCGACGGCCGTCTCGGCCTGCAAACGATGTGCATCGGCCACGGTATGGCCACGGCCACGATCATCGAGCGGATTTGATTTCGTCGTTCGTCGAGGTGGCCCGCGTCGTGACGTTTTGAATCTCAGGGTTCGCTTGCTGGAGCGGCTTTCATGGAAAATCGGATCAATCGCAAGTATACGCTCGCTTCGCGGCCCGTGGGCATGCCGAAGGAATCGGACTTCAAGCTCGTCGAGGCTCCGGCGCTGGCGCCCAACGTCGGCGAAATGCTGGTCAAGTCGCTCTATATCTCGGTCGACCCGTACATGCGAGGCCGCATGAACGACGCCAAGAGTTATGCCGCGCCGGTCGACATTGGCGCGGTGATGGTCGGCGGCGTGGTGGGCCAGGTGGTCGAGTCGAGCCATCCCAAGTTCTTCGCCGGCGACGTCGTGCAAGGCGAGTTCGGCTGGCAGGAGTATACGATCTCCAACGGTCAGGGCGTGCGCAAGATCGACCCGCGGCTCGCCCCCATCTCGACCGCGCTGGGCGTGCTCGGCATGCCGGGAATGACGGCCTACTTCGGGCTGTTGGACATCGGCCAGCCGAAGGCGGGCGAAACGGTCGTCGTCTCCGGGGCAGCCGGAGCCGTCGGTTCGATCGTGGGGCAGATCGCCAAGATCAAGGGATGCCGCGCGATTGGCATCGCCGGCACCGACGAAAAGGTGCGCTACCTGGTCGAGGAACTCGGCTTCGACGGGGCGTTCAATTACAAAACCACGCCCAACTACGTCGAGCGGCTCAAGCAGCTCTGCCCCAAGGGGATCGACGTTTATTTCGACAACGTCGGCGGGGCGGTGACCGACGCGGTGATCCCGCTGTTGAACGTGCGGGCCCGGATGTCGATCTGCGGACAGATCTCGCAGTACAACGTCGAAAAGCCCGAGATGGGCCCCCGCTGGCTGTGGGCCCTGATCGTCAAGCAGGCCCGGGCCGAAGGTTTTCTGGTGTTTCAATTTGCCGACAAGTTTCCGCAGGCCGCGGTGGAAATGTCCGGCTGGATCAAGGAAGAGAAACTCAAATACCGCGAAGACATCGTCGAGGGCTTCGAGAATCTGCCCCGCGCCTTCATCGGCATGCTCAGCGGCGACAACACCGGCAAACGCCTGATCAAAGTCGCCGACCCATCCCCCCACCCGTTTAGCCCGGAGCCAACGGCGACGGCGTTCGCGTAACCGAAGTCGCGCAATCACCGCCTGCGCCCGCCGAGCCAGCGCCCCAGACTCCACGATCTCCGCCCGATCCCCCGCCCCGCGCACCAGCTCGCAAATCATGTCGATCACGCGAAACTCCGGATCGGTCACGTACAAGCACGACGGATGCCCCAGAAAATCGTACGCCGCCCGGTTCTCGATCGCCCAGTTCACCCCGCGGCGGACGGCCTCCAAAAACCACTCCAGTTGCCAGCGGCCGCCGCGAAAGGCCGTGATGTCGCTCGGCGCGCTCATCGGCACTTCCACCAGCCCGCTCTCGTACCGAAACGGCTGAGCCCGGGCCGCCGTGGCCACGATCGCGTCGTACACCTCGGCGCTCGGCTCGTGCCTGGCTTCACCCAACGGGTGCGGCGGGTACAGGCTGCTCACCCACGGGAAGCCTAGCCCCAGCAGCATCTGCTGCACGTCGGGCCGATCGGCAAGCCCGGCGTTAAATCCGCCCGGCGTGCGAAAGCCGGCCGCGTCGACCCCCAGCCGGGTTTTCAGCGCGACGTTGGTCAGCCGTATGTTCTCGCGAATCACCTCGGCCGGCGCACGATCGCCAATGAGCCACGGGGCCCGTTGAAAGCGAAACTGAATGTCCTCGGTCCGCGTGGCCGTGACGTTCACGTGATCGTACGTGTGATTGCCCAGCGGGTGCCCGGCCGCGGCGATCCCCTTGAGCCACTCGACGCCGGGCTGTTCCAGCACGCGCCCCACGACGAACGCGTGCAACACGCCGCCGGCGGCCTTCACGCGGCGGCAGGCTTCGACCGCGTAGCGCTTCGTCGCCTCGTTCAAATTCCCCTTCTCGTAATCCCAGTGCGTGTCTTCCCACTGGGGAAAGTTGCGGCTCATCTCCAGATCGAGCGTGATGGCGATCTGCGCCTTTTGCCCCCCGCTCGGCTCGTCCCCCCGCAGCCGGCCGGCCGCCAGCAGTCCGGCCGCGCCGGCCAACGTGCCGGTAAGAAACCGTCGCCGCGACGGGCGCACCAATGCGTAACGCTCGCCTGTCATCTTTGAGCCGATCCTTTCGCCGCCTCGGCCGGGTTGCATTGCAAATAACCGAACAGGTCGCGCAGCTCCTGCGGTTTCAGCTCCTTGAGCAGATTCTCGGGCATCAGCGAAGCCGCCGACTCGCTGAGCGATTCGATCGCGTCGCGGGCGATCACGGTCCGCTCGTTCTTGGCCGACAACAGCGTCACGCTGCCGGGCGTCTGCTCGACCAAAAGCCCCGTGAGCACGCGGCCGTCGGTGGTTTGCACCAGGAAGTTGAGATACTCGCGGCGAATCGTGGCGCTGGGGTCGACGATGGCGGCCAGCAATTCGGCCAGATTATGGCGGTTGGCGTGCGTCAACTCCGGACCGACCAGGTTCCCCTCGCCAAACAACCGGTGACACGTGCCGCAATGTTTGGCGAACAACTGCCGGCCGGCCGCCGCGTCGCCCACGCCGGCGCCAGGTCGTTGTTGATCCGCCGCATCTCGGCCAGCCGCTCCTCGGGCGTGCCGCCGTGAATGGCGCCCCAATGTTTCTTGACCAACGCGTCGAGACTTTCGTCATGGAAGAGCGCGACAACGCGCAACTGGTCGACCGCCAGCGTCTCGGGCGGAATGTCCCCCGCCTCGACGCGACGCAACAGCTCGCCGGCCCAATCCCGCCGGCCCAGCAGCACGTCGCACACCTTGGTCCGCAGAGGAGCGTCGAGCGCGGCGAGTTTTTCCAACAACGTCGAGGCGATCCGCGGGTCGTCGAACCGCGCCAGTGCATCGCAGGCGGCCAGTTGCACCGCCGCGGGCGCCGATCCGCCGACGAGTTCCAGTAGCGCGGGAATACATTCGGCCTGCCCCACTTCGCCCAACACGCAGATGGCCGCCACGCGATCGGCCGGCGGAAGCGCCGCGTCGGACGCCAGCGACTCGGCTCGCCGCTGGGCCGCTTCGCGACCCACGCGGGCCGCCAGGCGAATGAGCGCGAGGTCGGTGGTCTGGTCGCTCCAATCGCGATCCACCTGCGCCAACAATTTGTGCGGAAGCGGAACGGCGGACGCCGGGCGACGGGCCGTCGTGGCGCTACTGGCGGCCACCTCCGCGAACAACGTACCGGCCATTCCCCCCGGCTCTGTCGTGCGATCGGCCAGCCCCCGGTCGAGCGCCGCGAGCATCGTGCGGCGCTGTTTCTGCGGCGCCGCGTCCAGACAGCGCGGCGCAAGCCAGGTAGCCCGCTTCGCTCCCCGCGGCGGCATAGCGCCGCACCAGTCGCGGCAAGACGACGTCGCGGGCGATCGGATGATTCCAAACTTCCGGCTTCGTAAATGCCGCCAATGTCGCCTCGCGCACCGGCACGGCATGACGTTCAACGGCCCACCACAGCAACAGCGGCAAGTACGGATCGCCGGCGTCTTCGTCGCGGCGCACCAAGGGCGCGACGATCGATAGCGCCTGCTCTGCCGGCAGCCGCTTGGCCGTGCAAGCCAATTGCGATCGCACCGTCACGCTCGGCTCATTGGCCCCCCGCAGTGCCAGCCGCCCGGCCATCTCGGGCGAAAGCCGATTCTCGTCGCCCAATAACCGCACGGTCCAGGCCCGCACGTCTTCGTCAGGATGTTCGACAAACTCTCGGGCCAACGGCTCCGATAATCCTCCGCTGACGTGCAGCGCCCACAGCGCTTCGAGCGCCAGGTGCGGATGGTCCGTTTCGCGGATCAACGTGGCCAGCGGATCGATCACCGCCGGATCGCGACGCTCGGCCAACAGCCGCCGGGAGCGGCGCACCAGCCAGTCGTTCGCGTGGGACAGCAAGCCGACGAGTTGCTGGCTGGTGCACGCGGCCAGATCGAGGTCGAGCCCCGCGGCGCGGAATGGCTCCGCCCCCGTGGCGGCAATGCGATACACGCGGCCGTTGGTGCGGTCCCAATCGGCGTCGGGATCGGGATGCGCCGTCCGTTGGTCGTGCCAATCGCAGACGTAGATCGCCCCGTCGGGTCCCATCGTCAAATCGCTGGGCGCAAACCAGGTATCGCCGGCCAGCAGCAGATCGCCCGCCTGGCGGGCCGTGAACGTCGAGCCGTGCCGCGCGAGCGAGTGCCAATAGATGGCGTGCCCCAGCAAGTCGGCGGCGATGTAGGTGCCGCGAAACGCCGCCGGCAGCAGGTCGCCTTGATAGATGATGCCGCCCACCGTGACGTGCCCGCCGCGCAGCTGCTGGTGCGGCACGTGTTCGAAATAGCCGTAGGCATACGGATTGTGCAGCGCGCCATGCTTACCGAACTGCTTCCAGTAATAGCCCCCTTGCACGCCGTGCAGCATGGCGTAGCCGCCGTAGTTGGTGGCGTAGAACAGGTTGCCGTGGCGGTCGAAGTCGAGCCCCCAGGAGTTGCCGCCCCCTTCGCAAAACAGCTCGAACCGCCGCGACGTCGGATGATAGCGCCACACCCCCTGCTGAAACTCGATGCCGCGAATCGTCGAGGTGACGGTGCTCCCCTGACAACCGTACAGCCAGCCGTCAGGTCCCCAAGTGAGCGAGTTGGCCACCGAATGGGCGTCCTCCATGCCGAAGCCGACCAGCAGCACTTCGGGATCGCCGTCCGGCACATCGTTCCGATCTCGATCGGCGTAGAACAACAGATACGGCACCTGCAGCACGTAAACGCCGCCATCGCCGAAGGCCAACCCCGAGGCCAGGTTCAAGCCCCCGACAAAATCCTTGCTACTTTCGCAACGGCCGTCGCCGTCGGCATCCGTGAGAATCGTGATCCGATCGGCGCCGCGGGGTCCGCGCGGCGGCGGCTCGGGAATCCGGTCGTACACGGTGCGCGAGTAGCGATCCACCTTCACGCGCGCCAGCCCGGCCGGGTTCGGATATTGCAGGTACTGGATGACCCACAGCCGGCCCCGATCGTCAAACTCCATGGCAACCGGCTGCCGCACCACGGGCTCGGCGGCCACCAGCTCGACGGCCAGCCCCGCGGGCACGCTCATGTGAGCGGCGGCTTCGTCGGGCGAAAATCCCTGGCCGCGGGCCGCCGCCGGCGCCATCGCACACGCCAAGGCACCCGACAGCACCAACAGTGGCCACCGGGGTGGAGACCGCTTTTGCGATAAGAGGAGCGTGGCCATGACAACGTCAAAGCTAATCGCTGCCACGGCCGGCGTAAATGGTTTGGCTCCCACGCCGCTGGACACTCGTCATGAACGGTGTTGCCTCGGAGAGTCGCAGCGGAATGCCGGGGTCTCGCCGGACGACGCCTCCGCCGCATATGATTGGGGGATGAAATCCCCGAGTTTCGATCCCCTGGTGGCCGGCTGGTTTGCCGATTCGTTTGGCGAGCCCACCGATCCGCAACGCCGCGGCTGGCCCCCCATCGCCGCGGGCCGAAACACCCTCATCGCCGCTCCGACCGGCTCGGGCAAGACGCTCGCCGCCTTCCTGGTCTGCATCGACGACCTGGTGCGCCGCTGCGCGCGGGCACGCTGGAAGACAAGACCTACGTGGTCTACGTCTCGCCCCTAAAAGCCCTGGGCAACGACATCCATCGCAACCTGGAAGTGCCGCTGGCCGAGTTGAGCGAGCGGCTCGAGGCCGCTGGCCACGCACCCTTGCCCGTGCGGGCCATGGTGCGCACCGGCGACACACCCGCCGCCCAGCGCCAGGCCATGTTGCGCCGCCCGCCCCACATCCTGGTCACCACGCCCGAGTCTCTTTATCTGCTGCTCACCTCCGAAAAAAGCCGGCGGTTGCTCACGGGCGTCGAGACGGTGATCGTCGACGAAATTCACGCGCTGGTGCGCGACAAGCGGGGCAGCCACCTGGCCGTGTCGCTCGAGCGGCTCGAAGCGCTCTGCTCGCGCCCGCCGGTACGAATCGGACTGTCGGCCACGCAGCGGCCGATCGACCGGATCGCCCGATTTCTGGTCGGAACCGAGCGCGTCGACGCCGCCGGCATGCCCGATTGCGCGATCATCGACGGCGGACATACTCGCGAATTGGACCTGGGCGTAGAGGTGCCCGAGAGCGAACTGTCGGCCATCTGTTCGCACGAGCAATGGGCCGAAATCTATCGCCGGCTGGTCGAGCTGATCACCTCGCACCGCAGCACGCTGGTGTTCGTCAACACCCGGCGGCTGGCCGAACGCGTGGCCCATCACCTGGGCGAACTGCTGGGCGAAGGGGTCGTGGCCAGCCATCACGGCAGCCTGTCGCGCGAAATCCGCCAGTCGGCCGAGCTGCGGCTGAAGTCCGGCCAGTTGCGGGCCATTGTGGCCACCGCGTCGCTCGAGATGGGAATCGACGTCGGCTACATCGACTTGGTCTGTCAGATCGGCTCGACCGGCTCGATTGCCAACCTTCTGCAGCGCGTCGGCCGGGCCGGACATTCGTTGGGCAAGATCCCCAAAGGGCGGCTGTTCCCGCTCACCCGTGACGAGCTGCTCGAATCGCTGGCATTGGTCCGCGCCGTGGGCCGCGGGCATCTCGACGCGATTCCGATTCCCGACGCGCCGCTCGACATCCTGGCCCAGCAGATCGTGGCCGCCGTGGCCTGCGAGGAATACGACGAGGACGATCTGTACCACCTGGTGCGCCGGGCCTGGCCGTTTCGGGACCTGAAGCGCGACGACTTCGACGCCATCGTGCACCTGCTCAGCGAAGGCGTCGCCCCCGGCACCAAGCGCGGCGCCTACTTGCATCGCGATCGGATCAACGGCCGGCTGCGGGCCCGGCGCGGAGCGCGGCTGGCGGCCCTGACTTCCGGCGGGGCGATTCCCGAGACGGCCCTGTACCGCGTGATCGCCGAGCCGGACGAAACGTTCGTCGGCACCGTCGACGAGGATTTCGCCATCGAAAGCCTGGCCGGCGACGTCTTTCTGCTGGGCAACACCTCGTGGCGCATCCTGTACGTCCGCGGCGGCGAAGTGCGGGTTCGCGACGCCGAGGGGGCCCCGCCGAGCATTCCGTTCTGGCTGGGCGAACGCCCGGGACGCACGCCGGAGCTGTCGGCCGAGCTGTCCGCGCTGCGCAGCGAACTGGCCGAAGCGGTTCGCCGGCGCGAGGCGGGCACGACCAACGGCTCGGCAGAAAACTTGGAAGGCGATTGGTTGCAAACCGAATGTGGGGCGAGCGATTCGGGGGCCCAACAGGCGCTCGCCTACGTCGAGACGCAACTGGCCGCCATCGGCGTGGTGCCGACCAGCGAGGAAATTGTCTTCGAGCGGTTCTTCGACGAATCCGGCGGCATGCAGCTCGTGATTCACGCCCCGCTGGGGGCGCGGATCAATCGGGCCTGGGGGCTGGCCCTGCGGAAGCGGTTTTGCCGCAGCTTCGATTTCGAGCTGCAAGCCGCGGCCGACGACGACGGCATCGTCCTGTCGCTCGGGCCGCAACACAGCGTGCCGATCGAGGCCCTGTTCAAGATGCTCAACGCCCAGAACGTGGCCGCGCTGTTGGAGCAGGCCCTGCTGGCCGTGCCGATGTTTCAGGTCCGCTGGCGGTGGAATCTCACCCGGTCGCTGGTCGTGTTGCGGCAGCAAGGGGGCAAACGCGTCCCGCCCCACATGCAGCGGTTTCGCAGCGACGACCTGCTGGCCGCGGTGTTTCCCGAGACCGTGGGCTGCCTGGAAAACCATTCCGGCGACGTCGTGATCCCCGACCATCCCCTCGTGCGTCAAACGATGCACGACTGCCTGCACGAAGCCATGGACGTCGATGCCCTGGTCGCGCTGCTCGAGCGCGTGCGGCGGGGCGAAGTCCGATTCGTGGGGCGCGACACGCGCGAGCCGTCGCCGTTCAGCTACGAACTGCTCAACGCGAATCCGTACGCGTTTCTCGACGGGGCCCCGCTCGAAGAACGCCGCGTGCGGGCCGTCGCCACGCGGCGCACCCTCTCGCCCGACGACCTGCGCGACCTGGCCCGGCTCGATCCCGACGCCACCGCGCAAGTCCGCCGTGAAGCGTGGCCGCTGGTCCGCAGTGCCGACGAACTGCACGACGCGCTGGTAAATCTGGTCGTGATCGACTCCCTGGAAGCCGGGCCGTGGCAGGACTGGCTGCCCGAGCTGGTTGCCGCGGGGCGAGCCACGCGCGTCGTCGTTTCCGGCGAGCGGGCATTCTGGATCGCCGCCGAGAGCTGGCCGATCCTGCGGGCCGCCTTTCCCGACGCAGTGGCCGACCCGCCGGTGCGATTGCCCGAGCGCGCTCGATCGTGACGTGGCGAGTGCCGAGGCCTGCGTGGCGCTGGTGCGCGGCCGGATCGAGCACGTCGGCCCGACGACGGCCCGCGAATTGGCCGATTTCCTGGGCTTGTCGGAACCGCTGGTCACTGCGTCGCTCGAAGCACTCGAGGGCCAGGGGGCCGTGTTGCGCGGCAACTTCTTCGCGGGTGACGCGGCAGACGCCGCCGGCCCGACGCCCCCGCAGCAAGCCGTCGGTTGGTGCGATCGGCGGCTGCTGGCCCGGATTCATCGGCTGACCTTGGCCGGATTACGGCAACAGATTCAGCCGGTCGAGCCGCGGGCGTTTCTGCACTTCCTCACTCGATATCATCACTTATCGCCCGAGGACCGCTGGGGCGGACCGGTGGGCGTGCGCGAGGCGGTCGCCCAGTTGCAAGGATTCGAGCTGCCGGCCGGTGCCTGGGAGGGACGCGTACTGGCGGCCCGGGTGTCGGAATATGATCCGGCGTGGCTGGATCAGTTGTTTCTCTCGGGCGAACTGGTGTGGGGGCGGCTCGGCGCGCCGCGGCGCGAGGAGGACGAACGGCCGAGCATGGCGGCCTTGTCGCGCGTGGTGCCGATTTCGCTACTGGTACGCGACGACTTGCCCGGGCTGTTGCCGCCGGAGGCCGCGGTGCCGTCAATGCCGCTGCGCAGTGGTGCCGCGGCGGTCCTCGAAGTGCTGCGCAACCGCGGGGCGTTGTTCTTTGGCGAATTGAAAAACCTGTCGCAATTGCTCCCCTCGCAATTGGAAGAGGCGCTGCGCGAGTTGGCGGCGCTGGGACTGGTCACGTGCGACGCGTTCGCGGCGGTCCGCCGTTTCGTGGCCGGCGAGCGCCACACCTCGCGGCATCGGCGGCGCGAGGCCCGGCCGCTCCACGCCTCGTCGATCCCCAGCGGACGCTGGTCGCTGTTTCCCGGCCCGGTGCACGCCGCGGGCCGGCAGCAATATCTGGAAGCCTGGTGCCGGCAGTTGTTGCGGCGGTGGGGCGTGGTGTTTCGCGATCTGCTGGTGCGCGAAACGTCGGCCCCCGGTTGGCAGCAACTCTTGCCGACGCTGCGATTGCTCGAGCTGCGGGGCGAGGTGCGCGGCGGGCGGTTCGTCGCGCAAGTGGCCGGCGAACAGTACGCCCTGCCGGCCGCGGTCGACCAGTTGCGAGAAGCCCGGCGGCAAATCGAAGCGGACAATCCCGCCGATTGGATCGTCGCGAGCGCGGCCGATCCGCTCAACCTGTTCGGCGTCATCACGCCCGACGCCCGGGTGCCGGCCACGCATCGCAACGCCCTGGTCGTGCAAGCCGGCCGGTTGCTGGCCACGCGGCAAGCCGGCGTCGCCGAGTTCCGCGAGACGGTCGACGCCGCGACGGCCTGGGCCATGCGGCGGGCCATGACCACCGGGCACCGCGAGCCGAGTGCCCAGGGCGCCCATGCCCCAGGGGTGCTGTTTCCCCGGAAGTAGGGGCTCGCTCGCGCTGCATTGAGGGTGCCACTGCTGAGTGGCCCAGCAGTGCCGAGCGTTCGTGCGGCGTTGCCTCAAACTCAGATCACGTCCGAACGATCACGAGCACCCAAGGAATTGCCGAATCCGCTGCACTCCTCACTGCTGGACAAGCCAGCAGTGGCACCCGAGCCCGTGGCTTGGCGATTTTGAGGGGCTATAATCGGTGGCAACCAACGACCCGAGTGCCCTCCAAGGGAATCCTCATGCCGACCGTTCGCCGCCGCTGCGTTTCGTTGTTCGTCTCGTCGGGACTGCTACTCTCGCTGACGACGTTGGTGCCGCAAGCGTGCGCGCTCGCCGACGAATCGCCCGACGCCACGCCTCGCGGCCTGGCAGCCATCGCGGTTCCGCCGGGCTTCGTCGTGGAAGAAGTCGCTGCCGCTCCCTTGGTCGAGCGGCCGATGCTGGCGGCGTTCGACGATGCGGGGCGGATGTACGTGTGCGACTCGGCCGGCGTGAACCTGCGCGGGCCGGAGCTATCGAAAAACCCGCCGCACAAAATTCGCGTGCTCGAGGACACCGACGGCGACGGGCGGTTCGACACCAGCACGGTGTTCGCCGACAAGCTGGTCTTTCCCCAAGGCATCGTCTGGCACGACGGGGCCGTGTTCTGCTCCTCGCCCCCCAGCTTCTGGCGGCTGGAAGACACCGACGGCGACCTGGTGGCCGATCGCCGCGAGGAGCTCGTCACCGGTTTTGCCAATACCGGCGTGGCCGACGACATGCACGGCGGCAGCCTGGGACCCGACGGGCGAATCTACTGGTGCGCGGGCCGCTTCCCCCACGAGATTCATCGCCCCGGCGGGCCGGTGATTCACAAGGGCACCGCGCCCTTGGTGCTCCGCTGCCGGCCGGACGGATCGGATTTGGAAGTCGTGTGCGGCTCGCAGGGGAACGCCGTGGGCGTGGCCTTCACGCGCGAAGGGGACATGTTTTCCAGCGGCACGTTTCTGGCGCCCAACTCGATGGGAGCCGGCCTCCGCGACGCGGTCGTGCATTGCGTCGACGGCGCCGAATATCCCGTGCGCGATCGCACCTTGAACGAACACAAACGGACCGGCGACTTGCTCCCCCCGCTGACCCACCTGGGCGTGTCGGCCTCGAGCGACCTGATGCTCTGCCGGGCGGGCGCCCTGGGCGACACTTCGCAAGGGCAGCTTTACTCGGCCCTGTTCAACATGCACAAGATCATGCGGCACAACCTCACCCGCAGCGGCGCGACGTTCACTTGCCGCAACGAGGATTTTCTCGTCTCCTCCGACGTCGACTTTCATCCGACGGACGTCTTGGAAGACGCCGACGGCAGCGTGCTGGTGGTGAACACCGGCGGCTGGTTTCGCATCGGCTGCCCCACGTCGCAAGTGGCCAAGCCCGACGTGCTGGGGGCCATTTACCGCGTGCGGCGTGCCGACGCCTCGCCGGCCGCCCGATCCGCGCGGCTTGCAGATCGCCTGGAAGACTCTTTCGGCGGAAGCCTTGTGCGGGCTCCTGGCCGATGGGCGGTTTGCCGTTCGCGATCGGGCCGTGGCAGAGCTGGCGAAGCGCGGGCCGTCGGCGGTGTCGGCGCTGGCTGGCGTGTTAAACGCGGACGGCGACGCCGAGGCCGATTGCGCGGCCGTGTGGGCCCTGGCCCAGATCGACGACGCTTCGGCGCGGGCGGCGGTCCGCGCGGCGCTCGATCATCACACGGCCAGCGTACGGCAAGCGGCGGCCCGGGCGGCCGGTTTGCATCGCGACGCGATGGCGCTCGACAAGCTCACGGCGCTGGTGGTGCAAGACGAACCGCCGGTGCGGCGCGAAGCGGCAACGGCCCTGGGCCGCATCGGCGACGCGGCGGCCGTGCCGGCACTGTTGGACAGCCTGGCGGCGCCGGTAGACCGCTTTCTGGAGCACGCCACGATCTTTGCCCTGATCCGGATCGACGATCGGCCGGCGACGGCGCTCGGACTGGAAATGGCCAGCTCCGCCGCCCGGCGAGGAGCGCTTGATCGCGCTGGATCAGATGGACGACGGCCGCCTGGTGCCCGAGCGCGTTACGCCGCTGTTGAATCCGGCCGATCCGCTGCTGCGGCAAACGGCCCTGTGGGTGATCGCGCATCACGCCGACTGGGGTCCGGCGATGCTTCCACTGTTCCGCGAGTGGCTCGCCCGGCAGCCCGTCGACGCAGAGCAGCGGGACGCCGTGCGCCAGCAGTTGCTGGCGTTCGCCGGCGATCCGGCCGTCGAGGAGGTGATCGCCGCGGCGCTGGGCGGCGGGCAAACGCCGCGCGACACGCGATTGCTCCTGTTGGAAGTGATGGGCCAGGCCGCTCCGCGGCACTTGCCCGACGCCTGGGCCGGGGCACTCGAGCGGGCGCTCGCCGATGCGGATGAAACGATCGTGCGGCAGGCCGTGGCCACGCTGCGGGCATTGCCGCTGGAAGCCGCCGACAAGGACGACGATGGCAAGAAACCGCCCCAAACGGCGAGCGTCGCCAAACTGTTCGACGAGACCCTGGTGAGCGTGGCCCTGGCGACGGACCGGCCGGAAGACGTCCGCGTGCAAGCGGCAGCCGCGGTGGCCGGACGCCTCGAAGAGCTGCCGCCGGAGCTGTTCGCGTTGCTGCGGGCGAGCCTGGCGGCCGATCGCCCGCCGCTGGTCCGTTTGGACGCAGCCCAGGCGCTTGGACAGTCGCACCTGGACGATGCCCGGCTGGCGGAATTATGCGATGCGGTGGCCACCGGCGATGTCCTGGCCGTGCCCCGGCTGCTGCGGGCCTTCGAGCAATCCGCAAGCGCCGCGGTGGGACAAAAGCTGGTCGCCGCACTGGGCCGCTCCCCCGGGTTTGGCAGTCTGAAGTCCGACGCGTTGGATACCGCTCTGCAATCGTATCCCGAAGACGTCCGGCGGCAGGCGGCCCCCTTGTACGAGCGCTTGAACCAGAACGCCGAGAAACAACAGGCCCGGTTGGCGGCGCTGGCGGACGTCTTGTCCGGCGGCGAGATTCAGCGCGGCCGCGAGCTGTTCTTCGGCAACAAGAAGGCCATTTGCGCCACCTGCCACGCCGTGCAAGGCCAAGGGGGGACGATCGGGCCCGACCTGAGCCGCATCAGCGCCATCCGCGCCCGCGCGACCTCTTGGAAGCCATCGTGCTGCCCAGCGTCAGTTTTGCCCGCGGCTACGAACCGTTTACCGCCGTGACCGCCGATGGCCGGGTCCACACCGGCGTGATCACCCGCGAAACCTCCGACGCCATCTACCTCTACTCGACCGACCGGGTGGAAACCCGCCTGCCGCGTGCCGACATCGAAACGCTGGTCCAAAGCAGCGTCTCGATCATGCCCGAGGGCATGGACGCCCAGCTCAGCCACCAGGAGCTGGCCGACCTCTTGGCGTTCTTGCAATCGCTGCGGTAGCGGAGGCTCTGGATCGGCGTGCCGCTCGGGGGCGTGCAACCGGCGGCGCCAGATGGTAGGCTCGTTCCTGTTGCCCTGGGGCCCGTTTTCCTTTGGCGAGAAACCTTGCAATGCGTTCGACGATGCTGGCTCTGTGCTGGTTGACGGCTGCCGCGGCGTTTGGGGCCGATCAGGTTCCCCCCGAATCGCTGGCAAACTGGCCGCAGTGGCGTGGGCCGCTGGCCTCGGGCATGGCTCCCTTGGCCAAGCCGCCCGTCGAGTGGAGCGAAACCACGAACGTCAAATGGAAGGTTCCCGTACCCGGCGAGAGCACGGCCACGCCGATCGTGTGGGGCGAGCGGATCTTTCTGACCACCGCCATCAAAACCGATCGCGAGGGAAAGCCCAAGCCGCTCACCGAAGAAGAACTGTCCAACGTCAAAACGCGCGGCATTCGGATCGGCAGCTACAGCGCCAGCGAGCCGACGCATTATTACCAGTTCGTCGTGATGTGTCTCGATCGTAAGACGGGCCGCACGCTGTGGCAGGACGTGGCCACCGAGGCCGTGCCGCACGAGGGGCATCATCCCGACGGCAGCTACGCTTCCGCTTCGCCCAGCACCGACGGCCGGCAGGTGTACGTCTCGTTCGGCTCGCGGGGCGTGTATTGCTACAGCGTCGACGGCCAGAAGCGCTGGAGCCGCGACCTGGGGCGGATGGTGATCTTCAACACGTTCGGCGAGGGCTCGTCGCCGGTGGTGCGCGGCGACTCGGTGATCGTCAACTGGGACCACCAGGGGGAATCGTTCGTCGTCTGCCTGGACGCCCGCACCGGCGACACGCGCTGGAAGGTCGATCGGGACGAAAGCAGCACCTGGGCCACGCCGCTGGTGGTCGACGTCGGCGGCCGCACGCAGGTCGTCGTTCACGGCTCGAGCCGCGTGCGGAGCTACGACCTCGAAACCGGCGAGCTCATCTGGGCCTGCGGCGGCCAGGGCCCCAGCGCCATTCCCACGCCGGTGACCGACGGCCGCAACGTGTATGCCATGACCGGCTTCATCACCAATTCGCTGTATGCCATTCCGCTGGCCAGCACCGGCGATATCACCGGCGAGGACGACAAGGTCGCCTGGAAAACGCGCAAGGTCGGTACGCCCTACGTTCCTTCCCCTTTGATCGACGGCGAGCTGTTGTACTTCACGGCCGGCAACAAGGGGCTGCTGTCGTGCTTCGACGCCGCGACGGGCGAAAAAATCGTCGATCGCCAGCGGGTGGAAGGCATCTCGAACATTTACGCCTCGCCCGTGGGGGCCGACAGTCGCATCTATCTCACCAGCCGCGAGGGAACGACCGTGGTCTTCCCGGCCGGCAAGTTCGTCCAGGACGGCGACAAGAAAGAAGTCGAGATCATCGCCACCAACCAGCTCGACGACCGGTTCGACGCCTCGGCCGCCATCGCCGGCGACGAGCTGTTTCTGCGGGGCCGCGAGCATTTGTATTGCATCTCGGCCGAGTAACGTGGTCCCCCACCCCTGTCGACAACCCACCAGCAAACTTCCCTCCCCATGCAACTTGCGGAAATGACCTGGCCGGCTGTGGCCACGCTGTCGAAGGACGTCCCCGTGGTGATTCCCACCGCGGCCCTGGAGCAGCACGGGCATCACCTGCCGGTCTTTACCGATAGCATGCTGGTGGGCGAGATCACCCGCCGGGCCGAAGAGGCGCTCTCCGATCGCGTGCTGCTGACGCCCGTGATGTGGCTGGGCAACTCCCAGCATCACTTGGACTTCGCCGGCACGATGTCGGCCGCGCCCCGAACGTACATCGACCTGGTGGGCGACATGGTCGAGAACTTCCTGACCCACGGCTTTCGCCGGATCGTCATTGTCAACGGCCACGGCGGCAACAACGTGCCCGGGCAGCAGGCCCTGTTCGAGGTCCGCCAGCGGCACCGCCGCCGCGACGATCTGTTACTGTTGTTCTCGGCCTATTGGGACCTCGGCGCCACGCCGCAAGCGGCCGACGCCTCGATCGAACAGCAGGCCATGGGCCACGCCTGCGAATGGGAAACGTCGATGATCCTGGCGCTGGCGCCGCACCTGGTGGGCAATTTCCGGCAGGCCGAGCCGATCGATCCGCGCGGCGCGTTCGACCCCGTGGGCCGGGCCTGGACCACCCAGGACCGCAGCACGGCCGGACACATCGGCAACCCGCGCGTGGCCACGGCCGACAAGGGGCACACGCTGCTGCGGCTGTTCACGGCCGACCTGGTGAAACTGCTCGAACGGGTCGTCGAGTGGGACGGTAGCCGTTGGGGCGAGTAGCATGGAGAACATGAGTGTCTTGAAGAGAGGAACCCAGATGTCGCAACCGTTGAAAATCTCGCGACGCAGCGTGTTGGCCGGCGTCCCCGCGGCGGCCCTTTTGACGCTCTCGGCCGATGGCCGCGCCCGTGCCGACGACGCGCCCGGCAAGCGGCCCAAGGTGGCGGCCCTGCTCACCGAGTTTCGCCGCAATTCGCACGCCGAGGTGATTCTGGATCGCATCCTCGAAGGCTACGGCTGGGAAGGCCGGCACTACCATCCCCAGCTCGACCTGGTGGCGATGTACGTCGACCAGTTACCCGACGGCGACCTGAGCCGCGAACGGGCCGCACGGTTCGAGACGCTTAAGATCTATCCTTCGATTGCCGAGGCCCTCTGCACCGGCGGCGACAAGCTGGCCGTCGACGGCGTGATCATCATCGGCGAGCACGGCGATTACCCGCGCAACGAAAAGGGGCAGACCCTCTACCCGCGCTACGAGTTCTTCGAGCAGACGGCCGACGTGTTTCGCAAGAGCGGCCGCGGCGTGCCGGTGTTCAACGACAAGCACTTGTCGTGGAATTGGGACTGGGCCCGCAAGATGTTCGACACGGCCGGCGAAATGGGCTTTCCGCTGGCGGCCGGTTCGAGCGTGCCGCTGTCGTGGCGCATCCCGTCGGTCGAGATGCCGCTCGACGCGGACGTCGTAGAAGTCATGTCGATCGGCAACGGCAACGTCGACAGCTACGACTTTCACGCCCTGGAGACGATCCAATGTTTTGCCGAGCGGCGCCGCGGCGGCGAGACGGGCGTCCGCCGGCTGCACGCCCTGCGCGGCGACGACGTGTGGCAGGCCCTGGCGGCCGGCTCCTGGGCCAGCGGCGGCTGGGACGGGGCCTTGCTGGAAGCCTGCTTGTGCCGCAGCCACGAGCTGGCCCCGGCCCGCGAAGGTTTCAACCACGTCTATCCCACCCCGGCCGACCTGCGCCGCATGGTCGCCGATCCGGTGGCCTACCGCTTCGAGTACACCGATGGGCTGAAGGCCACGATGCTGTTGCTCAATGGGCTGGTGGGGGACATCACCTTCGCCGCCCGGCTCAAGGGGCAGGACGAGCCGCTCAGCACGCTCTGTTACCTGGGGGGCACGCGCGACACGCAGCCGTTCAATTTCGATCCCTTGGTCTGGCACATTGAACACTTCATCCGCAGCGGAAAAACGGCGATCCCCGTCGAACGCACGCTGCTCACCACGGGGCTGGTGGCCGCGGGCGTGGAATCGTTGTGGCGCAAAGAGCCGCTCGACACGCCCCACCTGGCCATCCGCTACCGGCCCAACCCCCAATCGACTTTTCGCAGGAGCTAGTGCGATGTCAAAGTGTGAAATCAGTGTGCCACTGCTGGCTTGTCCAGCAGTGCTTTTGCCGGGTACCACCGGCTCTGACAGTGGGCCGAGGGCCCCTCTCAGCGACCATGCACCAAATGCCATGCCTGCCTCTGGCAAGCATGCTCACGCAAGCGTGAACATGGCACACATAAACCGGTGCCAACCGATCTCAATGTCAGAGTCTGATGGAGTACGAGCACGATGATGATCCACGCCCCCCAGCCACCCAAGCGCGTGGCCATCGTCACCACCGTCTGGCGTTACCTGTCGCATGCCCAGCACATGGGCGATCGGTTTCTCGTCGGCTATCCCTGGCACGGTCGCTGGCATCGACCGCCGATCGAGGTGGTTTCGCTCTACGTCGATCAGCATCCCGAGGGAGATCAAAGCGCCGCGCGGGCCAAGGAATTCGGCTTCACCGTCTACCCCACGATCGCCGAGACGTTGCGCTGCGGGGGGGACAAGCTGGCCGTCGACGGCGTGGTCGTGATCGGCGAGCACGGCGATTACCCGCGCAACGAAAAGGGGCAGATCCAGTACCCCCGGTTCGAGTTCTTCGAACAGATCGTCAAAGTGTTCGAAGAGGACGGCCGCAGCGTGCCGGTGTTCAACGACAAGCACCTCTCCTACAGCTTCGACAAGGCCAGCCGCATGGTGGCGGCCGGCCAGCGGCTGGGCTTTCCGATGCTGGCCGGCTCGAGCTTGCCGGTCACCTGGCGGCTGCCACCGGTCGAAGTGCCCGACGGAGCCCTGCTGGAAGAGGCCCTCATGGTGGGCGTCGGCGAGAGCGACCCGATGGACTATCACGCCCTGGAGGCCATGCAGTCGATGGTCGAGCGGCGCCGCGGCGGCGAGACCGGCGTCCGGGCCGTGCAGCTCATCGAGGGGCCCGCCGTCTGGCAGGCCGGCCAGGATGGTCGCTGGTCGCGGCGGCTGCTCGAGGCGGCCCTGTCGCGCTCCACGTCGCGCAGCGGCATCGGCATGCAGGACGGCCGCACGCAGGATCTGACCCACAGCGGCGAGCTGGAGCAACTGGTCGCCAACCCGGCCGCCTATCTCATCGAATACAACGACGGCCTGCGGGCCACGCTGTTGATGATCAACGGCGCGGTGAGCGACTACACGTTCGCCTGCCGGCTGCGCGACGGCCGCGAGCTGTCGACGCAGTTTCTGCTGCCGGCCTTGCCGAACGTGGCCTATTCGACCTGCCTGATGCACGCCGTCGAAGAAATGATCACCACCGGCCGGGCCCCCTACCCCGTCCAGCGCACGCAGATCGTGTGCGGAATTCTGGACCGGTGTCTCGATTCGAAAGTCACCGGGCACGGCCGCGTGCCGACGCCCGAGTTGAAAGTACGCTACCAGGCCCCCGCGGGCGGATACTTCGGCGCGGGGGAAGGAACCTCCCAGGAGATTTCATCATGAACGCGCTTCGTACCTTCGCCGCTTCGCTGGCCCTGCTGCTGCCCGCCGCCGCCCTGGCCGCCGCGCCCGAGGTGGGCGACAAGGCGCCCGACTTCAAGCTCACCGGTTCCGACGGCCAGGAGTATTCGCTGGCCGATTTCGCCGGCAAGCAGGCGGTGGTGATCGCCTGGTTTCCCAAGGCCTTTACCGGCGGCTGCACGGCCGAGTGCAAGAACATGAAGGAAAACGGCCAGGCCATCAAAGCCTATGACGTGGCCTACTTCACCGCCAGCGTCGACGACGTCGAGAAGAACACCGCGTTTGCCAAGTCGCTGGAGCTCGACTACCCGATCCTCAGCGACCCCTCGAAAAAGACGGCCGAAGCCTACGGCGTGGTGCACGAGGGCCGCCCGGTGGCCGAACGCTGGACCTTCTACATCGGCCCCGACGGCAAGATCAAAGCCGTCGACAAAATGGTCAACACCCGCGACGCCGCCAACGAAATGGCCACCATGCTGGAAGAGCTGGGCGTGCCGAAGAAGTGACGCGGCCACAGTAGAAACCAACAGCTGCCTGTCTGCCTCCTTATCGCGCAAAGCTCACCGGTGACTGTCACATCTTGTAGGTAGTGTGGAGTTATTGTCAAAAGTTGTGGATGAGAGTTTTCAGGCGGCGGCTTCTTGGGGTTTGATTCCGTCGATGAATCTGGATTCCTTGAATCACGTCGGGCAGCAGCTTGGAGCCGTTCAACAGCCGCCACTTTCTTGGAGGCGGATTGCATCAGCTTGAAGACCATGCGTCAGGCAGGCGACACGGCTGCCGCTTCCTTTGGTCCGCCGATGTCGCAGTCGCACCGTTGCGAACGTGCTTTCGATGGGGTTGGTCGTCCGCAGGTGAATCCAGTGCTCGGCCGGGAAGTCGTAGAACGTCAGCAGCACGTCGCGATCCTTCGCCAGGCACTCGGTCGCCTTGGGGTACTTGGCCTGGTACGTGGCCACGAACAAGTCGAACGCCTGTTTCGGCATCGCTTTCGTGTCGGCGGCCATCCAGATCGCGTGCAGCTTCTCCTTGGCCTCGGGCTGCAATCGCTTGGGCAGCTTGTCGAGCACGTTGGCCGTCTTGTGGACCCAGCAGCGCTGCTCGCGCGTGCGTCGGATAGACCTGCGGCAAGGCCTTCCAAAAGCCCAGGGCGCCGTCGCCGGTGGCCAGCTTCGGATCGATCACCAGGCCGCGCGCCTTCACGTCCAACAGCAGCGCCTTCCACGACTGCTCGCTCTCGCGATAGCCATCGGCCACGGCGATCAACTCCTTGCGGCCATCCGCCGTGGCGCCCATCAAGACCAGGATGCACTGCCGATCTTCTTCCAGGCGGATGTTGAAGTGCACGCCGTCGGCCCACAGGTAGACGTACTTCTTGCCCTCCAAGGATCGCTTCGTTCCACTCCTGGAATTCGTCCTGCCAGACGCTCTTGAGGCGCGTGATCGTCGTGGCCGACAGGCCCGCGGCCGTCCGGACCGACCAAGCGCCGCCAGGGCTTCGCTGAAATCGCCCGTGCTGACGCCCTTGAGGTACAGCCAGGGAATCAATTCCTCGAGGCTCTTCGTCTTGCGCAGATACGGCGGAAGAATCTTGGAGGAAAAAGGTTCTGCTTCGCCCGGCTGGCCGGCGGTCCGAGCACGCGGGGCTGCTCGACCTCGATCGGGCCAACGCCGGAGAGGATGGTCCGCTTGGGCAAGCGGCCATTGCGGACCACCTGGCGGTGGCCGGCCGCATCGCGCAGCGATGCTCGCGATGCGACTCGATCCACTCGGCGACTTCCTGCGTCAATGGCTTGGGCCAGCATCTGCTGAGCCCCGCGCTCGAAGGTGCACCGTCAACACGTCCGGAGAACTCGGGCTGGCAAAGACCAAGCCGATCGAATCGTTACTCTCTGGCATGGTGGCGTACTCCTGGGGAATTGGGTCGTAGACAACCAAATTCAAACCCAAGTACGCCGCCTTTTTCAACTCACCTCATCCACAACTTTCGGTTATAGCTCTCGTGCCCGCGGGCAAGCTCGTTGACCTACTTTCTCGGATAAATGGTGGCGTGATAGATATTCCGGATCTCGATCTCCGTTCCGAGAAAGCGCGACCGCAGGGTGGATAAGGTGTGCGCCGCAATCGCGCTCGCGAAAGAGATGCTTCGGGACGGATCTAGCTGTAATTCCTGCTGCGCTGCTGAGGTTCATAGCGCAGACTCAGTTTCGTTATGGCACTCGCAGCATTGCGCACCTAATTGACGTAATCGATCGCCAGGCGTTTTCCAATCGCGAACTGAAACTCGATGCGCTCGCACTCCCAATTGACTCAGAAGCGACACTTCAGGAAAGCAGTTTGCGCCTACATATGTTAGACAAGGACCAAGGGTTTGGGATCGTGAGTCGGTGGAACGAATTCGCAAAGGACCAAGTGACCGTGCACCTGACGGATGCATCGGCGTTCACGATGTACCATCTCTTGTCCTTGCTCCCAGAGTCACGAGTCAAAGGCGAGAAGTAGGGGCTGCGCCGTCAAGCGACTTGGGTCGTGAGTGTGCGTGAGTATTGGACATCTCAATACTCGCGGGCGGCGCCGACGACTTGTTGAACGCATCTGGACATTCAATCGGAAACAAGTCCGGTTTTGGAATGCAGTTACCGGGTGCGTCAACAAGTTGTCCGGGCCGCCCGCGTTTGGCTCTCCCGTCGCTGGAGGCCTTACAATACCGCTCGCGTTCCGCGGCAAGCCAGGGAGGCGAGCATGTTCACATCGCGACTTTTGAAAATCAGGGCTCTCGGTCAAGACGCTCCGCTTTATCACGAAGAAGGATTGCTCACGCCGCGGGCGGTCGATCCGTCGAGCGGATACCGTGAGGTGGACCCCAAAAACTGGGCGCGCTGATAAGGTGTGGTTTCCGGGTGCGGAGACGACCGAATCAGGAGTGTGCCAGCATGACGCGGAAGCGGCGGGTATTTGGAGCGACGTTCAAGGCCAAGGTGGCATTGGCGGCGGTCCGCGGCGACAAGTCGACGGCCCAGTTGGCCAGCGAGTTTGGGGTGCATGCCAGCCAGGTCACGGCGTGGAAGAAGCAGCTCTTGGAGCAAGCAGCCGGGCTGTTCGAGGACGGCCGCCTGCGGCGCGACGAGCAGTCGGCGGGCGAGCAGGAACTTTACGAACAGATCGGCCGCCTGAAGATGGAGGTCGAGTGGTTGAAAAAAAAATCTGCCGAGCTCGCCTGAGGCCAAGCGAAGATGCATCGACACCCGTCACGCCCCGTTGAGCATCACCCGACAGTGCGAGCTGGTCGGCCTGCCGCGCAGCAGTCGGTATTACGTGCCGACCGGCGAGACGGCCGAGAATCTGGCGCTGATGAAGCGGATCGACAAGCAGTATCTGCAAACGCCGTTTTACGGCAGCCGCAAGATGGCGTTGGAACTGGGCATCAATCGCAAGCGTGCTCAGCGGCTCATGCGGTTGATGGGTTTGGAAGCAGTGGGCGTCAAGCGACGCACCACGCGACCGGCGGCCGGACACAAGATTTACCCGTATTTGCTGCGGAATCTGGCGATCACGCGACCCGACCAGGTGTGGGCCAGCGACATCACCTACATTCCGTTGCGACACGGCTTTTTGTACCTGACGGCGGTGATGGATTGGTTCAGTCGCTACGTGTTGGCCTGGCGGTTGTCGAACACGCTGGAAGGAAGATTTTGCCTGGAAGCACTCGACGAGGCGCTGGCCACCAAGTGCCCGGAGATTTTCAACAGCGATCAAGGAAGCCAGTTCACGGCGGCGCCTTCACGGGCCGATTGGAGAAGTGTGGCGTGGCGATCTCGATGGACGGTCGCGGTCGCGCGATCGACAATGTGTTCATCGAACGGCTGTGGCGGAGCGTGAAGTACGAGGAGGTGTACCTGCGAGACTACGCCGATGGCTGGGAGGCGGAGCAATCGCTGGCCCGCTACTTCGAGTTCTACTGCCAGCGGCGAATCCACCAAGCCCTCGGCTACCGCACGCCAGCGGAGTTGTACGGGCAGAAAAAGCGCGAAACATTCGGCGCTCAAATCCCTGTTGAGGCAGGGCTAAAGAGGAGAATCAAACAGAACCCAAAACGTCGTCAGCCGCCGCGGCCGCGCGAGACCCGTGAGGGGTCTCACGGGCCGCCAGACCCAACGACCTACACCTTATCCAAGCCCCAAAACTGTCCAAAGGTTGGGGTCCACCTCACCGGTACTACGACGCCGGGGCACACTAACCCGCAGCGCCAGCAAGGGGCGCTGCCAATTTCGCGCTGGCTGCAACACCGCCCCTTGCTGGGGCTGCGGGTTTATGTTCGCTCGCCGCCTCGTCCCGGTCCGGAATCGTCTGGCTGGCGTCGACTAAGAGCCACGAGCAGGCGCCGACCAGCAAGACCGCGGCATAAACGTAGAACGCCGGGTCCCACTGGCTGCGGCCCACGTAGCCTTCGCCCTGCATCCAGGTGACGAACTGGCCCAAGAACAGCGTCGAGGCGAACGCGCCGGGCACTCCCAGCGAGTTCATCAGGCCGAAGATCGACCCCAGGTGGCGGCCGCTGATCTCGGTGGTTACGGACCAGAACGTGGCTTGCTGCGACATCGTGCCGATGCAGGCGGCCGCGGCCCACAGGCTGGTGGCCACGGGACTTTCGGCCTGCACGCTCAGCAGCAGAAACACCGCGGCGACGGCCGTGCCGGTGAACCCGAAGTAGCGAAACCGCGCCGGATGAAAGTTCGTCCAGCGGGCCAGCCGGTCGTTGGCAAATCCGCTGGTGATGCAGCCCACGGCCGCGCCGGCCAGTACCAGCGACGACAGCCAGGCCGCCTGCCGGGCGGACACCTGCCGGCCGTTTTGCAGGTAGCTGGGATACCAGTTGATCACCATGTAATAAATGGCCGACGAGCAGGTTTGCACCAGGCCCAACAGCCAGATGTTGCGGCTGCTGAGAATGCTCCGCCAGGGGATCGGCGGGTGCTCGGCCGGGCCTTCGAACGTCGGCCGGCCCATTTCGATCAGCTTGCGTTCGGCGGCGTTCGTGCGCGGATGTTCGGCCGGATCGTCACGAAACCACCAATAGAACGACGCGGCCCAGAAGAATCCTAGGCCGCCGAAGACGGCAAACGCCCCCCGCCAGCCGACCGATTCGATCAACACCTGCGCCACCGGCGGAGCCGCCGCCGCGCCGATCTGCGCCGAGGTGAGCATCCAGCCCTGGGCCATCCCGCGGCCCCCCAGCGGAAACCACCGGGCGATCACCCGGGCCGCGTTGGGATAAGCGCCGGCCTCGCCGGCCCCGAACAAAAACCGCACGCCGACCAGCATCCACAATCCCGTGGCCGCGCCGGTGAGCGCGGTGAACAGCGACCACCAGATCACGATCCGCGTGAGCACGCCGCGCGACCCGAACCGATCGCCCCACCGCCCGGTGGGCACCTCGAACAATCCGTACGCCAGCGTGAACGCCGCCAACGCGTAGCCGAGTTGGGCTTCGGTGAGCCCCAGCTCCTGGCGGATCGGCTCGGCCGCCTTGCCGATGCACGCCCGATCGATATAGAGCACGAACGACAGCGCACAAAGAAAGCCCAACACCCCCAGACGAACCCGCGTCGGCTCGTCCCCTTCGAGCAGCGAACGATCGGGAGTGTTTGGCATCGAACCCACGAAGGCGGAGTGTAGGGCAGGCGCCGGCGCGAGGCAAGCGCGTGGGGGGCTAGGGGTTGGGGATTGGGGGTTGGGAGGAAGCGACCTGTGCAAAGCGTCGGAGGCAGATTTGAAATGCGAGGCAGCCAGCCAATGCCAAAGTGGACAGGGCCAGCGACGACGGCTCGGGAACCGCCTGGGTCACGACGCGGAGGTCGTCAACCTTGCCTCCCATCGTGAGATCGAATGAAAGCGTGCGCAAATCGCTGGAGAGTGTCACGCTATCCTGAGAATCCCAAATGCCGGATGTTGCCAGAGTGGAGTAAGATGTTCCCGGCGCTCCCAGCTCTGCGTCCGACGCGACAAGATCGCTTAGCCGGCCGATGACTCCCAAGATCGGCCGATCAAACGTCACGCTGCCCACGCTTTCCCTCACAGTATTGTTCACCTCATAATCAAAATGAAACAAGTAACTGTCCACGACGGTACCGGCGGGAATGGTTAGCGTCAGAACGGGTAGGTCCGCCGGAGCCGTAAAGGTTCCCGGCGCGTTCATGTTCACAGTCAGGTCGGCGGCAAGCTCATGGCTGGTTTGTTCTTGAAATACGCGGGTAAGCGAGGGATCCTCAAGCGCAGCTTCCAACACGCTGGGAGGCGGGTTGATGATCTCGACGTCGCCCGACGTGCTGACGATGCCGGCCTCGGCCCTTCCCCAGAGGATTACGAACGCGGACAGAGTGGCAACGCAAGCTACCGATGTCGTCAAGCTTTTCATTAGTACGGCCCTCCGAGTGGAAGTGAAGACACCGTTTCTCGCCGGAACGGTGCACTGGGAAAAACAATGTCATCGCCCATCGACGGACGCCACGCCGCCAGCTCGGCCGGCGGACACAGTCCCCCTCGGTATGTGACGCTTGGCGAGCGCGATGGTCAGTAGCGTTGCAATCGTCGCGTTGCCGTGAGCCATCCGTCCACGTCGTTACGCACCGTAGATGCGTCCGACAACGCTGTCAAGAAAATGTTTTGGACTTCTAACAATAGTTGGTCAGTTCCTTTTGCGCCCGGGCGAAGAGATGGCAAGCGGACTCGTTGCCAGTACGGTTGATTCACGGGCAGGTGGCGCCGAAAACTGGCCGGTGCCGCGTAGCCATGTGAAGTTGCCCTGCAGGAAAGGCCGGACTGTCAGAACCCCAGACGACCGATCATCGCCGCCCTTGGTTCCAAGCTAAGCGGACTGCTATGGCCACGAAACGCGGGCTTCGCTCAGCCGAACAGCTCCACCATGCTCGCCCCTCGCTGATGCGGTGGGGGCGGTTTTCGCGGTCGTGGATGAGCGAGTCGGGCGGGATGCCCACACTGTCGAACTGCGAACTGGGCCACGTCTTGTCTGGGCCGAACATGTCGGAAAACGTTATCGCTGGAATATAGTTTTCGATCTCCCGTCCGTCCGTAGTCCTGCGCTACTCCGTTAACCTACCCGCCGGATTTCCTCGATGCCTCGATCACATGCGCACTTGCTACCCCCAGCGCTCGATTCACCACCCCTACACGGGTGTGTCACCGCGCTCAATTGGTGCGCTTCATGTGTCGGAAGTTGACAGTTTCGAAAGGTCGACGCGGTGAGGGCATTTCCGCATTGACGTGTTCACGTCGTGGTCAGACAATCCCGACCACTTCGGTCGACGTGTCGGCTGGTCTGGATCCTCTTGCCCTGATCAGATCGATCCCTGTGGGCAATTCTTCTGCAGTTCATCTGCAGATGCGGGGCCAGCTTGGCATATCGCGGCGAACTTTGCACGTGGGTAGCCCTGATTGTCTTGATCGCCGGCTGCGCGCATTGGCCCAGGTCGGCCGAACGCCAGTTCGTGACCCTGCCAGCTGATTCTGCGAGCGTGAACCCCGTTTGCGTGGACTCTGCGACCTCATCGCACGCCGAGGATCCGATGGCCCGGGAAGCTCCAACGGGCGAACCCGTTGTGGTATCGGACAGTTATCGCTGGCGCGATCGTCCTATCAGTGGCGGATACTTCGCGGGCACCATAGCCGGCGATCCCTTTCACGGCGGCCATGAGCACACGAATGATGCGGTTGGTCTGGCGATATCGAAACGGTACGGCTGGGACTTCGCCGACCACTGGGGGCTGGAAACCAAGCTGACCGACGCCTGGCTGAACAATTCCACACGCTTCGATCCCGATGCCACTCAACTGGAACGGGCGCTGTTCTGGGATACCAGCCTGCTCTATTATCCTTGGGCCGATACGAGGTTGCGCCCCTTCCTCACCGTGGGAGCAGGACTGGCCGACTTCAACGTCACCGATGACCAGAACCATCACGTTGCCCGCGTGCTGGCCGACGTGCCTTTCGGATTCGGGCTCAAGTATCCGCTCAGAGACTGGCTGGTGGCCCGCGCCGACCTGGTGGACAATCTGACGATCGGCGGCGGCGGACTCCCCACGACGAACAACGTCACGCTCATGGGCGGCATTGAGTTTCGTTTCGGCGGCATTCGGAAGCACTTCTTTCCCTGGCTGTCGGGCGATTGACCGATTCATCGCCGGTCGTGTCGTCTCTGTGGGAGCACTTCCTTCCCATCCGCCGAACCCCTGCCCCCTACTCATCCCCTTCGCCTCCGCGCGGCTCGCCCGACCAGCAACAGCGCGAACGCCGCCATGCTCGCCAGCACCATGCTCCCCGGTTCCGGCACCAGATGGTTGGCCAGAAAGTCGATGTTGTGCTGGAGCAGCGTCTCGTTGCCAAACGTGAGGCCGAAGACGTATTCGTCCAGCTCGTGGCCGATGCCTTGGCCGACGTAGAACTCGTGGTACACGCCCATCGCCGTGAGCTGGTCGGCCACGGCCACGTCGCCGTCAAAGGGCACTTGCGGATCCTGGTCTCCGTGAAACATGAACGCGGGCGGAGCGCCGGCGTGGATCACGTCCTGGGTACCGTACATGCTCCCCAGGAAATCGAGCACGACGGTGGGCGTAAAGTGCGCGGGCGAATCGTTGTAGCCCACCAACTCCGCGGTGATCCCTCCGGCCGACGCGCCGCCGATGCCCACGCGGTCGGCGGCGACGCCGTAGGTGGCCGCGTTCGCGCGAATCCAATCAATCGCCATTTCCGAGTCTTGCACGGCCGCGTTGATCGCGTTGTCGCCGAGCTGCAAGTCGGGAAACGTGTCGTAGCCGGCCGGCGGCGGCGTGAAGTTGTCGGCCGGGCCCGGCGAACTGTTGGGAGGAAGATCGTAGAACATGCGATAGTTGATCGATGCCACCACGTAGCCCAGCGACGCATACTCCTGGGCCAGCGGCGCCATATCCGTCTTATCGCCGCCGACGAAACCTCCGCCATGCACCAGCACGATCGCCGGAGTCTGGGCCGGCAGCGGCGTCGCGACGGGCACCGGCTGATAAAGGTCCAAGGTCAGATTTGCCGTGCTCGCTCCGCCCTGGACCGGGCCGGTCCCGTAGGTGATGTTGGGCGTCACTTGCACGCCGAAGAGCGAGTCGTGATAGACGTCGGCGGCGGACGCCGGCACGGTCAACACGAACGATAAACAGACCGCCAGACAGACCAGAAAGATACGAACCATGAATGCCTCGCTCCGTAACGGCGTAACCAGAGAGAACCAGGATCACAACAGCCAACGGGAATCACGATCGAGAAGCGTGACTTGGTCCCATTAGCGATCGAGGTCTCGGAGAACGGAGCAAAACAACGTCAATGAAGGTCGCTCGCCGACTTGCAGCAGAGGCAGGATAGCAGAAGCACGGGAGAGTGGCAAGAAGTTTAGCCCGGAGCCACCGGCGACGGCGTTTCGTATTTGAATTCTCAACACGCAGGGAACGCGCCGTCGCCGTTGGCTCCGGGCTAAACGGACGCTGCTATGGCGACGCGGCGCGGGCCTCGCTCAGCCGAACAGTTCCACCAGCGCCCGCCCCTCGCTGATGCGGTGCGGGCGATTCTCGCGGTCGTGGATGAGCGAGTCGGGCGGAATGCCCAGGGCGTGGTACATCGTGGCGATCACGTCCTCGGGCGCCACCGGATCGGTCTTGGGATAGGCTGCGTGCGCGTCGCTCGACCCGTACACCTGCCCGCCGCGGATGCCGCCGCCGGCCAGTACGACCGACTGGCAGGCTCCCCAGTGGTCGCGTCCCTGGGCACTGTTGATCTTTGGCGTGCGGCCGAACTCGCCCAGCATCACCACCAGCGTCTCGTCGAGCAGTCCCCGGGCCGAAAGATCTTCCAACAGCGCCGAGTAGGCCAGGTCCAACGGCGGCAGGCAGTACTTTTCCTTGAGCATCTCGTAACCGGTGATGCCCCCCAGCGAGGCCGTGGCGCCGTGGTTGTCCCACACGTTCGACACGTTGCCGTCCGGACAGATGTACGACCAGACGACTGTCACCAGCCGCACGCCCGACTCGATGAGCCGCCGGGCGAGCAGAAAGCTCTCACCGTATTCGTTCCGCCCGTAGCGATCGCGCATGGCATCGCTTTCGCGGGCCAGGTCGAACGCCCCGCGCGACTCGGGCGAGGTGAGCATGCGAAACGCCTGTTCGCGAAATTGCTCGAGCCCCGCGCCGCCGCCGGTCGAGCCGCGGCGCTGCATGGTGCGGTCGTGCTCTTCCAGCAGCTTGAGCAGACCGTGGCGGGCTTGCAGCCGCGTGGCGTCGATGCCGTCGAGCAGATCAAGACTGTGCGGCGGCGCCTGGTTCACTTCGCCCGGCGGCTTGAGCTCCATCGGATCGTGCCGGGCGCCCAGGAAACCGGCGAACGTGCCGGCATAAATCACGCCGTCGTGCCCGATGGGCGAAGGGATGGTGACGCTGGCCGGCATCGTCCCCGGCGACATGAAGTGCGAGACGACCGCGCCGGTATTGGGAAAGTCGTGGCGGCTGCGCTGGTTGCGGGGCACGGCCAGCGTGTTGTTGATCTTGCCCGTGAGCGTGTGATAGACCCCCACCTCGTGCACGTTGCTCGGATGCGTGTAGGAGCGGATGATTGCCAGCTTGTCGGTATGCCCGGCGATGCGCGGCATCTGGTCGCAAATCTGGATGCCGGGCACGACGGTGTCGATCGGCTGGAACTGGCTGCGAATGCCCTCGGGTGCCTCGGGCTTGAGATCCCACATGTCCTGCTGCGGCGGCCCGCCCCACAGGTACAGCAAGATGCAGCTCTTGGCCCGGGGCCGCAGCGCCGGCGTGGCCAGCGCTCGCTCGGCCCGCAGCAGGTTCGGCAATGCCAAAGCCCCCAAGCCGGCCTGGCCGAGCCGGATCATGGCGTCGCGTCGATGAAGCATACTGGGGAGCATACAGGCGGGCTCCGCGCGGGAGTTAGGGCAGGAAACGCGCCGCTCATCTTACCGCATGGCGGCCAGCGGGAGAAGCTTTTTCCTGGGACGAGCAACCCCCGCGAGGCTCGCCACGCGGCAAAGCAGCGGCGCCGCGAAACGTGATGCCGGTTGTTTCGGCCCGCCGGCGGTCATCCGGCACGTGCTGCGACGCACGTCACTCATTCGGCTTTCGCGCCACCGCGATCAGCCGCTGCGCTTGCGGGTCGTACGGCGCGCCGTCGAAGGTGCCGTAGAGCGCGACGTCGACGAACCCCACGCCGGCAAACAGTGCGCGCAGCTCTCGACCGGAGTACACCCAATGGCGCAGCCGGAACGTTTGGGCGTCATTCCCTGTGAGCAGAATCCACTGGCTGTCGACGCGCGACCAGTCGTCGACGATCGCGGTGCGATGGATCATGACGGTGCCATCGGGCAACGATTCGCTGCGCGTGGGTTGATCGCGCGCGGCCAGCACTTCCTTGCCGAGATGGTCGAACACGAACGTGCCCCCCGGCTTCAGGCTGGCAAAGATGTTTTCCAGCACGCGGCGATTCTCCGCCTCCTCGTCGAAGTATCCGAAGGACGTAAACACGTTGATCGCCAGGTCGAACCCGCCGGGCCGAACGAACTGCCGCATGTCCTGTTCCACCCATTCGACGTTCGCCCCGGCCCCGGCCGCCCGCTCGCGGGCCCGGTCCAGCAAGTACGTGGTGCGGTCCACGCCGGTGACGGCAAACCCCGCCAAGGCAAAAGGAATGGCATAGCGTCCCGGCCCGCACGCAAGATCGAGCACGCTGCCGCTTGAGACGCCCGCCAGCGCGACGATCTTGGGCACGTTTTCCGCCGCGGCGACGAAACTCGCCTCGGGAAACATGAACGGGAACGTCCGCTGCCAGAACGCCTGGTCCTCGAACCACGCGGTGTCGTTGTGGTGCGCCGTGTTCACGAGTCACCCTCCTGCGGAATGCGATCAACAAAGAGCCGACACAACGCTTCGCCAGCAAGTTCGCGTCGTCGCGGTGCCAGGCGACCGAACCGATCGGGCGCGACCCGACGGCTCGACCCAGAATTTCACGGCAATCTCCAGATTTTGTTGTGACAGGCCGAAGTCCGTGATAGCCTGACCGGCATGCGCAGCCACCCTGGGCTGCTGGGTCCCCAAGGTACCGCTAATGATGGAGAGACGCTAATGTCGACGAGAATCCTGCTGATGGCGTGCGTCTGCGCCGTGACCACTCCGCTGTTGTCCCAGGCCGCCGTCGTCAACGGAGGTTTTGAAACCGGGGACCTCACCGGTTGGACTGTCGTGGGTTCCGCCCAGGCGCCGGATGCTACGATCGGCGTCACGCCCACCCACGGCACGCGTCAAGGCTACATCGAAACCACGGGCAACTACACCGCGTACGCGATGCCGATCGAAGACGCGCTGGGAATCCCCGAAACGACGTTCACCGACTTAGGCGCCGGCACGCCCGTCAACGGCACCGCCATCACTCAAAGCGTCACCGTCTCGGCCGGCGACACGCTCACGTTCGACTGGGACTTCCTCACCGACGAGCTGGACGAAGACCCGATGTACAACGACTTCGCCTACCTCATCATCGACAACTCCGTCTCTCTGCTGGCCAGCCGCAACGGCAGCGCGTATGACACCGTGTCTCCCCCCGCCGGTTTCGACGGGCAGACGGATTGGATGAGCGGCAGCTACACCTTCACCTCCGCCGGAACCCACACCATCGGCTTCGGCGTGTTTAACGTCGGCGACACGGGACACAACTCGGTCTTGCTGCTGGATGCCATCGCACTCCCCGTGCCCGAGCCCGCTACCGGGGTGCTGCTGGCGATCGGATTGGCGCTGGTCGTTGCGCAACGCTGGCGGCCACGGATTCGCGCGGTTTGCGCCGATGAACCTCTCGCGGATCGCTTCCACGACTTGAAAATGTCGTCAATCGCAGCCACGCAGGCTGGTGCATCGACCATGCAAAACCGTCATGCGTCGACAGAACAACGGGTGCCCGGTCGCATCGGAACGCACCATCCAGCGAGAGGGGCCAGCGGTTCACGTCCGACCGCGTCCCCGTCCGCGCAATCCGTGCACCAGTTCCAGCAGCAGATGCATCACCATAGGGTTGCCCCGCATGCGCTCACCCTTGGCGGGCGACGGCCTCAGCGGCGATTTCCCCGGGAAACCAGCACACAACGAATCAGTTTGCGCTGCCGACGCACCTCGCGGGGCCTTGATGCGACTGCTCCAGTTGGGCAAAATAGGCAATCTGCACACCCGTCAGTGGGCTCGTGACGCGCGGCGGCCCCTACCCGCTGAATTACCATCAACCTACTCGAAATCGAGTCGAGCAAATTGGCCGGCAATCCCCTCGAAAGCTGTGACATCCTGGTGATCGGCGGCGGCCTGGCCGGGTCTTCGCTGGCCCGGGCGATGGCGCTGCGCGGCTTGCGCGTGGTGGTGGTGGAAAAGGAGCGCACCTTTCGCGATCGCGTGCGCGGCGAAGCGATGTCCCCCTGGGGCGTCCCCGAAGTGCGCGCCCTGGGCCTGTACGACTTGATGACCGATTCGCTCGGCCACCCGTTGCCGTGGGTCGACACGTACTTGGGTCCGGTGCTCATCGAACATCGAGACCTGCCGGCCACGACCACCTGCGGCACGGCGGAACTGGCCTTCTCGCACCCGGCGATGCAGGAGCTGCTGCTCGCAGCGGCCCGCGATGCCGGAGCCACGGTCTTGCGCGGCGGGGCGCTGCGCGACTTGCAGCTTGGTCCGTCGCCGTGCGCGACGATCGAGCTCGACGGTCGCAGCCAGCAGATTCAAGCCCGGCTGGTCGTCGGGGCCGATGGCCGGCTCTCGACGGTCCGCAAGCTGGCGGGGTTCGACGTCAAGGCCGACCCGCCCGAGCGCTTGATGACCGGCGTCCTGCTGGGCGACATGCCCGTCAGCGACTACGGATCGCACTCGATTTTTGATACCGTCAACAGCCAGCTCGTGGCCCTGTTTCCCCAAGGCCAGGGGCGCGTGCGAGCCTACTTCAGCTACCGCTCGGCAGATCGCCCGCGACTGCGGGGCGAGGAAGCCGTGGCGGAAATGATCGAAGAATCCATCCGGGCCGGCTCCGTCGAGCTGGTACACCGGAGCGCGAGCCATCGGGCCGCTGGCCACGTTTGCCTCGGACGACATCTGGGTCGACCATCCGTACCGCGCCGGCGTGGTGCTGGTGGGCGACGCGGCGGCTGCCAACGACCCGATGTTCGGGCAGGGGATGGCGCTCACGTTTCGCGACGTGCGGACGCTCGCCGATCATCTGCTGGCCACCGACGACTGGGAGGCCGCCTGCCACGCTTATGTCGCCGAGCATGACGCGTATTACCACGTGCTGCACACGTTCAGTCATTGGTTCGAAGAACTGTTTTACACGACCGGCCCCGAGGCCGACCAGATGCGCACCCGAGTGCTGTTGGCGCTGGCGGCCGATCGCTCGCGGATGCCCGACTATTTCTTCAGCGGCCCCCAGCCGCCCGTGACCGACGAGATTCGCCAGCGGATGTTTGCCGAAGAGGAGACCATCGCCCGATGAGTCCATCGGGCCGCGTGCCGCCGCGGCCTTGACTTGCTGCTTGAAATTCAGACGCGTTTCCCACTGGAGTTGAGAGTCCGATGGTGATCGACAATCAGATTTACTCGCAACTGGCCGACACCTGGTGGACCGAGGACTCGGTGCTGTGCCTGTTGCGAATGCACGTGAATCCTTGCCGGTTCGCGTACTTTCGCGAGATTCTCGACATACTGGCGCTCGACCCGCGCGAGTGCCGCGTGCTGGACATCGGCTGCGGAGGCGGCTTTCTGACCGAGGAGTTCGCCCGCATCGGTTGCCGGGTGGTGGGGGTCGATCCGTCGGCCGAGTCGTTGGAGGTGGCCCGCGCGCACGCCGCCCACAGCGGCCTGGACATCGACTACCGCCCCGGGTTTGCCGAGGATCTCCCCTGCGACGATCGCGAGTTCGACGTGGTCTGCTGCTGCGACGTGCTGGAGCACGTACGCGACCTGCCGCGGGTCATCGCCCAGGTGTCGCGCGTGCTGCGGCCGGGCGGACCGTTCTTCTTCGACACGATCAATCGCACCTGGCGGAGTTGGTTTTTCTACATCAAGGTGGCCCAGGACTTTCAGTCGATGTCGTACATGCCCCCCAACTTGCACGACTGGAAACTGTTCATTCGCCCCGACGAGCTGCGCGGGCACCTCGCCACGTCCGGCCTGGCGATGCAGGACGTGGTCGGCTTTGTGCCGAACATCGGGCCGCTGAAAGTGATCAGCGAATTGCGCAAGCTGAAGCGCGGCGCGATCACCTTTGGCGACTATGCCCGCGGAATGCAAATCGTCCGCACGACGGACCTCTCCTGCGCGTACATGGGCCACGCCCTCAAACCGACCGAGCCGGCCTAAACGCGGCAACATCGGATGACGATCACGTTGCCGGCGACGGGTTGGGATTGCGGGCCAGGGCCCAGAATCGCGTCGAGGCGGCGTTCACCTTTGGCATCAGCATCATTGTGGCGATGAAGAAGCCCAGGGCTTCGGCCGTCAGCAGAATGCCCTGCAGCGGCGTCCAGATGGCGGCCACCAGCGTCACGGACATGATCACCGCCGCCGGCAGCACGACCCCCGCCATGCCGCGCCAGAAGCCCAACAACGTCACGGCACGCAGCGCGATGATCGTGACGGCCACCGCGGCCGAAGCGACCACGGCCGGCCCCAGCGCGATGTACTCCTGGGCAAAGTACATCAGCGGATACGCGCCGGCAAACGTCCCGACCGTGAGCAACAGCATCCACACGTCGAACCGCGCGGCCGACATCGCCTGCACCACCAGCCCGATCAGCAAGCCGAAGGCCACCACGCTGATCGGCCCCAGCCAGGTCAGCTCTCCCAGCCGATCGATCGGCGCGATGCCCAGCACGTCCACGCGGACTGGTTGCCCGAACAACAGCCGGTCGTATTTCCAGCGATAGGTGCTCGCGCCGTCGGCCCAGTCGATGCTGGTGGGCTGCAGCGACAGTTCCAACATCCGCACGTCCGATCCTTTGGCCACTAGGGCCACGTCGTACCGGTCGAGGATCCCCCCGGCGCGACCGAAAGTTCAAACAGGCCCTTGCCGACGGCGCTGTACTCGACGTCGATGCTCGTGGCCTCGGCCGGCAACTGGCCGCTCCAGACCAGCTTGCCGCCGCAGAGCGACACGTGTTCGCTGGGCTGGCCGGCCACGCTGATCGCCAGATCGCCCAGCGAGATGATTTGCGGCGGTAACGGAAGCTCGATGACACAGTCGCCGGACTCGGAGCCGGGATGCGCCGCCTGGAGCTTGCCGACGAAGCGGGCCTCGTAGATCGACTCCGGCGCCGCGGTGCCCACGCTCAGCCGCGGCGTCAGCGTGACCTCGGCCGTAAAGGCCTCGACCCGGGCCGGCGCGAGCGGCGTCACCGCCGCCGGCTCGACCCCCTCGGCCGCCGGCGCCGCTTCCATCATTTCCTTTTCGCGATTGTAGTACGCCCGGCGGGCCGACTCGCGTGCCGACTGCACGGCGGGCAACAACAGCGAAATGGCGATCGCGATAATCACCACCACCACCAACAACTCGACCACGGTAAAGGCGCGACGGGATAGGGCTGACATGGCACTGCTCCTGAAATCAAAGACGTGACGGGAGAAGAGACAATCGGCGTGATCTCGCGCTACGTGCGACGTATTGGACGAGATCCGCGCGTTCTTGGTTCCGCAGCCGCTGGAAATCGATGAGCGTCCGATGTGAATTTGCCGGCCCTACCCGCAATGTATCAGAGACGCGCCATGCGCTGGGGGCTGCTGGGCCCGCAGGCGTGTCGAATGCGCGAAAGAGAAAGCTCGTCCGAACGTCCGACCGCGCGGTCGACCGGTCGCTTCCCGCGGCACCGGAACAAGCTTGGCGGGCCGGCGGCGGCGGCGTAAACTATCGGTCTGCCGGCCGCCGCGTTGCGAGCGCGGGCTCGGTCGACGCGGGGGCATCCGTCCGACTGCCCGGGAGGACCGACCATGACTATAGCTTCGCTGTCGCGGCGCGAGTTGCTCCGCTTCGGGGCCGTGTCGTTGGGCGGCCTCTCGCTGGTCGACCAGTTGCGGGCCCAAGCCTTGGCCAACACCAGCGCCTCGGCCCGGCACTGCATCTTCGTGTTCCTCAACGGCGGGCCGGCCCATCTCGATACGTTCGACATGAAGCCCGACGCCCCGGTGGAAATCCGCGGGCCGTACCGTCCGATCGCCACGTCGGCGCCCGGCGTGCGGATCACCGAGAAGTTGCCCTTGCTGGCGCAATTGGCCGCACCGGTTTGCCATCCTGCGTTCGGCCACGCACCCGTTCAGCGCGCACAACAGCAGCGCCGCGTACGCGCTGAGCGGCCACTCGCCGGGGAGCGACGCCAATATCCGCCCCACGCCGGCCGATCATCCGACGTACGGATCCGTGGTGGCCCGGGTGCTACCGAAGCTCGGCGGCATGCCGCCGTTCGTCCTGACGCCGACGCTTCTTGTTCGACATGGGTTTTCCCACCCCCAGCGCCGGCGGCGGCTGGATGGGCAGCCGCTACGATCCGCTTGCCGGCGGTGCGCAATCGGATGATGGCCCGTTCGCCGGAGTGGGAAGGAAAGCTGCCGATTCCCGAGGGGCTCGGCTCTGCCGGACGACTTGAGCGTCGAACGCGTTGCAGGGCCGCGTCCGCCTGCTGGGCCAGATGGACGATGCCTTTGCCGCCGCGCAGTCAGCCGCCGAGCGGGCCAAGCTCGACGCCTATCAGGCCGAAGCGCTCGACATGATCCTTTCGCCCCACGACGCGGGCCGCGTTCGACGTCAGCCGCGAGCCGGCGGCTGTGCACGACCGTTACGGCCGCTTCGGAAATGGGGCAGGTGCTGTTGCTCTCGCGCCGCCTGGTCGAAGCCGGCGTTCGCTTCGTCACGGCCAACGCGGTGTCCAATCCCGAGAACACGCGCCTTGCGCCGTTTCAGATCTGGGACACGCACTTCGATCATTTCCGCCTGTACAACGACAACCTGATGCCGGAGCTGGATCGGGCGCTGTCGGCCTTGATCAGCGATCTTGACGAGCGCGGCCTGCTCGACGAGACGCTCATCATCGTGATGGGCGAAATCGGGCGCACGCCCAAAATCAACGATAACCCCGGCGGCGGCGGCCGCGATCACTGGGGCCACGCCTACTCGGTCCTGTGGGCCGGCGGCGGCATCCGCGGCGGGCAAGTCGTGGGGGCGACCGACCGCCACGGCGCATTCGTCCAAGACCAGCCCGCCCGGCCCGACGACATCGCCGCCACACTCTACGAACTGTTGGGCATCCCCCACGACCTGGTGCTCAAAGACGCCACGGATCGCCCGCACCGCATCACCGAAGGGACGCCCATCCGGGCGCTCTTCGCCTGACGCGCGTCCGGGCCGCGTCCGGCAGCCGCGTCGAGCCGTTCACCGCAAAGGAATCGAGGCGATGAAATCCAAAACATGCGCCGTCGCGCTCGTCGCAACCTTCGCCCTGTTTGTCGTCAACACGGTCAACCACGCCGCGGCCGCGGACGACGCGCCGCGCGTCACCCGCCTGATATCGCCCGACGGCCAGCACGTGGCCTACGGCCTCTACGTCGTAGGGCCAAACAACCAGGAGACGTCGCGGATCGTCGTTTCCAAGCTCGACGGCTCCGACCGGCGAGCGCTCGGCGTGGCGTTCGATCCCTCGGACGACGTCTACTGGTTCGGCGACGATCGGCTGGCCTATTCGCCCGATCGGGAGGCGACCTTGTACGAAGTGATTTCGCTCACCGGCGAGAGCCTGACGCAATTGCGAATGCCCGACGGCTGCAACGTCCTCTACAAGCGGCTTTCGCCCGATGGCCAAATGATCGCCTACGTCGGCAGCTATGGCCTGGACAAGACCCGGCACGAGCATGGCCTGTTCGTCGTCGACGTGGGCGCCCACGACGTGCGACGCGTGCTCGATTTGGCCGTCAAGAGCGCGCCGGCCTGGTCCCCCGATGCGCGCCGGTTGGCCATCGGCGCGGCCGCCGGCTACGTGCGCGATTACCCGCTGGTGACGATCGACGCGCGCTCGGGCCGCGTGGAATCGCTCGGCTGCCAGGGGGTCGGCGCCGCCTGGTCGCCCGATGGTAAACAGCTCGCGCTTACCACCAAAATCCTCCGCGGCGGCAGTTGGGGGCAGGGCATTCCCAACGATGGCCGCATCGGCGTGTGGAACCTGGCGGCGAAGCAAATGCGGATCGTCTCACCCCGGGCCTCGAACCACCACGACGCCGAAGGCTGGCACCTGGAAGGAAGCTTTGATCCCCTCTGGTCCCCCGACGGCCGGCGGCTGGCCTATCGGCTCCAGAAACAGATCCAATCTTCGCCTAAGTCCAAACGATCGCACGAAGTGTGGGTCGTCGACCTGGCGGATGACGCCGCGCAGCAGAAACCCGGTCGCCTGGTCCTCGCGCAGTGGGTGGACCAAATGGCCTGGGCACCCGACAACCGCACGCTCGTGTGGGTCGCTTCGGGCCGGCTGGGCCACACGGACGTCGATGCGGCGGCCAAAGTCGCCGCACCTTCCAGCGCCGCACAAGCCGAGACCAAGGCGGGGCGCTTCTGCGTCTACGGCACCGTGACCGACGAAACCGGCCGGCCGCTCAAGGGGGCGAAGATCACCGTCGTGCGCGGCATCGCCACGCTCTTCTCGACTCCCCCGGTCCTTAGCGACGACCACGGAAACTACGAGATTCATTTCGACAAAGGAGTGATGGGATCGATACCGCAGCAAGCCGCCGTGGTTCACGTCGCCAAAGACGGCTACTACGATCGCGACCTGGGCGCCGCCGGCAACCTGGGGATGTCCGAGAAACCGCTGGACGACCCGGGTTCGTTCGTCGGCATGGTCTATCCGGGCCGCCGCCATCGCCTGGACTTCGTGATGCTCAAGGCCGCCCGGCTGCACGGCCGGCTCGTCGACGCCGCGGGCCAGCCCCTGGCCGACTACGACGTTACGATCGAGGGCGACACGTATCCGGCCACTAACGTCCTGGCCAGCCTGAAAACCGACGCCAACGGCCGCTTCGAGTTTCTGCGACTCCCCAGGCGCGAGTACCGCTTCCGGCTCGGCCACCGGCAACGGATCATCTCCGAACCGATCGATTTCGCCCGGCCGGGCGATTGGCACCTCGAGCTGACGTACGACGCGCTGGCCGCGACGCTCGAGGTCCGGATAAACGAAAAGCCGGAATGATCCGGCAATGGGCGCTCGAGTCGCCGGTAGAAACCCAGAATCGCCTTGAGCGCGGAGTCCGCGATGCCAGGCCCGATTGCGTCGTATCTCGACTTGCTGGACGAGCAGCGGGAGGCCATCTTCGGCCAGTTGGGCGCGCTGCCGGACGCGGTGTTGTGGTACCGGCCCGGGCCGAAGGTCTGGTCCATCGGCGAACACCTCGACCACACGCGCGTGATCAACTGCTTCACGCGGCGGCTCATGATCGGGTACACTCCGATCGCCGCGATCTTTGCCTGGCCCTTCCGCCGGCGACCGTACCAGGCCGACATCGACGACGTGTACAAGCGCCCCGGATTTCCGATGAACGTCGGCTGGATCTGGCCGCCGAAATACAAGCCGAAGCGGCCGGTAAGCATCGACTTCTTGCACGACGCGCTGCGAGCGGAACACGCGGGCTACCGGCGGTTTTACACCGCGCACGACGAGCGGCTTCTCGGCCACGTGGTGCTGGCCGATCCGGTGATTGGCGCGCTGAACCTGGTGCAATGGCTCCGCGTGCAGGCGTATCACGACGCCCACCACTACGAGCGAATTCGCGTGCGGCTCGGCGATCCGCACTATGGGAGCCAATCGTCGGCGGCCCGCGAGCGCAGCGACACGCGACCCACTGAGTAATGAAGCGGTTCGAGGCGGCGCGGACGCAGCAACGCCGCGGCACCGCATCCTAACGGACGACTCGCCAGCGCGACACTGGCCAATACACGTGCGTGACCACCCCCTCGACGTGGTCGCGCGGCAGCGCATACGGCGGATGCCCTTCCGCGCCAACCGTCCACAGCCGAGCGTCCTTGGAACGAAGGGAATAGTCGCCCAGCACCAAAAACTCATCGTCGTTCAATCGAACGGGACCCCACGCGGTCTCTCGCTCGTGCAGCGGATCCGCCGCGTATCGCAGCGCCGCGATCTCGGGCGGCTTGTTCAACAGCTCGCCGTTGATCAGGATTTCGCCGTCGCGAATGGCGACTTCTTCGCCCGGCAAGCCCACCAACCGCATCATGTACGTCACCGAGGGGTCCTCGGGCCAGCGAAACGCAATCAAGTCCCAGCGCCGGGCGCAAGAAACTTGAGCACCAGGAAATGATCTCCCGAGATCGGCGCACTGCTGGGAACTTTCACGGTCGCCGTTTGCAGGCAACGCGAGCAGATACCAAGCTCCTCGTGCCGGACCGGCAGTGCCGCCGAAATGATCATCGTCCCGCCGCATCGCGGGCAACGTGTCTCGAAATGGTCTCCCAGGATGGTCGGTGCCATCCCGTTGGACGGCATCATATAGGCTTCGAGCACGAACGGCTTGAACGCAAACGCGATGAATAACAAAGCGACGGCCGTGCCCGCCAGCGTCGGCAGCCAGGCCAGCATGGCGCGACCGTACGACGCGCGAAATACTTTCGCAATGATTTTCCAGCCGACGAACAGTCCCACGAGGAGAATGATCAGGGCCAGTAGCGGCTCGCTCCTCTCGACGCCGCTGGCCGAGATGAACACCCGGCACGCCAACGCCACCAGGGTGAACCACGCGGTCGCCCAGAGGGCTCGCCTGAACGTGACGTCGGGAATCCGAGCCCAGCGTGCACCCAGCCAGAGCAGCCAACCGCCGAGAAAAAACGACGCAGTCGTAACAGCGACGAACACGGTCACTACGAAAGTCGTCGTCATCGCGCGAATTGCCTTGCGACGATAGCTCTTGGCACGCCAGGTGTAAAGCGGCAGCCCGGGGCGATGGACGCTTGGCGTTTTCGGGCCGGTTCGGGCACCCACGGCCGTTGGTCGGTCATCCCTTGCTGGCGCCGCGGTTTGGTATGCGGAGGACGCATGCCGCAAAGCGAGAGCGTCACGATGTCGCGGCCGATCACTTCTGCTCGGCGACGCCGGCGATCGCCCCGGCCACCATCGTATCGCCCAGCGTTTCGCCGTAGAAGCTGACGCTCGACTCGTAGCCTCCCTTGCGGTACTGCTCGGCCGGCAGCATGTAGCTGATCCACACGTCGGCCAATCCGCCGATCACAGGGTGCTTCGCGCCGGTCAGCCGGGCCGCCTCCTGTTTGATCTTCATGCCCAGCGAGGCCGCCATCTCGCCGGGGATGCCGATCACCAGTAATTCGCCCAGCCGCAGCGAGATGCTGTCCACTTCGGCCGGAAACAGCGCCGGCAGCATCGCGGTGAGCAACTTTTCGTCAAGCCCGTATTCCGCGCCGCCGGTCTTCATGAAGTCGGGATGCCAGGAGCGCTCCGGTAGCGCGATGGTATGCCGATGATACGCGAACGCGACGTCGCGGGACGACCGAGTTTCGCGCCACTGGTTCCAGGCCACGATGGCCAAATCGCGCCCGTAGCATTCGGCCCGTTCCCAGTGGCTTTCGCCCGCCGCCGGCCGGCCAACGGGCGACTGATCCCCTTCGGCTCCGTTGTAGTACATGGCCGTGACGCCATCGCCGATGAGCGACTCCAGTGTCCGCTGCAAGTGCCCGGGCCAGCCGCCGGAAAAGAGCATGTCCTCGCCCGACATGAACGTCGGATGGGCCGTAAAATTCACCAGCACCGCCAGCGGCTTCCCATCGAGCGTGTCGACGCGCGTCACGGTCAGCTCCTTGTCGGTCTCGGCGTTGCCGCGGCGGTTGCGATTCCAGCCTTCGATCGCCACGCCCGACGTGCCGATCGTGACCGGCACCAAGTGGCTCTCGGCCTCGCGCACGACCCGCGGCAAGCGCTGCATCACGAACTCGTACACCCGCGGGTTGAAGATGCCCAGTTGCGGCACCTGAAACGTGTTTTGCGGGTTGATGGCGTTCATCTCGATGCTGGTGTGCGAGTGACTCGCCAGGAGCATCATGTTTTCTTTCGTCCAGCCGGCATCCGACAGCCGCTCGACCAGCGCCGGCTTCAGCGTTGGCGGAAAGCCGACGATGTCGGCCGTCACCAGCGCAAACTTTTGCTCACCGTCGGTAAGCACCAGCGCTTTGGCAAAGATCCGATCGTGCACCCCTTCGGCCGGCCGATTCATCCGTTCGCCGTAGCCACCAAGCGGCGCGTGCAGCTCCAGCGGCGGAGTGATGTCGACGCGCGCCACGCCGGCCTTCAATTCAGCCGCGTCGGCGGCACGCATTTCGATGACCCCCCAAGCGCAGACCGCGCACACGCCGAACCAACAACCCCCCATCACTCGCATGGCTATCCACATAACTTCGCGTCCCTTGTAATACGTCCCAGGTCGTTTCATCTCCGCCAGCCTCGTATGATCCTCGCTCCCTCTCGAACCGAGCATTGCTGCTCAAGGCCTCAAACGCCGCACCGATCGCGACGGCATCAAGTCTTCACGCAGTCCATCAAGATCGCGATCGGGTATTTGAGAAAATCCTGCCAGTAGGGGCTATCGTCGCCTGCTTGCGGGTCGGGGCCAAGCTCGAGCGGATGAACTTTGAAATTGCGAAACCCCGCTTCCACGAACGCCGACTCATAGGCGGCAATCGGCAGGTAATAATTCTCGATCTCCAGATCCGAGTCATCCAGGTGGTGGGTCCACCGGATCGGAGCACCCTCGAAGACGTGGTCGGCCAGCTTCATTTCAAAACCATATTTTCGATAATCCGGCGGCGGCTTGAAGAAGTACACGTCGGGGTTCGTGGTAATCGTGACAAAGCGCCCCCCAGGGCGGAGCCAGCACGCCAGGCCTCGGCACATGCGCGAAGCTCCGCGCGATCGGGCGCATACACCAGCAACCAGGCCGACACCGCCAGGTCGAAGTCCTGCCGCGGCACGATCGTCCGGGCGTCGCCGACCCGGTACTCGATGCCCTGCGGATCGGCCACTTCCTGCGCGGGCCAGTTCGATCATGCGCTCGGAGACGTCGATGCCCGTCACCCTCGCCGCGCCCCCTTGCCGCAGCCGCCGCGTGAAGTACCCTTCGCCACAGGCAATGTCCACCACATTCTTGCCGCGCAAATCGCCCAGCAGCTTCATCAAGGAATACAACTCGACGCGCGATCGCCACAAATGTTCCTTGGCCTGCTGGTACTGTTCGGCAACGCGCCCTTCGTCGTAATCTGTGGTCATGTCCGTCTCGCCCCCAATTGCGGGTTTACGGAGGGCTCTTCTTCCCGGCGCGTTTGCCGGCGACCAGCGAATTGTCGGTCCCGTCCGCGTTGGTGCCGTCTTACACCGGGTGCGTGTGAAGTGCTTCAGACGTCTCGGAGGACGGCGTCTTATAGATGGTGTGCCAACGCCGGCGTCCGCAATGCGGACAAGAAAGATAACTGTACTCTCGGCCCACAGCTTTCCAACGGATGCCCCCGGTCTCCCAGACCGATCGTTCAAAACCGCAGCGGCAACGTGCCATCCAGGCACGTGATTCAGCTTCCATGCTCTCGGCCCACTTCTTCGGAAGAATCGCCACAAAGAGTCGCTGAAACGGAGTCATAATCCCTGCCATTTCCGTGGTGCCAGGCTTCTGAACTCGCCTGACCAATTATAGTCAGACGGTCCGAAATACCCAAAGCAATGGCGGCGGCGCATAGCTGGCGTCGGTGCTATACGTTTCGGTCGTGTAACGCCATATCGAGGGGCTCGGCGACTTCGATTACGACGCCGAGCGCGGTTACCAGGGGCAGTATCCTTACACCCGCGGCATGCATGTCACGATGTATCGCGTTCGGCCGGTGGTTGCTCGCCAGTCTCGGTGCGGGGCCGAGATGGTGGTTCCAATCGAAATCCGGGCGATACCCCGGTTGCTGCTTCCACCATGTCAACCATGCATCGAAGTCCCGGCCAAAGTCTTCGCCGGTCAATGTCCCGAGGTCTCTCAGCACCTCCGCATCTCCGCGCCACGCGGTGTGCCGCAGCGCCTTGATCAAATAGGGCACGGCTTCCGTTCGCCGGCACGTCCCTAAATACAAGGCCGCGTTCAGCCACACGTAGTCGTCGGAACTTTGCAACAGGTCGACGGCCTTGGGAACGGCCGCGCGGTCCTCGCGATTCGTGAGGCAATACATAGCATGAATGACCGTGCCTGGATCAGAGCTGCCAAGCTGGCTGACGAACGTCGACGTCCGCTCGATGCCGCGCTGCTGGACCCGGCGCCCGACGGACATCACCGCAGCCGCCACCACGGCTAAGACCACGATCGTCGCGAGCCTGGTCCACGTGCTAAAACTCGGCCGTTTCGCTGGCGTTTCGGTCCGATGTGAAGCGGACATCATCATTGCACCACTACGCTCCTGGGGAGTTAGCGTACCTCGCCTTGTGGCGCAACGCCACATCCGGCGCGGACGATCCTTTCCCGAGGGGCCAGGACTCTTGACGGCCCATTAACTTTGCGTTACAAAGTACGCAATGGGCCTGTGCCCGGTCTGGACGCCAAAAGGGAAAACCCGATGCAAGAACCGAGCCCCGCACTGCGGGAAGCCCTGTCACAGATCGGAGAGATCCGCGCAGCAGATCTCACAGTGCACCCTGTTTCGCGGCTACCGCGCGCTCACCGTGGCGGCAACCGGCCTGATGGCGATCGCGGCCGCGGTGGTCCAGCCGGTTGTGATTCCAGCGCCCGAGCACGATCTGGCTGGTTACCTGGCATTGTGGATCACGGTCGCGGCGATCAGCCTGACGCTGGTGGCGGTCCAGCTTGCGGGGGATTATCTGGCGACCCACTCCGAATTCGCGCGGCGCGGCATTCTGCAGGCTGCCGAACAGTTCGCCCCCTGCGTGCTGGCGGGCGGCTTGCTGACCGTTTTCCTGGCGCGATTCGTCCCGAGCGCCGCGGCGCTCCTCCCCGGGCTGTGGGCGATTCTCTTCAGCCTGGGAGTGTTTGCTTCCTGGCGACGGCTGCCACGCGCTTGCTTGTTCGTGGGCCACTTCTACCTGTTAGCCGGTGTCGCCTTAATTGCGTTGGCCGGCGACGACACGGCGCTATCGCCCTACGGCATGGGCATCACGTTCGGCGTGGGACAATTGGCCACGGCGGCCGCGCTGTACTTTGCGTTCGAGCGAAAACATGGCTCCTAAAAAACCGCCTAAGCCGCTCCGCTCGTCCGACCGGACGGCGGGTCGTTACTCCTACGACGGGCTGCAACGGCCGATCCACGAGCGCGCACGGTTGGGCATCGTGACCTCGCTCATGGCGCACCCCGAGGGGCTGTCCTTCAACGATCTGAAAGAGCTGTGCGGTTTGACAGACGGAAACTTAAATCGCCACTTGCAAGTGCTGCGCGATGCCGGCCTCGTCGCGGTCGAGAAAGAGCCGCTCGCGCAGCGGCAACAAACGCGGTGCAGCATCACCGCGCGGGGGCGCGATGAATTCGCCATCTATTTGGCGGAGCTGGAACGTGTCGTGGCCGATGCGGCCGAAGTCGTGCACGCGCCGCTGCGCCGGGTCGACGAAAAAAGGATGGTCCTTGGCGTAGCTCGCTATTTTTTTACCCGTTAACTTTGTAATACAAAGTGAGGCTGCGGTATGCGAAACAATTGGATTCCCCGCGAAATGCGCATGGCCCCGCCGCTCGACGACTGCCTGCCCGGCGCACCCGTGCACAAGCGCTACGCGCTGCTGGTCAACCCGTTCTATCCCAAGGATCCGCACGCCAGCTTTGGCAAGCACGTGCTGACGCCAAGCCTGGCGCTCACCAGCATCGCGGCCACGACGCCCGACGATTGGGAGGTCTCCTATTGGGACGAAAACCTGCTGGCCGGCCCGCCGCCGATCGATCCTGTGCCCGAGGTCGTCGGCATCACCGTCCATTTGACCTTTGCCCGCCGCGCGTACGAACTGGCCGACTGGTATCGCAGTCGGGGTGCAAAGGTGGTGTTGGGCGGGCTGCACGTGGTGTCGTGTCCCGACGAGGCCGCGCCGCATGCCGACGCGCTGGCCGTGGGCGAAGGCGTGCAATTGTGGGGCAAGATCCTCAACGACGCGGCCGCCGGCCGGCTCGAGAAGCGATACGCCGGCGATTACCGGCGCCCTTATCGCGACGATCCGCCCCCGCGGCGCGATCTCTTGCCGCGGCGGAGCTTTCTGACCACGACCAGCTTGATCGCCACCCGCGGCTGCCACAATCGTTGCGGTTTCTGCTACCTCTCCACCGAAGGGCTGCACATGCCCTACTTGATGCGCGACGTGGAACAGATCGTCGAAGAGTTCCGCGACGACGGTCAACCCTACGCGGTCTTCGTCGACAACAACCTCGGCAGCAGGCCCGACTACCTGCGGACACTTTGCCGGGCCCTGCGGCCTTTGGAAAAAATCTGGAGTGCCGCGGTTTCGATCGACGTGACCGACGATCCCGCGATCGTGCGCGAGATGGCGCTGGCGGGCTGTACCGGCGTGTTCGTCGGATTCGAGTCGTTGAGCGACGCCAACATCGAGGCAGCCCGTAAGAAAAGCCCTAAGGCGAGCGACTACGCCCGACGCGTCGCCCTGTTGCACGACCACGGGATTCAAGTCAACGGCAGCTTCGTGCTGGGCTTCGACCACGACCGGCCCGACGTGTTCGAGCGGACGGTTGACTGGATCGAAGCGACCCGCCTGGAATGCGCGACGTTCCACATCCTGACCCCCTACCCCGGCACGCCGTTGTTCGCGGAGATGGAACGCCAGGGTCGATTGCTGCACCAGGATTGGTCGTTGTACGACACGGCCCACGTCGTCTTTCAACCGCGGCACATGAGCTGCGACGAATTGGCCGAAGGGTACGCGTGGTGCTACGAGCGGTTGTTCTCGCACGGCTCGATCTGGCGTCGCCGGCCGCAAGACGTGCGTGCCGTGCTGCCGTATCTGGCGATGTCATATCTGTACAAGCGATCGAACCGCCTGTGGCACCTCTTGATCCGCCATCAATGGACGGCAGCCGTCTGGCGTCCGCTGGTCGAGTGGACGCGCCGCCGCCACGTGCGATACCGTCGCCGGCTGGCCGCCGACGAGCACGTCGCCGAACCGCATGCCGGCGCGGTGGTTTCGGCGGGGGTGTAAGCGGAGGCAACTGTCGTACTCGGGTGACCCCGACAACATTCACCCCCTCCCCCGCCCAATTCTGGCCCAACTTGTTGCGCCCGGGTTTCCCCCGTAAACTAGTGATATCACGCGGGTTGCCGTCGTCTGGGGCGGCCGCTTGGCGGGTGTTTCACGCCACGCAGTGAGGAATCGCGCCGATGGCTACCGCCATGGACCGTAAGCTTTGGGCTCGCTGGCAGGAAGAAATCGAAAAGGCGCCGCCCCCCGAGCTGCCACCGACCACCGTCAGCGGCACGCCGATCGATCCGCTCTACACGCCCGAGGGGCTCGGCGACTTCGACTACGACACTGCGCTGGGCTACCCGGGCCAGTATCCCTACACCCGCGGCGTGCACGCCACGATGTATCGCGGGCGGCTGTGGACGATGCGGCAGTTCGCCGGATTTGGCACCGCGCGGCAGACGAACGAGCGATTCAAGTTTCTCGTCGACAAAGGCCAGACCGGGCTGAGCACCGCGTTTGACCTGCCCACGCTGATGGGACTCGACAGCGACGACCCGCGCTCGCTGGGCGAGGTCGGCCGGCTGGGCGTGGCGATGGACACGATCGACGACATGCGGCAGTTGTTCGCCGGCTTGGATATCGAAAAGCTGTCGGTGTCGATGACCATCAACGCCCCGGCCGCCATCGTGATGGCCTTTTACCTGGCCAACGCCCAGGACGCCGGCTTCGACTGGCGGAAGATGCGGGGCACGATCCAGAACGACACGCTCAAAGAGTTCCACGCCCAGAACGAGATTTACTTTCCGCCGGAGCCAAGCGTGCGGCTGGCGATCGACGTGATCGAATTTTGCACGCGCGAAGTGCCGCAATGGAACCCGGTGTCGGTCAGCGGCTACCACATTCGCGAAGCCGGCTCCACGGCCGCGCAGGAGTTGGCCTTCACGCTGGCCGACGGTTTTCATTACGTCGATCAGAGCGCTCGAGCGCGGCCTGGCGGTCGACGAGTTTGCCGGCCGCTTGAGCTTCTTCTTCAATGCCCATAACGACCTGTTCGAAGAAGTGGCCAAGTACCGGGCCGCCCGTTGCGTGTGGGCCGACCGGCTGCGAAACCATTACGGGGCCAAGAGCGAAACCTCCTGGAAGCTGCGGTTCCACGCCCAGACGGCCGGCTGCTCGCTGCAAGACAAGCAGCCCGAGGTAAACCTGATGCGCGTGGCCTACCAGGCCCTGGCCGCGGTGCTGGGCGGTTGCCAGTCGCTGCACACCAACAGCATGGACGAGGTGCTGGCCTTGCCCTCGGAGCACGCTGTGACGCTGGCCCTGCGGACGCAGCAGGTGCTGGCCTACGAGACGGGCGTGACGAACACGGTCGATCCGCTGGGGGGCAGCTACTTCGTCGAGACGCTCACCCGCCAGATGGCCGACGAAGCCCGGCGGTATTTCGACCGCATCGACGAGCTGGGGGGCATGTTGCCGGCGATCGACCGGGGCTTCTTCCGCCGCGAGATCGCCGAAGCCGCGTTCGCCTACCAGCGCGACGTCGACGCCAAGCGCAAACTGATCGTCGGCGTGAACGCCTTCCAGGACGCCGACGAAAAGCCGCTCGACATCCTGCAAATCGACCAGGCCGTGGAAACCGAACAGATCGCCTCGCTGGGCCAGGTCAAGCGGGATCGCAGCGCCGAGGAAGTCAGCCGCACGCTCGACGCCGTGCGCCGCGCCGCCGAGGCCGAACAGAACGTCCTGCCCGCGTTGATCGAGGTGGCCCGGGCCCGGGCGACGGTGGGCGAAGTGATGCACGCTTTGGCCGACGTCTACGGCCGCTGCGACATGGCGGTGGTCTAGAACGCCGCGAGCATCAACCAACCATCAAGCCCGAGGGTACCGTCTCTGCGATGAATGACCAGCCACCGTTACGAATTGTGCTAGCGAAAGTCGGCCTCGACGGACACGATCGCGGCGTGAAAGTGGTGACCCGGGCGCTACGCGACGCGGGGTTTCACGTCATTTATCCGGGGCTGTGGCAATCGCCCGAGGCCGTGGTGCGCACCGTGGCCGACGAAGACGCCGACTGGCTGGGAATCAGCCTCCTTAGCGGAACGCACATGACGCTCGTGCCGCGCATCATCGAGCTGCTGCGGGCCGGCGGCCTGGATCACGTCGGCGTGCTGGTCGGGGGGATCATTCCCGAGGCGGACATTCCCAAGCTCTTGGCCCTGGGCGTGGCAAGGGTGTTCGGCCCCGGCACGCCGATGAACGAGATCATCCAGTTCTTGCGCGACGAAGGGAGTCGGACGCATGCTTGACGACTTGCTCACCCGGCTCGCCCAGGGAGACCGCCTGGCACTGGCCCGGCTGCTCACGCTGGTGGCGCACAACGAACAGTTGGACGCCATCCGCGCCGCGGTCGGACCCAAGCCGGCCGACACGCCCGTCGTGGCCATCACCGGCAACGCGGGCGTCGGCAAGAGCACGCTGGTGGGCCGGCTGGCCGAACACCTGCGGGCGCTCGACAAGAGCGTGGCCATCCTGGCCTGCGATCCGCAAAGTCCGCTCACCGGCGGTGCCCTGCTGGGCGATCGCGTGCGCATGCCCAGCCGGCCGGACGATCCGGGCTTGTACATTCGCAGCCTGGCCGCCGCCAGCGGACACCAGGCCCTGGCCGAGCACGTCGACTTGATGATCCGGCTGCTGGCCCGCTTTGGTTTCGACGTGGTGCTGTTGGAAACGGTCGGTGCCGGGCAAGGCGATACGGCCGTCCGCGACCTGGCCGACGTCGTCGTGTTGCTCGTGCAACCGGAAAGCGGCGACGAGCTGCAATGGGAGAAGGCGGGCCTGTTGGAAGTGGCCGACGTAGTGGTCGTGCACAAGGCCGACCTGGCCGGCGCCGAAAAAACCGAAGGGCAAGTCAAGGAGCTTTTGAGCTTGCCCGGCTGTCGCGACATCGCGGTGTTGCGCGTCAGCTCGACCAAGCGACAAGGTTTCGACGAGCTATGGTCGGCCATCCTGGCCGCTCCGCGCCGCGGCGGCAATCTCGACGACGACGCCCGCGACCTGTTGCGCCGCGCCAGCAGGTGCTGGCCGAACGCTTCCGCAGCCGGGCCTCGAGCATCGGCCCGGTGGTCGACCGTTGGAAGCGTCACGAGCTCGACGAAGTGCAAGCCGCCGACGAGCTATTGCATCTGCTCGTCGATTAAGAACACCTGGGGACAAGACGTCGGGGACTGTCCCGATTTTTCGGTGCTCTCCCGCTGCGCGAACCGCAACGACACGCCGTCAGCGGTCCTCGCTGACGCGTCGGGTCAGGATGCGGAGCTACTCGCCGTCGTGGCCGCGGGCGCATTCGATGCACCAGGCGGCATAGGGGACGGCGTCGAGCCGTTGTTTGCCGATCTTACGGCCGCAGTCCTGGCAAACTCCAAACTTGCCTTCTTCGATGCGCACAAGCGCCGCCTCGACTTGCTCCAGGATATGCTCCTCGTTTTCCGCGATGCCCAGTTGCTCGTAGAGCCCTTCGGCGTCCCGGTCGCCGGGATGCGTCGGTGTCGCGCTTGGGTCGCCGGTCTTGTTGATGTCCTCGCGCATCGCTTCCTCGGCCGAGTCGACTTCTTCGATCAATCGCTTGCGCAGAGCGAGCAAGCGCGGCTTGTACGCCAGTTGTTCGTGTCGTTGCATGCAACGCTCCTTTCGAATGCGTAATCGCCACAGACTCGTCACGTGCGACGCCTTCCTCACCGGGCAGCCGAAGGTGTGAAACGATGGGTTCCTGGGCCGATCTCTGCGACCCGAATGGCCGCTTTCATTCCAGCCAGCTTGCTTGGCATCCTCCGCCTCGGTCGATAAGTCACCCGTTTGGCTGCCGCTTTTTGACTTTTGCATTAGAATTGCAAAAAATGCGCCAGTCGCGCTGGAAGGCGCAAATATCGCACGGCGGCGAAATGGCCGACCGCGTCGAAAACCCTTATCGCGGCACATGGCGGTATATCCTTTGCGGAGAAAACCAGCCTCGTTGACGCTTCGGGTTCAAAGTAAGGGGTCACTCTCTTAACCCGAAGCGTCAGCGAGGTTCTCCCCCTTTTAGCCAGGCAAGTAGTCAAGCGATGGATACCAATCCGCGGCGATTTTGCGAATTGCTCGTGTCCGCGGCGCGCTCGTTTCAAAGCCCGGTTTGGCAGCCGGCGGTCGACGTCTACCAAACCGCCGGCGGGGGCTGGTTGCTCAAGTACGAACTGGCCGGCGTCGCCCCCGACGAAGTCAAAATCCTGCTCCAGGGGCGCACGATTACGCTGCGCGGTGTGCGGCGCGATGTGCGGGTTGAGGACAACCGGCAGTCGTACAGCATGGAGATCTCCTACAACCAGTTCGAGCGCACCCTGGAACTGCCCTGTGACATCGACACCATGACCGTGGCCACGCAGTATCGCGACGGAATGCTGCTCGTACGGCTCACGTGCAAGGAGACAAGCAAGTGAATTCGTCCGAAGAAACCCGCACCCTCCCGGTGCTGCCGATCAAAAACACGGTGCTCTACCCCTACCTGCTGATGCCGCTATCGGTGGGGCGCGAGCGATCGCTGGCCGCCGTCGAGGCGGCCACGGCCAGCGAGGACAAGACCCTGTTCGTCGTCGCCCAGAAGGACGGCCGGGTTGAGGACCCGACCTTCGACCAGCTCTACACCGTGGGCACCGAGGCCGTGATCAAGCGGCTGGAGCGGCACGAGGGCACGATCCAGATGATCGTGCAGGGCACCCGGCGGATGGAAATCGTCGAGCCGGGCAGACTCGACCGCGTTTCTCGAGGCCCGGCTGCGCCCGCTGGCCGAGCCCGACGACAAGAGCGACGAGATCGACGCCCTGGAACGAAACATCCTCTCGCAGGCCGGCCAGATTCAGACGATGTCGCACGCCGAGGCGCAGTTGAGCATCGCGCAGATTCTCTCCCAATTCAAAGATCCGCTGCACAAGGCCTACATGCTGGCCTCGATGTTGAGCCTCGACTTGGAAAAAGAAGAGCAACTGCTCGAAGCCAACTCCCGGCTGGCGGCGCTGCGGCTGATGCACGAGTTTCTGGTGCACGAAGTGCAAATCGTCGAGCTGCGGCAAAAAATCGCCAGCCAGGTGCAAAGCGAAATGAGCCGCGAGCAGCGCGAGTATCACCTGCGGCAGCAACTGCGCGCCATCCAGCAGGAACTGGGGGAAGCGAGCGGCGAACAGGCCGAAGTCGACGAGCTGCGCAGCCGGCTGGAAGAAGCCGAACTGCCCGACGACGTCCGCAAGGAAGCCGAGCGCGAGCTGAGCCGCCTGGAGCGCCTGCCCGCCGCGGCGCCCGACTATCAGATCACGCGCTCCTATCTCGAACTGGTGCTCGAGCTGCCTTGGAACAATCTCACGCAGGACAACCTCGACCTGGCCCGGGCCCGAGCGGTGCTCGACGAGGACCATTACGATCTGAAGGAAATCAAGGAGCGGATCATCGAGCAACTGGCCGTGTTGAAACTCAACCCGGGCGCGAAGGCGCCGATCTTGTGCCTGGTGGGTCCGCCGGGCGTCGGCAAGACGTCGCTCGGGCAGTCGATCGCCCGGGCCCTGGAGCGAAAGTTCGAACGCATGAGCCTGGGCGGGCTGCACGACGAATCGGAGCTGCGCGGGCATCGCCGCACCTACATCGGCGCCATGCCGGGCGCATCTTGCAAGCCATTCGCCGCGCCGGCGTGCGCAACCCGCTGGTGATGCTCGACGAAGTGGACAAGCTGGGGCGCGACTACCGCGGCGATCCGTCGGCGGCGCTGCTGGAGATTCTCGACCCGGCCCAGAACTTCGAGTTTCGCGACAATTACCTGAACCTGCCGTTCGATCTGTCGAAGACGTTCTTCATCGCCACGGCCAACACGCTGGAGACGATTCCCCGCCCGCTGTTGGACCGGATGGAAATCCTGCGCCTGGCCGGCTACAGCGAGGAGGAAAAAATCCAGATCGCCAGGCGGTATCTGATCGCCCGGCAACTGAAGGAAGCGGGGCTCACCGCCGACCAGCTCACCATTCCCGACGACACGCTGCGCGCCGTCATCACCCGCTACACGCGCGAAGCCGGCGTGCGGCAGCTCGAGCGCACCATCGGCCAGTTGGCCCGCAAAGTCGCCGTCCGCTATGCCGAAGACCGGGGCGAAGCCGTGACGGTCCAGCCCGGCGACCTGGCCGAGCTGCTCGGCCCCGAGCGGTTCTTTCTGGAGCAGGCCCGCGAGTCGCTCCGCCCGGCGTAGCCACCGGGCTGGCGTGGACCGAAGCCGGTGGCGAAGTCCTCTACATCGAGGCGGTCGCTCTGCCCGGCGGCAGAGACCTGCTGCTCACCGGCCAGTTGGGCGAAGTGATGCGCGAAAGCGCCGGGCGGCGCAAAGCTACATCTGGTCGCAGGCCGCGCAGTTGGGACTCTCGGAGGAAGCGATGCGTACGTCCGGCGTTCACATTCACGTCCCCGCCGGAGCAATTCCCAAGGACGGACCTTCAGCCGGCGTGGCGATGGCCGCGGCGCTGGCCTCGATGTACGCCGGCGAACCGACGGCCCGCGACACGGCCATGACCGGCGAGATCACCCTCACCGGCCTGGTGCTGCCGGTCGGCGGGATCAAAGAAAAAGTGCTCGCCGCCCGCCGGGCTGGCCTCAACACCGTGATTCTACCGGAGCAAAACGCCAAGGACCTGCCCGAGCTGCCCGACGACGTGCGCGCGGAAATGAAGTTCGTCCTGGCCCATCGCATCGAAGACGCGCTGGCCGCCGCCATCCCCGCGCTCGCCGAGCGCCTCTCGGGCGTCGCGCACATTAGGTACGCCGAGCCCGCCGGCAACGGCCGCCCCGCGGCAGCCAAGACTCCCGGACACAAGCACACGGCGTCGTAAGCGTCGACCGGCGCGCGTGCCACGCTGTGACCTACCGCGCGGATGGCGCTTCTTCGCCGTCGGCTACCATCATCCCCACGATGGCGCACCATAGCGGCGGCTTCTGCGCTACCGGCAGGAACCCACCGAAAGGGCGAGAGGGCGTTCGTTACAAATGGTTAATGCACTAACGCGGGTATTGAGTTTGCTCGACGATCAACGAGCCTATGGAGACGAGCGAGTAAACCGAAACCTGCCCGAGCACGGGGCGGCGGCAGCCTAGTTTGCAGGCATGACTTGATGGCAACCCACCTACCACGCAGCCTCCCCTTGCACGAAATTCCAGGACTTAGTATTCGACTGCTTCAGTACACAATTGACGTGCGTCAGCTCGAGGCGCACCGCGTTCGGCGCGGCTGACGATGGACGTCGTCCGTCCGCGATGCACGCACAAGCCGAGGCAGTTCGAGTCGACTCCCCTGATCACACCCACGTGAAACTCCACATGTCACCAGGAAAGATCCTGAGCGAGCACGACACCTTGTTGACGAAGTGAGCGCAACCCGGCGAAGCGGAAAACCCTGCGAGGTCGATTGAAATGATTGCACCGTACCGCGAGACATTGGATCCCAACGAGCGCGAACACTCCGGCTCCATCACAGACAAAGAGTCACCCCAAGTCCAGCGATTGCGAGCCGCGATCGCCCGGGTGGCCGAGCTGTTGCCGATTTCGGGGCCGATCACGTCGTACGCCTTTCTCAACCCGCTGCAAGCGCTGGAAGACCGACCGTTCAGCGAAGGAATCGAGCGCGGCGCCGAGCTGTACGATTGCCAGCCGTGGCTGCCTGAGGAGAGCTATCGGGCACTGATGGCCGACGGTCGCATCGACGCCGAGGACCTCGGCACCGTGTTGTACGAAAGCCTGCGAGACGACGGGAGCGTGCCGGTCGGTTCGCTGTGCACGCGATTCGAGCTGCGGGCCGCGATGCTCAAGTATCCGCTGCCGTTTGGTTCGCCCGCGGAGGTGCGCTGGTACATCGACGACAGCCAGTCGTTCAGCCGTTTTCGCGCGGACGCGCCGAGCGAGGCCCGGCGGCAGTTGCTCGAGGATACGCGGCAATGGCTGATGACCGAGGTAGCCGGGGCGGCCGCCAAGGGTTCCTCGGACGATCCCTACACGAAGCTGCTGGCCGAGCTGGCCGCTCAGCTCAACGTGGCGAAGCTGGGCTACTGGACCAAGTCGGACTCCGAGATGGAAGCGATTTACTTGCGCTCCTTGTGGCGGATTTGTGAATCCAAGATCGGGCAGCTCGATCTTCCATTGGCGGCCGACCAACCGCCGCTTCGCCTGCGCGACCTGCTGCTGGAATCGACCGGAGAAGACAGCGACCTGTTGGTGCACGATGTGATGATCCGCTACTGCGCGGCCTTCGCCGACCAGGGGCTGGCCAGCTGGAGCTTGCCGGGCAGGGCCCACGGATTCTTCCGCGCGTTTTGCGATTTGCACGGCACTCCAGGCGGCCCGCCCGAGCCCTGCCGTCAAGGCCTGGCGGCCGAAATCGAGCGACTGCGAGGTTGGCACGCCCAGCCGATCGAATCGATCCGCGAGTCGCTGTGCACGCTCGGCTATGCCGAGGACCAGTGGCCCGAAGTGATCCAAGCCACGCTGCTGTCATTGCGGGGCTGGGCCGGTTTGATCTGGAACATGGAAAGTCGCCCCGACCGTTTCGCCCGGCCGGCCGCGCCCGGCACGCTGCTGGAATATCTCGCGGTCTATCTGATCCTGGAACGACTGGCGCTGAAGTATCTGGCCCAGCGGACCCCCAGCCGGGTACGGCAGTTGAATCGCCTCCGCGAAGAGCTACTGCAGGCGCGCTGCGCGGCGGCGCCCCCGCGCGACCGCACGATTGACGCCTTTATCATATTCCAGTTGGCGCAGGTCTTGCGCTGGAGTCCCACGCGACTGGCCCGGCTGACGGCAGAGGACTGGAAAACGCTGATCGAAGAGACCGACGCATTCGGGGGCCTCCAGCGCCGGCGGTTGATGCACGCGGCGTACGAGCGCCATTTTGAATGCCAGACGCTCAACGCACTCACTGCGTACGGCCAACGCGCGACGACGCGGCCGCCGGCCCCCACGTTTCAAGCCGTGTTTTGCATCGACGCGCGCGAAGAATCGTTTCGGCGCCACTTCGAAGAGGTGTGTCGCGGTGTGGAGACGTTCGGCATGGCTGGCTTCTTCGGCGTACCGATGTACTACCGCGGCCTGGCCGATGCCCATTTTACGCCGCTCTGTCCCATCGTGGTAAAGCCGAAACACTGGGTCACCGAAGAAGTCCTCTACCCGCTGGGCAATGCGCATCGACGCCGCAGCACTCTGCGGCGGGCCGTGGCCACGGCCACCCGGCAACTGCACCTGGGCAGCCAGAGCATTGCCCGCGGCGCACTGCTGACCGCCGGGTTGGGCACGTTGGCGTCGGTGCCGTTGATCGCCAGCGTGTTGTTTCCGCGGGCCACCGGGCGCTTTCGAAACTTAGCCGACCGGCTCACGCAACCCCCCTCGTTGACGCGGCTGCGGCTCCACCGCAAGGAGAAACAGCCCGGACCCGAAAACGGGCACTTGGGTTTCACGATCGAAGAAATGGCCGACCTGGCCGAACGCGCGCTGCGCGAGATCGGCCTGACCTACGATTTCGCCCGGCTGGTCGTGTTCGTCGGCCACCACTCCTCGTCGCTCAACAATCCGCACAACTCTGTCTACGATTGCGGCGCCTGCACGGGCAAGCCGGGCGGACCCAACGCCCGGGCACTGGCCGCCATGCTCAACGACACCTACGTCCGCGCGATTCTGGCCCGGCGCGGCCTGGAAATTCCACGCGACACGCTGTTCTTGGGCGCGATGCACAATACCTGCGACGACACGGTCGTCTTCTTCGATCTGCCCAATCTGCCGATCTCGCACACGGACGATTTCGAGGACTTCAAACGCTCGCTCGCCATCGCCTGCCAGCGCAATGCGCACGAGCGCTGCCGCCGCTTTTATTCGGCGCCGCTCAACATGTCGTTCTCCGCCGCTCACCGGCACGTGGAAGTGCGCAGCTTGCACCTGGCGCAGCGCGGCCCGAGTTTGGCAACGCCACGAACGCCGTCTGTATCGTCGGCCGCCGGCAGCGCACGCGCGGGCTGTTTCTCGATCGACGATCGTTCCTGATGTCGTACGATCCGGCGCAGGAGGACGCCCACGCCACGATCCTCGAACGCATCTTGAACGCCGTGGTACCCGTCTGCGAAGGAATCAACCTGCAATACTTCCTCTCCCGCGTCGACTCGCTGGGCTGGGGATGCGGGTCGAAGCTGCCGCATAACATCACTTCGCTCGTGGGCGTGATGGATGGCGCCGCCAGCGATCTGCGCCCCGGGCTCCCCTGGCAAGGCGTCGAAATCCACGAGCCGATGCGGCTGCTGTTTGTGGTCGAAACGACGCCCGAGGTGATGCTCAAGATCCTCGGCGCAACAAGACCATCGGCCGGATTCTCGGCAACGGTTGGGCCCGCGTGGCGGTCCTGTCGCCGACGTCGAACGATATCTGCGTTTATCACGACGGCCAATTCCAGGCTTACGAGCCATCCGAGGGCCCGTTGTCGAAAGCCGAGTCGTCGACGCACTGGTATCAAGGCTGGCGCGATCACCTCGAATTCGCCGCGATCGAATCCTCCGATCGCCCCGCCGGAGATCTGCAAATTCCCAAGGATCCCGAGGTGGCCACGCAATCCTGACCGCCGCCGTGCGCCGCCGGTGAAAGATCAAGCGATCCGTTCCTCCCAAAACTTTCAAAAACGCCAACCTAGCGCTTGACATGAATTTCCCAGGGCGTTAGCTTCAACCTGTTCGTCCAGTGAACCCCCCGCGGTGTTGCTAATGCTTCTGGGTTGAGCTCGCGCGCGATACTGCTTTGCCGGCAGATGGCGCCCTTCTGGCTTTCACCCTCCGCGAAAGAACTTCCCCCTCTAGCGGCATCGTTACGCTTGATGGCGACGCGCAGGCTTGGCTGCCTCGGCGGCGTCCGCCACGATGCGCTCGGCGACAGCGCCAGCAATGCTCCAGACATCAGGCACGCAGGTACGAACCTTGTTTAATCGATTGCGAATCACCCGGCTGCGGCCCGCGGACGTCCTGGCCGTTGTCTTTTGCCTGGCCATCTTCGCGCCCGGTGCTCCGGCTCGCGCGACCAACTTCACTTTCTTTCTGACCGGCGACACCCACTATGGGCTCCAACTGATCGGGCAGAACGAGCCGGGCAACAAATCAACCATCGACGCGATGAACAATCTGCCCGGCACGCCGTATCCTGCGGCGCTGGGAGGAGTGGTCGACGTCCCCCTGGGAGTGCTCGTCGCCGGCGACCTGACCGACACGCCCGACGTCCAGAACTTCTACGGGATTCACGGTCTGATCGAACGCGATGGTTTCAACGACGACTACGCCCTCGACGGCAGCGGACGTCTGCATTACCCGGTGTACGAAGGCTACGGCAATCACGACGTCGACAACACGGTGTACAGCTACACGCTCCAGGGCCTGAAAGAGCGAAACCTCGTGCGGCCCGGCGTCGTCCACCTCTCGGACAACGGTCTGCATTACTCCTGGGATTGGCAAGGCGTGCATTTCATCAATCTGAATATCTATCCCGGCACGGACCAACGGACCGGCGATAGCCTCGATTTCTTGAAGGACGACCTGCAGAACTACCTGACGAGTCCCGACGAGCCCATCGTGCTGATGCACCATTTCGGCTTCGACAGTTTCAGTCTCACCTGGTGGACCGACGCCGAGCGACAAGCCTATGCCGACGCGATCGCCGGCCACAACGTGCTGGGCATCTTTCACGGCCACCTGCACGACGACTTCCACTACCAGTGGAACGGCTACGACGTGTTCGACGGCAGCGCGGCCAAGGACGGCAACTTCCTGGTCGTGCACGTTACCGACAACGAGATGGACGTCGCGGCCCGCGAAGGAGACCAGTGGGCCTGGACCTTCAGCAAGCCGATCCAAGTGCCCGAGCCCTCGACGATCGTCCTGGCGCTCATCGCGGGCTGCGCCGTCGCCCTCGGTCGCCGACGCCGCGCGTAAGCGGATCAAAACGGGTCGCGGCCTGGCGGACTGACGACGCCTGTCAGTTGCCGCAGCCCACCGGCGCACGGCCGATCGAGTGATAGTCGAATCCCGCGGCCTGCATCATTCGCGGGTTGTACAGATTGCGGCCGTCGAAAATCAGCGGCGCCTTCATCAGCGACTTCATCTGTTCGAAATCGGGCTGCAGAAACTCTTTCCATTCGGTCATGATCGCCAGCGCATCGGCGCCTTCCAGCGCGTCGTAGGGCTGCTCCGAGTAGGCCAGCTTGTCGCCGTACAGGGCTCGGACGTTGGCGATCGCTTCGGGATCGTGCACTTGCACTTTGGCGCCACCGGCCAGCAGGCGATCGATCAAAGTCAGCGCCGGAGCTTCGCGGATGTCGTCGGTCCGCGGCTTGAAGGCCAGCCCCCAAATGGCCACGGTGCGGCCGGCCAGCTTGCCGCCGAAATGCTGCTCGACCTTGTCCGGCAGAATCGACTTTTGCGCGGTGTTCACCGCGTCGACGACGTCCAGCATTCGCGGCACCGCCCCCACGGCCCGGGCCTTCGACGCCAGGGCCCGCACGTCCTTCGGAAAGCAACTGCCGCCGTAACCGACGCCGGGAAACAAGAACGCGAACCCGATGCGACTGTCGTGCCCGATGCCCCGGCGGACGTCGTTGATGTCGGCCCGCGTCCGCTCGCAGAGATTGGCCATCTCGTTGATAAAGCTGATCTTCGTGGCCAACAGGGCATTGGCTACGTACTTGGTCATCTCGGCGCTCTCGGGCGACATGATCAGAAACGGCTTTTCAGTGCGCAGAAACGGAGCGTAGAGCTCCCGCAGCACGGCAGCCACCTCCTGGCGGCGCACGCCGACGACGACCCGGTCGGGCTTGATGAAATCCTCGATTGCCGCGCCTTCTTTCAGGAACTCGGGATTGCTGGCCACGTCGCAATCGCGCCCCGTGCGAGCTTTCAGCCGTTCGTGGATCTCGCAGTTGGTACCGACCGGCACCGTGCTCTTGGTGACGACGATCGCCTCCGGACCCAACAGATCGGCGATGTCATCGACCACCTTCCACAGGGCCGACAGATCGGCCGAACCATTCGCCGCACTGGGCGTTCCCACGGCCAGAAAGACGATCGAAGCCGGACGCACCGCGGCGGCCAGGTCGGTGCTAAACGTCAGCCGCTCGGCGGCGACGTTGTGCTCGATCATTTCGGCCAGGCCCGGCTCGTAGATCGGGATATCACCCTGTTTGAGTCGGGCGATTTTCTTCTCGTCGATGTCGACGCACGTGACCTGGTTGCCGCTGTCGGCAAAGCACGTTCCCGTCACCAGACCCACGTAGCCAGTGCCCACGATCGCGATCTTCATGGCAGTGATAATCCTTCGATGAGTGCGAGCGAACGTCTATGCAAAAAGACTAGCATGGACGCCGCGCGAATGCGACAGGACGCACCGGGGAAGGCTGCCGGAACGGCCCCCGATCCCCCCGGGGCCGCGGCCACCGATCAGATTAGCTCGACTCAGATTCGCTCGAAGTTAGCAGGCCGTTGAGATATTCAACGGCCTGCGCGATCGCATGGATGCGATCTCAAAATGACGGCGTAAGTCGTTATTTTGAGAGCCGCGCGGAGCTTTGCTACGCACCTGGCGAGGTTGCGATAAGCCACGATGGCTTATTGCAACGGACTGTTAAGGAGTATCGGGGTCTCCCTCGGCATCCGGCGCGGGCGGCTCAGGCGGCGGCGCCGGCCCACCGGTCTCAGGCGGCGCAACCCCGGTAACCGGCGTGCTGCCATTGGTCTCCTCGCGCGGCACCGGCACGATCGCGGCCAGGGTGTCCCCTTCGTCCAGACTCATGATCCGCACGCCCTGCGTGTTGCGGCCGATCACGCTGATCTCGCCGACCACGACCCGCTGCAGCTTGCCGCGAGCCGTCATCATCAGGATTTCGTCATCGTCGCGGACGCAGGCCACGCCGATCACCGGCCCGTTGCGGTCCGTGGTTTTGATGTCGCGCAGTCCCTTGCCGCCGCGGCGTTGCGTGCGGTAGCGGCTGCCAGACGACACTTCCGCTTCGTCGCCCGAATCGCTTTCGTCCGCTTCCACTTCCGCTTCGCTCGATTCGGCTTGCTCGTCGTCGGCCGGTTCGTCGTCGGCCAGTTCGCCGTCGGCCGCGCCGCTGTTGGGGCCGAACAACGTCCGCTTGCCGTAGCCGTTGAGGCAGGCCGTCAGCAGCGTGGCGTCGGGCTCGGCCACGACCATGCCCACCAGTTGGTCGTCGGCCGCCAGTTTGATGCCTTTCACGCCGCTGGTGTTGCGGCCCATCGGTCGGGCGTCGGCCTCGCCGAAGCGGATGGCCATGCCCCGGGCCGTGGCCAGCACGATCTCGTCGCCGGGCTTGGTGATCGCCACGTCGACCACTTCGTCGTCTTCGCGGAGCTTGATGGCGATGATTCCCCCGCGCATCGGCCGGCCGAATTTCTCCAGCGGCGTCTTCTTGACCAGTCCGCTCTTAGTGGCCATCAGCAGGTAATGATCCGGCTGGTCGAAGTTGCGAATGGCGCGGCAATCGGCCACGCGTTCGCCTTCGGCGAAGTTGAGCAGATTGACGACCGCCCGGCCGCGGCTTTCGCGGCTCAATTGCGGCAGATCGTAGACCTTCTGCCAGTAAACCTTGCCCCGGTTGGTGAAGAACATCAGGTAATCGTGCGTGCTGGCCACGAACAAGTGCCGGATCGGATCTTCTTCCTCGGTCTTGGCCCCTTTCATCCCCTTGCCGCCGCGCCGCTGGGCGCGATAGACGCTGGCCGGCGTGCGCTTGATGTAGCCGTTGTTGCTGATCGTGACGACCATCGTCTCTTCGGCGATCAGGTCTTCCAGGTCGATCGAGCCGATCTCCTCGCCGCTGATCTCGGTGCGCCGCTCGTCGCCATGCTTCCGCTTCAGCTCCAGGCAATCGTCGCGGATCATGCCCAGGATGATCTTGTCGTCCGACAGGATCCGCACGTATTCGATGATTTCCTCGAGCAGCTTTTGATACTCGTTGCCGAGCTTTTCCTGCTCCAGGTTGACCAATTGGCCCAGCGTCATCCGCAAAATGGCCTCGGCCTGCACCGGAGTGAGCGTATACGTGTCCCTCACGCCGCGCTCCGACTGAAAGATGGCAAAGCCTGCTTCGCCCAGCGCGCGCTGCATCATCGAGGCCGGCGCCTCGATGCCCATCAGCCGGGCCTTGGCCTCGGCCTGGTTCGAGCTCGAGCGGATGACGCGGATGATCTCGTCGATGTTGGCATGCGCCAACAGCAGCCCTTCGACCGTGTGCTTGCGCGCCCGGGCCCGGGCCAGCAAGAATTGAGTCCGCCGGCGAATCACGGTCAGCCGGTGCCGGATGAATTCCTCCAAAAGCGCTTTGAACGACAGCGTGCGCGGTTTGCCGTCCACCAGCGCCAGAAAGATGATCGAAAACGACTCTTGCAGCGGCGAAAACTGGTAGAGCTGGTTGAGCACCACCTCGGGATCGGCGTCGCGCTTCAGCTCCAGGATCAGGCGGACCGGCTCTTTCAGGTCGCTCTCGTTGCGAATGGCCGAGATGCCCTTGATGCGATCGTCGTTCACCAGCGCCGCGATCCGCTCTTCGACCCGGTCGCGGGCCTGCTGGAAGGGAATCTCGCTGACGACGATGCGAAACCGGTTCTTGCCGAATTCTTCGATCTTCGCCCGGGCTCGTACCACCATCGTGCTGCGGCCCGTGTGATAGCCGCGCCGGATGCCGCTCCGCCCGCAGATGATGCCGCCGGTGGGAAAGTCGGGGCCGGGACAGACTTCCAAGAGCTCGTCGATCGAGACGTCGGGTTCGTCGATCAGCCGCACCAGCGCGTCGCAGATTTCGCTCAGGTTGTGCGGCGGAATCGAAGTGGCCATGCCCACGGCGATGCCGTTGGCGCCGTTGACGATCAGATTTGGAAATCTCGACGGCAGCACGGTCGGCTCAGTGTGCCGCTCGTCGTACGTGGGAACGAAATCCACCGTGTCGAGCTTCAGGTCGTCGAGCATCAAGGCCGCGATCGACGACATCCGGGCTTCGGTATATCGCATGGCCGCGGCCGGCAGACCGGCGATCGAACCGAAATTGCCCTGCTTATCGACCAGCACGTGGCGCATGTTCCAGTCTTGCGCCATCCGCACCAGCGTCGGATAGATGATCGCCTCGCCGTGCGGATGGTAGTTGCCGCTGGTGTCGCCGCAGATCTTGGCACACTTCACGCGGCTGGCGCCGGGCGTGAGATTCAGGTCGTTCATGGCGACCAGAATTCGACGCTGCGAGGGCTTCAGCCCGTCGCGCACGTCGGGCAGCGCGCGGCTCACGATTACGCTCATCGAATAGATGAGGTAGCTGTCCTTCAGCTCGTCCTCGATCGACATCTCGATGAGCCGGCCGTGGGTGCCATTGCCGTTCGTGGGGGGCGGCTGGTCGGGAGGCTCGATTCCGTCAGTGGCCAAGTTCAGTCCTTTCGGCAGGCACGTGTGAGGTGGCCCGGGGGGTTCGCCGCGGGCCGGTGGAAGACGTCCGGAACCGCCTGCGAATCCGGCCGTCTGGGGAAACGGTCAATATACCCTTTTTAGCCCCAGTTCACAATGGCCACCGACGCCATTTTTGTGAACGTAAGCCATTACAAAACAATAGCTTATGAAATCGGATCCCAGCCCACTTTTCGCGCGAATCGCGTCGGCCTGAACTCGCCATCAGTTTACCCATTTTTACACCGCAAGACGGTGTAAATTCGGGCTCGATTCGCGCCAGAAAACCGCTCTCCAGAAGGGATACCTGTTAACCCCTTCCGGGAGGCATTTTTCCGGCCGTGGAGAGGTGGCCGAAATACCCGAGCTGGCTCATCCGTTCCAACAGGTGCCGGCACATCGCTCCCGCCACGTCAGCGCCGCTTCCGCCCTGTTCGACGGCGACGACGAACGCAAAGCGCGGCGCCGCGGCCGGAGCGTAGCCGGCAAACCAGGCGTGATCCCCGTCGCCGCCGGTTTGCGCCGTGCCGGTCTTGCCGGCCACGGCCAAATCCCGCATGCGCACCGTGCCGAATGCCGTGCCGGCAGGATCGTCGACCACGCGGCGCAATCCTTCACGAACAGTCGCCAGCGACGCGGCCGATAGACCCGCGATGCGACAGCCTTCGGGCAAGTCGGCCGACGACGCGGCTTCGTCCGCCCGTACGTCGCGGGCATCGCGCACCAGTCGCACGGGGAGCAGATAGCCGCCGTTGGCGATCGCCGCGTACATTCGCACGACTTCCAACGGCGTCGCCGTAAGAGTTCCCTGCCCCACGGCCAGCGATTCGAGCGCGGCGGGCAGGCGCAGTTCGGCCGGCGCCGGCACGTGACCGCCGTCTCGTTCGCCGCACGTGGCCGTCGGTACCGGCTGGCCGAAACCAAACCGCCTAGCCCAAGCCACCAATCGCTCGGGTCCCAGGGCGGTCACGTGATGAAAGAAGTAGACGTTGCAACTTTGGGCCAGTGCGTCAACGAGCGTCACATCGCCATGGCCGATGCCATGCTGCCGGAAGATCTGGCACCGCATCCGCGCGGATCTTCGAGAAACCCCTGGCAGGCAAACGTCTCCTCGGCACGCGCCACGCCATGTTCCACCAGCGCCAGCGCCACCAGCGGCTTGAAGACCGAACCCGGCGGAATTGCCATCCGCGTGGCCCGATCAAACAGCGGTTGGCCCGGATCGCCCAACACGGCTTCGACCCGCGCATCGCCGGTGGCGAACCAATTGGGATCGAAGCGCGGCTGGGTCGCGGCGGCCAGCACTTCGCCGGAGCGGACGTCCATCACCAGGATCGCCCCGCCATACCGCGATGGCCCCCCTGCGTCGTCGGCCAGTCGCCGGTGCCGGGCAAAGCGATCGAGCAGTTGCTCGGCAAATCGCTGCAAGCCGGCGTCGAGCGTCAGCACCACGTCCTCGCCCGGCGTGGCCGATTGCACCACCTGCGTCCGAATCAGCTCGCCGCTGCGGAGGGTCAATCGCCGCGCACTGCCCGGGCTTCCACGCAAGTGGGTTTCCTGCTGGCGCTCGATGCCTTGCAGTCCGATCATTACGTCGACCGTCGAGTCGGATTCACCACTCACGAGCGTGGCCCGGGCGTTTGAAGGCGAGCCGACGTAACCTAGCACGTTCGACGCCAGCGACTCCAAGGGATACGCTCGGCGGGTGTACGAGACGATCTTGACGCCGGGATAAGCGTCCGGCTCGCGTTCGATCGCCGCGACCACGCGAGGCGGCAAGTCATCGACTAGCCGGTGATAGGCCGCTTGCTCGGCCACGGCGATCGCCGCGGGCGGAAGCTGCTGGGGCGGCGAAAACAAGCCGGCGAAGATCGCCAGGATGCCCAAGGGCTCGTCGTCCAACTCCGTCGAAGTCCGTTCGGCGAATTGGGCCCGGCGGCGGCGGTTCACTTCGACGGCCACGACCTCGACGCGCGACTGGATGCGCAACGCGCGACGCCGCCACCTCGTCTCGCTCACTCCGCACAACGCCGCCAATCGCCGGTGCAGGTCCGATAGATCGCGGCGCACCAGAGCCTCGGCCGCGGCAACTTGTCGCGGGTCGCGCCGCTCGGATGCCGACAACCGCGTGCGGGCCTGCCGGCGCAGCCAGGCCGCGTCCGGCGGCGTTTCCAGGTAACGATAGTGCACGGCCAGGGCGCGGGCTTCAACGTCCGTCGCCAGCACCGTGCCATCGCGGGCCAGGATGCGCCGCGCGGCGCCGCCAGCGCGACGACGGTCTCGACCGGGCGGGCCGCCAGCCGGCGATACGCCGGGCCGTCGGACAGCTCCAATTGCACCGCGCGGCCCAGCACCGCCGCCAGTGCCGCGGCGTAGAGCGCCAGGATCCACCGCAGGCGATGCCGCGTCGACGAGACGCGCACTTCGCTGGGCGATTCGGCGACGGTTTGCCAGTCGATGTCAATGGGCGCGGACATGCGAGAGGGTTTGGTGCGCCGGGGTTGTCGGTTGGCTAAACCGCCAGCGGAGGGTTGCGGGGGCGGTCGAATGCGCGAATGTGTTGAAGTCAGACGTCCTCGTCGCTCGATTGCATGGCGGGTCGCCAGCGTTGGAAATGTTCCAGGCACATCTGGGCGCCGCGGGCTACGGCTGTCAACGGTTCGGCGCAGACGCGCGTCGGCAGCCCGGTTTGTTCACACAAGTAGCGGTCCAGGCCGCGCACGAGTGCCCCGCCGCCGGCCAGCACCAGACCGTTGTCGACCAGGTCGGCCACCAGGTCGGTGTGGCAATCGTCCAGCGTGTGCTTGATGGCTTCGACGATCTGCTCGAGCGGAGCGGCGAGCGCCTCGCGCACTTCTTCGCTGGTGATCGTGGCCTTGCGGGGCAAGCGGCTGATGGCGTCGACGCCGCGCACTTCGTCAGTGAGCTCGTCCGCCAGGGGCGACGCGCTGCCGATGTTGATCCGCAATTGTTCGGCGGCCAGCTCTCCGATGCGCAACGCGTAGTGACGCCGCAGGTATTCGACGATGGACCGGTCCATGGCGGCGCCGGCCACGCGCACGCTGCGCTGGGCCACGACTTCACCCAGGCTGAGCACGGCCACGTCGGTCGTCCCGCCCCCCACGTCGCAGACCATGCTGGCCACGGGCTCGGCAATCGGCAAGCCGGCGCCGAGGGCCGCGGCTTTGGCCTCGGAAATCACCAGGACCTCGCGGGCACCGGCCCGCTGGGTGCTGTTGAAAACGGCCCGCTTTTCGACCGGCGTGATGCACCCGGGGATGGCCACGAGCACGCGTGGCCGGGCCGAAAGTCCCTGCCGCCGGGCCTTGCGCAGGAAGTAACGGAGCATCGCCTCGCACAGCTCGAAGTCGCGGATAACGCCCTCGGCCAGCGGCCGCACGACGGCGATCGATTGCGGTGTGCGGCCTTGCATCTGCCGGGCCAGGTGCCCCACGGCGCAACCGCCGGAAAGGATGCGGCTGGTCCCCTCTTCAACCGCCACGATCGAAGGTTCGTTGACGACGAGCCCCTCGCCGGCCACGCTCACCAGAGTGTTGGCCGTGCCCAGGTCGATGGCCAGGTCCGAGCCCAGCAGTCCCAGCAGTCGATGGAGCATCCTTGCTCACCGTAGGAGGTTTGTATGAGGCGCTCTCGTGGGCGCCGTGGTGCGCATCCGCTTGCGCGGGAGAATCCTTGTTATTTCATCTTGAACTCGTATGCGCTCATCTCGGCGTACAGGCAAATGCAGCCGAGCAGAATGGCGACCAGCGACAAAGCCAATAGCACCGTGTAGATGTTGGCCTTGGGCTTTTCGAGGACGACGCCTCGCTCCGGCCTGGCGGGCTTGGCGGCCTTCGCTGCCTTGGCCGGCTTGGCCGCGGGAGCTTGACCCACGGGCTCGGCGTCCGCCCCCTTCTTCTTCTTAGCTGACTTTGAACCGAGTAGCGACATCGTCGTTCCTTTGAATCACGCCCTTCTTGTAGCCCGGGATGATCTTGCCCACGGCCCGGTCGGCGGTGGCATGCAACACCTCGACCCGGCCCAGGTACTTGCTGCCGCGAAACACTTCCAGCGTATGTCCGGCCCGCAGCCCGTCGTCGCTGCCGAGCGAAACCTCGATCATGTTGTCGCGGTTCACGGCCAGCACCTTGCCGCGCAGCCGCGGCGGAATGCCGTCGACCGGCATGTCCTTGTGCAAGCCGTTGCGGTCGAGCACCAGGTTGGCCGAGGCCAGTTGCGAGGCCAGTTGGATGCGCCGCTCCTCGAGCCGCTTCACTTCTCCTTGGGCCTGGTTGATCTGATCGGTCAGTTCCACGGTCCGGTCGAATTGCTTGTCGCGCTGGGCCTGGGTATCGCGAATTTCGCCGCGCAGACCCTCGACTTCGGTGGTCAGCCGGGCCAGGTTCTGTTGGGCCGCGTCCAGGGCCGCCACGGCCTCCTTGTCTTTGATCAATAGCGCGTCGCGCTGCTTGACCAGCTCTTCCCGCTGGGTGGCCAGCTCGTTGCGTTCGGTTTCCAGCTTCGCCAGCGCCTGTTCCCGGGCGTTCAACTCCCGCTTCAGCTCTTCTTCGAGCTTGGCTTTCTCCGCCTCGCGCTCGGTGACGGTGGTTTGCAGGTTGGCCACGCGCTTGGCCTCGTCCTCGGCCTTCTGTTTCCAATTTTGATGCGTGCCGTAAACCGCGACTGCAAACCCCATGAACACCAGGCTCATGACGAAAATGAGCACGACGAAGATCTTGCCGACGAGGTTCATAACGTCTTTCCCCGAGCCCCACTAGACGAGCCGCTGCCTCTTGCCTGTCTCGTGCCTCGGTGGTGCTGTCTTGGACAAGGACTGAAAGGGTCTGAAAAGGGCCCGCTCTCGCATGAGCCAAGTATGTATGTGGACAGGAGATAACTCGGCCAGCCCGGGCAGCCACTTAGTATACTTGGCCGGGTTTTGCCAAGTCAATCAAGAAGTGGCATTTTTGGGAGATTACGGGCTTTGGGATGTTTTTACGGTTCAACCCCCGCAGCTCCGTCCGGCCGGGATGCCCGCGACGTCCGCTGCCGGCCCCACAGCCCGACCACGGCCAATCCACCGCAGGCCAACAGGCAGACGCCGGCCGGCAGATCGCCCCACAGCAAATACGGACTCCGGCGGTGATCCACGCCCACGGTTTCCACGATCACCTCGGTATCGCGGCGGGGCCCCTGCCTCTGGATGCGGCCGTCCGTATCGATCACGGCCGAGAAACCCGTGTTGGCGGCAATCAGAAACGGCTTGCGACACTCGATGGCCCGCAACACCGCGCAGGCCAGATGCAGGTCCAGCTCGGTCGAACCCCAGAACCAGCCGTCGTTCGTCAGATTCACCAGCACGTCGGGCTCTTCGCCCCGGTGCGCAGCTCGGACACCTGCGAGCGGATGAAGTGCGGGATCGTGTTCTCGTAGCAAATGTTCGGAGCGTAGCGCACGCCGCCGATTTCGACGGACGCCGGACCGCTGCCGGCCTTGGACCCGTCGGGCAGCGGCGTCAGCTTGTACAGCCAGGGAAACGTTTCGGCCAGCCACACGTATTCGCCGAAGGGAACCAAGTGGCACTTGTCGTAGCGTCCCACGACGTTGCCCGACCGATCGGTCACCAGCGCCGTGTTGTAATGGTCCGGAAGTTCGCCGTCGGCCGAAAAATGCCAGGTGTCGATGCCGATCAGAAAGGGCGTGTCGAGCGGCCGCACCAGGTGCTTGATGTTGCGTCGGCTGGCGGCGCGGGCTTCGTCGGCGTCCCACGCGACGTCGTCGGGCGGGCGGAAGTCGTCGTCGAACGTGTACCAGGCGTCGCGAAACATCGTCTCGGGCCACACGATCAAATCCAGATCGGCGTGCTCTCGCACGGCCTGCTTCGTCAAGCCGTAATACTGCGAGACAATCTGCTCGGCACGCCGGGGATCGTGCTTCATGTCGATGTCGATCGAACCTTGAATCAGCGCCACCTTGGGGCCGGGCTCGGTCGTTTGCTGCTCGAGTCGCCAGTGGCCATACGCCAGCGCCGCGGCCATCGTCGCCACCAGCGGCACCACCGGCCACAGCACGCGCGGCGCACGCTCGCTGGGCAGCATCCGGGCCACGCAGGCGGCAAACAGCACGATGAGAAAGCTCACGCCGTAGCCGCCGAACAAATCGGCGATCTGCAACACCTGCGGCCAGCGGTATTGCGTCTGCCCCAGCACGAGCATGGCGAAGCCGGTGAGCAGATGCGCCCGCAGCAGTTCGAGCCCCGTCCACACGACCGGCGCGGCCACGATCGGCGAAATGCGCAAGCGGTGCACCGCCACGCGGCTCAAACCGACGAACGCCGGAAAATAAAGCCCCAGGTAAAAGCACAGCGCGACCCAGCCGATGCTGGTGGCCCAATGCGGCAAAGTCACCCAGTACAGCGCCGCCAGGTTGAACAGGAAACTGGAAAACCAGAGCGCCAGATAAGGGCGCTTGCCGGTCAGCTCCGCGCGACGCACCAGCCACACCCAAGGCACCGGCGCCAACCACGCCAGCGCGGCCCACTCCAGCGGCGGCAGCGCGGCCCAGAGCAGCGCTTGCCCCACCAGAGCGATCGCCAGCGTCGATTGCCACCAGGTGGTCGATCCGGCGCGCAGCTCGGCCGTCCGGGCCGCGGTCCGGGGCTTCGATCGCGCGGCTATCTGGGCGGTTCCCATATCGTTAAGCGTAGGCCGGTCGACGATATTTGCCCAGAGCGGTTACGCGGCGCGGCGAATCTTAACAGTCGGTTAAGACAGCTTCAGGACCCGAATCATTTCGCCGGCCTGGTGCGTCCGCTGGCCGGCGGGAAAACACGCCAGGGCGTTGGCCTCGGCCAGGGACGTCAAATCGCCCGATCCCTGCGAGCGAAGCAGCTCCACGATTGCTTCTCCGGCAGCTCCGTCGTCGCACCGCAGCCGGGCCGGATGATAGGTCGGCCGATCGCCCGCGCTGCGAGCGGCTTGCCGCCAGCCGGGCCTGCGTCTCGCTGAGCCCTCCGTCGGTGCGCCCCGCCAGCCGGGCAATCGCCGGCCGCACGAACAGCTCGAAACAGACCAGGCTGCTCACCGGGTTGCCCGGCAGGCCGAACACCAGCCGGTCGCCACCATCGGCCCGCTGCACGCCGAACCACAGCGGCTTGCCCGGCTTGAGTCGGATCTTGTGAAACACTTGCTCCACGCCCAACTCGCCGAGCATGCCCGGCACCAGGTCCAGCACGCCGGCCGACACGCCGCCGGAAATCACCAGCACGTCGTAACCGAGCCCCGCCCCGATCCGCTCGCGCAACACGGCCGGCTCGTCGCGGGCAATCCCCAGGTCGTAACCCGCGGCGCCGGCTTGGGCCGCGGCCGCCAGCAGCATGGGGCCGTTGCTGTTGCGAATGTGTCCTGGACCGGGCACGACCGGCGGCGGCACCAGCTCGTTGCCGGTGGCCAGCACCGCGACCGTGGGCCGGGGAACGACCTGCACGTGCGCGCGGCCGACTTCCGCCAGGATGCCGATTTCGATGGCCCGCAACGGGCAGCCGGCCACCAGCACGCGATCGCCGCGCTTCATCGACGCGGCGCGACGCATGATGTTGCGTCCCGCTTCGAGCCCGTCCATCCCGAGCCGCACGCGCCCCGCTCCGGCGCCACCGAGCCATTCCGATTGTTCGACCATCACCACCGCGTCGGCTCCCTCGGGAATCGGCGCGCCGGTCATCACGCGCGAGGTCGCCCCCGGCGTCACCGCGTGACGCGGCACGGCGCCGGCAGTGATTTCTTCCAGGAAATCCAGCTCGGCGCTTCCGCCGGCCAGGTCGGCTGCCACGACGGCGTAACCATCGACGAGCGATTTGTCATGCGGCGGCGAGTCGACGTCGCTGGTGACGTCCTCGGCCAGCACCAGCCCCAGCACGTCGCTCAATGGCCGCGCTGCCGGCCGCCGAGCCCGGGCCCGGCCGAGCACGTGATCCAGGGCTTCCTCGACCGAAAGCATCACGCGCCCCGCGAACGACCGGCCGCGGCGACCTGGCGCGTGGGGGCGATCGCCAAGAATCGCTCCAGCAGCCTCGTGCCCGAGTGTGTCAGGAAACTTTCCGGATGGAACTGCACGCCGAACAGCGGGTATGTCTTATGGCGGATGGCCATGATCTCGCGCGAGCCGTCGGGCCCTTCGCTCCAGGCGCAGACGATCAAATCGGGATGCAGCGTGTCGGGCTCGATCACCAGGCTGTGATAGCGCGTGGCTTCGAGCGGGTTTTCGAGTCCCTCGAACAGCGCCTGGTTGTCGTGGTAAATCCAGTCGGTCTTGCCGTGCATCAAGCGTTTGGCGCGGACGATCTTGCCGCCGGTGGCTTGGCCGATCGATTGATGCCCCAGGCAAACGCCCAGGATCGGGATCTGCCCGGCGAAGCGACTCACCGCGTCGCAAGAGATGCCCGCCTCGCTGGGCGTGCACGGGCCCGGCGAGATGATCAGGTGCGAGGGCCCGCGGCGGGCGATTTCGTCCAGCGTGATCCGATCGTTGCGATGCACCTCCAAGTCCAGCGCAGGATCGATTTCCCCCAGCCGCTGCACGAGGTTGTAGGTAAACGAGTCGTAATTGTCGATCAACAGGATCATCAGCGTCGTTCGCCGCACGCAAACCGCAAAACCCAAACCGGCCAACTCCACCCAGCGGCCCGCCGCCGCTGGCGGTTTAGCGGGCCCGATCGTCGGCGGTTCTCTCCAACCACCCCAATTATATCACTTGCGAAGCGCGGAACCCTGCTCGGTTTGCGAAACCACGGGCCGGCCGCCGGGGTACCATCGGAGGAATCGTCCGCAAGATTTGCTTGACAAGCATTCCTCGGACGGCTAGCCTGCTTGTCAGTTTGTACGTTCTGCGTCGAGTTTTCGCCGCGATTTTGACCTTCGGTATTGAGCACTGCTCGTGATGTCCTCTTAAGCCTCGCTCCCCACCAGGACGCTCGAGGCTTCGCCGAAGGATTCTCTCCACGCCGGCCGCCCCCAGTGGCTTTGACGCGCACCGGGTCCGCCCCCCACCGTGGCCGTTTTTCCGGCAGATTCACGCATTTTTTGGCACGACCGAACTCGATGACTTCCCACCGATTGCTGTCCATCTCGTCACCGCGACGCCACCGGCTGCTGGCCGCAGTGGCGCTGGTGTCGTACGTGTTTTGCGTGGTGGGATATCCCGTGCCGGTCCTCTCGGTGGCGCGACACGACGCGACGCCGTATCCCTGCCAAGACCATGCCTGCGGTTGCGAATCGGCCGCGCAGTGCTGGGAAAGCTGCTGCTGCTTCACGCCCGCCGAGCGGCTGGCCTGGGCCCGCCGGCACGGCGTGGCACTTCCCGCCGCGGTTGCCGCACGGCTGGCCGAATCCGCGGCCGAACAGCACGAACACGCCTCGCAGAGTTGCTGCCGCGAGGCGCACGACGATCACGAACATCACGACGCTGCCGGCTCGTGTGGCCACTGCTCAGGCGGTTCATGCGGCGACGATCACCCGGCGGCCGCCGACCACGATCAGGCCGGCGTGCGCTGGATCAACGCCGTTGCCGCCCAAAAGTGCCAGGGCCTGACGACTCTGTGGCTGTCGTCGGGCGCGAACCTGCCCGTCGAGATCCGCACGTTGTGGGAGTACGACTGGTCGCCGGCCGGCTCCGTGGTCGCCACGTGCGACCAATTCATTTCGCACGCTACATCTCCTCCCGTTCCGCCGCCGCGCGTCTAAGCGCGCCATTCGCGGTGTTCTTTGCGAAGCATGGCGCGCTCGTCGGGAGCGCGGTTGCCGGACGTTGTGTCCGTCGGCCGCCAACCGCAGGGCGCCGGCCTCTAACACATTCGCGCGATTTACGTCGCGCGATGCGGGAGAACGTGTGATGCACCGTCGTGGATTCACGTTGGTGGAATTGTTGGTGGTGATCGCCATCATCGGCGTTTTGATCGGGCTGTTGTTGCCGGCCGTGCAATACTCGCGCGAAGCCGCGCGGCGTACGTACTGCTACAACAACATGCGGCAGTTGGGCATTGGCATTCTGATGTTTGCCAATAACCACCACGGCCAGTTTCCCTTCACCGTGCACTCCAACGTGTACGACAGCAGCGGAAACCTGCTGGTGAACGAGTCCTGGGTGGTCACGCTAGCTCCGTTCGTGGAGAGCGTCGATTCGCTTCGGATTTGCCAGGACGATCTGACCGGCGAAGCCCGCTTGCACGCCGATCCGCCGGGCACCTCGTACGTCATCAACGAGTACGTGGCCGTCCCGAAGCTCGCAGGAAGCGTAACCAACATCAACAAGTGCCAGGATACGCATCACTTGCTGATGCTGTTCGAGGGATCGGAGCAGCGGCCGGTCGACGACCCGACGAGGGAACACGTGCACGTTTCAAATTGGTACACCTCGACGTCGATCGGTCACGATCAGGTCTGGACCAACATCCAAAGCGAGGTTGCGACGAATCGTCACGCCGAAGCTGCCAACTACCTGTTCGGTGACGGCCACGTGGCGACGTACTCCGAGGCGATGGTCTACGGCTGGGTGCAGCAGGACATCGCCGCCTGGAAGGCGCTCGGACTGGTCAACGGCCCCAACTGGGCCCGGCCCGTCTTGGACGGCCGGTTGACAACCTACGAAGGACTGGATCAATGACAACCCACGCCCGCGCGGGCCCTGCCCGAGCGGCGTTTATGACCACTTGAGTTCTAGGAGTGATTACTGATGAAGCGTCTTCTTTCGTTTAGTGTTTTCGCGATGCTGCTGGCCGCGACAGCCCCTGCCTGGGGCCACGGCTTTCGCATCGTCAACGATAGCGGCAAGCTCGTGTTGTTTTCCGACGATCCCAACGCCGGAGGCGATCCGATCTATACCGTCACGATGATGTTGGGCGGCGGAAATTTCATAGCCGAGAGCCACCCGGGCTTCGACGTCCAAAGTGGCATCACCAGCGGCTCGAGCATCAGCTTCAACGTGCTGGGGCCGCTCTGGTTCGAGACGGACGGCGGCACGCCGATGCCTTCGCCCACGGGCGTAGACATGCTGATCGAGCCGCAGGATATCCTCGTGCCCGGTTCGACTACCGTGACCGGCACGTCCGGCTTCCAGGCTGGGTTTCTGATCGGCGACTACGACGGTTCCGAGTTGGGAACCATCGAGCACCAGCTCTACTATTCGATCGCGGCACAACCGAGCGTGCCCGTCGGCGCGTTCGCCATCACCATGCAACTGACGGGCTTCGATTCCCAAGGGCAGGCGTTTACCCCGTCCGACCCATTCGTGGCCGTCTTCAACAACGGCATCTCGATGGGAAACTTACCGGCCGTGGCCGGAGACCTCTACGCGGCCGCCATCGGAGTGCCCGAGCCTTCGTCGATCGTGCTGGCGAGCCTTTCGGCCTGTGGCCTGTTCGCTTGCTGGTACCGCCGGCGGAAACCACCGCGACGTGCCGTCGGGTAGGGTAGCGAGTCGTCCGATTCTTTCCATTTACATGAGTTTCATCCACTTAGAGGTTTTTCATATGTCAATTTCGAAATTCGTGCCGGTTGTCCTGGTGCTCCTCGCACCGGCAACGGCCTGCGCTCACGGTTTGCACATGGAGCTGAACGTTTCGTCCGCGGGGAACTTTTTCACCACGTCCGTGGCCTATTACGGACCGGTGCTGGATCCGGTGGAACAAGACGATTCGGTGTTCGAGGCGGGCTCCTACACGGTCAACTCGGTCACCACCGATTCGCTCCAGTACACGGCCGGTTTCTTCGCGGCCGACCCGCCCAACCCGATCGCCATCGGCTCGACCTGGGGTTTCGACCTGGTGGGGCCACTCCTGTTCTGGGACCCCGTGGCCGGCTTTACCGACCCGAAGATCGGCTCCACGGACGTCGTGGCCACGATCGTCCGCAGCGGCAACGCTTTTACGGTCGATAAAAACTCGACGTTTGTCGCCGGCGGCGACCTGGCCACCAGCGGCGGCTACAACGGCAACCTGGGGTTCCACAACTCGGTCACCGTGAACCTGCCGCTCGACGCCCCCGTCGGACTGTACGCGATCGGCTTTGACGTCCGCTCCACCGGCGCCACCTCGTACGGCACGTCGGACGTGTTCTACGCGATCGGCACCAACGGGCTGTCGGGCGACGACTTCAATCGAGGCATCGCCGCCTTTCAGGCGATCGGCGTGCCCGAGCCCGGCTCGGTCATTCTGGCCGCGCTCGGGAGCCGCCAGCCTGGCCATCGTCGGTTGGCGCCGCAAGGCGGGGAAGAAGGTTGTCGCCTAACGGCAGCAACCCGCGCTAGCACCGCGACCAGCCGCGCGTTCCACCACCGGAGCGCGCGGCTGGCCTTTTCGCCAGCGATCGCAAACCCGCGCACGAGCGCCGCGTTTGCTAGCGGTATAGCGGGCCGTAGGCGTGCCCCGTAACTGCCCTTTTGCCGCCGGTCGCGACTCGCTACCATGCTTGCCCGCGCAGGCGGCGGATTTCACGTTGGTTCGCGCATCTTCCACGGATGGGGTGACGACATGAGCAACTTGGGAGTCTTCGGCTGGATTCGAGAAAGCGTTCGCCGCAGCGTGCTGTTGGGCTTTTCGGACGCGGTCGAGCAGTTGGGAACCTCTTCGGACGCCGACGAGTCGCTGAACCCGCAGTTGGCCGCCGTGCTGCGCGAGTCCGCGCCCAAGGCCCTCGAGCATCAGGCCGACAAGCCGGCGGGCAAGTCGCAGCGGAAGCGTCTGGGCGCTCGCTCGACCAGCTGCGCAATCCCTCGACCGGTTCGGCCGGCTGAAGCGCGCGCCGCCATCCGGCGCGGCCGTCATCGCCTCTGCGATCGCTGCGGTCGGTCCCCCTCATTCATCCATCATCGTGACCACAGTGCGCCGTCATGCTGACTGCGCTTTTGCCGTGGTCTCGATTGCGGGGCGGCCTGCGGAAAAAATCTCCTCGTATCGCGCAAATGGCGCCTCTCCAACGGCTTAAGCCGCGCGACCCAGCCCGCCGCTTCCCTCAGGCACGCTCCTTGCGACAGTAGGTCCCTCGCAAACGCGCCCTTCCAAAAAAGGGCCGCGCGTCAGGCCCGACGCGCAGCGGACTCTATGTGTCGCCAGAGTTGTTTCCGCTGCCGTCGGGCTTTCGCGTGCGCGGTGAGTGAGGGCCGTTTTCTGTTTTTCGTCCCTCGCCGTTGGATCGGGGCTAAAGGGGCGCTACTGAACGGCGGCAGTGCGGCGGCAGCCTCACCCTTGACGCCGGGTGGTATCTGGGTTTTACTAACCGGACGGTCGGTAGAATGCTTCGCGTGCCGCGTTCCGCCAGTTTCGCCCGGTCGCCCTGGTAGGGCGACGTCTCCCCATCCCAGAGACAGTGCCGTGAAAACCCCCAAGAAGCCCGCCATCGCCCCGGAATGCGATCGCACGATCGACATCTACACCAAGGCCGCGGAAATCTTTCACGCGCAGGGCTTTGACGCCACCTCGATGAGCAACATCGCCGCGGCGGTGGACCTGACCAAGGCCGGCCTCTACTACTACATCGAGAGCAAAGAGGACCTCCTCTACGCGATCATGAACTACGCCATGGAGCGGCTCGAAACGATGGTCATCGAGCCGTCGCGGCAAGTGGCCGACCCCGAGGAGCGGCTCAAGAGCATCATCTCCTGCCATGCCCGGCTGCTCACCGAGGGAAACAAGGCCATCACGATCCTGACCGACGAAATCGAAGGCCTCAAGCCCAAGCATCGCCGCCAGATTCTGGATCGCAAGCGCGTCTACATGGAATTCGTGCGCGACACGCTCGAAGCGCTGCGCGCCGCCGGCAAACTGCGCGACGTCAACACCACGGTAGCCACGTTCGGCTTGTTCGGCACGCTGTTGTGGATCCCCCGCTGGTACCGGCCCGAGGGGGCCTTGGACCACGACCAGATCATCGCGGAAATCATCAGCATTGCCACCGGCGGGCTGGTGAAGCATGCCTGCGAGGATTGAACGCGCCATGAACATCGTTGTTTGCCTGAAGCAGATTCTGGATCCCGAGGTTCCGGCGCGCGACTTTCGCGTCGATAGCGAAAAGCGCGAGGCCGAGCGCGGCGGCGCGAACCTGGTGACGAACATCTTCTGCGAAAACGCGCTGGAAACGGCCCTGCAAATCCGCGACGCCCACGGCGGCAAGATCACGGCCCTCACCTGCGGCCCCGAGGGGGCCGAAGACGTCCTGCGCAAGGCCCTGGCCCTGCGGGCCGACGGCGCCGTGCTGGTCACCAACGAAGCCGATTCGAATCCCGATCCGCTGTTCGTGGCCCGTACGCTGGCCGCGGCCATCCGCAAGCTGGGCGAGTTCGACGTGGTGATGGTCGGACGCGAAGCGGGCGATTGGGGCGCCGGGCAGACCGGCGGCCTGCTGGCCGAAGAGCTGGGCACCCCCTGCGTGTCGTTCGCCGAATCGTTCGCGCCCGGCTCGACCGCGGGCACCGTGCTTGTCCGCCGCCAGACCGACACCGGCTGGGAAGAGCTGGAAGTGGCCACCCCGCTGGTCGTCACCGTGACGAATCACGACAAGAACGTGCCGCGCATTCCCAAGACGCGCGACGTGATGCAGTCGTATCGCAAGCCGCTGGAAAAGTGGAGCCTGGCGGACCTGGGCATCGACCCGGCTGCGGCTCACGAGTATTACCGCGTGGCCGAGCTGTTCATTCCCAAGAAGGAAACCCAGTGCGAGTTCGTCGAAGGGGACACGCTGGAAGACAAGGTCGACGCGTTCGCCCGGCGAATCAACGACGTCCTCAGTTCGATGTAGTCCGCTCGGCCTCCGTCACGGCGGCGCGTACAAGCTGCCCTTCCATCTGTTGAGAGAACCTTCTCGTGCAAGACGTAGTTTGTTGTCTGTGGGCCCGGGCCGGCTGGGATCGCGCGGCGCAAGGCGTGCTGGGGGCCGGCCGCCGGCTGGCCGACGCGCTGGGCGGAAAACTGCGGGCCGTCGTCCTCGGAACGGCCGACGATGCGCTCAACTCCCACGCCGCCGCGGTGGCCGATACCGTGGTGGTGGCCGATCACGAACTACTGGCCGAATACAATCCCGAGACGTACCTGGCGGCACTGGCCACGCTCGCCAAGCAGCTTTCGCCGCAGGCCGTGCTGTTGGGCAACGACAGCTACAGCCAAGAGCTGGCCCCGCGGCTCGCTCATCGCCTCAGTGGCAGCTCGGCGAGCGACGCCGTGGACGTTTCGGCCGATGGCGGCCAGTTGCGCATCACGCGCGGCGTGTATGGCGGCAAGGCCACCGCCGTGATCGCCCTGGAACGCTCGCCCGGGGTCGTCTGGGTGCGCGCCCGGGCGATGGCTCCGGCCGAAGCGTCGGGCCGCGGGCCGGGTGAGATTGAAAAAGTCTCGCTCGAACTGACCGCCGACCCGCGCTCGAAAGTCGTCAAACGCCACATCGAAGCCAAAGAAGGGGTCCGCCTGGAAGACGCCCGGGTCATCGTTTCCGGCGGTCGCGGCCTGGGCGGGCCCGAGCCGTTCACCGAATTGCAAACGCTGGCCGACACCATGGGAGCCCAGATGGCCGCCTCGCGCGCCGCCTGCGACGCCGGCTGGGTGCCCCCGTCCTGGCAAGTCGGTCAGACGGGCAAGAAGGTCGCCCCCGAGTTGTATCTGGCCATCGCCATCTCGGGCGCCAGCCAGCACATCATGGGCATCGCCGACTCGAAAGTAATCTGCGCCATCAATCGCGACGCCGACGCGCCGATCTTCAAGCATTGCCAGTTCGGCATCGTGGAAGATTATCAAAAAGTCGTCGGCCCCCTGCGAGAGCGGCTCGCCAGCTTGAAATGAACGAATCGGATGCCACGCGCGTCGTTCTGTGGAACATCCACTACGTGTGGATCATGTACGCGCTGCTGGTCCCCATGGCGGCCACCTGCGGCTACGGTTTCTATCGCCGTGTAAAGGTCTGGCGCCGCGGGGCGAGCGAACACCGCTTCGATCGGCCGCTGGTGCGCCTCGGGCTCGTGCTCCGCTACGCCGTCTTGCAACTGCGCACCTGGGCAAAGCTTATCCCGGCTCGTTCCACGCGATGATCTTCTGGGGCTTTGTCGTGCTGTTCATCGCCACGGTGGTGGTGATGATCGATTACGACTTTCACATCCCGATCATGAAGGGGCGGTTCTACCTCTACTTCCAGTCGCTGTTCGTCGACATTTTCGGCATGCTGGCCATCATCGGCATCTCGCTGGCCGCCGCGCGGCGGTGGATCGCCCGGCCCCGGCAGCTCGTCTACACGACCGAAGCGTCGATCATCCTGGTCTTGGTGTTCGTCATCCTGGTGAGCGGCTTTCTGATCGAAGGCTGGCGAATCGCGGCGACCGATGATCCCTGGGGCGCCTGGTCGCCGTTTGGCAATCTGGTGGCCGCGGCCTCGCGCCCGCTGATGAGCGTCGAAACGATGCGCACGGCCCACCGTTTCACCTGGTGGACGCACCTCGTATTGGTCTACGGGTTCATCGCCTGGGCCCCGTTCACCAAGATGGCCCACGTCGTCAACTCGACCTTGAATATCTACACCGCGCGGCTGGCGCCGATCGGCGCCACGCTGCGCAAGCTCGATTTCGAAAAGGACGAAAAGCTGGGGATCAACGCCCTGGCAGGCTTCACCTGGAAGGACCTGCTCGATTTCGACGCCTGCACCGAATGTGGGCGCTGCACGGCGGTCTGCCCGGCCAATCGCGTGGGCAAGGTCCTTTCGCCGCGCGACATCATCCTCGACCTGCAACGGCGGATGCGCGACCCGGCCACGGAATTCGACGCGTCGTTCGTCGACGCCACGCCGGCTCTGTCGGCCGAAGCGATGTGGCAATGCACGACCTGCGCCGCCTGCGTCGAAGCCTGCCCGGTGTCGATCGAGCAGTTTCCCAAGATCGTCGATGCGCGGCGCTACCTGGTGATGGAGGACGCCGAGTTTCCCGACACGATGCAGCAAGCGCTCACGTCGCTCGAATCGCGCGGCCATCCGCTCCGCGGCACGGCCTTTACCCGGGTGGATTGGACGGCCGGGCTGAACATTTCGACGTTGGCCGAAGCCAAGGAGGCCGACGTACTGTTGTGGGTCGGCTGCGGCGGGGCGCTCGTCGAGCGAAACCAGAAGACCGTCCGCGCGCTGGCCCAATTGCTCGAGCGGGCCGGCGTGAAGTTCGCCATCCTGGGCGCGAAGAAAAATGCACCGGCGACCCGGCCCGGCGGATCGGCAACGAATTCTTGTTTGAAACGCTGGCCCAGGAAAACATCGCCACGCTCGATCGCTACCAGGTGAAAACGATCGTCACGAGCTGCCCGCACTGCTTCAACACGCTGGGCAACGAATATCCGCAGTGGGGCGGACGGTACGAGGTTTATCATCACAGCCAGTACCTGGCCAGGCTCGTCGACGAGGGCAAACTCTCGGCCGAGCTGCCCACCGGCCAGAAGGTCACGTTCCACGACCCCTGCTACCTGGGCCGCCACAACGGCGAGTACGACGCGCCGCGGCAGTTGGTCCAGATTTCCGCGAGCCAGGCTCCCGTCGAGATGCAACAGAATCGTTCCAACGGATTCTGCTGCGGCGGCGGCGGCGGCATGAGCTTCATCGACGAGCCGCCCAATCAGCGCGTCAACCAGGAGCGGGCCCGGCAAGCGCTCGATACCGGCGCCGACGTGGTGGCCGTCGGCTGCCCGTTCTGCATGACCATGCTCGAAGACGGCATCAACGCCACCAAAGGGGACCGCGACGTGCGGGTGATGGACGTCGCCGAATTGCTCTGGCAAACGGTGGAACAACAACCCCCCGCGACCCCTGCGGGTGGCCAACCCTGACAAAACACCGACAACACTGGCAACTCACGCGTCTTTGTGCGTTCTCGCAAGAAAGGCATGCTATGGACCTTGGTCTCACCGATAGCGAACTTACGTTTCGCGACGAACTCCGGGCCTGGCTGAAAGCCAACCTGCCCAAAAAGATGGTCAAGACGGCCGACAACACGACCGCCTATTACGACTACCTGAAAGACTGGCAGCGAAAGCTGTACGAGGGGGGCTGGGCCGGCATCTCCTGGCCCAAGGAGTTCGGCGGCCGCGGCGCCTCGTTCATCGAGCAGGCCATCTTCCAGGAAGAAATGGCGCTGGCCGACGCCCCGGAACGGATGGGCACCATCGGCCAGGGGCTCGTCGGGCCCACGATCATCGCCGTGGGGACCGACGAACAAAAAGCCCGCTATCTGCCCAAGATTCTCTCCGGCGAAGAGGTCTGGTGCCAGGGCTTTTCCGAGCCGAACGCCGGCAGCGACGTGGCCTCGCTCGAGACCAAGGCCACGGTCGACGGCGACGATTTCGTGATCAACGGCCAGAAGATCTGGACCAGCTACGCCCACATCGCCGAACAGTGCCTGTTGATCGTTCGCAGCGATCCGGCCGCGCCCAAGCACAAAGGCATCACGGCCCTGCTGGTCGACATGAAAACGCCGGGCATCAGCGTCCGGCCGCTCAAGATGATGTCGGGCGACTCGGGCTTCAACGAAGTCTTCTTCACAGGCGTGCGCGTGCCCGCGAAACAAATGATCGGCAAGCTGAACGAAGGCTGGTCGGTGGCCATCACGGCACTGGCCAACGAACGGGCCAATCTCGGCACCGGGCTGTACGTGGTCTTCAAGCGCAATCTCGACGCCCTGGTCGCGCAGGCCAGGCAGCTCAAGCGCAACGGCCGCCCGGCGGTGGAAGATCCCCTGCTCCGCCAGCGGATGGCGCAGGCCTACGTCGATCTGGAAGTCTTTCGCCTCAACACGACCCGCTCGCTGAGCATGCTCAACAGGACCGGCGCCCCCGGCCCCGAGGGTTCGATCCAAAAGCTCTACTGGAGCGAGCTGAACCAGCGGATGGCGCAAATTGCGATGGAAGTGCTCGGCCCCTACGCCCAGCTCTCCGACTACGACGGCGGTCGCTGGGTCTACAACTATCTCCGCTCGCGCGGCAACACGATCGAAGCCGGCACCAGCGAAATCCAGCGCAATATCATCGCCCAGCGCGTGCTCGGCCTGCCCCGCAGCTACTGAACGAATCAACACAAGTCAAAGGACGTTCACCATGGAATTCGACCTCTCGAAACCGCAGAAGCTCTTGCAAAAGAGTGCCCGCGATCTGTTCACGCGCCAGTGTCCGCCCAAAAAAGTCCGCGAGCTGATGGCCACCGACACCGCTTTCGATCCCGAGTTGTGGTCGGCCGTCGCCGAGCAGGGCTGGCTGGCGATCCACCTGCCCGAAAGCGCCGGCGGGCTCGACTTGGGCACCGTCGAATTGGCGGTCGTCGCCGAAGAGATGGGCCGCGCCTGCTATCCCGGACCGTTTCTGGGCACCGTCTGGGCCGCCACGCTGTTGGCCTACGCGGACGGAAAGTCGAAACATCTCGAACCGCTGGCCACCGGCGAGTCGAAGGGGGCCGTCGCGCTGTTGGAACCCGACACCGCTTGGGATCCGGCCGAAGTGGCACTGGCCGCGCAGGCCGACTCGGGCGGTTTCAAGCTCTCCGGACGCAAAGCGTTCGTGTTCGACGCGGCCACGGCCGACGTCATCGTGTGCGCCGCGCGCGGCGAAGAGGGGCTCGTGCTCGTGGCCGTGCCGGCCAAGGCGCCGGGCGTCAAGATCGCGGCCACGCCGGGCGTCGACGCTACCCGCAAGCTGAGCGACGTGACGCTCGACAACGTGACGGTTGCCGCCGGCGACGTCGTGGCCGTGGGCAAAGCCGCCGAGCAGGCGCTGGCCCGCTCGCTCGACGTGGTGGCCTTGTGCACGAGCGCCGACATGCTGGGCGGCATGCAGTGGATCCTCGAAGACTCGGTCGAATATGCCAAGACGCGGCAACAATTCGGCAAGACGATCGGCTCATTTCAGGCCGTGCAGCACATGTGCGCCGACATGCTGCTATGGACCGAAAGCTCGCGCTCGGCCGTCTACTTCGCCGCCTGGGCTCTGGGGGCGGAGCCGGAAAACGCCCCCCGCGCCGTGGCCATCGCCAAGGCTTACGCGTCGGACGCCTCGCGCGAGGTGGCCAACCGGGGCGTGCAAGTCCACGGCGGCATCGGCTTCACCTGGGAGCACGACCTGCAACTGTACTACAAGCGCTCGAAGACCTCGGAAATCCTGTGCGGCGACGCCGCCTTCCAGCGCCAGCGGCTGGCCGAAATGGTCTTTGACGCCTAGCGCATTGTCACAGCTTGATCTTCGGGTCAGACTTGCCATAAAGCCAAAGCACTGCTGGACAAGCCAGCAGTGGCACGCGGAGGCGCGCTCACGGCACGTAATCCCGCGGGTTCATCGGCCGCACGGCGGGATTCGAATACGGATTGCTGTACGCAGGGCCGTTGTTGAACGGCCGGCTGATCGTCGACGATGACGTGCCGGTCGCCGATCGGGATGGCGGAGCAAACGGATTGGCAAGCGGCTCGACGTAACCGGTGGGGGCCGGCGTGTGCTGCGGAAACGGCGATTGCAGATTGCCGTGTTCCATGTCGCGACTCGTGGCCGCCGTGCCTCGCGGATGCCGCCTCTGCCCGGGCGGAGTCGGAAGAGTCAGCGGGCGAGCGGTCGTCATCGGGCCCGGCACAAATCCCGCGCCGCGATGCTTGGCGTCATCGTCCAGCGGCTTGCTCACGTCGACGCCACCGAGGACGTCGGCGTCAACCTCGTTTTGATCGGCGTCCGCGGACCGCGGGTACGCGGGCGGCGCCATCAACGAATGGTACAGATCCTTGCGATCTTCGTGCAGTTGGGCGGCGCTGTTGGCGTCCTCGGTCTTCTTCGGCGATCGAATCGTCCCGAAGCCGGGCTCGAATTGTTTTTTCAATTTCTGATAGAGCTTGCGCTGGTCGGCTTCCGACTTCGTGACGGCTTCCTGCTTCTGCGCCGCCTCTTCCTCCGCTTGAGCTTTGGCGACACCACCCGTCGGCGCCGGCGGCTCCGGCAGACGCTTGTACACGTCGTGCAACACTTCGTCGAGCTCTCGGGCCGTCGCCTCGTCGGCGTCGGCCAGTTTGACTTCTCCGATGTCGCGATACGCCAGCGCGCGGCTGTAGTAGGCATCGGACAATTTGGGCGCAACCGGATGGCTTTACTAAAGTCGGCGATCGCCCGGTTGTGGTCCCCCATCGCGTTGCGATAGTGGTAGGCCCGGCCCCGATACAAATAGCTTTCCGCGTTTTCTGGTTCGGTGATAATCGCGTCGCTGCACGTGGCGATGGCCTTGTCGTACTGCCCGCTGCGCAGTTGTTGCAAGGCCTGCTGCGTCAGGCTGGGGGGAGCACTGTCGCCGCAACCGGCGACGAGAGCAAGCACGGCGGTCAATAGAATCGCCCGGCGCAACATATCCAGCCCTTGATGGATGCAAGACGCGGAAGAGCCTCCCCGTCTTGAATAATACCTTGCCGGGCGGCACGAGCATACGGTTTCTCGTCAGACCCGCCGCCGATCCTGCTGGTAGCTTATCGCAGGCAATCGTCGCGTCGCCTTTTACCGGCGGCAGGCGTATACTGCTGCGGGCTGCCGGGTTGCCGACGGATCGCCAGCGAGAACTCATAAATTGTTGTGCGACAATATTTTACTGCACGCCCAGCAGGTGGCGGTCACCTACCGCGGGGCCGTCTGCGCACTTGAGAATCTGGCCTTCGACGTCCCGCCTGGGCAGTTCGTATCGATTGTGGGTCCCTCGGGCTGCGGCAAGTCGACCATACTGCGGCTGGTGGCCGGGTTGATCGAGCCGACCGCCGGCCACATCACGCTGGCTGGCCAGCCCCCCGCGCAGCGCGCGACCGGGCCAAGCGGCTGGCAATGGTCTTTCAAGACGCCACGCTGCTGCCGTGGCGCAGCGTCCGGGCCAACGTCGCCTTGCCCCTGGAGCTGGCGCGCCAAACGAGCCCCGTGCGCGACGACGCCGCGCAGCGCGCGCTCGACATGGTCGGCCTGGCCGATTTTGCCGATCGCTATCCCAACCAGCTTTCCGGCGGCATGCGGATGCGGGCGTCGCTGGCCCGGGCCCTGGTCACTGAGCCCGACATGCTGCTGCTCGACGAGCCGTTCGCGGCGCTGGACGACATCACGCGCCAGGCGCTCAACGCAGAACTGCTGCGGTTGTGGCAGGCACGGCAATGGACGGGCATTTTCGTCACGCACAACATCGCCGAGGCCGTCTTTCTGTCGCAGCGCATTCTGGTGCTCAGTCCGCGACCCGGTCGCGTCGTGGCCGACGTGCCGGTGCCGTTCGACTATCCGCGCCCGACCGAGCTGCGCTCGCAAGCCGAGTTTGCCCGATTGTGCGGCGACGTGACGCATCGACTGCGCGAGGCGGGCCCATGAAAGCCGTCGCCCGCTGGTTGCTCGAGACGGCCCTGCCGCCAGTGCTGTTCTTCGTCCTGGTCGTGGCGCTGTGGCAGGCGGCGACCTGGCTGTGGGACATTCCGGCGTATCTCGTGCCCACGCCGCGCCGCGTACTCGAATCGGCCGGCGAGCATGCCGCACAGCTCGCTCGGGCAGTGCCGTTGACCGGCGCCGCCGCGCTCACGGGGTTTGCACTGAGCCTGGTGACCGGCACGCTGTCGGGGCTGGTGTTCTCGCAGTCGCGCATCGTCCAGCGGAGCATTTATCCCTACGCGCTGTTTCTGCAAACCGTGCCGATCGTGGCCGTCGCCCCCTTGGTGATTCTGTGGTTCGGTTACGGCTTTCGCGGCGTCGTGGCGGTGTCGTTCATCCTCAGCCTGTTTCCGATCATCACCAGCGCCACGGCCGGGCTGACCGAGGTCGATCCGAACCTCGTCGAGCTGTTCGAAATCAATAACGCCACGCGCAGCCAGATGCTCTTCAAGCTGCGGCTGCCGGGGGCCGTGCCGCAACTGGTCACCGGGGCCAAGATTTCCTGCGGGCTGGCCGTGATCGGAGCCATCGTGGGCGAAATCTACGCCGGCTTTCAGGGCGAAAGCTACGGACTCGGCACGCTCATCACCCGGGCCAACGGCAACTTGGACACCTCGTACGTCTTTGCCGGCGTGATCTGTTCGACGCTGCTTTCGGTGGCGATTTTTGCTACTGTCAGCCTGCTGGGCACCACGATCCTGGCCCGCTGGCACGTCGCCACCGACCGTCGCGCCACCGCGGTGGAATAACGTACTGGGTCAAGCATGTTCTCGCCGAACCACAGCCTTTGGTCGCTCGTTGCCGCGTCGGCGGCACTGGTGGTGCAGCCGGGTTGCTCTCGCGACCCCGCGGCGGCGCCCGCCCAGCCCCGCGCCGCGGCGGCCCCCTCCACCGGCGCTCTGCCGGCCGATGATCCGTCGCTGGTGACGGTGACGCTACAGCTCAATTGGTTCCCGGAAGCCGAACACGGCGGTTACTACGCCGCGCTGGTGCACGGCTACTATCGGGCCGAGGGCTTGAAGGTCGAAATCATTCCCGGTGGCACCGACAGCCCCGTCGTGCAACAGGTGGCGCGGGGCAACGCCGACTTCGGCGTGGTCAACGCCGACAACATCCTCTTCGCCCGCGCCGAAGAAGCGCCGGTCGTGGCCCTGATGGCGCCGCTGCAAATCAGCCCACGCTGCCTCATCGTGCACGAAAGTTCGGGCATTCGCGACTTTAAAGATCTCAAGAACATGACGATCGCGATGTCCACGAGCAACGCCTTCACGCAATTCCTGCGGCACAAGCTGCCGCTGAAAAACGTGAACGTCGTCCCCTATGCCGGCAACGTGGCGCAGTTTCTGCTCGACAAGAACTTCGCCCAGCAGGGCTACGTCTTCAGCGAGCCGTTCGTGGCCCGCAAGAACGGCGGCGACCCGCGCGTGCTGATGCTGTCCAGTTTGGGGTATAACCCCTATACCAGCGTGCTGGTGACCCGCGACGCGATGGTGGCGGAACGTCCCGCGATTGTGGAAAAGATGGTGGCCGCCTCGGTGCGCGGCTGGGAGCAGTACCTCCGCGCGCCGCGCGAGACCAATACCTATATTCACCGCTTGAATCCGCAGATGGGCCTCGACATTCTGGCCTACGGCGCGAAGACGCTCGAGCCGCTGGTGCTCGACAACGTGGCCGAGCGCGAGGGCATCGGCACGATGTCGCGCGCCCGCTGGCAGCAGTTGGCGGACCAGCTCGTCGAAACGGCTCAGCTCAAGCCCCAACGGGCCGACGTCGAGGGCGCTTTCACGACACGATTTCTCGACCGCGATCAGGCCAAGCCTGCGCGTGCCGCTCACCCTTGAAACGTATGGTCCATGACCATCACCATCACGATCTGACTGACCGCCGGGCGGCCGTCAAGGCCGGCCGGGCCCAAGGGGCGCGCGGCTGGCCTGGACCCTGGGTCTGACGCTGGTCTACATGTTTGCCGAGATCATCGGCGGCTATCTGGCCGACTCGTTGGCCCTGCTGGCCGACGCCGGGCACATGTTTTCCGACGTGGCGGCGTTGGGGCTAAGCCTGTTCGCCACCTGGATCAGCCAGCGCCCCCGACCCCGCAGCTCACGTTCGGCTACTATCGGGCCGAGATTCTGGCGGCGCTAGCGAACGGCGCCACGCTGATCGCGATTTCGATCGTCATTTTCATCGAAGCCATCCGCCGCTTGAACACGCCCGAGCCGGTCGAAGGCCTGCTGATGTTCTCGATCGCCACCGGCGGACTGGTGATCAACCTCATCGGGCTGGCCATCCTGCACTCGGGGCGCAGCGAGAGTTTGAACTTTCGCGGCGCCTGGTTGCACCTACTGACCGACGCCCTGGGCAGCGTGGCGGCGCTGGGTGCCGGCGTGCTAGTGTGGGCCTTTGGCTGGTACTGGGCCGATCCGGTGGCTTCGATCGCCATCGGCGTGCTGGTGATTTACTCGTCCTGGGACCTGGTGAAACAGGCCATCGCCATCCTGATGCAAAGTACGCCCAGCCACCTCGATTGGGACGCCGTGCGCGCCGCGATGCTCGGCGTCCCCGGCGTCCGCGAAGTGCACGATCTGCACATCTGGACCATCACCAGCGGCATGGATTCGCTCTCGGCCCACGTGCTGCTCGAGCCGGGCCGCGAATACCAGGCCTCGCTGGCCGAAGTTCGCCAGGTCCTGCGCGAACAATTCAACATCGACCACGTCACCATCCAAATCGACCCCGCCGACCAACAGGAGTGCGAAAGCGCGTTTTGACCCGCACCCCGTAGGTCAGGCCCGCGTGCCTGACAATGCCTATCCGTGGCACCCATTTCCCAACGTCGTGTCGTCGTGGTTAGATTAAAGCAAAGATAAAGAACCACGACGACACGACGGCGGCGGGCTTCGACTCAAAGCCGGCAATGCACAACTACGCCAGCGGCTTTCCCAACAGGCGGCGTTTCTCCCGGATGAATTTCATGTGGTGTTCGAGGTGCTCGACGTACGTCCGTAGCAGCTCGGCCAGCGTCATGGCGCCGTGTTCGTTGTGGTGGCCGATTCGCTCGTAGGCGCTCGCCGGCAGGCGCCGCAGCACTTCGGCGGTGAGCTGCCGGTTCTTTTCAAATACGTCGCAGGCCAGTTGCGGGTCGAGCTCTTGATAGAAGAGCTCCCGGGCGAAGGCCGACTCGTCGTAACCGATCAACGTCGGCGGCTTTTCTTCGGCCGCGACGCGCTTCATCCGGTCGGCGCCGATCAAGTCGCTATCCATCATGTGCATGACGATCTGCTGAATGCTCCACGTCCCGGGAATGGGAAAAGCCCGCAGCTCCTCGGGCCCCAGCCCGGCGATCGATTGGCGCAACTGACCGGCGCCGGCGGCATACGCTTCAATGAACGGGTTCGGCACGTTTGGACCTCCTTGAAGTCAAGACCGCAGAAACGCCTCGCTGGACGAGAGCCCGGCCCGCGCCCAAAGGTTCTGCGCGGCCCGTTGGTCAGGCACCGGAGTGCCTGACAACTCCGTGCAGCATGCGACTCGCCAGCCACCTGGCCACACACCTGTCAGGCACGGATTGCCCGACGGTCAGGCTTCCCACTGCTTGATGCGGTCGAAGACGTCCAGGATCTCTTGCCGCTTCTTTTCAAAAATGCCGACCAGCATGAAGATCAGCAAGCCTGCCACGATGCCGCTGGCCCACCAGATCCAGGTTTGCTCGCGGTCGACCGCCGCGTGCCAGATGATGGTAAACAGCGCCAGCCCCAGGAAACCGGTCCCCAGGAACAAGAACGCTCGCACCCGCAGCAGGATGCCGGCGGCGATGCCCAGGATCGACAATCCGGCCAGCGCCAAGGGAAGCATCGGCGCCTGGGCCACGCCGTTGATGAAGATGTCGGCCGTGGACGAAAGGTAGATGGCCATCGAGCGTGGCGTAACGGACGGCGGTCATCTGGGCTTCGGACAATTGCCGGCGGTTCAAGTAGGCCGCGATCAGGATGCACACGCGCCGGCGGGATCAGCCAGACTTGCGGATGCGCGAGAAAGCCCCAGCCTTCCTGCCGATTGAGAAAGAACCACAAGCCGCCGTTGGCCGCCACGGCCGCCAACACGCCAAAACCGAACGAGCGCCGCGCGATCGACAGCCCCCCGTACAACACCCCCACGCACAACAGCAGCAGCGAATAATCGACCTGGCTGTCGGCGGCCCAATATCCGGCCACCGGCAGCACGGGCAACAGGGCTCCGGTATTTTCCAGCGGCTGCGAGAGGACGTGTTGTTGCCGCCGGCGAAACAACTCCGCGCAGCCGACGCCCAGGTACGCGATGGCCATCACCACCAGCGGCCAGAACTGCTGGAAGAATCCGCTGAACAGCCAGGGAGCCGTCACCCGCACGTGGACGAACAACATCGCCAGCATGATTTCGGCGGCGTAGACGTAGGTCGTGCGGCCGCGCTCGGACAGGTTGAGCGGATCGCGCCCGGCAATACGGCGGCGGCCATCAGCGCCAGCGACGAGGCGGCGAACGTGGCCGCCACGACCAGGATCGCCGGCCAGGCAATCCGCACTTCGCCCGTGTCAATGTATTGCCACACCTCCAGCCCCAGCGTGGCGAGAATTGCCGCGGCGCACGTCGCGGCCAGCGCCGGCATCACGCGGCGCGTGGCGCCCAACCAATCGCTGGAGTCGGCCAGCAGCTTCGCCAGCGCCAACCCATAGAATGCCGCCACGGCTGCCGCGGCCGCCGCCACCACGACCAGCGCGTGCAACAGGGTGAACGAAGTGCCCGGCTCGAGCCAGGCCCAGCCGAAAAACACGGCCCCCACGGCGCCGATCACCAGCGCCGCCTGCTGCAACACGCCCCGATGGTCGCCCCGGGCCAACAGCGCCAGGCTGAACACTTGCACCAGCGTCGCCTGGGCCGCCAGCACGCGCATCTCGATCCGCGGATCGGAGAGCTCGATGCCCGCGGTCATCGCCACGACGGCCAGGATCAGCAGCGTGTTGAGCGGCACCAGCCACACCAGGCCCGCCAGCTCCCCTTCCCGCTCCAAGGGCATGCGCAGCGCTGGCCGCGGCGGCCATCACGCCCCGCCGCCGGCTCCACAGATAGCTCGTCAACAAGGCATACGCGGCCAGCACGATCGTGCCGGTCGACAGCAGCCAGTCTGGCGGCAGTTGCAGCCGGTGCAGCAGCGTTCCGCAGGCGGCCAGTCCCAATACGTACAGCAGGGCGATCGCGTCGCGCGCCGGGCATCCCACACGCAGGCGACGGCCGCCACGAGCGCCGCGGCCAAGGCCACCCAATCGAGCCCCAATAGGGGTGCCGCCACCCATGTCCAAGCGCGTCCCCGCCAGCCCGCTGGCCACGACCCAGACGAGTAGCGCCGCCGCCAGTCGCGTCGCCATCCGATGCACGGGCGGCGCGTCGATGGTCGGTTTGAACGCGCGTGGTCCGATGCCGAACGACTCGATGGCCAGCCAAACCGCCACCGGCAGCAGCCAGCAGGACGATGTTCCAATCGACAAATTCCCACGTGTCCGGAATCCAGCCAAGCTGGTTGGCGGCGAGCAGTCCCGCCAGATTCACCAGCGGCACGGCCAGGTACAGGTATCGCCGCCGCTGGAAGGTCCACGCCAGCGCCGGCGTCAGCGCCACGCCGGCCACCGCCAGGCCGCCCACGGTCCACCACACGTCGTCGCTCACTTCCCGCAGCGCGAGCGACACGACAATGCCTATCTGCACGAGCGGCCACATCGCGCCCCGGGGAGCCACGGCCGGTTCTTCACCCAAGGTACTGCTGCCGCGGGGCCGCTCGCGCGTTTCGCGCCACGCCAGCGCGAGCAACCCGGCGGCGACGATCGCATGCCCGACGTACAACGTGTTGTAGGCCAGCCAATTGGCCGCGTCCCAGCGGGCCGCAATTCCCGCGGCCAGCATCGCCAGCGCGACCAGCAAACCGCTGATGCCCAGGCGACTCACCATCCCGCCGGTGGCTCGCGCGGCGGCCACCGCCGCCAGCGACACCAGCACCAGGCTCAGGCAACCGGCGACGTCAGCCAGCTCGGCCAGCACCGGAGGACCAAACGGATAGCTCACCGGATGCGTGACGAGCTCAGTCCACGCCCAGCCAACGGCAAGCGTCAGGATCGCCGGGGCCAGCATCGATTGCACGCGAAAGTAGGGACCCGCCGCCGCGTAGCCAAGACGTGTGCCGCGGCGGCGATCCACGGCCGCGACGCCGATCCACGCCAGCGTATAACCGGCGGCGACGGCGGCGTTCAGTTGCGCCAGGCGAATCCACAGCGCCGCATCGGTCAGCGCGTAGGGGCTGGTGAGCAAATTGATCAACGTGGCGGCCACGTTGAGCGTCAATCCGCCCGCCAGCGCATAGCGTCCCGATCGTTCGCGCAGGGCATAGCCGACCAGAACCGCCGCCACCACCAACGTGGGCCCGCCATACGCCGCCGGCCAACCCGCGCGGGCAAAGATCGACTGCGCATCCGGACCCACGGGCGGACTCGCCACCAGCGCACCGGCCACCCAATACACGCCAATCGCTAGCGCCGGCACGACGCGCCAACAACACAGCCAGTGCCGGTAGCGCGGCGGGCCAGTCCGCTCGTGCGCCAGCGCTTCACACCGGCAGCCTCCTGCCGGGACCACATCGCCACGGCGATCACGATGGCCACGGCCCCGGCAAACAGCGGCGCCACCAGATCGGCCGTCAGCGCCGCGGGCGTCGTGCGAGCGGCGGCTTGCGCGGCGATCGTCGTCGCCAGCGCCACCGGCGCCAACAATCCTAAGAACAGCACCAGCGCCGTCGCGTCGCGCCAGGCCCCGGCGTCGGCAGCCAGCGACAGCCAGCCCAGCCGCGCGATCCGCGGCCGAAGCCAATCGCGCGGCCCAGATCTTCACCGAGCCGACCAGCAGAAACGCGATCGACAGCCAGGCCAGCGCAGTGGCTACGGCCCGCGAGGACTCGAACCAGCCGGCCGCCAGCGGAACGCTCGTGGCCGTCACCGTAATGAGCGCGGCCAGCCACACCCGCGACGTTCGCTCGCGCAGCATCAACAGCAGCACGACCGTCAATCCGGCTGCCAGCGCCCAGCTTCCCCAGCCGCCTGCGTGAACCTGCGGTATACCTGGGATTTCAAAATCGGCGACCGACGCGATTCGTCCGTCGGCCGGTGAGATCTCGACCAACGCGCCGGGCAGCGCAAAATAAAGACTCAACAGCACCAGCAAGCCGGCCAGGGCGACGGTGGTCAGGCGGTCGATCGACAGCCAGGGGGTATCCAGCAGCGGTGCCAATCGCGGGCTGCTCCACGCGCGTCGGCACGCCAGTCGCACGGCGGTCCAAGCGACGCTCAAAGCGACCAGCGCCAGGCCGATCGCCTGCAGGGTCCACGGCTCGAGCCACGGCCACCGCGCCGCGGCGAACCACGGCTGCGACGACAAGCCGGCGACGACGCCGAACACGGTCGCCGCCACGAGTGCCAGTTGAAACAGCGTCCACAGCGGCAGCCAACCGACGACGATCGCCGACGCCAACCACACGGCCGCCAGCCAGCTCCAATGGATCGCCTGCACGCCGGCGGTTGCCAGCGGCACCCGCCACACGAGCCAACTGCCGGCTGCCAGCGAGGCATAGATCGATCCCCGCCAACAGACGTCGACCAGCTTGCTGTCGCCACTGGCCAGCCGTGCCCGGGCGACCACGATCCCGATCACAACACCCAGCGTGCAATACACCAACAGCGCCGTCACGGTCGGTTGGGCCAGGCCCCAAACGGCACCGAAGTGAAACGCGACCTCTTCGAGCGTGCCGGCCAACAGCAATACGGATCCGGCCCAGGCGATCGCCCGCGATCGATGGCGCGCCGCGGCGGCCAGCGTCAATGCGGCATAGACAAGATAAACCCAGCCGGCCCCCAGCGGATCGCCTTCGTAGCCGAACCCGTACCAGGTCACTAAGGCGACGCTGGCGGCCATCAGCCCCGCGGTGGCGACGGCCCAGGCACGCGCGGCCAGCATCCCGCGCCGCCGCGCCAACAGCGTCGCGCCGGCGTAAGCCAACACCAGCGGAGCCAACAACGTGCCGCTTTCGCCCGACGCCAGGGCATCGGCCATCGCCTGCGAACCATTGCCCGAGAAAGCGATCGTGCCGCCGGCCAGGTGAGCGGCCAACAAGTAGGCCAGCGCCAGGCAAGGCGCGGCCAGCAGATGCGCCGCCGGCATGCCAAACCGCCAGGCCACGAAGCTGAAGATCAGAAAGTCGACGACCGCCGCCGGCAACAGCCCGCTCGGCTCGGGCCAGCCGATCACCAACCCGGCCAGCGTGACCGCCGCGCCAAACACCGCGACGCTCGCCCCGGCGGTGCGCAACCCGGAGAGCGAGCCGGCGGCCAGCCGCTGCCACAACAGCAGCCCGCCGGCCAAGGGGACGCAGCCGAGCAAGGCGGCCAGGGCCGGCAGTTGGCGGAGGGTTTCGATCGGCGCACCGCTTTTGTAAAGCAACAGCGCCAGCGGCAGGACGACGGCAAACGACGTCAGCCCCAAGAACCTGAACAGCGCGTTGGTCACCCGCTCGCCGACCACCGGCCGGGCGCCCACGCCGCGGAAATGCCACAAGTTTGCCGCCAGGTACGAGCCCACCGGCACGGCGGCCATGGCCCACAGCACCGGCAGCGCCACCCCCGGTTCGATGAAGCGGCGCACGAGCAATTGCGCGAGCGCCGGCGCGAGCAGCCCCGCCGTGAGCCAGACCGCGTCGCGCCGGATGAGCACCTTGCCGGCGAAGTAAACCAGCACGGCAAAGATCACCGCCGAAACCAGCTCGCCGACGATCGTCAGCATCTGGTCGCTGCCCGGCACGTTCGACAGCGCCGCGATCGCCAGAAAATTCAACGGCACCAACAGGCATCCGATCGACAGCAATCCCTGGCTGGTGGTGTGCAGCCGCCAGCGATGCTCGCTGTAAAACCCCACCCCAAACAGCGCCGCGGTGACGCCGTTGAACAACAGAAACTTGAGCCACGGCCGGGCTTCGATCTCGGACCAGAAGCTGATTACCAGCGCAATCGAGCAACAAACGATCAACAACCCGCCGACTAGTTCGCCCCAGCGCATGTTGCGCTCTTCCATGAACGCGGCGAGCCAATCGGTCCAGGAGCGCCGCGGCGGGGCCACGGCAGCCGGCTGGGCAGCCTGGCGCTCGGCGAAGGCGGCCGCCCGCTGGGCGACGGTCGCCGGCGGGGGTTGCTCGGTCGGCCTGGGCGGTGCTTGCGGCGGCGGCCGCGTCGGTGAAGTCGATTCCCGCGCCGCGCTTGGCTCGTCGACCGCTTCGGCTTCGATGATGGGCCCGGCCCTGCGCTCCGTCGACGCGACGCTCGCAGCGGGGTGCTCCGACTCCGCCCGGCGAGTTTGCTCACGTTCGACGGTCGCCAGCAGGCTGTCGCTGGTCGTCTCGTCCAATGCGCCGACCATCCGCAACCGCCGGGTCAGAGCGGCCAGCGTTCGCAGCGCCTGCCGCCAGTTGGCCGGCGCGGGGCCCGGCGCTGGGCCAGTGGCAAACCTCGCAGTCGCGCCCCACCAGCGGCAGCCCGCACCGCGGACAACAGAACCCCGCCTTGGCCTGCCGCGGTTGGCCCGCCCGCAGCAGCATGGCCACGAGCATCCACAGCCCGTGACCCACGAGCGTCACGGTCACCAGCAGGCAGACGAGGCCCAGGAGAATTTCCATGCTTTCGATTCCATCGGCCCTGGCGTGGCAGCGGCGCTCGATCGCAACAGTCAATATGTACGCCAGAACGCCGCCGGCGTCACATTGGCACGGCAAATGGCAGCCAAATCGAACGACGACGTGCCCGGTGATCCGCCGCCGGGTGCCAATGCTGGCTTGTCCGGCAGTGGCACCCGATCGTGCCCGCTTCCGGCCTGGAAACGGCCTCTAGCGCTTCTGAGGGCGGCTGTAACCCTGACTCTGGTAACGGGTCAATAGGGCCGCCAGACGCTCGACCACCGCCGGTTCGGCCAGCCAGCGGTTGTCCCTCTCGGCCGGATCGTCGCCGAGATTGTAGAGCTGCCCCTGCGGACCGTCGGCCTTCGGCTCGATGTTCTTGGGAGCGCTGAAACCGTGCGATCCCAGCTTGGTGATGAGTTTCCACGGGCCCTCGCGCACGGCCAGCGTGCCGTCGCCCGATTGATGCACGATCGCTTCGCGCAGCGGGCCGGCCGGCTCGCTGCCGGTCAATACGCTCAAGAAGCTGTAGCTGTCCTCGCCCGCGCCGGCGGCCAGCGGTTGCCCGACGATTTCAGCCACGGTGGCCAGGCAATCGGTCAGGCACACGAGTTGATCGCTTTGGCTGCCGGGCGTCACCACGCCGGGCCAGCGCACGATGCACGGCACGCGATGCCCGCCCTCCCAGGCATCGGACTTCTGCCCGCGCCAGTGGGCGTTGGCCCGGTGGTGCCACTCGTCGATGTCGCTGGGCAGCCAATGGGCGCCGTTGTCGCTGGTGAAGATCACGAGCGTGTTTTCCGTCAGCTCGCGCTGGTCGAGCACGGCGAGCAGCCGGCCCAGCGTGGCGTCGACCTGCGTGACGAAGTCGCCGTAATAGCCGGCTTGCGATTTGCCGCGAAACTCAGGCTTCGGCATCCAGGGAGTGTGGGGCGCCGTAAACGGCACGTACAAAAAGAACGGCGCGGCCGGGTCCTGCTGCTCGAGAAATTTCTCCGCCTGCCGCGCGATGCTGGGCAGCGTCTCGTCGAACTGAAAGCCAGGCGCGCTGCGCCGCCGCGCGAGAATCCGCCGCCGCCATGCCGCCGCATCTTGCTGTCCTCCACGTGCCCGGTCGGCAGCACCACGGCCCGTCCGTTCTCGACAAACACGTACGGCGGCATGTCGAGCGACGCCGGCAGCACGAACGACTCGTCGAACCCGAATGCGTTGGGACTGGGATCGAACGGCCGGCTGAAATCGGCCGGCTCGGTGGTGCCCAGCCCCAGGTGCCACTTGCCAACGCAGCAGGTTCGATAGCCGAGCCCCTTGAGCAGCGACGCCATCGTCACGCGGCCCGGTTCGACCAGCGCGGGCGAATAACCGTTGAGCACGCCCGACTTGAGCCGCGTGCGCCACGGGTAGCGCCCGGTGAGCAAACCGTACCGCGTGGGCGTGCAGACCGACGCGGGCGTATGCGCATCGGTGAAGCGCATGCCCTGGCCGGCCAACCGATCGATGTGCGGCGTGGGAATCTTCGACTCGCCGTTGTAAACGCCCGGATCGCCGTAGCCCAAGTCGTCGGCCAGGATCACCAGCACGTTCGGCCGCGCCGCGCGCTCCGCAGCCGAAGCCGCAGATTCCATCAACCACGCACCGGCGACCAGCGCCAGCGCGATAACGAGGGCCGGGGGACAACCGCCTAAGCATTTTTGCGACGAGATCATGAAGCGCACCGCCAGTAGACCAATAGAGAGGAATTGCGACCGCACGACGTGCACGGGACCAGCCGACAGTATGGGTCGCCCGGCGCACGCGATCAACACTCGGCGCGAGCGATCGTCTGCTATTGTCCCGCACCCGGCTGAACCACACGGCGCTGGGCGATGGCGCCCGCCGCGGTTTTCAAAAGTGGCGACAGGAGCGAGCCCATGTGGGAGACTTCGTCGTCGGCCACCGTCAGCTCCAGCGAAAGCTGGTTCCCCTTGGCCGTGGGCACCAGCCGCCGGGCCTGCGCTTCGGCATCGGGCACCGCATCGCCCAGCTCCCGACGCTTGCCCAGCGGCGCGACGATGTTCGAGATCTTCTCAACCAACAGAGCGGCTTCCTCTTCGCCGGTGGCTTGCACCCTCACGCGCAGCCGCGTCTGGCCAGGCGTCAGTGCGATGCCGACCGCCAGCCACTCGACGTTTCGCGTCCATTGGCTCGTCGGGCCGCCCCCCAGCTCCTCGGGCAGCTTGGGGTACAACAGCTCGATCGCGCGCCGGGCGTCCGCCGAGGGCACCACCAGCAATTCGAGGGCGCCGGGGCCGGCCGCGGCAAACGCGGCCGCGATCTCGGCCCGCTCGGCGGGCTTCGCCTGCTTGAGCCGGTCGATCGTCCGCCGGCTGCCGGTCACCAGCGACTCGCCGATTTGCTCCATCGCGACTTCCGTATGGAACTGATCGGCCAGCGAACGCCGCACCTCCATCGCGATCGCCGCCGACGCCGCGTTCGTCTCCCGCGGCACGACGAAGAAGAACGGCAGACCGGCCAGGTCCGACAGACTGACCACCACGAACACGTCGGCCCGGGCTCCCTCGGGGAGCGTGCCGGCGAACACGTTGATCGGCACGACCAGCGCTTGCAGCCGATCGCGCTCCTCCGCCGGAAGATGCAGGAAGTCGGCCAGCAGGTCGATGGCGCCGGCCGCTTCGAACGCCGCCAGATCGACGTGCACCACGGCCACGGTCTGGCCATCGACATACGGGGCGATGCTCTCGGCCAGCGACGGCTCGTCGCCGCGGCACACGGCGGCCACGACCAGCGGAATCAAGAACGATTGGACGACAAGCTGGCGACGCATCAAACACCTCGCAGAAAGAATCGCTTTCCGTTTCGAGCCGCTCAGAGCGTTCATTCTAACGAAGAAACTTCCGATCTCGACGGGTTTCCAACTGCCGCGCCTGCAGTACAGCCGGACAACGAGCGGATCGGCGCAGTGCACGACGCACCGTGCCAGAATGCTCCAGCCGGCTGGCACCCGCCCAAAAGCCGCAATTCGCCGTGTTCGCCCGATTGAAGGTGGCGCCGCCGGTAGATCATAATTCCACCTCGCGGACCATGTCCCACTTGCCGCTCCGACTTCGCCGACCAATCTGGGGGCTCGCAAAAAATGACCGTCTATTCCCTTGCGCGCACCGCGTGCATTCCGTTGCTTCTCTGTCTGGCGGTGTCTGCCGCGCCGCGCCTCGGGTGCCGAGCCCAGCCTGGCCGCCGGCGATTGGCCGCAATACGGCGGCGATCAGGCCAGCCGCAAATACTCGCCGCTCGACCAGATCAACGCCGGCAACGCCGCGAAGCTCGCGATCGCCTGGACCTGGGACTCGCCCGACATTCCCATCCAGGAGGGGAACCGCCGGCTGTTCAGCTTCGCCCACGAGTACACGCCGCTGGCGATCGGCGGCCGGTTGTACACCAGCACGTCGCTGTCGCAGGTCGCCGCGATCGACGGTCGCACCGGCGAAACAATCTGGGTCTACGATCCCAAGAGCTACGAAGCCGGCCGCCCGACCAACCTGGGCTTCGTCCACCGCGGGCTGGCCTATTGGACCGACGGCAGCCAGCAGCGCTTGTACCTGGCCGCGCACAACGGCTACCTGTATTGCATCGACGCCAACACCGGCGAGCCGGTGAGCGAATTCGGCGACGAGGGGCGCGTGAACCTGGCCGCGGCGATTCCGCTGGCCTCGGCTCCGCGCAACTACACGATGACTTCGCCGCCGGTCGTGTGCCGCGACGTGGTGATCGTCGGCTCGTCGATTTCCGACGGCCCGCAAAACAAAGAAGCGCCGCGCGGCGACGTGCAAGCCTTCGACGCACGGACCGGCAAGCCCGCGTGGCTGTTTCATACCGTGGCGCAGGAAGGGGAGTTCGGCAACGACACCTGGGAAAACGATTCCTGGAAATACACCGGCAACACGAACGTCTGGACACTGATGAGTGCCGACGAAAAGCTGGGCTACGTCTACCTGCCCCTCAGCACGCCGACGAACGACTGGTACGGCGGCCAGCGGCTGGGCGACGGCCTGTTCGCCGAATCGCTCGTGTGCCTGGACGCCACCACCGGCAAACGCGTCTGGCATTATCAAACCGTGCATCACGGCGTGTGGGACTATGACCTGCCCGGGGCTCCCGTGTTGTGCGACATCAAGGTCGCCGGGCGCGAGATTCCGGCCGTGGCGCAGATCACCAAGACCGGCTTCACCTTCGTGTTCGACCGGACCAACGGCAAGCCGGTGTGGCCGATTGAAGAGCGCCCGGTTCCTCCCAGCGCCGTGCCCGGCGAGCGGCTTTCGCCCACGCAGCCGCATCCGACCAAACCGGCTCCCTACGAGCGGCAAGGGGCGACCGAAGAGAACCTGGTCGACTTCACGCCCGAAATCTTTGCCGAGGCGAAAGAGATTCTCGACACCTATGATCACGGTCCGCTGTTCACGCCCCCCACGGAAAAAGGGACGATCAATCTGCCGGGCTGGGCCGGCGGCGCGAACTGGTGGGGAGCGGCCTTCGATCCCGACACGGGCATGATTTACATTCCGTCGATCACCGGGCCGATCTCCGTGAAGCTGACCAAGCCCGATCCGGCCCGGTCGAACCTGACGTACATTCGCGGCGGCGGGGCGTTCGGCCAGCCGGTCACCGGCCCGCGCGGACTGCCGCTGTTCAAGCCCCCCTGGGGACGCATCACGGCGATCGACCTCAACACGGGCGATCACGCCTGGATGGTGCCGCACGGCGACGGGCCGCGCGCGGAAGTCAGTAAGATGGTGGGCCACGACGTGGGCCCGCTGGGGAGCGGCGGCGGCGGACCGGTGCTCACCAAAACGCTGTTGTTCATCGGCCAGGGAGCCGGCGGCCGCGGCGGCCGCTCCGGCGGCGGCGCCAACGTGTTGCGGGCGTTCGACAAGGCCGACGGTAAGATTATCGCCGAAGTCGAGTTGGCGGCCGCCCCCAGCGGCACCCCCATGACCTACCTGGCCGGCGGCAAGCAGTACATCGTGCTGGCCACGATGGATCGCAAGCTGGTGGCGATCAGTTTGGAAGAATAGTTTATAGTGGTTAGTGGTTAATGATTGGTAATTGGTGGGGCGGCGGGTGCCACTGCTGGCTTGTCCAGGAGTGCTTGTCGTCGGACGCCATTGCTGGCTGCGGAAAACGGGAGATGTTAATGATGGGTTTGGCGCGTTTGGGAGTGGCGTTGGGAATCTGGGTGGCGTTGGCAGCCGGGGCGCGGGCTCAGCTTCCGCCGGACGCGGTGATTCTGGAGAAGGTCAAGATTCCCGAGAAGCAGAAGTCGGTCGACTTGTGCCCGGTGTATCTCGAGGCCGCGGACGCCAAGCTCCCCACCTGGGAGTACAAGGGAGTCATGTATCGCGGCAGCAAGCCCGACGCCAAGGAAAAGTTCTTCACCGCGCCGGACAAGTACGCCCAGGCGGCCCAGAAGCAGCGATTCGTCAACAACTTCATGCAGGCCATGAGCACCATCTGGTGCCCGGTGACCGACGAAGTCACTCCCGGCGGCATGACCCAGTGGAAACGGTTCGGCTACACGTTCGAAAGCTGCTGCACCTTCTGCGACGAAAGCTTTCAGGAAGACGACTTCAAAGCCGCGCTGGACAAGCTGCAAAAGCGCGCCGAAAAAACCTACGAGCTGATCGGCGCCAAATACACCGAAGGGGCCAAAAGCCCGGTGGAAGGCGCCATCAAGCAGCCGGAATCCGAATCCGGAGAATGACCTGAAGGTTGTCAGTGTGAGTGTGCTGTTCCCTTTTTCGTGGAGAACTGCTAATGCGCGCGACATTCTGCGTCCTTCTGCTGTGTAGCCTAGCGGCCGCCGGCGCTCGAGCCAACGAAATCGTCGTTGCCAACAGCGGCTTTGAGACGCCCGACCTGGGCAGTGGTTCCTCTGCCTATGGCTACGTTGGCGCACCGGCCGGCCCACTGCCGATCGACCCCGGCACGCCCGGCATCGGGTGGACGTTTAGCCCAGTCAGCCCGCCCTATCCGACCGCAGGCAGTGGCATCGCCGCCAACGGCAGCAACTTCGACGTCCGCACGGCTCCCAACGGCAACGCCGACGGGGCCACCAGCACCGCCGGCCAGGCAGGCGTCATTCAAGGAGGAGACGGCACGCTCGATTCCAGTGTCGCGTCGTACATCGAGCAGACGCTCAGTGGCTTCGAGGCAGGCACCGCCACGATCGACTTTTTGGCCGCCGGGCGCCTCCACTATGGCGAAGGCCTCGGGCCGAACACGATCGACGTGTACCTCGACGACACCCTGCTCGGCTCCGTCACGCCCGAGCTCGACGTATTCGGGCCCGTAAGCTTCACGACCGACGTCACGGCCGGCTCGCACACGCTGCGATTCGTCGGCGACAATCCCGTCAGCGGCGACCGAACGTCGTTTATCGACAGCGTGAACGTCACGAACATCCCCGTTCCCGAACCGTCGACGTTCCTCCTCTTCGCCACGGGGCTCCTGCTGCTGGGCCGCTGCTCGCCCGCCGCCGGAAAACGCCGCGGGTGACGTTGGTCGATCTCTACAGGCTGCCGGCCATCTCGTCGCCGGCCCGCGTGGCGGCCGCCTGCCACACGGCTAGCGACACGTCGTCGCCGACAAATCGCACGCTGCCGTCGCAAAACAGCACGTTGACGCCCGCGGGGTGGTAGCTGCGGGCCGTGAGAAAGCCCTGTTGCTGGGGCTGGTTCATGCAGTCCCACTCTGTGGCATTCGGCGGCCAGCGGTGGTTGTAGAGCGTGTTGCCGTAGTTGCCCAGGATCCACTTCGCGCCCGCGCACCGTACCCGTCGCCGTTGGCGGCCGACTGGCAGTTGGCAACCGACACCGGCGACGAGCTGTTGAGCTCCAGGATGTACAACGCGCCTTCCGCGGCCGGCAGCACGGCCAGATCCACGCCGTTTCCCAGCATCCGCTCGCTGAAGGCGGCCGTGTGGGACGAGCCGTCCAGCAGGTTTTTGAAGGCCACTTTCGATTCGTAATAGAACACGCCGTCGGCGTCGCGAATCGTGCCCGAGTCGATCATTCCGCTGCCGGTGTTGGCGGCATAGTTGGTCGCCCCGTAGTCCGAGCCCGGCACGCGACCGTCGGTCACGTCGCTGGGGCACTGCAACACGGGCACGATCTCCGAAGCGGCCGGCTTGTTGTAGGCGCCGCTGTAAAAGACTCCGCCGACGACGACGGTCGTGGGCGCTTGCGTCAAATCGATCTGTCCCTGGAGCGAACCTTCCTCGACGTGGGGCAGCAAATAAGCCTGCGGCGAGAAGATGCGCGGCGGCGGTCCCCCGCGTCCCGGCGGAAAACTCAAGTTGGCATCGTGAAAGTTCTGTAGCGCCACGCCCAACTGCCGCAGGTTGTTGGTGCAAGACGCCCGGCGACCCGCCTCGCGCGCCGCTTGCACGGCCGGCAACAACAGCGAAGCCAACACGCCGATAATCGCGATCACGACCAGCAGCTCCACCAGTGTGAACCCGTCACGCGCACGCGCCGCGGTCAGAGATGGATCGCGCGTTAAACCGGCTGGTTTGCATCGAAGCCCGCCTGAACGGAAACAGCGTACGGCACGCACCGCGCGCAAACGAAGAAGTGAACCCGGCGAAATCGAGCCTATTGTGGCATGCCGCCGGGGCAAAGTCACTTTTGCTTCGCCCGCCGCCGCTCCGGCCGGCCGGGAATCTCGGTCTTACCCGTGTAATTCGGGTTTCGCGTGGGCATCTTGGCGTCGACCGACGCGCGCCAGGCGTGCAGCTTGTCGCGCAGCGCGGCGGCCCGCTCCGCTTCGACCGCGGCCAGGTCGTGCCGCTCGGCCAGGTCGTCGGCCAGATTGTAAAGCTCGACGTGGTTGTCCTCGTAAAACTCGATCAGCTTCCAATCCCCCTCGCGAATCGAGCCGCCGGGGATTCCACCCTGGTTGCCGTAGTGCGGATAGTGCCAGAACAGCGGGCGGAGCGGGAGGGGACCGGTTTGCTTCAGAAGCGGCACGATGCTCACCCCGTCGCGATGCCACTCGGGATGCCGCTCGATGCCGCACATCTCCAACACCGTGGGAAAGTAATCGGTCGATGTGATCGGCGCGTCGCAGGTGCTGCCCGGCTCGACCACCCCCGGCCAGCGGACAATGGCCGGCACGCGCGTGCCCCCTTCGTACAGCCATCCCTTGCCGGCTCGCAGCGGCGCGTTCGACGTGGGCGAGCCCTCGGAAGTGGACAGCCCACCGTTGTCGGACGTGAAAATCACGATCGTGCGATCGGCCAGCTTCAGCTCGTCGAGCTTGTCGAGCACGCGACCGACGTTCGTGTCGATGTCCTCCATCATCGCCGCGTACACGGGGTGGTCCTGCACGCGGCGATCCTGCCGATCGTGTTCCGCGCGGAAGCGCTCGCTCTCGGGCGTCGCGAGGCCGGTCGCCTTCCGCTCGTACTTGGCCTGCAAAGCCTGCTTGGCCAACAGCGGCGTGTGCACCAGGTTGTGCGGCAGGTACAGGAAAAACGGCTCGTGCTGATGGGCTTCGATGAACTCCAGCGCCGGGTCGGTCAGTTGATCCGCCCGATCGACGCCGCGAAAGCCCCGGCCGTTCTCGCCCGAACGGGCCGTGTCGAAACCTTGCGTCTCGGGCAGGTAGCCTTCGCCCCCCAAGTGCCATTTGCCGAACATGCCGGTGACGTAGCCGGCCTGCTTCATCGCTTCGGCCACCGTCACTTCTTCGTGCGGCAGTTCGTGCAGATACGGCGCCGGCAGCAGCTTGCCGACGCGCGACCCGGGAATGTAATCGGTGATGCCCACCCGGGCCGGCCAGCGCCCCGTCATCAGCGCCGCCCGCGTGGGGGAACAGACCGGGCAGGCCGCGTAGGCATTGGTGAACCGCATGCCTTCGGCAGCCAGACGGTCGAGCCGCGGCGTTTCGTAAAACGACGAACCGCTGCAACCCAAGTCGGTCCAGCCCATGTCGTCGGCCAGAATCAACACGACGTTGGGGCGCACCTCGTCGGCCGCGGCAGCAGCTCGCACGTCAAACGCGAGGAGCGCGACGAGGATGGCCGCCGGTCCGCAGAGAAACAAACGCATCAGCATCGGCCGGTTCATGATGGGCTCTCCCGTTTCTTGGACGCGGCTTCCGCGGCCGACTGGTTCCGCGGCTTCTTGGCCGGATACGGTTTGACGTGCGCCCGCTGGGCCCAGGCTTCCCACTGGGCGGTCAAGCGGCTCACCAGCTCGGGCTTCTCGTCGGCCAGGTTGTGCAGCTCCGTGCGGTCGGCTTGCATGTCGTACAGCTCCCACGCTCCTTGCCGGCCGAGTCGCACCAGCTTCCAATCACCGACGCGTATCGCCGCGTTCCCTTCGTGTTCCCAGAACAAGGCCTCGCGCTCGATGGGCCGATTGGCAAAGGCCGGCACCAGGCTGCGACCCTCGGGGGGCAGCAGCTTGGGCCCGCCCAGGTCGTCGGGATACGTCGCCCGGCCGACATCCAGGCAGGTCGCCATGATGTCGATCACGTGCCCGGGCTGGTGGCGGAACTCTCCCTTCGCCTCGATGCCATGGGGCCAGTGGGCGATGAGCGGCGTGGCAATGCCCCCTTCGTGGTTGTAGTGCTTGTAGCGTCGAAACGGCGTGTTTTCGAGCCAGGCCCACGACTCGCCGCAAAAGACCGTCGAATCGGACGAGCCGGGTTCGTCTCCTTCGAGCCGCCCGCGCGGGCCGGATTCGGCGTTGCCGCCGTTGTCGCTCATAAACAGAATCAGCGTGTCGTCCAGCACGCCGCGCTTGGCCAGCGCGTCGGTAAGCCGGCCGATGCTGGCGTCCATGTGCGCCACGCAAGCGGCATAGATGGCCATGATCTCGTCGAAACGATCCTGCTCCTCGGCGCTCAGCCGGTCCCAGGCCGACACGTGCTCGGGCCGCGGCGACAACGGCCAGCGGGCTTCGACCACGCCGAGTTCGATCTGCCGGGCATGCCGCGACTGCCGCAAGGCGTCCCAACCTTGCTTGTAGCGGCCACGGAAGCGGGCAATGTCCTCTGGCGGAGCTTGCAGCGGAAAGTGTGGTGCGTTGTGCGCCAGGTACAAAAAGAACGGCTGGCCGGCGTCCCGGGCTTCGTCGATGAACTGAATGCCGTAATCGGTCCAGGCGTCGGTCGAATACCAATCCTCCGGCGGCGGATTGGTGGCCGAGTAGAGAATCTTGTCCCCCAGGATCACGTTGCGACTCGGGGCGACGGCCGAAAGTAAAACCCGCCGGCTTCCGAGCCGTAGAACCGGTCAAACCCGCGCACCAGCGGCCGGGCCGTCGGATGCTGGTAGCCGACGTGCCACTTGCCGGTCATGGCCGTAAAGTAGCCGGCCGGCCGCAACACGTCGGCAATCGTGGCACATTGATCGTTCAGAAACCCGCGATAGCCCCTCACCCCGGTGTCGGTCATCATGTGCCCCACGCCGGCCTGGTGCGGGTACAGCCCCGTGAGCAACGACGTGCGCGTCGGGCAGCAACGCCCCGTGTTGTAGAACTGCGTAAATCGCAACCCACCGGCCGCCAGCCGATCGAGATTCGGCGTGGGAATTTCGCCGCCGTAGCAGCCGATGTCGGCAAAGCCCATGTCGTCGACCAGGATGACGATGATGTTGGGCTTCTCCGACTTTGGCCGTGCCTGTTTGCCACCCTCGGGCTCCGCGGCCCGCGCGGCCGTCAGACTCGAAACGATCGCCAGTGAAGTCAACGCGATGGCGGCCAGCCGCATGACGTGTTTCTCCTGGTGGCTAGCGGGCCGCGCTTGCGCGGGCGGCCCGGGGGTTGGCAAGAAAATAAAAGTGCCCGTCCTCGGCGCCGCCGAGAAAATCGGGAATGCCGTTGCCGTCGAAATCGACGACCGCGGGGCTGACGTCATGCCCCTCGATGTTCCGCCGGGCGATCGGTCCCGCACTATGAAACACCCAGCGACCGTCGCCGGCACTGGTTTGTTCGAGCAGATCGGCATTGGCCGAATTCAACAGGAAGTCAAACCGCCCGTCGCCGTTCCAGTCGGTGACGCACAGTTTGCGCCGCCCGCTGCGTCCGGCGGCCTGGTCATTCAGCCGCAGCGGCTGTCCCTTTTCGTCGACGAACGCCCGCCGCGGCGGCAGCAGCACCAGCGCGCCGCCTTGCCGCTTGCGCTCCAGCAGCGACAAGTAACCCTCGGTGTCGAGCACGGCCAGATCGGGCAGCCCGTCGCCGGTAAAGTCGTACACGACCGGCGTGGTGCGCCACTGCGTGACCAGCTCCTTGCCCTCGGGCGTCCACCAGGTCCAGGCCGGCTTGGGCGGTGCGCTGGGCCACTGGACTTCGACCGGCCGGGCGGCGGCCAGTTTCGGCTCGTCGCGCGTGCCGACGTTTTGCAGCCACTCGACGCGCCCCCAGATCGAGTTGAACACCACGTCGGGCAAGCCGTCGAGATCCCAGTCGGCCACACTCAGGGTCGTATAACCCCACTTCGCTTCGGCCGGCCCCTGGACGCTGCCGTTGGGTCCGGCCATCACGCGAAACGTCTCACCGCCGGCCTGCAACCGCCGCGGCGCGGCCCAACGGGGCTGGGCCACCCCCGGGCCGCTCAGGTTTTCAAACCACTCGATGTATCCGGCCGTGTTGCCCGAGACGATATCGGTGTCGCCGTCCCCGTCCCAATCCACCCCCACGGGCGTGGCCAGCGCGCCGCACTTGAGCAACTCGGCCCGCTGCTGAAAGTAACGCGGCCGCTCGAACCGGGGCGTGCGATCGTCATTCCACTGGCCGGTATTCTCCACCAGCGCCACGCGGCCGTCCTCGTCGCCGGTGACGAGATCCAAATCGCCGTCTCGATCCCAATCGAAGGCCACCGGCACGATCATCTCCAGGTCCATCGCCAGCCGCTCGCCGGTGGCGGTGCGCAGGCGTCGACCCGCGGCATACTCCACCTCGCCGCGCGAACCGGTGTTCTCGAAATAGGTGAAGCCGTCCAGAAACTCGCCGCACAACAAGTCGAGATCGCCGTCGCCGTCGAAGTCGGCAAAGTTCGGCGTCGGGCAGCCGTACGTATCCACCGGCTGGCCCCCCGCGGTCACCAGCGCCGGCTCGGCATACCGGGGCTGGTCATTCGTCCCCGTGTTGTGGAGCAGGTAGACGAAGCCATGCAGCGGCCCGTTCGTCCAGCGTCCCTCGGCGTCCCAGGCGTCGTCCCAACCGTAATCGCTCCAATCCTCGATTCCCACGATCAGGTCGAGCGGCCCGTCGCCGTCGTAATCGGCGTAGCGCCACTCGTTGTGGCGAATTTTGCCGCGCACGCCGGGCGCATTGCCGCGCGGCACGTGGATCGTTTTCGGCGCCGGCAGCGCGACCTTGCGCTCGAGACCTGCGCGCACGAAATCCGGATACTCGAACCCGGGCGACAACACCCGCAACTTGCCGTCGACGTAGCTCGGCAGCACGTAGTGCACGGTGCGGCTCAAGCGGCGCCCCGGCTCGAACACGGGAAACTTATCGGCGGCCGTATCGCCCGTGGTATTCTCAAACAGCCACACGCCGTTCGAGGGCTTGTCCGGGCAGGAGACGATCAAATCGAAATCGCCGTCCCCATCGGCATCGCACGGCACCGGCCAGGCCCACAGCCCCACGCCCAGATCGACGGCCAGCATGGGCTGACGATATTCGAGCGGCGTCAAATCGTCGCCCGCAGCCGACGCCAAGCTCGCCAGCGAGAGCACCCACGGCAGCAAAATCGACAAGAACCGAGCGGACCGATTTGGGCGGATACACAGGTAGCGACTGGTCGCGAGCAATGGCATCGGCGTCTCCTTGCCTCGACAGTAACAGCCCGCTATGCAGCGGGCAACCCGCCGGCCAGACCGACGCACTGTGGAGCCCCCAGGACGCTCGGGTTAAGATGAGAGTTTCATGGTCGAGCTGTGTAGAACCAGTTTCAAAACCGAGTTTGGGTGCCACTGCTGGCTTGTCCAGCAGTGCAGGCCCCTCGATAACACTGCTGGACAAGCCAGCAGTGGCACCGGACGCGCGCTTCTTTGCGGTTTTGAAACTGCTTCTAGGCCCAAACGCGCACCGAAGCGGCCGACGGGAGAAACCTGATGCGACGTGGGGCATGTTGGGCGGTCGGCGTGGCGATTTTGCTTTCGCTGCGCGCCTCGGCGGATGAGACGGACGCACCGCAGGATGCCGCCGGACCGCGCGTGGTGGCCGGGTTTCCGGTGCCCGAGATGAATCCGCCGCGCGAGGACGTCGCGCCGTTTACCTATCGCGACGTCGGCAAAAAAATTCCCAACTACACGCCCGGCAAAAAGTGGGGCGAACAAGGCGAGCCGCACAGCCGGATGCAGGAGCCGCTCGCGCCGGAAGAATCGCTCAAGCACCTGGTCGTGCCCCGGGGGTTTCACGTCGAGCTGTTCGCCGCCGAGCCGGACCTGGGGGGCAAACCTATCGCCATGACCTGGGACGAACGCGGCCGGCTGTGGGTGGCCGAAACGTACGACTATCCCAACGAGCTGCAAGCCCCCGGCCAGGGACGCGACCGCATCCGCATCTGCGAAGACACCGACGGCGACGGCCGGGCCGACAAGTTCACCGTCTTCGCCGAGCAGTTGAGCATTCCCACCAGCATCGCCTTTTCCCGCGGCGGCGCGATCGTGTTCGACGGCACGCAAACTGTTTTCCTGCGCGACACCGACGGCGACGACCGGGCCGACGAGCGCCGCCTGCTGTTCGGCACCTGGAACGAGCGCGACACGCACGGCGGGCCAAGCAACATGCAATACGGCCTGGACAATTGGATCTGGGCCATGCAGGGCTACAACGACTCGCGACTGGAAGTGGGCGGCGAGCAGCATCGCTTTCGCCAAGGCTTTTTCCGCTTCAGGCCCGACGGCTCCGAGCTCGAATTCATCCGCTCGACGAACAACAACACCTGGGGCCTGGGCATCAGCGAGGAAGGACTCGTCTTCGGCTCCACGGCCAACCGCAATCCCAGCGTCTTCATGCCGATCGCCAACCGCTACTACGAACGCGTGCGCGGCTGGACTCCCTCGCTGGTGCTCGACACGATCGCCGACACCCACCTGTTCCATCCCATCACCGACAAGGTGCGGCAGGTCGATCATTTCGGCGGCTACACGGCCGGTGCCGGCCACGCCCTGTACACGGCCCGCCGCTACCCGCGCCAGTACTGGAATCGCACGGCCTTCGTCTGCGGTCCGACGGGGCACCTGGTCGGCACGTTCGTCTTGTCGCCCGACGGCAGTGGCTTTCGCTCGACCAGCCCCTGCAACCTGCTGGCCAGCGACGACGAGTGGACCGCGCCGATCATGGCCGAAGTGGGGCCCGACGGCAACGTGTGGGTCATCGACTGGTACAACTACATCGTGCAGCACAATCCCACGCCGCGCGGCTTCGAAACCGGCAAGGGCCAGGCCTACGAAACCGAGCTGCGCGACAAGCGGCACGGCCGTATCTATCGCGTCGTGTACGGCGCGTCCTGTCCGGCGACACCGCTGTCACTCGCCGATGCCTCGTCCGAGAAGCTCGTCGAAACGCTTTCGCACGACAATCTCTTCTGGCGTCGCCACGCCCAGCGACTGCTGGTCGAGCGAGGCGAGCTCGACGTGTTGCCGCCGCTGGTCACCTTGGCCTACGACCACTCGGTTGACGAGATCGGCCTGAACGTCGGCACGATACACGCGTTGTGGACGCTCGACGGCTTGCACGCTTTCGACGGCTCTCATCCGGAGGCAACCGAAGCCGCACTCGAAGCTTTAAAGCATCCTTCGGCCGGCGTGCGGCGTAGCGCCGTGCAGGTGCTCTCGGGCGACGAAACGTCGCTCGACGCGATGCTCGCCGGCGGACTGCTGAGCGATCCGGATCCGCAAGTGCGTCTGGCGGCGCTATTGGCCCTGACCGAAAAAGGACCGCGTCGCGGCGCCGGTGGGCAGTTGGTCACCGCGCTCGCCAGGCCAGAGAACGCGTCCGATCGCGGGATCACCGAAGCCGCGATCGCGGCGGCCGCGGCCGGCAGCGACGATTTTCTCGCCGCTCTGGCCAGCGTGGTCCCGGACGCAATTGCGCCGAAGAACATGGAAGCCGCGGCCATTGTCGCCCAGCATCGGGCCCGCACGGGCCCGCACGATTCGGTCGCCCGGATCGTCGGTCCCCTGACCAAGATGCGGCCGAAGGTTGCCGACGCCGTCGTCCGTGGGCTGGCCGCCGGCTGGCCGCCGGATCATGCTCCGGCGCTGGCTGGCGTTGAGGACAAGCTGGCAGAACTCGTCCCGCGGCTGTCGGTCGAAGGCCGCGCGGCGCTCGTGCAACTGGCCGTTCGCTGGGGCAGCGATCGCTTCGAGCAACTGTCGCGGCAATTGGCCGCCGATCTGCTGGCCCGCGCCGCTGACGAAGCTGCTCGAGCCCCCAAAGCGCATTTCCGCGGCATCCGAACTCGTCGCCTTGCGTCGCGATGATGCCGAAACGGCCGAGTCGCTATTGGAGCTGATCACGCCGCGGATGCCGCCCGAGCTGGCCGCCCAATTCTTGGCGGCGCTACAGGCCAGCGGCGCCGACGACGTCGGCCCGAAGATCACTGAGCGTTTGCCGGCAATGACTCCCGCCGTGCGCTCGGCGGGCATCGGCGTGCTGCTCGCTCGCCCGGCCTGGAGCGCGGCGCTCGTCGACGCACTGGACGCCGGCCAGCTGCAATGGGCCGACTTGTCGCTCGACGAGCAGCGTCGCGCTGGCCGAACATCCCGACAAGAAACTCCGCCAAAAGGCACAGGTGCTATTGGAACGCGGCGGCGTGCTGCCCAATCCCGATCGCCGCAAGGTGCTCGACGAGCTACTTCCTCTGGCCAGCCAGGCCGGCGACGCGGCCCGCGGCAAGGAAGTGTTCAAGAAACAATGCGCCAAGTGCCACGTCCACGGCAGCGAGGGAACGCGGATCGGACCCGATCTGACCGGCGTCGCCGTGCATCCCAAGGCGGAGCTGTTGGAAAACATTCTGGATCCCAGCCGCAGCGTCGAGGGAAACTTCCGCGTCTACACGCTGGCCACCGCCGACGGCCAGGTGCTCACCGGCCTGTTGGCCGCCGAATCGCGCTCGGCCGTCGAGCTGTTCGACGCCGAAGGCAAGAAGCATTCGGTCCTCCGCGAGGACATCGACCAGTTGGTGGCGTCGCCCAAGTCGCTGATGCCCGAGGGCTTTGAAAAGCAAATCACGCCGACCGAGCTGGGCGACCTGTTGGAGTTTCTCACCCAGCGCGGCAAGTACCTGCCGCTCCCCTTGGACAAGGTGGCCACCGCGGTGAGCACGCGCGGCATGTTTCAGCGCCGCGACGCCGAAGCCGAGCGGTTGGTGTTCGACGATTGGGGCCCCAAGACCTTCGCCGGCGTGCCGTTCCACCTGGTCGATCCGCAAGGGGACCGCGTGGCCAACGCCGTGCTGCTCTACGGTCCGCAAGGCCTGGCTGCCAAGATGCCGCGCTCGGTGAGCCTGCCGTGCCACGCGCCGGTGCGCGCGATTCACTTGCTTGGCGGCGTGAGCGGCTGGGGCTATCCGCTGGGCGAGAAAGGATCGGTGAGCCTGATCGTCCGGCTCCACTTCGCCGACGGCACGACCGAAGACCATCCGCTCCGCAACGGCAACCACCTGGCCGACTACATCCGCCGAGTCGACGTCCCCGACTCGCAGTTCGCCTACGACCTGGACGGCCGCCAACTGCGCTACCTGGCCGTGCATCCGGTGCGCGAGGCCCCGATCGAAACCATCGAGCTGGTAAAAGGCCCCGACGATACGGCGCCCGTGGTCATGGCCGTAACGCTCGAATTGCCATGAACCACCGCGTTTGGCCCGGAGCCAACGGCGACGGCGTGTCGTATTTTTGAGGGGAACACGCATTTCACACGCCGTCGCCGTTGGCTCCGGGCTAACCGCGGCAAAACCCTTGACTCCGCCGCGCACCGGCGGCTAGCATCGAGGCGTGCCCAGCGGCGACCTCCTACCCCCCTCGGGTCTCCAAATCCCTTGTTTCCATTCGCGGGAGAGATGCCGATGACGCGTATCGAACGACTCACTGGCGCGGCGATTTTTGCAACCGTCTTGCTATCCGCGGCGGCCTCCAGCGTGGCCGCCGAGACCGGGGCGAACGTGCCGCAGTTCCTGGCCGGACGCATGGCGGACGAAAGCGGGCCGCTGCCGCCGATCCAGTGGACGGCCAGCGAAAACGTCCTCTGGAAAACCGACGTCCCCGGGCTGGCCTGGTCGTCGCCCGTCGTCTGGGGCGATCGCGTCTTTATCACCACCTGCGTCAACACCGGCAAAACGGCCGAACCCCGCAAGGGACTCTACATCGAGGACGTCGACGCCAACAAGTATCCCAAGCCCAAGGACCCGCACGAGTGGAAGCTGCTGTGCCTGGACCTGAACACCGGCAAAGTGCTGTGGGATCAGACGTGCCACACGGCCATTCCGCCCAAGCCGCATCACATCAAAAACACGCTGGCTTCGGAAACGCCGGCGACCGACGGCGAGCGCGTGTACGCCTATTTCGGAAACGTCGGCCTGTTCGTCTACGATCTGGACGGCCAGCCCGTGTGGCAAAAGCTGCTGCCGCCGATGGAAACGCAATACGGCTGGGGCACCTCGATCTCGCCCATCCTGTACGAAGACCGCGTCTACCTGGTCAACGACAACGACGAGCATTCGTACCTGCTGGCGCTCGACAAGCGCACCGGTGAAGAAAAGCTGCGCGTCGACCGCGAGGACGAAAAAACGAACTACGCCACGCCGTTCGTCTGGCAAAACGACGTGCGCACCGAGCTGGTCACCTCGGGCGTGGGCTGGGCCCGCTCGTACGACCTGGACGGAAACCTGCTGTGGAAGATCAAGGGCAAGTCGATCCTGGCCATTCCCACCCCCTTCGAATACGACGGCCTGTTGTACCTGATTGCCGGGCACGTCCTGTGGGGCGAAAACCCAATGTACGCCATCCGCCCGGGCGCCACGGGAGACATCTCGCCCGTGGAGCCGGAAACCACGAACGAGTACGTCGTCTGGTCCACGCCCAAGGCCGGTCCCTACCATCCCACGCCGATCATCTACCAGGACGTCCTGCACGTCCTCTACGATCGCGGATTCATGGCGGCGTTCGATCCCAAAACCGGCGCGGAAGTCTATCCCCGCAAGCGGATTCCCAACGGCCGCGCCTTTACCAGCTCGCCGGTGGCCTTCGGCGGCAAACTCTTCTGCCTCAACGAAGACGGCGTGACGTTCGTCATCCAGGCCGGGCGCGATTTTGAAGTGCTCGACACCAATCCCCTGGCCGAAGACGACATGGGAATGGCCACGCCGCTGGTGGTGGGGGACAAACTGCTGATTCGCACCAGCGCGCGGGTCTACTGCATCGCGCCGACCGCCGTGGCGGCGAAGGACAAGTAGAAAACGGCCGCGTCAGTCGGCGTGGCCGAGCGTGTGCTCCGTCTCTTCAAAGACCTGGACGAGCGCCGCCGTGCGTGTCCTGCGGGTGGAGGTAGCAGTGCTTCCAGTCGGGGTTTTGCGTGTTGGGCGCCAGCACGCGCAGTCCGTGCGACTCGAAATAGGCGATGGCCTGTTCCAGATTTTCGACGCTGATCGAGATGTGGTGAAAGCCTTCGCCGTGCTTGGCCAGGTAGCGCCCCACGCCCCCTTCGCCCGGCTGCAAGGGGGCGACCAGCTCCATCTTTTTGCCCCCCAGCTTGAACGTGGTCCATTGAAAGTTCTCGTCTTCGTTCTTCCCCACGTCGCGCAGCGGCTCGCCCCCCAGCACGTCGACAAACAGCCGCCGCGCCGCCGCCAGGTCATCAACGCCAATCGAAACGTGATCCAATCGCTTGAATATGGACATGCCACCCTTTCCCTGCGTTCAACAATTCCCACCCGTTTAGCCCGGAGCCAACGGCGACGGCGCGTTGCCCGCTGCCACCCATTCGCGACGCCCGTCACGGCTCCGAGTCCGACCCCGCGCCTTCCCCCGCCAACGGCAACTCATACGCCGCCATCTCCAAATGATTCCGCACGTACACCCGATTGCCCACCAGCGCCGGCACGTTCCAAGTCTTCCCTTCGATGGCCTGAATTTGACCCAGCTCGTGAAACCCCTCGGGCGTGGCCTCCACCAGCAGCAACTGGCCGGCTTCGCCGAGCACCACCAACAGGTCGTCTCGCAACAGGAGCTGACCATGGCCGACTTGCCCGCCGCGGGCCTTCCACTTGAGCTTGCCGTCAGCCAGGTCGATGCAGGCCAGCAGGCTCCCGTCGATGCCATACAGGTAACCGTCCCGGGCAATCGGGTTGGTGTATCCTCCCTTCATGCGGCGGCTGCTCCAGAGGGTTTCGGCCGTCCAGCGATCCTCGGCTAGCGTCACTTTAACCAGCGCCGTGCCCGAGGCCGAAGTGATCGCCACCCGATGGTCGTCGACAACCACCGGCTGGGCGGCGTTGATGTCGAAATCGCTTGGCCAGGCCACTCGCCACAGCTCGCGTCCGTCGTGCGGATCGAAGCCGGCCAGCCCGCCGCCATCGAACAAGAGCACCTGCTCGACGCCGCCCAGGGTCGCCAGCATCGGCGAGGAATAGCCGGCTTTGGAGTGTCCGCCGCCGAAGTGCCGCGTGCCGTCGTCGATGCCGTACGCTACCAGCGAGCGGCTGTCGGCGGTCCCCTTTTGGGCGCCGGGATTCACCAGCACGGCGCCGTCATGGACCAGCGGCGAGCCGCTCATGCCCCAGTCGAGATTGCCGCAGCCGTTTTCCGCCAGGATGTTGAACGACCAGATCTTCTTGCCGGTAGCGAAGTCGAGGCAGGCGAGCACGCCGGTGGCCCCCAGCGAATAGATTTTGCCGTCGTGATACGTCGGCGTGGCCCGGGGCCCGTCGCCGCCCAGCGTTTCGCTGAACAGGGCCGGATAATCGTGGACCCAGATTTCACGCCCGCTGGCGGCTTCGTAGGCCACGATGGCCTCCTTGTCGCGCCGCTGCTCGATCGTCACCAGCGCCGGCCCGATGACCAGAAACGACGCGTAGCCCCCTCCCACCGGCTGCCGCCAGAGTTGCTTCGGCGGCTCTTGGGACCAATCGCGTGCCAAGGCCGGACCGGGCATCTCGCCGTCGCGCCGCGGGCCCCGATATTCCAGCACGTCGTCCGCGCCGGGCTGAACTCCGGACAAGTCGACCGGCGCCCGCTGGCCCCCGTCGTCGAGCTGCCGCGTGCGGTGCTCTTCCAGCACGGCCATCCGCTCGGGCTGCCAGCGAAAGTCGAACGTGGGCTCCATGTCGCCCGAGAATTCCACGCGTCGCACGCTCAGAGCCAAGAACATCGCCAGGCCCACCAGCACCAGGGCGCCGACGGTGCGCACGCGCAAGGAGAGCCCCGCCAGGAAAAAGAACCAGGCCGCGATGGCCGTCAACGCCGCCACCGACACGATGAAAATCAGCAGCCGCCGCAAGCCGGGGTCCAGACGCGGTGACGAAATCGTGAGCGCGCACACGATCGCCACGGCGGCCAACAGCACCACGGCGATGGGAAACCACTTGCGGCGGAACGTGGGACGGCGCGCCTGGCCGCGCTGGGCTCGGGAGCGGCCGGAGTTTCGACGTCTGACATGGCGGGTTGCTCCAGCCGGAGAAAGGGTAGCGAAGGACGGCTGAATTCGACGCGATCGTTGCGCCGCTTAGTGTACCGCACCAGCTCATCGCTCCGCTAGCTGGCAACGCTAGCCCATTTCCGTAGGTCACGGCAATGCTAGCCTGTTGCGTTTTTCGACGAATCATGCCAATCGCGATTGCTCCGGTCGGCGATTTGCCGGTACAACGCCCCCCTTCCGTTTTTGCCCACCCCCGACCCAGCCCCCGGAGTTCCGCGATGATGCGACAGTTTCTTGTGGCATGCCTGGTGTGCTCGTGCGCCGTCCTGTTGGCCACCAACGCCAGGGCCGAGGATCCCGACCTGACGGTGCGCACCGCCGACGATATCCTGATCGAACAAACCCAGATGACCGGCAAGCGGATTCCCGAGTCGCTGCTGGCCGAAGCCCAAGGCGTGGCCATCATTCCCGACGTGATCAAGATCGGCTTCGTGGCCGCTGTGCGGCGCGGGCACGGCGTGGTGCTGGTGCGCGACGCCAACGGCGCCTGGACGCTCCCCCAGTTCGTCACGCTCACCGGCGGCAGCGTCGGCTGGCAGGCCGGCATTCAGGGCACCGACGTGGTGCTGGTGTTCACGACTAAAAAGAGCGTCCAGGGGCTGCTCAACGGCAAGTTCACGATCGGCGCCGACGCTTCGGCCGCGGCCGGACCCGTAGGCCGCAACGCCGCCGCGGCGACCGACGCCCGACTGCAAGCCGAGATTCTCTCCTACTCGCGCAGCCGGGGGCTGTTCGCCGGCGTGTCGCTCGACGGCTCGGTGATCGAAATGGACTCGGCCACCCAGAGCACCTACTACGACGCCCCGGTCGGCCAGCCGCCGGCCCGGGTGCCCGAGTCGGCACTGAAGCTGGTGCAGGATCTGACGCAGCTCTCGTCCGCTGCCCGGCTCGCGCCGCCTGCCGTTGTCGAGTCGACTCCCGCGGTCAATCAACCCGCCCCGGTAGCCGTGACTAGCGTGCGCGAACAACTGGCCGCCGCCGCCATCAAGCTCAACGGGCTGGTCGACGAACAGTGGCGTTCGTACCTGGCGCTGCCGGCCGAAGTCTATCAGGGGGGCAACCCGCCGCCGCTGGCGTCGCTGCAAAACTCGCTGGCGAAGTACGACCGGGTCGTGCAATCGACGAGTTACGAGGCGCTCACCTCGCGGCCCGAGTTTCAATCGGTTTACGGCCTGTTGCGCGACTACGTGACCGAGCTGTCGGAAGTTGCCAACCCCACGCTGGCCCTGCCCCCGCCGCCAGCGAGTCCGTAATTCCCGCGCGTGCCATGCCCACGACAAGCGTGGGCATGCCACCGGTCGCCGGCGCGTTGATTTTCGTCGGATTCCGCGAGCGGCCTTTTTGCGCGGTGCTTTGTCTGCTTAGATGAAGGACTCGCACGGGGAGTCGCCCGCATGGAACTGAACCGTCTGATCGCGTCGCTGTCGCTGCCGGCGGCGTATCCCGTGCCGGTCGAGGCGATAGAAACGCGGCAGACGCACATCTCGGTCGTGTTTCTCACGGCCGAGCACGCCTACAAGATCAAGAAGCCGGTGAACCTGGGCTTTCTCGATTTCAGCACGCTTGCCCTGCGTCGCCACTTCTGCCAGGAGGAAGTGCGGCTGAACGCCCGGCTGGCCCGCGAAGTTTATTTGGGCGTCGTGCCGGTGGTCGACGCCGGCGGCCAACTGCAGTTCGAAGCCGAGGGCAAACCGGTCGAATGGGCCGTTAAAATGAAACGGCTCCCCGACGAAGCCATGCTCGAAAGCCGGCTCGCCGCGGGCCAGGTCGACGCCGGGCTGATCGGTGCCGTGGCCCGGCGCATCGCCGCCTTTCATGCCGCGGCGGAAACCAGCCCGCGGATCGCGTCGTTCGGGCGGTTCGACGTCGTGGCCGCCAACGCGCGCGAAAACTTCGCCACGGCCCGAGCCCACGTCGGCCAATCGATCAGCCCCCCGGTGCTCGACCGGCTGGCCGCGCTGACCGAAGAACGTTTGCTCACGCTGCATGATCGGTTCGAGTCGCGCGCCGCGCGCGGCGTGCCCCGCGACACGCACGGCGACTTGCGGCTGGACCACGTCTACGTCTGGAACGAGAAGCCCCAGCCGCGGATGCTCATCGTCGATTGCATCGAGTTCAACGAGCAGTTTCGCTATGCCGACCCGGTGTCCGACATCGCGTTTCTGGCGATGGACCTCAAGTTCGCGGGGCACCACGAGCTGGCCGCCGCGCTCGCCGACGCCTACTTCGCCGCCGCCCACGATGACGAGGGGCGATCGCTCATGCCGTTTTACGTCGCCTATCGCGCCGCCGTGCGCGGCAAGGTCGAGGGGATCAAGCAGGCCGAACGGGAAGTCTCGGCCCCCGATCGCCAACACGCGCGGCAACTGGCCCGCGGTTACTGGCTCTTGGCGCTGGGCGAATTGGAATCGCCCGAGCGACGCCCGGCCCTGGTCCTCGTCGCGGGATTGCCGGGGAGCGGCAAGTCGACGCTGGCGGCCAGCCTCGCCCAGCAGGGCGGCTTCGAAGTGATCCGCTCCGACGCGGTGCGCAAGGAACTGGCGGCGGCGGCCGACGAAACCGCGCCGCAGCCGTTCGGCACGGGCATCTATGCCGAAGCGTGGAACGAGCGGACGTACGCCGAGTGCCTGCGCCGCGTGGAAACGGCGCTTTTTGCCGCTCGACGCGTAATCGTCGACGCCAGCTTTCGCGACGACTTGCGCCGCCGCGCGTTTCTGGATGCGGCAGCCCGTTGGAAAGTGCCGGCGGTGCTGCTGGTGTGCCAGTCCGCGGCCGAAGTGATTCGCGGCCGGCTGGCCGCGCGCACCGGCGACCTGTCGGACGCCGACTGGCCGGTCTATGTCGCGGCGGCCAGCCGCTGGGAAGCACCCAGCCCCGGCGTGCAATCCGCGTGGCACGTCATCGATACCGGTCGCACCCGCGAGCAGGCGCTGGCCGAGGCTCAATCGGTGCTGGCATCCCTGGGCCTTGTCCGCTGACACGTTGCCTGACGTTGCTGTCGCGAGCATGTGCTGCTGGCAAACGCGCAAGTGCCCATCACTGGGCGCCAGGCGGCAGCCGATAGACGCACCGGCATGATAATAGTGAAGCCGGGTAAACTCTGCGCATCGGGCAAACTCTGCCGATTTCGGAAGCTCTTCCAGCTCTACCGATTAAATGCGCGTTGCAGCCGTTAATACCCGAATACTTGCCAGTGAAGGGCATCGTATCGCGCCATGCCGCCGCGAGCGGACCGATTCGCCCGACCACTACAAATCGCCACACTCAAGTGCGTGGGACAGCCGATGCGTCACTTCTTGTCCAAGCCGTGTGTCACGTTGGGTTCGGCCCTGTTGTTCGCTCTGGTTGCGGGCCGTCTGGCGGCTCAAGCTCCGCCGGAGCGCGTCGCGCCACCTGCGTGGCAGAGCAATCCGGCCGCGCCGACGATGCCACCGACGTACCAGCCGCCGGCCATCCCCCAGCGATTGCCGGCCACCTTGCCGCAGCCGGCGCCCTACGGCGTGCCGGCCGGTGGCGTGGTGCCGGCGGCGGCCGTGGTGCCACAGCCCGGCGGTCCGCAACTCGCCGGACCGCCAGCGCATGCCCCAGTTCGCGCCGCGTGCGTCCGATCACGGAAACCCCCGCGCCGCAAACGTTGCCGGCGCAGCCGGCCGCGGCACCGCAGCAGTTCGTGTTGCCCAACGGCCTGCCGCTGACCGCCGAGGTCCTTTCCGGCCAGAGCCCGGTCGATATGGCACACACTCCGGTGATCATCGTCATGCCCTCGGGCTGGGATCCCAACGGCGGCTCCCCCCAGTTCGCGCTGCGCGAAATTAGCCGCGAGGTTCCGTTGGATTATTGGCCGATGAGCTCGCGCAATCCGATGGGCGGGGGCGACGACCGGGGCGTGTTCAAATGGCCGAAAGTAGCCCGGACTCTGGACTCCGCGTTGGACGAGCCGCGCACGCTGGTTCAGCCGACCCGACCGGCCGACGCGCCGCCGGCACAAGCGGCCATCTTGCAGAAGCGCGAAGAAAAGCCCCTCTCGAAAAGCGACGAGGAGTCCAAGGGCGTCTTCTCCTGGTGGGATTGGTCGCAAAACGGCTCGTCCAAGGCGCTGCTGGCCACCGACGGCTCGTCGCAGCCGGCACCGCAGGCGGATGCTCCCCGACAGGCGTCTCGGCCGAAAAGCAAAGCACTGTTTTCCTTCTGGAACCGCGATAAGAAGGACGGCGAGTCACAAACGCCCGCGCCGCAACTGGCTCACCGGCCGGCCGCAGCATCGCAGCCGCCCCGTATGCAGGCTGCTGCCACGCGCGCCGTCGGTTCACCCGCCGTGGACGTACGGCGCGCCGCCGCGGCGGTGCCTGTCGACAGCTCCGCGCTGGCCGAGCCGGCTCGCCCACAACTGAAATGGCGCGCCAAAGGTTCGTCGGCGTTGCAAACCGTCGCCGACAGCGAGGACCGATCCATCAACACGGTGGCCAGCCACACCGAACCGGCCGCAACCGTTTCGCCCTCGACGCCGCAGTCGTCGACGCCGTTGTCGGAGACAACGATGCCAGCGACCCAGCCGGCCGCAACGCCGCCGGCCGCGCAGCAACCGGCGACCCAAGCGCCTGCGCCGGGTTCTCCGCAAGCAGCAGCCAAGAATCATCAGGCGCTATTGCCGACGTCTCTGTTCGGTCCCCATCCGCTCCAGTCGGAAGAGGAAGTCAATCCCGCGATCGATCAACGGGCGATGATTCCCAGCTTGCTGGCCAGGGTAGGCCTCGACAAACTGCCGATGCGACTGCCCGAAGAGCCCGAGTTCGAACCGGCGCCGGCGAGGAACGATCGCATCGCCGCCGCGCCGCGCCGCATGCCGACCCGAGACATACCGCCGGTGGTGGCCGTGCACGGCCCGCCGCCGGCCCGGGCGACGCAGTCCTACTACGCCCCGCCGGTGGAATACTACGTTCCCGCGCGGCCCGCCGCCCGAAAGCAGGTAACGCCGGCCGCGTCCACACAACACGTGGCAACGGCCGATCCGACGCCCGACGTGCCGTCGTGTCCGCAACAGTGCCCACAGCAGTGCCCAACGCAGCAGGCCCATTGCCAATGCGCGACACAGCAGGCCGGTTGCCAATGCGCGACGCAGCAGGCTCATTGCCAGTGTCGGCAGATGCCGCAGCCGGCGGCGCCCTCGGGGCGGTTTGCGCGCCGCGACGACGTCCCGCCGCTGGCCAAACCGTTCTGGATGTTGAGCGAGATGACCAAATTCCCGCGGTTCGTAGCGGCCGTGACCGGTGAACCCGCGGCCATGCAAGCCGCGCAGAACACGGACTGGCTCGCCGAAACGTGTCAGTGCCGCCGTTGCCGGCAGATGCGTGCCGCCGGTGAAGCCGCGGCCCCCCGCGACGCGCGGCAGGTCGCCAGCGTCGCGGCGCCGGACGCGGCCGCCGAAACCACCGGCGCGAAGCCTTCTCGCCGCCGTCCGAAAACCACGGCCACCGCGAAGGCCCCCCCGGCGCAGACACCCCCGCCACAAGACGTCGCCGATACCGGCGCGACCAAAGCGGAAACCGAACCGGTGCAACTGACGCCGCCCGCGCAAGCCCGTCCCGTTCCACCGGCCCAACCGCGACCGCCGGCCTCCTCGGCAGTCGCGATTTACGCGGAGCCCGGCGACGCGACTGCCCTGGCCAGCGACCGTGCCGCCGGCATCGCCGCGGAAGCAAAGCGTGCGCCCCGCTTTCACACCACGCGCATCCGCAACAAGAGCGGTACGAGCGTGCTCATCTACAACCCGGGCGGCGCCGAAACAACGGCGAACGTCAAGGCGAGCGCCGACCGCTCCAACCCGCTGCGGTAAGGAATGTTCGCCGTTCGAAGCTGTTTCAAAACCGCGCTTGGGTGCCACTGCTGCCTCGTCCAGCAGTGCAGACCGCCTCGATAACAATGCTGGACAAGCCAGCAGTGACACCGGACGCGCGCTTCCTGGCGGGCTTGAAACGGCCTCTAGTGGTTCGCAGTCGGCGCCGAACCGTTGCTTCGGTCCTCGCCCGCTTCGGAATCCGAGCGGCCGTCGATCAGTCGCAACGCACTTGTCGACGCGCCCGCCAGCGGCAGCCGCACCTCGAACCGCGTGCCCCGGTCCGGCGCCGATTTGAAACCGATCGTGCCGTGATGGGCCTCGACCAGCGTCTTGCAGATCGCAAGTCCCAGGCCGTTGCCACCTTGGGATCGCGAGCGGGCCTTGTCGGCCCGAAAAAATCGCTCGAACACCTTGTCCTGATCCTCCGCCGGAATGCCGCAGCCGGAATCTTCCACGGCCAGCACGGCGCCGTCGCCGCCGGCGGCCGAAAGCGCCACGTGCACGCGACCGCCGGCCGGCGTGTAACGCAGCGCGTTCGACAGCAGGTTGCTCGACACCCGGGCCAGCAGCGCCGGATCGCCGCGCACCGGCGCCGGCTCGTCGAGCGAGGTCGATAGCGCGATCCGCGACGTCTCGGCCTGCGGACGATATTGATCGACCACTTCTTCGACGACGCTGCGCAGGTCCACTTCCCGAAATTGCCCGTCCAGGCGACCGGCGTCGGCCCGGGCCAGCATCAACAGCCCGTCGACGAGCGTCGCCATCCGCGAGGCCGCTTTGAGACACGCGGCCAGCGTTTCGCGATATTCCTCGGCCGTGCGGGGCTTCGACAGCGCCAGCTCGGCGTGCGAATGGATCACGGCCAGCGGCGTGCGCAGCTCGTGCGAGGCGTCGGACGTGAACCGCGATTGCCGCTCGAACGCCCCCTCCAGCCGGGAGAACATGTCATTGAGAATCGTCGCCAGCCCAACCAGCTCCCGATCGATGTTCGTGGTTTCGATCCGCCGGGCCAGATTGCGGGCGGAAATCTCGGAGGCCGTGCCGGCGATCGCGGCGATCGGCCGCGTGATGCTCCGCGAAATCAACCATCCGCCGGCCAGCCCGACCGCCAGCACCACGCGCGCCGCTGGCGACCAGTCGCCAGGCAAACCAGCGCAGCTCGGCCAGCTCGCCCTCGGCCGGCTTGCCCACCAGAATCAGCGTGCCGTGCGGACCGGCCAGCAGCATCTCGCGCCGCTCGTCCTGTTGCCAGCGAAACGGCGGGCCGATGGCCCGGCGACTCAGGTCGTGCGCGATCGCGGCCCCTTCGGCCGACGCCGCCAACACGCTGCCATCGTCACGCCAGATGGCAAAGTAAGGCCAATCGATCGGCCCGTCGCCAGGCTGATCCAACAGCGAGCCGGGCAGTTGGATCGCCGCCAGCAAGCGCTCGGCCGGCGGACGGGGCGGATGCGGGCCCCGCGGCGGACCGTGGCCGGGCGGTCCCTCGCCGCGCGGCGGGCGCGGCGGGCGCTGGTGGTCGAAAGGCGATGGTTGCGCGCAAAGTCGGGCCGCGGGTGATCCGCGTCGCGAGCTTCGCGTTCGGGCCGCGGATCGCCGAAAAGTTCGAGTTCTTCCGGCCGGCGCCGGCGCGTCCCGGTGCCGCGGATCGAAGTCGTGCGGCGGCAAGCCGCGGATCGTGGCTTCCAGATAGCTGGCCGCCGACTCGAGCCGGGCGTCGATCGCCCGCAGCCGATCGCTGCGGACCTGGAAATAAAGGGCCGTGGCCAGCCCACCCACGACGAGCACGAGCACGGCCGCGTACCACAGTTGCAGCCGCAGGCGAAGAGACCTAATCATCGATCGCGTACCCCAGGCCGCGGCGGGTGACGATAAAATCCTTTCCCAGTTTTCGCCGCACGTTCGACACGTGAACGTCCAGCAGGTTCGACAGCGTGTCGTCGTTCTCGTCGAACAAGTGATCGTACATCTCGGTCCGCGACACCACCGCGCCGCGGTGCAGCGCCAACAGCTCGACCAGCGCATACTCCCGCGCCGTCAACGACACCGCCTGCCCGGCGCGCGTGACGCGGCAGGCGCGGGTGTCGACCACCACGTCGCCGATCTCGATCGCCGGCCGGGCCTGGCCGTTGGCCCGGCGGATCGAGCGCCCGCAGCCGGGCGAACAACTCGGCCAGCTCGAACGGCTTGACCAGGTAATCGTCGGCACCGCCGTCGAGCCCCCGCACGCGGTCCGTCACGGCGTCGCGCGCGGTGAGGATCAACACCGGGGTTTTCTTTTCGCGGCGCAGCGTGTCGAGCAATTGCCAGCCGTCGAGCTTGGGGAGCATCAGGTCGAGCACCACGGCGTCGTAGTCCCAGCTCGTGGCCCGAAACAAGCCTTCCTCGCCGTCGGCCGCGGCGTCGACGGCATAGCCCTGTTCGCGCAGGCGCCTGGGTCACCACGCCCAGCAACTCAGGCTCATCTTCGACCACGAGAACTCGCATGGATGGGCTGCGCCGGTGAGCGCATTACTAATGGCGGTTTCAAAACCGAATTTGGGTGCCACTGCTGGCTCGTCCAGCAGTGCCGATGTCCGCGAAGAACACTGGCAGACAAGTTCTCGGCATCCCCTTCCATGATAGCTGCCCAAGCGGTCCGTAGCGCAGGGACTCGGGCCAGGCTTCCCGGCTGCCGCTAAACAAGCCTTCCGCCCGGCCCGCAGTCCCCAACGCTAATGGACGCTTACTCGTCGCGGGGCGGACGCGGTCCGCCGAAGTCGCCGCCCGGGGGTCCCGGCGGATGCGGGGGCCGCATGTGCGAGAGTTTTTCGAATTGCTCTTCGGTGAGAATCGACTTGAGCTTCGCCTGGACTTCTTCGTGCAACTGGCCCAGCTTTTGCGCCTGCTCGTCGCTCAACCCCAGCGCTTCGCGCATCGGCGGAGGCACGATCGGAGGCAAGCCACCTTGGGGACCGCCCGGCGGCGGGCCATCGGCCCGACCCTCGTAACGTCCCTCGTCGTCGCGCGGACCGCGCTGCCGGCGTCCGCGTCGGCCTTCCGGCGGACCATCGCTGCGCGGGCCATCGCCGCGCGGACCACCCTCGGGCGGGCCAAAGCCGCCGGGTCCGCGCCGCTCGCCCCGCTGTCCTTCGGGCGGACGCGGCGGACGCAGCTCGTCTTCGGTGAGCTTGCCGTCGTCATTTTTGTCCAGCGCTTTAAGCGCTTCGCTGGCACCGCTGATTTCCTCGGCCGACAGCGTCCCGTCGCGATCCCCGTCGAGCGCTTGCATCACCGGGGGCGGAGGCCCGTGCGGAGGCCCCTCGCCGCGCGGCCCGCGGTCGCGCGGCGGAGGACCGCCGGGAGGCTGTGCCAAAGCCACCGCCGCGGCGGCGCCGGTGGCCAGAAGTGTCAGCATGGCCAATGTCGTTTTCATCGTGCGAGCCCTTTCCTGTGTGAGTGGTCCCTCTCCCTGCGACTCGCCGTCTGGCGAGCGAGGCGGCGGGCGACGCCCGGGCCGTCCGCAGATTCCGGCTGAACTATACCGAGGGGAACCTGAAGGAAAGATGAAGCCGGCGGCCGATTTGCAGAAAATGTCCGACGGTGTTACCCACTCGCGGCTTGCGCCCCTTCGCAATGCATGCGTAAACACCTCGCGGCGGCGATCGTTACACGTTTTCGAGGAATTCATCGGCCCGGCGGCGAACCTTTTTTTCGCCGGCAATTCTGGTTGGTGAATACCGGTCGCGGGGGCTATAATGACCGTTCGCCGCGTTCGCTTCGGTCTGCGAATCCCCCCAGCGGCTCTCTACCCTGCTCGTGTCGGTTCCGACTCCAGAGGAGACTGCCATGCGTCGTTTGTATTGGGCCACGATCTTGCTATTGGCCGCCGTTGCGTTTGCCGCCCGCGGCGCGCAAGCCGCGGAAATGAGCCGCGTCGGCAAGAAGATCGACGATTTCACGCTCAAGAGCCAGTTTGGCAAGGAATACGCCCTCTCCGATTTTGCCGACCAGGACGTCGTCGTTGTCACCTTCCTGGGAACCGAGTGTCCGTTGGCCAAGCTCTATGCGCCGCGCCTGGTGGCCCTCGACGAGCAGTTTGACGACGCCCGCGTGGCGTTTGTCGGCATCGATTCGAACCGCCAGGATTCGATTCAGGAGATCGAATCGTTTGCCCAACGCAACGGCATCAAGTTCCCCATCCTGAAAGACCCGGGCAACGTCGTGGCCGACAAGTTCGCCGCCGTGCGGACGCCCGAGGTGTTCGTGCTCGACAAGGACCGCGTGGTCCGCTACTGGGGGCGAATCGACGATCAATACGGTTTTGCCGACGGCCTGGGCTATCAGCGCCCCGCTCCCTCGCGCAGCGACCTGGGCGAGGCGGTCAACGAATTGCTCGCCGGCAAGAGCGTCAGCGTCCCCCTGACCGAAGCGCTGGGCTGCCACATCGGCCGCGTGGTCGAGGCGAAAGAAGACTCCGCGGTGACCTACAGCGATCAGATCTCGCGGATCTTCCAGCAGCATTGCGTCGAGTGCCATCGTGAGGGGCGCATCGGTCCGTTCGTGATGACCAGCTACGAAGACGTGCTGGGCTGGGGTGAAATGATTCGCGAAGTAGTCGACCAGGGGCGCATGCCCCCCTGGCACGCCAACCCGCACTACGGCGAGTTCACCGGCGCCATGACGCTCACCGACAAAGAAAAACAGCAGATCGCCACCTGGGTCGACAACGGCTGCCCCGAGGGGGACCCGTCCAAATTGCCCGAGCCGCGGCAGTTCGCCGAAGGCTGGTCGGTCGGCCAGCCCGACCAAGTCATCTACATGCGCGACGAGCCAGTGCAAGTGCCGGCCGAAGGCGTGATCGATTACTACCATTTCGTGGTCGACCCGGGCTGGACCGAAGACAAGTGGATCATGGCGGCCGAAGCCCGGCCCGAGAGCCTGGCCACGGTACATCACATCCTGGTCTTCGTCGTCCCGGGCGATTTGCAGCAGAGCGACATCGGGCGCGGTGGTCGTGACGGCGAGCCGGTGCGCCGCGGCCGTGGACGTCGCGGCGGTGGACGCGGTGCCGGCAATGCATTGACCAACGGCAACCTGATCGCCGGTTATGCTCCCGGCGCCAACGCGATGTTCGTGGGGAACGAACAGACCGCCGCCCGCGTCAAGGCCGGCTCCAAGCTCCTGTTCCAACTGCACTACACGCCCAACGGCACGCCGCAGTCGGACCGCAGCTACGTCGGCTTCCGATTTGCCGATCCGGACAAGGTCAAGTACGAAGCCCGCAGCACGGCGGTGGTGAACACCTTCTTTTCGATTCCGCCCGGCGACAGCGACTACAGCGCCCAAGCCGAGACGACCTTCGAGGCCGACACGCTGCTGGTGAACATGACGCCCCACATGCATACCCGGGGCAAGGCGTTCCGCTACGAAGCGTTCTATCCCGACGGCACCCAGGAGATCCTGCTCGACGTGCCGTCGTACGACTTTAACTGGCAAACGACCTATCACCTCAAGAAGGCGAAGCTGATTCCCAAGGGGACGCGGCTGGTGTGCACGGCCCATTGGGACAACTCGGCGGACAACCTGTCGAACCCCGATCCGGCGAAGCGCGTCACCTGGGGCGACCAGACGTTCGAAGAAATGATGATCGGCTTCTACGTCGAGGAGTTTCCCAAGGGTCAGGCGCCGGCGAATCCCTCGGGCAACCGGCCCGACCGGCTGGATCCAAAACAGATCTTCGCGGCGCTGGATGCCGACAAGGACGGCAAGCTCGTCAAGGAAGAGCTGCCCGATCAGTTCGCCGAGCGGTTCGGCCTGATCGATTCCAACGGCGACGGCGGGATCACCGAGCAAGAGCTGGCCACGATCCTCAAGCTGTTTGCCGGCGCCCGCGGCCGCGACTAGCCGGCCAGCCGGACAACCCAAGCACCCTCACGGGGCAGTCGCGCCAAGCATTCGCGGCTGCCCCGTTTTCGTTAGCCGGCAAGCGGCGCGGCTCGGCGCCTGGCGCGGCGACCGCCCCACACGGCGACGGCCAGCAGGCCGAACAAGGCCAGGCTATAGGTTGACGGCTCGGGGATCAGCAGGGCGAAGACGGTGCCTTGATCCGAGTGGCCTCCGCCGCGCGTCGTGCCATAAAGGTTCGAACCGTCGAACGTAAGGGACGCCCAGGGCTGGCTCCCGTCGTTGTCCCCGCCGACGAACTCGTGCAGCGAGTCAAAACCACTTCCGTCCGTGTTGATCTTGAAGACCGTGCCCAGGTCCGAGGCGCCGCCGAGCCCCGTGGTGCCGTACAGCGTATCGCCGACGAGCGTTAGCGACGCCCGCGGTTCGGCCCCGTCCCCCGCGCCCCCGGCAAATTCGTGCAGCAATTGATACCCGCTGCCGTCGGTGTTGATCTTGAAAACCGTGCCGCGGTTCGAAGCGCCGCCCAGCCGCGTCGTACCATAGAGGACCGAATCGGACACGATCAGCGACGAGGCCGGCCACGAGCCGTCGTGCGCGAGCCCGTTGAACTCGTACAGCACCTGGTAATCCGAGCCGTCTGGGTTGAGCGAGAAGATGGCTCCTGAATTGTAGAGTCCACCGGACTGGCTGATGCCGAACAGCTTGGATCCGACCTGAGTCAGCGAGCTATGCGACCAGGCGGCGTCCGCTGCAAAACCGTCGAAAATATGAACGTCCTGCAGGCTCGCGCCGTCGGTGCTGAGCCGGTAGATCAAGCCGGCCCCGGAGGAACCGCCATACACCGTCGTACCGTAGAGGTTGCCGTCCACCAAAATGGGCGCAGCGGTGGGATACTGCGTGAAGTCGGTGAGATTACGGAGCACTTGATAGCTGCCGCCGTCGCTGCCGATCTTGTAGACCGTGCCACGACCATAGAGTCCTCCCTGCGAAGTCGTGCTGTACAGCGTCGAACCATCGACAAAGAACGAAGCCTGCGGCCGGCGACCGTCGGCCGTGCCGCCAAAAACGTGCAGACCCTGAAAGCTGGTTCCATTCGTCTGCAGCTTGAAGATCGTACCGAGATCATTCGTTCCGCCTTGGTACGCCGTGCCATAGAGCGTTTGGCCGATCAGCGTAAGGGAAGCCACGGGACTGGTGCCGTCGGCGCCGCTGAACTCGTGCAACAGCACGACATTGCCTCGCGCTGGCCGCCAGAACGAAACACATCCCAACGACGCTGAGTCCGCGGATCATCAACCTCCGTGCGACGCGATCGAACGCGGTCCGTCGTGTGGGCATCTTTGGTGCTCCCGGCGTGGACAGGAGGGTAGCTAGCTCCTCCAAGAGGGGGTGGCACGATAACACGACCCATCATCCGGTGCAATTCAAATCCGCTGGCGCACATCGCGTGTCGCGCGCTCCCACAGGCATCGGCGCAGCGCCACCCTTTCGCGATTGCGACACGAGGGCGCGCCAGGTGCGCGCTCCTCTGCAGATACGCACAGCGAACGCGCGCTCGACTCTTGCCCCGCTCACACTTTTGGCCGCGGAAAGAGCGACGTAACATCATACTTTATAAATGCTTATAGAACTTTAGCGATAAAAACAGAATTTCTGTTCTGTTTCCGGCATGTGACGTGCGTGGCTCTGGTGCACCCCCCAAATCCGCGCCCGGCTCGGCAATGTGAGTGGATGCCGATTCGGAAAACTGTGCGGCCGTGCCAACCCTTCCCAAAAGGATCGAAGAAGATGCGACATGCAACCGTTTTCGCCCGCCTGGCGGCCTGCAGTGGACTAATCCTGGGGGCCCTGTTCGCCTCTTCAAGCGCCGCCGAAGAGCAACCGCGGCGCGTGGGGCAGGCGATCGAAAACTTCGCGCTCAAGGGCGTCCAAGGGACGGCGTGTTCGCTCGATGGCGTCCGGGACGCGCGGCTCGTGGTCGTGACGTTCATGGGCGTCGAATGCCCGTTGGCCAAGCTCTACGCGCCGCGCCTCGAAGAGCTGGCGCAAATACGAGAAACAAGGCGTCGTCTTTTGGATGATCGACTCGAACGCCCAGGACTCGCTGGCCGAAATGGCCCACTTCGCCCGCACGTACGGCGTGACGATGCCCTTTCTGAAAGACCCGGGCAACGTGGTGGCCGACAAGTTCGAAGCCCTGCGTACGCCTGAGGCCTTCGTGCTGGACGCCGACCGCGTGGTGCGCTACCGGGGCCGCGTTGACGACCAGTTCGGTTTTCAATCGGGGGTCGGCTATCAGCGGCCAGAGGCGGTCGAACGCAATCTGGCCAGCGCCATTGACGAACTGCTGGCCGGCCAGGCCGTGAGCCAGTCGATGACGCGCACGCCCGGCTGCCTGATCGGCCGCGTCGCGGCGCCCGTCGAAAAGTCGGACGTAACCTACTCGAAGCAGATCGCCCGGCTGTTTCAGGAACATTGCGTGCGCTGCCACCGAGACGGCGAGATCGCGCCGTTCAGCCTTTCCAGCTACGACGAGATCGTGGGCTGGGCGCCGATGATCGAGGAAGTCGTTCGCGAAAACCGGATGCCCCCTGGCACGCCGACCCCAAGTTCGGTCACTTTGCCAACGACGCCCGCTTGACCGACGCGGATAAAGAGTTGCTTGCCAGGTGGGTCGCCAACGGCGCGCCCGAGGGCGATCCGGCCGATCTGCCCGAGCCGCGCGAGTTTACGCCAGGCTGGCAGATCGCGACTCCCGACCGCGTGATCGCGATGAACGACAAACCCTTTACGGTGCCGGCGGCGGGCACGGTCGAGTATCAGTATTTCGTGGTCGATCCCGGCTTCACCGAAGACGTTTGGATTCGCGAGGCGCAGGCCCGCCCCGGCAACGACGCCGTGGTGCACCACATCATCGTGTTCGTCGCGCCTCCTTCGGCGCACAACATGGGGGTGGGAACCGGGCTGCGCAACCTGCTGGTCGGCACGGCTCCGGGAAATCCGCCCCTCGTCTGTCCAACGGGCATGGCCAAGCGCATCCCGGCCGGCTCGAAGCTGGTGTTTCAAATGCACTACACGGCCAACGGAAGCGAGCAGCAGGATCTCAGTTCCGTGGGGCTGGTGTTTGCCGATCCCAAGACCGTCACGCGCAAAGTGCACACCGACATGGCCATCGACACCAAGTTCGTGGTCCCCGCCGGCGCCGAAGACTTTGTCGTCGAGGCGTCGCGCAACGTCCGCTCCGACAGCCTGCTCCTCTCGTTCATGCCCCACATGCACCTGCGCGGCAAGTCGTTCCGCTACGACGTCGAGTATCCCGACGGCAAGGTCGAGACCCTGCTCGACATTCCTTCCTACGACTTCAATTGGCAGAACGCCTACGTGCTCGCGGAGCCGAAATTCGTCCCCAAGGGCTCGAAAGTGCACTGCGTGGCGCACTTCGACAACTCGGAGTACAACCTGGCCAATCCCGATCCGAGCGAGCCGGTCGGCTGGGGCGATCAGACCTGGCAAGAAATGATGATCGGCTTCTTCGACCGCGCCGCGGCCGAACCCAAGCCCAAGCCGCCGGCCAAGCCGGCAGCCCCGCCGGATCGAACGCAAGCGGCGAACTAAGAACGTGGGACAAAACGTCGGGGACTGTCCCGATTTTTCGGTGCCCTGGGAGAAAAATGGGACTGTCCGACTGTCCCCCTCTCCGCAGATGTTGTCCCCGGGTTCTAAGCCGGCGGCATGCATGCATTCACGCGGCCTGGCTTCGATGTAACGTCATGCGCGTGACGCAATTGGTGGAAACTCCAGTTCTCAACTGTACGTTCTGCCACGCTGCCAGAGGGCCGGCGCATCAAGAAAATCCTTGCTTCGGGCGGTGCTGGAATTTAAGGTACCGAATATTCGGGCCTGAGAAATTCTGAGAAGCGCTAATTCCTATTCCTTCAACTTGAACCTGCCCACTGCGTGCATCCAGCCGCGGTGGACAGGTTTTTTTGTTGCCTTTCGACTTCTTCGACCATCACCTCGCCCCTTCGCCGCAGACATTCGGAGACGAACAACCGTGAGAAAAGTGCCAACCCGTTGCCGCCCTATTCGTATCCGCTCATGCGTCTTTGTCGTGTGGTCTCTCAGCTTTTGCTGCCATAGCTTGGCCGACACGCTCGACGTCCCGGGCACTTACGGCACCATCCAAGATGCCCTGGACGCGGCGACCGACGGCGACGTGGTGTTGGTCGCTCCGGGAGTCTACACGCAAAACCTGTCGTTCGGGACCAAGCAGGTGGCATTGCGGAGCACTGCCGGTCCGGCGAGCACCATCATCAGTGTCGCGGGGGGCGTCGGCGTCGAATTAAGCGGACACGCGGAACTCACCGGGTTCACGATCACCGGAGCCGCGTCCAATTTCGGCGCCGCGGTGCGAGTTCATGGAATCGGCACCGTGATCAAAGGCAACGTGTTTGATGACAACACCGCAATGCCTGGAGGGTTCGGTGCGGCGATCGGCGCCAACAGCGCGTCGCCGATTGTCGACGGCAATGTTTTCAAGCACAACCATGCCGACAATCAATACAACTCCGGAGTCGTGTGCTTTATCAACTCGTCGTCGCCAACGATCATCAACAACGTCTTCGAGGATAATTTCGCGCGCACCTTGAACCTGTTATTGCCGAGGGGCAATAGTCCCGTCGTCGCGAACAACACCTTCGTGGGAAACCCCATAGCGGTCAAGTACGCGTCGTACTCGCCGACCACGTTTACCAACAATATCTTCGATGGCAACACGACCGCGGTGACGCTTGACTATCCATACTACCTACCCACCTGGACGAGCAACCTGGTGCATAACAACGGCACGGACTACGCCGGTGGGCTCCCCGACTATACGGGAACCGATGGGAATATCTCCGCCGACCCTCTGTTTGTCAGCGCAAGTGATTTTCATCTCCAGCTCGGATCTCCCGCGATCAACGCTGGGCAATCGCTGGATGCGCCGGATCATGATTTCGACGGTACCCCTCGTCCTTTCGGCGGCGCGTACGACATCGGGGCCTTTGAGCGCGTCCCCGAGCCGACTTCCATCGTGCTGGCCGGCCTCGGCAGTTTGCTGCTGGGGTATCATTGGCGGCGGCGCACGAAGAAGGAGAACTCGCATGCCGCCACGCCATGAAGCTCCTCAGCTCTGCTACGGTCGGCGTGCGATAAGTTTCCAAGAAAAAAATTTGTCATCCCCACGGGGGATGGCTACACTAGTCGAAACGTTCGGCTTAGTGCCGTCCTGCTAGCTCCAACCTGAAACCAAAAACCTGGGTCGCAGGCAACTTCGCACCCAGCCCACTGCTACTGAAACGCCGCTCAACCGCATTCCTCCATCACTGCCGCCTAGGCAGTGGAGGCGTGCCGTTGGGCGGCGTTTTTTTGTCGTCACTCGCCATCCACCCAGCCGCTGACCAACAATCACCCATCGGGGAAATTGCCAAACGATGAAGCTCGCTTTGCAACTTGGCCTGACCTGTTGTTCGCTTTGCCTCCTGCTGGAGCCTGCCGCCGCACAGACGCTGCGAACCGTAGCCCTTTCCGGCCAACACGCGCCGGGCACACCGGAGGAGGTGTTGTTTGACGCGTTGGATGCGCCCGTCCTGAATCTTGCCGGCAACGTAGCGTTCGCCTCGACGCTTGTCGGACCGGGCGTCGACAGCTCGAACGACGCCGGCATGTGGACCGGCGGCGTCGGCACGCTCGATTCGATCGCCCGGGAAGGACAGCACGCGCCAGGCACCCCCGACGGCGCGGTCTTCGACAACTTCTTCCTCTACGGCGGACTGGTCCCGTTGCTGAACGACGCCGGACAGGTCGCCTTCCGCACGCAACTGGCCGGCACCGGCGTCATCGCCGCAAACAATTCTGGTATCTGGTCCGGAGCACCCGGCGCGCTCACGCTCGTCGCGCACGAGGAAACCCAGGCGCCGAACCTGCCGGCGGGGGTCGAGTTCGGCAGTCTCGGCTCGGTCTTTTTCAATGGAGCCGGACAAACAGAGTTTGGCTCGGGCCTGCGCGGCACCGGCGTGAATATCTCGAACGACTCCGTTCTCTGGTCGGAGGGCTCCGGCTCGCTCAGCGTCGTTTTGCGCGAAGGAGACGCCGCACCAGGAACGCCCGACATGGTGAGATTCTTCGGCACCGGCTTCCCCACCCTGAATTCCGCCGGTCATACGGCGTTTCTCGGAGCCGTCGTCGGGCCGGGCGTCGATTACGACAACGACAAGGGCTTCTGGACCGACCGCTCGGGCTCGCTCGAACTCGTCGCCCGAGAGGGGAATCCCGCCCCGGGAATGCCCGCGGGCGTGAACTTCGATCACGTGGCCTTCGGCAACTATAACCCTGACATCAACGCATCCGGGCGAACGGCGTTCGTCGCGTCCGTACGGGGCGGCGGTGTGACCGCCAGCAACAACACCGGCATCTGGTCCGAGGGCTCCGGTTCGCTCGCACTCGCGGTACGCAGCGGTGAGCATGCACCCGGCACGCCGACCGACGTCAACTTCGTCGGCTTCGAGCCGCCCCGCCTGAATGCCGCCGGCAAGATCGCCTTTCAGGCTCATCTCACCGGAAACGGCGTGGATACCACCAACGACGATGGGATCTGGTCCGATGGATTCGGGGCGCTCGAGCTCGTTGCCCGCAAAGGCGATCATGCACCCGGCACGCCGGATGGCGTTCTGTTTGACGCGAGCACCACATCATTCAGTTTCAACGCGCTCGGTCAAACGGCATTCCTGTCCAGCTTGCGCGGCGCGGGGGTCGATAGTACGAACGATCAGGGGATTTGGGCGGCAGACGTTTCCGGTATGCTCCATCTCATCGCCCGCGACGGGGACCTGTTGGAAGTGGCGCCCGGCGACTTCCGGACGATCGCCGAACTGGAATTCCTCGGCCACTCCGGGCTCGACGACGGCCGCGGCAGCGGGTTCAACGAGCGCGGCGAGCTGGCCTTTCTGGCGCATCTGACCGACGGCACGTCCGGGATCTTCATTTCCGACCTCGTCGCCGTGCCGGAGCCGTCGAGTGAAATCCTGATGCTCGCCGCGGTCGTGGCGTGGGGTCTGGCGGCGGCGCGTCGCCGACGGCAGCGATAGCGCAGATTCCAGGTTGGCCGCGAGGGTTTGCCCGGCGGCGTCAAAAAACCAGGAATGCCACCGCCAGCGCAATCGCATTGAGTCCGAGATACGTCAGCGGAAAAATCCATCGACAATTCCGGTCGATGCGATCGCCGAGCTCGTGTCCGCGCCTGTCGGCCAGTCCCACGAACAGATTGACCACGATCGTGGCGCACATGAGCAGGAAACTGAAATTCAGGAATCCGTTCATAAACGTGATGTAGGAGACGTTCGGAACGATTCCCACCAGCGTGATCTGGTAAGCCACGACCGTGAGGATTCCCACGAACGACACGGCCATGCGATCGCCCACGGAGGAGCGATCCATCCAGAACACCGACCAGGAGAGCATGACGATCAAGCCGAGGGGTATCACCACCAGGCGAAGCATGAACAAAGGTTCTCGTTTTACATCGATCGACACGACCAGCGCCGAGGCCGCGCCCCTTCCGCTGGAACCCGCCGGGTGAATCGTTCCGACGGACGCCGCGATCCCCTTCAGAGTCCACTGTGGCACCTTGGCCAGAGATCCGCCTTCGAATGCGGAATTCGGCGCCGCCTTCAACACGACTTCACTGGCGTCAAACCCGAATACCCTGAAGACCAATTCCAGACTTTGACGATCGAATGGAAACTGCCACATATCGAGATTCACTTTCGCGATCGCTTCAATTTCTTCGCTCAACGTACTGGTTCCATCCGGCTGCACGCGGAGCATGACCGCCCGACTGTCGTACTGGCCCGAGGCGTTGGCGAGCGTGACTTGCGGATACCAGCCGGGGGAAATCTCATTGAACTGATAGGCGCCCGACAAGAACTTCTCGTTCACGCCCTCCTGGGCCGGGTCGAATGCCTGGCGCGCGTCCTTCCACACGAGCGTGAGGATACCGGAGAACGCGCACTTCTCTGCCTCATCGCCAATTTCAGTGACGCTGAGCAGTTCAAACGAAGCCAGGACTTCCAGGGGTCGATCGGCGTTCGGGGGAGCCAACAAAATCGACTCCATCGCGGGTGCCGCAGCAGTCTCGCCGCCAGACTGGGCGGCAGCCACGGGCGACCAACAGATGACCAATACCGCGAATCCGACGGCAACGGCGCATTGCTCACGCATCCTGCGCCCTACGTGGCTGGAATTCATCGTGCTCCCGAGTGGTTGAGGTTGGTCCATCAAAGACTCCTTGGATTGGCGCCGCAACTGCAAGGCAGCACAGCAGGCAGACGACGACGCTGATTCTAACGCCGGCCAAAAACGAGCGTCAGCCCTTCCGCAACCCGACTGGGTTTCGCCGAACGAACGCACCCGTGAGGAACTTTGCCCAGACGCCACCATCCGTCAAGCCTTGTGCCAACAGCTCTGCCGGAACACCATTGGGCACCAGAATCCGCGCACTAAAAACCGTGCGTCACGACGGCCGGTTTTCGGGACAGCGCGCGAAAAACCGAAGGACCGTGAGCTAACGCCGCGATGGAAGCTCACCGCACGCAAAGAGTGCGAGCACGGCATACGCCGTCCCCGCATTCGAGATCAGATGCTGCGTGTGCGATGCCTGGGACGGAGTGAACCACCGGCCGCTTGGCGCTGATTGCTTTTCAGCCACTTCAGGCCGCGCTGCAGACGAGCATCGCTGGCTGGCACACCGGCCTGGCAAGCCACGAAAATCACGAAGCCCGTCGCGTATCCATCACTCGCGAGAGAACTCTTGTAGGCACTATCACGCCCGAAGTAGGTAAGGAACTGGCTGGCATACCCCTCTGCGGCAATTGCTTTGGCCACTCGATCAGTCGCCAGCGAGGGATCATTGGCATTGTCAACAAGGTTGGCCATGGACCAACCGCCATCGGGCCGCTGCACGTCCAGCAGATCTGCCAGAATTCGTGCCTGGACCTCGGCCCCTATCAGGTCGCCAACGTAAACCGATGCCCAAAGCAACATCGCTTTCTGGTGAAGACTGACCACCGGCGTTTTTTTAAGGAATCGGCGAACGCGAACCATCCCCGCGTTGGCTGCCGGGCTGTTGGCGTAGTCGTCCGGAGCCATTCCGGTGCCAACCGCAGCCAAGGTGACTCCGTAGTGTTCGTCAATCTTCAAGGGCGGTGTATCTCGGAACGGCCAGGTCCAGCCTCCGTCGGCGCGCTGCAGCGTCCACATGCGGTCGAGCGCTTGGCGTGTCAGTGGATGCAGCTTGCCTGTCCGCCAGCGATCGTTGAGAGCCATCGCTGTGGCCACTCCGACGGCAACCGCTCCCTCGACATCATTGCAGGAATAGTCGGGCATCGCCTCCCGCTTTCCGGCGGCAATCTCTTCGAAGAACTGGCGAACTTCCGCTGATTGTGGTGAAACTTTATTCAATGTTGGTCTAGCCATCAGGTATGGGAACATCGTGTGGCACGACGTGCAGGCATGTGTTCTCTGCCAGTCGAGTGCGGCACTGTCGAGGTAGCGAGCCGCTCTCTCCAGGGAGAATTCCTTCGCGTACGGCTCGTCAGGTGCTATGTCCGCCGGCGATTCGACAGATTCCGCAGCAATGATGTCGGCGGCTGTCGTAACGGCCGCGATGCACGCGGTGACAATCAGGATTTGGCCGGCCCGTTTTCTCATCAGCATCAGCATAACGCTCGGATGATGCACACGAAAGGTTTGTAGTGGGACTGTCGGTCAGTCTGATTTCGAACTGACCCACTACCGAAAGGTTTGTCGGTATTTCTCAATGGGCTTCACTTAGCCGCCGCGAGCACATAATCGCGGCTGCCCCCAATCTTGTGAGCGCGGACCGCTTCACCGCAGCCAAACGCCAACCCCACGCCGCTACTCACAACGCACTAGTCCGCGGGCCGAGGACATTGCGTACCGGGGGGTCCGCGGCCGTCGCCAAGCGAAGCCATCCTGGCCCCAAAGATGTGAATTCCCGCGCCGGAGCGTGGATTCTTTACTGCGGTGATTGGCTTTTGAAACCAACATCGTTCGCAATGGCTAGCACCGTCGCCCGGCGGTGCGCCCGGTCGGATCTGCCCGGCGGCGTCAGTAATGCCACTGCCTCAAGGTCAGAAGCCCGCATTGCCGCGGAGGGTCTCCGCCTTCCACAGATAGACGTCGAACTCGCCCAGTTCGGTATCTACCACGATCTGCTCGTCCGGCCTGATGTCGGCCATCCGGTGCGCAGACCGAAATGACACGCGCCCCCGGCGGCAACTTGCTGAGCTGCGGCAACAATTTGGCGCTCAGGCGCAGCAGCAGGTAGAGCGTGAAGATGGTCGGTCCCTTGCTCAGGTCGAGCGTGAAGATGTCGCACTGCTCAATCGTGACCAGCCGCCCACGTCGTGCTTGCGTCCCCGGCGGCTCCACCTCCCGCGGCACCGGAACAACCTGGAAGAGACGACCTGATCCCCAGAGCTGGCCATTTCATCTCCTTAATCGCGATCTGCCAAATCACTTATGCTCGCTGGCCAGGCTCCAGCGACCCGAGGGATCCCTCGGCGGAGCGGATCTCCGGGGGGAGGGTCAGAGTCAAATGGCTCCGACACCGTCTCGCCCATAAATTTCCAAAAAACAAAAAAATTTGACACGATGCTTGACTTTTGGTTACTCTAGGGGGCAAGCTATTTGCCAAGCAATACACCCTTGAACTTCGAGCCGTGGAGCGCCAATGATCTCCCCAATACGCATCACGCTTTATGGGATGCTGGCGTTTTTGCTCTTTTTCATTTGCTCGCCGGCCCAGAGTCGGGCGGGCCTCTTTACGCTCAGCGACGATAACTCGGTCGCTGAGTTCGACACGGGCAACCAAGCGGGTGCTTACTCCTGGCAGGTGGACGGCGTCGAGCAGCTTTACCAGCAATGGTTCTGGTTTCGCGTCGGCAACACCGCGGAATCTTCTCTAGACGCCCTGCCAATCGCCGTGGAAGGCGCCACCGACGCGAACTTCGACGGATTCGACGACACCCTCTTCACGAGTTACAACGGCCCGGGCTTTACCATCCAGGTTCGCTATGGGCTCAACGGCGGCGCCGTCGGCAGCAACGCCTCGGACATGAGCGAACAGATTTCGATCCACAACACTTCCGGATCGAATCTAGACTTCCATTTCTTCCAGTACACGGACTTCGATCTGCAGGGGCTAGCCGGCAACGATACGGCTGTGTTCACCAATCCCAATGCCGTCCAACAGGCCAGCGGCGCATATCGCCTGACCGAAACGGTCGTGACGCCAGTGCCAAACCACCGCGAGATCGCGGTGTATCCGACCACGGTCAACAATCTCAACGACGGATTGCCAACCACCTTGAGCGACACCCCCATCGGGCAGGTCCTTGGGCCTGCCGACCTGACTTGGGCCTTTCAATGGGACGTGACCATTGCTCCCGGCGGGACGTTTCAGATCAGCAAGGACAAAAACCTGAGGCGCCTTCGCCAACGTCCCTGAACCTACGGGTATCGCCCTCGCCGCGATCGGACTCGTCGGTCTTGTCGGGTGGAACTGGCGGCGGCGGCATCGCTGAGTTGGCCAGAGCCCAATTAACCAGAACCCCCGCCGTTTTTTCTTCCTCCGGCGCACGAGCATCTTTCCCGCCGGGCAAATCGCCCTTTCTCAGGCATCGGCGTCCGTCGCTCAGGCCTCGAATTCGCCGCGGCAATCTTTTTTTATGGACGGTCTCGGGGCATTTTACCGGGCCGGCATTTCGCCGCGGAGCGTCTCTGCTTTCCACAGATAGACGTCGAACTCGCCCAGCTCGGTATCTACCACGATCTGCTCGTCCGGCTTGATGTCAGCCATCCGGTGCGCGACCGAAATGACGCGCGCCCCCGGCGGCAACTTGCGGAGCTGCGGCAACAATTTGGCGTTCAGGCGCGGCAGCAGGTAGAGCGTGACGATGGTCGGCCCCTTGCTCAGGTCGAGCGTGAAGATGTCGCGCTGCTCGATCGTGACCAGCCGCTCCACGCCGTGCCTGCGCCGTTGGCGAGCGAATCCTGGACACGTGCGGGATCGATGTCGAAACCGCGCGCCTGGCAGCCGTACTCTTTGGCCGACGTCACCGGGATGCGTCCGTCACCGCAGCCGAGGTCCCAAAGCACGTCCTTTCTGGTGACCTTGGCCAGGCGCAACAGCGCATCGACCACCTTCTGCGGCGTGGGCTCATATTCGACGTCGGTGATCGGCCGTTTGCCGGGCGCGCGCAGGTCGATCGATTCGAAGTCGCCCGGCCGAACGTCGATCCGGCGTGTAACCGTTCGCGGCCCGTTGGGGCCGGGAATGATCGCTTTGATGGTGTAGGTGTATTTGCCCGGCAACAGCGGCGGCGAGACGAAGCGGCGCATCGGCCCCTTGGACTTCGTCTCCTGACCCTCGATCAACAGCCCGGCACCCTCCGGCAGATAGACCTCGACGGTAACGGTCTTCCGATCCTCCTGTGCGAGCGTACCGGCGGGGATCACGCACGCAAACAGGCCCGCCGCCAGAATCAAGTTGCGCAACACGGAACACCTCCTTTATTGAGAGTGTACGCAATCTGGCCTCCGGAAGTGTCTTCAAAACGACAGTGCCTGGTCTCGTAAAAGGCTGAAGCATCGTGACGCCCCCCGCTTGAAAGGAATTGCCTACCAAGGGGGGTCCGCGGCCGTTGCCAAGCGTAGCCATCGTGTCCTCAAATGCCCGGAATTCGCGGGCCGGCCTTCGCCCATTCGCGCGGCGTGCTGCACCGCGAACTGAAGCCCGAAAACGTGGCGCTCGGCAACTTCGGCCAGGTGATCGTGCTCGATTGTGGGCTGGCCAAGCGCACCGACGATGGAGACTGGCAAGACAGCGCGCGGGTACGCTCGCCGAATTCGCCGAGGGCCGCCAGATGGAGCTCAAGCTATCGCCAAACCTCCAGCACCCCGGCGGTCTGTTCGCCATCAAGGTTCCCCTCGATCCCCGCCGCCCCCGCAACCTCGCAATCCTGGTCGTGCGCGGCAACTAGCCGCTCTTCTCAAATACCGTCAACGTATCGCGCGTCTCCCACAACCGCTGGCGGTTTAGCGGTGAAAAGCTCCACCCCTCCGCATGCCGCCGATCATCGATTCGGCGGCCACCACCGACAGCACAGCCGACTCGACGCATTGCGCAAGCGGAAGCGCGCTCCCCCGCGCACGACCGCAGGAAGCGGCGCAACGCCGTCAGGCCATACAACCGACAATATGATCTTCGCGCATTGCGCGTTATGTTTAGGGAGACCGCCGCGGGGTTCGCCCCAGCGCGCACGACGAAGCTGGCCGCTGGCGCGGCCACAGCATAAGGAGATACGCGATGCAATTGGGGATGGTCGGACTGGGGCGGATGGGGGCCAACATGGTGCGGCGGCTGATCAAGGCGGGCCACGAGTGCGTCGTCTACGACGTTCATGCCGAAGCCGTCGCCGAACTGGCCAAGGAAGGGGCCACCGGCGCCTAGTCGCTCGACGATTTCGTCGCCAAGCTCTCCAAGCCCCGGGCCGTCTGGATGATGGTGCCCGCGGGCATCGTCGACCAGATGATCGCGCGAGTTCCAGAGCCGGCTCGAGAAGGGAGACATCCTCATCGACGGCGGCAACTCCTACTACATCGACGACATCCGCCGTGCCGAGCAGTTGCGCGAACAAGGGATTCACTACGTCGACTGTGGAACCAGCGGCGGCGTCTGGGGATTGGAACGCGGCTATTGCGAAATGATCGGCGGCGAGGACGACGTCGTGAAGCATCTCGATCCGATTTTTGCCACGCTGGCCCCTGGCATCGGGCAATGCGCCCCGCACGCCCGGACGCGAAAAGGTCGGCGGCACGGCCGAACAGGGTTATCTGCACTGCGGGCCCAACGGCGCCGGCCACTTCGTGAAGATGGTCCATAACGGCATCGAGTACGGCATCATGGCCGCCTACGCCGAAGGGCTGGGAGTCCTCAACCAGGCCAATATCGGCAAGCACGGCCAGACCGTGGATGCTGAAACTTCGCCGCTGCGCGATCCGCAATACTACCAATACGATCTCAACCTGCCCGACGTGGCCGAAGTCTGGCGGCGCGGCAGCGTCATCGGTTCCTGGCTGTTGGACCTCACCGCGGCGGCTCTGTTGAAGGATCCGCAACTGGCGGAATTTGCCGGCCGCGTCTCCGATTCAGGCGAAGGCCGCTGGACCATCAAGGCGGCAATCGACGAGGGAGTGCCGGTGCCGGTGTTGAGTTCGGCCCTCTACGAGCGGTTCAGTTCCCGCGGGGAAGCCGATTTTGGAGACAAGCTGATGTCGGCCATGCGGCTGGAATTTGGCGGTCACGAGGAAAAGCCAGCCGGCAAATAGCTTCCGCCCGCAGTCGATCCACTGCCACCGGCCACCGTTGCACGCAAAGGACGTACGATGACTGCCAGTCAACTCCGATGCCCTGGTGTTCTTCGGCGCCACGGGCGATCTGGCCTACAAGAAAATCTTTCCCGCGCTGCAGGCGATGATCAAGCGCGGCCACTTGAATGTGCCGGTGGTCGGCGTCGCCAAGAACAATTGGACGCTCGACAATCTGAAGGACCGGGCGCGGGCCAGTCTCGAGGAACACTGCGGTGTCGATCCGCAAGCATTCGACAAGCTCTGTTCGCTGTTGCGTTACGTCGATGGCGACTACAACGCCGCGGCCACGTTCGACGAACTTCGCAAACAACTCGGCAAGGCCGAACATCCGGCACACTACCTGGCGATTCCGCCGGTGTTGTTCGGCAAGGTCGTGGAGCAACTGGGCCGCTCGGGCTGCGCCGGGGCGCCCGCGTCATCGTCGAAAAGCCGTTTGGCCGCGACCTGGCTTCGGCCCAAAAGCTCAATGCAATCCTCGAGTCGAACTTCAACGAGAAGTCGATCTTTCGCATCGACCACTTCCTGGGCAAGGAGCCCGTGCAGAACCTGCTCTTTTTTCGCTTCGCCAATTCGTTTCTCGAACCGATCTGGAATCGTAATTACGTCCACAGCGTGCAGATCACGATGGCCGAGTCGTTCGGTGTGCAAGGGCGCGGCGCCTTCTACGAGGAAGCCGGCGCGATTCGCGATGTCGTGCAGAATCACCTGCTGCAGGTGCTGGCGCTGTTGACGATGGAGCCGCCCGCGGGCATCGACGCCGAAAGCGTCCGCGACGAGAAAGTGAAAATCTTCAGGTGCATTCCCCCGCTCAAGCCGCGGGATGTGGTGCGTGGACAATTCAAAGGCTATCGCGACGAGGAGGGCGTAGCGCCCAAGTCGCAGGTCGAAACGTTTGCCGCGCCTGAAGTTGGAGATCGATTCCTGGCGCTGGAAGGGCGTGCCATTCTACATTCGGGCCGGCAAGTGCCTGCCAGTCACCTGCACCGAGATCTTCGTCGAGTTGCAACCGCCGCCCAATATCTTCATTCCCAAATCGACCCCCAACCACTGCGTTTCCGCCTGAGCCCACAGGTGTCGATTGCCCTGGGGGCTATCACGAAAGACCCGGGCGAAGCATGCGACGGAAGCAATATCGAATTGCTCGTGGTGCACCATGCCGACGGCGAGGAGATGGAAGCCTACGAGCGGCTGCTGGGCGACGCGCATGCGGGGCGACGCCACGCTGTTTGCCCGGGAGGATTCGGTCGAAGCGGCCTGGCGGATTGTCGACCCGGTGCTGGGTAACATCGTCCCGGTCGAACCGATTTACCGAACACCTGGGGTCCCAGCTGGTGCCGAAATACGATCGTGCCGCCGGGAGGCTGGCACGACCCGATTACTTCCTGACCCGTCGCCGGCCCACTCCAGCCTCCGGATCCCGCCATGACCACCGACCCTGCCGAACTTCGCGTCATCGCCCAGCGAGCACTCGAGTTCGTGCCCGACTCCGGCGCGATCGGACTGGGCACGGGACACGCGGCCACCGCCTTTCTCGAGGCGCTGGCCGAGCGCGTTCGCGGCGGAGCGCGCATTCGCGGCGTCCCCACTTCGCGGCGCTTCGGCCGAGCTGGCCACGACGCTGGGCATTCCGCTCGCCACGCTCGACGAGTGTCCGACGCTCGAGGTGGACTTCGACGGCGCCGACGAAGTGGATCCCGACAACAACCTGATCAAGGGCTACGGCGGCGCGCTGGTGCGCGAAAAGATCGTGGCCACGGCCTCGAAAAAAATCGTGATCCTGGTCGGTCCCGAAAAAATCGTACCCGCGCTGGGATCGCGCCGTAAGCTTCCCGTGGAGGTCGTCCCCTTCGCCCGCAGCGTGTGCAGCCGGGCGATCAGCGGCCTGGGCCTCGTGCCCGAGTTGCGGCTCGACGACACTCGGCCCCACGTAACCGACAACGGCAACTACATTCTCGATTGCGGCTGCGGACCGATCGATCGACCAGCGGAATTGGAAGCCCGCTTGCGGGCCATTCCCGGCGTGGTGGGCACCGGATTGTTTTTGAACATGCGGCCCATCGTGCTGGTCGGGCACGCCGATGGCGTCGAAGTGCGCCAACCCAAATGATCCGCCGGGTGATACGATCCGTGGGGCTGTATGTCGACGAGGAGCGAAAACATGAGCACCGCCAACTCGGCCCTGCCCAGCACCTACCTGGCGCGGCACGGTGAAACGGAGTGGACCATCAGCGGCCAGCACACCGGGCTCACGGACCTGCCGCTCACCAAACGCGGCGAAGCCAACGCCCGGTCGCTGGGCAAGCTCATCGGTCACGAGCCATTCGCCCGGGTGTTCGTCAGCCCGCTCCAGCGTACGCGGCGGACCTGCGAGCTGGCCGGCTACGGCGATCGGGCCGAGACGCTCGACGATCTGCTGGAATGGAACTACGGCCAGTACGAGGGAGTGAAAACCGCCGACATCCGCCGCGATCGCCCGGCGTGGGTGCTGTTTCGCGACGGCTGCCCCGGCGGCGAATCGCCCGCCGACGTCGGCCGCCGGGCCGATCGGGTGATCGAGCGCGTGCGGGCCATCGACGGCAACACGCTGTTGTTTTCCAGCGGACATTTTTTTCGGGTCCTGGCCGCCCGCTGGCTGGGATTGGAGCCGGCGGCCGGACGCTACTTTCTGTTGAGCACGGCGACGTTGAGCATCCTGAGCTACGAGCACACGGTCGACGAGCCGGTGCTTCGGCTATGGAATGACAATCGCCACGTCACGCATTGATGGGACAGCCGCCGGGCCGACTCTTACAGGTGAATGACATGAACGTACTGGTGATCGACGTCGGCGGCACGCACATCAAGTATCTGGTCACCGGCGCCAGCGAGCATCGCAAATTCGACTCCGGTCCCGAAATGACCGCCGAGCAAATGGTCGCCGGCGTGAAGCAGGGCGCGGCCGATTGGCACTATGACGCGGTCAGTATCGGCTATCCGGGCCCCGTGCTGCACAACCGGCCCGTGTGCGACCCGGCCAACCTGGGCAAAGGCTGGGTGGGCTTCGATTTCCAGCAGGCCTTCGGCTGCGGGGTGAAGATGATCAACGACGCCGCCATGCAGGCCCTGGGCAGCTACCGCGGCGGGAAGATGCTCTTTCTGGGGTTCGGCACCGGGCTGGGTACCACGATGATCGTCGACGGGGTCATCGAGCCGATGGAGCTGAGCCACCTCCCTTACCGCAAGAAAACCTACGAAGACTACGTCGGCATCCGCGGGCTGAAGCGCTTCGGCAAGAAGAAGTGGCGGCGCTACGTGGCCGACGTGATTGAAAAACTCGCCGCGGCTCTTGCAACCCGAGGACATCGTGCTCGGCGGCGGAAACGCCAAGTTACTCAAAGAGCTGCCGCCCAAATGCCGTCTGGGCGACAACGACAACGCCTTTTCCGGCGGCTTTCGCATGTGGCAGAATGGCGACGGGAAATCGGCCGTGGCGGCGGCAGTCTAAGCGAACACGACACGACGCAACCCTTAAGGAGATCTCGCCATGCCCGGCTCTATTACCCCGCTCAAAGAGCGGGCGGCCTGGAAGGCCCTACAGCGGCACTTCGAGGAAGTCCGCTCCCTGCACCTGCGCAAACTGTTCCAGAACGATCCCCAGCGCGGCACGCGGATGACGGCCGCAGCCGAGGGTGTGTTCCTCGACTACTCCAAAAACCGCGTCACCGATCAGACGATCGGACTGCTGATCCAATTGGCCAAGGAGTCGGGCCTGGCCGAGCGGATCGAGGCTATGTTCCACGGCGAAAAGATCAACGTCACCGAAAAGCGGGCCGTGCTCCACGTGGCGCTGCGGGCGCCGCGCAACGAATCGATCTTTGTCGACGGCCAGGACGTCGTGCCCGAGGTGCACGCCGTGCTGGACAAGATGGCGCGATTCAGCGACCGCGTGCGCTCGGGCGAATGGCGCGGACACACGGGTAAGCCGATCAAGAACGTCATCAACATCGGCATCGGCGGCTCGGACCTGGGCCCGGTGATGGCCCACGAGGCGTTGCGCTATTACAGCCGCCGGGACATGACATTTCGCTTCGTGTCGAACATCGACGGCACCGACGTCGTCGAGGCCACGCGCGACCTGGACCCCGAAGAGACACTGTTTATCGTGGCGTCCAAAACGTTCACCACGCTCGAGACGCTCACCAACGCCCACTCGGCCCGCCGCTGGCTGCTGGAAAAGCTCGCCGACGAGAAGGCCGTGGCCAAACACTTCGTGGCCGTTTCCACCAACGCCGAGGAAGTGTCGAAGTTCGGCATCGACACGGCCAACATGTTCGAATTCTGGGATTGGGTCGGCGGTCGCTACTCGTACGATTCGGCCATCGGGCTGTCGTTGATGCTGGCCATCGGGCCCGAGCGGTTTCGCGAGATGCTGGTCGGCTTTCACGCCATGGACCAGCACTTTCGCACCGCCCCCTTCGAGCGCAATCTGCCGGTGCTGCTGGGCATGCTGGGCATCTGGTACAACAACTTCTTCGGCGCCCAGACCGTGGCCATCCTCCCCTACGACCATTACCTGAGCCGCTTCAGCTCCTACTTGCAGCAGCTCGACATGGAGAGCGACGGCAAGCACGTCGATCTCGAGGGCAACACGGTCGATTACCAGACCGGGCCGATCGTGTGGGGCACGCCGGGCACCAACGGCCAGCACGCCTACTACCAGCTCATTCATCAGGGGACGAAGCTGATTCCCTGCGACTTCATCGGCTTCCACCAGACCCTCAACCCGCTGGGCGATCATCACGACCTGCTGATGGCCAACTTCTTCGCCCAGACCGAAGCCCTGGCCATGGGCAAGACGGCCGACGAAGTCCGGGCCGACGGCGTGCCGGAGTTCCAGGTGCCGCACCGCACGTTCACCGGCAACCATCCCACCAATTCGATCCTGCTCGAGCGGCTCACGCCCGAGGCCTTGGGCAAGCTGGTGGCCCTCTACGAGCATAAGATTTTCGTGCAGGGCACGGTGTGGCACATCAATTCGTTCGACCAATGGGGCGTTGAGCTGGGCAAGGTCCTGGCCAAGCGGATCATCCCCGAGCTGGAAAGCGCCTCGCCCCCGAAGCTGGCTCACGACAGCTCGACCAACGCCCTCATTGATCGCTATCGCCAATCGAAGGAGACCGCGCGATGAAACTCGGCTACGACAAACCGCTGTATATCCTGCCGTTCGATCATCGCAGCTCTTACGGATCGGAAGTGTTCGGCTTCCACGATCCGCTCACGCCCGAGCAAACGGCCGAGGTGGCCTCGACCAAGCAGGTCATCTACGAAGGCTACAAGCTGGCCGTGGACCGCGGCGCGCCAAAGGACAAGTCGGGCATACTCGTCGACGAGCAGTTCGGCGCGGCCGTGCTCCGCGACGCCAAGGCCAGCGGCTACATCACGGCCATGCCCACCGAGAAGAGCGGCCAGCACGAATTCGACTTCGAATACGGCGACGACTTCGGCCGCCACATCGAGGCGTTCGATCCGACGTTCGTCAAAGTGCTGGTGCGCTACAACCCCGCAGGCGACAAAGTCGACAACGAGCGGCAGCTCGCGCGGCTGAAGCGCCTCTCCGACTGGCTGCACGAGCACGACCGGCTGTACATGTTCGAGATGCTCGTGCCGGCCGAAAAGGCGCAGCTCGACAAGGCCGGCAGCAAGCAGGCGTACGACGCCCAGTTGCGCCCGGGGCTGATGGTCCGCGCCATCGCCGAGGTGCAGGACTTCGGCATCGAGCCCGACGTGTGGAAGATCGAAGGGCTCGACGATCGGACGCACTGCGCGAAGATCGTCGAGGTGGCCCGCCGCGACGGCCGCGACCACGTGGGCTGCATCGTGCTGGGGCGCGGCGAATCGGAACAGAAAGTGGTCGACTGGCTCCAAGCGGCCGCCGGCGTGCCGGGTTTCATCGGATTTGCCGTGGGGCGTTCGAGTTTTCTGCAGTCGATTTTCGATCTGCGGGCCGGCAAAATCGACAAGTCGGCCGCGTCCGGACAGATCGCCGGCAAGTTTCTGAAGTGGATCGAAGTGTTCGAAACCGCTGGCGGCAAATAGCTTTGCGAGCGGTGTGGCGTGCCGCGGCCGAACCGCCTCAGGCGCCCGACGGGGGACGCTGTCAGGAAACAATAGGGACGCTGTCAAGAAAGTATTTGACAAAAACCCGGCGTCTAACTAGACTTTCCACCTAGATTGGGTGGAATTTCCTCACCTGGGCGGTAGGCCAGCGTTTTAGCCGGAATGCCAATGCTTCGTTTCTAAGAGCCGCGCACCAAGACAACGTTGTTGTCCTCTTGGCGGTGCGACCTGTCCGGCTCTTGAACCCTCGTGCGTGTGGTGACGTTTCGCTATGCGCGCGCCTGACGATGTGCGGCGGATTGCGCGGGGCCCGGCCCACGTGCTCCGACGTTGACAGTGCTTTCCCCCCAGAGACGCTCCTAATGACTGCACGACACCTATTGACGATCCTGCTGACCGCCCCCGCGGTCATGGCCGCCGCGCTGGTGGCGCGCGCCTCCGAACCGAACAATTCTCCCAGCAGTGCCACGATGCTGCCGGCCGGGCAACTCAGCGTGACTGATTTGCTCACCGGCGACACCGGCCGCCCCGACACGATTCTCGGGCACTTTAATCCCTCGTTTACCACGATGCTCGGCAGCGACGACAACAGCAGCACGCTGGGCGATGGCAAGGCCAGCGAGATGATGGGCGTGCCGCTCTACTCCAATGGCAGCGCGTACTTTCGCGTCACCGGCTCCGACGACGAGCTCTTCACCAAGAACCACATGCAGTCGGGGCGCTACAGCATCACCTTCAACGTGCACGATCCGTTGGGCAACCTCGTGCCCGACAAGTCGTTCACCGAGTTCGAAGACGTGACGCCCCACGAACTGGACAACGTGTGGATCAACCCCTCGTCGCCCGAGCCGGGGTACTCCGACTGGACCGGCTTCACCGTCGACGCCGTGATCAACAACGTGATCGGCCCGGGCACCGGCGATTCGCTCGATTTCTTTACCTTTACCGGGTTCCAGGCCTTCCAACCCTTCACCGTACAACTGACGAATGCCGAATTCGTCGGGCTGATCGGCTGGTACAGCGAGTCCAACTCGCTGCTCGAGGTCAGCAATCCGGCCGATTCTCTGCCGACGCTCAGCGGCGTGGCGGACAGCTCAGGACACGTGACGATCGGAGTCACCGGAATGGGTGACATAAATTTCCTCGGCGAACATTCCCAGGTTGGTCAATACACGCTCGCGTTCGTGCCCGAGCCATCGGCCGGCGTGGCGATGGCGATCGGCGCGGTGTTAATGAGCTGGTACGGGATGGCGCGATGCGCGAGGCGGCGGAACACAAGTGGCGAGTCGATTGTGTAGCGGTGTCTCTGTCACGGGTCGTCCGCCACGGTCGACCCGGTCGCTTCATCTGGAGGTGGGTCGACATGGAACAACGACGACGACTCGCGCGGTTCCACAACGGGCAAGCGTTCCGGTTTGCGCGGCGGCGCCGCGCTGATCGGAGCCAGCGGAGCCAAGGGGGACGGCGGCAAAACAGCCGCCGGCGTTTCGGACGTTGAGTCCGCCGTTGGCGACTCGAAATTCTGCGAAGGTTCTACCTCCCCGCGGCCGGGTCGCTCGACCGGATCCGCAGCCTCGGATAAGGGCGCCCGCGGCGATTCCGACGCGGCGCTGGCGGTTTCCGGCGCTTCGTGCGAGGCGGCTTCAACTTGCCACGGTGGCGCCGGCTCGGTCGGTCCCTCCTCGTTGACGCCTTCGACCGCTTCCGCCCCCGGCACGATCGGCACGGGCAGGGCGTAATTGATCGGCATCGCTTCGCCGCCGGTGCCGATGCGGTGCACGATCGAGTTGCGGGCGCCGCGGCAAAACGCGCCATCGCCCACCAGTGCGGCGCCGTTGTATTGCATCAGCGAGCCTTTCTCGAAGTGCACGTTCTTGACGGCCACGGCGTACTCGACCCGCCCGCGGTGGTAGCTGGTTTCGGCTTCGGCCAGGCGAATCCGCGCATCGAGCACCAGCTCCAACGACACCTTGCCCCCCAGCTCGAAGAACCCCTTGTAGGCATACTTGTATTGCTCCTGCGCCGCCAGCAGGCGATTGTAGGCGACCTGCATCAGGGCATACGCCCGCTCGGCGTCGCCATAAGCCGAGCTCAGGTCGTGGATGGCCTGCCGTTCCTGCTCTTCGAGAATGGCTCGTTCGCGGGTGATGTGCATCTGGGCGTTGCGCACCGCGGCGTATCCGCGGCGGAAGCCCAGCGGCATCGAGTATTCGAAGCCGAGCTGCCATTCCTGGAACATGCCGGTGGTCAGGTTGGCATAGGCGTTGTTGATCGGGTCGAGCGCGTTGCTGGGGCCGAGCAGGTCGTGGCCATAGCCGCGCCAGCGGTACAGGCCGATCAGGTCCAACTGCGGCAACAGGAAGTTGCGATTGGCGATCAGTTCGGCCTGGTACCGTTGGACCTTGGCCTGCTGCCGGCGCAGGTCCGCTCGCGTGGCCAGGGCTTCTTCCATGATGCTGCACCAGTCGAAAACGATGCGCGCCTCGGGCGGCGAGTCCGTGGGACGGATCAGCCGGCCGTCGTTGATGGGCATGCCCATCCACAGCCGCAACTTGCGTTCGGCGGCTTGCACGCCGCCCAGCCCGCGAAAGGTTCCGCCGCTGGATCCGTTGAACGTGCGGGTGCGATCCAGCACGCGGCCTCCCAGCGCGTCGAGCACTTCCTCCTGGAAGCGGTAGTACTGCTCCAGCGCCTGCACTTCCTGCAGCTTGCTGTAGCGCCCCTGCTCGACGTTGGCGTGAATGATGCGCCAGCGTCTGCAGGCTCGTGTCGCGCGCCGCGATCTTGGCGTCCAGGTCGCGATAGGCGTAGTACAAGTCCCAATAGCCGTTTTCCAGGTTCGAGATCAGATCGCGCAGACCGATCTCGAATTCAGCCGTGCTGACGTCGTTGTTGATGCGGGCGATGACGACGCCGTTGACGTTGCCGGGCGTCGACTTGGGTCCAGCGATGCGATTAAACGTCACACCGCCGCCTTGCAGCAAGGGCTGGCGAAACTCGCCTTCGAAGTTCACGTTGTAATAGCTGTGAAACAAGTTGGCCGGAGCATTGTTCGAATCGTAATCGACGTGGTGCCGGACGGCGAACGTGGCGCCCGTGGCCGTGGTCTTCGTCACTTCGCTGACAAAATTGTCCAGGTCTTGTTTGAAGAAGAACGTGCCGCCGCCGGCGAACAAGTTGTTGAACGCGCGGTCGTTCTTGTAGGCAAACAGCTTCGTCGACACCTGCGCGTCAAAGGCCGCCAGGGCCCCTTCCATGCCCAGCCGCGGATCGCTGGCTTGTACGGCCGGGTCGTGAATCGTCTGCGCCAAATCGGGCCGGCGAAGCACGTTGCCACCCAGGTCGCGCAGCACCTTGGAGTTTTCCAGCCCCAGCCGCACCGTGTCGGCCAGCGTCAGGTCCCACGACGGCGGCGGCGACGCTTCGTCGACCAACAACGGGGGCGCCGTCGACAGCGGCAGGAAACCGGCCGGCTCCGGGTCGTCCGGCGCTCGACAGAGGACGTGGCAACCGTGCGATAGAAGGCCTGGTCGTCCGGAAGCTCGCAAGGCGGATGCAGCACCAGGCAACCCGACAGCAACACGCTGCCCGACAGCAACACCACGAACGTCACCGCCGAGCAGGTCCACTCCCAGACGCCGACCGCGCAGCGTGCAATAACTGCCGCCGCCGTGTCAGAATTAGTTGATTGGGGGTTTGGCACTTGGGTTAGCTCGCAGGCTGGTCCGGCTCCAGGACAGCACGCACGCTAGCGTCGGCGCAGCTCCGAAAGCGCGCGACTGCGCAATTCCCCCCCTACACGGAACCCATACATCGGCCGTTCGCCGGCCATCGCGATCCTAATTCTTGCTACAACCGGCAAGATTTCTCCAAAACCCGACTGCTGTCACTCCACCGAACCGGCGCCTCGCTCGCCGGCCTTTCCGGGCTTCTCGACTATACTGGAATCCCATGAACCCCCGCTCTTCACCAGTCGACTCCGAACTGGCGGCCATCGATTGGCGCGCGATCGAAGACCTGCTCGACGCACTGGGCGACGACGTGGAATCGGACCGCGGCAGCGAATTCTTTCGGCGGCTGCTGGCTCGGCTCGTCCCCGCCGCCGTCGCCCGCGGCGCTGCCATCTGGTCGACCGGCCAGCGCGGCGAAGTCCGGCTCGAGTGCCAGTTGAACCTCACCCGCGGCGATGCCACGCCCAACCGCGAAGTCCTCGCGCAGCACGAGCGGGCGCTGGTGGCAACGCTCGCCGACGGGCAACCGCGCGTCATCGGGCCAGACGCCGCGACCTCGACCGCCGCGGGAACAGCGGCCGACTGGCTCGTCCTGCACCCGTTCAACGTCGCGCCAGCGAGGCGCGGCATCCTCGAGCTGGTATGCGAACGCGAAGTGACGCCCCAGCGCGGCCGCGACTACGAGCGCATTCTGGCCGCCGTGGCCGAAGTCGTCGAAGCGTTCTATCGGCAGCGCGAGCTGGGCGAGTTGCGCGCGGCGCAGAGCGCTGGCAACAGTTCGACCAATTCGCCCGGCGCGTCCACGGCAGCCTCGACGTCGAGCAAACCGCGTACGTCATCGCCAACGACGGATGCCGCGCGCATCGGCTGCGACCGGCTGAGCGTGCTGGTGCGTCACGGCCGCAAGTTTCGCGCGGTAGCCACCAGCGGCGTCGACCTATTGGAACGTCGCTCCCAGGCCGTCGCCACGCTCGAGCGCCTGGCCACCCGAGCGGCGGCCACCGCCGAGCCGCTCTGGTATCACGACGGCGTCGCCGATCTGCCCGACGAGATCCTGCAACCGTTGGACGCCTATCTCGAACAAAACCACGCGCGAATCGTGGCCGTCGTCCCGCTCGTCGAGCCCGAGGCGGACGGCGCGCGTCCCGCACGAGTCATCGGCGTTCTGGTGGCCGATCATTTTCAAGCCGCGGCCGAGGCGCATCGCCTGCGAGCCCGCGCAGCGGCAGTCGCCGGGCACGCGTCGATCGCCTTGCACAATGCGCTCGTTCATTCGCGATTGCCGCTGGCGCGCCTCGGGCGCCTGTTGGCCAAAGTGCGACCGCTGGCCGAGGCCCGGCATCTTCCCAAGACGGTCTTGGCCGCCGCGCTGGTGGCGGTGGTCGTGGCGTGCCTCGTGCTGGTGCCGGCCGATTTCGACGTCGAAACCCGCGGCGAGCTCCAGCCGCAGACGCGGCGCGAAGTGTTTGCCTCCGACGACGGCGTGGTCGACGAGCTGTTGGTCGATCATGGCCAGATGGTGGCCGCCGGCGAACCGCTGGTCGTGCTCCGCAAACCGGAGCTGGACCTGGAAAGCCGCCGCGTGCTGGGCGAGCGCCGCACCGCCGAAAAGAAGCTGGCCGCCGTCCGCGCCGAGCGCCTCGTAGACCGCCCCTCCGAGCCCGGCCAGCGCCGCGGTCCCGCACGAACTGGCCGCCGAGGAAGAAGAGCTCAAGGAGCAGCTCCAGGGGCTCGCCGCCCAGGAGCAAATCCTGGCAGACCAGCACACGGCACTGACCGTCCGCAGTCCGATCGCCGGCCGGGCCATCACCTGGAATCTGGAACAACTGCTGTCCGCCCGCCCCGTCGAGCGCGGCCAGGCCCTGCTCACGGTGGCCGATCTGGACGGTCCCTGGGTCCTGGAATTGCACGTGGCCGACGATCGCGCGGGGCACGTGCTGGCCGCCCGCGCCGACTTGCAAGACGACCTGGGCGTGACCTTCAAGCTGGCTTCCGACCCGGAGCACGAATACCAGGGGCGAATTGCCGACGTCGCCCTGGCGACCGAGCTGGACGAAGCTCAGGACGCCACGCTGCGCGTGACCGTCGACTTCCCCCGCGGCGACGTGCCCGCGCTGCGCCCGGCGCCACGGCGATCGCCAAGGTGCATTGCGGGCGCCGCTCGCTGGGCTACGTTTGGCTGCACGATTTATACGACTACCTGCGGTCCCTATGGTGGTAACGGCGATGCTCCGTGCAACGTGTGTCTTGATGGCTGGTCGCCTCGATGATGCCCGCGGCCGCGGCCGACGATTCGTCGCCGATCGAAGTCTCCTCGGTCCTCGTCAAGCTGATCGAGGAGGTGGAAGTGCCGGCCCGCGAAGCCGGAGTGCTGAAAGAAGTCTCCGTGCGCGAAGGAGAGATGATCGAAGCCGGCGCCGCGGTGGCGCAGATCGACGACACCGTCCGCGCAGTTCGACAAGCGCAAGGCCGAGCTGGAGCTGGACGGCGCCCGCAAGCTGGCCGACAGCGACGTCAAGGTGCGGTTTGCCCGCAAGTCGGCCGAAGTGGCCGAGTCGGAGCTGCAGCGGGCGTTGCGCAGCGAGCGGCAATTGGCCGAAAGCGTCTCGGCCTCGGAATTGGATCAACTGCGGCTGCTGGCCGAAAAGGCGACCCTCGAGATCGAACAAGCCCAGCTCGAATTGTCGCTGGCCGAGACCAGCCGGGCGCTCAAGGAAAACGACGTGCGCTCGGCCCAGCACGACATCGAGCAGCGGCACATCACGGCCCCGCTGACCGGCTTCGTGGCCCAGATCGAGCGGCATCGGGGCGAATGGGTCGAACCCGGCCAGACGATCCTCCGCCTGCTCAGGCTCGATCGCTTGCGCGCCGAAGGGCTCATCCACGCCCAGGACGTGCACGGCGATGTCAAAGGACGCCCCGTCAAACTGACCGTCCAGCTGGGAGACGAACAGATGCAGTACCCGGGCCGGATCGTGTTCGTCAGCCCCGAGGTGGACCCGGTCAACGGGCAGGTTCGCGTGTGGGCCGAAATCGACAATCGCGATCTGAAGCTGCGTCCCGGCTTGCACGGGTCGATGACCATCGCGGCGGCCGAACGCGAGGAGCCCTAAGCGATGAGCCTCGCCGAGAGCACGCTAAGCGCGACCGATCGTCCGCTGGGATTGCGCGTGCGCGGCGATTTGCAGTTCGCCGCGCAACGCCACGGGGGCCGGCGGCTATGGGCCGTGAAGGATCCGCTGGCGCTGAAGTACTATCACCTGCGCGAAGAAGAATACGTGCTGTTGCGGTTGCTCGACGGCCGCACCAGCCTCGACGACTTGCGGCGCCGCGCCAGCGAGGCCTTTGCTCCCCGCCGCCTGAGCGTCGAGCAAATCCAGGGCTATTTGTCCTCGCTGCATCGTTTCGGCCTGGTGACGTCCGACGCGCCGGGTCAGGGCGAACAACTGCTCCTACGGCGCGGCGAGAAACGGCGCCAGCAGTGGCTCGAAACGCTCGTCAGCCTGCTGGCCATTCGCTTCCCCGGCATCAATCCCCGCCGGCTGCTCGACGGGCTCTCGCCGGCCGCCGGTTGGTTGTTTTCACCGCTGTGCGTGGCGGTTGTGTTCGTGCTGGCGGTGGCGGCGGCGACGCTCGTGGCCGTCGAGTTCGCTACGGTTGAAAAACGCTTGCCCGAGTTCGACGCCATTGTCACGCGCCTCGAACCTTCCCTGGCTGGCCGTCACGCTGGCGGCGATCAAGATCCTGCACGAGCTGGGGCATGCCGCTGGCCTGCCGCCGTTTCGGCGGCGAATGCCACGAGATGGGCGTCATGCTGCTGGTGTTCACCCCCTGCCTGTACTGCAACGTCTCCGATTCGTGGATGCTCGCCAGCAAATGGCAGCGGATCGCCATCACCGCGGCCGGCATGTACGTCGAGCTGATCCTGGCGTCGGCTGTGTACCTTCCTGTGGTGGTTCAGCCAGCCGGGCCTGTTCAACGCCTTGTGCCTGAACACCGTGTTCATCTGCTCGCTGGGCACCGTGCTGGTCAACGGCAACCCGCTGCTTGCGCTACGACGGCTACTTCATCCTCTCCGACCTGCTGGAAGTGCCCAATCTGAAAGCCCAAGCGGCCGACGCCCTGAAACGCGTGCTGGCCCGCTGGTGCCTCGGTTTCGAGCTGCCGCAGCCGCGCATCGCGACCGGGCACTCGCAAGCCTGGCTGGTCACGTACGCCGTGGCTTCGAACGTCTATCGCTGGTGTGGTCGTCGCCCTGGTGCTGTGGGTGCTCGATGAGATTCTGCGGCCGCTCGCACTTGGAAGTGCTGGTCGTGGCCGTGGCCGGCGTGGCCATCGGCGGGCTGGTGTGGCCGGCCGTCCACACGACCGTGCGCTGGGCCCGCGATCCTACGCGCGCGCCGCGTGGCCGGCGCCGTTTGGCGCTGGTCGGCTTGTTGGTCGCCGCTGTCGCGGGCCGCTGGTGTGGGTGCCGTTGCCGATGCGGGTCACGGCGCCGGTGGTGCTCGAATACCGCGATGCCAAACGCGTCTACGTCACCGTGGCCGGCCAGCGGACGGACGCGGTCCGCGTCGGTCAACAGGTGCGGGCCGGCGAGACCCTGGCCACCCTCGAAAATCCCGACGTCCAGCTCGAGCTGGCCCGGCTCACTTCCGAGCGCGATCAGCAGCAGCTTTTTCTGGCAAACCTGGAAGCCCGGCGGCTCCAAGGCGAGCGTCGACGGCAGCGAGATTCCCGCGGCCGAGGCCGCGCTGGCGGATATCGAGCAGCAGTTGGCCCAAGTCACCCGCGACGCCCAGCGGCTCTCGCTCGTCGCTCCCGTCGACGGCACCGTGCTCCCCCCGCCCAACGTGCTCGGACGAATCGAGTGATCGCCACGCCCTGCCCCGCTGGACCGGCACGCCCCTGGACGAGCGAAACCAGGGCGCGCTGCTCGACACCGGCACCCTGGTGTGCCTGGTGGGCGATCCGAGCCGGCTCGAAGCCATCCTGCACGTCGACGAAGACGACGTCGAGCTGGTCGAAGACGGACAATCGGTCGAAATCAAACTCGACCACCTGCCGGGCGAAACGTTCTCGGGCCAGGTCGTCGAAGTGGCCAAGCTCGATCTGGAAGTGATGCCGCGCGAGCTGGCCGCCGAGGGCGATCTGCCGGCCCGCACCGATCGGCGCGGCGTGGCCCGACCGCTGGACACCTGGTACCAGGTCCGCGTGCAGTTTGACGACGACCCGCCGCATCTGATCGGGCGCGTCTGTGGCCGGGCCAGGATCAGCGTCGCCCCGCGCTCGCTCGCCCACGCGGCTGGCGCGTTACCTGAAGCAGACGTTCAACCGCTAGCCGCGCGAGCGGCGCCAACCGACGCCGCGAACATTCCGACGCCTTTTGACGCTACGGCAAGATATACGCCACCGCGGCAATCGCGGCCGCTTCCACCAGCGCCGCGTTCCACTGAAACCGGCGATTGCCGTAGCACGGCAGCGGGCAGTCGCCGACGCGGCTGAAGCCGTTCGAGCATTGGCACGACCGCGGCGGACGGCGCGTCATCTTATACGGCAGCGCCGCCACGGAGCTGAAGAACCGCACGCCCGACAAGCCGGTCTGCAAGTAGCCCACGTTGTAACCATATCGCTCCAGGGCGATATCCTCGAAGTAGAGCGGGCGATAGCAAATCGTCCAGGGCGTGTACGAGCAAAACAGATCCGGCGGCGAATCGTCCGGCAACGTCTCGTCGATCGTCGGCTGCTTGCCAAACTCCATGCCCGCCACGTTCTCGGGCAATGCCCCCTCGGTCGGCCGAATGTCCACCGGCACTTCGAGAATCGTCCTCCCGAGGCGATCAAACTCCTGTTCGCCGCTGCCGGGTTTGAACGGCGACGGCGCTTCCGGTCGCGGCGCGGCGATCTCTTCGGGCGGCGCGGCGACATCTTCGGCCGGCCCGAACCACGGCAACGGTTGCTCGCTGGCGTCCACGGTGTCCACTTCCACGCCGTCGGCAACCATCCGCAGCCGGGTCACCTGTTCGGCGGCGGGCACCTGGTGGCCGATCACGGTGCACGTCTCGACCGGCTCGTCCGGCGGCACGTCGGCGGACAGCCGAAAGGTGGCTTCGCTGTCGAGAGTATTTGCACTGCAACCGATGGCCGGGGCGTCGCTATCGCTCGGCGAAACCTCTTCACCGACCAGCACGAGCCCATCATCGCCGACGGTGACGGCCGCATCGCCGAACTCGTCCGACGCGGTGGCATCGTCGCTTCGCCACAGAGGCACCTTCCGCCGGGGAACCGGCTCGGTCCGGCTGGGTGACCAACTGTAGCGCGGCCGATGTCGTGGCCACCGACCCAACCACGCCAGCGGCGCAGCCAGAAACGGCCACCACGGCGGCCACCGTCAGATACCAGGCGCGAAGTGCCATCATGAGACATCCCCCTGCTGTTTCCTTTCGTCGCCGGATAATCGGCACCTCGACGATTTCTGACCCGACCGGCAGATTCGGCCCAGCCGGCAAGCTCTCGCCGAATCGCCCGGCGGCCGCGATCCGTCATGTTTGCCCAGCTTCTCTCGTCGAAAATCAAGCCGCCAGTTTGACGGATACCAAGACGGCTAGAAATAATGGGACTTTGCGGGCCTTTTCGGCGGCGAAGTCTCAGGCCAACCTTCACCCGGCACACGGGAACCTTGCGGTATGCGACGACGCTGGCAGATGGCTGAACTTCGCGCCGCCTGGAGCCGCCACTGGCGCGTGCGCGGGGCGACGATTTCGCGGCAGGAGCTGGCCGGCGGTCTGGAACTGCATCCCTTGGAAGAACGGCGCGTGCTGTCGGCCGGCGCCGCGGTGGCCTTGGCCCAAGCGCTTGCGCAGAGCGGTCCGGAGCACGCCCAAGGAACCGGCAACAGTCCCGATCCGGCCACGCCGCTGGGAACCGACGCGACCCACGAAAAAACCATCGCTTCGGACAATCAAGATTCAAAGGACGACGCGTCGCAGCAAAGTTCTCCGCAAACCGGCCAGCCAAGCGCGGCAGCCGGCAATCGCGCGGACAACCAGACCGCCTCGGCCGACAACCCCGACCAGGTGCAAGCCAACGTGGCGGCGGCGGTCGACGCGGAAGTCCAACTGTCGCTCGTCGTCGCCGGCAATCAAACCGTCGACGAAGGGGCGGCCCTGTCGATCACCGACGTCGGCCAGTTCACCGACTACGGCCAGTCAGGCGGCGAGGGCCCGCCGAGCGACGGCGGCAGTTTGGAACAGGCCCCCTACACCTACACCATTGACTGGGGCGACGGCACGCAGCCGTCCGTCGGAGCGGCCACGATCGACGTCCTCGGCGGCGACGGACTGCCGACCCAAGGCTCGTTCGATGGCCTCCACACCTACGCCGACAACGGCACCTACACGGTCGAGGTCACCATCAGCGACGGGCAAGGAGGACTGGCCAGCGGACAGTTCACCGTCACGGTGAACAACGTCTCCCCCACGCTCACGGTGACCCCCAACCAGGTCGCCAACGAAGGGCAATTGCTCACCATCACCAACGTCGGGCAGTTCTCCGACCCCGGCTTCGACAACGCCCTGAACGTCGGCGGCGAGACGCAAGAACAATTCACCTATGCGATCGACTGGGGCGACGGCACGCCGGTCGATTCCGGAGCCGCCACGATCGACGTAGTCGGCGGACCCGGCACGCCCACGCAAGGTTCGTTCGACGGCAGCCACACCTACGCCGACAACGGCGTGTACACCGTCACCGTCACCGTCAGCGATGACGACGGCGGGTCCGACACCGCCACGTTTTCCGTCACGGTCCACAACGTAGCCCCGGTCCTGACCGTGGCGCCGAATCAGACCACTGGCGAAGGCTCGCTCCTGGCGATCACCAACGTCGGCCAGTTCTCCGACCCCGGGTTCAACAATCCCCTGAACGTCGGCGGAGAGACCCAGGAGCAATTCACCTACGCCATCGATTGGGGCGACGGCACGCCGGTCGATTCCGCAGCGCCCACGATCGACGTGCCCGGCGGACCCGGCACTCCCACGCAAGGTTCGTTCGACGGCAGTCATACCTATGCCGACAACGGCGTGTACACCGTCACCGTCACCGTCAGCGATGACGACGGCGGGTCCGACACGGCCATGTTCACCGTCACGGTGCATAACGTGGCGCCGTGCTAACCGTGGCCGACAACCAGACCACCAACGAAGGATCGCTCCTGTCGATCACCAACATCGGCCAGTTCACCGATCCGGGCTTCAACAATTCCAACAACGTCGGCGGCGAAACCCAGGAGCAATTCACTTATGCCATCGACTGGGGCGACGGCACGCCGGTCGATTCCGGAGCGCCACGATCGACGTGCCCGGCGGACCCGGTGTGCCCACGCAAGGCTCGTTCGACGGCAGTCATACCTATGCCGACAACGGCGTGTACACCGTCACCGTCACCGTCAGCGACGATGACGGCGGGTCCGACACCGCCACGTTTTCCGTCACGGTGCATAACGTGGCGCCCGTGCTAACCGTGGCCGACAACCAGACCACCAACGAAGGATCGCTCCTGTCGATCACCAACATCGGCCAGTTCACCGATCCCGGGTTTGACAATCCCTTGAACGTCGGCGGCGAGACCCAGGAGCAGTTCACTTACGCCATCGACTGGGGCGACGGCACGCCGATCGATTCCGGGCCCCCCACGATCGACGTAGTCGGCGGACCCGGCGTGCCGACGCAAGGCTCGTTCGACGGCAGCCACATCTACGCCGACAACGGCGTATACACGGTGACCGTCACCGTCAGCGACGACGACGGCGGATCGGACACCGCCACGTTTTCCGTCACGGTGCATAACGTGGCGCCCGTGCTAACCGTGGCCGACAACCAGACGACCAACGAAGGATCGCTGCTGTCGATCACCAACATCGGCCAGTTCACCGATCCCGGGTTTGACAATCCCTTGAACGTCGGCGGCGAGACCCAGGAGCAGTTCACCTACACCATCAACTGGGGCGACGGCACGCCGATCGATTCCGGGCCCCCCACGATCGACGTAGTCGGCGGACCCGGCACACCGACGCAAGGCTCGTTCGACGGCAGCCACATCTACGCCGACAATGGCGTATACACCGTGACCGTCACCGTCAGCGACGACGACGGCGGATCGGACACCGCCACGTTCACCGTCACGGTGCATAACGTGGCGCCCGTGCTGACCGTGGCCGACAACCAGACCACCAACGAAGGATCGCTCCTGTCGATCACCAACGTTGGCCAGTTCACCGATCCCGGGTTTGACAATCCCTTGAACGTCGGCGGCGAGACCCAGGAGCAGTTCACTTACACCATCGACTGGGGCGACGGCACGCCGATCGATTCCGGGCCCCCCACGATCGACGTAGTCGGCGGACCCGGAGTGCCGACGCAAGGCTCGTTCGACGGCAGCCACATCTACGCCGACAATGGCGTATACACGGTCACCGTCACCGTCAGCGACGACGACGGCGGTTCGGCCACCGCCACGTTCACCGTCATGGTGCACAACGTGGCGCCGTGCTCACCGTGGCCGACAACCAGACGACCAACGAAGGCTCGCTCCTGTCGATCACCAACATCGGCCAGTTCACCGATCCCGGGTTTGACAATCCCTTGAACGTCGGCGGCGAGACCCAGGAACAGTTCACTTACACCATCAACTGGGGCGACGGCACGCCGATCGATTCCGGGCCCCCCACGATCGACGTACTCGGCGGACCCGGCACACCGACGCAAGGCTCGTTCGACGGCAGCCACATCTACGCCGACAATGGCGTGTACACGGTGACCGTCACCGTCAGCGACGATGACGGCGGTACGGCCGTCGCCACGATTTCGGTCCTGGTGCACAACGTCGATCCCACGCTGGTCGTGCCCGGCGACCGGATGGCCGACGAAGGCGTGGCCTTTTCGATCACCAACATCGGCCAGTTCACCGATCCGGGATTCGACAACCCGTTGAATGTCGGCGGCGAAACCGTCGAGCGATTTACGTACGCGATCAATTGGGGGGACGGATCGGGCCTGGACGCCGGACCGGTCACCAACTTCACCACCGGTCATGCCGGCGTCCCGTCGGCCGGCTCCTTCAATGGCGGCCACACTTACGCCGCGGCGGGCACGTATACCGTGACCGTCACGGTCAGCGACGACGACGGCGGAGCGGCCACGGGCACGTTCACCGTCACGGTCAAATCCGGGGCGATCATCATCGTCACGGCGCCGGGTCAAACCGTCGACGAAGGCTCGCAGCTGTCGGTCAATCCCATCGCGCAGTTCGTCGACCCGCGCCCCGGGGGAGCCAGTTCGTACCAGTACACGATCAACTGGGGCGACGGGCAGGCTCCCAGCGCCGGACTCGCGACGCTGGGCCTGCCCAACGGCGAGGGACGCGTCACCGGCTCGCTGCCCGGCTCCCACGTCTATGCCGACAACGGCCTGTACACGGTGACCGTCACCGTCAGCGCGTCCGATGGCCGATCGTCGCAGGCGATGCTCAACGTGACGGTTCATAACGTCGCTCCGACGATCACGGCCGTCACGCCGAATCTGACGGTCCCGCTGGGCACGACGCTGCTCATTCCGAATGTCGTCCATTTCAACGACCCGGGCTTCGACAACCCGCTGGCGCCCGGCGGCGGGACGACCGAGCGCTTCACCTACGTGATCAATTGGACGGACGGCACGCCCAACAGCACCGGCCAGGCCGACATTCTCTCGCCCGGCGGAGTGTCGTTGTTGACGCAGGGCGCATTGAACAGTCAGCATCTGTTCGCCTTTCCCGCCACGTTCAACGTGGGGGTCACCGTGATGGACGACGACGGCGGCGCGGCCAGCGCCACGTTTTCCGTGCAGGTGTTCGTGCTCCGCCAACCGGCCGCGTCGCTGTTCTTTCCGCCGGGAGGGGGCGGGGGCACGAGTCCGCCCCCACAGGCTCCCCTGCCAGCCATCGACACGCGGGCAACTCCGCCGCCGCAAATTATCCGCGAAGAGTTGCGCCGCGCTCGGACCGCTGCGGTGGCCGGGGCCGAGCTGCGACTTGTGTTGCGCATCGTTTTGCCAACCGGCGTCGAGGACGCCAGCAGCGACGAAACGCTCCCCGACGAAGTGCTCGACAATCTGCGGGGACTGTTCCAGCGATTGCCAGACGGTCACTATCGCATTTACCAGATCGAAGCCGACGACGTCGAGCGGTTGGTCGTCGACGTCGCCATTCACCAGGGCCGCAGCACTACGCTGTTCGACCGCTCGCAAAGCCTCCGCAACGAAGCCGAACAGCCGGATGCCAACCCGCCCTTGTTGCCCGCCGAACCGGCCACGCCCCCGCCGGCTCCGGCGCCCGTGGAAAAGTCCGGTGCGGCGGCGGAAGAGACCTCGCGGTCCGAGGCCGGCGCGCTCATTTCCGGGGGTCTGGGCGCGGCGTTGGCCTGGCCGTGGCGCCGGTCTTGTTTGCGCCCCCAGGTACGCGAAGCCGAGCCCGGCTCGCTCAAGAAAGCCCACCGCATCCTGCGCGCGCGAGGTAAACCCAGCGATGCTGATTTGTCCGGGTTGTAAAACGATCCTCAAACGCGCCCCCAAGAGCGGGACGTGCCCCAAGTGCGGCCACCCGATCGTCGAGTCGGGCACAGCCACCGGCGGCCCGCAAGGGCCGACGCTGGAGCTGACGGCCGATCTCGAGTCCGCGGAAAAATCGGCGCCGACTTTTATCAATTGTATTCATGTATATTAACCTCAGAACTAGTTTGAGAAAAAGTTAGTGTTTAAGAAATATTTCCCACTTTCAATAAAAGTGTATTAAGGTAAAGTAGCTTAACAGAGTAAAGGGGACATAAATTTAATAATAAAAATAATTCATAGGGGTGGAGAGGTAAGGGGAATATTCAGAAATCATTAAATAATTGAAACTACGATTAGTCCAATGTTTCAGTATCCTATATTCCTTGATTTCATCATTCCGAAATCCTATCAATATGTATTTGTTGGAAATTATGACTATGATGAATACTATTTTAATGCACCAAATTGTATTCTATAGATTATATCTTTATGAGCTATAACAATATTTTTGCTTTCAGCTTAATTTTATTTATAAGAGTTATAGCTCTCGTCTTACATGTTTTTGATTCTCATGTAAAAAATAAAAAACTTTTGAAATAAACTATAGCTATTGTAGCTATTTAGAAAATTTCACAAAGGTTTTCCAAATGGAAAATTTAAATTCTAACGTAGAAAAATATTTATCTGAAAATTCCAAATCTATAAAAGATTATATACTACTCATCCGTAATAATCTTTTAATATTTATTATTATTTCATCGATAATTATAATTGCTGTTATTTTTTACGCCCTTTATTCAAAAGATATTTATAAATCTACTGTTACACTAAAAATCACTAATCAAAATCAAAGCATACTTGAATCTTCAGGACGATTCCCTGAAATAGGCAATATCGGAAATGATAGGTTTATTGCAAACGAAATAGAGGTTATAAACAGCCGTAATTCAAAGAAAGATATGCAAATGTCTTGATTGACAGCTTTAATATTTCACAACAGAAAAAGTCAATTTTCAACCCTTAAAGCTGAAGAAGGAAAAGGTAATAAAGGGACATAAATCTGTCAAAGCTATTAATGCACTTTTAGGCATATAGTTACGGCTGATCAAAAAGAGAGAATTGATGTTGTCGATATTTCCGCAGAATCCCCTTCTCCTTAGAGGCCGCTTTAATTGCAAATATCTTATGCTGATAGGTATAAAAAATTAAATCTTGAAAGGAATAGAATCAGCTAACAACCATTAGAAAATTTCTTGAAAAACAGAGTAAAGAAAAATTAAGCGAATTAAATAATGCCAAGATACCTAAAAAATTTTCAGAAAGAGGGGGAATTGTCTCTTTAGATGTACAATCAAAAGCACTAATTGAAAAGTTATCAGCAATTCAAGTGTGAAAGGGATGCAACCAAGTCGATTTAATGACTTCAACAGAAATCCTAAGCCAGTATAAAAACGAATTAAAAAAACTGAATCCATCTTGTAGATTACCTGGAAAATCAGACTTTCCAAGCATATATAAATGTACTACAAAAACAAATAGCAGAACTCCAAATGAATAGAATGTTGGATAGCTAATAAAAGCTCAAGAATTGATATTAAGAGAATATAAAGATTATAACCAGAGGATTACAGAATTTAAACAAAAATTAAGCAATACGATAAACGATATAAAAGCAGGTGCATTTGCTAGTCTCCCGACCAGGTAAAAGATATTTCCCAAAAGCTGATTGAAGAAGAAATTTTAATAACCATCCCCTTGAAATAAAATCAAAAGAACTCGAAACTATAATAGCCAAATATGAAATTAATTTCAAGTGCCTAAAAAATCAATAGAACTAGCAGGGTATGAAAGGAAAAGGGAAGCATTGAAACAGCTATACTTTCTTATAGATCAGAAGATATCAGGAATCAATGATTAATGAACTTTCTCAGCCGGGTAATGTCCATATTATCGGTACAGGAACAATACGGATGAGCCGGCAAAACCGGACCGGATATTGATTATATCTTGTTGGAATAATGGCTGGATTATGTCGGAGCATTCGTTCTTTTATTGGTAAAAGACTATTTCGATGATACAGTTAAATCTCCCGGGATATTATTGATAAAAATATCAATATCCTTTCATGGATACCTGAATTTGAAAAAAACGGAAAAAGAAGACTAAATCACATGAATTTATAATTATTGATAAACCTGACGCTTCTTCAAGTGAAACATTCAGAGCTCTTAGAGCACGGCTGAAATTTTCAAAAGTGGATGCACCTCTTAAAACAATTTTAGTTACATCTTCAGCAGAGGCAAAAGGAAAAACGGTTGTCGCTTGAAGGTTGCCGGAAGCTTTGCAAGAACTAATAAAAAAACATTTGCTTATTAACTATAATTTGAGGAAACCCAGGCTTCATAGAATATTTGGTAAGAATAAAAATCCGGGATTAGTTAACTATCTTTTTAATCAGGCTTC
>CAVQEL010000022.1:0-56827 GCA_963711515.1 uncultured Planctomycetota bacterium | reverse complement strand
GAAGGTCAAGACACTGATCAAGAAGTATGGCACGAGCGGCACGCACCTGGACCAGCAGCAACAGGCCCGGGAAAAGCTGGCGATGCCGAAGGTCGTGCCCGATGCCGGCGAGCCGGTGTACGTGCCGGTGCGCGGAGGTGAAGAACCGGCGGCTGAAGCCGCGCCCGCCGCCGAGGCTGCTCCAGCCGAAGCGTCGGCAGAAACCGAAGGCGCCGCCGAGGCGAATGACGGCGCCGCCGGCGAAGTCGCGGAAGAAAAGGCCGGCGCCACCGAACAGTAAGCCGCCACGGCGGAACGCGCTGCCGATACGCGGGCGATGGCCGGCTGGAGATTGTAGAGCGTGCAGCCATGCGGTTTGACGTATTGACTTTGTTTCCGGGCATCCTGGAGAGTTATCTCGGGCAAAGCCTGATGCGGTTGGCGATCCAGCGCGGGCACGTCGACGTCCATCTGCACGACATCCGCGCTTGGGCGCACGACAAGCACCATATGGTGGACGATCGCCCCTTCGGCGGCGGGCCGGGCATGGTGCTCAAGGTCGAGCCGGTTGTCGAGTGTGTCGAGGCTGTGCGAGCCATGGCGCCGGAGGCCGGGCATCTGGTGATGCTCTCGCCGCAAGGCCGGCCGCTGTGCCAGTCGATCGTCGAAGAGCTGGCCGCCCGGCCGCGGCTGCTGCTGTTGTGCGGAAGGTACGAGGGATTTGACGAACGGGTGAAACAGATCCTGCGGCCGGACGAGGTTTCGATCGGCGATTACATCCTGGGAGGGGGCGAAGTGGCCGCCCTGGTGATCATTGACGCCGTGGCCCGACTGGTGCCCGGCGTGTTGGGAGACGAAGAAAGCCACCGCCAAGATTCATTTTCGGGCCAGGACCGGCTGCTCGAGGGAGCCCAATACACCCGGCCCCGCGAGTATCGCGGCCTCTCGGTGCCCGAGGTGCTGCTGAGCGGCAATCACGAACAAATCGCCCGTTGGCGCCAAGAGCAGAGCCTCTGCCGTACGCGCGAGCAACGGGCCGACCTGTGGAGCGAAACACGAGAAAAACCGGGCTCGGCAAGCCCCGCCGGTGAATGACCGCGAGCATGGCGATCGGCCGTCGGCCACCGGCCGGCACCTCCAGCGGCATATCGCGTCGCGTCACCGCTAGCGGCGCGCGGCACCAGCCCATACAATCATCCGAAATCGAAAGGCAGCAAAAACCATGAGTCAGCAGATCCTGGAGCTGGTCGAAAAAGGCTCCCTCAAAAGCGAAATCCCCGACTTTCAGATCGGTGACACGGTAGACGTGCACACGCGGATTCTGGAAGGCGAAAAGGAACGGATTCAGATCTTCAACGGCGTGGTGATCGCCCGGGCCGGCTCCGGCACGCGCGAGACGTTCACCGTGCGGCGGATCGTCGGCGGCGAGGGAGTGGAGCGGAAGTTTCCCCTTCACTCGCCCAAGATCGCGCAGATCGAGGTCAAGCGTCGCGGCGTGGTCCGCCGGGCCAAGCTGTACTTCCTTCGCGATCGCGTGGGCAAAGCCGTGCGGTTGCGTGAACGCCGCGGCGACTTGCCGGGCAAGAACGCCGACGGCGAGAAAAAGTAGGCACGCCCGGTCGAGCGATCCGCCCGGCGCCGGGTTTGCCGCGTGCGCGGCAACATCGTTGTTGCGGGGGCGAGGCCATGGCGAGCATCGTCGAGCAGATTCGATCTGCCTGGCGGCGTTACCATTCGCTCGATCGGCGAGGCGAACGGGCCGCCGAGCGCCACGTGCGCCGCTTGGGCTACCAGATCGTGGGGCGCCGCGATCGCTCACGGCTGGGCGAATTGGACCTGGTAGCCGTCGATGGCCGCACCGTCGTGTTCATCGAAGTCAAGACCCGCCGCTCGCACGACGCCGGGCATCCGGCCGAAGCCGTGGGCCCGGAAAAGCAGCGTCGGCTCACGCGGCTGGCCCTGGCCTTTCTCAAGCGGCACGATTTGCTCGAGTATCCCGCTCGCTTCGACGTGGTAGCCGTCACCTGGCCCGCGTCAGCTCGCAAGCCCACGATCGATCACTATGTGAACGCCTTCGAGGCGGTGGGCCGGGGGCAGATGTTCAGTTAGTCTGGCGTGCGCGCCGAGATCCCTATTTCGGCGTCTAAGGCACGTAATGGAAGTACGCGTACGCGGTCAGCGCCAACAACTCCAAAAATCGCGTCCGCGCCGGCTCCCAGCGACCACACCAGCGTGGCCCGACGACGAATGCCGGAGCCGACTGTGTGGGGCATGTTCCGCTGAAAAGTTCCGAGAATAGCGAGTAAATCATTCGTCGCTCCCATAGGGCTTAGGATCAAGGTCGAGGGGCTCAAGCCCGCGCGCGAGGCGCGCTTCGTTGAAACGGCGAATTCCGTCGAGCGTGACGCTCGTCTCCGTGATTCCCAGTGCACACAGCTTCGGAAGTGTGGCCAAATACATGAGTCCCTTGTCGGTGATGGCGGTTTGATCCAAATACAACGCCTCCAACGTTCTGCATTCGGCCAAGCAACGCGCACTTCGGTCGGTAATGGCAGCATTGAACCTGAGATCCAAGGACATCAAAATCGGCAATGTCGCCAAATCGTGAACTCCAACATCAGTCACTTTCGTTGCGGCAAGACCAAGGCATTGCAGCTTTGACATTTTTGCGATCCGCCGCGCTGAAACGTCGTGCAAAGGGTTGTCAACGAGTTGCAAATCAAACAGATCTGCAGTCGCAGTGATTAACGCAAATTGCTGATCGGTCAGATTCGACTCTGTGATGCCGAGCACTTCCAGGCGCCGAAATGCGTTGCAAAGTAGCAGCTCGTCATCCCTGATCCACTGCATCCCGGTGACGATTCGAATGCTTGCGGCAGGACGCCACACGGCGATAACATCAAATGCGGTTACGGAGCGTGGGAGCGCATCCTTTTGCCCACCAGGTCCGCTGAATACGTTCCAGCGCCGTCTGATTCGAGGTGTAGCTCCGGGTGGATCTTGCCAACCCTCACTCTCGAAGGCCTGTAGTTTGCTGACCGCATCGACTTCGCTGTAAAGCACCCGCCAGCGCCACGCGATGCCGCCGAGCACAAGGCACAGCACGGAGATTGCAATAAGGACCGACCGCAGCCGAAAGGCAAAACGTAACCTTGCCGGGATAAGGCGTCTCATGGCGGAAAGGCTCGCTGCATCAGGAACTTGCCAAGTTCGGCCGCCCGGTCCGGATCGACGCGCGTCCCGTCCAATTCGATTGTGACCAGGCCCGGGAGCTGTTTCAGTAGTGGTATGACCTCGTCGGTGACGTTCGTATCGGACAAACAGAGATACGCGATGGGTGGGCATGGTTTCGCTCGCAACAAATGACGCACCCCCTCGTCCGTTATGTCGGTTCCTCGCAGTGATAGATGCAACAGTGCGGGCAGCTTTGCCAGGTCCGCCATGGCCTGGCCCGTGATCCTCGTATGGTTTAGTTCAACGTGTTGCAACGTGTGGCAACCGGCCAGGCATCGTACCCCGCGGTCGGAGACCGCAGACGCATTGCTCTCGAAAAATTCCACAGAAGTGTTGTTCAGGAGCAGGCTCTCCAGGCGCCGTAACCTTGCCAGGTGACAGACGCCAATGTCTGTCACCTCGGTTTGCGACAGGTCGAGGTATTTGAGCGAAGGCAGCTTGCTAATGCGCTCCGCGGATGCGTCGTGGAGAGGATTCAAAGGAAGAATCAAGGTGGCGAGTTGGCTGGTCTCACTCAGCAGCGCGAGCTGGCGGTCCGTCAAGCCGACGTTCGTGAGCGCAAGCGAAGATAAGTTTCGGAAGGAATTGCACAGCTTCACGTCCTGGTCGGTGACTCGCTGGCGCTCGACTCTCACATGTATTTTGGGAGGACTTCGCCAAAACGCCAACACCTCGGCCGCACTTACCGGCTGGTTCAATGCAAGGGACAAGTTGTGCATCCCATCGGTCATTTCCGGATTTGGGTAGCTGACGACCCACCCCGCTGCTGAACGTGGTGGCCCGCGCCGCGGTTCGTGCCAGTCGGACCATTTCGGGGCCTGCAAAGTGGTGGCCGCGTCGAATTCGGCGTTGATCACCGCCCAACGCCGGGCGATGCTGCCGAGCAGGAGGCACAGCGCCGTGATCGCCACGATGATCGTGCGCAGGCGAAAGGCAAGACGAAATCTGCCTGGAGCTAGGCGTTTCATGGTGGAACTGCCGCGTCTTGTGCACGTGTGTCCAGCCGTGTAGCACGACGGCCACTCCCTGGATTATCCACAAAACGCGGGATTTCGGGCGCAGAGAAACGACTGCCGCACGCAAGATTCGTCAGTGCGCACGGAGTGCACGGTTAGCCGAACGGCCACGTCTCGCCCAGGGCTTGCTTTTGCAACTCGCGAATCTCGGCCAGACCGCCCCGGGCCAGCTTCAACAGGGCTGCCAGCTCGTCCTCGCTGAAGGTGGCTTCTTCGCCGGTGCCTTGCACTTCGACGAAGCGGCCGCCGCCGGTCATGACGACGTTCATGTCGACTTCGGCGTCCACGTCCTCGACGTAGTCCAGGTCGAGCACGGGCCGGCCCTCGACGATGCCCACGCTGATCGCGGCGACGCTGTCGGAAAGTGGATGCTTGGGCAGGTCGGGGATGGTGGCGATGGCGTCCACCAGCGCGATCAAGGCCCCGGTGATGCTGGCGGTGCGCGTGCCGCCGTCGGCCTCCAGCACGTCGCAATCGACGATGATCGAGCGTTCGCCCAGGGCGTCCAAATCGACCACTGCCCGCAGGCTGCGGCCGATCAGCCGCTGGATTTCGGTCGTGCGGCCGTCGACTTTGCCGACATCGCGCCGTTTGCGCGGGCTGGTGCTGCCGGGGAGCATGCTGTACTCGGCGGTGACCCAGCCGCGTCCTTTGCCCGCCATCCAGGGTGGCACCGTGGGATCGACGCTGGCGGTGCACAGCACGGTCGTGCGTCCCGAGGCGATCAGCACGCTGCCGGCCGCGGGACGCGTGTAGCGGCGCTTGACCGTGATGGGGCGCAGGTCGTGGGGGGCACGGCCATCGTGTCGCATGAGATTCTCCTGCCGGACGAAGTCAACGGGGCTGACATTCTCGTACGTTTGAGTCGCCACGACAACCGGTTTCAGCCGTAGCGATGGCTGCTCGCGGGCGATGCAGGTTCTACGAGCGCTTCGGATGCTGGAACCGCCGGCCGTCGAGGCTTCTGGCTCCGGGGCCGCCAAAGAGAATGCGGAGCCTCGAATTGCCGCCGGTGCGGCCGCTCACGGTGACGCGGTGCAGTCCGACGGCCAGGGACACTGGCACGAATTGTTGCAAGTACTTGCCATCGGTTCCGCTATACAGCTTCTGGTCGTCCACGGACAGCTCCAGGCTACCATAGTGCCAGAGCTGAAACTGGTAGACCTGGCTGGCGGGCACCTGGAAGTAGCCCTGGAACACAAACGGCTCGTTGGGTCCCACGCCTACGGTCGCAATCCACGAGGGGTCCTTCGTGTTTTGCACTGGCACCACCTCGTTATTCGGCAGCCGCAAGAGAAGGCCCGCCGCCAGTTCCTTCGTCGGGCGCGAAAGCGCGGCCAGCGGCGGAGCGGATTCGACTTGCAATTCCACCGGCGCCGGCACGACGCGATCGCGGTAGCCGTTGCCAAACACGGCGATGGCTTGCAGACCGACGGGCCCCAACCCCAGCAGGCGGGGCTCGACCTTGAGTTGTCCGGACTCGCCGTTGATGGCCCCCAGCAGCCGGCCGTTATTGAGCACGTAGACCCGTTTTGCGCCGACGGACTTGGCGGCCACCAACAGCGTCTGGTCCCAGCGAACCTTGCCGGTAGGGGACGTCGCCAGCGCCGCGGAGCGTCCGTCGTTTTCGACCATGACGGGGATCGTGGCCCGGCCTTGCGTTTCGATCGGTCCGGCTTCAAACGCGACGACGCGGAGCTCGTGATAGCCGTCGCACTCGATGGACGAGTCCCAGGGCAGGCTTTCGCCCGCGTCGGCGCGGCCGGCCTGCCGCCCATCGACGAACAACTCGTAGCGATCGACGGTGCCGCCGCGCGGCAGCTTCGCTTGGGGTTTGAGAACCACGGTGCCGGACACTTTTGCGCCCGGCTCGATTCCCGCCACGCTGACTTGCGGGATGTTGGCCCAGGGGCGGCACAGCGGGTCGCCGACGATGAGTACCTGGGCCGGGCCAAAGAGGGACTGATAGTAGGACTCGGCCAGCGTGCAGCCGCGGGCGTAGTGGACGAAGATGTTCGGCGAGGCGAACTTGTGGGCAATCGAATACGGCTCGAGCACGGTGCCGGCCGATCCGGCGGCGCCGTAGCGAAGAAACTCGGTGAGCGGCGTTTGGCCGGACCCTTCGCTCATGATGCCGCCATAGCTGGTGAAATTGTCGCAAATCGCCCCGGGCAGAATCTTGCTCCGCGTGGACGGCCAGGAGAAATCGGGCGTGCCTGACATCAATCCCATGACGTCACCAGCGCCCATGGGCATGGGCGTGGTGACGACTCGGCTGCGCACCCCCAGCTTGGCCAGGGCTTCCATAGCCGGGGCGAATTCATCCTGCCGGGAAGTGCTGCGAATGTCGGCGGTTTTGGTGAAGTAGATCGTACCGGTGGGAAAGGTCCCGTCGGCGCCGGCGCTGGTGGTCAGGTATCTCGTGGCCTCATCGACCGAGTTGCCGCGGCCACTGGTCATGGCCAGCATGGTCGAGAGCATGTAAGGCTGTCCGCCGGATTCGCGAAGCTCGCCCCCGCGGCCCCATCCGTACCAACTGCGAAATCCGTGCGCCGACTCATCCGGCCGCCGTTCGATCTTCTGGTCCGGCTTCACAAACGTACGCATGTATTGATTGACGTCAAAGCTCATCACCAGGGGCAGCTTGAGCGTCGTCAAATGCCAAAGGTACGTGGCCGAGTTGATCGAGCAGGTGGGAGTGGCCTGGTCCGGGAATTGGACTTTGCCCTCGAAGTCCTTGGCCAGCCCCACAGAGTAGGGGAAATCGCTCGAATAGATAACGTAATCAATCTGCCGATAGACGCTCCGTCTTTCCATGGCCTCGATAGCAGGGTTGAGGATTCTCTGGCGAAACGTATCTCCATCGATGTGTTCGAAGCCGCCATCCCAGTCGATGTAGAACACGTTGACCGGCGGAATCTCGCGCAGCTTGACGAAATGGTTGGCAACGGTTAGCGAAGCCCAACTGCGCGAATTGACCACGACGAACACGTTCTCCGGCCCCCCGCCGGCCCGGACCGTCCGGGCGACGCCCAGCAGGATCAACAGCGTGGCCAGCCAGCAAGTGCGAGAGCGGGATCGTGCAGTCATGAAGTGGTGGTTGGTGGTTAGTGAGGAAGTGCTACAAGATTGGTGGCGGTTGTTAACGAGGGGTCGATTAATTCTACTAAACACTAACCACCAATCACGAATCACTACTTCATTTCTTTCCCTGTCTGCGCTGAGCCTCAAAAAACCGTGTCAGGATTTCGCCGCAGGGGGCCAATAGTACGCCGCTAACGGTTAGTGGGCGATGGTTCAAGCGCGGATCGGCCAGTAGCTGATACAGCGTATGCACGGCACCGCCTTTAGGATCGGCTGCCCCGTAGACGACCGTGGGAATTCGGGCCTGCAAGATGGCGCCGGCACACATTGGGCAGGGTTCGAGCGTGACGTAGAGCGTGCAGCCTTCGAGCCGCCAGCTTTCCATCTGCCCGGCGGCCTGCGTGATGGCGATCATCTCCGCATGCGCGGTCGGATCGCGCAACTGCTCACGCTGATTATGAGCCGAAGCAATCACGCGGTCGTCACGCACGATGACCGCGCCGACGGGCACTTCTTCTTCCGCGAGTGCCTGCTCGGCCTCGGCCAACGCCAGCCGCATGAAGAATTCGTGCACGTGTACCGCCTTTTCCGTTGAGCGCGGGCTGCAGCCGCCGCCACGAAGGACAAGCCAATCCTAGCCGCGCAACTGGAGTTCGTGCATCAACCTGTCGGTCTCGCGGTAGGCTTCTTCGACCCATTCGACAATTCGTGCCGGATCGGGCGAATATTCCAGCTCGATCGAGATGGTGCGATCATCCAAGGCAAGGTTCTTGATTTCCCGCAGATAGGGCTCGAACGGCACCACGCCCCGCCCGGGCGGCAAGTCTCCGTGCACCCGGCCATCGCAATCCGACAGGTGCACGTGGCCCACGCGTCCCCGCAGCCGGCGAATCTCCTCGGCCGGCACGCCCGAGAGAACCAGGTGCGAGATGTCCAGGTTGGCCAGCACGCTCGGCCGGTCCACGTCGTCCAGGAAACGGACCATGGTGTCGACGTTGTTGATGAGCGACAGCGGAAACGGTTCGAGTTCCAACGCGATCTCGATGTCCCAATTCGGTGGCCCGGTCGCCGAGACTCCGCACCGCGTCGACGCCGAGCTGCCACTGTTCCGCAGGCGGAATTACCTCGCGATTCCAGATGTACTCGCCGATGACCAGCAGCACGTTGCGGGCCTGGTATTCGTAGGCCAGGTCCAGATAGGCGCGGACCCGCCGAAGGTGAAATGTCCGGACGCTGTCGTTGAAATCGATCAGTCCGACGGCCACGCAGGGAAGCGATACGATCGGCAAGCCCAGAGCGTCGCAGCGGTCCTTAACGAGCCGACGCTCGCGAACGTCGAGCGTGAGCGGATCGGTGAAAATGTCGATCACGTCGAAGCCGATTTCTTTAGTCTTTGCCAGGCCGAATTCGGTCGGCTGCTGGGCCTGCACCCAGGCGGAATTGATCAGGCCGAGTTTCATGGCATCGTGGACGCCGTCGGCGCGCCGACGGCCGGGTTTGATTGCGGGTGAATTGCGGGTTCGAGAATTCCGGGTTTCTGTCGAAGCGGGCGCGACCACGGCGGCCGCCGGTTCGGCCGTCAGGACGTCGAGGCCGCCGGCTCGGCCGGCTTCCAACGCTTGATGGCGTCGTCCGCCACCTTGGCCAACGGCGAATAGCGCGGATGGCGCGATTCCTTGTACGGATTGTTTGCCGCGGCGTTGTAACAGCAAATCAGCGACCAGCGCGGAAGGTCCGAACGGTTCTGGTCCGAGCGATGCAGCAAGTTGCAATGAAAGAACAACGCGTCACCGGGCTCGGCCTCGATGTAGACGCGCTCGAGCCGGGCTAGCGCCGCGGTGACGATTTCCATGTCGGCGCCGGTCTGGTCACCGGTCTTGCCATGTTCGATGCGGCCCATCTGATGTGAACCGCGCAGCACCTGCAAGCAGCCGTTCTCTCGGGTGGCACGGTCGACGGCGATCAGACAACTGGCCAAGAGCGGAAACAAGCAGCCGTTTTGATACCAATAGCCATAGTCTTGATGCCATTCCCAGGCGCCGCCGACGCGCGGCTCTTTGAGCATCATTTTAGTGTGATAGTGATAGACTTCGCCGCCGAGCAGTTGTTCCATGCGGTCGACGATCCGGGGCGAACGGGAAAACATGCCGTACAGGTTATCGCCGGCCTGGTTCCACAGGGTAAGTTTCGTAATTTGACCGGTGGCATCCTTGCGACCGGCCGCGCCGGCAATCAAGGCCCCGTCGTTCTTGGCGTAGCGCAGCAGGATCTGCATTTCCTCGGCATCGAACAGACCGGGCATCAGCAGAAAGCCGTCCTGCTGGTACTGGGCCAGCTCCTCGGGGGTGAATCGTGTGGTGACGGGCATGGCTGGATTGGATGGGAGGCAAAAGGTCTTGGGAACACTGCACGCGTGGTGCCGGGCGATGCGGCACTCGATCGCCGCCGGTGCCGCCCTGACGGCGCGGAGCGATTTCGGATACCTTTATAACACGTCCTTCGTCTTGTTTCAGCCGCTCCGCTTCGCGAAACTTCCAGTCCGAATGATCGACGCTCCCGGGACCCCGTTGCCGAAAAAACTCATTTTGGCCGCCACCATCGTGTATTGGGTGGCGCTGGAGGTGGCCATGCACGTGCCGCAAATTCCGCGACCGCTGGAAGAGTCGGACAAGATACTGCACTTCACGTCGTACGCTCTGCTGGCGTTACTGGTGGCGACCACTTGGTCGCTGTACCGACCGTTCCACTGGCGGCAGGCGCTGATCGTCGCCGTATTGCTGTCGCTCAATGGCGTGATCGACGAGACGACGCAGCCTTATGTGGGGCGTGCCTGCGACGTGCGAGATTGGATGGCCGACACTGCCGGCGTCGTGGCGGCACTTGCCGCCTTCCTGGTGATTCGAGCAGTGCTCCGACGGCCGGATTCGGCCTGAGCCGGGGCCCCCGCCGGACTGACCGAGCGTATTCGGACCAAATGCCCCGCTCAGCAATTTGGAGTGGGGGGCCGGTAGTCGGCCAGGTCGATCGACTGGAACCAGGCGATGGTCCGCTCAAGCCCTTCGCGCAGCGGCACGCGCGGCTCCCAGTTCAATCGCTGTTTGGCCAGGCTGATGTCGGGCCGCCGCTTGGTCGGATCGTCGGCCGGCAACGGGCGATGCACCAGCTTGCTTTTCGAGCCGGTCAACTCGATCACCAATTGTGCCAACTCGAGAATCGTGAATTCACCCGGGTTGCCCAGGTTTACCGGGCCGACGAAATCGTCCGGTCCGTTCATCATCCGCACGATCCCCTCGATCAAGTCGTCGCGATAGCAGAACGACCGGGTCTGCTCTCCCGCGCCGAAGATCGTGATGTCTTCGTTCGATAGTGCCTGGCGGATGAAGTTGGACACCACGCGTCCGTCGTAGGGGTGCATCCGCTCGCCGTAGGTATTGAAGATACGGACGATGCGCATGTTAACGCCGTTGGTGCGCCAGTAGTCCATAAACAGCGTTTCGGCCAGACGCTTGCCCTCGTCATAGCAGGCCCGAGGACCGATCGGGTTGACGGCCCCGCGGTACGACTCGACTTGGGGATGCACCTCGGGGTCGCCATAGACTTCGCTGGTCGAGGCCTGTAAGACCTTGGCCTTGCAACGTTTGGCCATGCCCAACACGTGGATCGCTCCCAAGACGGACGTCTTGGTCGTCTTGATCGGATTGAATTGGTAGTGCCCGGGCGAGGCGGGGCAGGCCAGGTTGTAGATTTCGTCCACTTCCAGCCAGATGGGCTGGGTGATGTCGTGACGCACCAGCTCGAAATTCGGCCGGCCGAGCAGGTGCGCGACGTTTGACTTCTGACTGGTGAAGAAATTGTCCAGGCAGATGACGTCGTGGTTTTCGTCGACGAGCCGCTCGCACAGGCGCGAGCCGAGAAATCCCGCGCCGCCGGTGACTAAGACGCGTTTGTTCAGGGCCATAAATCTCTCTGGGCAACGGATGAGACCGCGACGCGATGTCGGCGCGGGGGGCCTCGTCGCTGTTCTGAGTTCTGAATTATGCCTTGCAGATCTTGTCGCGCCCCTGGAGGACGTTTTTAGTGGCGTTTCGCGTATCGACCACCAACGGCGCATGGCGCACGATGAAATCGTAGTTGTATGCCGAGTGATCCGTGGCGATCAGCACGCAATCCTGCGCGGCCAGCAGTTCGGCCGTCAGCTCCTGGCTGGTCATGGCCGGCAGATTGTGGTGCCGCATCTTCGGCAACTTCGGCACATGCGGATCGTTGTACGTCAAGTGGGCATGCGCCGCGGTGAGCAGCTCCATCAGCTCGAACGAGGGGCTCTCGCGCGGGTCGTCGACGTCCCGCTTGTAGGCCACGCCCAGGATGCAAATCTTGCTCCCCTTCGTCGGCTTGCCGGCGTCGTTGAGCGCTTCCATCACCCGGTGCACGACGTATTGCGGCATGCTCGTGTTGATTTCGCCGGCCAGCTCGATGAAGCGCGTGGGCATGCCGTGCTTGCGAGCCACCCAGCTCAAATAAAACGGATCGATCGGAATGCAGTGACCGCCCAGCCCAGGGCCGGGATAAAACGCCTGAAAGCCGAAGGGCTTCGTCTTGGCCGCGTCGATCACTTCCCACACGTCAATGCCCACGCGGTCGAAGAGCATCTTCAGCTCGTTGACCATGGCGATGTTTACCGAACGGTAGGTGTTTTCCAGAATCTTGCAGGCCTCGGCCACCTCGCAACTCGACACTGGCACGATGTTGACCACCGCCCTGGAGTACAGCGCCTCGGCCAGCCGGGCGCTGCTCGGCTCCGTGCCGCCCACGACCTTGGGAATGCCGCTGGCCGTGTAGTCGGGATTGCCCGGGTCCTCGCGCTCGGGACTGTAGGCGACGAAGTAGTCGGTTCCGAGCTTCAGTCCGCGGGCTTCGAGAATCGGCAGCACCACGTCGCGCGTCGTGCCGGGGTAGGTCGTGCTTTCGAGCACCACCAATTGGCCGGGTCGCAACACGGCGGCGATCTGCCGGGCCGTGGCTTCGACGTAGCTTAAATCCGGATCGCGGCTGTCCGAAAGCGGCGTGGGGACGCAGATCAGCAGGGCGTCGGCCTCAGCCAGACGCTGCATGTCGGCCGTGGGCGTAAACTTCTTCTCCGCGATGCATCCTTGAATCCACTCCGACGAAATGTGCCCGATGTAGCTTTGACCGGCCAGCAGCCGCTCGACTTTCGTCGCGTCGACGTCAAAACCCATCGTGCGGTAGCCGGCGGCGATGAATGCCCGAATGAGCGGTAAGCCGACATAGCCCAGGCCGATCACGCCGACGACGGCCTTTTTGTCTTGAATCGCCTGTTCTAATGCAATCGCCATCGGTGCGCGTTTCCCCTTGTCTTCCGCCAATCGGCCGCTGGCACCTGCCGAGCCCTCGGCGAAGGTCCGCCAAACTTATAACCATAACGTGCGCCAACGCGGTTTGCATGTCCCCCGGCGAACGAAAAGAGTCGGATTGTAACGAGAACGCGGGATGTACCCAGTAGAGGGGGGCGCGGCAATGCACGCCGCTAGTGGGGCGGAAGTTGCACGTGTCCGACAACGGGCAAAACACCCGCCATCGAGGCTATTCTCGCCTTTACACGCGGCTCATGTTTCCGGTACTCTCGCCCGCCCCAATCCGCCACGGACCCCTAAAACCACGAGGTCGTGCCATGCATCGAGCCCTCGTCACGCGACTGCTCCCCGCCGTGCTCTGGCTGCTGGTAACCTGCGCCGCCGCCGCCGAAGACTTCCGGATCGAGACCAAGGTTTTTGCCGGCAAGGGAAAGGAACCGGTCAGCGAAAACATCACGCTGTTTCGGGCCGGCTGCGTCTACGACTACCTGTCGAACCCGGATCGAGTGGCCGTGTTCGATCAGCGTGGCGGGCGTTTCATCGTGCTCGACCCCGACCGAAAACTGAAAGCGGAAGTGAAGACCGACGAAGTGCAATCGCTCGTCTCCCGGCTACATGACGTGGCCGCCAACAGCAGCAACGCCATCGTGCGCTTTGCCGCCGATCCGGACTTCGAGGTCGAATTCGCCGAGAACGGCGACCTGACGCTCGCCAGCGAGCACATGACCTACAAGCTCAAGACCATGCCAGCCGTCACCGGCGCAGCCGCGGAGCAGTACCACGAGTTTTCCGACTGGTACGCGCGGTTTAACACCATGGCCCAGGCGGGCTCCACGCCCCCGTTCCCGCGGATGCGCGTCAACGCCGAATTGGCCAAGCGGGGGCTCGTGCCGACCGAAGTACAACTCTCCACCCGCGCCGTGTCGGCCCGGACCGAGCACTTCGTCACGTGGCGGTTGCTCGAGTCGGACCATCGCCGGATCGCCGAAACGGCGAATCAGTTGACCACGTTCAAAGAGGTCGATTTCGAAGACCTGCAGGCCCCTGAAGTGAGCGCGCGGTAAGGGGTTCCCGTGGCCTGACGCTCGCTGAACGGCTCTTTTCGGACGTGGGGTGCCATCCGGCGCCGAACCGGCCGTTCGCATTCCCCGGGGGCTGAAAGCCAGCGCCGCCTCGGTTACCATAGGGACATCTCGCCACTCCAGGAGAATGTCCCCATGCCACGATTGCTCGCCGCACTGGTCGTTCCGGCCGCGTTGTTGTCCGCCCCCGTCGCCTCCGGCGCCGAATTTACAGTCGAAGAGACGCCGCAAGGCAGGGCCGTGAAGCTGGACGGCCAGTTGTTTACCGAATACCTGGTCAAATCCGGCAGCAAGCCGATCCTCTGGCCGATCATCGGTCCCACGGGCAAGCGGATGACCCGGAACTGGCCCATGGAAACCGGCGTGCCGGGCGAGAAGACCGATCACCCCCATCAGCGCTCGCTGTGGTTTACCCACGGTGATGTCAACGGTATTGATTTCTGGAGCGAAGGGCAAGGGCGCATCGAACATCGCGAGTTCGTCAAGGCCGAAGGCGGCCCGCAGGCCGTCATCATCACGCGCAACGATTGGCTCAGTCCTGATGGCAGCCAGCTCATCTGCCAGGACGAACGCACGTTCAACTTTGGGGCCGAAGCAGACCGCCGTTGGATCGACGTGGCCGTCGACGTCAAAGCCACGGCGGGCCCGGTGAAGTTCGGAGATACGAAGGAAGGCTCGTTTGGCATGCGCGTTCCCGGGAGCATGCGCGTGGACGCCCTCAAGGGAGGTCAGATCGTCAACAGCGAAGGGCAAGCGAACCTCGCGGCTTGGGGTAAGCCCGCCGCGTGGGTCGACTACCATGGCCCGGTCGACGGCGAGACGCTGGGCATTGCCATCATGAACCATCCGACGAGCTTCCGCTTTCCCACCTACTGGCACGTGCGGGTTTACGGCCTGTTTGCGGCCAATCCGTTCGGCCTCGCCGACTTCACACACGGCCAGCAGAACGGTGAGTACACGCTCCCCGAGGGCGAGACGCTCCACCTGCGCTACCGCGTGCTGCTGCACAAAGGGGACGAGAAGCAAGCCCGTGTGGCCGAAGCGTACGAAGCATACGCCAAGTAGCTTCGCCGGCTCCCGTCGTGCCGTCGCCGGGCCTGCCGCGCTTCGAGCGACAGAGACCCGTGAGGCGGCCGCCGGCGCCTCTGGCAAACTCATCGCGAGCTGCAATCTTCAGCCAAGATACGTAGCGGACGCCATTTCACGAATTTCTCATTTTTACCCTACTTGTTGCAGGATGCGTGCCAATTCGGCCGATAGCAATCTTGTCGGGGCACAACCCAAACTATCTATCCCGCACGCGGGTATCCATCTTCTCTACACCCGCGCGCGTTCATAGGAGAACCTAGCGCCCATGATCACCACGTCTGCGGTGATACAAAACTTGGACGATTTGCGAGATTACGTCAAAAACACCCTCTGTCTGCATACCCAACTTGAGATCGATGCGTTCCCACTCACCGAGCGAATTCTGATCCGGTCTGACCGCCCCTGTGGCATCTTCTACTGCCTCTACGGACCCCGGGCGGTGACGGTCTCGGCGATTTGGGACTCGCAGCGCAACACCGTGTTGTTCTACGGTCAAACGGGCGAGCGCTTTCACAAGATCCAACTTGTCGAGGCGCCGCAATGGGAGGCAGCCGCGGCTTGACGAGCCAGTGGCACCGGACGTTCGTTTCGGCACGGCTCGCGTCGCGGGAAAAAAATCGCGATTGACGCCGGCGGCCGACTAGTATACATAACTTCACTAATACAAGTCTTCGATCATACAGGGAGGTAAGGTCCATGCTGGTTCTGTCCCGGCGAGAGCGAGAACGGATCAAACTCGGCGATTCGATCGTCGTCACCGTCGTCCGCGTGGCGGGCGACAAAGTGCGGCTGGGCATCGAGGCTCCGCCGCACATTCTCGTGTTGCGCGACGAACTGGAGCCCCGCCTGCTCAGTGGAACGGCCGGCGGAGAAGAGCCCTAGCAGCTTGTTGAAGAATTCGACAGGCTGCGTGATCGCATGGATGCAATCTCAAGACAGCGGCGCAAGTCGTTGTTTTGCGAGCCGTGCGAAGCTTTACTTCGCACGGGGCGAGGTTGAAAAATGCCACGACGGTATTCTTCAACAGGCGGTTAACGGACGAAGCCGGGCGGGTGCGATCGCGGCCGGAGCTATTCTCCCCGGTCCAGCGCGGGTCGGTGCGCCGGCCAACGCCGCTAGCGGGCGATCCGCACGAACGTTTTGAGCACGATCGCCAAGTCGCCGGCCAGAGTCGCGCTATCTACGTATTGTCGGGCCAGGGCAATTTTGTCGGGCAGGATCCGTTCGGCATACTCCCGTTGGGGATCATCGGCGGTGGCCAGCTGCTCAGCCTCGTCGCGGTACTTGACCGATGCCAGGTCGGTGATGCCCGGTCGGACCGAAAGCACGTAGACGTAGTCGTCGCGAAACATCTCGACGTACTTGGGCACCTCCGGCCGCGGACCGACGAGACTCATCTCGCCGACCAGGACGTTGAAGAGCTGCGGCAATTCGTCGATTTTGAGTTTCCGCAGCAGACGGCCCACGCGCGTAATGCGGGGATCGGCCCCGAAAGTAATCTGCCCGCCCCGTTTCTCGGCGTCGGACACCATCGTGCGAAATTTGTAGATCCGAAACGGCCGGAAGTTTCGCCCGATACGCTCTTGCGAGAAAAGTACCGGCCCGGCGGAATCCAGTCGCACGGCCAGCGCCGCCAGCAGCAACAGAGGGCTCAGCACCAAGAGGCCCAAGCCGGCGGCCAGCACGTCGATGGCCCGCTTGGCGAAGCAATGAATCGGACCCCACGGCGGCAAGCCGGTCGTCGCGGGGCTCTCGCCGGTAGGTGAGGTGGAAGCCAGATCTGTCACGCGACTGCTCAATTCACAGGATCGATCGAGAGGACCATCTTGGTACTTCCAGGATGACAAGCGCGCCCGCGGAGAGCAACACCACGCCCCTCCTCGTCGGCTGTCAGCCTCACGTTTTTATGCCGAAGGCGTCTGCCGAGCCGGCGTGGACCGATCCTGGCTAAAACTGGCGGAAGTAGCGGTCGGCGTCCGGCGCAGGGGGACGCGGCGTCCAATAGGATTCGGCGTCGCGTTGGAAACGCCGTGCAAGTGGATCGCGCCCCAGAACCCGCAGAATCAGCCCGATCGGCGTGACCAGCAAGAAATAAACAGCCGCAAAAAGTACCAGCGACACGAGCCAGCCGATGGGAAACGTCGCCCACATCCAGAGCAGGAAGACGGCCCGCATGAAGCGAAACTGCAAGGCTCCCAGCAGCATGCTCACCGCGGCCAGCGCCGCAAGGATGATCGCCGCCGCAACACCGCCGAAGCGAGCCAACGCGACGATCGACAGCACCAGGCAAGCGGCCGGCAGCCAGAAGAACGCAAACCGGCGAACTTCGCGATCGGTCGCCTCGCGTTTGATTTCAATGAGCGCCAACGTTGGTTAGTCCAGACTGTACTGTTGCAAGTAGGCCGTGCAGTCGACCGGTGCGCCGGCATCCTTCTTGACCAGCACGAAACGCTCCAGGACGAGGACGTCGATTTGCGTGGCGAGAAAACATCGATAGGCCTCCTCGGGCGTGCAAACGATCGGCTCGCCGCGAACGTTGAAGCTGGTGTTCACCAGCACCGGGCAGCCGGTCTTGTTCCAGAATCGTTCGAGCAGCAAGCGAAACCGCCCGGGCTGCCGGGAGTCGACGGTTTGCACCCGGGCTGAATAGTCGACGTGCGTGACGGCGGGAATCGTGGAACGGCAGACGTCGAGCCTGTCGAAGCCTACCGGCTCGGACCCGTCGGCGGAGATTCGCTGCGCGGAACAGACCGGTGCCGCCAGCAGCATGTAGGGACTTTCCGCGTTACGAGGCAGTTCGAAATAATCAGCGGCCTTGTCGGCCAAGACTGCCGGAGCGAACGGCCTGAATGACTCGCGAAACTTGACCGTTTGGTTCAGCCGCCCCTGCATCGAGGGGCTGCGGGGATCGGCCAGGATGCTGCGGGCACCGAGGGCTCGGGGGCCGAACTCCATGCGCCCCTGAAACCAGCCCACCACCTTGTCTGCGGCCAGCAGCTCGGCCACGCAGTCGCACAGGTCCAGGTCGGTTGCGCAATGCCGGTATTCGGCTCCTGCGCCGTCGAGAACCTGGCGGATTTGATCTTCGCCATAGGCGGGGCCCAGCAACGAGCCGTGCTGGCTGTCATTCGGCTGGGGCGAGCGGGGATTGTCGAGCAACTGATGCCAGACGAACAGTGCCGTTCCCAATGCGCCGCCGGCGTCCCCGGCGGCCGGCTGGATCCAAATCTTTTCGAACGGCCCCTCGCGCAGCAGGCGGCCGTTGGCCACGCAATTGAGCGCCACGCCGCCGGCCAGGCACAGGTTCGCCAGGCCGGTCTGGTCGTGGAGGTGCCGGGCCGCGCGGAGCATGATCTCTTCGGTGACCGCTTGAATCGACGCGGCCAGATCCATTTCGCGCTCGCCCAACGGCATGTCGGGCTGCCGCGGCGGACCCCCGAACAAGCGGTCGAACTCCCCGGAGGTCATCGTTCGCCCTTGGCAGTAATTGAAGTACCGCATGTCCATGCGAAACGACCCGTCGGACTTCAGGTCGATCAGCTTGTCGAGGATCACCCGGGTGTATTTGGGCTGGCCATAGGGCGCCAGCCCCATCAGTTTGTACTCGCCCGAGTTGACGCGAAAGCCGCAGAAGTACGTAAACGCCGCATAGAGCAACCCCAGCGAGTGCGGAAAACGCAGCTCGTGGGTCAACGTGACGCGATTTCCGAGACCGAGACCGAGCGTGGCCGTGGCCCATTCGCCCACGCCGTCCAGCGTGAGGATGGCGGCTTCATCGAAGGGCGAGGGAAAGAATGCGCTGGCGGCGTGCGATTCGTGATGCTCGGCGAAGACGTAGCGGCGCCGAAACCCGCGCGCAGACCGCGGTTCAGCTCGCGCTGCAAATACAGCTTCTGGCGGAGCCAACTCGGCATGGCATCGAGGAACGAGCGGAAGCCACGCGGCGCGTAGGAGAGATACGTTTCCAGCAGGCGCTCGAATTTCACGAGCGGTTTGTCGTAAAACCCGACGTAGTCGAGATCGCCCGCTCGCAGCCCCGCTTCTGTCAGGCAATAGTCGATGGCGTGCTGCGGAAACCGCGAGTCGTGCTTTTTCCGAGTGAACCGCTCTTCTTGGGCGGCGGCGACGATCCGCCCATCGACCACCAGTGCCGCGGCCGAGTCGTGGTAGAAGGCCGAAATGCCCAGAATGGCGGTCATAGGGAAGTTCCGCCGGCCCGGCGATGGGGGGTCGTCAATCGTAGCGGGTGCATTCGGCGACTGAACCGGCCGACGTAGCGAGTGTCTTTCCGGCGCACTCGCAACGAGCTGGCCGCGGCGCGGACCACACGTGCCCTAGGCACGATTTTGCGAGCACAAATCGCGCACGATTCGCACGACGTAGTCGAGCTCCGCCGCCTGCATGCCGGGGAACAGCGGCAGGCTGACCAGTCGCTGCCAGAGCGGTGTAGCGACGGGAAACAGCTCCGCGGTCCAACCGAACCGCTCGCTGTAGTAAGGATGCAAGTGCAGGGGGCGCCAGTGAACGGAGCAGCCCACGCCGGCGGCGCGCAACGCCGCAAAGAACGCGTTGCGATCGACGGTGAGTTTTTCCAGACGCAGACGGATGGGGAACAGGTGCCAGGCGAGAATTCGGTTCTTCGGTACGACGGGTAATTCGATCGCGTCGACGTCGGACAACCGGTCGAGATATGCAGCGGCTATTTTCTCCCGCTCTTGGCGCATGGCCTCGGCCCGCGCCAACTGATGCACGCCAATGGCCGCAGCGACGTCGGTCAGGTTGTATTTGTAGCCGGCCTCGACGATTTGGTAGTCCCAACTGCCGCCGCCGGAGTAACGGCCCCAGGCGTCGCGTGACAGCCCGTGTAGCGACATCATGCGGATTCGATCGGCCAGCTGCCCGTCGTCGGTGACGGCCATGCCCCCTTCGCCGGTGGTGATCGTCTTGTTGGCGTAGAAGGAAAAGCAACTCACGGCCGAGGTGGCCTCGCCGCACCGCTGCCAGGGTCGATCCGGCGCCGCCCGCCAAGCGGCGGGAAAGGCATGGGCCGCGTCTTCGATCACCCACAGGCCGTGTCGTCGGGCGAACGCGTGCACCGCGTCCATGTCCATCATCAGCCCGCTGACGTGCACCGGAATGATGCCCACGGCGGGCGGCGAATTGCCCGGTGCGGAGGGAATTTTCCCGGCGGCCAACGGCGCCAGTTTGCGCTCGGCGTCGACCAGGTCCATGTTGAACGTCGCCGGATCGCAGTCGACCAGTACCGGTACGCCCCCCAGGTAACGGACGATCTCGGCAGTGGCGGCAAAAGTCATGGTGGGGACCAGCACGGCCTGGCCCGGCTGCAAGCCGAGCGGCATCGGCGGCCAGGTGCAAGGCGGCGGTGCAGGAGTTTACGGCCACGGCGAACTTGCCGCCGACCGCAGCGGCAAACTCGGTTTCGAAACGGCGGGTCGTCGGCCCCGTGGTCAGCCAGCCGGAGCGGAGGCAAGCGATGACTTCATTGATTTCGGCGTCGCCGATCGCGGGCCGAAAGAACGGCACGCTGGTGACGCCGGACATCGTCGGCCGCGGCTGGCTGCCGGCTTGTTTGGTACGCCACGTTGCTCCTCTCGGCCATCGGTGCGGACTGTGACTGTCGCTAACGGCTCAAGGTCGACATTGTCCCCGCTGATCCCAGGCGTGCGATTGAAGACTCGGCGCACCAAACCGTACCCATGCCCGCAGGCATAAGCGATATGCATCGTGGCCATGGCCACCGGCACGAGGCAAGCAACGGCGATCCCGGCCCGCGTGCACAATCGATCAGCCGGCGATCAGCACCAGGGCCAGCGACGTATAGCACCGGAAGTCCGCCCGCCACGATCGGCTGCCCGGTTGCCAGACGCCCACGCAACAGCAGCACGCATCATCAGCCAGTGAAGAACAATGGCGGCACGAGTTGCCGTCCGGTCGTCGGGCGCGGTGTTTGCGCATCACCGGGATCCGCCAAAAGCCGTACTGCTAGTATTGCCGAAACAGCTTCCTCGGCGTGTCGCGCACGTAGTAAACATAGCGGACATGGGGTGAGATGTAGGACTTCCCGCCGGCGCTGGGCAATCCGGAAGTTCAACTCGTCGTCCTCGGTGCGAACCATCACTTCGTCGAACGTCCCACGCGGTCGAACACCCAGCGGCGAATGGCCGGAAAGGCGGCTCCTTCGGCATAGCCTTCATAGTCGGCAAAACGATGGTCGGCATGCCCACGCCGAACGGATGCGACATGGCCTCGGCCACGGCTTTGGCAAACGTTTACGGCCCACGTGCACGATCGGCCCGCCGACCGTCCAGGCGTCGGGGTGCTCGGCCAACAAGGCCTATATTCTGCCGAATAAAGTCGTTAGCGACTTCGCGTGGCCGTCGATGCGGATCACGACGTCGCCTCGGGCCGCGCGATGGCGGCGTTGAGCCCCGGCGGCACGAACCGGCCGGGGTTGTCGATCACCACGACTTGTGGATGCTCGGCGGCGATTTCAGCCAGGATCTCGCGCGTGCCGTCGTCCGACATTCCGTCGGCTACGATGATTTCCATGCGATCGGCCGGATAGTCCTGCCCGAACACTGGTCGAGGCCCTGGGCGATGAAACCCTCCTCGTTGCGCACCGGCATCACGGTCGAGACGAACGGCAGTTCGTCGCGGGTGAGGGCCGGTCGCTGCGGCGGCGGTCTGGGCTGCTTGTTCCGACATCGGTGATTTCGGTGCCTGACGCGGGGAGGGATGCGGTTACGCGGGTGCCGTCGCGATGGCCGACGTGTTCCACGTTTCGTGAAGGATTGCGACTTCTTCGAGTAACTCGTCGGTGAAAGCTTCAAGGCTGTGGCTCTGCGACTCACGCAGACCCTCTTCGATCAGTCGCAGCCGCAACGGCTCGCTCGTCCAGCACCTGCTCGATTGCCGCGGCCAGCCCTGCCGCGTCGGCCGGCTTGACCAGCAGGCCATTTCGTCCGTGCTCGACCGAAGAGGGAACACCACCCACCCGCGTCGCCACCACGGGGCAGCCGAAGCTGCGGGCCTCGACGATCGTCCGGGGCGTGCCCTCCGACAAGCTCGGCAGCACGTACACGTCGTGGCTGCGATATTGCTCGAACAGCTCTTCGCCAAAGTCGAGCATGCCGGCGACCGTAATGTCGTCGTGATGGGACACTCCGCAATCGTTCGCGCAGCTTGGCTTCGACTTTCGAGGCACGGTCCGAGCCGCCGACCAGCGTCAGCTGCAGCGGACGCTTGCGGCGGAGTACTCTCGAACGCATCGAGCAGATAATCGACGCCTTTCTCGGGGCGCAGATAGCCGACGAACAGCAGATCGGGGCGGATCGTTGCAGCGACATATCCTGGCGGGGCCGCATTTCACTTTCGCGGATGCAACTCGACACGACCACCCGGCCGTCGCGGCAACCTAACAGGTCCCACATTTCGCGGCCATTGGCCGCCACGCGCGTGTGGGGCTCGTGACACATCCGCCGAATGGCGTTACCCGTGTGCACGGCAAATCGCAGGGCTAGAAACCGCATCGGTCCACGGTAGTCCGTCGAGGCGGCAATCACCTGGTACGGGTTGCCGACGACGTGCACGAGCTTAGGCGTCTTGAGACCCACCAGCGCCGAAGGCAACTGGAAGGGCACGCGTATAAATAGCACGTCCGACTCCGCGGCAAACCGCCGCAAAATGCGTCGCGATTGAAAGTGATAAACTTGCGATCGGATGACGCTGGCCAGCGGCGGCAGGGCGACCAGATCCTCCGGCGGAACCGAGATCTCGTAGTTCATTGCCTCGTCGCCGACCTCGACCACCGGCGTGCAAACGCGGGTATGGGGAACAAGCTCGCGAAATCGGTCGATCAGCCGGCCCATGGCGTGGTTACAAACGAGGTGGCCCCGCGCTGCGAATTCCGACAACGGACGATATCACGCCGAGCCGCAGATCAGGAAAGTGGGACATGCAACGAGTGGGAGTTGCGACGAGAGGAACGGAACACGACGAACGGTATGGGAAGTGTCAATCGTAATCGGCGGTAGTGAGGTCGTCAACGAACGGGGCCGGCTGTCAAGCGGCGGTTAGCCGAGATGAACAATGGCTCGCGGCGACGCGCTTCAGGCAGTGAGCAAGCCCCGTCGGGTGGTTCGCCTGACTCACGCGATGGCCTCGTCCCGCGTTTGGGATTGCGCGAGAATAAACAGTCCGATCGCCAATCCCAGCGCGATGTTGCAGGCTGGGTTATACAGAATCTCGTGAGTGAACATGCCACGAATGGCCCACAACACGATCATCATCCGCATTAATTTGCGAGCTTCACGCCGCGGGTCGTCTTTTGGCACGGGCTGGCGTCCGTCGCTGAGCTTGACGGTGAAGATGGTTATTCCCACGGCAATCAAACCGGCAAAGCAAATCAGGCCGCTCGCAGCGGCCACGTGTCCGAAGACATTGTGTGCATAAATCGCGTCCACAGAGTGGCCGCCGGAGACGATCGCGATGCGTCCCAATCTTTTCGGTAACATTTGTGGAGAAACACCAATCACGGGATTGGTCAGCGCGATTTCAGCGCAGCTTATCAGAATCGCCACACGATAATCGTCCGATTCGTTGCCTTCGACGGTTTGCTTCATGCGTTCGTCGAACGTCTCGGTACTGCCGAATTTGACGACCCACAGAATAGCAATCGCGGCGATCGCCCCGATCACGAGCATCCCTCGTCCGCGACGATCCCAGAACAGCATCAACCCCACGAGAACACAGCCAAGGTAGCCTGAGCGGTTCGCGCTTAAGAAAATCGCGACGATCGCCGGCAACGTTAACACAACCAACGTTCCTCGGAAGATGATCGGCACGTTTGTCATGCGGATGCAAATGAAACCGGCCATCAACATGGCCGGCAATGCATACAACGAATAGCTGTTCTTGTTGGCGCCTTCCATCACCGAGATGCCCCTGATTCTTGTTTCTTCCTGGAGACCGTGCGCGGCCAACAATGCAATCGCCAGGCTGAGTCCGAGGGCACCTGCGACAAAATCGCCACGGCGTCGCACCAGCAGCGCAAGTGACAATCGTCAACATCCCCGAAAGAACCTTCACGATTTCACCGATGGCGATGCTGCCGCCATTGAACACTGAAAAGCAATACATGCCAGTGAAAACCGAAAGCGACACCAGCACGGGCATGGGAAACAGATGGACCCGTGCCAGCACGGCAAATGGAGTTAGAGCCGCCACGGGGATCAGGTAGGGATGCAGTGCGAGCCCCATCACTTCGGGTCGCATGCTGACGTACCCGGATGCCACCACCAGCAACCCGATCAGGAACAGCAACAGCCCGTTGAGCGTCAGGCCGGACACTGATTCCTGACCCTGCGACACCGCGCGCGATGCCGCCGGGAGCGAATGATGCGGCAGGGACAAGGCGGGATGATTATTCATCGAGAATGCGGCCGAGCTAGTGCCGCGAATGCACAACGTTTGTTCCGCCGGGAGCCCGGTGGCTTGGACCAGCCATACTGGTTATTGTAGCACCCGCTGAGGCTCTTGTATGCCGTTGGGGCTTCGGTGCCGCTGATAGACGCGGGCGGCCAGCTTCTCTCCGACGGGCCCCAAAGCTAGCAGGGCCCAGAGGGCTTTGGCGTGGCGGTTGCGGCGCACGAGCTCGGGATAGACGGCTCGCCCGAAGTCCAGGATTCTCCGCGCACGGATCCGTCCGCCGCGGGCCAACGTGGCGATTCCATGTCGCGCCACATCGTACTCCACAAAGGCCTCGACCACCTCGTCGCGCGACATGCCGAGCCGCTGGAGCAGGCCGGCGTCCAGCTCGATCGTGGATACGTACTCGTCGACCATGTACTTCAGCGCGCCGGTGGATGCTTCCTGGGAGTTCTGGTTGCTCGAATGCACGCGATACGCAAACAGCGGCCGATCGACGAAGTAGGCGGCTTCCGCCACGCCTAACACCTTCCAGTGAAATGCCTTATCCGGATTGATCAACCGATTGCCGCCGTAGCCCTCGACGGCGTCGTACAGCACGCGGCTGTAACACGTCGCCGCGAAGTTGAACGGGTTCTTCATGAGTCGCAAACAGCGTCTGAGAAGCTCATCTCCGGCGACGCGGTACACCGGTCCGCCGACCCCTGCTTCAAGCTCCGCCACGCGGTCGGCCTCGGTCCAGACTCGCGCGTCGGGGCCGTCGCGCCCCAGCGGTGAGTCGTCCGACGAGATGATGTTCCAGGTGGCCGAGATCACGGCCCGCTCTCGGTCGCCGGGCAACTTCTCCAGCAGCGTCTGATAGGCCGCCAGCGCGCCGGGAAGAATCAAGTCGTCCGACGAGAGCATGATCAGGTATTCACCACTGGCCATACGGGCCGCCCGGTCCAGGTTGCCGCAAAAGCCGACGTTGACGGCATTGACGTGAATCTTGATGCGCGGGTCGTCGAAGCGGCGCACCACGTCGAGCGAACCGTCGGTACTGGCGTTGTCCGACACGAGGATCTCGAGATCGAAACCCTGCTGGTCGAGCACACTCTGAATCGTCTGCCCGAGATATCGCTCATAATTGTAGTTGGGAATGCAGATTGAGAACTTCATGTGGCTTCCATTTGCTTTGGCCGCCGTCGGAGCCCGCGCAGGATTCGCGTGCGGCCGTCGATGACCTCGTACTGTTCGTCGCGATTGTACGTATGCGTGCCCAGGTTCCCCGGCGACCAGTTCGGCGAAAGGGTACCGATCAGCGTTTCACGGTATTCGGTCTCGGACAACTGCTCAACACGGTAAAAGTTGACCTGGTGGCCATAGTGCTTCGCTCCATCCTGACCGGGCCGTATCAATTCCTGGTCGGCCCGGAACACGCGTCCGGCCGGGCGGGCTCCGCTAATTGTCGTCACGACGGGGTTGGCGGCGTGCGGCGTCCACGGCCCGAACGGCGACGCGGACCAAAAGATGTGCAATTCGTCCGACGCCGTGGCCCCTTCCACGGGCACGCCCATGAACAGCCAATACTTGTCGTGGTCGTGCAGCCAGGTGGCGTCGACGGCGCTGATGTCGTCGACCAACACGCGGTCGAACGCCCACTGGTCGGGAAATCGCGTAGCTCGCCACAGCTCGATCCGACGTCGCCGGCGGGTTTCCGGAATCATGTAAACCTGGCCGTCGTGTTCGAAAACGAACGGGTACGACAAGTGGCAATCCTCGCTGATCGCGACGCGTGGCTGCGAGGCGTTTCCCTGGTCGTCCAGCTCGATCCAGGAAATCAGGCCGCGCTTGTCGGCGTAGTCGTAGTCCTCGAAGAAAATATAATGCCGCCCCTGGTGCCCGATCAGAAACGGATCGGCATAGAAGAAACCGCGTTTCGGCAGTAGCAGGTGAAACGCGCCCCCCTCAGTGGGCGGCGTAAGGCTCTGTGGATCGGGTATCCGCCGCCAGGCGACAAACCAGCGCTCCTCGGTCACGAGATCCGAGACCGCGCGTCCCACCGTTCGGGCAACCAGCCGAGTGAGAAACTTGAGCATCACGAGGTTGCCGGGCTGCCGATAGATCGGCTTTGTGTACGTCGTCGTTTCGCGGTAGGTGTCGAGTTCGCTTAGCGCGGGCCACCCCTGGCTATGCAATTGCCGTAGCCGCAACAGGACGCCCTGCGTCCCCTTCCAGTAACCGCGATTGCGATTCAGGTACAGCGAAAAGAAATTGGTCTTTTCGGTCGTGCGATAGATGGCTTTGCCGCCGTCGAGATTCTCGGTCAGGATCTGTAGCGTCACGCCGCATTCGCGGTTCGATTCATACATCTCCCAGAACATGGCCGGCGCACCGCGATATTGCCGATTGTCGCCATGATGAAACGACCACACGCCGTACCGCGCGGCTGTCAGAATATCGCCCCGCAGAATGCGGAAGCCGAACCGCAGGATCACGTCCAACCCCATGTCATTGATTCGCTCGAGGCTGGCCTCGTCAAAGCGGTCGGAGAATTGGGTTCGCCGGGGAGTGACCTCCAGCACCTCGGCGCAGGGAACGAGTGACCGCAAATCGACCGGATCGAACGCGTCCCGGGGGATCTTGAGAAACCTCCGAAAGACCCAGCGGTCCGCCCGGATATACAGAGAGTACAGGCTACCGGCCAGCCGCTCTCGCAAATTGCCTCGCGGAATCCCGGATCGAGCACTGTTGAGCATCACCAGGACCACTTCGGCGACGTCACTCTGCTGGATATCTTCGATGATCTTGGCGATCCAGGCCCGATCGGTCCAGCTGTCCAACAGGACGCCCACGCGTAGCTTGCCGGCCACGCCGCCGTGTGCCGCGGCGGGTCCCGCGGCCGGCGCCGCATCGCCGGAGGGGGCGGGGGCATTGGCAGGGCCCGTGCGAGAGGGAGAGTCCGATTTCATCAAATCGCTCGGTTGACAGACATAAACAACGAGATTTTGACGACCTTTCGGGCCGCGACGTTGACCCGCGCCTGCGTTTCCCGCGCCGGACACGGCGTCATCGGCGAGGGCTTCATCTAAGGTAGCCGACCGACGAGCTGTCCCATGGGCCGGGTCATTGCCTGCTCGTACACCCGCAGTACGCCGGCCGCGTACGCTTCGAGCGAGTAGAGCTCCTGGGCCCGCTCACGACCGGCTTGTCCCATGGCAGTGCGGCGGTCGGGATTGCGCACCAACTGTTCGATGCATCGGGCCAGCCCCTCGGCCGAATCGGGCTCGGCCAGCAAGCCGGTGACCTTGTCCCGCACGATTTCGCTGGCCCCACCGCCGCGCACGGCCACGACGGGCAGTCCGGCTGCCATCGCCTCGACCAGCACGCGGCCAAATGATTCGTTGTCCGACGGATGCGCCAGCAGGTCGATTTGCGACATGATCTCGGCCGGGTCGGCCACAAAGCCGGGCCACGTGAACCTCTCGGCAATGCCTGTAGTGCGCAACTGCGCGTGCAACGCATCGAGGTACGGATGACCGGGCATGGTGCCCCCGTGCGACGGGTCCATTCCGTAGATGCGCCATTCGACCGGCAACGAGCGGTCCACCAGGGCCGCGGCCGCGGCAAACAAGGCGTGTTTCTTCCACTCGCTGGTCAAGTTGCCGACCATAGCCACCACGACGCGATCCGGCCGGGCCGGACTGCTGCGCGGGCGAAAACGATTGATGTCGATGCCGTTGGGGACGATTTCCAACAGGTCGGGCTTGACCCAGTCTTGGACTTGCCGTGCACAAACATGCGAGTTGGCGATCAATTTCGAACAATGCGCTGCCATGTAGCGACCGAAGGCCGTCCCTTCGTATGGGAGCCGAAACGGTTGGCCCGGTCCGAGCATTTCGCGGAGGTGCCAGACGTGAGGCAAGCCGAGGCGCCCGGCGGCGAGGCCTCCTTCGGGCGTTACAATCGTATTGGAATGAATCAGCTCGGCCCCTTGAGCCCGAGCGAATTCGGTCACCAGCGCCGTCGAGCGCCGTGCCCAACCGGTGCGCATAATCTGCCGTACCTCGCTGAGCGGGCGTCGCCAGGCGGGCATGCGCAGCTTCCGGTTCCACCAATACAACGGCGTGAACAAGGCGGCTCCGTCGGTCATTTCGCGGATCGCTTCGTCGGCATCGCTGGGGCCGGTGGAGTGGCACACGACGCAGGAGGCAATTCCCTGGTTGCGAAACGACTGCATCAGTCCCAATGTGCTTAGCGCAGCTCCACCCCAGGAGCTATTCATCACGTGCAAGACTTTGCGAGGATAGCGATTCAAGTCGTTCGATGTGAGACCGCGAGACGAGACGATGCAGGCGAGCCGTGAAAAACAGGCGACGCTAAAGCACGCTCAAATCACCGGCGATCGTCTCCAACAGGTTGGGTTCGTCGGGATCGATTTCGATGGCCTGACTCGTCAGCAGCGGCAAAGTCGGATGGGGCGCGGTAATCATGACCCACTTGGCGATCGGGCAGTTCCACAGCACCGGACCGGCCGGCAGTCCGGCCCGCTCCATCTGGTCGATCGTCAGGGCCTCGCAAGCTTGCGGACGAATGGACAAATATACCACCTTGTGGCCTTTGCCGGCAATCGACCGGACGGCTTCGACGGCGCCGGGACGCGGCGCAACGTCGGCAAAGCGGGGCGAGAAATACTGCGAACCGCGATCGAAGACAAAGCCGTCCAACAGCACGAAGTACGCCTTCTGAGCCAACAGCGCCCGTCGCCATTCGCGCACCGTGCCCCAATCCTGGTAGTCGTGCGTCTGCCGCGCGTGGAAGGGAATGCCCTCGCGGATCATCTCGGCGATTACGTCGGACAGGTAAATCTCGCGCTGGAAGTTCGGGTCGCCCGACAACCTCGCGAAGTACTCCAGAAACGGCTCGGGAGACGTGAAGTAGTAGCCGCCCACGTTGAACAGATCGGAGATCACCACCTTCTCGCGAATTTTCGTCACGTGTGCCGCCTCGTCAATCTGCACGTAGCTCTTGCTGCGGGGCACCATCGCTTCGACGTTGTTCAGCGACTCGACACACACGTAGTTGTCGGCCTGTTCCAGGTCGTCCAGCTCGAACGAACCGTCGGAGTCCTTTACCAGAAACGGCTCGCGCAGACCCGTGGCTTCGATCGTGCAGGCCACGGTTTCCGACTGGCTGCGGGTCGGCTCGTCCAGGACAGCCAGTTGCACCGGGCGGCCGAACGCCTCCTTCAGACCGGCGGCGATCTGAAACTTTTCTTCGTGCTCGCGGAGGATGGTGACGATCAGGTCGTCGAGCGACAGGGGCAGCCCGGCGATCGCCAGGCAGAGCATGGGACGGCCGTCGTGCGAAGGGAGGGTCCACTTCGGCGGCTGTCCGGGGAACCGACTCGAACGACCGCAGCAGGGCACGATGACCTTCATCTGACGTCTCCCACGGGAAGGCTAGCCGATGTCGGACATGGCCGACTGACGGGCGAAGTACGTGATGCGTTCGGTGATAAACTGAGTTTGCTCGGGCGAGGTCGTGTACGGCAAAATGCGCACGAACGTGCTGGCCACGAGCAGCGCATGCACCAGAGGATAGGCCTCGTGCAGGCGCGTGGCGGCCTGCAGCAGCCGGCGGCTGACGAAATCAAGCACGCATTGCGCCACTCGGGGCTGCTCGCGCAGGTACCAGCCGCCGGACAGGTCCTGTGCACTTGGCGACGTCCTGCCAATAGTGCTCAAACGGCGAATCCAGCAAGTCGACGAACCAGATCGTGCCGTCCGGACCGACCATCATGTTTTCCAGCGTCAGATCGCCGTGGCACAGCGTCATCGGCAATTCGCCCAGTCGCCGCACGCGATCGAGCGCCAGAAACAAGCACGCAGAGGTTGTCGGGAGAAATCAAGTCCGTCCTCCGCTGCACGTCACAAACCTTGGCATACAGCGCTCGAACAGGCCCTGCTGCACGGACTCCACCAGCGGCGGCCGGCCGAGGCCTCTTCGAGATATGTGCACAGCCGGTCGGTGAACAGGGTGACTTCCTCGTAGGAAGCGCGCATCAGGTAGCTGGTGCCGTCCGGCCCGCGGACAAACTCCATGTCGTAGAAATACCGTCCGTCGATTTCGCCTTCGTCCAGGATGCGGGGTGTCGAAACGACGTCTTTCATTTCGCGAAAAGGCCGCCTGTTTGCTGGCCTGGCCGCGCAGGCCGCGCACTGTGGGCCGGTGTCGGCGCAGCCTTGCGTACGAACCAATGTCGGGAGTCCTTGGTAGCGAGGTATACGTGGGTTCCTGACAGCCCTGACAGCTTCGCACTTCCAGGGCGTCGGCGAAATCGGGTCGCGGCGCATTTCGGTCACGACCACCGCCCCCGCGCCGAAGGCGCCAACGTTGCTCGTACGTCAAACACCGTCATTCCCGCGGCCTCGGCCGCTGCAACGCCCGCGTCGGTATCCTCGAAAACCATGCAGGCCGCCGGGCAGCACGCGGAGCTTTTCTGCCGCCAGCAGAAACAAGTCGGGAGCCGGCTTGCCGTGCTCTGCGTCTTCGCCGGTAATGACCGCCGAGAAGTACCGCTGCCAGTCGAGCCGCGACAGCACGATTTCGATCCCCGGCCGCGAGCCCGACGACGCCGGCGCCATCGACATGCGGCCTTCCAGAAAAGGCAACAACTTGGCCGTTTCCAGGACAGCCAAGGGCCCTTCGGCCAGCAGGCGATTGACGAGCTCCTTCTTGCGGGCATGAATCTCGCCCACGGACCAGCGGCACTCCCTGCCTCGCAGGAACTTGGGGATCGACTCGCGGGCATTGCCGCCGATGTTGTCGAAGAAGTCGGATTCAGTCAATTCCAACTCGGCCTGTGCGAACACTCGGCGATACGCTTCGTAGTGCACGGGCATGGTGTCGACTAGCGTGCCGTCGAAATCGAAAATCACGGCCGCGATCTGATTATTTGAGGCGGGGATCACGGCGCCACATTCATAGCGGCCAACTGGCAGAGCCCAGCAGCGACGCGCTCGGAATCGCGCCCGTCCAGGGCATAGTACGTGTCGCGAAGAAAATCAGCGACACGCTGCTGCCGATCGTTGGGGAGTCGTCCGGTGGACAAGACGCTGCGCACGGCCGCTTCCAATTCCTCGGGACGAGTCACGTGGAGCGTAGCGCCGGCCTCGATAAAGTCGATGCCACCCAACTCGTGACAATAGTCCATTGTAATGACCGGCACGTCCATCACCATGGCTTCGATCGCGGTTGTGGATGCCCCGGTAAGAACCACAGAAGCGCCGTGCAACCACGGATAGATGTCCGCCGGAAACCCCGGAGTCCTGCGTGGTACCAAATGCACTTTCGCTTTTGAGTATTCTCGCAGGAGTGGCGCATAGTACTCGACACGATCTTTGGCATGCAGTTTGATGACGAGCGGCACTTCCGGTAGTGCCGCGGCAAGACGGCCGAGGCTAGCAATCACTTGTTCGTGGTGGCCATGCGAAATGCGGTGGCCGGGCCCGCTCGTAGTGACCAGGATCCAAGGTTGATCGTCGCGCAGTTGTAAACGCGCTTTCAAATCGGGGTGGATGCGGCCGCCCTGTCGTGGCCGACCGTCGAGATTCGGATCGCCGCTGACGACGATCCGCTCGCCGGCGATTCCAAGCTCCATCAGCTCGCGGCGATGCGTGTCGCCGAACACAAAGATCCTCTCGGCGCAGTGCCGTGAGTTCAATGGAATGCCGGTAATCGTGCCGTGCATCAGTACGGCCGTTGGAATTCCCCGCTGTGCCGCTACGCGGCAGGCCACGCGTCCCTCGACCGTCAGATCGTTGCCCACCACGACGACCTTGGGTTGCATCGTGTCCAGCGCGGCTCTCAGGCTCGTGGCTGTCTCGAACACGGCTTCCAGCATCTCGGTCAAGGTATACCGTACGGCGGGTTCGAATTCCGTCGCCTGGCGACCGGCGAAGTCCGGCAGCGACCAGGGCCCCAATCGTTCCAGCTGCTTCACCCGCGCGGCTGCTTTGCGCCGCGCACTGCGCAACTCCTGCGGCCAGGCGGCCCGCGTGTAAGTCACGTCCGGCGTGCGGTCGTGGACCTCGCGCAGGATGCGCGGCTGGCAGGCCAGCATGCGACACCGCACGCCTTGGCCCTCGAGTGCCTTCATTACCGGGTGCATGACAACAGTGTGTGTAGTGTTCCGCGGCCACATCAGCACGTCCGCGGCCTCCAGTGGAGCCGAGAGGTGTGCGGCGCGCGGGCTGCTAAGTCTTGCCTCCAGCGGTAGGCCAGCCGCCGAGCTGCCGACGCAGGTCGTGTTACGGGCGATCCGTCGGCCGGCTTGTGCCGCAGCACCGCCAGCATCATGAGGTTCATCTCCGCCAGCACCGCATCGAACAGGTTGATGCCTTCATAGTCCAGCAGCGGCCCGCACGGCCCGGCATCGAGCACGCCACGGGCCTCGTCCAACCGGCGCAGCACGAGCTCTTGGCTGGCCGCAGCCGAGAGCGCGTTTGGGGAGCTGGCGGCTGGGTTCATCTGTCGAGTATTCGTGACCGCGAATGGCCCGCCCTGGAATAACTGCTCGTTAAAAACGAACGTGTCGCCAGAGCGTGGTCATTTCATGTCGATTTCGCACGTCTCGTTGGCCGGCCGCCTGGCGACAGGCGATGGCGCTTTGCGCCGCAAATGGGTACGACGCCGATTGACCATATCGTAATCGCGCGGCCAATTCAGATAGCGGTCTTCCGCTCTTACGTTTTTGATATGCATCTTCGTCGCGATAGCGAATTATTTCCGCCGGCGCCGCCGACCACTGCCAGCGGCGGGACGTTTCGAGTCACGACCGCCCCCGCCAGGACCGCTCCTTCACCCACTCGTACTCCCGGCACGATGATGACACCCTCGCCGACCCAGACGCAGGGTTCGATGATGACGTCCTTCTTCAGATGCGTCTTATCGTAGGGTAGCGAGTCGGGACGCTCGAAGTTATGGTTGGACGTAAGGATCGTGATGTGCTTGCCAAAGTGCGAGTGCGCTCCGATCCTGAAGTTCCCGGACCCCAAGCACGAGAAATGCGGGTTTATGCAGATATCTTCGGCCAACCGCGTTCCCTCGGGGTTTCCAAAGTAAACCGGCCCCTTGATGGAAACGCCTTGTCCGAGCGAGGCGAGCGACTCTAGTACAACCACGGTATCCCAATAGGCGGGCCATTCTTTGACTGGTCGCAGGAACCGTCGGATGGCGCGAAAGATTAAACGTTGCATCGGTGGCAATCCACTGTGTGAACGTTGGAATAACGTCTCTCAGCTCTTCGTCAACAATAACATCCGCCGCGCTGGGAAACGCGGAATAGTCCCAGATTTCATGCTCAGTGAGCGAACGCTGGACGGCTTCCCGGTCGTCTTTCGAACAAATTGAGTTGACGAATCCGCGTCGCGACAGCCTCACGACGATCTCGTGGTTTTCCGGACAGGAGCAGATTCCCCCATCGCCCAGTCTACGGACCAAAAGGCCTCGTCCAGGTCCCAGACCACGAGCTTCACAGCATCCATAGTCCACTTTGCCGGCGACGAGGTCATGCGGACTGGCCCTCAGGCGTTTTGCGGCCCTGGTGAGCCGTATGAGCTTCTCCCACAAGATGCGCATGCGGTGCCGCTCGGTCTGCGATCTCGATAACACGAGAAACTCGAAGCAGGGAAAGAGCAGGGACATTGCGATGGTAAGCATCAGCCGCATCGACACCGGCCAAGCCATCGTCTGGCGGCTGGCGACGACGGTTACGGCGGCCAACACACCGAGCAGGATCAGTGTTTGCCAATCGTAGGCGACGCGAAATCGCCGCTGCGAGAAGTAATATACCATGGCCGCCAACACGATGAACGAGTTGACCGAAGCGATGGCCGCGCCGGCGGGGCCGATTCGCGGGACCAGCCAGAACACGCTCACGATCACAGTTACCAGTCCGGCGAAACTGATCAGCGGAAACGGGCGGATGTCTCTGCCCAGTTCCATTCCCGTGCCCAGCATGAAAAAGATTCCCTGGCTGACCGGAATGAGACCGGTAATCGCGATCAACCCGGCCGCCGGCCAATAAGCTTTCTCGGTCATCAGCCAGACGAGCTCCGGCCCCCAGATCGATACGCCGACCCACAAATACAAGAGGGCCGCCACGTAATCAGGTTACCGCTGTGCGGAAGAATGCCGCCGGGTCCTCATCGTTGGCATGGATCTGGTATTTGAAGGGGGTCCAAGCGTTTTGTACGGCCCCGATGGCAAACGTGAGGGGAACGGCGAATTTGAGAGCAGTCGCATAGATCCCCGCGTCGCCGAGGCCGAGCATTTTGCCGACCCAGTATTGCCCGACCAGCGTCATTCCCAGTGCCAACAATTGATGCGGAATTGCCGGCAAGCCGAACAGAAAGAGCGACTTCCAGGTGGAGTACCCAAAATCGCGACGGTACGACCTGGCCGTCAGCGCGAGCAACACGATGACGCTGAAGATCTCACCGAGCAGGGCGCCGACAATGACGCCACGGCCCCTCCTCGGCAACAACCACCAACCACAGCGTACAACTGACGCCGACCAGCACTCTGGAAATGTTCGATTCGCGCGTCGTTTTGACCCGTCGGCGGGCACGCAGCTCGGACAACGGCACCAGGCCGATCGTGTTCAGCGCGACTGTCAGAATGCTCAGCCTGACCAACGGCGTGGCGCCGACGTCTCCAACCGCACGCTGCCAAGCTCGCCGGCAAAAACAAAGCAAATGCCCAGCAACACGAGTGACGAGACTGTCACTGTGATCAGTCCCGCGCAAGGATTCGTTTGCGTTGCTCCTCCGACTTTTCGAGATTGAAACTACGATAGACCGAGCTGGTCATTCCGAGTCTGCCGAGCGGCGCAAAAAGGCGCTGACCGTCGCGACCATCGTCATCAGGCCCTGGTCGACGGGCGTCAGATAATTTGTGTAGACCGGCAGCAGCAAAAAGCCAATGAGCTGGCTTAGCAGGCCGCTGATGCCATACACGGCAACGTCGGACAGCAAACTCAGTAGTTTCTTAAACATCTACCATAATTTGTGCGCAGGCCGGTCTCGGTGACCCCTAACGAACGGGGAAACCGTGCCTCAACGTTTTACCGCTCACGCTCGATACCACTCAAGCGTCTTTTGCAAACCGGATCGCAGGTCGTGTGCCGGCGTCCAACCAAGTAGCTTGCGGGCCTTGGCGTTGTCCAGGTGCTCTTCTTCATACGGGGAATCGGGGTGTTGAATCACCGGTTCCAGCTTCGCCCCGACGACCTCCAACACGGTCTGTACCAGCTCGCTGACGGTCACGGCCTCGTTGGGCACCAGATTGAATGCTTCGCCCCGCAGGACTTCGTTGCGGGCCACGCCCTCGGCCACGGCCAGCAGTCCCTCGGCCGTATCCTCGATGTACAAGTAGCCCTTCACGTCGCGACCGCTTTGCTTGATGACCGGCCGCTCCCCTTTCATCGCCGACAGCAGCGTCGCCGTGGTGATGTGGGCCACGTGATGATCGTCGCCGCCGTAGGAGTTGGTCATCCGGGCGATGCCGACCGGGACGCCGTAGGTTTTGCCATAGGCCCGGGCCAGCACGTCGCCGGCCAGCTTTGAGGCGGCGTACATGCCGTCGCCGTTGAGCGGGGCGTCCTCGGGCGTGGGGTGCTTGTGCTGGTGGCCATACACGTGATTGCTCGACACGGCGACGATGGCTTCGACGTCTCCGTGTCGCCGGCAGGCTTCCAGCAGATTGAAAGTGGCCAGCACATTGGCCTCGTAGGCACCCACGGGATTATCGTGCGAAGCGCCGACTCCCGGCTGGCCGGCCAGGTGGATAATAGCCGCGGGCCGCACTTCGGCGAGCAGGTGGCCGGTGGCCACCAGGTCGCGCATATCCGTGCGATGAAACGTGTGTTTCTCTTCCAAGTGTGTCGAGGGCGCCAGATCGAGAATGTGCAGCTCAACCTCCGCCGGACGCAAGGCTCGACAGAGCCAGCGCCCGACAAACCCGCAACCGCCGGTCACCAGGACGCGCTTACCGTGCCAGAAATCGCGATTCACCAGAGCCTCACGTCGGATGGAGGGGGGAGAGCCGTGCGTACGTTTCGCGCGAACGGCCGCGCGACCTGACGGCTTGCCTATACTACTTGCTCGCTACTTCGTGGCGGGGACGCCCAGCGTGTCCTTCAGCCGCAGCCGGCTGGCGGCGATCACTTCGCTCTCGTAGACGCGCTTCTTGCCGTCGCCCAGGGCCAGCTCGACGTTGCGGACGTCTTTGACCAGGCGCTTCAAGCCGCCCGGTTCGATCGAGGCAGCCTGATCACTTCCCCACATGGCCCGGTCGAGCGTCACGTGCCGCTCGAGGAACGACGCCCCCAGAGCGACCGCGGCCAACGTCGTGGCCAGACCCACTTCGTGACCCGAGTAGCCGATCGGGCAGGGGTACTTCTCGCGGAGCGTGGTGATCATCCGCAAGTTGAGCTCTTCCTTGGGGCAAGGATAGGTGCTCGTGGCATGGGCCAGCAGCAGGTTCTTCGTGCCCAGCACTTTGATCGCCGCGTCGATCTGCTCGGAGTTCGACATGCCGGTCGAGAGCATCACGGGCACGCCCGTGTCGCGGATCGACTCGAGCAATTCCTTGTCGGTCAGCGAGGCCGAGGGAATCTTGATGCAGGGCGTGTTGAACTTCTGGATGAAGGCGACCGAGTCGGGATCCCAGCAGGAGACGAACCAATCGATTTTCTGCGCCCGGCAGTAGTTGTCGATCTGCGTGAACTCCTCTTCGCCGAACTCGACCTTGTAGCGGTATTCGAGATACGTGATATAGCCCCAGGGTGTTTCGCGCATCTTGTCGCGGACCTCCGCGGGAACGCACTTCTCGGGCGTGCGCTTCTGAAATTTCACCGCGTCGCAACCGGCGGCTTTGGCCACGTCGATCAGCTTCTTGGCGATCTCCAGGCTGCCGTTATGGTTGATGCCGATTTCGGCGATGATGTAGTTTGGGCAGCCGTCGCCGACGGGGCGCCCCTTGAGTTCAACGACTCGCGCCATGATCCATGTTACCTCATACGTTGCAGGAGTAAGTCACACAGTTCCCGTACCGCCCCGCTGCCCCCGCGCTCGGAAAGCACGAAGTCCGCCTTTTCGTGCGCCGGGGATGAGCGTCCGCCACGGCGATCGCGAATCCGGCCGCCTCCATGCACCCCAGGTCGTTGACATCGTTGCCCACGTAAACCACGCTGTCCAGTTCCACGTTCTTCTCGCGCCAGTGCCGCCAGTGCCGACCGCTTGTCAGCCAACCCATGCTGGCATTCCAGGCCCAGCTTGCGACAGCGGGCGGCCACCACCGAATTCATCTCCGTCGACAGCACCGCCATCGGCACACCCGCGGTGCGCAACAGCGACACGCCCATGCCATCGCCGCGGCTACAGGCCACGGCCTCGTGACCATCTTCAAACACGTAGACTCGATTGTCGGTGAACACGCCGTCGAAATCGAACACCAGCAGACCGATCGGATCCGGCCAGCCCCGCAGGGGTCCCGCCGCCACCGGCCGCGGAAAGTCGATGTCCAGATGCTTCTGGTGGATCGCCTCCTCGGCCAGATCGAAGTCGACCAGCGTGTCGATGTCGACGCAAAAGTTGACGTCGACCATGATCGGTCGGACGCGGGTGCCCGTCAAGGAATGCTTGTGGGTAATCGTCGTCGTGCGGATGACGTCCACGTGACCGGTCTGCCAGTAGGAGTTCGGCAGATATTGCCGGGGCATGTTATAGGGCTCGGCAAACTCGGTTTCCATCAGCGGCAGCAGGCATCCGTCCTGGCCGTCGCGCCACATTTTGTAGGGTGTTTGTTTGGGAATCGTCACCCCCCGTACGCAGTCGGCGGCCGGATCGGCCCGCAGAATCGCGATCGCCTCGTCGAGCATGCCCCGCGGTCGAAGTGGCGTGGTGGGGCGAAGTTGAATCACGAAGCTGGGTCGGTAGTCCTCGTGCTCGGCGAGCCAGGCCAGGGCGTGCTCGAACAGCGGAAAATCGGGTGTGTCGTCGGCCGCCAATTCCGGGGGGCGCATGAACGGCACGTCAGCGCCGTACTGTCGGGCCACCTCGGCGATTTCCTCATCGTCGGTCGAGATGACCACGCGGGTCACTCCTTTGGAGGCCCGGGCGCTGGCGACGCTGTACGCCACCAGCGGATGTCCGGCCAGCAATCGCAGGTTCTTGCGAGGCAGCCCTTTCGAGCCGCCCCGCGCCTGGACGACGGCCAGCACTTCCTCTTCGCCTACCATGCGGTCCAGCCTCCGTCGACCACGAGGTTCGCGCCGTTCATGTAGGTCGAGGCATCGGAAACCAGAAACAACAGGGCGCCGTTCATTTCGTTGACCGAGGCCATCCGGCCCAAGGGTGTGCGGGCCGCGTAGCGAGCGACGAACTCGTCGTCCTGAGCGCTGTAAACGCCACCCGGCGTCAACGTGTTGACCCGAATGCCACGGCCGCCCCAATAGGCGGCCAGGTAGCGCGTCAGATGCGCGATGCCGGCCTTCGTGACGGCGTAGGATACCGGCTTGTACAGCGTCTGCTCCTGTTCGCCTTCGCGCTTGTAGAGCCGCTGGTCCGGACCGACCAGGCCATAGGTCGAGCTGACGTTGACGATCACGCCACGTCCTTGGGCCAACATCACTTTACCCACCGATTGGCAGCACAACACGGCCCCGGTCAGATTGACGTCGAGCGACTGCTGCCACAGCTCGAGGGGATAGTCCTCGAAAGTATTGGTCAGCTTGGCCGCCACGTCGCTGTCCAGCTTGGGGTCGATCGCGGCGTTGTTGATCAACACGTCGATGCGACCGAAACGCTGCCGCACGCCGGCCACCATTCGTAGGACGTCGTCCCGGCGTCTGACGTCGAGCTCCCAGCCGACTGCTTCGCCCCCGGCGTCGGCCACCGCGGCCGTGGCGGCCGCGGCTGCCTGCTCTCCACTGACGTCGGCCATGATCACCTTGGCCCCCGCTTCAAGCAACGTGCGCGTGTATTGTCGGCCCAGCATGCCGGCGCCGCCGGTCAGCAAGGCGACGCGGCCGCTCAGATCGAACATCGCCGGCACGCGGTCAGCCATGGCAGGGCTCTCCTTGCGAGGCTTGTTTGGCACGCAGCGCGATGTCGAGCACGGCGATCCCGTCCTCGAGCGGAATGTCGCTGGGCTCGTGGCGATCAACGGCCGAGAGGAAGTGCCGCATCTCGTCGACGAACATCGAGTTGCGCTCGAAGCGATCGGGCACGTGCTCCGTACGCACGGTGCCATCGATCAGCTGCCAGGTGAGCGTGCCGGCATGGAAGTCCCACAGGACGCGGCCCCGATCTCCCCAGACGCACAACGTGTGGACAGGCGGCTTCTGGATGTAATCCAAATGAACCCCGGCAATCACAGCGGACTCAAACTCGAGCATGATTTCGGCCCAATCGTCACCGGTGGCCGTTTGCAGGCTGGGCACGCTGCGAATCGACGAGTGTGCGCGCCGCACTGGTCCGAACAGCCAATACAGGTAATCGAGCGGATGAATGAGCGTCAGTACCACGCCGCCGCCCAGGTCGTCGCGGGCACTGTAACTCTTGCGATAGTCCTCCCAGGGATGCCAATCGGGCAGATACTCGCCCCACTCGGCTCGGGCTGCCCAGGACCTGCCCGATGCGTCCCTCGAAGAGTTGTCTGCGCAGACTCACCAGCAGCGGATGAAATCGAAACTGGCAGCCGATCATCACGGTCAGTCGGCCTTGCCGGGCCACGTCGGCCAGCTCCCGGCAACCGGCCAGAGTATGGGACAGCGGCTTTTCGATGAGCAGGTGGCAACCGGCACGGGCGGCGGCGGTGGCCACTTCCAGATGTTTAGCCGTGGGATTCGAAACGACGGCCATCGCCGGCCGCATAGCCAGTGCCTCGTCCAAGTCCGACGTGGTGGGCCAAGCGTCCGTGAGCGGATCGTCAAGCGTAGACCGGAAGGTGCGGTAAAACACGAAATCGGTGCACCCCAGCGCGCGGAGATTGTTGAAGTGGCGACGACCGATGGACCCCAGTCCGGCGATCAGCACGCGTCCGCAAGAACTCTCAGCCGGCACAGGCGACATCAAATGCGAAGAGAAAGGCTACTTCAGGGGGATGTGAACAACGGCGAATGGAGCAGCACGCACAGCGAGGGGCGCGTCCCCTCAAGGTACGACGCGCGTCTGACCAGAAGCTTCGCCCGTTCGCCTGGTCGGACCGAGCTGACCGGTTGGTTCGACTGGGTCGGACAGCGTGGGAGCGGGACCGTTCGATTCGGCGTACTCGGCCACGAGCTCCTTAATCTTCAAGCGCAGCTCCTCGGCGAAGCGCTCGCCAGCTGCGCTAACTTCGGCGATCGAGGCGTTCACTTCGTCCAGCGTGTAGGGACGGTGGTAGGCCACGAACAGTTTTGGATGCGGCGTGGGCAGCATCTTCTCGTCCTCGAAATACAGCTCTTCGTAGAGCTTCTCGCCGGGCCGCAAGCCGGTAAACACGATCTCGATGTCGTCGAGGTTCAGGCCCGAGAGCCGCACCAGGTCGCGAGCCAGGTCGACGATTCGCACCGGCTGGCCCATGTCGAGCACGAAGATCTCTCCGCCCTTGCCCATTGAGGCAGCCTGCAGTACCAGTTGCGATGCTTCCGGAATGGTCATGAAGAACCGCTCGATGTCCGGATGCGTTACCGTGATCGGTCCGCCCCGGCGAATCTGCTCTTGGAAAATCGGCACCACGCTGCCGTTGGAGGCCAGCACGTTGCCGAAGCGGACCACCACGAACTTGGTGCCCGCCCCCTCGGAGAACGCATGCACGAACCGCTCGGCCAGTTGCTTCGATGCGCCCATAATGCTCGTCGGATTGACGGCCTTGTCGGTCGAGATCATGACGAATTCTTGCACGCCATGCCTGTCGGCGAGCTCGGCCAGCTGCCGCGTGCCCAACACATTGTTCTTGATCGCCTCGCCCGGGTTGTATTCCATCATCGGCACGTGCTTGTGGGCCGCCGCGTGAAACACGATCGCAGGCCGATGCGTTTTGAAAACCTGATCCATCCGTGCCCGATCCGTGATATCGGCGATACAGGGGATGACCTGCGTATCGGTGCGCAGCGCGCGAAACTCCTGCTCAATCAAAAACAGGCTGTTCTCGGCCCGCTCGACCAGCAACAGTGCCTTGGGCCGGAACTTGAGCACTTGGCGGCAGATCTCCGAGCCGATGCTCCCGCCGGCGCCGGTGACCATCACGACGCGTCCGGCCACCAGGCTGCTGATAGCGTCGTTGTTGAGCTGCACTGGCTCACGCCGCAACAGGTCGTTAATGTCGACGTCGCGAATCTGCGGCGTATAGGTCGTCGATATCAGGTCATCGTAAGCAGGGATGACCTTGATCGCGATGTCTTCGGCGCTGGCGGCCTCCATCAAGCTCCGCAGTTCGTTGCCCGTCAACACGCCCGAGATGACCAGCACGTCGGCCACGCCCAGGCGCGGGGCGATGTTCATCGCGTGCGCGGGGACGCCCCAGATCGGGAGTCCGCCGAAGGTCGAACCGACACGCGCCGGGTCCTGGTCCAGATAGCCGACGGGTTGATACTTCAGCCGGCGATCCGAAAGCAAGTACCTGGCCAGCGTCTCGCCCGACTGATTGGCCCCCACGATCAACGCCTTGCGATAGCCGCTGCGCCACAGCCTTGGGCTCAGTTCCTCGCGCGACAAGCGGCCGACGGCTCGCAAGCCGCCCAGCACGAAGATGACCAATCCCCAGTCGATCAACAGTACGCCGGCCGGCGGATGCAAAGTGCGGATGAACAAGCGATCGATCGCCGCGATGGCCAAGAGCGAAAGCGTCGCCGAATGGAAAAGCGCCACTAGGTCCGAAAACGACACGCTGTACCAGGACCGGTGGCAGTGTCCTGCGTAGTAAAAGATGAGCGTCTGGATCAGCACGACGCCGGGCAGCGTCATCACCAGCGTAATCACGTCCTCCTCGGCCGTCGAAAACTCCGTGCGGATGCCGTACGCCAGCCAGTACAGGAGGGCGAAGACGACCACGTGCAGCGCCAGCGCCGCCAGGCGCGCTTCGTGAGACGCTGAGGGAGCAGACGAGAAGTCATGCGATGTGCCAAGTTGTCAATTCTTGTGGGAGTTCACAAACGACATGACCGGAGTCGGCGGTACATCTCCAGTGGCAGCATAACCATCGAGGGCCGTCCAATCAAATCGCTGCCAGGTATCATCGAGATATAACAGTATCGTAATATTCGCCAAGCTAGCAACTAACACGATGGCGGTGCACTTGGACGGCACTTACATGCTCATGCCGGTTCGACTTGAAAGTCTTCCAACATCACGCTGGCTCCCTGTCCCAAAAACTCGACCGCGACGACCAGCCAGTCCTTGCCGCGCCGCTTGACCACGGTGCCTTCCAGGCCGGCCATCGAGCCGGATCGGACGCGGACTCTCCGTCCCGGTTCGATGCGCGCCTCGACGGTCAACGGCGCATCCAGCTCGATCAGATGCCTGACTTGCCGCAAATCGTGGACCAACTGCCCGGCGTCGGGCACGCTCAGGCAGCGCGACACGCAATTGCTCGCCAGCGTTTGCTGGCGCTGGTGTTCGTCGCCCAGCACGAAGACGTAGCTGGCAAACAGCGGCACGTAGCTCTCGCGCATCCGGCCGCCAGGCGAACGTGCTCGCTTGTGAACCAACGGCGCGTAAAACGGAATCTCCATGGCCCGCAGCCGGCGCATCAATTCCTTTTCGCGCCGCGCCAGCGTGTACATGGCCCACCATGCACCATCGGCCGTGCCGTCGGGCGCATCGTCAAGCAGCTCGGCGGGATAGATGTCGGGCTCACGAGGCAGGATGGGCATCGGCAGAGTTTCAGTAGTTGGTGTGACCGGTGGTGCTGTCGCTCAAATTCGGCAGTCGGCGGAAGACGCACTCGGCCTCACGGCTTGGGTACCTGACGGGTGCGCACTCCGTTCTCATGGGTGACAATGGTCCCCTGGTAAAACACTGATTTTCTGCCCATCAGAATCGCAGGGTCGGGCTTTCGTTCCTAAGACGGGGAGCGCTGGATGTCAGGTCACAGCCAGCAATCGAGCCCAGACCTTCAGCTTATCAGACGATCATCCCAAGTTCTGCCTACCCAGGCATGAAATTATCATTTGTCCGGCATTTTCACGAACACCATCGGAGTTTGCAAATCAAATGCCCCGAGGGCCTCAGACGCCCGTTGCGCGCGGTTTTGACGCTTCGAACGCTTGTGGTTTCCGCGCAGGTCCTACACCCGACACGAATCTCCCGTCGCGCGGCTGTTTGTTGCCGCCAGAATGAAACGCCGCTGTTGGTTTTTCTCAACCGAACTCCGCGGCCCCGGCGTGCCAGAGTATGTCGCTCGCCCGGGTCCCCCGGATGGTGGCCGCTGGTCGGTGGCACCGGCCGGACCTATGATAAGAGGTTTCGCAGTGCCCACTTTCGAGGTCAATGTGCCTGGCCCATCGATTAAGCTGCGCGGTGTCGCGGTCCACAATTTGAAAGATGTCGACCTGGACATTCCACACCGTAAACTGGTGGTTTTGTGCGGATTAAGCGGAAGCGGCAAAACGAGCCTGGCGCTCGATACGCTCTACGCAGAAGGGCAGCGCCGCTATATTGACAGTTTCTCAGCATACACGCGGCAGTTTCTCGAACGTCTGGAAAAGCCCGCCGCCGAGCGGATCGAAGATATTCCGCCGGCCATCGCCGTCACGCACAAGAACGCCAGCCGCTCGAGTCGCTCGACCGTGGGCACGGCCACTGAAGCGGCTGACTACCTGCGCCTGCTTTACGCCAAGATCGGGCTGGTCCGATGCCTGAATTGCGGCAGCGAGGTGCGCCGCCACACGCCACAATCGACTGCCGAAGTCCTGTCGGGTTTGCCCGAGGGGACCCGCTATCTGGTCGCGTTTGCGGCCGACCCCAACGGCGGTTCGCAGCGGGGACTGTGGCCGGCCTTTCAGGAAGAGGGCTTCGTGCGAGCGGTCATCGGCAATCGGCTGGTGAACCTGTCGGAAGAGCCCTGGTCCGAGCGACACGATCAGGCGGCCGGCGACGGTCTGCTGGCCGTCGTTGACCGATTGAAGGCCGGAAGCACGACGGAGGTTCGGCTTCGCGACTCGCTGGAGACGGCGTTTGCCAAGGGGAAGGGACGGACCTGCGTGTTGGTTGCGACGTCGCCCGAGACCGGTTCACTGGCGCGTAGCGGGCGGCCGCCCGCGCCAGATCGACGGCGCCGCTTGGCTCGAGTTCACTTCTCCACCGAGCTGCGCTGCGAAACCTGTGGGCGGGACTATCCCCCTCCGGAGCCCCGCCTGTATAGCTTCAACAGCCCGCTGGGGGCCTGTCCTCGCTGCGAAGGCTTTGGCAACATCATCGACGTCGACATGGACCTGGTCGTGCCCGACGCGAACAAGTCGATTGCTGAGGGGGCCATCGCTCCCTGGAACACGCCGGCCTATGCCCACGAGTTGGAGGAACTGCTCGTGCTAGCGGCCGATTATCATCTGCGGGTCGACGTGCCATATCGCGAGTTAAGCGAGGAGGAGAAACATCTGATCGTCGCCGGCGTGCCGGAACGAAACTTCGGCGGCCTCGACGGCTTCTTTGCCTGGCTCGAGCGACGCAAGTACAAAATGCACCTGCGGGTGTTTTTGAGCCGCTGGCGCAGCCCGCGGCCCTGTCCGGAGTGCCGCGGCGCCCGGTTGCGCCCGAAGCGCTGGCCACGCGCATCGGCGGGCGCAACATCGCGGAGCTCTCGGGCATGAAAATCGAAGACGCGCTGCGGTTTTTGCGCGGGCTGGAACTGACGGACTGGCAGCGGCAAGTCGGTCGGGTCATGCTCGATCAGACGCAGTCGCGTCTCAAGTATCTGGTCGATGTAGGGCTCGGTTATTTGACGCTCGACCGCACGTTACGCACGCTAAGCGGCGGCGAAGCGCAGCGCGTTGCGCTCACCAGCGCCCTGGGGTCGAGTCTGGTGAACATGCTGTATGTGCTGGACGAGCCGTCGGTCGGGCTGCACCCGCGCGACGTGGATCGGTTGACCGAAGCGATCCTCTCGCTGCGCAAGCGTGGCAACACGGTGGTCGTGGTCGAGCACGAGGAGTCGATGATCCGCGCGGCCGACGAAGTGATCGAAATCGGCCCTGGCGCCGGCGAGCGGGGGGGCGAAGTCGTCTTTCAAGGAACGCTGGCCGACATGCTCGACTGCCCGCGGAGCTTGACCGGCGATTTTCTCTCCGGCCGCCGGGGACTGACCGTCACCGGCAATCGCCGTCCGCCCAACCATGGCTGGATTCGATTAGCGGGAGCCCGGGGCAACAATCTGCAGAACGTAACCGTCGAGTTCCCGCTGGGGGTGTTGTGCCTAGTGACCGGCGTGAGCGGCTCGGGCAAGAGCACGCTAGTGCAGGACACGTTGTACCCGGCGCTGTGCCGGCGGATGCGCAGGGACGCGCCCAAGCCCTGCGACTACGACGACGTGTACGGGGACGGCCAATTGGAGGATGTGATCCTGGTGGATCAAAGCCCGATCGGCCGTTCGCCCCGCTCCAACCCGGTGACCTACATCAAGGCTTTTGATGAGATTCGTGCCGTGTTCGCCGACACGGTCGAAGCCCGTACGCGAAACTACGACGCGGCACATTTCAGCTTCAACGTCGACGGCGGCCGCTGCACCGCCTGCCAGGGGGACGGGCAGGTCGCGATCGACATGCAGTTTCTGGCCGACGTCTACATGCGCTGCAGCCAATGCGGTGGCAAGCGCTACCGCAAAGAGATACTGGACGTCAAATACCGGGGTCGCGATATTTCCGAGGTCCTGGAAATGACCGTCCGCGAGGCGTTCACGTTCTTTCGCGGCCAGACCAAGGTACAGGCCCGGCTCAAGCGGCTGATCGACGTGGGGCTCGATTACCTGCGGCTCGGCCAGCCGGCCAATACGCTTTCCGGCGGCGAAGCTCAGCGGCTCAAGCTGGCCGCCTTCATGTCGGCCACGCGGCGCGGGCGGTCGCTGTTTCTGCTTGACGAGCCAACGACCGGATTGCACTTTCAAGACGTCGTGCAATTGCTCGATTGCTTCGAGGCCCTGCTCAATGTGGGGCATTCGCTGATCGTCGTGGAGCACAATCTGCAATTGATGAAGGCGGCCGATTACATCGTCGATCTGGGCCCCGGCGCCGCCGACCAAGGAGGCCGCGTCGTGGCCCAGGGAACCCCCGAAGCAATCGCTCGCGCGAAGGATTCGGTGACCGGCCGCTTCCTGGCCAAAGCATTGGCGACCAATGGCCGAACGCGGCCGTTGCAGCCGCTGGGCAAAGAGGAGTAAGTCCCGTGCCTGCCGCCGGCCGACTCTCCGATCGCCTCGAGTTGTTCTTCGGCGCCCGTTCGGAAGCGATGTGCCGCGTGTATGCCCGGATCGCAGAGGCGGACGCGGGTTCGGACTGGCGAATCACCGGCACGCTGACCGGTCCGGAGTGTGTCTATGGCGAGACGTTGCCGGCGACGTTCCGCTTCGCGGATCGTGGGCCGAACGGTCCGCCGTTGGCGGAGGCGCTGGTGCCGGAGCCGAACTTATGGACGCCCGAGATGCCGCACCTCTATCGGGCCGACGTGCAAATCGCCTGCGGCGACGCGGTGGTGGAACGGGTCGAGCGCATTTTCGGCATCCGGCCGCTCGGGGCGACGCCGCGCGGCTTGCGATTTGCCGGCAAGGGCTGGGCCCTGCGGGGCGTGCGAGCCGAAGCCGCGGATGACGACGATCTAAGGCACTGGCACGCTGCTGACACGGCGATGGTGGTCGCCCATCCCCACGATGGCCTATGCCAGGCCGCCAGCCGCACCGGCGTGCTGATCGTGGCCGAGTTGATCGGCGCAGCCATCGACGAGCTCCGACGTTTGAGTCGCTGGCCGGCCGTCGGGCTCGTTTCGCTTCCGAGCACAGTTCGCCAGTTGCCGCCAGGCGTGGGGCGAAATCTGCTCTTCGCCCAGAAGTTTGCCGCCGGCGAAGCCATCGCGCCGGCGGAAGGGATCGACCTCGTGTTTTGCGAAGTTGCCGACCACGCCAAGCTGCCACCCGGAGCGAACGATTGCTTACTGCCAATCGTGGCCGTCCGTCCCGCTCGATCGGCGACAAGTGTCGGCCAGGGACTGCGCCCTGTGTGATCGCTTGCAGGGCGATCTGGCACCCCAGGGCCAGTTTGCCGGATATATTGTCTGAACAGGTGCGCGACACCAGGCTGATGGCTTTCTGAAGCGTTGACGGGACCCAAATCAAATGAGCAACGACGCCGAGCTGCCCAACGAGCTGGCCCGCTATGCCCGGCAGATGCGTTACGCTCCCCTGGGCGACCAGGGGCAGCGCCGGCTGGCCACCGCGCGGGTGCTGGTGTGCGGTTGCGGGGTGCTGGGATCGGTGATTGCCAACACGCTCGTCCGTAGCGGGCTGGGCTACGTGCGGCTGGTCGATCGTGATTTCCTGGAGCTGAACAACCTGCAGCGACAGGTCCTGTTCGACGAGGAGGACGTGGCCGCCGGCTTGCCGAAGGCCATTGCCGCCGCCAGCAAGCTGCGGAAGATCAACTCCCAGGTCACCGTCGAACCGGTCGTCACCGATGTGGACTATCGGAACGTCATCGAGTTGACCGACGGCGTGGATCTGGTCGTCGACGGCACCGATAACTTCGAGACTCGCATGTTGCTGAATGACGTCGCCTTGAAGCGCCGGTTGCCGTGGGTCTATGGCGGTTGCCTCGGGTCCGAAGGCCAGACGATGACCATCCTGCCGGGCGAAACCGCCTGCCTGCGGTGCCTGATGCACGACACGCCGCCCCCCGGCACTACGCCCACTTGCGATACCGCCGGCATCCTGGCTCCGATCGTCAACATCATCGCGTCGCTCCAGGCCAGCGAGGCGATCAAGATCGCCAGCGGCAACCTGGCCGCCATCAATCGGCAACTGCTCATCATCGACGTCTGGGAAAATCGCGTTCGGCAGATCAACCTCGAGAGCCTGCGCACCAGCGGCCAATGTCCGGCCTGCCAGGGGACGGAGTTTCCCTGGCTCGACGGCCAGCGCGCGAGCCACTCGGCCGTTCTGTGCGGGCGCAACGCCGTGCAGCTCAGCCCCGCCGAGCGAGCCACGCTGTCGCTCGATCGCCTGGCCGAAAAGTTGGCCGCCGTCGGCCGCGTGACGCAAAACCGCTACCTGGTCCGCGCCACGGTCGACGACTACGTGCTCACCCTGTTCGCCGACGGGCGAGCCATCATCAGCGGCACCGACGACATCGCCACCGCCCGCGGCGTGTACGCGAAATACGTCGGCGCGTAGCTGGACTTCCCGGCAAAGTCGGCGTTGGCCGGCGGTCGCTCGCCAGCCGTCGAGAGCCTGCGCCGCGGTTGTTCTTGGATTTTGGGAGAGACTCCCTCCAAACGCCGAGCGCGGCCATTTTCGCTTGCCGCGAAATTGGCGCCGGCGAGCTTTTCCGGCGCAAACGCATCGCTTCTGCGGCCGAAGAACTCCCGGCAGAGGGGCAACCAGGCTTCGCAGCCCACCTCGTTTCGCAACCACGCATTATCGCCGCCGATTTCATCGAACGTACGGTAACGGAAGGGGTGGCTCGATTACTAGGGAGATCGGATGTGTGGGTGGCTTTCGAGTTGGCCAGTTTCCCGCCCGCGTCGTTGGCGCGAGCACGTTAACGCCGCGCAGACAGCAACGGAGTTGGAAGCATTGCGATGGAGCGTTCAGCGGGGCGCCCCTACCGCAGCGCCCCGTGGACCGAGGCCACCACCGAGGCGCTTGGACTCCATTCCACGCTTCGCCCCCCGGGCAGACCTCGCAAACCCTCGTCGCCCAATCCATAAACTGGACCTGTCCCCGTTTCTTCCTCCTATCTGCACGGGCCGGCGGTTGACCAGATCCTGGCGCAGGAGGACGTGACCAAGTCGCTCTCCGCCGACAACCGGGTGTTGTGGATGCTCGCCGACATGCTCGGCAGCGTGCGCGACATCGTCGACAATGCCGGCAACGGCATCAGCCACGTCAGTTACGATGCCTACGGCAACATCACCGGCGGCACCGGCGTCCTGCTGACACGTTATCTATGGACGGGTGCGAATTCGATTCGATCACTGGCCTGCAATACAACAGAAACCGCTGGTACGATCCGGCTCGGGCGCATGGCTGAGTGAGGATCCGATTGGGTTCTGGGAGGGGGCATGACAATCTCGACTCGCTATGCATTTAATGTCGCCAGCGATCTTAGTTGATCCAAGCGGTGAGATCGTACCGATTCTGGCTGGTGCCATTGCTTTTGGCGTGTACATGTTCTGGCCAGATAATGCAAATGCACCGGCTCCTGGCGATCCCATCTACCCGTCTGACCCACACGGTGGGCTCATACCTGCTGTCACAGGTGCGGCTGCACCAGAGCTCGCAGCGTTGGAAGTGGTAGACGCTTGGTTAACAGACAATGGGCTGCAGGAGGAACCGCCAGAGGGTTGGAAAATCGGAATGTGTCCGGCACCGGGGCGATTCGGAAAAAAACCAAAGTTACCCGGTCAGATCACTCGATGCGAAGCTCGGGCAAGGCAGATTCAGCGCGTGCTCGGCGGTGAGATCCACACCATCAAACCCAAGACGGGAGGCTTTCTCGGTCCGGTTAAAGGCGAGGTGCCCACCTGGCGATCTCACGATGTAGTTGTGAAGAATGGACGCGTATACGATGATATGACTGGACCATCGGGCGTACCGATTGACGAGTACAAAAAGTTTTTTGAATACTGGTCAGATATTCTGTTTGGATTCTAGGGCGATTGCTATGTTGCCTTTCGATTTAGACCATGTGCGCAGCCGACCGTCGATGTGGGTCGCGCACGTGTCATATTCGACAATGTCGGCCTACTTAGCAGGGATTGATGCAGCGTGTCAGGGCGGCCTCTTGGCGGGATTCGAAGAATGGTTGATTTTTTCCTTCAAAGATCAGTACGACGATGAAATTCGTACGAACTCATGCTGGGAAGACAATATTCGCCGCCTGTTGTTCGCTCGCATGACTCCAGCCGAGTCGGCTCTGGACAGCTCAGCTCTGGAGTCGTTGTTGGTCGAAAGGCTGTTTGAATTGATAGGCGAGTACTATGAGGTCCGTAAGAAACGTCCGGGCCTTGCGGGATTTTCGTGCGTTTTCAAGCTTGGCTGGAGCAGCAGGACTGGTACGATCCGAAAGTGCATGGGTGAGAATAGATTAATCCCGGATAACTAAGATAACTAAAGGGGACGCAATTCACGTCCCCTTTAATTCCTCCTTTAATTCCTCTTAATTCCTCAAGCAGTTGGCATTGGAATACACTTTCCGGCCGCGAGGTCGGCCAAAGAATCCGCGTGAGTTGTGGTGAGGTGAACGAAAGCGGACGCAAACCTTCTCGTTGACTAAACAGTGTGCGGGGGCTACAATCCCCACCACTCTCAGCACTGGACCGTCGAGGTAACGCTCCTCTCTGCACTTCACGCTTGGCGTCTCTCGCCACACGGTTCCATTGGTAGGTCCTCGCGGACCATTTTTGCGGCCGCGGCTCGGCACTGCAGCACCATTGTACCTGGGCGATTGGTTGGTTCATCGCGACGTTTCGCACTCGGGATGTCGGCCGTCTTCGCTGAAGGCGAAGAAGTTGCGAACTAAGCAAGTCAAGCGACCCCAACGCGAATCCAATCCGACTGGCGTCTGGAGAATTCAACATGCGAAGGCTTTGTATAATTGTGATGCTTTTTTTGACTCCCGTCTTGGCAGGCGTTGGGCAAGTTGCCGCCGATGTGACGTACGACGGATTCGCATCAACCGCAGGATTGACGATCAATGGCATCGCCGCAACGGCCGCGACGGCCGACGGAACCGTCTTACGATTGACTCCAGCCCAGGGTAGCTCCGCCGGAAGTGCCTTTTCTACGGCCAAAGTTTCCACTGCGGAATTCACGAGCATTTTCAGCTTTCGCATCACAGACCCTGGCGGACCGTTGTTTGACCAAAACACGCTCAACGGCGCCGACGGTCTTGTGTTCGTCGTTCAAAACCAGGCCAACAATGTCGGCACGCTGGGACAGGGCATCGGATACGAAGGAATTTCCCCAAGCATCGGGGTCACGTTCGACACCTGGCACAATCCCGAGAACAATGATCCTTCGCAAAGCTATGTCGGGATCTATCTGAATGGTTCGGTCGACCACAATGGCGCGAATGGCCCGACGCTCGACATCACTTCACCCGAGTTGGGTGCAGGCGATCGCTGGTGGTCGTGGGTGGTGTACGACGGCACGATGCTCAACGTGTATCTCGATCGCACGGAAAGCACAACCGAACCGGCCATTCCTGCAACTCCAGTTCTCAGTTATCCGCTCGACCTTGGGGCGACGTTAGGCGAGATGGAGGCTTTCGCGGGATTCACCAGTGCCACCGGCCAGGACTGGGAAAACCACGACGTTCTTTACTGGCGCTATACCGAGTCCGTTGTACCAGAGCCTTCGACAACGGTACTTGTTGCATCGGGAGCCCTGGCGAGTCTCGTCGGACTGTGGCGGCGACGGCAAGTGAACCGGCCAGTAGCGAGAATCCCCAGGCGACCAGTACGGGGTGTTTCATGAGTCGACGTGCCGAGGAGGATCGAGGTGCTTCACGTCGTCGTTCTAACGCCCCCCCGCGGCGAATGGGAAGGCCCAGGACGGCATGACAGGCGCGATTCGAGCGAAGCCGGCGACCCTTTTCCCGCGCCCGTAGTAGGCATGCTCCGCGTGCCGTAACACAGGGGGCACCACAGACGCCGGACGGACTAGTGCCGCTCCACGGGGATCGGCGTCAACGCGACTCCCGCAATGTTACGCGTCAACGCAACTTCCTCGACGGCGCGTGTGAACTCACACTCCCGCGACGGCACGCCGAGCGTGCCTGCTACGGGCGCGGCCAGATGCTTTTTGGCTGGCTTACCCCCTCGGCGCCCTCTCGGGCGCGGGGAGAGGGCCAAGCCGAGAGAGTGCCTTACTGAGCGGCGGCTTGGGTGGCCTGGTCTTTGGGGGCCGTCATGATTTGAGCCAATCCTGCCAGTAGTTGCTGGGCCGGCGGTGGGAAGGCGGCAGCGTCCTTGCTCCAGAAGTTGATCGTCACCGGCTGCCCCTGGATTTCGGCCGGGATGTGCAGGCTCGATCGGGCACCACGCTGGACCATCCACTTCATCACTTCTCCCTTGGCCTGCGTGAGGTCGTTGTTCACGACCGGTTTGCCAGCCTGGAGATAGTCGGCCAGGCTCTCGCCGGTGGCTTTCACCGCCGGCAGCGGTTCCTGCAGGTTCTCGGTCACTGGCTTGCCGGCCTTCTTGCGGGCTTCAGCGACCGCACGATTCACTTCCTCCTCGCCGTCGTCGTCGGCGTGATGGGCACGCCGGCCCGACGCGGGGCCCATCAGCTCGACGACCTTGCCATCCTTCACTGTCGTGATGCAAAGGCGGTCCACTTGCGGCACCATCGTCCGCAGCACCATGCCGTACTGGCGGAAGATGCCCGGGTCGGTCAGGGCCAGGTAGGCGCCGATTTTGACGTTGTCGTCCGGTTCGCCGTGCGTGGCGGCCAGGATGACACCGAACCGCTCCAGCCGCGTCAACGGCCGGGGCTCGCGCTCGGCGTGCTGCAAGTCTTCGTGGGCGGGGGTGGACTCGAAGAATCCGATCATCATTTCCTCCCAGGTCTGATCGCCGAAGCGAACGGCCTTCGTCGGATCGGGATTGTTCAGGTTGTCGGCCGAGTTGTCGAACACGGCATAGCAATCCATCCGAGTGCCGCGGGGCAGCAGCTTGGGCTCGGCCAGCCGGTAGTTGGTCTGCCAGCCAAAATCGTAGCGCGGCACGTCGAGCAACACCTCGGTCTTGCCGTCGGGATACGTGGCTTCGTAGCGAAACGCTTTGCCCCGCAGGTGCATGTGGGGCATCAGCGTCAACAGCTCCGTGTCTTCGGTGAAGACGTAGCGCGACTTGACCGGGAAATCTGCGTCCCCCGGCGGAATCTGAAACACGAAATTCACGGCGCTCGAGACGCGCACCTCCTGGCGAACCAGTCTTGGGGTCGGCGAACACGAACCCGCAGTAGCTGCGGTCCTTTTGCGGCGAGCCGTTGGGGGTGTAGTGCATCTGGAAGATCAGCTTGCTGCCGGCCGGCACGAGCCGCGCGAGCCCCTTGGCCAGCGGCTCGGGACGCAGCCCCGGGGCGTAGGCGCCCAGAAAGTCGTTGCCGTTGCCCAATCCGCTGGTGATGTTTCCGTCGGGCGGGAGCACGAAGAGCAGGATGTGGTGCACCACGGCCGGGTTGCCGGGCCGGGGCTCGATGGCCGTGATCCATTTGTCCTCGGTCCAGCCGGGATCGATCATGAACATCTGGTAATCCACCACGCCGGTGGCCGGCACGTCGAACGGCTCGTCGCGCATGTAGAGCACCTGGTCCGGCTCGGGAATCATCCAACCTTCGGCGAACTGGGGCGGCTCGGGCAAGTCGGCCGGATCTCCCTCGGGCGCACCGTTGGCCACCCAGCGACTGATGAGCTGCATGTCGCCGTCGCTCAACGTGGCGTCGTTTTCAAAGTGGCCATACTTCTTGTTGGCGTGCCAGGGAGGCATGCGCCGCTCGCTCACAACTTCTTCGATCATCGAGGCCCAGCCGGCCACGTCGTCGTAGCTGGTGAGGGTGAACGGCGCGATCTGCCCTTCGCGATGGCAGAACACGCAGTTGGCGTTCATGATCCGCGCGATCTGGTTCGAGTAGGTCACGTCGCTGTCGGCCACGGGTTTCAGATTTCGGCCGATCAGACAGCCAGCCGCGGGGGACTCGGCCGTCGCCACGGGCTCCTTGTCGAGCAGCGACTCGAGGGCGTCGGCCAGGTCGGTCTCCTCGGGCGCGGTTTTCTGATAGCTGACCGTGGACTGGAAGCCGTATTGATCGTCAATCCGCCCGCGGTAGCGAATGCGGTGGTTCTCGTCGAGCACGACCACCTCGGGCGTCCGCGTGGCACCGGTGGCGTCGGCCACTGCCTGGTTCAGGTCCTTGAGGATCGGAAATTCGACCTTGTGCACGCGGGCGAAGGCGGCGATTTCGGTCACCGCGTCCTGGCGATTGGGGTTGATGCCCAGGAACACCACGCCGCGCGGCTCGTACTTGGCCGCCAGCTCGACCAGCCGCGGCGCATAGAGCTTGGCCAGCGGGCACTCGGTGCCCAGGAAGGCCAGCACCACGATCTTGTCCTTGGCCACTTCGTCGAGCGAGTAGGGCTCGCCGTGGAAGTCGCGGAGCGTGAAGTTTTCGACCGGCTGGCCGATGGCGACCGGCGTGGCGGCAAGGGCTGGTTGGGCACCGAGGGTGGCTAGCACCACCAGCGTCAGGGCTTGAGCTCGCATGGCTCACCTCGAGTGTGTTGGGGACGGAGTGTCGGAGTCTGGCGGGCGCACGTTTACCCGGTTGCCGGAGGGGGGCTGGCAAAGTCGGCCGCATCCTAGCGAAGCGGGACACCTCGATCCATGCCGAAGTTCGCCGCACCAGGACAAGTGCTACGGGGGAATTCGCCGCGGCAGGGGGAATCTTGGGGCGCGGGAGGAAAAGAATTTGCGAGGGCCGCACGAAGCAAGTACGTCAGACCAAGGCCTGATCTGTGTCCGCGTGGCATCCCGACAGACTTTTGGGGGCCACTCGGGGGCAAGCTCACAAGGCGATCTCCGATTTTCGATACAATGAATCGTAGTGGAGTTCCGTCTGACGGCCTTGGTCGCACTTCACCGGCCGTTCGCGTATCAGTCGCATGAGAATTGGGCGGTGCCATGCCACGCTTCTCGCTGAAGACGTTGCTCTTGCTGCCGGCGGCGGTGTTGGTGTTGTTCGTGCTGGTTCGCGCGGTGGGCGAAGTGCTTGATGCGCCGCGCGCACCGTCCCGGGCAAATGCCTGCCGCAATCAGCTTAAGCAAATAACCATCGCTTTACAGAATTACCACGACGTCTGGAGAAGCTTTCCGCCGGCCTGCACTTATGACGCCAAGGGCCGGCCGATGCACAGTTGGCGGGTGTTGCTCTTGCCGTTTCTGGAAGAAACGGTCGCCTATCAGAAATACGATCGCACGCAGCCTTGGAATAGCCCCTACAATTTGCGCGCCTTGCAGACGGTGGATGCGAGCATTTTTCATTGCCCAGCCAGCCACGGCCAGCCCGACGAAGCGAGCTACCTGGCGGTGGTTGGCAGCGAGACTGTCTGGCCAGATGGGCAAGGTGTACGCACTCGGCAAATCGCCGACGGCACGTCGCGAACAATCCTGCTGGTGGAAGTGGAAAACTCGGGCATTCATTGGGCCGAGCCGCGTCGACTTGCCGTTTGCACAGGCCCTGATGGGCATACATCCGGCGGGCAAAAGCATTGGGATCTCCAGCGGACACAGGCAGGGGCAATTCGCGGGCGTCTCGTTCTGCGACAGCCACGTGACATTTTTGCCAGAGACGACGAGTATACCGCTGCTGCGCGCACTGCTCACCAGAAACGGCGGTGAGACCGTTGGATATGACAAGGATGGAGTGTTCGCGCTGGTTCCGGCGCGGCCATAGACCCAGAAGGACAGGCCTTGGCCTGACTCGGCCTCACCGACAGCCGAGACCGTCAGGCCAAGGCCTGACTACTTTTCGCTGCTCGTCGTCTCAGGCGCTTTCGGCCTCGGCGACGACGTCGTGCTCGGCGACGAACCGGTCCCAGGCCTCGGCGTCGTCGGGATAACACCAGATGGTCAACTCCACTGGCACCGGCTGCTCCGACCAGGGTGATTCAAAGTCAACGCAAGTGGGCCGATTCTTGCTCAGCATTTCTTTGTCAAGCTGGTGCGCGGCGGGAGTCGCGCGGCGCACGTTCCGCAAGCGATAATGGAGCTCGCGAAGTCCTCCCAGTTCCAGCAGCCGCTGCCGGTGATAGACATACCGGTCGTAGTCGGCGTCCAGCGTGTAGCCCGTCATTCCGTGCTCGTCGACGTCGGGCGGTTTGCCATAGATTTCATCCCACGCCGCATGCATCTGCGAATCGTGGAACCAGATCTGGAACTGCGTCGAAGAGACGACCATCACAACCAGGGCCGCGATTGCCAGCGGTAGCAGATAGCGCAGCCGGAACCAGCGATTGAACCCCAGCGTGTTGGTTTCGCTCATCACACGTTCAACTCGCATCGCTAGACCGAAGCTGGACGTCGAATTGACAGGATGCGCCGCCCCTCGCTCGCGCTGCGGGTTAGCAGGAACGACCCTCGCGACAGACAAGGCACGCACTGCTGGACAAGCCAGCAGTGGCACCCGCGCATCACGACTCGGCAATCTTGCGGCGCCCTACGGCGAGGTCAGGTTGAACCGGGCGTCGAGCACGCGGTGGATGCGGCTGGCGGATTCTTCCAGGTGGGCCCGGCTG
>CAVQEL010000021.1:0-211187 GCA_963711515.1 uncultured Planctomycetota bacterium | reverse complement strand
GCAGTCCAGAGGTGCCGGCTTCCAGTACTGAGACGATGTTCGGGTGATCCAACTTGGCCGCCGCCCTGGCTTCCTGCTCAAACCGCGATTGCAAATCGGTCGAGGCTAACACCTCGATGTGCGGAATTTGAGCGCCACATCACGCTCGGTCGTAGGATCCCGGCGCGATAGACAATGCCGAACCCGCCGGAACCGAGTTCTTCGAGCACCTGAACCGGCCAATACGCTTTTGGCCAGACGGTTTGCCCTTCTTGCGTCTGCGCCGGTGACGCCTACGCCACCCTCAGGTAAAGGTTGGCCAGGTGGCGATAGTGATGCCAGCAGGTCTATGCACTCCTTGGCACGCCGAATCCGGTCCCGGACGTTCGGCGGCTCGATCTCGTCCGGCTCGGTGTGAGGGTTATCGCCTCGCCAGACTCGAGGCGGGCCGCGTATTCATTGAGTCTCGCGATGAAGTCCTCGTAAGGATCAGGGTCCGTCGGATCCGTGTTTGGCAAGCTCACGGTTCAGTTTCTCCACTGCACAACACAGAGCTTGCGAACCGCCTCAGGCGAGCGATTCATGACAACACCAATTTGCGACAGCGTTTGATGCTCGAAATGCCGAAGTTCAATGACCCTGCGATACGACTCCGGCAATTGACCGAGCGCCTTAGAGACCAGCGCCGACGTCTCGGACTTGATCAACTCCGCGCTCGGCGTTGCACGCGGACATTCAAATTGGCGGGCCGCGCTCGCGAATGGATCCCTTGAGACAAGCGGACCCTCGCGCTAGACGGATCGCTTCTTACAACGAAAAAAATGACGATTGGTATCCCGTAGCCGGTTAATCAGGATCCGCCGCAACCAGGCACGTAGTTCCACCTCACTCTTTCCTCGGAACGCCGGAAACACCTTGGCCGCTTGCAAGAAGGTCTCTTGCACAAGATCCGAGGGAGCGACTTTCGCGACCAGATCGCTTTGCAGTTCGACGTTGGCGACGTGGCAAGCAGATAATTGCGATAGTGATCCAGGAGCTGCCCCAAAGCCGAATATGAACGATCCTGGGCGGCGACAATCGATTTTTCGACCCTCGCCAGCACGGAATCTTTGTTCTTGGCTTGAGACACGGGGCATGCACTCTTAAGACGACAGACAATCGCCAGACCGGACTTTGATTCTAGTCGTCGGCACGCCGCGGCGGCCACTACTTCTCCCAACTTGAGTGGAATTTGTCTGAGAATTCCTCCGGGACCTGAAAATCCGAGGAGCCAATTTGGATTCTTTTGGCCGTTTACGGGATTTTCGTCCGCTTCCGCCGTTTGTGTCGCCCTTGAGATGTTCGCGGTGCGCCGAATCCGCTTTTGGCCGTACCATTCAGCTCCTTACGACCATGAGTCGCAACTTGTGACGAATTGTCGCCCGGGCAATGCCAAACGCAAAAACTGCCGACGAGCGTGCAGGGTCCGCGATAGTCGCCTGCGACGGCGTCCTAGCGGGCAGGCCGCGAGCGGCACTCGGCCACTCAGAAGGCGGCCTGGAGCGGGCGAAGTCGAAGCCGGCACGATTGCTCTCGATTGCACGTGCGTATAACCGATCAGCCGCGCTCAAGCCAGCCGAGGCGACGTTTGACCCGCCGAGCCCAACTGGGCGTTAGAATCGAGCTCAAAGCGCAAGCGTCAAATCGCTCGCTTCCTTCGTCGCCACCAGCCAGCGCCGCCCACTGTCAGCACCGCGAGAAACGACCAGACGATCAGGCTCGAAGGTTCGGGGACGGAACTATCAGCCGTATCGATCAATGGAGTAGCTATGAAAATGTGCCCTTCTCCATTGATCACTCCGCTTCCGACAATCTGGCCACTGTCGTTGATACCTTGCGCACTATAAAGACTCCAGCCCAGGCTTCCGTCGATCAAATCATTCAGATTGCGCATGCCGTTGATGGAATCGTAGACGAACGGGTGGTATACAGAGTTTCCGTTGATGTACGAATAGCCTACCACCTGGCCGCCGGCGTTGATGTCCGAGCCGTAGCTATAGGTTCCGCCCAGCGTTCCCAGGTCGGTCATGCCACCGTTGCTATACAGGAACGCGTGGTTATCTCCGCCGTAGTACGACCAACCTGTCACCTGGCCACTGTCGTTGATGCTATTGCCTATGCTAAAGCTTCGCCCCGGCAACGTCCCGAGGTCGGTTATGTTTCCGTCACTGTAAATAACCGCGTGGATACCGCTGGTGCCACTGTCCGATAATCCCGTGACTTGGCCGCTGGCGTTGATGCCATAGCCTTGGCTAAAGGTTCCACCCGGCAAGGTGCCGAGATCGGTCATGCTGCCGTTGCTGTACAGGAACGCGTGCTGAAAAGTGTTGGTGTTGGTATTAGCCCAGCCCGTGACCTGTCCGCTGTCGTTGATGCCACGGCCTCCGCTGCCGTTTCCACCCAAAGTGCCGAGATCGGTCATGCTGCCATTGCTGTAGAGGAACTGCGCCGTTCGAGTTCCCGGTAACTTGGCCGCTATTGTTGATGCCGAGGCCGAAGCTCTGGGACCAGTTTGGCAGCGTCCCAAGGTCGGTCACGCTGCCGTTGCTGTACAGGAAAGCGTGCCAGTTGCCGAAAACCCCACTGCCGGTAACTTGGCCGCTATTGTTGATGCCACCAATGTCGCCACCGAATCCCAGGTCGGTGATGGTGTACTCGATGGCTGCAAACCCTGCAGCCGGCAGCAGAACCAATACCGCCATCGCCCCGAGTAGTTTTCGCATGAGTGCCATTTCCTTTCATTGGAGACTTGACGATTTCGAGCACGCCGCCAACGACCAAACGGCGGGGACAACTTGCGGCCTTAAGCTCAAGGACGTGCGCCCCCGTGGCCACCGGACGCACATTTCGAAAAAGTCAAAGAATAAAACTTCCCGGTCCCTCACGGCGAAGGCAGAACAGGCAGCCGTTAGACCGCAACGGGCGCCCGATTTGTTTGGAGTGTCACTCAACAGAAGCCGCAGCAGAACACCATCCTCTGCGGCTCGTTTGCACTTCGGGGTCAAGTGCTAACTGATCACCCATCTGATCGAAGCTCGCGAGGAACGGCAGTTGGCACGCATGAAGAAACAACTGGCCCGGCTGGACCTGTTGATCCTCGACGAGCTGGGCTACGTTCCCACGAGTAAACTGGGGGCGGAGTTGCTGTTCGATGTGATCAGCACGGCCTACGAGCGGACGAGCCTGATCGTGACCACCAATCTGCCCTTCGAGAATTGGACCGAAGTGCTGGGCAGCGAGCGGCTCACCGGCGCAACCCTGGATCGCCTGACCCATCGTTGTCACATCCTGGAAGCCAGCGGTGAAAGTTACCGCCTTCAGGACGCACGCCGACGAAAGCGTGCCGGGAAGAAATCAACGTAAGTCGTGCGCAAAAATGGGGACAATCCACTCGAATCGCTAGAATCCGAGCGAGCTGCAGCGGCCAAGCGAGACCTGGGAAGGGTCTCGCAGGCCGCAAAAACCACAAAGACAACCGGCCTGCGGCCGGTTAACATACACGAACCACTTCGGGCGCTGGCTTTTTGAACCGCCCAAGCGCTGGCTTATTGAACCGCCGTTCACATCTGACGGCGATAACCACCACAGCAAGCAGACCGCCCCACACCATCACACTCGATGGTTCGGGAGCTGACTCGATTGCGGCCAACTGTCCTTGGATGTCTCCAGAAATCTCAAGTGTGTTGATTTGCGTGAAACTCCCAGGACCATTCCCAAGCTGTGTCGTAATGTAAACTGACAGATAATTCCCAGAAATGTAATTGTCGATGTCGAAAGCACTTGACCCTCCGGAAGTCGTTACCAAAGTGGCCGATACCTGCTGACCGATTGGAGTACTTAGGTTTATGAAATTGCTAGCTGAGCCCGCGCCGATGCGAAGTCCCTGGAATCCGGTTTGATCGGAACTGTATATGCCAGCAAAGTGGAGTACGAATGCGGTAACTTGCGAGTACGCCGAGATGTCGAAGTCGAAACGGATGTTAAACCCTTGAGCACGCGTATTCGAGTTAGTCACGACATAGCCGGTCCCAAGATTGCCATCCGTCGCAAGGGCTAAGTTCCCATTGATTATGCCGGATCCAAAGGGCGTGGAAGCGTCTGGCACGACGATCGCCGCCCCGGCCGCGCTGGAAACCAAAATTGCAGCGAAGCTGACCAGTGCAGTTTTAAGGAGGGGCATTCTCTTATGATCCTTCCATAACATGGCATCCGCTAGACAGGTCAACATTTTCGACTCCTTCTCTAGTGCATTGAATTTGGTTTGGATTCGAGCGTTGCGACAGCCTGCTTGGCGGACTTCGGGTGTGCTATGAGGCGCACTTCCCTCGTCGCCACCAGCCAGCGCCGCCCACTGTCAGCGCGAGAAACGACCAGACGATCAGGCTCGAAGGTTCGGGGACGGTGCTGCCGAGAGAGAACGCGAGATCGCCGCTCTTTACGTTGGTGCTGACTAAGGCACCGCCAACGGAGAATTCCTCTTGGATGGAAGTCCCTGCTGAGTTTCCACCGGGGGCCCAGACAAAGATTACTGGCGAAAACAGAGACGACTGCGACAGTGGTGAGAACCAGTACTTTGTGTTGGCGGCAGCGGAGAAAGAGCTCGATAGTGTTGCCTCGAAAGAGTACGCGTAACGGTCGAAACCGTCAGAAAATGGAACAGCCCCAAGAAGAGTCGTTTGCACATTCACAAGGCTAAACGACTCGCTCGCCAGCGCCGACCCTGGGGCACCACCCGAATCCGACCAGAAGCTAAGGTTCCACGAAAGCGTGTCTGGCAGTACGGGATTATTCGAGCCGGTCAGGTAGTCACTGTAGAGTCCGATCCATTGAACATAGTTGACGTTCGCGGAATTTGAGAGTTCGAAGTCGTCGAATGTCTGATAGCCAGAAAGGTCAACGGCTTGCTCGGAAGTCCAGGGATTGCCCGATGTGAGAACGGGTTGCTCGTACACAATGTCGATTGCTGCCGACGCATGGGAGGCAAGGCCGCCGAGAATCAACGTGACAAAAAGAGAAAGATATCGGGCCCATTTACGCTGTCGCCACCAGCCAGCGCCGCCGAAGGCCAATGCGAGCAGCGACCAGACGATCAGGCTCGATGGTTCGGGGACGGAAGCATCCGCGGTATCGACCAGTGGGGTCGCCAGAAAAGCATGCGTTTGTCCGTTTATGTTCCCGTACCCGGTGATCTGGCCACTGTCGTTGATGCCTTGCGCTAATAAGATTCCAGTTTCCGGAACCTGCTGCGATCAAATTGTTCAGGTCCAGCATGCCGTTTATGGCATCATAGACAAATGCGTGTTGAAATGAGTTTCCGGTGGTATAAGCCCAGCCGGTGACCTGGCCGCTGGCGTTGATGCCAAAGCCAGCGCTAAAGGTTCCGCCCAGCGTACCCAGGTCGGTCAGGCCACTGCCAGTGGAGACGAACGCGTGGTATGCAGAGTTTCCGCTGATATATGAATAGCCCGTGACCTGGCCGCTGGCGTTGATGCCGTTGCCTTGGCTATTGGTTCCGCCCAGCGTCCCCAGGTCAACCATGCCGTTTACGGTATCGTAGACAAACGCGTGATCCGGTCCGAAGTTGCTGATCTGCGCACTACCCGTGACCTGGCCGGCGGCGTTGATGCCAAAGCCGGAGCTAGCGGCTCCCCCCAGAGTACCCAGGTCGGTCAGGCCACTGCCAGTGGACACAAACGCGTGGTTGTCGCCGCTAGAGGTGGTCGCCCAGCCCGTGACCTGGCCGCTGGCGTTGATGCCGTTGCCTTCGCTATTGGTTCCGCCCAGCGTCCCCAGGTCGGTGAGGCCACTGCCGGTGGAGACGAACGCGTGGTTGTAGCCGCTAGAGGTGTTCGCATAGCCCGTGACCTGGCCACTGTCGTTGATGCCAAAGCCAGCGCTAAAGGTTCCGCTCAGCGTACCCAAGTCGGTCAGGCCACTGCCAGTGGAGACGAACGCGTGGTATGCAGAGTTTCCGCTGATATATGAATAGCCCGTGACCTGGCCGCTGGCGTTGATGCCTCTACCGTAGCCATAGTTCCCGCCCAACGTTCCCAGGTCGGTGATGGTGTACTCGATGGCTGCAAACCCTGCAGCCGGCAGCAGAACCAATACCGCCAGCGCCCCGAGTAGTTTTCGCATGAGTGCCATTTCCTTTCATTGGAGACTTGACGATTTCGAGCACGCCGCCAACGACCAAACGGCGGGGACAACTTGCGGCCTTAAGCTCAAGGACGTGCGCCCCCGTGGCCACCGGACGCACATTTCGAAAAAGTCAAAGAATAAAACTTCCCGGTCCCTCACGGCGAAGGCAGAACAGGCAGCCCGTTAGACCGCAACGGGCGCCCGATTTGTTTGGAGTGTCACTCAACAGAAGCCGCAGCAGAACACCATCCTCTGCGACTCGTTTGCACTTCGGGGTCAAGTGCTATGAGGCGCGCTTCCCTCGTCGCCACCAGCCAGCGCCGCCCACTGTCAGCGCGAGAAACGACCAGACGATCAGGCTCGAAGGTTCGGGGACGGAAGCATCCGCCGTATCGACCAGTGGGGTCGCTAGAAAAGCATGTGTTTGTCCGTTAATGGTCCCGCAAGGCGATTCAAGAAGTGCACGCCGGAATGACTTACCACGGATGTCATCGCGCCGTCGTGGTAACCAACTCGACTTTTACGAGCGGAGCGATTGACCTGGCCAGCCGCGTCGGCTGCCAGCTAATCGACGGCAACCAGATCACGGCGCTGATCAATGGGCGGGTCTGGATTTAAGGGGGGCGAACTGGCGACGACCCAATGCCGTTTCGGTATAATCTAGGCCAAAAGGACCTGCCGAGCGGAGCGTTGCCCAATGAAATCCAATGGTAAAGTGAGCTCTCGCCGGCCAATTGAACGGGAATACCTGGCGACGCTGAACGCAGCCGTACCGCTCGATACCTGGCAAGCAATCTGCAAGCGGGCGGCCGATGATGCGTTGGCCGGCGACGCCAAGGCCCGTGACTGGTTGGCTAAGTGGCTGCTTGGACTGGAATCCCGCACGCTAACGGTATTGGCGGCCGAGGAGGTCTCGCAGGCTTCTGAAGCTGTCGCGGACGTCGAAATCGCGCAGCGACGCCGTAGCATTGAGATCGACCGCCGGAAGGATGAGTGCGACTTGAGATTCCGCGAAATGCTCAGTCGCCGCTAATCTCACCCTCGCAACAATTGATTTTGGCAAAAACCCTGGGGGGGGTTTGGGGGGCGTTATGGGCGGACCTGGCAGCGGCGAATGGGATCGCTGGCAAGGCAAGAAAGCAACTGTCGAAGAATCACTTTGCGTAGCGATCCGAGAGTTTCGCGGCCGGATTCACCCGCACGCGTCCGGCACGCTTACTTGGAGCTGGGCCAACGGCAGCACGTCTTCCGTCGGCTACTTCGTAACCTGGGCGCCTGCGACTATTCCTCAGGACCGACGATTACGCTTCATTACCGCTGGCGAGATAGCGAAGACGTGCGGGTCCCCCTGTGGCTGCAAACGACGCCCACGCAATTCGGCGGCGAGCGGTGGTGGTTCACGTGCCCCTTGATCGTCAATGGCATGGCCTGCAGCCGGCGAACCGGCAAGCTGCATCTGCCTCCTGGCGCGAAATACTTCGGTTGCCGGACGTGCCACGGACTGACCTATCGGAGCTGCCAAAAGGCGCATCAAGCCGAGCGCACGGCTAAGCTCCTGGCCAGCAAGTACGGCTTCCACGGTGATCCGGCCGAGTTCTTGGCTTCACGATTAGGCTCGCGGTCTTAAAATGAGGCTATCGGGACGGCGTAGCTGGGTGGCCACCTGGCACGCCAAGCGGCCTGGGCCGGCGCGGGGAGTTTGATTGCCTTTCACCCCGTCCGGCCCAAGCCGGCCCGGACAATGAAAGGCAACATCATGGCGGATTCAAGCCCGCTGGCCGGTCTATTGGACCGCGCCGGCAAAGTGTTTTCCTTGGCCGGCAAGCTGGGCCGAGCATTCCACGAAGAACACCAAGGGCAGGGACGACAAATCGCCCCGTCCGGCTGGAATCACCACGCCACCGCGTTCGATGAATTCTGCGCCGCGCTTCTGGACCTGCGCGACGCGATGCAGAATCCGCCCGACGGCTTTGCGCCCGTGGCGAAACCGCTGTTGGAAGCGGCCCGAATCGCAAAGGGAATACGGGTCGCGATGCAAAGGCCCGACGGCCGGACCTGGGCGGCCCATCTGGAATTCTTCCCGCACCTGAATTCCGTTTACGAAGACGGTTGGCGAGCGATCAAGGAAGTGACCAAAACGCGGCGGCCGGACGATCCGTTTGCTTTTGTCGATGAACCGGCGGCAAGCAATCCACTGGGCATCGACACCACGCCGGCGACGCCCAAACCCCCGATTCAATTCGTGGAAGCGGCCGCGCGGGATATTCCAAGCATCATGGCCAACGTCCCGCCGCGCCATGACGGGGCGATTGAATTGGTTGCATCGCACCTGGCCAAGCGGCTGCAAGACGCCTGGCATACGCTGGCGGCCGCGCAATGGGCCGTGCATGAATCGGTTCGGGCTGGGCGGCTGCAACCCGGTTTGATCGAAGTCGAGTTTCCGAGCGTTGGGCGGCGTGGTCGGCGGCACAATGCGCCATTGGGGCGGGCGCGATGATCGGCGCATGGAATGGTCCGGCGGCGGCAAGGGAACCGTCGGCATTCCCAAGGGGAAGCCGGCCCCCTTCGATAGCTTCAAGGTGACGGCGACCGAATCGCTTTGGACGTGGTGGCATTCGGCGGCCGTTGAATCGCCGAACCAATCCGAGCCGGCAATCAAGGCCGGCGAAAACGACTTTATCGGGCGGCTCCTTGCTGGGCCGGACGATGCCGAATTGTCGCCTCGCGAACTGGCGCTACTGGAAGCATATCTGAAACAGCCGGTTTCCCTGGCCCAAATGCAGCTGGAAGCCACGGCGGAAGGAACGTCGGAATTGGCCCGACGTAGGAACAAGCTAAAGCTGATACGCGACTTCAACCGCAACCTGCAAGCGGCAACCCCGGTGCCAGGTGAATCCGAGCCGGCGGCGGAGCCGGCGAGTCAACCCGTACTCGATGGCGCCTACCAAACTCCGGGGTGGATGGGTGGGGGACGTGGAATTGGCGACGGCGTTGGGCGTGCATTCCACACAAGTTCCTGCATTCCGAGCGAAGTTAAAACGGATGCGAGATAAGCGCGAATTGTCGATGGATGATTGGCAGGAATTCGAGAACCGTAAACGCAACGAGCCGCAATTTCTCTACCGCGCGGAACTGCGCCGGCAATTGTGGCAATGGCCAAGCGGTATTCGCTGCAGAAGTGAATGTGACCTGTCGAACGACTGTCGAACGAAAACTTTTTCTCGCAAAAAGACGCCACGGCATACAAGATACTGCCGTTCGACATTTGTAGAACGACCGTCAATTTACGACAAGCCTCACCATTGCTTGCCAAGACTAGAGACGAACGAGCCGCAACGCGCGACTTGCACCCGTCCTTAGCTTTGGAGCATAAGCAATGGCAACGCAATCTGTTGAATCCCTAGCCCTGAGGCCCCGCCAAGCGGCGGCAGCCCTGAACATTATGCCCGCACACTTTGGGGGCTGACTGCCCCGCGAGGCCCGATTCCCTGTCTTCGGATCGGACACGGCAAGCGGCGATCCGTGTTGTACCCCGTCGCCGACCTGCAAGCCTGGCTGAGAAGGCAAGCCGAAACGGTGAATGGGGGCAACGATGACGAATAATTGCGCAGAAGGCTGGCAAGCCGTGACGCTATCCGAACCGTGTCCGGCATGTGGCGGTGTCGATTGGTGCGCTTGGCACGGCGGACGGCTGCGGTGCATGCGCGCCGGTAGCTGTCCTCGGGGCATGACGGCGCTGCGCTGCGACGCCGACGGCGGGACATGGTTTGGGCCGGCCGCCGAACGACGGCGCGATGGTGCGCCGCATCGACACAACGCGCCGCGGCAGGCGACGCGGATGGATGGCCGACAGAATCTCGGCGATTTGGCCAATCGTTTCCAGGCGGCGATGACGGCTGAACGCTGCGACGTACTGGCGGCGGCGTTGGGAGTGACAGCGACGAGCCTGACGGCACTGGGCGTAGGTTGGGCTTCGGCGGATGACCTTCGCACGATGAAGGCTGGCGGTGCTGGCTGGTTAGATGCTCGGCCCGACGGCGCGTTTGCCTTTCCCGAGCGCGACGGCGACGGCCGGCTAATTGGTTTTTCGTTCCGCGGCGTCCGATGGACGCAAAGGCGACACCGTCGAGAGTTACCGGTGCGAAACGTGGCTTGATAGTACCGGCGGGGCTGCACGGTTCGCGCGACGTGGCACTTGTAGTAGAAGGGGCCAGCGACGTGGCCGCGTGCGGCGTATTGTGCTTGCCGGCGGTGGGCCGGCCGAGCAACAACGGTGGTGCGGAGCTACTGGGCAAGCTGCTGCGCAACCGTTCGCTGTTGGTCGTGGGTGAGAATGACGCGAAACCAACGGGCGCTTGGCCTGGGCGTGACGAGCCGCAGAGCGCGTGGCGACACAGTTGGCGACCAACCGCCGCGAAGAGGTCGCCTGGCGCTGCCGCCGCGGGAATGGAAAGACGTGCGGGCTTGGCTAGCGGCAAGGGTTGCAGCCGGACTGCAACCTAGCTGATGCCGACGCTTGCCGCGCCGCCGGTACCGAGTTGTTAGCGGCATTACAAGCCTCGGCGACGATGGCCGAACCGCAGCCAGCGCCCAGCGTGGCCGAACAACTTGTTCGCTTGGCGCTGGAGTTGTACCGGTTTGGCCGCACCGATAAGGACGAAGCGTTTGCTGTTCCGCATAGCGGTCCGAACGTCGCTATCATGCTCAAGGGATCGGCCGACGCACTACGCCAAGCTGGCCCGCGAGTATCGCCGGCTAACGGGGCGTACGCCGGGCGCTTTGGCTAGCCGATGCGTTGAACGTGCTGGCCGGCGAAGCTCTCGACGCGGAAGCCGAGCCAGTGCATTTGCGTCTGGCGGAGTACGAGAACGGCGTCGTCCTCGACCTGGCCGACGCCGAAGGCCGCGCCGTAGTGGTGCGTCCTGGCGCGTGGCAAGTGGTCGAGCGGTCCCCGGTGTTGTTTCGGCGCACGGCGCTGACCGGCGGCGCTGCCGATACCGGAGCGTGGCGGAACGCTAGCCGAGCTGTATGAGTTGCTGAACGTGAGCGGTGATGCTTGGCCGTTGATTATCGGTTGGTTGGTCGCCGCGTTGCTGCCCGATATTCCGCACGTGGTGTTGCTGTTGTCAGGCTTGCAAGGCACGGGCAAGAGTTGTGCGGCCCGCGCGCTTGTGATGCTGTTCGATCCGTCGCCCGCCCCGCTGCGCAGCGAACCGCGCAATCTGGAGCAATGGCAGATTGCCGCGTCGGGTAGCTGGGCCGTATGCCTGGACAACCTTTCCGGCATCGCGACTTGGTTGGCTGACGCCATTTGCCGTGCGGCGACGGGCGACGGGCTCGTGAAACGCAAGCTGTATAGCGACGGCGACTTGGCCGTATTAGCGTTCCGGCGGGTGGTACTGTTGACCAGCATCGACCCGGGGGCATTGCGTGGCGATGTGGGCGAGCGGTTGATGATGGTCGATCTGGAAAAGATCCCCGACGCGGACCGCCGCACAGAACAAGAGATTGACGCGCTGTTGGTCGCGCGTTCGGCCGCGGTTGCTCGGCGCCTCTTGGACGCCTTGGCGGCCGTGCTAGCGAAGCTGCCGGAGGTGCGGCCCCCGCGGTTGCCGCGGATGGCTGACTTCGCGGCAGTGCTCGCGGCAGCGGACGCTGCCGGCATAACCGATCGCGCGCTTGACCGGTTCCACGGCCAGCAAGGGCACTCGCGGCCGAAGTAGTGGAGGCCGACCCATTCGGTGCGGCGGTGGCGGAGTTTATTCGCGCGCGGCGAGTGGAAGGGGACCGCGACGGAGTTGCTGGCGGCGCTGCTGGGAGGCAGGATAGATAAAACACCGCACGGCTGGCCCAAGGCCAACGGAGTGAAAGGCCGGCTGAGGCGCCTGACGCCTGCCCTGAATGAGCAAGGGGTGGTAGTCACGTTTGACCGCAGCGGCCATTCCCGACAGCGGAACATCACTCTGGAAAGTGTCCACGTTGTACCGTCCGCATCGTCCGCAAACGCCGGTGCGGCCGAAAACAGGGAGGGCGTTGCGGACGATCATGCCGACAGCCAAACAATCGCAGAGGACGGCGGTCGTCCGCCTACAACCCTTGCCGTCATCGCTCCTGCGGCCAACGCGGACGATGCGGACGATCGGCCACATTTACTTTCCAAGGTGGCCCACGACGCTGATGAATGGGGTGAAGTATGAGCCAGCCGAACTGCTGGCGCACCTGGATCGGCTTGGCGTCCGGCTGGAAGCCGACGGGGACCGGCTGCGGTATTATCCGCGGTCGACCCTGACACCCGAACTGATCGCACGACTGAAGGCCCACAAGGGCGACGTGCTGGCGATGCTGACGGCCACGCCAGACCGGGAGTTTTTCCCATGGTCTAATTGGCGCGGGGATTTGAGCGGAAATTACCCCCTGAAAACGACAACCATTTGCCGATGCGGTTCGATCACCTGGCAGAGACGTTCCGATCCATGATGGGCAATCCGCTCCGGCGGGACTGCGGCCGTTGCGGGCGGTTCATTGACTTTCCCGTTTGGTATGGAAAGCCTACTTGACGTTATGAATAGTAATCGATAGAATGGCGGCATGAGCAAGAGACAAATCAAGCTGTGACCGACCAATTACGGCAGGCAATCGACGATTGCGGCCTGACACGCTATCGAATCGCCCAAGAAACCGGCATCAGTGAAACCACGTTGGCACTATTCTACAACGGCCATCGTGGCCTTTCGATGGAAGCATTGAATGCCTTGGGCGAGATCCTCAACTGACAATCAAATTGGGCGGAAGCCCGAAAAGAAAGGAAAATAGACGATGGCCAGCATTGCAAACTATCCCGGGGCAAGAAGCGGATTCTGTTCGTCAACCCCGACGGAGACCGCAAGGCTATTCGACTCGGTAAAGTCTCTCAGCGATCGGCGGAGGGAGTCAAATTCCGCGTGGAGCAACTGCTTGAAGCTCTGTTGCTCAAGCGGTCGATGGACGCGGACTTGGCCGAGTGGGTTGCCGACCTGGACAAACGCATGGCCAAGAAGTTGGCGGCAGTCGGATTGATCCCCAAGCCCGAAGTGAAGGCCGCGGCTAGCTGGGGCCGTTCATCACGAATTACGTCAAGGGCCGGGTGGACGTGAAGCCGGCGACGAAAGAAGTTTGGCGGCAAGGCGAAATGGGCCTTGTCGAGTTCTTCGGGGTAAATAAGCCGATCGGGAAGTTTCGCCCGGCGATGCCGACAACTACAAGTTGCACCTGATGGGCAAGAAGCTGGCCTCAATGACCGTCCGCAAGCGGCTGCAATTCGCCACAATGATTTTTCGCGCCGCGATGCGGCGGCGATGATTCCCGACAGCCCTTTCACCGATGTTTCAATCAAGGCGTCGATGCCAGACCGCAGCCGGTTCATTACCCAGGATGAGACGGCCAAGATATGGAAGCCTGCCCTAACCTTGATTGGCGGCTGATTGTCAGCTTGAGCCGCTTTGGCGGCTTGCGGTGTCCGTCAGAAGTGCTTTCTCTCCGGTGGCAGGATATTGACTGGGCGGCCGACAAGGCGACGGTGATGAGCCCGAAGACCGAACACCACCCAGGGAAAGATACTCGCGTCATCCCGCTCTTTCCCGAGTTGCGGAGCATTCTGGAAGAGGCTTTCGAGGCGGCACCCGAAGGCGCGGTCTACGTCGTGGATGAAAATACGCGGAAGGCGGCGATGGGCAATGCCGGTTGGCGAAACTGCAACCTTCGGACCACGTTCACGAAGATCGTCAGACGGGCCGGCCTGACGGCTTGGCCGCGGCTGTTTCACAATCTGCGGAGCAGCCGGCAGACGGAGTTGGCGGAACGGTTCCCCTCCCACGTCGTTTGCGACTGGCTGGGCAACAGCGAAGACGTTGCCCGGAAGCACTACTATCAGACAACCGACGCCCACTTTGCCGACGCCGCGGCGACAGCCGACAAGGCGAAGCAAAACCCGAAGCAGTTGGAAGCCGTTTCGGGTCGCGGCGAGTCGCAGCCCGAAACGGCAAACGCTGTTTCTGCCGAGAAAAGCGAGTCGGTGTCGCGAAATCTGCCTCCAATTCGTCCTCGCAACCCGCACAGCACACGAAGAGGGATTGGCCATCAACTGTAACCTTGATTGGCACTCCCATGGTTCCCAGCAGTTCGTGGCTGATTGGGCAGGTCTCTTGCGCCGATGCGAGTTCTCGGTCTTCAGGCGACAGTTTCGCCAGTTCGGCCTGTATTTTCGCTTGTTGTTCACCAGCACCACCGGACGCAGCAGCATCCGCGGGCTGGCTATTGGGTTTACTGCAACCGCCCAACACTGCGACAAGCGTAAGCGTGGCAAGGGCGACGGCGAGGATTGAGAGTCGCTGCATTTTGGAAACTCCTTAGTTCGGGGTTGTGATTAGGTTGGACTGGGTGCCGTCGTTTTCGGCGCCACTACGATTCGACGGAGCCAAGGGACTGCTCCTGCGTAAACGCCACCGGCGAACTTGGAAGAACAGTACGGGCAGAAGCAGGTCGACCACTTCGTCGGAAACCAGGATTCCGCCAAGTACGGGAGCCGCCATCGGCTGCATGATTTCTGCCCCGGTGCCTGAAGCCCAGAGCATCGGCACAGGCCAACCATTGCCGTGACTTCCGTCAGCAGCTTGGGACGCGTGCGGTGCACGGCTCCCTGCATGACCGCGTCGCGCAATTGGGCGACGGTCATGTTTGCCAATCCGCCCCGTTCATCCACGGCCTCGCGCAAGTAAACGAGCATCACCAGACCGTTTTCCGTCGCCAAGCCAAAACATGCGATATAGCCGACCCAAACAGCGACGCTGAAATTGAATCCGAACAGGTATTGGAAAAGTACACCACCGGCGATCGCACCGGGCACGGCGAGTCCCATCACCAGCAAGCTGTCGACGAAATCGTGGTACGTGATGTAAAGGATCAAGAAGATGACCAACAGCACGACGGGGAAAATGATCGAAAGTGTTCTGCGCGCCCGCACTTGATGCTCGAATTGACCGCTCCATTCGAGATACATCCCCTGTGGCAGATCCACCTGTGCGGCAACGGCTCGCTGCGCCTCTTCCACGAATCCGACGATATCTCGATCTCGCACGTTGAGTTGCACATACGCACGCAGCAAACCGTTCTCGCTCTTAATCATCGACGGACCTTCCACGATCCGCACATCCGCCACCATCGACAGCGGCACTTGCTGCGGCGACTCCTGGGCCGGACGCGAATCGGCTTGCTCTTGCATGAGCGGCATATTGTCCTTCGCCATGGAACTCATGGCCGCCCCGCTTACCAGCAGTTGCTCAATCGATTGCTCGTCCAGCCGAAAGTCGCGCGCGTATCGAATGCGGACCGGAAAGCGCTCTCGGCCTTCAACCGTCGTGGTGATCGTCTGGCCGCCAAGAGCCGTTTCGACGACGTCTTGAATATCGCCGACGCTAACGCCATACCGAGCGGCCTTCTCACGGTTAATGTCGATCTCAAGGTACCCCTCACCGACGATCTGGTCTGGAAATACGTCGACTGCCCCGCGAATTCCTTTCAGCACGTGGGCAACCCGTTCGGAAACCTGCTGGATTGTGTCGAGATCATCGCCGTAGACTTTGACCCCGATCATCGTGCGCACGCCGGTGGCCAGCATGTCGACGCGATTGATGATCGGCTGTGTCCAGATGTTTCCCCAGCCCGGCATTTGCGCGAGCGTATCCATTTCCTTGATCAGACCATCCTTGGTTTTCTGCCACAGGAAGAGCGATTTTCTGAAGGACTTTTCGGCGTCTGCTCGCACGTGCTGCAGCTCGTCGGTCGCCGTCTCTCCAGCCTTCCAAAGGCCCTGTCGCCTGGCCTGTCGCTGCAGATTCGTCACCGCCTGCCAGGTGAATGCCGGCCCTGCTGTATCAATCAATTCCCAATTGAGTCGCTGGATGCGATCCAGCCAGGCGTCTTCATATTGCGCCTGCAAATAGTCCCGCAACGCCGTGAAGAAAGTCGCGCGATGAAAACCAAGTGCCTCGCGAACCAGGTCTCGCATTTCGGCAAGAGGAGTGGGCTCGATCTGAAACAGATCTCTCCCCGCATCAAGATCCCCTCGGTCCACAAATTGTCGCACGATCGCCCCCGCCAGATCCGTGACCGTTACCAAATCTGGCTCCGTGGAAAGCAGTGGTGCGTACTGCCCGTACAGTGCTTGGGCAATCTCCTTCGATTCATCGGTATCGAGTTCAACCGGGTGGCCATTGTCGGCGAGCATCGCAGCCGTTTGCGACACGGCCGCACGAACCTGCTGGAAGCCAAGTTCCCGCTGGAACCTTGCCAACAGTTCGGTCGAATACGCACGCATCGTGGCGTCGAATTGGCCTACCGCGTACATTGTGGCGTCATTTACTAACTCCTCCCCTTGGCTTGGCTTCGAAACATCGATCCAATCGCGGATTGCCATCATGTCGAGTACGGCGCGAGTCTGACTTAGGGCATCTTCATAGCGCAGTTCGCGCTTCGGCCAAAACTCGTGCGGACGCAAATTGACGACGGTTTCAACCATGTCGGGCGGAGCCGGATCGGTGGGGGTTTCCGCGCGTCCCGCCTTGCCTACAACCATTTCCACTTCCGGTACTTGCCGCAGAATGGCATCGCGCGCTTTTAGATCGTCGGTGACCTGGGTGATGCTTGCCCGAGGAATCGTAACCGGCATGTCGAGGATCGTGCCTTCGTTCAGCGGCGGCATGAACTCACGTCCCAGACGACCCATGTTCCGATCGGCGACAAAGGCGATCAGGAACAAGCTGGCGACCATCGTCATTCGCCCGAGCAGTCCGCGCGCACAAACACCCAGCTCAAGCCAATTGCCAGCGCGGGGCCAAGCGCCAGCACAACGGCGTATGGAACTCGCAAGCTCGGAGATTGCGGGGAGAGATCAAGTTTTATTCCGTCGCCCGGCAGGAAACTCGCGCCCAAGAAAATCACGATCACCCATACGAATGCCACTATTCGCCAGTAGAGAGTGAAACTGTTTTCTTCCACCCGTACGGACCACACCGCGGCAAGGATTGAAAGTGCTACGACAACACGGAAGATCGAGGCGAACACTCCGTCGCCGCCAACCGCTGGCGTCAATCCCACAATCAAATTGACGCCCGCGATCCAAACGATGGGCCATGGATGACTCAGCAGAAAATTGAGGACCGGCCGATAGATTTCGATAACCCGACGGACGATCCAGTTGTCGCTCTCGGCCCGAACTCGCCCGCGAACCAGCAGCGGTATGACCGCCGGCACGAGCGTGATCGCGAGGATCGACACCCCTAGCAGCGCGAACGTCTTTGTGAATGCCAGCGGGTGGAACATGCGTCCTTCCATCCCACCCAGCGCGAAGACGGGAATAAAACTGATGACCATGATCATCATCGAGTAGAAAATCGGCCTTCCGACCGTCTGCAGTGCAGGCGTCAGCAACTCCCGCGTATCGCCATGAATCTTGTTGTTCCCGAAATGCTGGTGAAGCGTGTGAGCCCCCTGGTCGACCATCACGATGCCGGCATCGACCAGCACGCCAATCGAAATCGCGATGCCGGACAACGACATGATGTTCGACGGGATATGAAGCAGACGCATCAGGATAAAGGAGACCAGCACTGCCATGGGAAGTGTCAGGCAGATGATCAGCGCCTGCGAATGTGCCGCATGACGAAGATAATCGCCAGGCTGGCGACCAGCATTTCTTCGATCAGTGCTTCGCTCACCGTGTGGACGGCACTTTCGATCAAACGTGTTCGATCGTAGAACGGCACGATCCGAACACCCGGCGGAAGTCCCGCCTGAAGTTGACCAATCTTCGCCTTGATGGCCTGCGTGACTTCCAGTGGATTCTCGTCGTAGCGCATGAGCACGACACCGCCGACGACCTCGTTGCCATTCTTCTCAAGGCTACTGCGGCGTGCCGTCGATCCGTACTGAACTGTCGCGATATTCGACACGTAGATGGGCGTGCCCATCGACCGCTTGATTACGATGTTTTCGACATCTCGTAGCGATTCGATCCAGCCCACGCTCCGAATCAGGAATTCACTGCCACCTTTTTGTACGACTCGGCCACCGACCGCCGAATTGGACCGCGCGACCGCCGAGTAAAGCTCACCCAAGGAAACGTTGTAGGCGCGAGTTTGTTCGGATCGACGTCGATCTGGTATTCGATTGGATAGCCGCCCACCGAGGCGACTTCCGCCACGCCCGGTACGCTGTAGAGCTGATACCGCACGAACCAGTCCTGAATCGCGCGGAGCCGACCAAGGTCGTAACCGTCGCCCTCCACGGTGTACCAGAAGATTTGGCCCAGCGCTGTGGCATCGGGCACCAGATACGGCTTGACGTTCTCCGGAAGAAAGGTCTCGGCGATCGAGAGGCGTTCCAAAACGCGTTCACGTGCAAAATAGAAATCGATATCGTCTTCAAAGATGATGTTGATCATCGAGAAGCCAAACTCGGACGTCGCTCGAATGGCCTTCACTCCCGCCAGGCCTTGCAAATTGACCGACAGCGGATAGGTGACCTGATCCTCAACCTCGCGCGGACTGCGACCCATCCAGTCCGCAAAGACGATGACCTGGTTCTCGGACAGGTCGGGAATCGCATCGATGGGAGTGTGAAACATCGAGTACACACCCCAGCCGGCCACGATGAGCGCGAGTGCAATCACCAAGAACGGGTTACGGATTGAATAGGCGACAATGCGCTCAATCATGTGCGTAGGCCCATGGTTGGATTTCGTGTACTTGCAAATCTGGCAGCCGTGGCGCCGATCGGCTCGACCGAGGCCGAGTGCTAACCCGCCGAACATCCACGGCTGCCAGTAGGTTCATGCTGTTGCCCTTACCTGACTCGTGCTGGGGGTGGCAGCGTGGCCGACCCGTCAGCCGCCTGGCTCGAAGACACCTTTAGTTTCTTGAGCACTTCGGCGGCATTTTCCTGGGCTTGTTGGACGCATTCTTTGCAGCAAAGAAAGACCGGCTGATTGTCCAGTACGACTTTTACTGGCTTGCCCATCGCCCCCAATGGCAGCCCCGTGATCGGACACACGACTTGCGCAAGTGCCAGCTTCTGGTCGGCCAGGGGTAACTTGGCGATGTTCTTACGGTGTCGCGCAGAAAGCAAAACCGCTTTTTTAGTTGGTGCCGGTGCATCCGAGGATTCGCTGGTTGGCCCACCAGTTGCACAAAATAGGCGGAAGCCGCAGCCGGGTTCAGGCGAGTCTCCGCGTCGAGAAGGAACGACCCGCTCGCCACCACCTGGTCGCCAACCGAAACGCCATCCAGCACGGGGTAGAAGTTCCCGCTCCGTGGGCCGAGTTTGACCGCAATGCCTTCAAACAGTCCAGGCTCGCGTTCCACATACACGATCTGCTGAGTTCCCGTATCGATCACGGCTCGTTCGGGTACAGTCAGCACGGAGCCCGGAGGGGGTGGCGATAGTCGCTGCAAGTACGCATCGGGCGACTCCTGAATTGGTTCTTCGCAGCCCTTGCAGCACAGAAATACGGTCGTTTCAGCCACGGCAAACTTGATTGGCTTGCCCATGCTTCCCAGCGGACGGCCGGTTACAGGGCAGATTTTCTGAAACTCGATCAGGGACTCATCATCACTCGCTTTCGGCTTCGTGCGAAGATTCGCCAGATGGGTCCGGAACGGTTCGGTCTCACTGACCGGAGTCTTGATCAACACCGTGGCAAACATGCCCGGTCTTAAGAGATGACCAGGATTGTCGACCACGATTCGTACGCGGTTCGTCCGAGTTTCGACGTTGAGTTCCGGATAGATGAGTCCAACCTTTCCTGGAAAGGTCATACCTGGAAAGGCTTCCACCGTGGCCTCGACGTCCTGCCCCATGCGCAAGAGAGACAAGTCGCGCTCATAGACGTCGGCTTCGATCCAGACTTTCGTCAAATTGGCGACGCGAAACAGAAGTGACCCTGGCTTAACCGACGCCCCCACGACGACATTTTTCTCGACGACATGTCCCGACTGCGGCGAGCGAATCAACAGTTCCGACCGGGCTTTGCCAGATTCCAGGATATCTGCAATTTCCGCATCGCTAATTCCGAGCAGTCGCAATCGTTGTTTGGCATTCTCAATCAGATCCGCCGAACCATGTTTGCGAGCCAGCAGCAATTCCTGGGCTGTGCTGTACAAGTCGGGGCTGTAGATCTCGGCAAGTTTTTCGCCGGCTTCAACGGTCGCGAATGACGTGTCGATATAGAGTTTTTCAATGTAGCCGCCAACTCGAGTTACGATGTCCGCCAAAGATGAGTCGTCGTGCTGAACGTACCCAACCGTTCGCACTTCGTTCACCAGCGGTTGGTAGGCCACGGGCACCGTCTGAACACCCGCCAATCGAATTCGCTCGGGCGTCAATTGCAAGCGTGCAAGTACGCCGGCGGGCAACTCGGCGGCCTCCCCTTTTTTGCGTTTGGACAGGGGCATTCCACAGATCGGACAGTCGGGAATCTCGCCATTCGGTTCCAGTGTGTCGCGAACCACCGAAGGATGCATGGGACAATAGAACTCGCTGTCGGCGTCAATGGCCGTCAATCCGCCGGTCGGGCGAGTCCAGCGATCCCAGTAGTTCTCGATTGTCGTCCAGTAGGCCATGAGCAGCCCGATGCCGACAAAGATGGCCACAAAACGCAGCCGCACCTCGATCGCATGGAAGATGAACTTCGCCCGTTCCCAGCGCCCCGCCGCACGGATGGATGAAGTCGATGTGGGTTGAACCTCGGGCAGTTGTGGTTCGTTGCGGTTTGAATCGCCCATCTCTTAGCCTCGAAAAGTGCTCGGTGTAGCGGGCAGCAATTGCGAAATCGTGACGCCACGATGCGGGGACGCGCAGTACGACGCGCCGTCGCATCTGATTTGAGACCTTGCAGCGAGAAACCCCGACATCTAGTTGGGCGCAAGGAGGCGGCACGATCACACCTGTAAGCAGATGTGCTGAGCCACAAGCGTAGAGAGGCACGGTTGAGAAGGAGTCGTCAGCGACGCAGGTCTAAGAAAGATGGCCGAATCGCTATTGCTCGCAATAGAATCATCGGCGGCCGCTACACCCGGATCGCGACGGTCGATCGTATTTGCCGAATTCGACTTCTGATCGTTTTGTTTGGGGGGCTCCGCCGCGCAACAACCCTGCTCGCAGCACTTCGCCATTCCGCCGCAGCGACATACTTGCATCGCGGTTGAATCGACCACCGCGCTCACGCCTACCTCCGCGCATGCAATTGGCGCACGCATTGCACCCACGAAGATCGCAATAAGCGTCGTGAAAACAAGCAGTCGGCAAACTAGCGAGTCGTTTCGTCGCATCTCAGAAATTATACCGAAAAATGCCGCCGATGACTCCCCAATATTTACGGCCACAAATGATGCTGGCGTCGATTTCTGCGCCCGCGAGTCCTGGCGGGAACGAAAGGCATGCCCCAAGAACCCGCGCCATCTGACCTTGCCGACTTTGCGGATCGCAGGGCCGCAAGGCGTTATTCCGCCGGAAATTCCCGAAAATGACGATCTACTGGTACGGCCGAATTTTTCGGCACGATCGGGGTTTACGCCTGCTAACCCGCCGCCCCTTTCTCGTTCGAAAGTTCTGTGGAGAAGTCATGCGTACGAGCCGTCGTGTCGCATGCGCGGGTTATGCGCTTGCCGTTGCTGGGGTCTTGTTAGGCTGCCGATCCAGCGGAACGGGCTCGCAATCCGCGCCAATTGCGAGCTGCAGCCACGTGCCGTGGAACCCGTTTCCGCGCCGCGCTCGACGCTGGCGCCGCTTCCGAAACCCAATCCCCCGACCGCAACGCTCGTCGGCAATCCGACAGTAATAGCACAAACTGGCGAAGCGCGTCCTGCCAGCTTTACCGAGACGGCTCGGCTCGAGGAAATTCAGTCACCCGAGTTGGTATCACCGCGGCCGCAAACGGGAACATTGGACATCCATTGGCTCGTTTCGGCCGTACTGCAGCGTAACCCGGACATTCAATCGGCCGTCGCCGCTTGGCAAGCTGCGGCACAACGATACCCGCAGGAAGTCTCACTGGACGATCCCATGCTGGGATTGATGCTGGGGCCCGGCTCGTGGGGCAGCAATCAGGTGAGGTCGGCTTATGGAGTTCAAGCGTCGCAAAAGCTTCCCTGGGCGGGCAAGCGCAACTTCGGGGCGATATCGTGCGCGCCCAGGCAAACGCCGCCTACTATGAGACGGGCGAGCAACGGCTGTTAATCGCTGAAACGACGCGTGTCGCCTACTACCAGTACTACCTTGCCTTTCGACAACTCGAGGTATTGGCAGCATCGACGGAGTTGTTGGAGAGCTTTCACGAAATTGCCCAAAAGCGATACGAAGCCGGCCAAGTCGAACAACAGGATGTGTTGCTCGCCGAAGTCGAACTTGGCGAGCTTGAGCGCCGGCAGCTCGAGCTTAACCGGCGAGAACAGGTCGCTCGAGCTCGGCTGAATACTTTGCTTTTGGTCACGCCAGATTCACCGCTACCTCCACCAGCCAAGGGTCTCAACGTCGAGTCCGCACTGCCGCAGGTTGATCAACTACGGCAACAGGCACTCTCGCAACGACCTGAATTGGCCGCCCAAGCGGCCCGCATTCGCGCAGAACGCTACTCGATCGAGCTGGCCCAAAAAGAATTCATGCCCGATACGGAGTTCTTCGGTCGGTACGACGCCTTTTGGCAGGAAGACCAATTGCGTCCGATGATCGGTATGAATCTGAACATGCCCGTCTACAAGGCGAAGCGCTGGGCGGCCCTGCGCGAAGCCGGCGCTCGGCTGGCGAAACAACAGGCGGAACTGGAAAGCCAAATCAACGAAATTGCCTTCGAGGTCGAGCAGGCATATCGCAGAGTGGAGGAAAGTCGCCAGTCGCTCGACGTGTACGAGCAGCGCATCCTCCCAAGGGCGGAGCACAGCGTCGAGTCGGCCCGCGCCAGCTATGTCGCTGGCCGATTGGACTTCCTGCGACTGATCGAATCACAACGTCAACTACTCGAGCTTCAGGACCAGTACTACGCCACGGTCGCACACTACCACGAACGGTTGGCCCAGCTCGTTCGAGTCATTGCCTCTGATCGCATCCTGTCAACGGATGAGCAGTGACCTGTCCGAGATCGAGCGTCGACCAACTGTGGCATGGGAAGCGTCCGTCAAGGTGCGCACATTTGATTTTGGGTTGGTGCCTGGAGCTGGTTGTCTCCTTGGTGGTTTTCGTCTGCCTTTGTTCCCCCTAGGGGGAACAAAATCGCCCAGTTTATGCGACCGTCATTGCGGACTCGGTTTGGCTCTCTTCGCGGAGCCGATCCATGTCGAGGTAGACACGCTTGCCCCAGCGGGTGCCGGCGATGTGACGTAGTCGGGCGGCCACGAGCATCACGGCGCTGGTGCCGTCGGGGAAGTTGCCCACCACGCGCGTGCGACGGCGGATCTCGCGCATGATCCGCTCCAGCACGTTGTTGGTGCGGATGCGGACCCAATGCTCACGCGGGAAGGCCATGTAGGACAGTGTCTCGTCCACACCGTCGCGCACGACCGACGCCGCCTGGCCCAGCCGCATGCCCGCGAGCTTCTCGGCCACCAGTGCGGCCTTGTCGCGGGCCGCCTGGCGATCTTCCTGGGCGTGAATCGCTTTGAGCATGGCCATCACCTCCTTCACCTTGCCCTTGGGCACCACGCTCATCACGTTGCGATACCAGTGCACCATGCACCGCTGCCAGGCTGCCTCGGGATAAAACTCGCCCACCGCTTCCAGCAGGCCCAGCGACTTGTCGCTCGTGAACAATTGCACGCCCGTCAGGCCCCGCTGCTTGAGATGCCGCAGGAAGCTTCGCCAGCTCTCGGTGTCTTCCTTCGTGCCCTCGGCCACGCCCAGGATCTCGCGGAAGCCGTCGCCGCGCACGCCAATCGCCACCAGCACGGCCACGTTCTTCACCTCGCCACCCCACGATCGCTTCAGCCAGATGCCATCGAGGTAAACATAAGCGTGCTGGCCCTCGATCGGCTGATTCCGCCAGGCTTCGATCTGCGTGTAAATCTTCTGATTCAGCTCGCTGACCGTGCTCGGGCTGACCCGCGTGCCCCAGAGTGCTTCGGTAATGTCTTCGACGCGCCGCACGGAGACGCCGGCCAGGTACATCTCGACCAGGGCCTCCTCGACGCTCGACTCGCGACGCCGGTAACGCTCGATGATCTGCGTCTCGAACGGCAGGTTCCGCAGCCGCGGCACTTGCAAAGTCACTTCCCCGGCCTGCGTTTGCAACTTGCGGTCGTAGTGACCGGCCCGCGTATCCAGCCGCTCCGGCGATCGGGCATAACGTTTCGCCCCGCACAGCTCGTCGGCCTCCGCCTCCAGCAGGCTGTTGAGCGTCTCCTCGACCGTCTGCCGCACCACCTCGCCCACGTGTGAGCGAATCTTCTCCTCCTCAATCCGAATCACGCCCTCAAATTTCCCGCCACTTGCCGATCCTGCTACACTGTCCATCGGGCAGTCCTTTCGTGCTGATAGAGTTCGTGTGACAACAAACTTCTACCAGCTCCAGGACTGCCCTTTCAATTTGTGCGCACAATTCAGGACGTTATCGTGGCATGCTCTTTTTCTCCGCGCACTCACGCATTTCCCGGCGATAAACAAAACGGATGGGGAGGGATTCGAAGCGGTTTCTGTAACGGCCTGTGAGGCCAAGAATTTACGGCAATCGCCAAATCAAGCCGAAGCAGAATCCGAAGCAGTTTACTCAGATTTCGACCTGAAAACCGTGGTCGAAGCCTGGCCCACGCTGCCGGTGGCAATTAAGGCCGGCATCTTGGCGATGATTCGGTGCGGCAAGTAAGGCCTTGCTTGGTTTTTTCGAGGCTTCAGGCATGTTCGGCGGGCAGCGACGAGGCGCGACTAGCTGGGTTGTGGAGGGTGTTGCCGGCGTTGCGAGATTCCCTGAGCACACTGGTCCGGCATTCGGACCGTGAAGCTTCTTGTCCACGGCCGCGAGGACGGCTTGAGAGGGACACGCCACCGAGAGCAACAGCTGCACTTTGCCGACCGCGTTGCGTGTGCCACCGGACTGAGCCCCTATTCAATCCTCAAGCGGAGAAATACGAGGTCGTTACCTTTGGGCACCACGATTAAGCTGCGCGTACTTTCGATCGCCGTAGCACGTTGAGTTTGGAATTCGCTCTCAAGCTTTAACACGGTTTGTCCGGTCCCCGGATTCAAGATTGTAATCGAATTCAAGTCGAAGACGAGCAAGCGATGGTCGTCATCGATAAAGAACACACTATGCATGTCCTCCGTGTGTGGGAATCTAAGTTTCTCGGTAAAAGTAAGACCGTCGTAGATGCGGACCGTCTTATCTCCGGAAACGGTAGCCAAAAGCTGGCCTTCGCGGGAAACATCGACGCTGCGCACGGCTGCGCGCTGGGCCGCTGTCTGTCGCAGCAGTCTTCCGGTTTCTGCATCAAAGCAGCGAACCACGCCATCATTGCAGGCCGTGACCAACGAGGGGCCCAGTGGCGTGATCGCGTGGACTGTGTCGGGATGCTCAAACTGCCACCGCTGGTGCCCGGTTCGCGCATCGACGGCAACTAGCGAATGCTGTCGGGTGTAGGCGAGCAACTGGTCCGAGGCGACCAGAGTAATCTGACCAATGTCGGTAGCTAGCGAAATGGTCGCCGATTCTTGACGCTGTTCCAGATCCCACCACTTTGCTTCGCCAACCTCGTCTACGGATAACATGGAACGGCTATCGGCAGCGACCGCGATACCGCGCACCGCGGAGCTATGCTGTCCCAGGAAAACCGGCTCGGGATGACGTGCGTCCAAGATGGCGACCACTTCTCCCGAGTGCAGTCCGGCAAACAGCGTGTGGCCATCGGGTGCCCAGACCAGCGAGTCCGCTGGGGCCTTAAGGCTGAGCCGAATCATGGCTGGATCGCTCAAATGGAGTTGCCAACTCCGTACTGTGCCGTCCTCGGACCCGCTCAGAAATGTGTTGCCATCTGGAAGCGGGGTGAGACAGCGCACGGTATCCGAATGCCCATGCAGCACGCGCTCCACCTCTTCTAGCTTGCGCAGCGGTCGGGCGACAATGTCGGGATGAGCATCATCTCCCCCGGTGAGCAGCCACTTGTCCCCACCCAAGACAGCGACAGAAGAAGTATTTGGCATGTCCAGCCTGTCCGCAGTCGTGTTGTAGCCGTGATCAGGTCGAAAGTCCCATTGCAGAAGCTGCCCAGGAATCGTGGCAAAGAGCCATTTACCGCCTTCGTCAAATACGGCTTGCCGGATCGCAGCGCTGGGCGGTAAAGCGAGCTTACCAGTGGGCAGTTCGGCGGGCGGTGCGTTTGCCAGATAGTCCCACACTCGAACATCACCGTCCTCGCTCGCCGAAACCAGCCAAGGTTTTTGGGGGTGAAACAGGATTCGACGCACGGCCGCCTTGTGATGGTATGGCTCACCCACAAGCTTCTCGGTATCAAGGTTCCACAACAGGATTCGCCCTTGCGCGTCCCCACTAGCTAGCCAGGTACCGAACGGCGAAACTGCGAGTGCACCGACCCAGGCGTGATGCTCGTTCCACACGCCGATCGGTTCCCCGACTGCCACCCGCCAGAGCCGAATCGTGTTGTCATCCCCGGCACTGAGCAGTTTCTCTCCGTCTGGCGTAAACAGGACACAATCGACATCCCCAGCCTCGTGTCCTTTAAGCTCGCGAACCAGCTTGGGAGGGTCCAGTGACCACAGGCGAACCATGCCGCCGCGATCTCCCGTCGCGAACAATTGTTGATGCGGTTCATAGGCCAGTGACCAGACAGGCGAGTTCTGGGTTGCGACCACTTGCGAATAGCGGTGCATGCTGTCCCACAGGTAGTGCCACTCAATACCGCGCAGATCCGGCTCTCCGTTGCGTGGCACGTATCGCTCTAGCAACTCTCGCCCTTCCAAAGGGCTTGAATGGTCCCAAGCTTCCTGTGCCAAACGCATGTCGGCACCATATGCGTACTCGCGGGCGACCAGTTCCCGTCGACGGGCCAGTGCGGTCTGCTCTTCTGCGCGAACTCTTTGGTGCTCCGTTTGATTAAGGGCCGCAGAGATTCTGAAGTTTGACCAAGTGAGTCCAATGAGGATCAGCAGCAGCGACAACGCGGAGACCAGATACATGCCCGCCCAGGCGGGATTACGCTTGGCCCATTTGCTGGACCGCTCCCACCTGCCCGCCGGTCTGGCAGCAATTGGAACTCCAATCAGATAGCGATCAAGGTCCCCGGCCAGTGCTTGCGCCGATGGGTAGCGTCGCGACGGCTCCTTTTCCAGGCACTTTTCGCAGATCGTTATCAAGTCGCGCGCCGCCGACGGCCGCAAAAGCCGAATACTTAAGGGATCTGCCGTCGAAATTTTCCGCAGCACCTCGACGTCGCTGTAGCCCATAAAAAGAGGTTGGCCAGTCAGCAATTCATAGAATAGGGCGCCCAGTCCATAGACGTCGCTTGCCGGACCAACGTCTTGCATTCGTCCGCTTGCCTGCTCGGGAGACATGTAGCGGAGCGTGCCAAGCAGCGTGCCTGCTTGGGTCATGTCCTGAGGGTCGCTGATTAGTTTGGCCAGACCAAAATCCATCAGCTTGGGTCTTGCCTCGTCGAGTGCAAACGTAGTCAGTGACGATTCACCCGGCGGCAGTAGCAGGATGTTGCTGGGTTTAATGTCGCGGTGGAGTACTCCGCGATCGTGCGCATGCGCCAAAGCCAGGGCAATCTTGCGAATGAATTCTGCGACGACACGGGGGCCAAGTGACTCTCGATGGTTTCGCAACCAGTCGGCCAGCGTGACGCCAGGATAATAAACCGAGGCAATATACGGCAGGATCCCGTCACTTCCGGCCTCCAAAACCGACGCAACGTTGGGGTGATCGAGTCGTGCCGCAGCGTGGGCTTCTTGCTCGAATCGCAAACGCAGCTCGTCATTTATGAGCGATTCAAACTGCGGAATCTTTACGCGCAACTTTGCGCCGCGTAACTGGGTCGAAAGCACGATAGACGATGCCAAACCCGCCTCGCCCCAATTCGCTCAAGATCTCGAATCGGCCAACCTTCCGAGGTGCGCTAGTCGATGTCAACGAGTGAGAATCCAGCGACAGTTCACCGTTGGCCGCAATTCGCTTACGGTTCGACAGTTCCTCCCGGAATACTACGAGCATGTCGATGCACGCCTTACCTCGCTCGATTCGCTCGCGCATTTCCGCCGGCACTGCCGTCTCGTCGAACGAGTTTGCACTGGCTGCCGTATCACCAGCGTCCGTTCGTTCCTGGTGCTTGACCAGTGCTTCGACAAGCACGTCTTCATCCGAGCGATCTTCCATTTTGGTCCCGCCTTAACAGCTCCTCAGCCAAGCGATCCACTGCTCGCGTCCATAGCTTTCTCGCGGCCTCGCTTGAACGGCTCATTGCGGCGCCAACCTCGTCAAACGGCATCAGATCGAAAGTTCGCAACTCAATGACCTGACGATATTCGTCTGGTAGTTTCTCCAGCGAGCTCCGCACGCGTTGGCGGTCTTCATCAACACGGATCTGAGTACTGGGTGAATTTTCCTGCGAAGCAAGCTCTATTTGTAGAAGTGAACTGGTTGGGCGACCTTGTAAGGGAACTTCGACCGCGCCTGCCCGCTTCTCCGTCCTTTGCCAGTACTTGTTCGCATCTCGCAGGTTGTTTAGGAGAATCTGCCGTAGCCAACTACACAACTCCGTTTCAGACCCGCCAGAGAATTTGGGGAAATCACGCACCGCCTGTAGGAACGTTTCTTGAACCAAATCTGATGGTGCGACTTTGCACGCCAGTTTACTGGTCACTTCGTCGTTAGCGATCCGGAGCAAAAAGTCGCGGTAGTGGTCAAGTAGCTGGCCAAGCCCGACTAACGAACCATCCCTGGCGGCGACTATCGACTGCTCAAGTGGCAGCTTACGCGCGGATTGTTTGCACACATCCAACACTCCTCAAGGCGATAAACAAGATCAGACCGGACGCTCAGTATAACACGCCACGGCCCTGAGGGGTCGTTCCGCCGTTCGCGGACACGTCCAAAACCGGAAGTTCGGCCATATTTCGTCCGGTCTGCAACTTCTCGTCGCCCTTGTGGCTGCGGAGATTACTTTTCAAATAGAAGCCTGAAGGGACGCTGAAATGCGAGGTGGTCTTTCAACTCTGAGCGCGAAACTCGCGTGTAGCTGCATGTGCCTAGTACCGTCCGAACCATTCTGTTTTCCTAGCACGGGCACTCACCAGTGACTTTGAAAAACCACATCGACATAGCAGCGTGGTAAGCCACCTGTCGGGTGACACCCTCACGATCACCTATAAGCCATGCCAATTTGGAGAGCAAGCCATGTCTTTTGTCATGCACGGTGAACGCATCCTGATACGCACCCGAAAGAAAAGATACCTCAACGCCGCCAACGGTTCCGGGCCCATTACGATGACCGACAACCATGAACACGACCCCGCTACGAGCGACGAACTATGGTGGGTCGAGCGACTCGCAGGCAACGGCCGCGTAGAACATGGCGACAAAGTCTTTCTTCATTCCCGCAAAAACCGATTTCTAAACGCCGCCAATGGTAGCGGCCCGCTTGCGATGTCGGTGAATCATGAAGCAGACCCGGCGGTGAGTGACGAAGTCTGGTGGATCGAACGTCTTGAGGGGAAGGGTGAAGTACAGCATGGCGAGGCTATCTTTCTGCGCACCCGCAAGAACCGCTATCTGAATACAGGCAACGGCGTCGGCCCAGTTGTCCAACTGACAGACAATCACGACGGGAATCCGGCAAAAAGCGACGAACTGTGGTGGGCCGAAAGAGGGGAGGTGCCCATCGACAACAACGTGCCAGTTTTTCCGATCATTGAAGAGGCCGGTGGCGCACGTGGCTCCGCGCGAGTTGAGGTCGGCGACGACGGCATCGTTACGCTCGAGATGACAGTTGATGCGCCCGCGGGAGGAAACACCACGCGGTATGTCGCGTGCGCCGTCATCACCGGTTACAGAGATAGCGAGCCAACGAACATCCTGCTTAGGATTGAGCCGCAAAGCCTGACGGTTGCATCATCGCCATTTAGTAAGGCGACCAAGAGCCGACGATGGGAGTACGACATCTGTCCGGAGGACGTGAATAACATTCGGCACATACGCCTGTTCCTGGAGCGCAACAAATCAGAACCCAACCTCGCAACTCAGATCATCGATACCTGTAGAAAAGCAGGGGAAGTGTGGGTGGCACTGGACTCATTGTACAAGAAAGTAAAGAACTCAGAGTTGGGCAAGGGAATTGCTTTGGCGGCGGCAGATTGACATGTGCGGAGGCGTCCATCATCGAGAACAAACCGTAATTCACCCCGGCGAGTGATCAAAGCCGCCTGTGAAGCGGGCGCCATGTTTGTGCTGGCCATTACCGCAAGCGGCCACTGGAACGATAAAGCCGGCCTCACCAAGAAATCGTACGAGTCGATTCCAGGGGTATGGTCCATATTTCTCTACGAGCGATTTAAACCACACGCCAGGAGGATGTTCCAGGATCGTCTGCCGGCGCAATCTATCGATAGCCCCGACGTATTATTTGTATGCCACGTGCGGATCACTCTGAGCGAGGTACTGTCGCCAATGAGCAACTACACAATTCGACTCGCTACAACTCCGGATGAGCGAGAAATGGTGTACCGCTTCCGATATACCGTTTATGTCGAGGAGCTACAGTATCCTCAGCCGTTTGCCGAGCATGCCAATCGCCGCATCCAGGATCCGCTGGATGACAAGTGTGGCACGTTGATTGCCCTCAACGGCAACGATGGGATCGTCGGAACAGTTAGGATAAATCTGGCGGCGGAATGCATGCTCGGACAGTATGAAGAGTTATTCGACCTTCATTCTTTTGGAACAACACATCGGGCCACAGTGGCCGTATGCACCCGCTTGATGGTCGCACAGGCCTATCGGCGATCACGCATAGCCGTCGACCTGTGCCGTGCAATTTATCGCTATGGACGGGACCACGGTATCGAAACCTGTTTCGCGGACTGCTACAACGCTACGCTCCCGTTTTTCTTACATCTCGGTTTTCGCCTTCATCGTGCAAGCGTGAATGATCCGCAATACGGACTAGTCAACGTCATTCGGCTCGACTTGCTCGACACCGTCCATTTACAAAGCGTCCACTCTCCTTTTATTGCAGAGACTCAATAGATGGCTACAGTATTACGACGGCCTGCCACGGTGCAAAGCGATTTGCTGAATCAGTTAGACGAACAAATCAACGACATCCTTGCCATTGCGCGAGCCCAAGAATACTGGACGGCCATTACGTCGCCAGCGACACCAATGAACGTAACGAGCTCGCTGTTGCGCCGCGTATTCTTGGAAACTGCCTGCTTTACACCTAGAGTTGTCGAGGCCGGAATAGCAATAGTAGGGCAACTGCCCAAGACGGATCCGAAGCTTCTGCAACGGCTGTTGATTCATCTTGCTGACGAGGCGGATCATGGAGAAATCGCCTTTAATAACTACGTTGCGCTAGGCGGAGACAAACACTATTTTGACAAACACCCATTGACTCCCTCGTCCTTTTCGGTCCTGTCGTGGTGGTGGGGGATGTTCCACTCGGTAAACCCATTTGCCTATCTCGGCGCCATGTATGTCTTCGAGGCTATTACGCCAGCGGCAACGGCGGACATTGTAAGCGGCCTAAAAGAGCGAGGCTACACAGAGGAACAAGTCGGCTTCATGACGATGCACGCAACCGAAGATATCAAACACCAGAATCTGCTGCGCGCTATTATCGTCGAAGTCGCAGAGAAGTATCCAAATGCCAGGAGTGCGATTGAATACGGCATTCGGAGCTTTACGTATGTTTATCCCTTGCCCGTATGGGCATGCATATGGCACGACGTGCAGCGTGAGCTAGGTAAGCAGTAAACCGCCTGCAATCGAATATGTTGCGCGTTGCTCTCAAAATGCTGCTACACAACAAGGCCCGATCTCTGTCCGCGATCGTTGGGGTAGCGATCGCGTTTTTTCTCAGCGCCGCTCAGACCGGCCTGATGATCGGGTGGTGTAACACCTGTTCCGCCATCATTCGTCGCGCGAATGTCGACGTCTGGGTAATGGCCGACCTGAATCAGGCGTTCGACTATGGCACGGCCATTCCTCGTCAGCGGCTGTACCAGGTACGGAGCGTGCCCGGCGTCACCTGGGCTGAGGCGATGTATGTGGGGTGGATGTTTTGGCGGCGGCCAGATGGACGAGCGTCCAATATTGAGCTGATTGGGCTAGATGACGGGCTGGTGGGAGGGCCATGGGTGATGGACGAAAATGACACCTCGGTCGTTCTCGAACCAGATGCTGTAATTGTAGACACTTTGTATCGCGGTCAACTCGGAATTGCGGCCGTCAATGATACCGTTGAGATCGGCGACCGTCGTGCCGTAGTACGCGGGTTCTCTCGCGACGTGCGTACTCTGACCGCAGCTCCATTTGTCTTTACTTCACTCAGCGCAGGAATTACTTACGACGCTCGATATCGTAGCGATGAAATTACGTATGTGCTTGCACGTTGTGAGCCGGGAGTTAGCCCAGAGGCGCTTCGAGATGCGATCGCCGCAGATATCCCGGGCGCTCAGGTACTTACTTCGTCCGAGTTCGCTTGGAAGACAATTCGCTACTGGATGTTGGAGACGGGGCTCGGCATCACCGTTATCACCACGGCTATCCTGGGGCTGGTTGTCGGCACCGTCATCATCAGCCAAACGCTTTATGCGATCACGAACGACCATCTGCCGAACTATGCAACGCTCTTGGCCATTGGATTCGGCCCTTGGCAATTGGTCTGCGTCGTTTTTACGCAGGCCGTTGTGCTGGGAATGATTGGCATTGCTCTTGGCAGCGCGATCTTTGGCCGCGTGGCTGAAATGAGCCAGACAACCCCCATTCCGATCGAAACGATCCCCGAGGTCTTTGCGGTGATCATGGCGGCATTGCTTGGTTCTTGCATTGCCGCATCTATCTTGTCATTACGCTCTATCTTCCGTCTAGATCCGGTCTCGGTGTTCCGCAATTAGGGATTGGCTATGGTCGCCCCACTTTCCTGTCACAACCTGACAAAGACCTACGGACGAGGGTCGCTGGGTGAGACCGCGCTCGCCGATGTATCGATCACATTTCGAGCAGGCGAAAGTTGCGCTATGTTAGGACCCTCGGGCTCCGGAAAGACCACACTGCTCTCGGTTCTTGGGTGCTTATTGTCACCGTCCGGCGGAGTCGTGAAGATCTCGGGCAAAACGGTCGACTATTCGTCACCGGCCCGGCTCACCGGCCTAAGACGCACGACACTTGGCTTCGTGTTTCAGCATGCGCAACTTCTGCCATTTATTTCCGTCCAAGAGAATCTGCGTATCGTCGCTGAAAATGCTGGGATACCATCGCGAGAAACCGCTAGCCGTTTAGCAGTGTTGCTAGAACAGCTAGGGATTGGCAATTACGCGCATCGCAAACCGGGCGACCTGAGCGGCGGACAGCGGCAGCGGGTGGCCATCGCACGAGCCGTCCTGCACCGGCCTAAGATAATATTGGCAGACGAACCCACCGCCGCACTCGATTGGGAAAACGGTCAAGCTGCTATGAGGCTTTTAGTTGATCAAGCGAAGGCCGACAGCGCGTTACTCATCACCGTGACACACGACACGCGATTGCTTGGCTTGTTCGAACGCGTCATTCGACTTGAGTCGGGAAAGGTATGTCCCGAGTGAGGATTGCGATTGGACTACTTTTGTTTTTGGCCACTGGGGGAGCGGCTGCCTTCTGGTTTGCCGGCGCATTACCACTTGCCGTTTCCGCGGTAACAATGCCAGCACCCGATTCATCGCATTCTGTTACGCCAAAATTGGTGCGGGCCATCGGTTACGTTGAGCCTGACTCCGAGATTCGCAAGCTGACGTTTCAAGTCGATGGCGTCATCGCCACCTGTCCGGTGCAGGTCGATCAGACGATTGCAGAGGGCGATGTCTTGGCGACCTTGCAAAATCGCGACGAACGAGCCACGGTTGTCGTCGCTGAAAAGAAATTAGCCGTCGCCAAGGCGGAACGGACCAAATTGCTGAGCGGCGTGCATCCGCAAGAAGTCGCAGCGGCGGAGCGTCGTATCGAGCGGCTGCAAGAACGAGTCCGTTACGCCGAATCGCAGCGCGATCGGCAGTTACGCCTTTTCGAACGCAACGCTGACACAGAAGAGGCATTCGATCAGGCGAAAACCGATTTGACCCAGGCCAAAGAAGTGTTGGCGGAATCTCAAGCGGAATTGGATCATCTCAAGATGTTTGTGCGGCTTGAAGACGAGGCGTTGGCTGATTCGCGGGTGGAGCTCGCCGCGGCCAATCTTCTCAGCGCCCAAGAACGCTTGCGCGACACCGTGTTGACAGCCACAATGCCTGGGACGGTGCTGGAGATCCTCAAACGCGAGGGCGAAGCTGTGCGGTCCTTCGACCCACAGCCTGTGATCGTATTCGCCGACCTGAGCCAACTGCGCCTGCGCGCTGAAGTCGACGAACGCTACGTCAGCCTCCTCAAGGTGGGACAAAAGGCAGTCATCTTCGGCCGCGGCCTGGGCGAACGACGAGTTCCAGGCAAGGTCGCGTTGCTCAAAACCCTGATGGGCAACAAGACTGTCTTTACCCGGGACGCGGCCGAGCGAAAGGATTTGGACGTTTTGCAGGTTTTTGTAATCCCCGAAGAACCACTAAACGTTCCGATCGGTTTGCAAGTGGACATTGATCTCACCATCAGCGAGGAACCTTAGCATGACAGCTTTTAGTCCCACCTCGCATGGCGCGATCGACCTAGTCGCGCTGGCCGACGATCCGCTGGTTCGCGATTCGTATCCTTATGCCTGCCTTTCTGTCCGTGGAATTGGGAAGCACCACCAAGCCCCGGACGACGTCTTGACGCGATATGCCCTGCGGGCGGAGCAAGGGCCAAACGCCACGACTATGCACCTGCTGACCGTTCAGCGTCGTGAGGAGGAACATAAGCTCCAAGCCGTGCGTCTCTTCGTGGCCGGCTTGGAGCTTATCGCGCGAGATCTTGTGACTCAGGCCCTATTGTTCGAGGTAAGCCAATTACATGTCCAGTTGGCGTTGGCGTGTGGCCAGAATCCACTGCGGCACCTCCCCGATGGTAAGTCGCTGGACTGGCCGCTCGTCGCCGGCGCCTTCGATCTCGCTGCGCCCATTGATCTGCACCTGCGGCAAGCGGGTTTTCCGCTGGAAATCGCCGCGAGCCGGCTGCGACTGGAGCGCACGGACGTTCACGCGATGGTGCAGGATTTGGTTCACGAGGCGGCCATTCATGGAGGCATTTCATGTTCCAAATACTGAGCACGCTGTTGATCGGCGCCATCTTCGGTGGCGCGACGCTGGCGGCCGCGGCGCCTGTATTGTTCCTCCCGGGGCGGGTTGCGCCACTGATCGCCGTCGTGACGGCGCCGGCGGTATTCGTGTTCGCTTTCGTGCTCCTGGCGGGTTTGCTTGCGCGGCCTTTTGTCGGATCGATTGAGCCCGGACATATGAAGCGCGACGTTAAATCTGCGAGTTACCGCAATCGGCGATTATACGGACTTTGTTGGACCTGCGTCTACTACTTCACTCCGTTGTACTTTGCTTGTCTTTCGATCGGTCCGTTGAAGAAGCTGCTGTTTCGTTTATTTGGCTATCGCGGCGACATGGGCTTCACCACCTATCCCGACACGTGGATACGCGACCTGCCTGTTCTGGAGTTCGGCGCGGCGCCTATCTTTCAAATCGCGCGACAATTGGAACGAACATCGTTTTGGGCAACGGCGCACTGCTTGTCGGGGGTATCCGAGTCGCAGCTGGAGGAATTGTTGGGCATTTAGCAATGATGGCGCCAGGAGCCGAATTGGAAGAACGAGCAGACATGGGCGTAGGTGTGGCCTTTGGCATGGGGGCGTTCATGGGCAAGAAGAGTCGCGTTGGGCCATCTTGCACCATAAATCATGGTGGGCGAATTCTCGATGGCGCACGCGTCGGCACAATGTCTTATATCGGCTTGAACTCCGTGATTCATCCCGGCATCAAGGTACCAGCGGGCGCACTTATTCCTCGCGATATCGAGATTCGTACGCAGGCGGAAGTGCAGCAATACATTTCCTCAGAGACAAAATCGCTACAGCAGCTGCGCGCCGACATCAGCGCCACCCTGGCACAAGGAATCCGACAAGGGGAGTAGTGAGAGTGTCATGGCGTCCCGCCAACACGGCGAAGTTGTGACGACGTCCAAATGGAGAACTCGGCCGGTTCGCCAAACAGAATTCGTCGCGGGTGGTTCAGCGCGGAGACATTACCATTTGTTCACACGAGCTATCTATGCCGCATTCGCTCTACCAACATCGCATTCATTGTGGCCATTACGCCAGTCGTGCGAATGGCCAACGGCACAATGTCAGCATCACGCTTGGAGAATGCGAACTCACTCCCGAGGACTTGTGGCGTGTCGCCCGGGCTGCGAATGATCCGTTTGCGGCGGTGCGGATTCATATTGCTGATCAAGCTCGGGAGCGGATTGTGGCGGCGGCTGGCTGCGTAGCGTGGCTGATGGAGGACTATCGGCCCGTCTATGGCATTAACACGGGCGTGGGCAACTTCGCTTCTGTCATAATTACGCGAGACCAGATCGAGGCGCTGCAAAAGAATCTTATCCGCTCGCACTGCTGCGGCGTAGGAGCACCGCTGCCGAGATCAATCGTGATGGCTATGTGGCTGATTCGCCTCAACACGATTTGCCTGGGCTATAGCGGGCCACGGCTGGAAACCGTGGATCAAATCGTGCGAATGCTCGAAGCAGGCATGCTGGCGGTCGTCCCTTCGCGGGGAAGCGTCGGCGCATTGGGCGATCTGGCCCCCAGTGCCCATGCGGCGCTCGCGTTACTAGGCGAAGGCAGTTGCACGGTCCCCAGTGGCGATGGGTTTGATGAGTTATCGGCCAGGGACGCGCTCGCCCGCTCTGGACTGGAGCCTTGGACGCTTGGCCCCAAGGAGGGGCTGAGCCTGATCAACGGCACGCAGCTCACCGCGGCGCTGGCGACCTGCGTCTGGCACGATGCCCGGCAGTTGCTCGACGTGGCGAACGCGGCCGCTGCCATGAGCATTGAGTCGTTGCACGGTTCGCTGGAGCCGCTGGCCGAGCAGACGATCCGCCTGCACCGTCACGTCGGGACTCAGTACTGTGGAAAAGCGATTCGTGATTGGGTGGCCGGGCCGAGCGAGGTTCGCGAAATCCACGCCAAGGTCCGTTGGAGCCAGGCGCCATACTCACTGCGCCTGCGCGCCGCATGTGCACGGCGCCGTCTGGCAGGAGATTGCCACGAGTGAAAGCGTCATTCAGGCCGAGATCAACTCCGCCGCCGACAACCCACTTGTCTTTGCCGCCGAGAGACAGCTGTTGTCGTGCGGGAACTTCCATGCTGTTTACGTCGCGCGAGCCCTTGATCAATTGACATCAGCCATGGCGACATTGGCGTCGATCTCCGAACGTCGCGTGAACCTGGCGATGGACCCACAACGTAGTCGGCTCCCGGAGTTCTTGGTGGCCGACGGCGGGCTGCAATCAGGGTTCATGATGGCGCAAACAACCGCCGCCGCGCTGGCCAGTGAATGCCGATCGTTATCATTTCCGGCGAGCGTGGAGTCTATCCCCACAAACAACGACCAGGAAGACCATGTGTCGATGGGGCCAAACGCGGGATTCAAGGCGTTGGCGGTGGTCGAGAAGCTGCGGCACGTTCTGGCGATTGAGCTCTTAACGGCCGCGCAAGCCATCGACCTGCAAGCGCCGCACAGGCCGGCCAAGGCGATCGGTCGCCTGCACCAACTCATTCGCGAGGACATTCCTCCGCTAACAGACGATCGCGTGCTTTCCGGAGATATTGAAACAGTCGCGCAACGAATCCACGAGGGGGTTTATACGTGATGACCGTTGAAACAACCGCTGTCGCTCCAGTCGTACGAGCGCCGCGTGGTAACGTGCGCACGTGCCAGACCTGGGCCGCCGAGGCCGCCTATCGCATGATCCAGAACAACCTCGACCCTGAAGTGGCCGAGAATCCAGCCGAGCTAGTCGTGTACGGCGGCATGGGAAAAGCAGCGCGGGACTGGCCAAGTGTTTGGGCGATTCTGGAGTGTCTAAAACGACTCGCTGCGGACGAAACGCTATTGGTGCAAAGCGGCAAGCCCGTCGGCGTTCTGTCAACGCACGCCGATGCCCCTCGCGTGCTGATTGCCAATTCGAATCTTGTACCGCGCTGGGCCACCTGGGAACACTTTCATGAACTCGACCGGAAGGGTCTGATGATGTTTGGCCAGATGACGGCCGGATCATGGATTTACATCGGGACTCAGGGCATCCTGCAGGGAACTTACGAGACTTTTGCTGCTTGCGGGCGTAAGTACTTCAACGCGAAACCGCTGCCGCTGAGCGGCAAGATCGTCGTTAGCGCTGGCCTGGGAGGCATGGGTGGCGCTGAGCCGTTAGCGGCCAAGTTGGCCGGAGCAGTATTTCTGGGCGTGGACGTCGACGTGGAACGAGTGAATAAACGGATTCAATCTCGCTATCTCGACGAGGTTGCAGGCTCGCTCGAAGAGGCCCTAAACCTGGCGCGCCAGCACGCGAGCGATAATACTGCGCGATCGATCGGCCTGGTTGGCAATATCGTCGATGTGTTACAGGCACTCTGCGAACGAGGCTTTGTGCCAGACGTATTGACCGACCAGACAAGCGCCCACGATCCCCTCTATTATATGCCGTGTGGGCTGTCGCTGGCCGAGGCCGACGCCCTCCGTGAGTACGATCCGGAAGAATACCGTCGACAATCCCTGGACAGCATGGGCCGGCACGTCGAGCTGATGCTCAAGCTGAAGCGCCGCGGAGCTGTGACGTTCGACTACGGCAACAACCTGCGGGCGATGGCGGAGCAGGCCGGAGTGAAAGACGCGTTCGAAATCCCAGGTTTTGTGCCGGAATTCATTCGGCCGGCATTTTGCGAAGGGGCTGGGCCTTTCCGCTGGGTGGCGCTCAGTGGTGATCCGCACGATATCGCCGTGACCGACAAGGCACTCTTGGAATTGTTCCCCGAGAATGGGACTTTGCAGAATTGGCTGCGGCACGGGGCGCCACAGGTGGCGTTTCAGGGACTGCCGGCAAGGATTTGCTGGCTACGACAAGGCGAACGAGCGAAAGCCGGCGTATTGTTTAATCGCATGGTTGCGGATGGACGTCTGGCAGCACCAATCGTGATTGGGCGCGATCATCTCGATTGCGGCAGCGTTGCCTCTCCCAACCGTGAAACGGAGGCAATGCAAGACGGTTCCGATGCGGTGTCCGACTGGGTCTTCCTCAATGCCATGGTCAACGCGGTCAACGGCGCTTCCTGGGTCAGTGTGCATCACGGCGGTGGAGTGGGAATGGGGTATAGCCAACATGCCGGAATGGTCGTAGTTGCCGATGGCACAAAAGAGGCCGAGTGCCGCCTTCGTAGAGTGCTGCATTCTGATCCTGCGACTGGCATTCTGCGACACGCCGATGCGGGATACACCCTAGCCATTGAGGCCGCAGAGCGACATCAACTGCATATTCCACTTAAAGATTTGGGATAACGCCCGATGCTGCGAATCTGCAATTTGAGCGGAATCTTTACTGGGAGTGGATTTGAGCGCAAGAAAGGCCGCCATCCTCTGCCCGAGGACTGCGGATTCCTGCAAGGTCCGGTCGACATTGTGTGCTCAGACAATGGAACGATCGACAGCTTCATGCCAACTGGGCACACCGCCAGCACATTCGTGTTTGAATCAAAAGCGGAGACACTCGACGGGACTGGCCATTATGCCACAGCCGGGTTTATCGACTCGCACACCCACGCGATATTCTCTGGGCGTCGAAGTCAGGAGTTCTTTCAACGTTGGCAAGGCGCGACATACCGTGAGATCAGCGACGCGGGTGGCGGAATCCATCAGACTGTTCGATGCACGACCGGTGCTTCGGACCAGGAGCTCTGCTGTCTGCTCATCTATAGGCTCGCTGACATGCTCGCCGCGGGTTCGACCGTTGTCGAAATCAAGTCAGGCTACGGAGCGACAGCTGTCGACGAACTTCGCCTACTACGCCTGATACAAACAGCCAGCCATTCGCCGTCGTTACCCCATGTCGTTGCGACGTTTCTGGGTCTTCACGCAGTTCCTGCGGGGAGAATGGAGGTTGAATACGTAGATGAAATCATCGATGTGCTCCCGATTGTAGTTTCTGAGCAGTTGGCCCGCTTTGTCGACTCGTTTCCCGAAGCAGGCTTCTATTCTCTACAAGAATGCGAGCGATTTGCGCGGGCTGCGTATACTTGTGGCCTACATACAAAAGTACATGCGGAAGAGATTACGAACCAAAACGCAGCTGCCCGCTTTGCACATCTGGGCGCCACATCTGTGGATCATCTGGAGGAAATCGACGACGCTGCGATCATCCAGTTGGCCGCTTGCCGTACTTCTGCGGTGCTTCTTCCGACGACATCTCTATTCCTGGGACTAGCGTTCGCTCCGGCACGCAAATTGATCGACACTGGCGTGCGAGTTGCACTCGCGACAGACTTTAACCCGGGCTCCGCACCAACATCGGAATTGCAATTGGCTTCCGTGCTTGCAGCGTCGCAAATGCAAATGACCGCAGCGGAGATACTATGCGCACTCACTTATAATGGAGCAGTCTCACTTCGATTGGAGGCGACGCATGGAACAATCGCGCCGGGTAAAATCGGGGACATCCTGCTTTGGGATGTAGGGCGACAGAAGTTATGCACGACTGACGATGTTACCATACTCGAAGAAATATTTGTCTGCCGCTTGCGGCCGAACCGAATTGTACTTCGGGGTCAGGTTCTGGACACCTCGAATAGTCTACGAGGGCACTTGCGAAACGAAGGCGTTGTACAAAAAGGATGCCATAGCCAATTCGGCTTTTGTCGAGCGTAGTTGTGCCGCGTTTCTCGAGCCGTTGGTGCCGGCATAATGGCGGCGAGCGGCCGAAATGTAAGCTCAGAATTGCCAATTGAATGAATGGGCGCGTATGGCCACCTTGAACTGAACTGTGCCAACCGTGTAGCTGACTGACTTCACGCGGCGTGACGATATGCCTTGAGCAGCCCACTGAGTCGAGACTCGCACTCAAGCTGCTCGACATCATCAATCAATGGCGGCCCGTCTGAGCTACCGGCAGCGATGAGCCGGTTGCCAATCCCTTGATGAGGGCGGCACTCATGGTAGTAGTCGACGAACTCGCGCACGATGTAGTCGAAGTGCGCGTAGGCCGAAAACGACAAAGTGGTTGACGGCTTCGTGCTTCAGGCTCTGAATCCACCGCTCGATGAAGGCATTCAGGTTAGGTGCACGAGGACCGACCGGCTTCGCCTTGATGCCGCGATTCTGGAAGACCCGGTCAAAGTCGTCTGTGTACTTGCCGTCGCGGTCGCGGATGATGGTCTCGCACTTCAAGTTGTGCCGTTCAGCATGAGCCAGGAACGCTTGGGCCTGTGCCGTCATCCAGGTGGAGTCCGGCTTAAAGGTCGCCGGCGTGGCAAATACGCGCCGTGTTGCCACGTGAATAAAAGTCATCGCAAAGACTTGGCGAGGCCCTTGCAAAGGCCAGACGTTCTTGCTGAAGAAATCAAGCTGCCACAGGGTCTCGGCATGGATCTTCAAAAACGGGCTCCAAGACCCTTTGCCCCGTTTGGGCCCTGGATTGAGCCCGTTCTCGACCAGGATGTTCTTGACGGACTGCCGAGAGATTCTTCCCAGACCGAGTTTCCGCAGCTCGCCCAAGATTCGACTGTATCCCTAGCCAGTATCCTTGGCCATTTGTACGATTACTTCCCGGACTAATCGCGGGCCTGGGTGGTGCATAGATTTGTCGATTTCGGGAGCGATGGTCCGTCATCGCGTTGACACGCGCAGAGTAGGCGGAGTAGATTATGCGTGTGCTGCATGTGCTGCTCGTACCGCTTGCCGACGCGAGGACACTGTAATGTTTCGCTCACGTACCCTGAGTTCGTCATTTCTCTCGACGGCCTGCGGGCTTGTCGTTGCGTTGGTTGCCAGTCACGCAATCGGAGGCGAACCATCACGCGGGATGCTCGGCGTGACTTTGCGTGATGACGGCGGACGAGTCATAGTAAAAAACGTATACGTTGACGGCCCGGCCTACGTCGCGGGAATACGGCCAGGCGATCGCATCATCGCGGTGGGCCACAAAGCGGTCAATACTTCGGCGGAGCTGATCGAGGTGCTGGCGGATTACGACGCGAACGAGCGCATCGAGCTTTACGCCAGTCGCGATGGCTGGATGAAGGACCTACCCATCACTCTCGCTACGCATGAGGATGTCACCCGCTTGCCACTTCTGGAGCAGTCGCGCGAGACGCCGCAGGCACGCACACGAAATGTGCCTATTCAAGCCCCAAGGCCCCAGATCCACCATAGCCCCTTCGACAGAAGCCGATACGAACGCTGGTAATCTGAGCTTTAGGGCAATCACCGCCTTGTGCAAAATGAACGCCACAGCGAATTTGGCTTCTGGCGTGATTCTGGAGCCATTGGCTTTGGCGGTATGGCAAGCAAGCGGCCGAGTTTCCGCGTCTGGATTACCAATGCCAAGAATCGGTGCGCACCGGCTGCCTGCTAGAGAAGGGGGGCAAACGAAACTCGGCTGGCTTCACGCAGCACGGCGACAGGTCTTGAGCGGTCTGCCGAGACGGGATTCGCACAGAAGTTGCTCACACCTCAGCAAGGTGCGCCTGCACAAACATTTCCAAAAAACGCTCTCGCGCACATTGGTTCGATGAGGGGCCTTTACGGGGAGAGTCCGTGCCGTACAAGAAGGTTGACGCGGAATATATCCCGTCCGTGTTGCTTGACCGGACGGGTGTCTCCGTGCAAGTATCGGCGAGATAAGGTGAGTCAACCTGTCGGCGGAAGTGCTGCATTTTCAGTCGCGCATCCACCTGCGTAAGCGCATCAGTAGCCGTTGGGTGTCTGCCAAACTGGTGTACCAGTCGACCACCTCGCGCATCAGCATCGGATCGCTGGTTATCAGATTGTCACAGCCCAAATCCAATAGACGTAGAGTGCTCTCGCGGTCGTTGACGGTCCAAGCATGGACTTCCATATCATGGTGGTGTGCGCGGCGCACAAGGTCGCCCCGGACTAGACGCTGATTCAGACTGAAGAAATCGACGGGCATCCGCGTCAGGTCGCCTTGGACAGCGGAAACGATGATGCCGACAGGCAGTTTTGGCTCCGACTGCTTTATCGTGACAAGCGGCGGCAATTGAAAGCAAGAAACGACCGCTCGCTCGGTGAATCCATGGTGGCGCAACACATCGACCACGGCCAGAGCAAGATGCGGCGAGCTCCCAAAGTCCTTCAACTCCACATTGATCCGAATCCGATCGTCGCAAGCCGTGATGAATTCGGCCAGAGTTGGAATGCGCTCGTCCGTCGCTCCACTCGAATCTCGCAATCGCAAGCCGTCCAGATCCTCAAGCGTCACATCCGTCAAGATCCGCGGGTCGCCTGTCACTCTCCGCAGATCGCGATCGTGCAGCAGGACGACGTGTCCGTCGGCCGTTTGCTGAACGTCGATCTCGACAAAATCAGCGCCAGCTGCGATGGACATTCTCAGTGCCAGCAAGCTGTTCTCCGGGGCCGCCTTGGAGCCGCCCCGGTGGCCTGTCACCTTGGTCGCCCGGTGCTCGACGAACTCGTGGGCCAGTGAAATCGCGTAGGCAACGCTCGCCAGGGGTCCGACGACCGCAATCGCGATGAGTGCCGCCCGGGCTTGCCAAGTTATCCGCGGCGGCGCCGATCGGACCAAGCGAGGAGCTGCTCGGCGATTCTCTTGTGATCGACGGGCAAGTTCGTACTCGCGCGCGATCAACGCCGCCACTCCGACCGTGAAGACCGCGCCCAAGATCTGCAGCACCAATGCGTCAAGCAGCAGCAACGCAACGGTGGACCACACGAGGATGGACGGTCGTTCGCCAAAGGTGGAAAACAGAGCCTGATTGAATCGGTCTAGCCCTGCAATTGTGGCGACGAAAGTGACGTACTTGATCAGTTGCCAGCCGCCGATTGCCAGGGTCAGCCGCCGCGCGCGGCCGCGCATGAGATTGGAACTCAGTCGCATTGCCGACAACAATGTGTAGCCGTCGAGGACACACGCGGGCACCGTGAGGGCCCAGCGAACGAAGAACCAGATCATGGCAACTGCGAAGCCGACAGCCAGCATCAGTCCGATGACCGTAGCGATCCAAAAGCGGGGCGGTCGTTCGACGAGGTAAAAGTTGATGTCCGTGTTGCCCAAAAGAAGCCAGTAGGCAGCGGTCGCCAATCCACAAAGCGGCAACGCCACGAAGAGCGCGAGGCTGGTCTGAATGATCGCCAGAGCGAACAGCCGAGGAGTTGCGGACACGATGCCGAGCGCCACCTCTTGAGTCGACACAGCGCTGCCACGCAGCGCCGCATCGGCCACAACGATCAGGCCCGAGTACTCCAAGAGCAAAAGCAAGAGCGTCAGGCTGGTGACCAACATAAGAGCCATTACGCCGACCGGCGAAAGAATAAAGCTCACGAGGTCCCAGTTTTCCAAGGGCGTCTCGTCCTGGAGACCAATGAGCCGGTAGGATAGGGCAAGCGCGATGGGGCCCAACAGCGTCGCGGTGAGCAACGACACCAGCAACTCACAGGCAATCAGGGGCATCCAGGCGCGGCACAATGCGGACAACATGTCTCGCCAACTCAACATCGTTGTCATGATTTGATTCATCGGATTTCGGTCGCGCCCTGATTCCGATGCGCGCTACTAGAACTGCTCACTGTATTCTCAAGGAGCCGTTGGTGCCATCGGGCACGTAGCCGCTTCCGGATCGGGCGCCGGCTTTGTCCGCCGACCAAGGCGGTTCCGCCCGGTACTTGCTTCCGTGACGGCGTTCGATGAAAGTATCATGGCCGAATCGAATCGGCCAGTCGGGCCTTCGGCCGACCCTCGTCGGCGGATTCCGATTGAATATAGGGGCTTTGCATCAAGATGAGTGGATTTTTGAACAATCTGGCAGCCCTGTTGCGATCTCCAGCCGAAGACGCGACGCCGTGCGTCAACCAAGCAAACTCCTTCCGCGAGGTTGTTTCCCTGCAAGCAGTGTTCGTGACCCTGACCGTTGCCCTGCTGGCTTATGTCCAAAGCACCCCAACGTTTCAAGTCAGGGTCGACGCGATGTTCGCGCTGTTGGCTGCGGTGCCAATCATCGGGCTCTATCAGATCGTCTGTGGCCGAATCAAGACTCCGCAAGGCGACGTTTATGTCTGCACCCAGCCGATTCGCATATACGCCAAGCAATCGATGGTTTTAGACGTGCTGATTGTGATCGCCGTATCCATCTTGTATTGGTGGGGGCGGCTGCCTGGACAATGAAGTCCAGACGTTTCGTCAAACGAGATCGTGTCGCAGGGGTGACGACTGAAATGCCCCAAAGCAACTTTTGGAATCCTCCAATTGGTCTCGACTTTTTGAGTGGGCCCTCAACTGCGCGAGCCTGCTTGGTTGGCTTGGAACCAGTGGTTTCGTGATTCATTTCACGGCGGTTCTTGCGGTCTAGCGACCAAAGAAAGAGACAGCCGCGTGCGGCCCGACGGCTCAGTCGTTTGCCCGTTCGACGGCAGCCTCAATGCGCCCCGATCGCTCCGCCGCCGTGAAGGCAGCATGATCCTGTTCGACCTGGTCCGCATAGGCCAGGGCAAAGTCTGCCAGGACAACCTCGCTTTTGTCTCCTCCGCCCAGGTAGCCGCTGATCATGGCTGGATCGCCAGACTGCGCATGTGCCCGTGCAAGAGTCCAGCCACACACCTCGGCGTATTGCCCCAATCGAACAGCCGAGAAGTCCTCAACCGGCAGTGAGAACTTCATGTCCCGCAACTGGCGGACGAAGAAGTCGTGGCCGCCGACACTCGCCCATCCCAGGAAGATGTCGCTGGCGGCCTGCATCAGTCGCTGCCCAACGACGACACGTTTTCCCTGATTCTCAAAGGGACACGTATCCGTATAGGGTTCCAATACCGACGGGCGAGCCTCTTTGACCTGCAGCAGCAGGGGATTCTCATCGTCGCAGAAGAACAGCGCCACGAAGCAACGTGTGGCAACGCTGCCAATGCCCACGACTCTCAATGCAAAATCTTCCAATCGGTATCGATCGAACAAGTAGCGGCGATCGTCCGGCAAGGAGGCGCGGTAATGCTCGATGCCTTCTTGCACTTGCTGTTGCATGTTCTCGTCGGTCAAACGCGTCATCACAGGGGGCATTTCGACAAAACGGTGCTGCCCATCCTCGTGCTCCGTGATCTTGGGAAATAAGTTGTCGCCGACGCGGGTACGTGCTCTCTCGGCCATCTTCTCGCGTCGGCGGCGAGAATCTGCGTCGGGGGCCATCGCGATCAGATCCTCGGCAGCGATTCGGTAGTACCAGATGTCCAACGGACTCATCTCGGAGAATTCGCGCATGTGCTTTCGATACGAGTGCCCGCAGGCAACCACGATTTCTTTCGCTCGCAGATCGGCGATGCCGTTCGACCGCGCGGCAACCACGAAACTCGTCGTGAGTCGCTTGAGATCCCACTCCCATGGCGCGTGCAGGGTCTCGTCAAAGTCATTGATGTCGAAAATCAAGTTGCGTTCCGGCGTGGCAAACAACCCGAAATTCGCGAGATGACAGTCGCCGCAGGCCTGTACCTCTATTCCCGTCACGGGTGTTTGGGCGAGATCGTATGCCATGAGGGCTGGCGATCCGCGCATGAATGTAAAAGGACTGCGCATCATGCGTCCGTAGCGGACCGGGATCAGTTCGGCCAAACGTCCCCGACTGGAACACTCGAGGACCTCGATTGGGTCACGTCGGTCGGCGGGGGCCGTCCAGGCCCCGAGGGCCGCGCGCGGCGTCTTCTTCCTCAGGGCTTTGCCACGTTGCCGTCTGTCAGCGATGGAAAATGGACTCATCGGATCATGCGGACCGAATTGCATGGCTAGCTCTTGGAATCGCGTCGGGCCTGCGTCCGCTTCCCGCGCGAGACGACGTGGCCGCGCATCCGAGTTGACTTGCCGCTGCGAACAATGCGTGACTGCTTGGCCGCAGAAGCCGCGTCTCGTTGCTTTGCGGACATGACGCTCTTGGCCTTGGTGCGGCCCGTGGTCAGTTTGGCCGCTTTGGTTGCTCCGCGTACCTTGACCGCCCCTTTGGCCGCTAGGGGAGGAGGATCGGCTGTTGGCGTTTCGGCGGTCATGGTCGCAGTGGCCTGCTTGGCCTGGACGGGTGGCTTCGACGGTTTGCGCTCCGGGGCATTGAGCAGATCCTCAACCGCGATCATGCCCTTGCGCGTCGCGGCCCGAGTGGCGCGATGCTCGGCGCTGCGAGCGCGCTTGGATTTGGGAGGCGATTTTTTCGCGGCTGGTCTCTTGGTCGTTTCGTCGGCTGTCAATCTGGCTTGAAAGCTATCGAGCGCGTCGCGAAAAATCTGTGCTTTCACTCTTGTATTGGCGTCCGGATCGCCAACACCGACCTGGCGACTGCGGGTCCGCGATTGGCCTCGGCTCAGGCCGTGCCATTTGTCATACAACTTGCGCTCGAACGGCCAACTGCTTCAACTCGGTATGGCCGAGTCGCTCGATCTGTCCCTTGCGACTTGCACGAACTAGAGCGATCTCGGAACTCGTACAGAGAGACTTAACGGTGGAACTTGGGATCGTCATGGTGCTGACCTTTGAATGACCCTGTTGAGGTGAAGCTTCACGATTGTAGCAGGCGCCGACAACAATAGCATGTTGCCGCGTGGATCGGGTGGCATAGTTCTTGTCAGCCGGCGTTGGTTGCTCAAGCGAGCACTTCCACCTTGCCGGCGCTCAATTCGTAGGTGGCACCGACGATCATCAATTCGTCCTTGTCCGCCAGCCCAGAGAGGATCGGATCCAAGGCCTTCAAACGACCGACGCAGTGCGCGACGTTGGCAGTGTCCTGGGCCATTTGCACGATCTCTTCGCGAATCACCAGCGAGATCTTCGGCCGGCGGTTCCTGGGCTTCAGATTCGTGGGCGGTTCCTTGCGAACCCAGCGGCGGAACGTCGAGTAGTCGACGATGGTGATCAGATGACGGATGGCTGGGCTGAGTCCCTTGCCCAACTTCAGGACCATCGCCCGTTCGTCCGCCCGCAGAAAGATTCGCTTCTTGGGGATGCGCTTCCGCAGCATTTCATTCTCAGCCTTGAGGAACCCGACCTGCCTTTGGAGGTCATCGGCGGTCGAACGAGCGAGCAAGAAAGCAAGGGCTCGAAGAGTTATCCACAGCGATAGAATCCTGGGATTGCCAATGAAACATAGTCACTTGGCAACCCTTTTTGTACACCGAAGGGGCTGCCGAACGTGCGCGGATTTCAGCTCTTGATGAACTTGGTTCGGCCCTTCCACACGGTCACTCCTGTTCGGCAAGATACGCAGGATAACAAGCCTCGTCCGGCGTGGCAAACAGCCCGAAATCCCCAAGATGGCAGTCGCCGCAGGCCTGCACGTCGATACCGGCCACCGGAGTACTGGCCAGATCGTATGCCATCAGGCCGGCGATCCGCTCAGGAACGCAAAAGGACTTCGCAGCATGCGTCCGTAGCGGACCGGAATCAGCTCGGCCAACCGTCCCCGGTTCGAGCATGCGAGGATCTCGATCGGATCGCGCCGGTCGGCGGGCGCGGTGCAGGTCCCTGTGCCGCGCGAGGAACAGTCTGTCTCAGGGCTTTGCCGCGACGCCGTCTGTCAGCGATTGAAAACAGGCTCATCGGATCCTGCGAACGGAATCGTCTCCTAAAGTTCTTGGAATCGCGTCGGGCTTGAGCCCGCTTGCGCAACTTGACATGATCGTGGCGGTGGCGCACAGAATTCCTACTGGCAGCATGTGGCGGAATTCACGTCTGACAATGCGAGGACATCGCCATGTTTCGCTCAGGCAATCTTATTCGTTCCGCGCGGCGACTTTTGGCGGCTGGCTCATTCATCTTGGCGGTTGCCAGCCTTGCAAACGGCAGCGAACCATCTTCGGGAATGTTGGGAGTAACGCTAACGGACTGGGCAGGGCGCGTACTGGTGAAGGATGTGTACGTTGGCGGCCCGGCCTACGTCGCGGGGTTGCGGCCAGAGGACCGTATCGTCGCGGTGGGCCATAAGGTGGTCAATACTTCAGCACAGTTGATGGAAGTGCTGGCCGAGTACGGGCCGAACGATCGCGTCGAGATTTACGCCAGTCGCGATGGCTGGATGAAGGACCTACCCGTCACGCTCGCCAAGGCGCGAAGATGTCGCCGGGAAGCCGCTTCTGCAGGCCAGCGCTACTCCGCGGACGACCGAAGCGACGCAGGACCGCATCAGGAGCGTGCCGGTTCAACCGTCGCGGCCGCTGGTACATCCCGACCCCTTCCACAGACTTCGATACGAGCGCCGGTGAGCGTCAAGCGTCGCCGGGCGAAGAGGCGGTCGGTGCCCAGCGCCCAGCTCCACGTCGCTGTTAACCCGAGAACGCTGTGTTCCGCTCTGTACAAATAGGTTGCCACAGCCAGTTCGGCCCATTTCGAGCGCAGTTCTGCCGCGATTCTCGGGCCACTGGCGTTGCCAGCTTGGGAGCGAGCGGGCGATTTCCAGGGTCAGAATTGCCAAACCAACGAACCGGCGCGTCGTCGCCCGCGGGCGACAGAATCGTATCTGACCGAAACTTGACTGACTTCAGGCGGCGCGACGATAGGTCTTAAGCAGGCCGCCGAGGCGAGACTCGCATTCGAGCTGGTCGATGCTCTCAATCAGTAGCGGCCCGTCGTGTGCCAAGTTCCACCGCGCCCCCTGCCGTATCACTCCGACGGCTCGGCCGCACCGATCAAAGCGAGCATGGCCCACCGAATCGCCTCGGGTAATGAATCACACGCGGCGATGACCTTTGCGAGGTCAGGACCGATTGTGCGCTGTCGCTTGATTGAGAATTGCCGTCTTCCTCGGGGTTTACTGGGGTATCCCCGTGAATCATAATCCGCGTGTCCGGGGTTCGAGTCCCTGCGCCGCTAGTTTGGCAGGTCACGGCACTGTCTCGCGCGGTATCAAGGTGCCCAAAAGGTCGAGGGGGGGAACACGGTGGCCGTGTCGAGCGCCGTATAACTTACGTTCGGACTGTTTCGGAAGTTGCCCATGGCCTCTTTGGTCAGCTTGTTTGCGATTCTTCCCGAGGACAGCGTGTCGGCATATTCGTGGTCTTTGCCGAATACCGACGTTTGGTTTCGATCGCAGACAAGGTGAATGTCGTTCGAGCCATCAACCTCGGGCCTCAGCTTCACCCATTTCAACTTGACGGCCCGCGTGATGGTCCACTTCCAGCTCTCGAGCATCTCTCGGGACTGGTCCGCGTGGACGAAGGTGACGATCGACTCGAAGCGGCGCCGATCGAAGAAGGTCCACAGGTAGTTGTCGCATTTGCTTTCCCGGTTGCGCTCGCTCAGCGGAATCGTGGCGCCGGGAGTGTCCCCCAACTTTGCGATCAAGATGTTGGGAGGCTTATGCTCGGTCATCACCGGACCAAATTGAAACGGCGAGGAGTCTCTGGTCCCGTCCGGCGAGACCCAGCAATCGATGTTCCGCAGCAGCAGTTGCCGCTGCCAGCTCCACTGCACCATTCCTTCGTCCGGCCTCTTGCCCTGGTAGTTCACTTCGAAAGACCCAACCTTGATCACTTGAATGAACCGCAGCGAGCACTTGCTGATCACGTCCGCCGCGGCGCCGGTCACCGTGCCCGTGGCTTTCATTTTGATGACATTCGTGCTCGGAATCGTGTGGCCGCGGTCGTCGATGGGAAACGGGTTCGCGTCGAGCGTCGAGTTATAGAGTGCCTTCTCGTCAAAGTCGAGCTTGGCCGGTCGCGGGACGAATACGGTAGGCGTGTCGAACGTGAGGTCGATCGTCAAGCCATTGCGCAGATGGTAAACGGCCAAGGGAACCTACCTTGCCATACAGGTTTTTTGGTTCAAGGGGGCGCAGCGGTTTCTCGCGTCTCGGAAGGCCATTTCCGCGTCGGTGTGTTCCTCCAAGATGTTGTTGTCGGCGATCATTTGGTCGAGCTTCTGCAACGTGTTTCGCCCCACGATGCCATCCGGCTTGAGCGCGGCCTTCTTTTGAAAGGCCTCGACGTTGCGCTTCGTTTCAGCGCCGAAGATGCCGTCGGCCTTGCCGTGGCGGAAACTCACGGGAAAGTCGTAGCCCAGATCGCGCAGCAATTGCTGGATCGCGGCCACGCCGTCTCCAGCGTGGCCGGTCTTCAAGGGAGGATTGTTCGTCGCGGCCGTTTGGAGCGAAGCAATTTTTCCGAGCCTCAGTGAAACAAGCATTCGCCGCGATCCTTTCCAAAAAACGATCCGAGAACGCGTCAACTCGCACAATCAGGTGAAGAAGTCGGGGGAAAACAAGGAGTGCGCACCTTCTCTCTCGAAGCGGTTGTTGCTCGAGCGAATGCCCACTTGAACCATCGCGGCCCGAAACACGTCGTTGCCGATCGGCGACAATTGCCCGCTGGTGGTTTTGGCCAGGGCCTTTTTGTCTCGCGGAGGACCCTTTTCCACAGGCTCGGGACTGAATCGGGAAAAGTCAGCCGATTCTTTGATCTGCCCGGCGCTCCACTTGAATCGGCGATCGTGGACGACCTGCCAGTGGACGTGTGCCAAGGGAGTCAGTTTCTTGTTTGGATTCTCAAAGGTGCAGGTCGAGTAGAAGTCGAATCCGGCCAGCACTGCCAGCAGGAAGTTGTCGAAGCCCGTCTTGAAGTTCATCGTCTTCTGCGGGATGCGAAAGAACGGATGGTCTCGCATGCCCACCGAGACTTCGTTCTCAAACAACTGGGGCTGGTTGGTGCGATAGAAGGGAAGCGCCGCACGATTGGCCGCGCGGGGGTCGGCGTCGAGGATAAAGTCGTCCCCCATCGTGATTCCCAGGTCGACCACGATATGCCCTTCGTCGGCTTTCCGGCCGTGGTAGATGAAATGCAGCGGAAACACGTGCACCACCTGGATGAATCCGAACCGCGAGCTGGTGATCTCCTGTTCGGTTCCCTTGACTTTCACATGACCGGTGAAGTTGATGGGATCGCCGACCGGAGAGTCGTTGGGGTTGAGCGTGGTGGTGTTGAATCCGCGCGCCAGGTGAAATGCCGCGTCCTGCTGGTTGGCCTGATCGTGGAGCGAAACCGACGCCTTCGCCCCGCCCACCGCGACGTCGATGCCGGCGCTATCCACGTCGACTTGGATGGCCCGACGGATGAACCCGGAGTCGTCAGGCGTGAACGCCGGCATCGCGTCGGTGGAGTCAATTCGCTCGGCCGCCAGCTCCGCTTCTTTCTCCCAACGGTCGTCGGCCGGCCCCACGACGCCAGGACGGCCACGCTCCGCTTGGCCCGACTGCTGCACCACGTGGGCCAATTCATGGGCCAGCAGTTGGCGACCCGTGCGGGAGTGCGGCTGAAACCCACCGGCGGCAAACACGACGTGCCGGCCGATCGTAAAGGCACGGGCCTGAACCTGTTGGGCCAGCGCGGCCTCCTCGTCGCCGCAATGGACGAGAACCGACCTCAAATCCCGGCGGAAGCGCGACTCCATCGCGGTGCGAAGCGAATCATCCAGCGGCACGCCGCCGCCTGAGCCCCGGATGGCACGTTCAATCTGGCCCCAGTCCGCTCGTCGCGACGCTGCGATTCTCATGGTCGATTCATCGCCTTAGAACCTGGGGACGAAACATCCGTGGAGAAGGGGGACAGTCCGACAGTCCCATTTTTTCCCGGGGCACCGAAAAATCCGGACAGTCCCCGACGTTTTATCCCCGCGTTACTTTTTAGCAAAATCCGGCACGACAGTTTGGATCACGTCAGGTACCAGCGAGAAACAGAACCAGGAGCCGCAACTTCACTCATTAGCCTTAAACGCTCCACACGTTCACGTTCGACGTAGATCGCGTCCAGTTTGCCGAGCGTTTTCGGGCCGACCATGCCGTCGGCCACCAGGCCTTGCATCGACTGGAATCGCTTCACGGCAGCTTCCGTCTCGCGACCGAAAATGCCGTCCATCAAACCCGAACGCTTGGTCGAGATGGGCATCGAAATGCCCAGCTCCGCCAGAGATTGTTGGAGGATCTCGATCGCCCTGCCTGTCTCACCCCGCGCCAAGGGCCGCTGGTTTGACGCGGTGGCAAGTCGACTGTTATTGGCAAAACGCGGGTGATTGAGGGCCAAAGTCTCGCTCCCTTTGTCGGCTCGTGGCGATGAAATGGAAGTGCGCGTTAGCCGGGAATCCGTCTGATTTCGCGGCGCCCCTCGAAGCGAAACACCCTGCGTTATGGAGTCCGGCAGAATCTATCCTTCCCGGATTCGTTCGTCAATCTTTTCCTGGTTTGCTGCTTCAACCGGCCGCCCACACGTTTCTCATAAACCAGCTCCCGCCTCGCAGGGTTCGAGTCCCTGCGCCGCTAGTTTGGCTCGCCGCCGGATCTTTCGTACGCTTCGCGCTCGAACGGGTTGTCGCGATAGGGGCGACGGCCCAGCAGCCATAGGACGAGCATGCAGAGCAGGTACGCGGGACCCATCAGCGGACCCCAGCGCTCGAATTGTCGTACGTGCACCATTTCATGCTCGCGGGCCATGTCCAGCGAAGCGCCCGTTTGACCCAGGATCGTGTGGCCCAGGGTCAATGCCAGCACGAATTGGCCCTCGTGTAGATGCCGAACCAACCAGGTCACGGCGCCGCCATGGAACTCGATCACCCGGCCGCAGATCCGGGCATTTCCCCCCGTGCACAAGCCGACGCCGCCAATCGCCAATCCCACCAGCGAGTAGGGCGAGGCCCAGAGGATTCCCAGAAGCGTTAATAGGCGTCGCATGAAGTCGAGCCCGGCGGCCGGCGGAAGAGAGCTCCACACAATTGTACTGCGAAGGGGCCGCCGCGGCTGGATCGGCAACATACTTTCACGGCTGACGCTCCCGCGACCGCCGCGGCCGCGCGGTGTCTTTCAATGCAGTTCGTGCCACCGGACCGCCCAAAGTATCCCAGCGAATGAGCGGGTCGAGCCGCGCGGCACGCCTGGAGTTGAGTCCGTTGACTTGTTGGGTGTTGGGCGGCAGAATTGCTGGCGCGTTGCGGTTCTTGCTGGTTGCGGCGATGGCACGTTAGGCGTGCGGCGCCGGGCCCGTTTTCCCGAGGGATTCTGCTCCCATGCTCGACGTCGCCATCTTGCTCGGCACGGTGCGCAGCGATCGCGTCGGCATTCAGCCGGCCCGGTACTTGTTGAGAAAGTGTACCGAACGTGGGTTCCAAACCACGTTCGTCGACCCGATCGAGTATCCGCTGCCGCTGTTGGACCGGATGTACAAGCAGTACCCAGCGGGTGAAGCGCCCGAGACGCTCGAGCGGCTGGCCGAGATTATCCGCCGGGCGGACGCGTACCTGATCGTCTCGGGCGAATACAATCATTCGATTCCGCCGGCGTTGTCAAACCTGATCGATCATTTCCTGGAGGAGTATTACTTCAAACCCTCGGCGATCGCCTGCTATTCGGCCGGCGCGTTCGGCGGCGTCCGGGCCGCGATGCAACTGCGGGCCATGCTGGGCGAGATCGGCACGACGAGCATCCCCTCGATCCTGCCGTTTCCGCAAGTGCAGAACGCCTTCGACGCAGAGCTGAGTCCCAAGGACGAGCGCACCGATCGCGCCACCGACCGGTTTCTCTCCGAACTCGAGTGGTACGCCACCGCGCTCAAAGCGGCCCGCGCAGCCGGCGTCCCCTACTAGCGCACCATCATCACGAGCGCGCTATCAACGGAGCGTCCATCGCCCGCGCGGTGTCCCGCCGCGAGCGGTTTAGCGGACCGCCCCACACCGCCCCGGCGGGCGATCCTTCCGCCTAGCGATAATTCACCATCACGTCGGCCATCGTTTCCGGCGTGATCGCCCCCTCGTCCACCAGGCCTTGCAGCGACGACTGCATGGCCACCATGCCGAACTTCCTGCCGGTCGTGATCACGTTGCGGAGGAAGAACGTGCCGCGGTTGCGGATGATGTGCTTGGTGGCCTGGTTGACGACCAGGATTTCAGAGGCCACGCGTTTGCCCCCGTCGCGTGCCGGGACCAGTTCCTGGTGGATGATGCCCACCAGCGTGTCGGCCAGCACGTAGCGGATGTGCCCTTCGTCTTCGGTGGGGACGAAGCTGAGCAACCGCTCGATGATCTTGTCGATCGACATGATGTGCAGCGTCGAAAGCACCAGGCAGCCGGTCTCGGCGGCGGTGAGCGCGATCTTGATCGTCTCGAAGTCGCGCATCTCGCCGATCGAGATCACGTCGGGGTTCTGCCGCAGGGCGGCCCGCAGCCCGGAATGAAAGTCCGCCGTGTCGCGGCCGATCTGCCGCTGGCGGACCAGCCCCTTCTTGCTGGAGTGCAGGTATTCGATGGGATCTTCGATCGTGATGATGTGCCGGGCTTGCGTGGTGTTGATGGCGTCGATGATGGCGGTCATCGTCGTGGTCTTGCCCTGGCTGGCGCTACCGGTCAACAGGACCAGTCCCTTGGTGGCCGTGGCCAGCTCGCGAACGACGGGCGGCAATTTCAATTCGTCGAGCGTCTTGGGTCGCTGGGCCAGAATGCGGATCACGGTGCCCACGTCGCCGTCGAAGAAGCCGACGTTCACGCGGTAACGGCCGTAGTCGTCGATGGCCATGTAGTCGAAGTCGAGGTCTTTGCGAAACTGTTCCAACTGGTACTCGTTCAAGAGTTCCAACGACAGCCGCTCGCTTTGCTTCGACGTCAGCGGCCGGTCGGTGGCCGGCACCAGCTTTCGGGCGATGCGAAACAGCACCGGCGAACCGGGGGCCACGTGGATGTCGCTCACCTTATGGGCCCGGCCGTGACGCAACACTTCGTGAATCGAGAGCTGATCGAGCGGCGTGGAGATCGTGGGGATCGTGGGCGTGGCGGTCGGGCGCTCGGGCTTGAGCGGCGAGTCGGGCTCGATCTCCAGAATCGACGGGGCGGTACGCTGCTGGCGGCTCCCCGGCGTGCCGACGTTGATCACCGGCGCGCTGACCGCAGCGGGGCCGGGGGCGGCGTTGGGCATCGCCACGACGGGCGCCGACGCCGGAATCCGCACCAGGCCCCGGCAATGCGTGCAGTTGACCTGCTGTTCCTTCGGCTGCGCTTCGACCTGAAACGTCCCCGCGCAATGCGGGCAGCGAAAACGAACCGGCGCCATCGTCAAGCTCCAAGACCGGGCCGGGCCCGGCAGCATCAGGGGCGAAATGCGAGTTCTACAATCTTCCAGTTTAACGCGCCGCCGCGGCCGGCGAGAGACATTCTTCGAGCGAATCATCCGCCGCGGCCAGCCGCCGTGTTTCCGCGAAAATCAGCCCGGCCGCGACCATTCAAAGCTGCTACGCGGCACCGCGCCAGGACGCCTTGAACTCGTGCCGGTTTGGTCCTATAAAGCTTTGTTAGGCCGAAGTGGCGGAATTGGCAGACGCGCTAGGTTCAGGACCTAGTGCCCGCAAGGGCGTGGAGGTTCAAGTCCTCTCTTCGGCACTGCCCGACAAAAACGGGACTTGCGGAGTATGGCCCGCAGGTCCTTTTTTTGTGCCGCATCCTCAAGACGGCGGTTCACCGATGAAGATCGACCAGATCGTTTGCCAGATCCTGCGAATCGAAAACGTCCAGGCCAAGACGGCCAGCAGCCAGGACGCGGTGATCGTCCGCGTGCGCACCGACGGGGGCTTGGAGGGAATCGGCGAGGCGGACGCTTCGCCCGAGGTGGTCAAGGCGATCGTTGACGCCCCGTTCAGCCACAACATCGCCTGCGGCCTGCGCGAGATTCTGCTGGGCGAGAACCCGCTAGAGACCGAGCGGCTGTGGCAGAAAATGTATCGCCGCACGATGTACTTCGGGCGCACTTCGGTCACGATCGCCGCCATGGCCGCCGTGGATATGGCCCTCTGGGACTTGAAGGGCAAGCACTACGGCGAACCGATCCACCGCCTGCTGGGCGGCAAGCAGCACGATCGCATTCCGGCCTATGCCTCGATCCTGTTCGGTCGTGACGGCCAGGAAACCGCCGACATCGCCCGCCGCTGGCGCGAGGCCGGCTACGCCGCCGTGAAATGCGGCTGGGAGCCGATGGGCCAGAACGAACGGCTCGACGTCGAACTGGTGCGCGGTGCTCGCGAGGGGCTTGGCGCCGGCACGCTCTTGGTCGACGCCGGCTGCGTGTGGGATGCCCGCACCGCCTTGCGCCGAGCCCAGGCTTTCGCCGAATACCAGATCGAATGGCTCGAAGAGCCGCTGCGCGAAGACGACCTCGAAGGCTACGTCTGGCTGCGCGATCGTTCGCCGGTGCCGATCGCCTCGGGCGAAGGCGAATGCGGCCGCGAGGCGTTTCGCCCCTGGATCGATCGCCGGGCGCTCGACGTCTATCAGGTCGACTTGTCGCGCTGCGGGTTTACCGATGCCGCGTACATCCGCGCTCGGGTCGAAGAGATCGGGGCCCGGCTGTGCAATCACTGTTACACCAGCCCGTTGACGGTGGCGGCCAGCTTGCACTGGCTGTCGACCTGCCGCGACGCGTTTTTGTTCGAGGACTGCGTCGAAGATTCGCCGCTGCGGCACGAGCTCTCAATCGAAAAGGTCCGGGCCGAAGCCGGCACGATCACGGTCTCCGATCGCCCGGGCCTGGGCGTGACGCTCGACGAAGCCTTCGTGAAGCGGCACCTGGTGAGCGAATCGAAATAGCCACCGGAGGCACCCGCTCGTTCTCATGGCTTACGTCGATTTTCCGCAAACGTACTGCCTGGGTGGCGCGGCGCGGCGCAACGTGACGCCGCCGGTGGGCATGTATCACCGCATGTGGGGCGCGGCCATCCAGGACCGTTCGACCGGCGTTCATCGCCCGTTGTGGGCCACCGCCCTGGCCTTGGCCCCCGATCGCGAGGACCCGGCCAGCGGACGCCGTGAGGCCCAGATCATCGTGGCGGTCGACCATTGCCTGCTGTGGACCGACCAGATGAACGCCCTGCGGGCCACCGTGTGTGACCGCGCCGGATCACGACGGACCGGTTGCAGATCGCGTTCTCGCACACGCACGCCGCCGGGCTGCTCGACCCGGGCCGGGCCGACCTGCCGGGGGGCGAAATGATCGCGCCGTATCTTGAGCTGCTCGCCGAGCGCGTGGCCGACGCGGCCAGCGAGGCGCTGGCGTCGCTGCGCGCCGTGCGAATCGTGTACGGCACCGGGCGATGTTCGCTGGCCGCGAATCGCGATTTTTGGGACGAAGCGAGCCGACAGTTCGTCTGCGGACTGAACCCCGCCGGACCGGCCGACGATACCGTCGCCGTGGCCCGGATCGCCGACGAGCAGGGACGTCCGCTGGCGACGATCGTCAACTATGCCTGTCATCCGACGACGCTGGCCTGGGACAACTCGCTCATCAGCCCTGACTACGTGGGAGCCATGCGCGAGGTGGTCGAAGCGAGCAGCGGCGCTCCCTGCCTGTTCTTGCAAGGCGCATCGGCCGACCTCGGTCCGCGCCACGGTTACGTGGGGGACGTGGCCGTGGCCGATCGCAACGGGCGAATGCTGGGGCACGCGGCCGCCGCGGCCCTGGAGTCCCTTCCCGCCGCCGGCGTCCGATTCGAGTACGTCGGTCCCGTTGTCTCAGGCGCCACGTTGGGCGTCTGGGACCATCGCCCGCTGGCGGACGACGCGTTGTGTGAGAAATATCGCTGGCAGACGGCTGCGCTGGCGATCCCCCTTTCCTATCGACCCGATTTGCCCAACCGCGCGGAAACCGAGGCCCAGCTTGCCGATTGGGAGCGAGCCGAACAAAAGGCTCTCGAGGCCGGCCAGGCCATCGCGGCCCGCGATTGCCATGCCCAGGCCGAGCGGATGCGACGGCAATTGAGCCGGTTGCAAACGCTGCCCCCCGGCGACCACCTGCAGGTCGCCGCGGCGGTGTGGCGGCTGGGGGATGCTTTTTGGGTCTTCGTGGCAGGCGAATACTACCAGCAATTGCAGCGCAACCTGCGGGAGCGATTTCCGAATCATCCAGTGTTGGTCGCCACGATCACCAACGGCTGGCTGCCCGGCTATGTGCCGGCGGCCGAAACGTACGGCAAAGGCATCTACCAGGAGTCGATTGCCGTGGTGGCACAAGGCTCGCTCGAACGGTTGATCGATTCGATCGCCGTGGAGATGGCAAAGTTTACTTGATCGCCTGGGTTTGCGCGACGCCGAGCGTCGCCGGTCCCTCTCGCGGGGCTAGGATCAAGCGCATTAATCGGTTATGATTGATGCGTTTGGTGCCCTGCCTACCTTCCCTCCTTCCGACCTGCCTCCGAGGGTGATGCAGATGCGGCGTCGGCCATGCATGGCGATCGTTGGTACCTTGGTTGCGGCAAGTGTCGTTTCCGTCGCCGCGGACGAGCCGTACGGCCGGCATCAGTTCGACGAATACTTGCAGCAGCACTGGTCGTTTCAGCCGCTCGAGCGGCCGGAAGTGGCCGTTCCCCAGGACACGTCTTGGGCTCGCAACCCGATCGATGCTTACATTCTGGCCCGGTTGGAGGCGGCCGGGCTAAAGCCGTCCGCGCCGGCGGATCGCGCCACGCTGCTTGCGGCGCGTCTATTTGGACCTGATCGGCCTACCCCCATCGCCGGAGGAAGTCGACGCGTTTCTGGCGGACGAAAGCCCCACGGCCTATGAGCGCGTGGTGGATGATCTGCTTTCCCGCCCGCAATACGGCGAGCGTTGGGCCCGGCACTGGCTCGACGTCGTGCGTTACGGCGAGACGAACGGTTACGAGCGCGACGGCGCGAAGCCCGAGGCCTGGAAGTATCGCCAGTGGGTGATCGACGCCCTGAACCAGGACATGCCCTACGACCGGTTCGTCACCGAGCAGTTGGCCGGCGACGAGATCGAAGATTCGAACGCCTCTTCGCAGATCGCCACCACGATGCTGCGGCTGGGCCCCTGGGATGACGAGCCGGCCGATCCGGTGGTCGACCGTTACGATCAGTTGGACGACATCATCGGTGCCACCTCGGCGGCGTTCTTGGGCATGACACTCCGCTGTGCCCGCTGCCACGATCACAAGTTCGAGCCGCTGTTGGCCAAGGATTACGCCCGCTGGGCGGCCATTTTCGCGCCGCTCAAACGCCCGCAGGATGGTCGCACGGACCTGGCGCGCGACGTGGGCCCGCACGACAAAGTGGCCGCGCAGCACGCGCTGGTTGCGCGGCTCGACGGCGAGAAGGCGGAGCTGGAACAGCAGATTCGCACGCTGCAATGGCAGACCGTGCAGCAGGCCGTGGCCGACGGCCGCCTGCCCCTTTCGCAGCTTGCCGCCGGCGAAGCGGCAACCGCGGAGCTGGCCGGTCGACTCTCCGACGAGGTGCTCGCCCTGTGCAAGGAGTTGCCCGGCGACGCCTTGATGGCCGCCGGCACCGATCCGAGCAAGCGGAACGACGCCCAGAACAAGCTCGTCGGCCAGCACGCCGAGAAACTTGCCAAACTCACGCAGGCGTTGGCCGGCGACGAGCAATCGTCTTCCCTGGACGCCTGCCGCCGCCAGCTCGAGACGGTCAGCGGCCAATACCCGCCGCCATTGGCCAAGGCCTACATCTGGTACGAGGAGGGGCCGCAGTTTGGCGAGTGCCACGTCTTCGAGCGCGGCGATCCGCGCAGCCCGGCCGGCGAAGTGCAACCTGGCTTTCCGGCGATCCTGCTGAGCCAGCCCCCCCCGCGCCGCTGCCCACCGAGCACAGCACGGGCCGCCGTCTGCAATTGGCCCGCTGGCTGGTGCAAGACGACCATCCGCTCACGGCCCGGGTGATGGTCAATCGTCTCTGGCAGCATCACTTTGGCGACGGGCTGGTGGCCAGCGAAAACGACTTCGGCGTAATGGGGGACGAGCCGTCGCACGGGGAGCTGTTGGATTGGCTGGCCAGCGAGCTGGTGTCCGGCGGCTGGCGGATGAAGCGGATGCACCGCCTGATGGTCCTTTCAGAGACCTATCGCATGGCGTCGACGTCCAGCCCCGTGGCCGCGGCCGCCGATCCGAACGACCGGCTGCTGTGGCGGTTTCCGCCGCGGCGGCTGTCGGCCGAGGCCCTCCGCGATTCGATCCTGGCGGTGAGCGGCCAGTTGAATCGCGACGCCGGCGGGCCGAGCGTCTACCCCAAGATTTCGCAGGCCGTGCTCGAGACGCAGTCGCGACCCGGCGACGGCTGGAAAACGTCGCCGCCGGCCGAAGCCGCCCGGCGGAGCGTGTACATCTTCGTCAAGCGGACGCTGATCGTGCCGGAAATGGAAGTCTTGGATTTTCCCGGCACCGAGGAAAGCTGCCAGCAGCGGGTCGTTTCGACCGTCGCCCCGCAGGCCCTTACGCTGCTCAACGGCGAGTTCATGCACGAGCAGGCGCAGGCCCTGGCCGAGCGCCTCAACCGCGAAGCCGGTCGCGATGACGAGGCCCGCATCGAACGCGTCTACCGGCTGGTCTTTTGCCGGCCGCCGCGCGACGAAGAACGGGCCATGGTGCGCGAGTTTCTGGACCGGCAGCGCGGGCAGATCGTGGCCGATTCGCCCGACGACGAGACGGTCAAGACGATCGACAGCAAGGCGCTCAAGGCCCTGTGCCTGGTGCTCTTGAACACGAACGAGTTTGCTTACCTGCAATAGACATGCCGCCCACGCGGGCGACGGGGGAGCCATCGCGATGCAGCACCACCAGTCCACAGCCCACTCGCCGCGACTGACGCCGTGTGGACGCACGCGGCGCGAGTTCATCTGGCAGGCCGGCGGCGGGTTCGTCGGCACGGCCCTCGCGTATCTACTCGCGCAGGACGGCTTCTTTTCGCAGGCCCGGGCCAACACGCCGGATGCCGGCGGTCTGATGTCGGCGCCGCCCGCGCACTTTACGCCCAAGGCCAAGAATTGCATCTTTCTGTTCATGTACGGCGGGCCGAGCCACATGGACTTGTTCGACCCGAAGCCCGAGCTGACCAAACGCGACGGCCAGCCGATGCCGAACCTGGAAAAGGACCCGCGGTTCGACGCCGGGCGCACTAGCGGCAAGCCGCTGTTGGGCCCGTTGTGGGATTTCCAGAAACACGGCGCCTCGGGCATCGAAGTGTCGAGCCTGTTTCCCAACGTGGCCAAATGCGTCGACCGCATGGCGATTATCCGCTCGTGCCATGCCGACAGCTTTGCCCACGGCTCGGGCCTGTTGCAAATGAACACCGGCAGCCTGCGGCAAGGTTATCCGAGCCTGGGTTCCTGGGTCACCTACGGCCTGGGCACGGTGAATCAGAATCTGCCGGCGTACGTGGTGCTGTTGGATCATCGCGGCGGTCCGATCGGCGGCGCTCCGAACTGGGGCGCCGGCTTCATGCCCGCCGGTTTCCAGGGGACGCAGTTTCGCACGGCCGGCGACCCGATCATCGACCTCTCGCCCCGCGGCGGCATGACCCGGGCCCAGCAGCGCCAGCAGCTCGACCTGCTCGGCCAGCTCGACGACGCGCATGCCCAGGCATATCCGGTCGATTCGGAGTTTTCCGCCCGGCTGGAAAGTTACGAGCTGGCGTTCCGCATGCAGCAGCACGCCCCCGAGGCGGTGGACCTCGCGCGCGAGACGGCCCAGACATTGGAAAACTACGGGCTCAACAATGGCACGACCGAAAAGTTCGGCCGCCGCTGCTTGATGGCCCGGCGACTGGTCGAGCGCGGCGTAAGGTTCGTGCAGGTCTATTCCGGCGGCGGACATCTCGACGAAAACTGGGACGCCCACGGCAGCGTGAAAGTCAACCACGAGCTCCACTGCGCCGAGACGGACCAGCCGATCGCGGCCCTGCTAAAGGATCTCGAGCATCGCGGGCTATTGGACGAGACGCTGGTCGTGTGGGGCGGCGAGTTCGGCCGCACGCCCACCAGCCAGGGAGAGAACAAGGGACGCGATCACAACCCCCGCGGCTTCACCATGTGGATGGCCGGCGGCGGCATCAAAGGCGGCCAGACCTACGGAGCCACCGACGACTTCGGCTACGCTGCCGTGGAAAAGCCCGTGCACGTTCACGATCTGCACGCCACGATCCTGCACCTGATGGGGATGGATCACGAGGCGCTGACCTACTTCCACGCCGGCCGCGAGATGCGCCTGACCGACGTCCACGGCAACGTCCTGCACGACCTGATCGCCTAACGCCGCCGCACAACGCAACCACCGCTAGCGGTTTAGCGGGCCGATCCCTGCAAAACCATCCCCCGCGTCACGCCACCACGTCCTGCACCACGCGCCCGGCCACGTCGGTGAGCCGGAAGTCCCGCCCGTTGTAGCGGTACGTGAGCCGCTCGTGGTCGATCCCCAAAAGATGCAGGATCGTGGCGTGCAGGTCGTTGATGCTCACCCGGTCGACGACGGCCTTGTAGCCGATTTCGTCGGTCTGTCCGTAGTGCACTCCCCCCTTGGCACCGCCGCCGGCCAGCCAGGTGGTGAAGGCGTGCGGATTGTGGTCGCGGCCGGTGCCTCCCTTTTGCACGATCGGCAGCCGGCCGAACTCGCCGCACCAGATCACGAGCGTCGACTCGAGCAGGCCCCGCTGCTTCAGATCCGTCAGCAACGCGCCGATCGGAACGTCGGTTTCGCCGGCAAACTGGGTGTGATTGGCCTGGATGTTTTGATGGCCGTCCCAGCTTCGTTCGTTCTCCATGCCGCCCGAGTAAATCTGCACGAAGCGCACGCCCCGCTCGACCAGCCGCCGGGCGGTGAGCACCTGCCGGGCGAAGTGCTTGCACTTGGGATTGTCCAGTCCGTACAGCTCGCGAATGTGGGCCGGCTCGCTGTCGATGTCCAATGCCTCGGGCGCGGCCATCTGCATGCGGTAGGCCAGCTCGAAGCTTTCGATCCGCGCGGCCAGGTCGGCATCGCTCGACTCGGGCGAATGCCGGTTGAGGCGCCGCAGTAGGTCGAGCTGGGCTACCTGCTGCGGGTCGGTCATGTCCTCGCGGCGATACAGGTTGTTGATCGGCGCGCCTTGGGCGTTCAGCGCGGTCCCCTGGAACACGCCCGGCAGGAAACCGGTGCCCCAATTCTGGGCATGCCCCTTGGGCAATCCGCGCCCGAGCGTGTCGTACATCACGACGAAGCCCGGCAGGTTGCGATTCTCGCTCCCCAGGCCATACGTGACCCAGGCGCCCATGCAGGGAAAGCCCATGCGGCTCATGCCGGTGTTGATCTCGAACAAGGCGGGCGAGTGGTTGTTCGTCTTGGTGAAGCACGAGTGGATGAAGGCCATCTCGTCGACGTGCTCGGACATCTTGGGAAAGATCTCCGAGACCCAGGCTCCACTCTGGCCCTGCTGGGCGAACTTGAACGGCGTCTTCATCAGCGGCCCGACCTGGTCGGTGAAGAAGCCGGTGTTCTTGTCGAAGCCCGGCAGCTCCTGGCCGTCGCGCTTGCCGAGTTCGGGCTTGTAATCCCAGGTGTCGACCTGGCTGGGTCCGCCGTTCATGAACAGCCAGATGACGCTTTGGGCCCGGGCCGGAAAATGCGCAGGCCCGCGGTGCCATCGGGTTGATGGCCACGCCCGGGGTAGCCGCCGCCGCGGCGCGGCGCGAGCAATCCCTGGTCTTCCAACAGCGCCGCCAGGGCCACCAGCCCCGCGCCCGAGCCGGCCCGACGAAGAAACTGGCGTCGCGACGGATACTCGGCCGGCGGCGAAGCGAACAACTGCGGCAGATGCATGGCGCACAAGCTCCCCGGGGCGAAACCTCGAATCAGTCGACGTAAATAAACTCGTTCAGACCGTACAACACCTGGCAAAAGTCCGCCAGGGCCTGCTCGGCGGGATGGGCATTGCCGGCCGCCTCGTACGAAGCCGTGGCCGCTTTCACGAATTCGCTCGATTCGGCCAGCTCGAACGCGTCGGCCGGCCGGGCCAACGCGAGCACGTAGCCGCGGTTGATCGTCTCGTCGAGCGAAGCCTGCTCTTCGGTCAGCAACCGCTGGGCAAACGCCCGGGCGTAGGCCTGCACCTGTTGGTTATTGAGCATCGCCAGCGCCTGCGGGGCCACGACCGTGCTGGCCCGCCGGCCCAGCCCCTGCAAGGAGTCGGGAGCGTCGTACAGCATCATGCTGGGAATCAACTGGCTCCGCTTGATCGTGAAGTAAATGCTCCGCCGGTGATTCGATTCGTCGAGCGTGCCGGGGCCATACATCTGCTCGTCGAGCAGCCCGCTGGTGGCCAGCATGCCGTCGCGAATCGCTTCGGCCTCGAGCCGCCCGCGGGCATGGTGCCACAGCAGCAGGTTGTCGGGATCGACGGCGGCTCGACTGTCGGCCGCGGCGTTGTTTTCCGCGTGACTGGCCTCGATGTAGACGGCGCTGGTCATGATCAGCTTGTGAAGTGCCTTGAGCCGCCAGCCTTCGGCGATCAATTGCCCGGCCAGGTAGTCGAGCAGCTCGGGGTGCGTGGGCCGCTCGCCCGAGGCGCCGAAATCGCTCGGCGTGGCCACGATGCCGCGTCCCAGGTGATGTTGCCAGAGGCGGTTGGCCATCACCCGGGCCAGCAGATGCCCGGCGCCGCCGGCAGGGTCGGTGATCCACCGTGCCAGCGAGCGGCGGCGATACGACGTGCGGCAGCCCGCCGGCGGTGCTTCGAGCCAGCGCTTCTCGCCCTCGGGCACGAGCATCAAGACTTGCAGAGAAGCTCTGCTCGGCGATCCCCAGCTTCTGGTTCAAGTCGCCGCGCTTGAGATAGTAGGTGTGCTCGAAGAAGTCAGCCCCCTGCGTGTGCAGTCGAATGGCCGGCAAGCCTTCGGTGGCGATCATCACCTTGGTCAGCTTGGGATGCGGCTCACCCCGGGCATGATCGGCCACTGCGGCCGACAGCGCCTGCCACTCGGGGTCGCGGGGCCGATACCAGGCCAGCAAGACCGCGCGATCCTCGTCCGTGCGATCGGCCGCCGCGGTCGCCAGCGCCTGGTTCACCCGATCGACTTCGGCCTGCGGCGCGCTGTCTCCGGCGGGCTTGGCACGCTCGGTTTGCGTGCTGAGCGAAAGCCGCAATCGACCCAGGTTGTGGCCCGAGTTGTTTTCGAATTTGAGCACGAAGGTGAGCTTCGTCCCTGCGGCGTTCGCCAGCGGCGTTTCCAGGGCGAAGGTGGCGGCATGGTTGTGGCCGATCTGGCCATCGACCGCCCAGGCGCTTTTCTTGTTGTCGTCCAGCGTCGACGTGATCGGCAGCCCCTCTTGCTCGTAGGTCACCTTGGGATTCACCAGCTTGACCGGTGCGCCGGGATCGGCGGCCCCCAGCGGAGCGGCCCAGAGCTGGAAGTCGGACAGGGCAAAGTTGCCGTTTTCGGCCCGGCCGGGACCCTTGTGCGGCAGCGAGTCATCGGTCAAGGCCTCGAGCTGCACGGCCGTAATCCCCGCGATCTTGGTCGAGGCCGTAAACGTGTACACGTCCTCCGCGGCGTTCTTGTCGCCGGCCAGCACCGAGCCGTCGTCCAGCTTCTTGAAGCTGGCGCCCCCTTCGGACTTCATCGTCTCCAGGTCGAGTAGGAGCCAGGTGGGCATGACGCGTTTGACGTCGGACGCCAGCCAGGTTTCGAACCGGCTGGTGAGTTGTTCGTTCTCGAACTTCGCCAGCGCCGCCACCAGCGGCTCGTGCTCGCGGTCATACTCCTGCTTCTCGTCGCGATACACCTCCGGGTGCAGATCCAGCTCGACCTCGCTCCGCACGGTGGTGGTGAAGGTGGACAGCAGGCGGTAATAATCGGCCTGCGGAATCGGGTCGAACTTGTGGTCGTGACAGCGGGCGCAGCCGATCGTCAGCCCCAGCATCGACGTGCCGACCGTGGCGGCCATGTCGTCCAGTTCGTCGTAGCGCTCCTTTTCGACCTGGTTGGCCGTGATTTGCGTGGCGTGCGTGCCGGCCCCGAGAAAGCCCGTGGCCATCAGCGCCTGTGGATTGTCCGGCTCGTATTCGTCGCCGGCGATCTGCCAGCGCACGAACTGGTCGTACGGCATGTCCTGGTTGAGGGCCCGGATGACGAAGTCGCGATAGTGGTACGCGCTCGGGCGATCGTAATCCTGTTCGTAGCCGTGGCTCTCGGCAAAGCGGGCCAGATCGAGCCAGTGGCGGCCCCACCGCTCGCCGTAGTGCGGGCTGGCCAGCAGCCGATCGATCAGCCGGTCGTAGGCGTCGTCCGCTTCGTCGCCCAGAAAGGCGGCGATCTCCTCGGCCGAAGGGGGCACACCGATAAGGTCGAGATACGCGCGGCGGACGAGCGTGCGACGATCGGCCGGAGGATTGGGTGCGAGTCCTTTTTCCTCCAGCCTGGCCAGCACGAAATGATCGACCGACGTGCGGCACCAGGCTTCCTCGCGCACGGCCGGCACCTCGGGCGTCGCCAACGGCTGAAACGACCAAAACTGCCGGTCCTCGTCGCTGATGGTCCGGCTGGTGAACTCCGCGGCGGCGTCGAACAGCGGCTTGTCGTAGGCAGCTCCCGAGGCGATCCAGTCCGAGAGCCGTTCAATGGCCTCGTCGGACAATTTGTCCGCCTCGGCGGGCATGTGCGGCTCGGCTTCGTGCCGCACGAGCGCGAGCAGCAGGCTTTCGCCAGGCTTGCCCACGGCGACGGCCGGCCCCTGCTCGCCCCCTTTGACGAGCCCTTCCCGCGTGGTGAGGTCGAATTCGCCATGCGTCTCGGCGCCGCCGTGGCATTTCAGACAATGCTGCTCCAACAGCGGACGAACGTCCGACTTGAACAGCTCGAGGCTGGCCGCCATCTGCTCGGCGTGGTCCGCCGGCAATGCGCCGGCCGGCAGTTCCTCGGCAACGATCGTGCCTGCCGAAGCCGCCAGAAGCAACATTGCCAGAACAAAGGGCCCCGGACGGGTCGCCGACCAGTTCGTCCGTGAGCGCCTACCGCAACGGGGAAGCGAGAGCCAGTGCGCCATTCCAAGCCTTTGGGAGGGACTATGAGCGGGTGGGTTTCATCCATTTCCCCCCAAGCCAAGGCCGCTGTCAAGTACCGGAGCGGCGGGTGCGGGGCCCGCTGCGCCGCGCCACCTCGCCGTGTGCGTGCCCGACGGCCAGCGTAAACATCGGGTGCGTAACGCATTGCCGAAGTCGCAGCAGCGCAGCAACGCGTCACGTCGCCCGACCTCGCCCGGCACTAAAGCGCAAACTGCCGGCGAAAGCGGTCGATGTCTTCCTGCCTCCCCATGGCCATGATCATGTCGCCGGCCTGCAGGGCCAGCTCGTCGCCGGGGTTGAACACGATCGCGCCGGCCGCTTGCTTGACCGCCACGATCAGCAATCCACGCGGACCCTGGCAGCGGGCGTCGGTCACCGCTTTGCCCACCAGCGGCGAGCCGCCCGTGACCACGATCTCATCGACTTCCACGTCCAGCGTATTCTGGCCGGAAACCAGCTCCATCAGCTCGATCGCCGAGGGGCGCGTAATCATGGCGGCCATCCGCAGTCCGCCGATCGCCGCTGGGAGCACCACGCGGTCGGCACCGGCCTGGAGCAGCTTCTTCTCGGTGCTCTGCTGCTCGCCGCGGGCAATAATCTGCAACTTGCGATTGAGATTGCGCGAGGTGAGCGTAATGAACACGTTGGCCGCGTCGCTCGGTAGCGCCGTCACCAGCGAGCGCGCCCGCCCCACGCCGGCCGACTCGAGCACCGCCTCGTCCGTGGCGTCGCCCAGCAGCACCAGCAGGCCACGATTCTGGGCCTCGAGAATCGCCTCGGCATCATTGTCGATAACGACGAACGGCCGCTGCCGGGCCGAAAGCTCGTGGGCCAGGATCTGCCCGATCCGGCCGAAGCCACACAGGATGACGTGGTCCGACAGCTTTTCGATGGCCCGGCTCGTGCGGCCCAGCTTCAACGTGCGTTCGAGTTCCCCTTCCATCGTCATTTGAATGAACCCTCCGAAGGTGAACACCGCGGCCGAGATCCCGAAGATGATCACGCCGATGGTCAGCAGTTGCTGCTGGGTGGAAAGCGACGTCGTCTCGCCGTAGCCGACCGTCGAGATCGTGATCACGACCATGTAGACGGCGTCCAGCCAGTCGCGGCCGGCCAGCCGGTAGCCCACGACTGCCGCGACGAACAGCGCACACAGCACGATCGCGCCGCGGCGCACCCGCGTGAGCGAGGAGGTCATGTGTGGTAGTCGGCGTTGAGCCGTACGTATTCCGCCGTCAGATCGGTCGTCCAAAACCGCACTTTGGCGTCCCCTTCCGAAAACCGCAAGACCAGATGCGTGTCGCGGTTGTCGCGGATCGAGGCCGAAACCCGGGCTTCGTCAAACGCGACCGGCGCGCTGCGCTCGTAGAGCGAGAAGCCGTTGATCGACAGGTCGACCCCCCCCGGATCGAACGCGATGCCTGCATATCCGGCGGCCGACACGATGCGCCCCCAGTTGGGATCGGCGCCGGCGACCGCCGTCTTGACCAGCGGACTGTCGGCCACGGTGCGGGCGATTTGGCGCGCCGCGGCGGGCGTCCGGCAGCCTTCCACGTCGAGCGTTACCAGGTGCGTGGCCCCTTCGCCGTCGGTGGGAATGGCCCGGGCCAGCTCGCCGCACGTTTCCCCCAGCGCCTGGCGAAACGCAGCCAGATCGGCACCGGCGAGCGATTCGCCGCCGGCGGCCCCGTTGGCCAACAACAGCACGGTGTCGTTGGTGCTCATGTGGCCGTCGACGCTGATGCAGTTGAACGTTGTGTCCACCACCTCGCGCAACAAGGTCTGCGCCGCGTCGACGTCCAGCACCGCATCGGTCAGCACCAGGCCCAGCATGGTGGCCATGTTGGGGCCGATCATGGCGGCGCCTTTGGCCATGCCCACGATCTGAATATTCTTGCCCCCCGCGGCGATTTGCCGGCCGGCCAGCTTGTGCACCGTGTCGGTGGTGAGAATGCCCCGCGCGGCATTGACCAACGACGGTTCATCGTCCCCCAGCACGGCGGCGGCCTGGCGAATGCCGGCCAGGATCGTATCCATCGGCAAGAATGCGCCGATGATGCCGGTGCTCATCACCAGCGCCTGTCGGGCCGAGGCGCCGCAGGCTTCGGCGGCCGCGGCGGCCATGGTCGCGGCGTCGCGGTCGCCGCGCTCGCCGGTGCAGGCATTGGCGTTGCCCGAGTTGATCACCACGGCGCGAATGTCGGCAGCCGGCGTGCGCGAGCGGCACAAGCCCACCGGCGCCGCGAACACGCGGTTTTGCGTGTACACGCCCGCGGCGACCGCCGGTGCGTCGGAGACGATCAGCGACAAGTCGAGCTTCGAGGCGTTTCGCTTGACGCCCGAGTAGACGCCCGCCAGACGAAACCCCCGGGGAACGGCGATGGACATGGCTCTTGTTTCCCGCAATCCAATGAAGGTGGCACCCTTACAGGGCGGTCGTTTCCGGCAGGCCGTGCATCAGGTTGAAGTTCTGCACCGCGGCGCCCGAAGCCCCCTTCACCAGGTTGTCCAGGCAACTGATCGTGATCAGCCGTCCGCGCACCACGCGGGCCGTGACGTCGCAGAAGTTCGTATCGACCGTATCCTTGGTGCCGGGCAGGTGGTTGACCACGCGCACGAACGGTTCCTCGGCGTAGAAGCGGCGAATCGTATCGATCGCTTGCTCCTCGGTCAACTCCGCCAGTGGCCGCGAATAGGTCGTCGACAGGATGCCGCGGTCCATCGGCACCAAGTGCGGCGTGAAGATCACTTCCACCGGCTCGCCGCCGGCCGTGCTGAGCACTTGCTCGATCTCGGGCGTGTGGCGATGCCGGCCCACGTTATAGGCCGAGATGCTCTCGTTGCACTCGGGGAAGTGCGTGGTCAGCTTGGGCGTGCGGCCGGCGCCCGAGATTCCGCTTTTCGAGTCGATAATAATCTCGCGCGGGGCGATCAGACCGGCCTTCAAAAACGGCGCCAACGCCAGGATGGCCGACGTCGGGTAGCAGCCCGGGTTGGCCACCAGCCGCGCCTCGCGAATCTGCTCGCGGAACAACTCGGGCAAACCATAGACGGTCTTGCCCAGTCGGCCGGCGTCGGCGTGCTTCTGGCCGTACCACTCGGCGTACACGTCTGGATCGTTCAGGCGATAGTCGGCACTGAGGTCGATCACCCGCAGGCCCGCTTCGAGCAGCTTCGGCACCAGCGAGGCGGTCACGCCGTGGGGCAGGCAGCTAAAGGCCACGTCGGCCCGGGCGGCGATTTCCGCCGGTCCCAGGTCGGCCAGTTGCAAGTCGATGCGGCCGGCCAGTTGCGGGTGGACGCTGGCCACGTGCGGATGGTCCTCGCTGCGGCTGGTGAGCGTGGTGATTTCCACCTCGGGGTGTCGCAGCAGGATCTTGATCAGCTCGAGGGCGGTGTAGCCGGTGGCTCCGATAATGGCAACGCGTATCATGCTCGGTACCAAACAGGGTTTCGACTAAAGAGGGGCCCAACCGGCGGCGGGTTCACCGAGAACCGGGCAGAACCCGGGGCGGCCGCCGTGGGGCGACCGACCGCGGTGAACCGAAACGCCGCAACACGCGGACCGCTTCGCGGACGTGGCCAGTATAGGCGTGCCATCGTGTCGATTACCATTGCACCGCATCCGGGGCTGCAAGGCCCGCCACCGACAGGCCGGGCAGGCACCTTGGAAGCGGCGACTGCCCCCCTTATGAGGGAAAAAAATTCCGGTATTCCGTACAAAAGCACTTGCATTTCGAAACGCAGCATGGAAGATAGTGCGTAAACCAACTCCGATGGATTTCACCCCAGCCGGCCGTTGGTAGATCGTAGACACCATCGAGTTTCCTCCCTCATTGAAAAGAGCCGCTAATGAAAGCCCCCCAACTGTCACTCTCTTCTCGCCGCGTCGTGCTGACGCTGTGTGCTTTGGCCGCCGTCGGGCTGACGGCTGTGACTCCCGCTCTGGCCACGCCTCTCACGTTCAACAACATCAATGTCAGTAGCGGCAATCAGAGCCGCATCGATATTGATCCGGGCGGAACGATCGCCACCATCGCGGGCAACCCTGTAAACGGAAGTCCGCAGTTCACGTCGGGTGGCCTGAATGGTGACGGCAGCGCATCGACGCTGTACAACCAGACCGGCTCGAACACGCCGAGCAACATGGAGGTCAACCTCCACACCAACAGCATCGTATTTCCCGGCGGCGGAACGGCCATGGCGGCCAATGCCACCGGACTCTTCGGCAACAACTTGGCCATTCAACCCGCAGCCGGCGGCGGTACGGGCAGCGGTGCGGCCGATTACGGGCTTGTTTTCTCGTCGCCTCAGATGGTCGCGATTCCCCCGATCGACATCAGTTCGCTCAACATTCCGGGCATCACCTCGCTGAATCTGGGCACCTTGACGTCGATCAATTTGAACGTCGCGTTGCGCGACTTTGTGCTCGACTTGAACAGTGGCACGATTCCGGTGTCGCCCGTCGCAGGCTATCCAGCAACGTTTGACGCTTCACAGGTGGATCTGATCGCCTCGGGCACCGCGGACATGTCGCTGACGGCCACGCTCACCCAGGGCTCACTCGCCGATTGGCTGGCGACCGGCGCGGCTCTGATCGCGCTGAATTCTGCTCTGTCCGGCCAAGGTATCAACATCACCTCGACCGGTAACCTCCTGGGGCTGAGCTATCAGGTCGGCATCGGTTTCACCACCCCCTTGCCGGCTACGACTTTGCCGAATACCGGCGCCGGCTCCGGTACGATCGAGCACGTGGGGTCGAATCTGCGGTTGACGCTGCCAGTTTCATTCGATTTGGCCAGCGCCTTGCCATCTCCCCTCGATACGCTGCTCACGGCCAACATCGCCATGACCGGTCAACTCATCGGGCAAACGCCCTACGTGGTCGTTAACGTGCCCGAGCCGTCGTCGGTGATCTTGGCTTTGACCGGCATGACGGCGCTGGGATGCGTCGCCCGTCGCCGCCGGGTTAAGCGGTAAATCGGCTCGACCGTTCTAAAAAAGACTCCGGCCTCGCCGTCACGCGGACGGCGAGGCCGGTTCTGTTTTCAGCTTTGCGGTGCTGGCCGATCAATTCATCGACACGTGGCTCGCATCGACCAGGCACCGCCGCCAGACCGACGGCGAGAGTTGCTCCTTGAGCCATTCGCGCAGCGTGTCGCAACCCAGCGCGTGGACACAACGCCGCGGATCGTCCTCGCCGCCGCGGTAGCCCCAGTGCACGGCCGCGATCCGCCCCTGCCACACGATCGGTCCGCCGCTGTCGCCGGGGATCGTCACCTGTTTGTCCTGCACCCCCTGGGCCGCCACCAGCGCCCGAGGAATGTCGCCGGCCATCGGAATCGGGCTGGAAATCGTCGCTAAGAACGACCGGAACCGCTTGGGGCCGTAACCCCAGATTTCCACCAGGTCGCCCGGCCTCGGGTTGTGTTCGGCGATGGGCACCGGCTCGATGCCTCGCGGGGCATAAATCCACAGCGCGGCCACGTCCAGCTTGCGCTCGATGGCCAGAATCCGCGCCGGAGGTCTGGCCATCGGTGAACTCGACCGTGATCGGCCCGATGTCGGTTTCGAACAAGTGCGCGGCGGTCAGTACCAGCCCTGCTTCGCCGTCGACGGCCGTGAGCGTGCCGCTGCCATTAATGGTGGGGCCCGGCTGCCGGTAGCCGCTGACCCAGTTCTTCACGCGGGCGGCGGCCAGGCGGGAGCCGTCTTGCTGATAGGAAACGGGGTCCGCCGTGGGACTGGCCAACAGCAGCCCCATCAGCACCAGTGCGTATTGTGCCACTATGCACCTCCACTTACTCGGTCGCTTCGTGACGCCTGCCGGCCGGGCCACGGTGTCACGTAGCCGGCCGCCCACAACCGCGGCATGCGGTCGATCGCCGCCCCCCGCCGTCCAGTGCCGGGGCGATCGGGCGGTTCCAGGATAATTAGGAACGGTCCCGAGCAACAGGGGTCATGCTGCGCAATGGCATGATTAGCCACTGAAATAAGGGCCGAGGCGCGCAGATCGCCCCCACACCTTACGGAATTGAGAGGTCATCTCAAGGACCGCAAGCGAGTTGGCGCGCAGCGGAAGGAGTAGCGAGCAAGCCTCCGGCCAACGCAGACGGGCCAGTTGTTCAACCGGCCGACGCCTGCCTCCGGCCCCGGAGGCGGAAGTGCATCTTCGGTGTTATCTAGTCGCAGGAAAGGTCGCCCCTCCCAGGGGCCTCGTCAATCGATGAAGTGCCCTTCGCCGGTGAAGTAGTAGTCATTCGCGTGCTCGTCGTAAAACTGGTCGTTGCCTTCGATGGCAGTGTTCAAGGCCCGGTCGATTTGCTTGCTGGCCGCGTGGGTTGCCTTGAGCTCCTGGGCAATGGCTTGCACTTTGGTCGTGACCGCCTTCGTCACGAGTGTGTCCGTCGTCGATTGCTCTTCGAGTTCGGCGATCAATCGCGTGACCTTGTCGAGCTGACCTTGAATGCGAAGGAGTTGCTTTCTCACGGCCGGGTTCTGCTTTGCGTCGTCACTTAGCTGGCCAAACAATTCCCGCGCCATCTCGGTGTTGTCTCGAATGCCGGCCAGTTGATGCTTGACCACGTCGCTCGGCACGGGCTCATCTGAAGCCCCGGCGTACTTGCCCAGCAGTCGCGCATGGTCATAGGCGTGCATGTTCCGCGTTTTCGCGTTAGCAATATGGTACTGATCGCCACGTTTCGTCGGCACCTTTCCGTCGTCTGTCGCCAGGGCTGGCTGAATCGAAGCTAGCACCCACAGCGCGGCCACGGCCACGATACCAGATTTCGTCCGACGCTTTCGTACAAGCAACGTCGCACTTTGAATCGCCACCGACGAAATGTCCGCAGAACGCGAGCCGCGTGAATCGCTATTCTCTCGTAACATCAGTTTAATCTCCTCCAACGAAAAACCTGTCGGCACCGGCTCGTTCGTCGGCCACCGCAACTGTGGGCGGAAACTCCGCCGACCATGGGCGCCGCTGAACAGCGCCCCCGAACTAACACCTCGTGCGACGCAAAAACAGTGCCACAAGTGGACGCCCGCCTCGAAGCATAGCTGGCCGCGCCGATATGTCACATCTCGCTGTGCAAGTGTGCGGGGACATGCGTTAGTGTCACACTTGTTTGCTCGTTGCAAAGAAGAATCTTTGCAGCAGCAGAACGCGCGACGCGCTGCCATCCGCAATCCTTACAACACGCGGCCACGCGAGGTGAAGCGCCATGGCTTGAGCGCTTCAAGCCGCTACGGATCACTGTCTGACAGTGTAGCGACCAGCCCGGCATTTGGCCGCGCGTCAATCTATCGTTTTCTTTCAAGTCTTACGAGTTAGTAAGGTGCATGGAGCGACGATGTGCCGCGCGCGTTCTCCTCGCAAGGTAGCAGAGCCGCTCCGCGTGAAATTCTATGACGGCTGTGAACAAGTTGTCGTCGTCCCCGTTCCGTCTCGCCGCCGACCCAACACGAGGTGGCCGCCGGAGGTGCTTTGCGAACGGATAGGCGCGGTGCATCAGCGGTCGCATCGGTGATGGCATAGTCTTAGGGTCTTTGGTCCGTCGCGAAGGACACCACGGACCCGTGAATCGCGTTCTCCGCGGGAAAAACCGGCGGATGCCCGCGATATCGGCCGGCAACGCAATCCCGGCGCCTGCATGTTCTCCATACACCGCCTGTTTCCCAGAGTGATGGTGCGAAACGCCCAAAGTAAAGGCAGAGTGGCCGCAAAGTCGATGCAATCGGAGGAGTCAAGGTGCGCGCATCACTCTGGCAGCCCGGCTATGCGCCGATGCTCTCTTTGCCCAACTAATGCTGACCATGCAAGCCACGGACCCAGTCAGACGATGTATCATCGGCATAGCCGTGCTCTGGGCGCTATGGTTGGCGGGCAGCGAGACTCTTGCGCAAGAACGCTTGCCGCCTGTGACGGCAGCCGGCGGCCGCTCGACGCTCATCGCCGTTGATGGGCCAACGCCGGACGTGCCTGACCGGCTCAATGCACTGGAGCGTCGCCTCGATCAAGTGACTCGTGCGAATCAGAGCCTGTTGCAAAACAACCAGGCACTGACAAGAAAGGTCGACGTCCTGTCGCGGCGGATTCCCGCCGCAAGCAGTGATGCGGCGCGCTGGACTCCCACGGTGACCGCGGCAGAGACCGCGGATGCAACGGTAACGCCGCCGCCGATGCTGACGGCCGGCGTCAACGGGCGGGAAGAAGTCGCTGCGCCTCCCGGTCAGTGGCCAACGTATGCCGGCCCGGAAGGATACGAGTGGCTGGCCGTGCCTCGCACGGACAGCAGCGACTCGCTGCTGCTGGGGCGCGGTCGGTTTGACTTCGCGCGCCCGCAAGTTGCCGGGGGTGGGTCCAAGGCGTCCGGCGGCGACCCGACGGTGGAAGGCCGTGCGCAGATCATTGGCAACCGGCACGTCGGCAGGCTGGAATTGGAGTCGCACTACGATTTCGACCACGATGGTTTTGGTTGGTCGACCAAGGACCGCGAATACACACTGGGAATCCGCGGCATGTCGCAAGTCGACGCCCGCATGTATTCGCCGGCCGGCGCAGACTATGCCAACTCCGGCCTCTTCAATCCTGCGCATGCGCGTCTATTTCGAAGGGCACGTGACCAAACCGATCAAGTACGAGTTTTCGTATCAAAATAGCTTCGACAACGTCAAACTGCTCGACGCCTACATCAACCTCGATTACGACCCACGGCTGCAGATTCGTTTGGGACGGTACAAGACCCCCTTTACCTATGAATACTACCGCACGCACGTCTGGGATCTGATGGCGCCGGAGCGCTCGCTGTTTGCCAACAACTACGAAGGCAACCGGCGCTTTGGCATCATGCTGTGGGGATCGGTCTGGGAGCAACGGGCCGAATACGCGGTGGGGTCCTTCAATACTCAGCGGAACTCGTACCAGCCGTTTAGCAATCGGCAGGACGTGATGGCGTTTGTGAATTTCAAGCCGTTCTACAACCGCGAGCTGGGTTTCCTGCTGCGCGACCTGCAATTCGGCGGGTCCGTCGACGCGGGAAGCGAGAATCAGCCAACCGTGCCGCAGGTGCTGCGAACGAACATCGCTCCCGGCGCGACCGGCATTAATGACAATGCCGCGGCCAACGATGCCAGCCTGCCGTTTCTCGCTCTCAACCCCGGCGTGCTCGAATTGGGAACTCGGTCCTTGTGGGAAGCGCACCTGGCGTACTACTATGGCCCGCTTTCCGCGCTAGCGGCCGTCCAAGGCGGGCACGAAAGCTACGCGGCCAGTGGGGGACCGTCCACTCGCGTTCCCATTCGCGCTTGGGTCGTGCAGGCCGCCTACATCCTGACCGGCGAGACCATTCGCGATCGAACGCTCATCGATCCGCTATGCCGCTTCGATTTGCGCAAAGGACGTTTCGGGTTTGGCGCATGGGAGGCGACCGTGCGCTATTGCGAGCTCAATCTCAGTCCGAGCGTGTTCACCAACGGTATCGCCGACTCCAGCCTGTGGACCAACCATGCGAAAATGATCGACGTCGGGCTGAACTGGTACTTGAACAAGTTCGTCAAAGTCTATTTCGACTGGGAACACACCATCTTCGGCAGCCCGGTGATTCTCAATCCCGGCCAGTTCGAAACGTCAAACGACCTGTTTTGGATTCGCACACAAGTCTACTTCTGAACCGGCGGCGTTTGGACCGACTTGGCGGCCAAGCGTCCTGGGTGTTGCCGGAGCAGCCCGGTCGCTCGGACCGCTTCGAGAATAGGCGAATTCGCCGCGCGACAAAACTCAAACCCTTACGGAATCGAGAGGTTCCAAGTCGTTCGTGGCTGGCGGTTGGCGGTTTAGCCCGGAGCCAACGGCGACGGAGTCACTTCCGCACCGTGCGCGGCCAATCCAATCAAATACCCGCTCCCCCCTCGACGACGAACGGAAAGGTCGAGTCCATCGCCAGCGCCGGCTCGGCCACCGTGCATCGCCCCACGACCCGAGCGGCTATGCCGGCCACCGTGGTGTGAGGCGGTACGTCTCTGAGGACCGCTGGCCAGCACCGGCCCGCGGTCCGCCACCTGTCGAGCTTCCGATTGGATCTGGTCCCAAAATCCATCGTCGCCGCTGGTGGTCAGGTATTCGGTGAGCTCGTCCATGGAGTGGCCCTTCGCTTGCAGACGCGTGTCATTCAGTTCGGAAAGCTCCGCCCGAGCGACTCGACTTCCGCCGCAGGCGAACCGCCAGCAGAATACCAAATCCCATGGCGGCCAGCAGAGGGCCGGCAGGCTCGGGAACGACGGCCAGCCGCACGTCGTCGAAGTTGACTCGCCCGCGGCCGAGATCGGTCGTCGAAGTCGCTTGCAAGACGAAGTTCAAGGGTTCCGCAAGTTGCTCAGGCGTGAGCAGGCTCGTGTCGAGCAGCACCGTATTGCCGTAGCTCCACGTGCTATCCGCGATGGTCGAGAGCTGCGCGAGAAAGTAGGGGTCGCCCACGTGCTGGGAGAAGTCGGCCAGATCGTTGCCCAGCGTGAAAAAGCCCTTGACCGAAACGAACGGATTCGCGCCCTCATTGTAAGGGAAACCGAAATTGTCCATTAATCCGGGGTTCCCGACGTCGAACGTCACCCGGTAGATCGTATCGGGCTGCAGCTTCCCGCCCGGAATAATCGTTTGGTAGATGCTGGCCGTGCCGTCTTCGACGTCGAGGTAGGCCAACTGTAGGCCATCGACCGGCGCAAGCTGGCCCGAAGGCGCATATAACGATGGTCCCACGTAGTTGCCGGCGCCGGAAGTGGTCGCGCTCCACGCCGTCGGTCCCGACGTCGTTTCGTAGGGGCCACCGTAGTGGCTTTCGAACCCGCCGTCGGGGATATCGGGGGCCGACGACCCGGCAATCGGACGCGTGGCGACCAATTGGCCGCTGACGTTCAGCTCGGCGAAGTCCGCGTCCGCCTGACCTTGAAACGGGATCACGAGCCGATACTCGTTGCCGACCGCGGTGAGGGTTCCCTGCCCGAAGGCCACGTTGGACATTTCCAAGTTCAGCGGCCCTGTCATCGGGGTATTCGGCACCGAAAACGTGTCGGTCTGTGGCGACTCAAGACGCATCTGAACCGGCGACGCGTTGAATTCTCCGGAGCTTTCGATGGGCACAGCAGCGCTGGTCACGTACTCAAAAGTCCGGCGAATGCTGGCATAATCGATGAGGCTAGGTTCGTAGTAATTCGTCCCCTGCCCCGCGAAGTCGGCCGGACCCCCAATCGGGAAAAAATCTCCCGGGTGGGGAATGCCGTTGATCGTGCTGCCAGTGATTTGTAGCTGCCCGGGTGTTTGCAAGTCGACCAACAAGTTGCCCGTCAGATGATCGGTGAGGCTGCCGGCGGCCTGGGCCTCGATTGGTTCGGAGTTATGCGTTCCCGAAATCGTCAGAAAACTCTGCGTCGGGTCGATGATGAAATCGGCCGCGCGGGCCGCTGGTGCGACAACGATGGTGCATAGCAAAGTGGCGAGGAAATACTGAGATCGCGACATGCGCAAGAACTCCCAAGGGATCAGAGTCAGAAGTGGCGGCAAGCGCCCGCGGACTCATGCAACGCAGCGTGAATCGACATGCGCACTGTCGAAAGCCGTGCGCCTCACGCCGCAGTGAAAAGCGTCAATTGTCTTGAAGAAATCGCTTCGTTAGCGAATCCCGCTATGAGGGGGGGGATGGATTCGCCCCTAGGGTAGCCACCTGGGGAGAGCGTGTCAAACAAAAAGACCGTGCACGGTGCGCCCGTGTCATTCTGCCGCGAGTGTCGCATTGTGTGCCACTGCTGGCTCGTCCGGCTCGTCCAGCAGTGCGGAGTACCCGCTGTTTCGCACGTTACAACGGCGCATCGTTGCGATATCCAGGTGCGCTCTTCGTGCCTGCCCCGAATACCCCACCGCGCAGCCGTCCTTCCGCGGCTCGGTCGCCCCGCGGAGCGTGCCGTGCTGCCAATCGATCTGAATGGCCTGGTAGCCGCCAAAACCGCCGCCGCGGGCGCGCTCGACGTGGTGGCCTTTCTTCTTGAGTGCGGCGATCACTTCATCGGGGACCTGTGGTTCCACGTACACCGTGCCGCCGCCCGGCTCGGCCGGCCGACCGGTGGGCGTCGCGCTGCCCTCGTGGCGCACGCGGGCTTCGTCGCCGGCTTCCTGGACGTTCATGTCGAAGTCGATCAGGTCGACCAGGATCTGCACGTGCCCCTGGGCTTGCATGTCGCCCCCCATCACGCCGAAGCAAAGCCACGGCTTGCCGTCCTTGGTGACCATGGCCGGAATGATCGTGTGGAACGGCCGCTTGTGGGGCTCCAGTCGGTTCAAGTGATGCTCGTCCAGGGCGAACAGCTCCCCGCGGTTTTGCATCACGAAACCCACGTCACCGGGAACCACCCAGGAGCCAAAACCCGCGAAGTTGCTCTGGATGAACGAGCAGCAGTTGCGGTCCTTGTCCACCACGGTCAGGTACACGGTGTCACTCTTTTCCAACAGCGGATTGCCCGGCGGCACGTCCGTGGCCGCGGTCTCCATGCTCGAGCCGCTTGGCCCGCTGGGCGGCATAGTCCTTGGAAATCAGCTCGTCGACCGGCAACTTGCCGAAGGCGGGATCGGCATAGAACTTGGCCCGATCGGCAAAGGCCAGCTTCTTCGCCTCGACGAACAAATGGAACCACTCGGCGCTGCCGGGGCCCATTTTCCGCACGTCGTGCGGCTCGATCAGGTTGAGCATCTGCAAGGCGGCGATCCCCTGCCCGTTCGGCGGCAGCTCCCACACGTCGTAGCCCCGATAGTTGGTCGACACCGGCTCGACCCAGTCGGAATGATGGTCCGCCAAGTCCTTCAGCGACAGGTATCCGCCGTGCGCTTCGCTATAGGAGACGATCTGCTGAGCGATCTTGCCTTTGTAAAAAGCCGCGGGGCCGTGCTCGGCGATGGCCCGGTAGCTGGCGGCCAGGTAGGGGTTGCGAAAGATCTCTCCCTCGGCCGGCGCGTGGCCGTCGATGAGATAGGTCTTGGCCGTGTCGGGATATTTCTTGAGCGGCTCGGCCACGTGTTGCCAGAAGCCGGCAATGATCTCGGTGACCGGAAAGCCGTCTTCGGCATACGAGATGGCCGGAGCCAGAATTTCCGCCAGCGGCTTGCTGCCGAACCGGTCGCGCAAATCTCCCCAGCCCGCCACGCAGCCGGGCACCGACCACGAGAGGAGCCCTTCGCCGGGAATGCTCTTCAGTCCCTTTTGCTTGAACACCTCGCGCGTGAGCGTGTAGGGACTGCGTCCGCTGCCGTTGAGGCCGTACAGCTTTTGGGTCTTGTTGTCCCAGTAGATCACAAAAATGTCGCCGCCGATGCCGCAGCTCATCGGCTCGGTGAGTCCCAGCATGGCGTCGGTGGCGATCGCGGCGTCGACGGCGTTTCCGCCCGCCTTCAAAATGTCCACGCCCACTTCGGCGGCCAGCGGAATGCTGGTGGCCACCATGCCGTGCTTGGCCACCACCACCGAGCGGCTTTGCCGCGGATTGCCCAGCGGCCGGTCGTACCCGGCAGCCCGGGCCCGCGCCAAACCCACGCCCGATTGCATGTTCAAAAGCGACGGGGCGACAAACGACAAGGCCAGCGAGCGCAATAAGACAGAGCGTAACATGACAATGAATCCTTTTTGCAGGCGGCCAAACGGAACCAACGCACGAATCGCCTCGCCGGCACACCTGGAGCACCGGCAGATACGCCCTTGACGATCACAAGTTGACCGACCCCGCGAGCGATGTCAACCAGATTGGATCGCCGCTGGGACGCACCGGCGAGAGGCATCCTCCCGCACTGCGCATTTGCGAACTGCGCCTGCCCGAGGTGGACCTTGCCCGCGCCGCTCAGTCGCCTTTTGCCGCCACCACGTCGGTGAACTTCACCCCGCCGTCGACGTCGTGAAACCGCAGCGTCATCGTCGGCTGGCCGTCCGGCCGATCGACCGTGACCGACAGAAATCCGCCGGCCACCCGCAGGAACCGATGCACGTCGGGGCGATAGTCCTTTTGGTTCCAGCCGCCCGCGTGCGGGTCGCTTCCCGGGCCGGACGAGTACTCGCGCACTTTCGACTCCGGGTGGACCGACATGAACTGCCAGTGGCGGTCGCCGCAGATGGAGATCATCTGGTGGGCGGCCAGGAAATCGCGAATCTCGCGCCCCTCGTGGGCAAAGCCGGCATTGGCGTGGTTGTCGTTCTTGGTCGAGCGATCGGGCCCGACCACCGGCGTGGGGCTGATCAGGATGCGAAACGTCGCGTCCGAGGCGTCCACCGACTCTTTGAACCAGCGCATCTGCTCCGCGCCCCAGATCGATTTGTCCGGCCCGTCGGGCATGGTATTCGGACTGCGAAAATCACGCCCCTCGACCAGCCACACTTGCAGATCCTGGCCCCAGCGAAACGTGCGGTACGTGCGCCGGCCCATCGGCACCTGCTCGCGAAAGATGCCCTGTCCCTGGCGAAAGGTGAAAGCACCCATGTACGGAGACTGCATCGTGGGCCAGCAGTCGTTGCGCCAGGTGTCGTGATCGTCCTTGATGAAGTAGCTCCCCACGTGGCGATGAAAGGCGACGTTCGACGGCCAGCTATACATCCGTTGCCAGTGCCAGCGGGCCAACCCCACGGTCTTGGCCAGCTTGTCGTAATAGATAATGTCGCCGGTGTGCACGAAGAAATCGGGATCGATTCCCGCGATGGCCCGGTAGATCTTAAACCCCTCGGGCGAATCCTGATCGTCATCGCCGAAGCAAGTGGACACGGCGAACACCACCCGGTGAGCATCGTCCACCGCGGGCGCCGTGCGAAAACTTCCGTCGATGCTCGCCCCCGGCTGGCCGTCGACCGTGCGCGATTCGACCCGCACCTGGTAAGCCGTGGCCGGCAGCAAATCGTCGAGCGTGACCTGCCGGGTGAAATCGCGCAGCGAGTGGACCGGCAGCCAGCGCGTGTGCTGCCAGCTCTCCTCACCCTCGGCCTTCCAACCGATGCGCACGTCGCCATCAGCGCCGGGCGCCCCCTCGCGCAGATCGGCCACCGTCTTGCCATCAGGAAAAAAGATGCCCGCAACAGCCCGCTCGCGCCGCTGCTTCCCGTCGGCCGGCGCGTACTCGATCCGCACCATCGGTCCATCCGCAGGATTCCGCTCGGCATGCCGAGTGAGCCGCGCCCACACAATCGCCGAATGATCGGTCACCTCGCCAATCTTGATGCCGGTGGCAAAGTACGGGCCGTTATCATCGCCCAGCGCCACGCCGGCGCACAACACAAACGTGCCAACCACCGCGACGAGCGCGGCCGGCGCGAGACGACAAAAGGGATACAGACGTTCTTTCATCGGAGGGTCTCCTGGTATGCCGTCCGATAGTGGCCCAGCGGCACGTGAATTTCAAGGCGTAAATCCCTTCCCCGCCGGCGTGGGCCGCATCACTCGTCGAGTTCCGGCCGACCGAAAAGTCGCTCCTCCAGCTCCCTGCGCTGCCGGTAGAACTCGTCAAGGTCCGGCAGCTCGGTTGCCTGGCGGTGTTGCAACTGCCAGGCGAAGCATTGATGTTCCATCTCCAGGCGGAACTCGGGCGTCTTGGAGTATGCCGTCCACTCCGCGAGCTGGCGCAGGGCCCGTTCGAGCTCCAGCAGTTCCTCAGTGGACAAGCTGCAAAGGTCCACTTCGTCCAGCGGATATGCCGTTAGCTCGACCGCGTCACACGTCACCCGGCAGTGCGCGCGGCCCTCCTCGAACTCCGCTCTGCCGGCATCCATCAGCGTGCGCAGGCGGAGCAGCAAAGCGTCGCGATCGACTTCGGAGGATTTGTCCATGCGACCCTTCTAACTCGCTTCTCCAACAGGCTTCGCGGTCGGATCGCGGTGGCCCGTCGGTGCATCGCTCGGCACGCGTCGAAATCGCTACGACTCCGGCTTTTCGAGCAGGGCCTCGGCAATCTGCTGGGCTTGCTCCTCGTCGAAGTGTCCGGCGATTTGCAACCGGCGGCTGAACGTCGAACGGATTTTCGGCGCGACCAGCAGCTTGCCGTCCAACAGGATCGCCAGCGGCTTCAGTAGGTGCTGGCGCGTGAGGACCTTGAGCTTTTGCCCCGCCTCTTCGGTCATCGTGACGTCGACCGCGTAAGACTTGCCATCTTCGGAAACGACGACCCGGTGCTCGCGACGTCGGCGTTCGTCAGTTCCACTTCGTCGTGCAGATAGACCTCGCGATCGCCCGGCGATGGTCGGGCGGCAGTGAGCCCCGGCGCCGCCTCCCATTCGGCCCGACGAAACTCGACCCGGGCGGGCGGCTCCGCGGCCAGACTGCTGGCGGCCGCTACCGCAACACAACCTGCAAAGACGGCACTGCGTAGGATAGCTTGCATGATTCGACTCCCGGGGTCATAAAACCTTCTCGCCTCAGTTTACCGCCTGCACGTAGTCCCGACGCGCCTTTCACCCACGCAAAGCAAAAACGAGTCGTCTTGACGGCACGCAAAACCAGACGCAAACTGTTGCTAGATACTGGCTTCAAGACCGAGTTGGCCGCCGCGGCCAGCTCGGCCAACCCTAGGGTAACACTGCTCGTCAACGTCAACCATTCGGGTGCCACTGCTGGCTTGTCCAGCAGTGCTTTGGCTTCACGGCAAGTCTGACCCGAAGATCCGGCGATGACACAGCACTATTCATTGAGTCATTCGTTCGGCCGCTTGGTGAAATTGGCAGACACGCAAGATTTAGGATCTTGTGCCGCAAGGCGTCGGGGTTCGAGTCCCCGAGCGGCCATTTGGGAGGGTTCCTGGCGCAGCTTGCACGCGATGGTCCGCGGGCTCTTCGCCTTGGCTACACGCCGGCGCGCCTCGTCGGCACGATCCGGCCGGCGAGTGGCTTTTCCGAGCCCGACCGGGCTGAGCGACGCCATTCGTTCAACACCCTGGGAGTCAACGCCATGCCGAATGTTCTCGTGGTCAGCCTGCTCGCGTTGCTGGTTCCGCTGACGTGTCTGCCAGCGTCGCCAGTCCATGCGGACGACAAGGGCACTGTGCAGCAGTATTGCACGCCGACGGCGGTTTTCGAAGCCTATCGCGAGGCTCGCAGCATGCAGCAGTGGCGCAAGGTATTCTCGCTGCTGACCGCCGAGTCGCAAGACGATCTCGTCTTCGAGAGCTTTTTCGCCTGCGCCGTGCACGACACGAAGGAAACCCGCGCGATCGTAAAGAAGTACCTCGACGAGGCCGCCTTCGACGCCGCTCTGAAAGAAGGGTACAAGAAACGATATGGCATCGACGCCGACACGGAAGATGGCGCTGCGAAGATCCAGTCGCTTGGCGACTCGGACCGGCCCCTGCTGGTCGAAGTCCTCGCCGGACAGATCAAGGACAAGGCGGAGTTCGTCGAGGCCGTGACCAATACACAGGAGAAAGCTCCCATCCCCACGCTCGGAAAATTGGAGCAGCTAGTCGTCAAGGGCGATACGGCCACGGGTCGTGCGCTCGTGCCCTTGCCCTGGCCCGTCGGTGAAACCCGTCCCGAACAATTGGTTCACCGGCAGTTCGATTTCAAAAAAGTGAACGGCGGCTGGTTGCTCGACCACTACTGACACGCGCCGGAGTAAACGCGTACCTTCCTACGGTGCGATCCGGCTGACTTGCACTGGTATCCTTGCGGAGTCCGTCGACCCCCGTGCTGACCCTTGAAATTGGGCCAGCCTCTCGGCGATAACCATTCGCGGCTGCCGAGGGTCTGTGCGTCAGCCGGCGGTTCGGTGCATCTCGGGGTGGTTTCATGGCCATGCGGAATGTCGGTGCTCGGCGTGCGCGCCGTGGAGTGGTTCGTCGCGGGGGGATGCGCCGCACGCTCGATGCCGTACCCGATCGCGTGGACGTCCGCGATTGGCGCTACCGGCCGCACTTGCAGAGCCTGCCCGACGAGTTGGTCTGTTGCGATGACGTACCGAGGGTGCTGGACCAGGGGGCCGACGGCGCGTGCACCGGTTTTGCCCTGGCCGCGGTGATCAACTTGCACCTGGCCCGGCGCAATCGCAAATGCCTCGTCAGCCCGCGGATGCTGTACGAGATGGCCCGGCGCTACGACGAGTGGCCGGGCGACGACTACGAAGGCTCGTCGGCCCGCGGCGCGATCAAGGGGTGGCTCGCCCACGGCGTGTGCGAGGAGTCTGCCTGGCCCAACGATCGGCGGGGCCTCGAACATTTCACTCGCGACGTTGCCCGGCGAGCCGCGGCGAATCCCGGCGGCGCCTATTACCGGGTCAAACACCGCGAAATTCGCGACATGCACGCGGCGCTGTTGAAGCCGGCGCGTTGTACGTCACGTTGATGATCCATCCGGGCTGGGACGAGCCGTCGGACCTCAAAGAGCGAGTGACCTACGCCGAAAACGGGAACGTGCACACCCGGGCGCTGCCGGTCATCAAACGCCGGCGGCGCGCGACGCCGGGCATGCCGTGGCGATCGTCGGCTACACGCGGCGCGGATTCATCGTGCTGAACTCGTGGGGCGACGCATGGGGTGATCGCGGCTTCGCGCTGTTGCCTTACGAGGATTTTCTGCTGCACGCCACCGACGTGTGGGTCGTACAGCTCGGCGTGCCGGTGGCCATCGACCTGTGGACCGCCCGAGGCGCGGCCGACACGACCGCGGGCATCCAGCGCACGGCTCCTTCGATTCCGCTCCACGATATCCGCCCCTACGTCGTCGACGTCGGCCACAACGGCGAACTGTCCAGCTCGGGCGACTACTGGACGACCGAGCAGGATCTGCGGCGGTTGGTCCAACAGGAGATTCCCCGCCGCGCCGCGGGCTGGTCGAAGATTCGCGTGCTGCTGTACCTCCACGGCGGGTTGAACGACGAGCGGACGGTCGCCCGGCGAATCGTCGCCTTTCGCGACGTGCTGCTCGACAACGAGATCTATCCGCTGCACGTCATGTGGGAATCGGGCCTGTCCGAAACCCTCGCCGGCTGGCTCGGCAATCTGTTTGGCGACCTCGACCGCCGAGCGGCCGCGTGGCTCGACGCCTTTCGCCAGGGGCTCGCCGACGCCAAAGACCGCACGCTGGAGCTCACGGCGTCCTTGCCCGGCACGGCGCTGTGGAACGAAATGAAGAAGAACGCGCGCCTGGCATCGCAACACCCGCGGAAACGGGGCGCCATGCAACTGCTGGCCCGACAGATCCGCGCCGCCAGGCTTTCGCCCGGCGTTCGCAACCGCATCGAGCTGCACGTGATCGGCCATAGTGCGGGGGCCCTCTTCGCCGCCCACGCGTTGCCGAAATTGCTGGGGCTGGGGGTCAAGTTGGCCTCGCTGCAGTTATTCGCGCCGGCCACGAGTGTCGCGGAGTTTCAAAGGCTCGTGCTGCCGCGAATTCTGCGGCGGCAATGTCCGGTGCCGACCTTGTACCTGCTGAGCGACGACGCCGAACGCCATGACCGCCTCGGGCCATATGGCAAGTCGTTGCTGTACCTGGTGAGCAACGCCTTCGAGGGCCGCCGCCAGACGCCGCTGCTGGGGATGCACCGCTACGTCGGCGCCCTCGCCGGGCGCCGAGTCTGCCGACGTCGATCCGCGCCTGCGGGCCCTCTTTCGAACCAGACCCCAGCAGCCGCCCCGGCTGATCGTCGCCGGCCGCCGGGGAACGCCCGACAGCCGCTCGCAAAGCACCACGCACGGCGGGTTCGACAACGACCCGGACACGATGAACTCGGCGCTACGGCGAATGTTGGGCGGGGAGCCCCGGCGGTTGTTTCTGCCGCGCGACTTGCAGTATTGAGGCAGCCTGGCACGCGCGACACTCGGCGTGCGCGACGTCTGAGTCCGTAATTTCACCAGCCCTAACCAAGGAGCGAACCATGCCGCAAGGGATTGCCGTTTCCATCGGATTGAACGCCGTCGACCCTGACCAGTACGGCGGCTGGAGCGGTGAGCTGAACGCTTGCGAAGCCGACGCCCAGGACATGGCGGCGATCGCCGCCGCGCAAGGGTTCGCCGGCGAGACGCTGCTCACCAACGGCGCCACGCGCGGCAGCGTGCTGGCGGCCATTCAGGCCGCCGCCGCTCGGCTCACGGCCGGCGACATCTTTCTGCTGACCTATTCGGGCCATGGGGGCCAATTGCCCGATTTGAACGGCGACGAGGACGACGACCAGGACGAAACCTGGTGCCTGTACGATGGCCAGATCGTCGACGACGAGCTGAACGAGCTGTACGCCAAGTTTGCCGCAGGCAGTGCGGATTCTGATCTTCTCCGACAGTTGCCACAGCGGCACGGTGGCCAAGGCGGCCTACCACAGCGCCGCGCGCAACGGCTCTCGGCCGGCCGCCACGCCCGACAGCCGCGCCTATCGTTACATGCCAGCCAACGTCGCGCGAAGAACGTATCACGAGCATCAGGACTTCTACGACCGCTTGCTCAGCAGGCGCCCCCACGGTGGCCAGGCCAGCCAGGTGAAGGCCTCGCTGCTATTGCTGTCCGGATGTCAGGACAACCAGTATTCGGCCGACGGCGAGTTCAACGGGCTGTTCACCGGCCACGTGTTGAGCATTTGGCGCAACGGAACCTTCAAGCGGGGCTACCGCGCGTTTCACCACGCGATCGTGCGCCGCATGCCGCCGGAACAAACGCCCAACCTGTTCTTCGACGGAAACTACAGCGCCGACTTCGTCCGACAGCGGCCGTTTACGATCTGATTCGCACGGCTGCTGCCGGCGGCCCGAGCGCGTCATCACCACCACCGCCGACTCAAGGGCGCGAACGGCCCTTGAGCCGGCGGCTGGTTCAAAGTTGCCGGCGCAGAGCTTCTCGCAACCGAAATACGTTATCTCCGGCGGCGACGCCGTCGCGCTAGTCCACAACCGCCCGCCACCACCAGTCCCATGCCGGCCATGACCAGCGTCGAGGGTTCCGGCACACTGTAAAAGCCCAGGCTCGCCGAACTGATCGCCAATCCGCCGGCTCCTGATTAACTGATTCATCTGGACAAAGCCTCTGCCCGTATCGGCGGTGATCTGGATGTTGACCGAATATGCGCTACCGACCGTTGGTGTTGATCACGGATCCCAGCGCCGGATCAAAACTGATTCCCGGAAGGGGCAGGTCGTCCCAGCTCGCCCCCTCCGCTGATCGTGACGTCCATACGAAGCGGGATGCTCGCGTGATTTACGCCGGTATCCGGATCAAACCAACTGGTGGTTCCGGACCAGGCTCGAGTGCTTCCGCTGCCTCCGAGATACGACAAGAGATGGGGCGTTCCATCCAACGAAGCATTCGGGGCACCGCTGACGATGGATGATGCGTCCCACATACCCGACCACAGGTCGGTGACGTTGCTCGGAAGGCTGAAGCCGCTATAGGACACAAGTGACGCCCCCCTGGTCGCCGAGGATCGCCCCTGAAACTAAACCCGTTGCCTCCTGGGGCCGGGTAGACCGGACCATCCGGAACGATGCTGGCCAACGCGGCGTGCGAAGCCATGGCCAATACAAGAGTTAGCACGGAAGTTTTTAGAGTCATTAGCGTTCTCCTGGTAAAAGCGGATTGCGTAAGGGATTACGCCGCTTGCGCCGCGCTGCAACGCGCGGACGCATTGCGCACAAAGCATCTGGCTATTAGTGTAGGAACGATATCGCGCCAGAATTCCGCAGGGGGGCACTGCAAATTTCAAAATTGTAAGGTGCAGGCCGCGTGCGTTGAGCGCGTCGCATACATTCACGGCTTGCTATGCGGGGGGGCAAAGAACCACTCCAATAGCTCACGCAAAATTCCTTGACTCCCAGTGGCGCGGTCGCTAGCTTGCCCACTGTGGCAAGACAATTTCGACGGTCCATGGAGGCTGCTAATGTACCTGTCGTATCAGTCTGCCGTACGTGAATCCACCGATTGCCCCGACGATTTCTCGCGGTGGATCAAGCACGCCCGGTGCGGGTCGCGTACGGCGCTCGGACGCCTGCTGTCGATGGCCAGCGGACCGCTCTTGTCAGCGGCGCGGGTTCTGCTGGACGGTCGACTCCGGGCGAAAGTCAGCGCCGAAGACCTCGTGCAAGATACGTTTGTCGAAGCGCAACTCGATTTCGACCAATTCCGCGGTTGTCACGAGCGCGAGTTTCTCGCCTGGCTGCTCGGCATTCTGGCCCACCGCGTGGCCAATTCCATCAGGCACTATCGCACGACGCAATGCCGATCGATCGCGCGCGAGTTGCCGTTCGAAGCCGTGGGCGTCACGTTGTCTTGCGTGCCCGACGCGGCCGCGCCGCCGGACGCCGTGCTGCTGGCGCGAGGAGCAAAGCTCGGTGCGCTCCGCCGTGAACCAACTGCGCGAGCCGTTTCGGTCCGTGCTGATCGAACGCACCTATCAAGGCGCCGTTCGCCAACATCGCCGCCCGACACGGCTGGACCGCCAAAGTAGCCCACCGGAAATGGACCACCGCCGTCCGGCAACTACGCAAACGCCTCACGGCAAGCCGTTGAGGGCGGGTTTTCGTTCCCAGCGAAATGGTCGGACCCTCGTGCGCACTCAAGCCCCTCTCCCGGATGGACCGCCGCTCACGGTTCAACGCGCAGGGCATTCTTGACGTCTTCCTTGCTCAGAAAATCGGCGACAGTCTTCTCGACGCGCTCGACCGCGCTGGCCGGATCGCGAAAGTTTTGTGGAGACCAAACAGCGTTACGACCGTCTCGCGCACGGTGTGTCGGCCGATGTGGGTGGTGCGTTGGCGGCGGGTTCCCTTAAGCATGCGGACGGCGACGCGGTGCGGATCGCCCAGCGGGCCTTCGACGTGCCGCAAGACTACGGTGGCCGACGGCCGGGCCACCCGCAGGATCTCGCGCAGCACGTCCAGCCGCAGCGGCGTTCGCTCGACGAGCAGCACGTCGACGCAGCCGTCGCGCAACGGAATCGCGTCGCCGCGGCCGCAGATCAACCGCGGGATCGGCTCGCCGCATTCGGGCCCGAAGCTGCGGCGCATGCGCGGATTGAGATTCCAGGCCGCCGGGTGCCGCCCTTCGCCGCCGATGTCGAGCACCAGCGGCTTCGCTGCCGAGATGGGGGAACGTTTAGTCACGACCTCTCCTCGAAACGGGTCTGAAAGTGTCGCACCGGCGCGACCTGCCGCGCGCGCTGGACGGCACGCAACGAGCCAGCGGTCCGCCACGACCACGGCCACACCCACGGCCGCCCCAACCGCATGCACCGCGGGCAGCGGCGCGAAGCCGGCGACCGACGAGTCGACAAACAGCGTGCCGCCGGTGACGTACTCGTAACCGATCTTCCCCCCGAACCCGATCAGTAGCATACCGATCGCCCCGGTCAGCAGCGACCGCCCGTGTCGGCGTGCCTCGTGAAGGATACGGATCGCGACCGCGGTGAACAATGCCGAGTCGAGACCGCTCAACCCCCGATACTGTGCCACGCCGGGCTCGCCGCCCCACAGCCACAGCGAGATCGCCGCTGCCGACCCGGCGATAATTACCAACCATTCGCGCCGGCTCCGCCGCTCGATCACCGCGCCAAGCACGACGAACATCAGCGCGTCCCACGCCAGGTGATCGAAATTCCAATGCGTCAGGTGCCCGGTCGCCAGCCGCCAGACTTCTCCGCCGGCGATCGCCGCTCGGTCATAAGCGGCGGCGTCCAGCCAATCGGGTACAAATTGCAGGGCGATCGCAGCGGCGGCAACCGTCAGCGTGAGCAGTGGAAGACTGCCGAGCCCCCGGGCGTTGACGCATCCTGCGGTTGTTTTCGTCGGCACGGATGGTCGCGCGGGCATGACTTTGTCGCTCCAAGATTGCAAACCGTCGTCCGTCATCAAGAGAAAAACACCGCGGGCTGCACAAGCGGCAGCCCGCGGCGACCCCGGAGGCAACACACCCCCGTCACACACGTTCCCGTTTCCGCCGCGAGGCCCAACCCAGCCCGGCCAGACCGGCGGCCAACAAGGCCGAGAGCGGGCCGAATGCCCCACCGGCCGCACCGCCGCCGGAACGCGAGCTACCACCGTCGCTGAATCGCGGGCCAAAACCACGGTCCGCCGCCGGCGCGGAGGCCGCGGGCGGTTGTGGCACGTCGGCCCGAGCCAGCTCGGTCGGCGCGGCCGCTGGCTGCTTGCCGCCGGCCACTTTGTCCGCCGGACGCGGACCGACACTCTCGGCCGTTTGCCGTCGCAACTCTTCCAGCCGCTCGCGTACGTCCTGCTGTGCCTGGCGATCGCGGACAATCCGCACGGCGTTGCGCCGATCGATCTTCCAGCGCTTGTACTCGGCGTCGTTCTCCAGCACGATGAACGACGCGTAAGGGCTGGCGATCGAGTAGCCTTCGCACAGCCGCACGATTTCCGCCGCGTTGCGGTGGCTGCCCTCGCGACGCTCGTCGTCCATCAGACGCGTGACCCGGTACAGGGCCCACATTCGCTCGATCTCGGGGTTCGCGTCGTCCCGCGGCGGCAGATTCACGGCCACGGTTTGCTCCAGCGGTGCGCCGAGCACGTCCGCCTTCAATCGGACCTTGGCCGGACCGTTCGACTTGTACCGCCCGTACATCCGCACCGGCTGGCCGTGAAACAGGCTGCCGAGCTGCTGGGGTTCGACGTCGTAGACTTCGGCCCCCTCGAACGCGACGCGAACGTTGGTCGCGGCCGGCCGCGTCAGCTTGCGGCGAAACGCTTGGGCCTGGGCGGCAAAGTCGTCGCCCGTGGAGATGAACGTGGCCAGCCCACCCGTCTCTTGGGCGAGCTGCCCCAGCAGCGGCCGGTTCACTTCATTTCCCACGCCGACGCAAAACACGCTCGAACCGCTGGGCCGCTGGCCGATCAATCGCAACAGCTCGGGCTGTTCGCGCTGTTCGGTCATGCCGTCCGACAGGACCACGACGTTAAGCTGCCGATCGTCGTCGCGGTAGCGGTAGGCCGCTTCGATGGCCGGCCGCAGCACGGTGCCCCCCATGGCCCGCTGCGAGTGCAGGAACTCGATCGCCCGCTCTTTGTTCGCCGCCGTGGCCGGCTCTGCCTGGTTGAACAGGCTATTGGCCGCGATGTTGAACGTAATCAGGTCGAAGCGGTCGTTTTCGCCGAGCGAATCGACGAACGCCGCCACGGCCTCACGCGAGAGGGCCAACTTGCCATCGCGGGTCATGCTCCCCGACACGTCGACGACAAACACGTAGTCGCTCCCTCCGGTCTGGCCTTCCAGTTCTGGCCCCGCGGTGACGGTGAGCTGGAAGTAGCCGTCCTCGCCGTCCTCGTTCGACGTGATCAGGTCGATGCCGGTGTGGGGCCGCTTCAGGCCATAGTTGATCACCAGGTCGCGGCTCAAATCGGCTTGGGCCGTCTCGAGGCTCGCTTGCCAGTAGTGGGCATCGGCATGCTGCACGACGACAAACTGCTCCGGATGCGAAGGGCTGGCCAGCTCCGTAATCGGCGCTTCGCTCTTCACGTCCAGCGACAGCGAAAACCGGCCCGTCGTCGTTTCGTTGGCGGTCCGTTCGGCCACGGTGGCCAGCGGGTAGACGTACCCGGCCCGATCGTGGTCGAAGTCGAGCTCCTGATAATACGTCACGCGGACGCGCTGCTCGGCCCGGGCCGGAATCGGAAAGATCCGCATCTCGAACCGCTTGTAGTCCACTTGCTCGAGCAGCCCCGGATCACGCCGCACCCGCTTGTAGCTGTCGTAAATCTCGCGGGCCCGCTGGCGTTCGACGACTTCGCCGATCATCTCCTTGCCGCCGATCCACATGCTGAAGTTCGACACCGACGCGTTTTTTGGCACGGGAAACGTATACAGCGCTTCGACGACGCGGTCTTCGGTATTGACGAACACCTGCTCGACCTCGGTCACGGCCACGCCGTTGTTGACCGTGACGTGCACGTCGTGCTCCTTGATTTCCAGGGCACCTCCCAGTCCGCCGTCGGCCACGAGCATGCCGGCCGCGTAGCCGGTTCGCGTGCCGACGCTCAAACACAACGCCAAGGCGCCGGCCAGCGGCACCAACCACCATTTCCTCAGTAGCCGTTTCATCCTTCGGTTCTCCTATCAATCGAGTGTGCGGGACCTGAATCCAACTGGGAGCAACGGCTAAAACACTTTCCGTGCCAAGGTCGGTCGAAAAATCGCAAGTGGATCGGTAGAAGTCACTTGCGGCTTGGGGGCTGCATTGGATCGCGACAAAAGTGCGCTGGCGCATGTACAATAGATGTCCATGCGTCGTACATTATGTGTACACAGGCTCGGTCGCTCGGTTCTCACCCATCTTCGTTGTGACGCGGCATGTCGCTGTTCAATGCCTCGGAGCGCCGCTTTGTCGAAGCCGTGGGCCGCATGGCCCATTGCAACCCCTTCTCGCCCGAGCGGATCGAGTGCGAGCGCGTGGCGCTGGGAGATGCTTTCGACGCGCACCTGGCCGATTGGAATGCCCGGCCGGGGGACGACCGGGATCACGCCAACCTTGATACGCTGCTCGCGCGCAGCGAAGCGATCCTCGACCGGGCGCGCGAGCGGATCGCCGGCCAACCCGGCTCGTTGGCCTCCGATCAGCCGCTGTACGAAGACCTGCTGCTGACGGTCCTCTACCACCGCTATCGCGGCCCGCTCGACGAGCTGATTGTCGAGCCCGGCCGAAGAGCCACGATCGCCGACCGGCAAAGCTCTATGCGGCGCTGCGCGACGACGCGGAGCATTACCTCACGTTCGGCGACCGGCGGCTGGAGCTCTCCGAGCCGCTGCCGCATCTGTTTGCCGGCTTCTTTCAGATTCGCCGGGCGTTCGAAAACATCTTTCGCCTGATCCTGGGCGTTTCGCTGCCGGCCGTGCGCACTGCGGGCCGCGGTTTGGGAATCGATCTTCACGCACGACATGCGCCGCTATCGCCGCGCGCTTTACTGGCGGATGGGCGATTTCACGACGCTGGTCACCGGCCCCTCGGGCACCGGCAAGGAGCTGGTGGCGCAGGCCATCGGCCGCTCGCGCGTACATTCCGTTCGACGCGGCTAGCGGCAAGTTTCAAGAGGACTTTGCCGGCTCGTTCTTCGCCGTGAACCTGGCCGCGCTCAGCCCGACGCTGATCGAGTCGGAGCTGTTCGGCCACAAGCGGGGCTCGTTCACCGGCGCCGTCGAGGACCGCGCGGGTTGGCTCGAAGCCTGCCCCACGCTGGGCACGGTGTTTCTCGACGAAATCGGCGAAATCGACGTCAGCATCCAGATCAAGCTGTTGCGGGTGTTGCAGTCGCGCGTGTTCAATCGGTTGGGCGAAACGGCCGAGCGGCAGTTTCGCGGCAAGATCATCGCCGCCACGAACCGCCACCTGGCCGACGAAATGCAAGCCGGCCGCTTCCGCCAGGATTTCTACTACCGGCTCTGCGCCGACATGGTCGAAGTGCCCCCCCTGCACGAGCGCATGGCCGACAACCCCGACGAGCTGCGGCACCTGGTCAAGCATCTGGCCAGTCGCGCGGTCGATGCCGAAGCCGACGAGCTGGCCGACGAAGTCGTGGCCTGGATCGACGCGAACCTGGGCCGCCAGTATCCCTGGCCGGGGAACATTCGCGAATTGGAACAGTGCGTGCGCAACGTCCTCATTCGCCGGGCCTACGTTCCTCCGCAGCCGAAACCGGCCGCCCGGGCCGACCGGCACGACGAGCTGCTGGGCGAGCTCGTCGCCGGCACCCTCACGGCCGACGAGCTGCTGCGCCGCTATTGCACGCTGGTGTACGCCGAAACGCGCAGCTACGAAGCCACGGCCCGGCGGCTGGGGCTCGACCGGCGGACGGTGCGGGCCAAAGTCGATCCGGCGCTCTTGGAAAGGTGGCAACAGCAGGGGGCCGGGCCGTAGCGGGCCCCTCTATAATCTTTTTTGACTCGGCTGTCACACTCGCGGCCGCTCGGTCGTCTTTGTAGTTGCAGGGACACGAGTCCGTTGGGAATCCCCATGAGGAGCATCAACCGTGGGTCGCAAAACGCCGTTGATCGTCGTCACCGCGTTATTCGTCGCGCGCTTGGCCGTTGCCTTCGTACACGGCCACGCCCACGGCATGCTGGCGGTTCCATTGGCCCCCTGGCAAGACGCGTTCGTGTGGCTGGTGATCGTCTTGGCTCCGATCGTGGTGATCGTGGCCTTGTGGATCCGCCCGCGGGCGGCGATGGCGTGGTGGCTGGCCGGCCTGCTGACGGCGGGTTGGCTCTTTGGGTTGTACTTCCATTTTGGTCCGGCCAATCCCGACCATGTGACGAGCGTCCCCAACCTGCCGGGGCACGATCTGTTTGCCAACTCCGCGATGGCCTTGGCCGTCGTCGAGCCGGTCGTCGCCCTCTCGGCCGCCTGGTTGGCCTGGACATTGAGACCAGCGGAGCGACAGCATGTCTAGCGCGAGCCTCGAACAGGCGTTTCTGGACGAGCGGCCCCGGCTGTTCCAACTGGCCTATCGCCTGATGGGCACGGTGGCCGACGCCGAGGATGCCCTGCAAGACGTCTTCGTGCGCGTGCGCAGTGCCGCCCCGCAGGACGTTGTCGCGCCGGGCTCGTATCTGACTCGGGCCGTCGTGCGGCGCTGTCTGGACGGCTGGAAATCAGTCCGGCGGAAGCGCGAACAGTACGTCGGCGAGTGGCTCCCCGAGCCGGTCGTGCTCGACGATGCCTCCGGGCGGCAGGAGCTGGCCGAAAGCGTGTCGCTGGCCTTTCTGGTCGTGCTCGAAGCGCTTTCGCCGGTCGAGCGGGCCGTGTTCTTGCTGCACGACGTGTTTCAATACTCGTTCGAAGAAGTGGCGGCAATCGTGGAAAAGTCGGCGCCGGCCTGCCGGCAGATCGCCAGCCGGGCGCGCACGAAAATCGCCGCCGATCGGCCCCGCTTCCCCGCCTCGCCCGACGAGCATCGCCGGCTGGTGGGCCGCTTTCTCGAGGCCTGCCAAAGCGGCGACCTTGCCGGTCTTACCGCCATCTTGGCCGAGGACGTCACGGCCTATTCCGATGGCGGCGGCCGCACGCCGGCGGCCCGCGTGCCGATTGTCGGCATCGACCGCGTCGCGCGGTTTATCCTGGGGCTGCGCCAAAGGCCGAGCACCAGGGCCTGGCGGCCGAGCTGACGATGACCGACGTGAACGGCACGCCGGGCGTGTTGTATCTCCTCGGCGGCCGGCTGCACGCCGTCATCTCGTTGGAGGCCAACGCGGGGCGCATCCGACGTTTGTATTCCGTTCTGAATCCCGAAAAGCTGGCGTCGTTCGGCGCCGGCCAGCCAGATCGAGGTACTTGACCATGTTACAAGCCATCTTCAACCGGCAAATCACGAAAGCCGAGCAGCAACTCGGCGTTTCGCTGGACTACGTACGCTACGTCGCGCGGGTTTCTCGTTCCGCCGCCTGGCGGCTGGCGCGTTTCTCGCGGCTCGTGCAGACCCGGCCGCGCGACGAGTGGCGCGAGGCCGTGCTCGTGGGCTCGATCGTGGCGGCGATGGCCGACGATTGCGGTTCGTGCGTGCAGATCGGAGTCAACCTGGCCCGGCAGGCGGGCCTGGACCGGAATGTCATCTCGGCGGTCGTCGAGCGCCGGCCCGAGGAGCTGTCGGCCGATTTGCAGGAGGTGTATCACTTTACCGAAGCGGTGATTTTCAACACCGAAGAACAAGAGTCGCGGCGCGAGCAGATCCGCCGGCGCTTCGGCGACGCGGGCCTGGTGGAGCTGAGCCTGGCGATCGCCCTGCATCGTGTCTTCCCGGCGCTCAAACGCGGACTGGGCTACGCCGCGACGTGTTCCCGCGTGACGGTCGCGGTGTAGCACGCTCGGAATAGACCCAAACAAGCTCGATGCGGGAGTTGGGGAAACCCGGCCGGCGGTGTGCTATCCTGGTAGGCGTCTGCGTTTGTCTTCGCCCGTCGGTTTGGATGGCGACTGCCATGTTCCACGCTTCGCTGTTGCTGGCTTTCGCGCTCGCCGCCGCGCCTGCCGACGCGGCGGAGTATTTTGCCATTTCGGTGGTCGATGAGGCGACCGGCCGCGGCGTGCCGATGATCTCGCTGCGCACGGTCGACGATCGGCAATACTGGACCGATTCGGCGGGCCTGGTGGCGTTTCGCGAGCCCGGGCTGATGAGCCAGGACGTGTTCTTTTACGTGGCGGCCGACGGCTACGAGTTTCCGGCCGACGGGTTCGGCTTTCGCGGCAAGACGCTGCGAACCGTGCCCGGCGAGAGCGTCGAGCTGCGCGTGACGCGGACCAACGTGGCCGAGCGGTTGTATCGGGTGACCGGTGCCGGCATTTATCGCGACAGCGTCTTGCTCGGTCGCGACGTGCCGATCGAGCATCCGCTTTTGAACGCGCAGGTGGCCGGCAGCGACAGCGTGAACTCGATCGTGTACGCGGGGCGGATCTATTGGTTCTGGGGGGATACCAACCGGCCGGCGTATCCGCTGGGAATGTTTCACGTGCCGGGGGCCGTATCGAAATTGCCGGCGGACGGCGGGCTCGATCCGCGCCGCGGCGTCAAGCTGGAATATTTCACCCGCGACGACGGCTTTGTCGCCAGCACCGCCGAAATGCCCGGCGACGGCCCCACCTGGATCGACGGCGTGTGCACGGTCGACGACCCGCAGCGCGGCCCGCGAATGTTCGCCAAGTATGTCAAGGTGCGCAAGTTTCTCGAGGTTTACCAGCGGGGACTGGTCGAGTGGGACGACCAGCGCAAGCGATTCGACAAAGTCGTCGAATTCGATTTCGACGCGCCCCTCTACCCGCACGGACACGTCGTTGCCGGTCGAGATCGACGGTACGCCTTATCTTTACTTCGGCAATCCTTATCCGCTCACCCGGGTGCGGGCCACGGTCGAGGCGCTCCGCGATCCGAGCCAGTATGAGGCGTTCACACCCTTGGCGGCCGGCAGCACGTTCGACAAGCCAACGATCGACCGCGATACGTCGGGCGCCGTTCGCTACGGCTGGAAGCGCGGCGTGCCGGCGCCGACGGGCGGCGAGCAGGTGAAATGGATCGCCCGGGCGAAGCTCAAGAGTAGCGAGGGGCTGTTGGCACTCCGCGACGTGGACACCGGCAAGCCGGTGCTGGCTCACGCCGGTTCGGTGGCCTACAACGACTTTCGCCGCCGCTACGTGATGATCGCCGAAGAATCCGAGGGCACTTCGTACCTGGGCGAAATCTGGTATGCGGAGGCGGACACGCCGCTGGGCCCCTGGATCTATGCCCGCAAAGTCGTCAGCCACGCCAAATACAGTTTCTACAATCCGCGGCATCACCCGATGCTCGACCAGGAAGGGGGCCGGCGGATTTTCTTCGAGGGGACTTATTCAACGTTCTTCGCCGACATCCAGGTGCCGACGCCCCTCTATAACTACAACCAGATCATGTACTCGCTCGATCTGGCGGAAGAGCGGCTCGTGCTGCCGGTGCCGATCTGGGCCGCCAACCAGGACGGTCGGCAAACGCTGGCGGCCGGCACCACCCAGGGGACGATCGCGTTCATGGCCGCGGGTCGACCCCGCGCGGGTCTGGTAGCGGTGGGTCGCTCGGCCGAAGCGGCCGCGGCCCTGACGTTGAACGCGACCGATGACGTCGCGTTTTACGCATTGCCGGCGGACGTGCCCCAACCGCCGCGAACCACCGTGCCGCTTTACGAATGGCACAGCGCCGACGGACGGGAGCGCTGGTACGCGATCGACGGGCAAGCGGGGCCGGCGGGATATCGGCGCGCCCGCGCGCGCTGTGCCGCGTGTGGCGCTATCCCCTGTCGGTCGACGTGGCGTGGCAGTGACGCCCGGCGGGCTGGAAGCGCGGGAGAGTGCACGTTGTTGCCGGTAGGGCACTTTACCTGGCCGCGGCGGAAACGGAAAATACACGCGTCACTTGCCGTCGTCCCTCGCAGTCACCAGGTATGTCGATTCATTTTTCCTGCCCGCATTGCCAGGCTCTGTTGGTGTTGCCCGACAATTGCGGAGGTCAAACCACGCGCTGTCCGAGCTGCTCTGACAGTTTCGTCATCCCCGGCAGCGGCGCCGCCGGCTCGCCGACGCCGGTTGGCGCCGTCTTGGCGCCGGTCGAGGGGAACGTCACCCAGGCCGATCTCAAGCGGTCGCAGGACGTGTTCGAGCGGCTTACCGCGGAAAACGTCGGCCTGCAACTCGAGCTGGCCCGCCGGCAGCGCAAGCAGCTCCGGCTGACGCGGCAGGCCGCCTGGCTGGGGCGGTTTCAAACCGGACGCCGGACGCTGGACCATTCGATCGGCCGCATCGGCGGGTTCTTTGTCACGATCGCGCTGGCACCGGCCGTGGCGCTAGTGCTGCTGAGCGTGTTGCCGCTCTCGGCTTTTGCATACTTTGTCGTGGCCGTGCTGGCGATGATCGCGGCCGGGGCGGCCTACCTCCCGTTTTCGTTCTACCCGGACGACGAGCAATTGGCCGCGCTTGCGCCGCGCGTCGAGCAGGCGCTGGCCGAGGCAACCCGAGAACATGACGCGCTGGCCCACGAGGAAGCCGCCCAACGGGCGAAGCTTGCGGAGGCCGAGCAGGAATTCCAGCGCGTCAAGATGGCGCTGTCCAGCCGGCTGCATTGGCTGCGAACGTGCCAGTGGCAGCAGATGACCAGCCGCAACCTCGTCAATTTTCTCAGGCAGGTCTTCGAGGAGCACGGTTACGCGGTCGAGCCGACCGGCAAAGTGGGCCAGGTGGGCATCGACCTGGTCGTCGTGCACGGGGAAACGCGCGTGGCCGTGCAGGCCAAAGGCATCAAGACGAGCATCGTCGACAACCAGGTGATCCAGCAAACCGATGCCGGCAAGGCCCGCCATCGCTGCCAGAGGGCCGCGGTGATCACCAACGGCCAGTTTCTTCCCTCGGCCCGGCAACTGGCCCAGCGGCTCGGCTGCAAGACGATCGACGCGGGCCAGATTCCCGATTTGATCGAGGGGCGGATTCACGTCTGAAGCGTACGCTGCGCGACGCTCCCGCCTCCGTGGCCTCTGTGATCTCGGTGGCCAATCGTGCTGGCCTCACACCCCCGCGCGGTCGGCGGCGCCACGACGCTGCGCCACACGGGATAGATCACGGCGCCTGAAACAATGACGGCCAGCGCGACGAGGATGTATTGGTAGTTTGCCGCCAGTACGAACAGCCATCCCACCGCGGCGATCAGACTCGGCAGCGGATACAGCCACATCCGAAACGGCAGCACGACGTCCGGCCGTTTCTTGTGCAGGATATGCAGGCCCACGATCTGTCCCAGAAACTGCACGACGATCCGCACCACCACGGCGGCATCGATGACCGCCTTCAACTCGAAAAAGCAAAACACGGCCGTCAGCCCGCCCAGCGACAACAGGGCCACGCCCGGAAAGCGACCGCGCGGATGCAGGCGACCGAAAATACTGAAAAAGTCGCCGTTGCGGGCCGCGGCGTAGAGGATCCGCGAGTAGCCGAGCGTCATCACGAAGACCGACGCCAGGGCGGCCCAGATGATGAAAAAACTGAATCCCACGGCAACCTTGCGGCCGTAGAGAATCTCCATGAAATCGGCCGCGATGTTTTCCGACTTCATCACGCGCTCCCACGGCACCACGCCCAGGATGGCGATGTTCATTGTCAGGTAAATCGCCGCCACGATGACGACCGAAAGAATCACGGCGCGGGGAATCGTCTTTTCCGGCTGGATGACTTCGTCGCCCATGTGGCAGACGTTGTAATAGCCCAGGTAGTCGTAGATCGCGATCAGCATGGCGCCGCCCAATCCGGAGGCAAAGGCCGAATCGAGCCGGAACGCGTCCGGGGGAAACGTGATCAACTCGGGATCGAAGTTCAGCAGGCCAGCGACGATGACGATCAGCGTGGTCACGATCGTGCCGGTGCACAGCACCACCGCCAGCCAGGCGAGCGAGCGAATATGCCGGCACAACGAGATACTCACCGCCACGGCCGCCAGCGCCGCGATGGTGCTCATCCCTCCGGGTAGATACCATCCGAGATCATAGTCCACTGGAGGTGAGAGCCACTTGCTGAACGGCGTGTCTTGCAACGCGTACTTCAAGTAGCCCGCGGCGCCGATGTAGCCGGAGGCCAGCTCCAGCGTGCCGCTGATCAGAAACTGCCAGATGAACAGAAACGCGATCAGCCGCCCGCCCCGATAGCGCCCGTAGATCTCGCGCAGGAAATGGTACGTGCCGCCGCTGCCGGGCAGCGCGGCCCCGAGCTCGCTCCACACCAGTCCGTCGCACAGCACGAGCACGGCGGCCACGATCCAGCCGACCAGGGCCTGCGGCCCGCCCATCGAGGCGACGAACAGCGGGATCGTGATAAACGGCCCCACGCCCACCATGTTGGCCACGTTCAGCGAGGTGGCCTGCACCAGCCCGATGCCGCGCGCCAGCGACTGGTCTGCGTCGCCGGCCGGGCCGGGGGCGCATCTTCGGGACGGATCGGACATGCGACGTGCTGCCGGGCGGGGGCGAAAGAAAACGCCCAGTATACGCCTGCGCACGCCGCGTTGAATCGCAAACGCGGAAACGCTGACGCCCGCGAACCTGTGGCACGCCGCACGGCTGGCTGCCAGTGCAGTCCATCTTGCCGAACGTCCGCACCGAGGCGAACAGCACGACGACCGCGAACGCCAGCGAACTGAGAATCGAAAGCGTCATCGAGAACCCGTGCGCCGCCAGCGCCGCCGGATCGAACAGCTTGCCGAAATGGTCCTGCGCGCCCAAGGCGTCAAACAGCAGCACGCCCAGGTCGGCCGGTTTGGGCAGGACCCAGTAGCCCACGTCGATCATGCCGCTCAAGAGCGGCGAATGCAGGCTCTCGGAGACCATGTCGGTCGAGGTGAAAAATGCGTGCCGGCCGAAGTTCATGCTCCAGGCCACGCACCAGAACACCAGCGACCCGAACACGCACACCACGGTGCTCCGCGTGCAGACGGCCAACAGCACGCTAAACACGAAGAAGATCGAAAAGTGCAACAGCAACAGCGGAATCGACAGCAGATACGTCGGATCCCAAAATCCCGTGCGCAGCCCGATGGCCGTCCAGGTGCCAACCACGAACAGCACCGCGTAGCACAGCACGAACGCCAGCACGCCCAGGTACTTGCCCAGGATCAGCACCCACCGCGGAGCCGGCTTGGCCAGCAGCACGCTGATCGAACGCGCGTCGAGAAAGCCCGGCAAAAAGCCGGCCGTCCAAATCAACGTCAGCATCAGCCCCAGCGTGTCGGCCACGCCGGCGGCCAGCAACAGTTCGAGGAAATGAATCGCGTCGCCAGACTCCCGGGCCAGGGGAACTTGAATCGCCCCGAAGGCGAGACTGAGCGTGCCGTCGGCCACCAGCACGCCGGAGTCTTTGAGCTTGTCGGCGTCCGCCGCTTCGACGTCGTGGCGGGGCAAAAACTCGGCCTGCTCGCCACCGATCGACATGCTCGAGAGTCCGTTGACGCTGATCGTGGCGCACACGGCGATCGACAGAATCGTGATCACCAGCAGCACCGCCAGGATGCCGGCCGAGCGGGCCTGGCGAAACGTATCGGTCACGAGCCACGCCAGCGTGGCGCAAATGGGCGAATCCTTCATGGGGTTGCTCCCGCGTACAGCGCCTCGACCGCGCTTTCCAGTGGTTCGTTCTCTTCGTTCACGGCACAGGCGTCGCCGGCCAGGCCGCTGATCGTTCCCTCGTAGGCCACGCGCCCGCCGCGCAGCACGGCGATGCGATCGCACAAGCGCTTCACGTCGGCCAGGGCGTGCGACACCAGAATCACCGAGTGGCCCGCCTCGCGCCGTTCGCAAATCACCTCGTCCAGCAGTCGCCGGGCCGGCAGGTCCATCCCCTCGGCCGGTTCGTCCAGAACGAGCAGCCGCGGGTCGTTCACCAGGGCCTGGGCCAGGGCCAGCCGTTGCAGCATGCCCTTGCTGAAGTTGGCAATGGTCTCGCGGCTGCGGTCGGCCAGCCCCACGCGCCCGATCAGCTCGGCGGCCCGGTCTCGCAGCATTCGTCCCGACAGGCCGGACAACCGGCCGTAGCCTTCGACCAACTGGCGGGCGGTCAGGTAGCGCGGAAAGGCGGGGTTCTCGTGCACGTAGCCGACGTGGGCCAGGGTGCCCCGCTGCGAGAGCGGATATTCCAGCCGCATGACGCGGCCCTCGCTGGGACGGCAAATCGACAGCAGGACCTTGACCAAGGTCGTCTTGCCGGCGCGGTTCGGGCCGATCAGCCCATACACTTCGCCCCAGCGGACCGCCAGGCTCACTTCGTCCAGCGCCACCACGCGGCGGGCGCAGACCGACGTGATACACCTTGGAAACCTTTTTGAAGACCGCCGCCGCCTGGGCGTCGAGCCGAACGTCCATACCAAGCTCCTGTTTGCGCGGATCGAACGCGGTTTCGACCCGTCCCAAAGGTAGCTTGTATTTGGCCCGATTTGGCCTACAGAAAACCGACTAGCGCGGTTGCGCATCGTCGCCACAACCGGCACATCCGACAAAACGGTGCCAGCGCGGTGACGATTATTTGGCCCGTGCACCATTGGGCGCGACGCTACCCAGCTCCGCCGGAGCCAGGATGCCCAGCAGCGAGTCGACGGTGAGCGGCTTTTGCAGATGCCGATCGAGCGTCGACTCTCTCCACTTGTGCTCGTCCACCTCGTTGCCGCTGACCGAAACCAACAGCGAACCCTTCAGCTCCGGCACGGCCCGCAGCCGCGACGCCAACTCGTAGCCATCCATGCCGGGTAGGCCGATGTCGATAAAAACGGTCTGCGGCTTGAACTCGCGCACCATGCGCAGGGCCGAAGTACCGTCATAAGCGACTTGCGTGCGGTGACCGCATGCCCGGATCAACGCGGCGAACGTCAGTGCAACGTCAGGAACGTCTTCGACAACTAATACGTTCATCGTTTGCCCCCTCTCTACTCTGTATTATACACAGCCGCGAAGTTTCCAACCCTCGGGCGGATGCCCAGATCGTGCGACTCTGATCTCCCGGTGTCGCAGAGCCCCCCCGGGCCGTGGTCTTTCCAGCGCCGTTTACTGGGGCCACTGCCAGCTTTCGTCGAAGAATCCCGCTGCTACCACTCCGCCGGGACGCTCGGCGTCGGGCGGGACGAGCACGTCCACGATCGCCCAATCCCCCAGCTTTGGATTCTGCAGCGAATTCGTCCGATCGTGGGCCTCGCGATGCGTCGGGCCGCTGTTGAGCACCACGTATTTCCTCGGGTTCAGCGGATTCGGGTAGATCAACAGCGGCACGTGGCGGCCCGCGGCGTACGTTCGGCGGCCCGCAACCAATTGGCCATCGGACCAACCGACCGGTAGGCTGCTTGCCAATTTGCGCAAAAACAGGTTGCTCTGCGGATCGCCCCACACGATCAGATGAAACCGGGCGTAATCGTCGGGCTTGACGTCCACGTCGCGCACCACCGGCAGTTCGCCGCGAAACGCGTTCTTCCAGCGGCGGCGAAAGTGTTCCAACTCGAACGTGACCCACCGCTCAACGCCGGGCGTCGTATGGCCGGTCGGCAGCACCACAAGAAACGGCTCCCACAGTGCGTCGTCGATCGGTCCCTGCAAGCCCGGGCGTTTGCGCAAGCGGTCTTCGTCGTCCGCTGGCGCCGCGACCCACTTGCCGTCATGCCGCTCGTAGGCAAGCGCGCCGTCGCCGCCGGCAGCGCGCTGGCCGTCGATCGTAATCTCGCCGGGGTGGCGCGGCGGCCGCAAGCGCATCGACTGCACGTTCTTGGTCGTGACGACCAGCCGATCGCCGCTTTCGAAGCGCGCGTCGATCCGGCTGTCTTGCCAGTGCTCGCCGAGGCCCAGGGCTTCGACCCAATGCTGGCGATGGTAGCGCAAGGTGCGGGTTTGCAGCGAGACGGTGTCCGCCGCCGAATGGCGCCCGTCGTGGGCCGCCTCGTGCATCCGCCGCATCACGTCGGCCAGCACCGCCGGATCGTATTTGTGTCCCATCCCCGGACCGATGAGGTGCACCAGCTCGTGACCCTCGCGGCGAAAGGCTTCGGCCATGAAGTCGGCGGCGTCCTTCTGCTTGTCCACTTCGCCGCTGTAAGCCACGACCGGCAGGTTGAACAGGTTTCGCACGTAGTCCGGCACGTCGTACAGGCCCCACAGCTTTTGCTCGTACTCGGGCGGATAGTCCTCGGGCTTGAGCCGCTGGTAACGGGCCACGTCGACGAAGCCGGCGCCGGCGTGCATGGCGGCAAACCGCTCGGCGTAGTGCGCCCCGATGTGCCAGGCGCCGGCGCCCCCCATCGAGAATCCCATCAGCACGATCCGATCGCGATCGATCGGATACCGCCCGGCCACTGACTCGATCGCTTCCAGCACGTCGACTTCGGCCGTGCACTTCCAGCCCAGGCAACTGCGGCCGAACGGATGAAGCACGATCGCGTCACTGGGACGGATTTGGCCCGCCTGGCTTTGGCGCTGGTCGATAAACTGCAAGTCGGCCAGCTTGTCGTTGCGGCCATGCAGCCAGACGTACAGCGGCACCGGCCGGTCGAGTTGCAACGCCTCCGGAATCACCAGGCCATACGGTTGCACCGAGCGATCGACCGCCGAGCGATAGCCGCGGACGACCAGCCCGCGCGCTTGCGGCCACGACGGCTCGCCGGCTGCCAATTCGTCGATCCGCGTGTCCGCCGTGCTGAGCAGCCCGCCGGCGGCCTTAACGTCCTGCGGCGCGTGAACTCCGACTCCTCGAGCGCGAACCGTACCGCCTTGAGATAGATCTCCACGTCTGGCGCGAGCGCTGCCTGCGCGTCGGAGAGCCCGCCGGCCAGCAGCCCCTCGAAGCGCTCTTGCACCTCGGCCAGCGACGCCGTGAGCCGGTCGCGATCGGCGGCGGAAATCTCGATTCCGGCCGGCGGCAGCAGGCGCTCGATCGGTGACCATGGCTCGGCTGCCGACGCGACGGCCGCATATCCAGACGGTTGCCGTCAGAAACAAGCAAGCGGTTCGCATCGTGGTCTGTCCGCCAAAGGATCACGCTTCGCAGGAAAAAACGAAGCCGGCTACTGCCATGAGTAACCGGCTTCTGAAACAATTCCATCGGTTAGTTACACCGAGACGCACGGGGCTCACACGACTTTCGTCAAGCCCGGCACCGCCAGTTGGTACATGCCGTGCGAGTCGGGGAGCGACTTGGGCGTGGCGTCGAACGAAAACTCGTCCGGGGCCAGGCTGATGTCGGAGTTGATCGCCTCGTCCCAGCTCAGTGCTTGCCCCGAGTAGGTGCACATGCGGCCCAGGATGGCGGTCATCGAGCTCTTGGCTCCGTACTCCGCTTCGTTGTAGGGCGTGCCCGAGCGGATGGCGGCGAACAGATCGTCGTGTTCGACCTGGTAGGGGTCGGGCCGCTGGCCGCGGTAGCGCCACTTGTCTTTGCCCTTGATGATCTCGCCGCTGATGTCGGCCGTGCCGTTGGCGCCCAGGGCGAATTCCCGCACTTCGTTCCAGCAGCCGGGGATGTGGCGGCACTGGCTGAACATTTTCGATCCGTCGGCATACGTGAACTCGACGGCGTGATGATCGAACGTCTCGCCGTAATCGGGCCCTTTGCGCACCTGGCACCCGCCCATCCCGTTGGCACTGACCGGAAAGGCGCCCTTGAGCCAATTGCCAACGTCCATGTTGTGGATGTGCTGCTCGACGATGTGGTCGCCGCAAATCCAGGTGAAGTAGTACCAGTTGCGCAGCTGGTATTCCATTTCCGAGAGCTTGCGGCCGTACTTCGACTCGAGCTCTTCGCGGCGGTGCACCCAGGGAGTCGAACCGTTCCAATAGACGCGCGTGGCCACGATGTCGCCGATCGCGCCGTCTTGCAGCCGCTTGATCGTCTCGATGTACTGGGCCTGGTGGTGGCGTTGCAGCCCCACGCCCACGGCCAGGTTCTTCCGCTTCGATTCCTCGGCGGCGGCCAGCACTTTGCGCACGCCGGGGGCGTCGGTGGCCACCGGCTTTTCCATGAACACGTGCTTGCCGGCGTTCACCGCGGCTTCGAAGTGGTAGGGGCGAAAGCCCGGCGGCGTGGCCAGGATGACCAGGTCCGGCCCGGCGTCGAGCGCCTTCTGATACGCGTCGAAGCCGATGAAGCGGCGGTCCTTCGGCACGTCCAGCCGATCGCGGATCGCCGACTGCTTTTCGAGCTGCTGGAGGCTCCCTTCGAGCCGGTCTTCGAAGATGTCGGCCATGGCGATCAGCTTTACCTTCCCCTCGGTCCGCAGCGCCTGGTTGGCGGCGCCGGTGCCCCGTCCGCCGCAGCCGATCAAGGCGATCTTGATCTCATCGTCGCCGGCCGCGTGGCGCTCTTGGCGATCGACAGGCTCCCCACCAGGGCGCCTCCGACGATCGCGGCCGTGGAGCCTTTCAGAAAATCGCGCCGGGCCACGGGCGCGGACTTCGGCGAGCAGGGACGGGAAGGATCGCTCATGATCGGTCTCCATTTCCAGGTTTTGCGAACGGGAGGATGATGGCTCGTGCGCGGGCCGCGACTCGTGACGATTTTTGATTTTCTGCGCGGGAACGCTATTCGTAAACGCCGGCGTCCCAGAGCCTGGCCTTCTCTTCGGCCGAGGGCTCGTCCAGCGGACGCACGACGCGAAATCCAAGGAACAATGCGTCGGTCAGGTACCAGATGCTTTGCGGCAGTTGTGGGTCCTGCTGTTTCCAATCCCGGGTCGAGCCCCGCCGGGCGGCGCTCGCAGCGCCTCGGGGTCGTCGTCCCAGGAGCCGCCGCGAACCGCCTTGGGATAGAGCTTCGTCGCCACGATCCAGGGGTTCAGCGCCGTCTTACCGGCAAACTGCGCGTAAAAGTCGGGCACGTACTGATCGAGCGTCCATTCGGCCACGTTGCCGTGCATGTCGTACAGGCCCCAGGGGTTGGGCTTCTTCTTGCCGACCTCGTGATACTTGTCCTCGCAGTTGTCGAAGTACCAGGCGTAATCGCCAAGCTGGTCGACGTCGTCGCCAAACGAGTAGGCCGTCCGCGTGCCGGCCCGGCAGGCGTACTCCCATTCGGCTTCGGTCGGCAGCCGGTAGTAACGGCCCGTCTTGGCGCTGAGCCACTTGCAGTAGTTCTTGGCGGCGTATTGCGTCATGCAGATGGCCGGGTAGCCCTTCTTGCCCATGCCGAAGGTCATGTCGGTGTAGGGCTTCGTGGGGCGGGTCATGGCGTCGGCCAGCTTTTCGCGGTCGGTCGGTTCCACCTTGTTCAACTCGCGGCGTTGGATGTCGAGGTTGAACGTCCAGATTTCGTACTCGTCCCAGGTAACTTCGTGCTTGCCCATCCAAAACGGCTTGATCTCGACCTCGTGCTGCGGGCCTTCGTCGTCCTTGCGCCCCGGTTCGTCGTCGGGACTGCCCATCAGGAACTTGCCGCCGGGAATCGGCACCATGTCGAACGAAATGTCGCCGTTGACGATCACCTCGGTGTAGGGCTTCATCTCGGCCGCGGTCTGGGCGCGAACGTCGGGCACGGCCGTGGCCGGAGGCGCCGTGTCTGCGCCGCAGGCGGCCGGCACGAGCGCCACAAATGCCATCATCGACACGGCACACGAAACGGCGAGCCATTGGACCGTTGCTCGCCACGCGACTACGCTATGCATAGAGGGATCCTTTAGAACCATCGAGCGGCAGCCGCGTGCAACTCTCCAGCACTTCCCCGCCAGTCGCGCCGGACTCACGGAAACGTGCGATGAATCGATTGCGCGGTGCCTGTCAGTGGGGAATCGTTCTCGTCTTGAGCGGAGCGGCCGCCCGTGGTTGCCGGGCTGCCGAACTGGAGCGTTTCCAGTCCACTCAAATCGAGATGGGGGTGCCTTTTAAGATCATATTGTATGCAGCCGATGAACCGACTGCAAAGGGTGCCTTTGACGCGGCTTTTTCCCGAATCGCCGAGCTCAACGCCATCCTCAGCGATTACGACCCGGATAGCGAGTTGAGCCGCTTGAGCCGCTCCGCGCCGGCGACTCAAGGCCTGGCCGTGAGCGACGACTTGTGGTGCGTGCTGGCCCGTTCGCAGGCGCTGGCCCGCCGCACCGAGGGAGCGTTCGACGTCACCGTCGGACCCTTACGTCCGGCTGTGGCGCCGCGCTCGCCGGCAAAAACAGATGCCCTCGCCCGAGCGGATGCAGCAAGCTCGCGAAGCGGTGGGCTACGCCTTCCTCAAGCTCGACGAGCGTCATCACTCGGCCCAGTTGCAAACGGCCGGCATGCGGCTCGACCTGGGAGGCATCGCCATGGGCTACGCCGTCGACAAAGCATTGCAAATCCTGCGCAAGCGGCGGCATCACCCGGGCACTGATCGACGCCAGCGGCGACATCGGCGTCGGCGATCCTCCCCCCGGCAAGTCGGGCTGGACGATCGGCGCGGTCCCCCTCTCGGCCGACGGCACCCCCACGCGCTACGTCCTGCTGGCCAATGCCGCGGTGACCACCTCGGGCGACGCCTTCCAACACGTCGTGATCGACGGCCGCCGCTACTCCCACATCGTCGACCCGCGCACCGGCCTGGGCCTGACCGACCAGAGCGGCGTCACCGTGATCGCCCCCGACTGCCTGTCCGCCGACAGCCTGGCCACGGCCGTGAGCGTGTTGGGACCCACCGCAGGCCTGCAGCTCATTGAAGCAACGCCCCACGCCGCCGCCTTCATCGTCCGCAACGAGAACGGCCACCTAGAAACCCACGCCTCGAAGCGCTTCGCGGCTTATGTCACCGACGCCGATTGACCAGCAGGCCCTGTCGAACGAACACACAGGGGGCTCAAGTGACTCAAGTCAATACAATGATCCCCGTCGCCTTTAATTACTCCGTAAGGAGCTTGCCTGCATGATCGCGACAAAGGAAATCGCTCCCGGAGTCATAGAGATTGCAATTCATACGTCGATGTACGGACAAGCAGGAACCCACTGGCGTAAAGTACTCGGTGGCCCGAATCACAATGGCTACGGACGGATATTCATTCAACGCTATGGTGCCAACGAAAGACGATACTGGCACTGCTACGGTCCCGGCGACTGGTACAAGGGTGAGAGGGAGCGAATATGGATGAGTGTCCAGGGGCCATGTTTATTTGGCCGTATAGTCTGAAAGAGCCAAGCGTGGAGGCTATTGATGCGATGGATAATCAGAAACTTGGACGGGAATTGGGGCAAGGTCCGCAGTATAAACAAAGGGATGCAAATGATCTGTGGGAAGTGGTCTTTCGATTTGTTTAGGGAGTAAAAGGGGGACATTCTACTTTATGTGACATAACGCACTGCAGCACAATGTGTTGCGTCGGAGTAAAAGGGGGACATTCTACTTTATGTGACATAACGCACTGCAGCACAATGTGTTGCGTCGCGTCGCAATATGGCGTGCCGTACTCGCTTACGCCCTAAAAAGTAGAATGTCCCCATTTGCTGCTGCGAAAAAGTAGAATGTCCCCTTTTTCTACTGCTGGCCGAAATAGCGCTTGAGCACGTACGTTTGCGTGCGCGGGGCCATCTGCGAGATTTCGTCGCGCGTTCAGGTAGCCGTTGCGGTCCCGATCGTAACGCAAGAGTTGGTCGACCCTGTCGGCGAAGATCGGAATCCCTTCGGGCGGAAACGCAGCGGCGCCGTGCCGCGTGGTGCGCGAGGCTCGTCGCTGTTGCTCGCGCTGGATCTGTTCGGCCAGCCCGGGAATGCCCCCCTCCAAGCCGACGGCCAACTCGTAGCCGGGCATTTTGGCGATTTGCTGCAAGTCGGCCGGCCGGTCGGTGTAGACCTGCAGCCCGCACAAGCACATCTCGTCGGTGGTTTGCTCGCCCCAGCGCACCTCGCGGGGGGGATCGTTGGGATTCAGCGGATTGCCGGCCGAATTGTCGTACACGGCGTGCAGGCACACGACCGTCCCCTTGGGCAGCCGAATTGGCTTGGCAAATTGATAGGTTCCCTGCCAGTTGACGTCCCAGTCGTTGATCGTGATGAGCGGCAGGTAGTTCCCATCGGGCAGTTTCGCCGTCACCTTGAACGCGCAGCCCCAGGTAGTGCATGTGGGGTGAAATTCCCAGCAGGTTGACGTCGACCGGCAGCGGGTGGCTGCGCGTCTTCACGTCGCAGTGGGCCTTGCCCGCCGGCAGGAGCAACAGCGGCTGCGTGACCGCGATGCCGGTGACGATCTTGTCGACCGGCTGTTTGGCGAAGTAGATGCCCACGGACGACTGATCGGTCTCGGCCTTGCCTGTCGGGTGATAGTGCATCTGCAGCACCAGGTCGCTGCCGCGTCCCACGAAGCGGGCCATCCCCTCGGGCAGTCGCCGCACGATGGTGCCGGGGAGCCAGGCCCCCAGCCCGCCGGTGGGCGTCACACCGGCTCCGCCGAACGACACGTAGCCCGGCCGGCCGTCTTCGCCGTCGCGCTGGCGCCGCGCCGTTGGCGTCCAGAAACATGATCGAATGATGCACGACGCTACGATTGCCGGCACGAAACTCGACGGCCGCGACCATCCGGTCCTCGTCGATGGGAATCGGAATGACGAAGCAACGATAAACGTCGCGCCCGCCGGCCGGCACGGCAAACGGCTCGCGCATGGTGAGCACCAGGTCCGGCTCGCCCAGTTGCCAGCCCTCGATAAACTCGGGGCGGTCGGGCAAGTGGGCCGGATCACCCTCGGGCGCGCCGGCTCGGGCCCAGCGGGCGATCAGCCCCATCTCTTCCTTCGACAGCCGTCGCTCGTCGTGAAACGACGGTCCGCCCGGCGCCGGTTTCCAGGGGGGCATCAATCGTTTGTGCGTGACGTCCGTGAGAAAGTTGGCCCGCTTGGCCGCGTCCCGATACGTCAAGAGCGAGAACGGACCGACTTCGCCCGGCCGGTGACAGCCGGCGCAGTGGTTCCACAGAATCGGCGCGATGTCCTTCGTGTACGTGACGGGCGGATCAACCGCATCCTCGGCCCAAGCGGCGGCGACATCCAACGATCCGGCTAGCCAACAACCCACCGCCAGGCGCAGTGCGATGCCCGGCCAACGCGACACCATCATGGCAACAAAGCTTCCTACGAGCCGTGAGAAAAGTTCCTGTTCCGAGCGAGACGCAGAAGAGATCTCGCACCCCTTCGCCCCGCGAGCCCAGAATCGGCACGTACATACCGGCCCGCGAGTGCCAAGAGAAATCTGTCCGTTTCAGTCAACATAACGAATCCGTTACCAAATAGAAAGGGGCAGTACGTGAGATTCGCGCTTGCTTCGCGGTTTGGCAACACGGCGGGACCGGTCAATCGCGACGATCGGAAACCAGCGGCCGTAACGCCGCGGCGACATCGTCGAACACCTCGCTCCAGGCATGAAACCGCCGCTGCCGAAAGAGCCGCAGCGACGGATACCAGGGGGTCGTTGCGCCGGCCAATCCCCACCGCCAATCGGGGGCGAACTGCACCAGCACCCAGGCCGGTCGGCCCAATCCGCCCGCCAGGTGCACGACCGACGTGTCGATCGATACGACCAGGTCCAGGTGCTCGATCACCGCGGCGGAGTCCATGAACGCGCCGGCCGTGCGGTCGAGGTCATCACCCAAGTCGACCACTTCGAACTCACGGGCCACTTCGGCAATCTGCGCCCGCGACGGGCCGTGTTGCAGGCTCACCAGCCGCACGCCGTCGATCGCCGCCAGCGGCGCGAACTGCCGCAAGTGGACCGAACGAAAGCGATCGGCCGGGTGGGCGGGGCTGCCGCCCCAGACAATGCCGACCTTGAAACCGCCGAGCGCCGCGATGCGCGGCTGCCAGGCGTCGACCAGCTCGGGTTTCGCCCGCAGATACGCCCCGCCCCAGTACGGCTTACCGCTGGTATCGGGCAGGTACGCTGGCACGCTCATCAAGGGACACTGCAGGTCGAACGCCAGGGGATCGCCGGGCGCGAGCAGCCCCTGGCCAAAGCCCGACTGCCGCACCAGCGGCATCAACCGCGTCTGGACGCCCAGCTTGAGGGGGCCACCGCAGGCGGCGGCCAGCGGCACGTAGCGGATGAAGTGCAGCGTGTCACCCAGCCCTTGCTCGGCATGCAGGAACAGCGTGCGGCCGGCCAGCGGCCCGCCGAACCAGCGCGGCCCGGTGATCGTGGGCGTGGCCGAGTCGCCGCACTCCAGCCGATACTCCAGCTCGGCCCAACCCCGTACGAATTCGCCCCGCGCCAACCAGATCACGCCGCGGCTGCGGCGGGCCGCGGGGTAATCGGGCTGAATGTCCAAGGCCCGGCCGTAACATTCCAGAGCCGCATCCGTGTCCCCCTGGTCGTAATAGGCGGCGCCGAGCCGTGCCCAGGCCGCGGCGTCGCGCGGCTCCAGCTCGAGTGCCCGGCGGTAGGCGGCGACCGCCTCGTCGATGCGACCGATGTCGTACAACAAGTTGCCGCGATTGAAATGCCCGTTGGCATAGCCAGCGCGCAAGGCGAGCGCCGGTCCAACGCCGCCAGCGCTTCGTCCTCCTGGCCGCTGTCCTTCAGCGCCAGGGCCAGGTTGTTGAGCAGCTCGGGCGTCGGCGACGAGACGGCCAGCGCACGGCGGAAACAGGCCACTGCCTCGGCCGGCCGCTGCATCTTGCGATAGACCAGGCCCAGGTTGCTGTGAAAGGCCGCCACGTGGCCCTGAAGCTGAACGGCGGCGCTCCAGACACTCCCGGGCTTCGGCCAAGGCGTCGGTTTGCAGCCGCAGGATTCCCATTTCGTGCCACAGCTCGGCGGCCTCGGGCGCGGCGGCGAGCAACTGCCGGTAGACCGGTTCGGCCTCGGCAAACCGGCCGGCGGCCAGCGACTGTCGCGCGTACGTCAAGGCTTCTGCAAACGTGGCCAATCTGTTGCTCTCACGAGAGTTGCGTCCGATGCGGAGGGGCCGGATTCTTTGACCCCGCCACCGCAGCGGCGCTATAGTTCGACATCATAGCAAGTGTGCCGTGCTCTCGTTGCGCCTCGACTGCTTCCCTCACGGCGGGCCCCCGTTGTCGCAGTCGGTTGGCACGCGCGCCGGCCTCCCTTGGCCTTGGAACCGCACACACCTGCACCGAAGCAAAGGAGCCCTGGCATGATGAGCCAACGTATCTTGATTGCCGATCCGGACCAGCGGCTGTCACACTCCTATGCCGATCGCTTGATCGAAGTTGGCTTCGAGGTGCAAACCGCCTGCGACGGGCTCGCCTGCATCGACGCCTTGAAGGATTTTGATCCCGACCTGCTGGTGCTCGAACCCCAGATTCCCTGGGGCCAGGGGGACGGCGTCGTGAGCCTGATGCGCGAGGAGCCCGACGTGCCGCTGGTGCCGCTGATCGTGCTCACCTCGGGCACCGACCTGCTGGAGGAATACCAGTTGCCGCGATACCCGGTGCTCGAACGCCATCAAAAACCGCTCTCGCCAGAGGAATTGATCCAAAGTATCCGGCGCCTGATCCGGGACACGGCCCGGCCGTAGCGGCCCCTAATGCGTCGGCCGCTCTTCTTCGGGCATGGCCGCGATCCACTGGCGCACCAGGTCGACGCCTTCGGTGTGGATCATTCGCTTGCCCAACTCGGGCATCATGATGCCCGCGTCGGTCGAGGTGAGGCGGAACATGAAGATCGACTTCTCCGGATGGCCGGGCACGATGTCGAAGTCGAATCCGCCGGAGCCGCGGCCGGCGGCCACGGCCGTCTTGTAGACGCCGAACTTGCGCGGCTCGTGCTGGGCCACCGTCAGGTCCAGCCCGGCGTTGCGGGCCGGCCCGATCGGGTTGTGACAGTGGGCGCAGTTGATTTCCAACCAGGCCCGGGCCCGCTCGTCGAGCGAACCGGAATGGGGATCGTCCCACACGGCCACGCGACGGCGCGTCGGCCGGCGAAGGAGCGCCTTCGAGTGCGCCGGCCTGGACCCAATGGACCAACTGATTTTCGACCCCGCTGGCATAGGTATAGTCTTTGTTCAGATAGCGGGCCTTGGGCCCCAACGGCTGCATAGCGTCGCCTTGCTTGTGGCAGCCCTTGCACTGGTTCGCATTGGGGATGATGTAGTTGTTCGTCTTCTGTTCGCCGTGCTGGTCGATCCAGCTCACGTCGACCAGGTCGCCGGCCACCTCGAGCGTCGCCTCGGTCTGCACGTCGTTCCAGATATAGGGCAGACCGGTCCAGCCGTCTTCGGTCCGCTTGAGGATACGGGTTTCGATCAGCTTGCGGCCCAGCTTCGGATCGCGGGCATCGACCGGATAGGCGAACGTCTTGGCGATGACCGTGCCGACGGGGAATTCGAACGCCTGGGGGTCGCGATACTCGGCCCTGGTGCCCGCGGGCAGCTTGACGAAGCGAAACTTGTCGGCGTAGTCGGTAAAGAGCGGCGAGTTGAGGTCGTAGGGAATCACGCCCTCGGCCGGCTGCTGCGTGCTGCCGTCGCCCACGAACAGGCCATAGGCAGAGAGCTTTTCCGGCGGGCCGGCGGAGGGAATCTCCTCGCGCGACGTGTTACACCCCAACGCGCACAGCAACGCCGCTGCCACCAGCATCGCTGCCACCAGCATCGTTGCCGCCGGGCGGACACGTAAGCCAAACAGCACTGGCGGGAGCCGTCGGGCGCACCGCCAGTGTCGATATCGAGCGAATGGACATGACAACACGCACTTGGCACCGCCGGTGCCGATCAGAGCGTTACTTCACTCCGGCAATCGTCACCGGTTCGAGTTTCGGGATTTTACCGTCCCCTTCAAAGGGTTTTAGATCGCGGCTGATGTTGCCGGGCTTGGGAGCCGTGGGGTTCGTCAGGTCGAGCCCCGGCAGGTCGAAGTCGACAAAATCGGCGTCCCCGTTGTCGCGGATATTAATCGCCAGCTCCGGCGGCAGCGTGCCGTCCTTCGCCTTCGACGGATCGACGACGCCGTCGTAGAGGATATCCGGCAGCGTCTTCTCGCCGACCAGCGCCATTACGAGCACGGCCAACGCGCCGGCCGGATGCGTTCCGTTGTCTTCAAACTTGTTGTGGTGCACGAAAATCGAGTCGCAAAACGGATCGTAACCCTTGTCCTTGTCGTATGGCTTCTGCGTCACCAGGTAGCTGCAGATCGACAGTCCCACGCTGTCGTTGTCTTTGACCTTGTTGTCGAACACTTCGACCTGCCGGCTGGCCATGATCATCACGCCGGTGCCGGGGGGGACGTTGGCCACGGCGTTCCCCTTGGGGGCGAAGTTTTCGTGGTTGTTGGCCACGATCTCGTTATTATACACGCGGCAGTTGCGGCCCACCTTCAATTCCAGATCGGGGAGCGAAAATACCAGGATCCCCCCGGTGTTGCCCGTGGCCGTGTTCTCGTACACGTCGGCATCGACCGAGTTTTCGATCTCGATGCCCGCCACGTTGTTCTCGGCCCGGTTGCGGCGGACGATGATATTCTCAGACTGGCCGACGTAGATCCCCGCGTCCGAGGCGTCGGTCGCCACGCAATCCTCGATGAGCACGTTCTTGCACAGCACCGGGTAGAGGCCGTAAGCGCCGTTTTCGGTCTTGGGCCCGCCGGTCCAACTGGTGCGCACGCGGCGGAGGGTCAGCCCGTCGCAGCGGTTGATCTTGATGGCGTCACCCTTGGCGTCTTCGACGGCCAGGTCTTCGACGGTGCATTTCTCCTTGCTGCTGATCGACAGGCCCTCGCCGCCGGTCCCCTGCCCTTGCCCGCTGAACGAAAGGATGGTCTTGTCGGGGCCCTGGCCCCGAATCGTGACGTCGCTCACGTCGCAGGAGAGGGTCGAGGTAAACTCGAACTTGCCTTCGCCAAACTCGATGACTTCGCCCGGTTTGGCCTCGATCAGCGCGGTCTGGGCTTTCTTTTGAACGTCGGGACCGGCTTCGATCTTGGTGACCTTCAGCTTCGAGCTGGTCGGCTCCGACGGTTTGACGCAACCGGCCAACATCAGCCCGCCGACGACGACGTATGCCACATGCAGTCGTGATATAGACACAGCCAATCTCCTTCGCTCTTGGTGAAGCGGCCGCACCTGCCGTAAGAAGGTCGCGCGAGAGGCCGCCCTCGGGGATGACCCCCGGAATCGCAACGGGGGCTCATTATAGCCGAAATTGCCCCCCTGCACAGCGGGCGGGTTCCCGCGGGCGGTCTCTCGCGGGCGGTCTCTCGCCGGAAACGGCCACCCGGCGTGCTATCCGGCAGCCCGACCGCCGCGACATGAGGGGGGCGCATCGGCGCCGCGTCCCCGGCCGTCAGTGGTGAAAGAACTCCTGCTCGGCGTAATTGCGCCGCTCGAAGTGGTCGTTCAGCTTCACCATGATCGTGGGAAGACAGCACGCAAAAAGGACGAATAGCCCCACTACGACCGCAACCACCGAATGGTATTTCGTCACCACTTTCGAGGCGGCCACGCGGCTCACGCTCGGCGAATGCCCGTTCGACAGGGCCATCTGGCGAGACGCCTCTTCCAGGGCCTTGCAACTGCCAAAATACAGGACCACAAACATCACGAAGCCGATCAGGCAGCGCATGACTTATTCCCCCTGTTGGTCCGTGGCGGCCGCCCCTGCAAGCCTAGCATTTTCCGTCGTTGCTCGACGGGCTAACTGCCGGCGCCGTTTACGTTGCGCGACTTCGCACGTGACCGCGAAGTCGGGCTACAGCTCCGGCTCCGCAGGATCCTCGTCGTCGGCCAGCCACGCCTCGCCGGCGTGGTTTGCGTCGGCCGAATGCTTGACCTATGCTGGCATCCCTCGCCGGATTCGTCCCACACTGGAGCCTTCCAACATGACCCACCGCAAGCTGGCCCTGGGGGCCACGATCGTGCTCGTCGCCGCCGGAGCCCTGACCGTCATGCACACCGCCGCCGCTGCAAAAGATTCCGCCGCCGACAAAGCCCTGCGCCACGTTGTGCTATTCAAATTCAAGGACGGCACGACCGACGACCAGGTGGCCGAAGTGGTCGACGCGTTTCGCGATCTGAAAACCAAGATCGACGTGATCGAAGACTTCGAGTACGGCACCGACGTGAGCGTCGAGAACCGATCGGAGGGTTTTACCCATTGCTTCTTCGTCACGTTTGCCGACGAACAGGCCCGCGACAGTTACCTGCCGCATCCGGCCCACAAGGCGTTCGGGGCGCTGGTGGGCCCGCGGCTGGACAAGGTGCTGGTGGTCGACTACTGGGTAAAAAAATAGGACGCGAAAGACGCCGAGCAATCGAGCCGACGAGGAACTGCCATGGCCCGCGGCTGCAGACCGAAGCCGTGATCACCCGGGCGCGGCACCGGCCGCGGTTCGGAAAGCGCCGCAGCGTCCTTCAATCGACGTGGCCGGCGGCACAGAACGACTTCGGCAACGGCGAGAATTTGATCAGGCACTTGGGCTGCGGGGCGTCGCGATGCGCTTCGGCGATGCGCCGCATCTCGGGTAGCAAAGACAAGAACAGCTCCAAGAGGTCGGGGTCAAAATGCGAGCCCGACTTGTCGATCATGATCGACAGGGCCTCGGCCTCGGATAGCGCCGGGCGATAGACGCGGGGGTGCGTCAGGGCGTCGTAGACGTCGACGATGGCCACGATCCGGGCCGCTTGCGGTATTTCCTTGCCGCTCAGTCCGACCGGGTAACCGTGGCCGTTCCATTTTTCGTGATGGTACATCGCGATCGTCTGCGCCATTTGCAGCACGGCCGACTCGCTGCCGGCGAGGATCTCGGCGCCGAACAGCGTGTGCTGCTTCATTGCCTCGAATTCGTCCACGGTCAGCCGGCCGGGCTTTTGCAGAATGGCATCCGGTATGCCGATCTTGCCGATGTCGTGCATGGGGGCCGCCAGTCGCAGCAACTCGGCGTCCTGCTGCTGCCAGCCGGCCGCCCGGGCCAGCACTTCGCTGAGCAGGCCGCTGCGGCGGACGTGGCCACCGGTTTCCGCGTCGCGGCACGAGCAGGCCGAGACGAGCCGGCAGATCGTCTCTTCGTAGGCCCGGCGCAGTTCGTCCGTTTGTTCGTGGACCCGGCGCTCGAGCTGCCGCGTGTAATTTCGCTTGTCGATGATCAGGCTGCGCCGCTCCAGTCCGCGGCGGACGTGAAACAACAGCTCTTCGCGATCCACGGGCTTGACCAGGTACGCGCACGCGCCGCCGGTCAGGGCCCGCACGGCCACGTCGGTACCGCGCTCGCCGGTGAGCATGATCACGGCCGTGTCGGGATATTTCTCGTTGATCACGTCCAACAGGTGCAGGCCGGAACTCTCGGGCATCTTAATGTCGACCGTCACCAGGCTGACCTCCTGCGACTCCAGCCGCACGGCGGCTTCGGCGGCACCAGCGGCTTCCAGGCAGTCGTAGCCGGCATCGTACAGCCAGCGGACGAGCAGGGTGCGAATGGACGTCTCGTCGTCGACGATCAGGATCACCGGACGCGGGTGCTGCACTACGCGGTGCATGACGTTGCCCCCTGGCGAGCCGCCGCAAGAAGTAGCGAAGCAGCGTGCAAGATCGGGCCCGCGGTCGCGCAGCCCCAGCGTGGGCGACTGGCAACCCGTCGCCCGTTGCCGCATAGGATCGTGACGTCAATGGGCCGCCACGCGTCTCGCCGGCAAAGCGGCTGCGCGGCAGCGATCGCTGCAACCATGATGACTGCCCCCATCGGGATGCGTCGCGCGGCGAACGCGTGGTCGGAACCACCGCCGCGGAGCCCTGAGAACTCTACGCCATGCGCCTTCCGACGAAGGCTCTGAATCGCATCGCCGCGAAGACTTGCCGCGGAGTTTCCGCGGGCGCAGGTCGAAAAAGACGGCATAGCCGGCACGACTCGTACCCGGCGGGGCGCCCAAAGCGCAAACGCGGGGCCACTGCGTCGCACGGCCGGCGAGTTCACTACTTTTTCAGGTAGCGGTCGAACCACTCCCAGACGGCCGGATAGTCGTCGATGATGCCCGGCCAATAGGTGTGCCCGCCCTTCGGATGGACGACCAGCTTCGCGTCCAGCCCCGCTTCGTCGTACTTGTCCTTCATCACGCGCGACTGCTGCAAGGGCACGGTCAGATCCCGATCGCCGTGGATCAACAGCAGCGGCGGATCGTCTTCACTCACCTGGTAGATCGGCGAGATGCTCTTGAGTTGCCCCTCGATGTCGGTCAGCTCGGCAAACAAGCTGGGGAGCAGATCGGGACGCAGCTTGTTGATCGTGCGATAACCGTTGGGCATGCCCCAGTTGATCAAATCGGTGGGCGGAAACCAGGCCACCACCGCCTGCACGCGGGAGCTTTCGCGCTCGATCGGGTCGTCGGAGTCCGGACGGCCGTCGTCGGCGGTCGTGGCCACCATCAGCGCCAGATGCCCGCCCGAGGAACCGCTGGTGATGCCCAGATGATCGGGGTCCACGCCGAATTGCTCGGCGTGGTTGCGCACCCAGCGGACGCTGCGGCGAATGTCGTCGACCATCTCGGGCACGAAGTAGCGGGGCGTGCTGCCGTGCCGGACGATGAACAGCGTGTAGCCCCCCTTGAGCAGTCCTTGTATCCAGTGCTCGTGCTTGCGCCGATCCAGTTCGCCCCGGGACGTTCGACTTGCCCGACTTCCAGCCGCCGCTGGAAACGAGGATCACGCCGATCCCCTTGGCGTCCTTCTCGGGCGTCAACACGTCGAGCGTCAGAGCCAGCCCGTCCTTGTGACCGTAGACGATGTCTTCCTGGGCTGTGAACGGAGCCGGATCGGAAATCGCCTCGTCCTCGGCGAGTGCCAGGGCCCCGGCGACGAACACGATCATGAATCCCACGAGCCAACGCTTGCCTGTCATCGGACTTCTCTCCTGATCGCTATCATGACGCGAGCCAACGCACCCCATTATCGCTCTGGCCGGCGGCGCAGAAAAGGTGCCAGGCGACCAGCGAGGCAAGAAGTTTTTACGCCCGGAATTGCTTTCCGCACTTCGGTCGGCTAGTTTTGGAGCCGTCACTTCTTTGCCGCCCCCTGGGCAATCGTCCAGGCCTCGTTCGACAGGAGTTATGAGCATGTCCGCCGCTCGTCGATCGCAACGTTGGATCGTCACGCCGTGTCTGGTTGTCCTCGTCGCGGCAGTCGGCCTCGGCCGGGCCACGGCCGGCGAACACGTCCTGAAAACCGACTTCGGCCGACTGAAGGGCGAATCCACCGACGACGGCGTTCGCATCTACAAGGGCATCCCGTATGCCGCTCCGCCGGTGGGCAACCTGCGTTGGCAGCCGCCCGAGCCGCCCCAGCCGCAGGAAACGATGGATTGCCAGGCATTCAAGCCCATTTGCCCGCAACTGCCGTACGCCGACAACTCGATCTACAAGCAGGCACCGCAGCCGCAAAGCGAAGACTGTTTGTATCTGAACGTCTGGACGGCCGCCAAGGCAGGCGAGGAGAAACGGCCCGTGATGGTCTGGATTCACGGCGGGGCGCTCACTCGCGGCTCCGGCTCGCTGCCGGTCTACGACGGCACGAACCTGGCCCGCCGCGGCGTGGTGCTGGTGACGATCAACTATCGGCTGGGGCCATTCGGCTTTCTGGCGCATCCAGCTCTCAGTGACGAATCGCCGCACGGCTCCAGCGGCAACTATGGCGTCCTCGACCAGATCGCGGCCTTGAAGTGGGTGCAAAAGCACATCGCCAACTTTGGCGGTGATCCGGAGCGCGTCACGATTTTCGGCGAATCGGCCGGCTCGTGGAGCGTCTGTTCGCTGGTGGCCACGCCGCTGGCCAAGGGGCTGTTTCAGCGCACCATCGGCCAAAGCGGCGGCTGCTTCGCCCCGATGCGATACCTGAAACAGCAGCGAAACGGGCACGCCCCAGCCGAAAACGCCGGCCTGGCGGTCGCGCGCAGCCTCGGTTGCGACAAGGCCCAAGACCCGCTGGCCGCCCTGCGCGACAAAACTGCCGAGGAGATTCTCGCCGCCGCGGCCAAGACCCCCGATCTCGCCCGAGCGCAAGCCAACGTCGACGGCTGGGTGTTTCCCGACGAGATCTACCAGATCTACGCGTCCGGCCGGCAGAACCCGGTGCCGGTCGTTGTCGGCTCGAATGCCGACGAAGGTACCAGCCTGGCCGGGCCGCTGGCCCAGGCGAAAAAGCCCGCCATGCTGGCGCTGGCCAAGGGGAAGTACGGCGACGTGCTCGACGACTTTCTCAAGCTCTATCCGGTCACCAGCGACGCCGACGCCGGCGAGGCCTTCGTGCACAGCTTGCGTGACGAGTTGTTCACTTGCCAGATGCGCACCTGGGCTCGCATGACGTACGCCGCCGGATTGCCGACCTATCGCTATTACTTCTCGCACGTGCCGCCGCGCCCGGGAAGCGACAAGCTGGGCGCTTATCACGCGGCCGAGATCGTGTACGTCTTCGACAACCTCGACAAGCTGCCCTGGAAAAGTCCCAGCCAGGACGCCCAATTGGCCGACGCGATGTCGAGCGCCTGGGTCCGCTTCGCCACGACCGGCGACCCCAACGGCGGCGACCTGCCGAACTGGCCGCGCTACGACCGCGAAAACGACCCCTACCTCGAGTTCGGCGATGCCATTCGCCAGGGCAACCACCTGCTGGGGGCCGAGTGCGATTTCTACGACGCCTTCCTGGCCTCCCGCCGCACCGGCAATCCGTCCTTATGACAACCTGGCCTGGCTGACGAGCACGTGGTTTTCTTTGAGAAGTGCTTCGGCTTTGGGAAGCTCCCTGTCGGAAAGCTCCCACAGCCACAGGGAAGCATCCAGCTTGGATAGCGTGCCAATCGGCTGCGAGTGCAGGTTGGCGGCTTGCACGTGGGCATCGGAGAGAATGCTGGCCGGATAGGCGCCGCGGAATAAGCCGGCCAAATGCCGCCGCTCGTTCCCGAGTTCGTCCTGCCACAGTTCGCCAGCAGTTTTTTTGCGCCGTTCCCACTCGTCTCTGTGGCGGATGATGTCAAGCACCTCAGCTGCCGACCTCTTGATATCTCCGCCTGAGCGTAGCCTTCCGGTTCATCGTCAAGCGGCATCTTGTAAGCGATGCCGTAACGGACGTCAAAGTGGTCTTTGGCGATTTCGTATGCCCAGCGGAGCAATGCGACGGGATCGGAAAACAGTTCTTCGTCAATACCCGTGTACAACTCCCCCTGCCATGCGGATGCCGTGACGCGAGCACGCCAGTCGGATCGGTCGGCACAACCGATACGCGGCGAATCCAATCCCAAATAGTCGACTACGCCGTTTTGCAAGGCCACGACCAGATCGTGGCGGCGGGCTGGCAGTACCTCTCCCCATTTTAGCAAATCATGTCCCGCATCGGCCAACACGTAGCAGTCGTCGTATTCAAAACCGCCGCCGCTAGCGGTAAACAAGATCGGCTCGAGTTGGTGCTGCCGGAACAAATCAAGAGCTTTCTCATACCAGCGCAGCGGAACTCGCTGCCCGTCCTCCGCGCCGCAGAACAACGCCGCCGAAGTGGTAATCTGCCCTGTCGTCATTTCGAAGCGCCTTTGGGTTCAGTAACGAGAAATTGCCCTCGCATTTCGGGCGGGAGCTGGTTCATCGCATTTTTCAACTTTTCCTCAAGTCTCCATTTTTTTTGCGTCGGGCTCCGGATCTCGATCATGTCGATCTTACCGTCCACGGTCAAACCGATGTTGTCTGGCCTGATGTTGGGTGAGTGCTTCAATCCAGAGAATTCGCTGAGCGGCCTATTCATACCCACCCGGACATATCTGCCGTCGGCCTGCATTGTTTCGGCCCACGCCTGTTGCATTTGCGTATGGCCCAAGGTTCTGCGAGCGTCAGGCGCGCCCTCGATGAGAGGATGAGTGTGATCCCACACGACAGTGTCTGCGTCTTGGGCTTGTTTCTTTCGATGTTTCGCAAGCTTTTTTCGGAATCGATTTTGAGCCCGTTGCGCCACGGCCGCGCAGGCCCACGATGGTGAAGAACGCCCTGAACACCGCGAGGCCCGCGCGCACATCGGCTTCGTCCAGACCGGCGCCGACCAGGACCTCGGGGATGACGCCCCCCAATACGGCGGCGGATGCGGCCGCCGTGGCGAGATGGGCTAAGGTGAAAGCGGTGGCCGCGCTATGGGCCGCGGCGCGGCTCAGCCCTTTGGCGATCAGCCTTTTGGCGGTCTGCTGGAAAAGGACCTTGGCTGTGCCCACAAGCGTCACGATCTCGATCACCGTGATCGCCTTGTCCGTCCAGTCGAGCGTTGTATAGAGTGTCTCGATGCGCTTTCGATTTGCGACGGTCGCTTCGTGACTCTCGCGGCGTGCCCGCGCCAGCTGGGCGTCCAGGGGTGAGGCCAGGCCGTCGACCCGAGTGGGCAAGGCGTGTTCCAGCTTCTCGAACAGCTTCGAAACTTCCGGGCCGATGTACCGCTCGACGGACAGATATGCGGTCCACTCGCAGTTGGCCGATCGGGTGGCCTCATTTCAAGCGAGAGAATAAATGGGGGCAGGTACCCTCGGCTGCCGCGATGTCGAACGCTAGGGTCCGTTTTGCCACGACAGGCGATCGCAACGGCATGTGTCCCGGCGGCCGTTTGACCGCGACCAACTGGGGCGTATGGTTGGGTAGGCGTGGGGGACCAGGGGTTAGAGATTCGCACTTTGCCCTCTAACCGCTAATCCCCAGCCCCTAATCCCTAATCCGCCGATGCCATTTCGCGATCTGGTACGATGGTGCTCGCTCGTCGGGCTCTGGCTGGCCCTTGCGCCGGCTTGGGGGGCGGACGCGATCCGCGTGGAAGAGGATTGGGAGCTCATCGTCGCCAGGCCGAACCCGGCCGATGCGACGCCGCAGATTACCACCACGATGGCGCCCCTCAGCAATCTGGCCAACGTCCGCTGGCTGTTCACGGTCAACCACGAGTCTCAGCCGGGCGTGGCGGCCGGCGGACTGGAGATCCAATACTGGCAGGGGAACTCGCCGCGGTTCGTTCGCCGCGCCCGCTCCGGCGTGCCGCTCCACGTGTCGGGCGAAACGATCACCTGGACCCAGGTGCTGTCGATCGACCGGGGCACGCTGACGTTCGCCGTGGTGGACGGCTCCTCGCAAAGTTGGGGCGATTTTGGCGTGGACGGGTCCCTGGTCATGTCCGTGACCACCGGACTTCGCAATCTGAACGCTTATCGGTCGGACGTCTCCTATTACAATTCCGGCGTCTCCGGCCGGGTGCTGGCGCCGACGCTCGTGCATTCCCTGGTGCTGCACGGCGTGCGGATCTATTCCCGCGAGGGACTCATCTCCGAGAGTACCGCGCCGGAGGTGGTGTACTACCACTGAACGGCCGTGGAAAGGGGGCATCCTTCCGCCCGTGCGGTCCGGTCCGCCTCGCCCGCTGTTCAACCCGGTCGCAGTCGATATAATTTGACGCCTGTCGCCCGTAGCTGCCCCAACGGACTTGCTTCCACACACGCATCGCATCTGGATGTTTGAGGCACCGCCCATGCTCTTGACGCTCGAGCCCACTCTCGAACCCGCCGTACCCGAACCGGACATCGAGCGCCAGCCCTGGCTCACGTGCCTGGTGCCGGAAGTCCGAGCCGAGGACGACGACGAAGACGATCAGGACGACGCCGGCAGCGACGCCGACGAGGACGTCGATGACATTGTCGTCGAGCCGGTGGAACCGATCGAGCAGATCGACGACTTCGACGAAGACGATTTCGACGACGATTTTGACGACGACTTCGAGGAAGAACTTGAAGAGGAGGACGAAGATTTCGCCTCCGACGGCGTCACCGACGACGACTTCGACAACGCGTAAGCGCCGCCGGGAAGTGCCACTCCGGCTCACAAATCGCCCGACGCTCACACCCGCGGCGGCCTCCGGGCCGCTAGCGGTTTAGCAAACCGCGCCGCTCGACCCCGCCGTCGTTCTCTCCTCCGCGCCCCGGCTTCCGGCCCGGGGGATTGGCGTGCTCGCAACGCGTGAATTAAACTCGAAAGTCCAGGACCACTGTGGCGTGCCATTCCGCCAGGCGGTTCCTCCCTCCCGATATTCCCTACTCCGCGCCAAGGAGCTTCGCGTGCCCGTTCCCCGTTTGCGATCGGCGTGTCGTCTGGTCGCACTGGCGGTTCTCGTGCCGGAACTGTTCGCCGTTGCCGCATCGCCCGTCGCGGGCGCGGAGAAATCGACCGAGCCCCCGGCGCTCGAGCTCGTCGACGGCGACCGCGTGGTGTTGTTGGGCAGCACGTTCATCGAGCGGGCCCAATCGCACGGCTATCTGGAAACCGCCCTCACCGCCCGGTTCGCCAGCGCGGGGGTCAAGTTTCGAAACCTGGGCTGGAGCGGCGACAACGTCTTCGGCGAGTCGCGGGCTGGCTTCGGCTCCATCGAGCATGGTTTCGCCGAATTGAAAGAGCACGTGCTGGCTCTTGAGCCCACCGTGATCCTGTTGGGCTATGGGGCCAACGAGTCGTTCGCCGGCCCGAGCGGGCTGGAAACGTTCCTGGCCGGGCTCGACGTCCTGTTGGCCGCGCTCGACGAAACCGGAGCGCGGATCGTCTTCCTCGGCCCGCCGCCGCAGCAGGACTTGGGCCGGCCGCTGCCCAACCCCGCGCAGCACAACAAAGACCTGAAGCTGTACAGCGCCGCCATCGCCAAGGTGGCCGCCCGTCGCGGCGCCCCGTTTGTCAATCTGTGCGACCTGCTGGGCACCAAGCTGCTGCCGGCACCCGGTGGCCCGCTCACCAGCGACGGTGTGCAACTATCAGCCTACGGCTATTGGCGGGTCGCGCCGGTCATCGAACAGGCGCTGGGCTTGCCGGAGCGACGCTGGGAAATCGACGTCGACGTCCCCCGCGCGAACATCACGGCGCACGGCACATGGGTCGACCGCGCGAAGTTTTCGCCCGGCGAGATTCGCTTTCACGCGCGCGACGCGCTGCTGCCGTTGGCCCCGCCGCCCGACGATGCTCCGCCCCAGAGCCGGGCCGTCAGCCCTCGCACACTGCGCGTGTACGATTTGCCGACCGGCACGTACGCGCTGGCGATCGACGGCCAGCGCGTGGCCGCCGGCAACCAGCGGGCCTGGGTCGACGGCGTGGTAATTCAGGCCGGGCCCGAGCTCGAGCAGGCCGAACGGCTGCGGCAAACGATCGTCGAAAAGAACGAGCTGTACTTTTATCGCTGGCGGCCGCAGAACGTGACCTATCTGTTTGGCTTTCGCAAGCACGAACAAGGCAACAACGCCGTGGAAATCCCCCAGTTCGATCCGCTCATTGCGGCCCGCGAAGCCACGATTCGCACGCTCAGCGTCCCGGTGGAACACGAATATCAACTGATCAAGGTGGCAGAGTGACGATCGTGTGTGGACGCAGTCAGTGGGTCGTGGCCGCCGTGTCGGCGATCGTGGCGTTGAGCCCCGCGCTCGCACTCGCGCAGCGCGAATTGAAAGTGATTCCCGACCCCGATCCCCAGTTGGAGCGGGCCACGCTGCAACTGGACGAAGGGCTCGAGGTGAATCTCTACGCCGCCGATCCGCTGCTGGCCAAGCCGATCCAGATCAACTTCGACGCCGCCGGCCGGCTGTGGATCGCCTCGAGCGAAGTGTATCCTCAAGTCAAACCCGGCCAGCAGGCCAACGACAAGATCCTGGTGCTGGAGGACGCCAATGGCGACGGCCGCGCCGAAAAGACCACCGTCTTTGCCGATGGCCTGCTGATCCCCACCGGCGTCGTTCCCGGCGACGGCGGCGCCTACGTGGCCAACAGCACCGAGCTCGTCTACCTGGCCGACACCGACGGCGACGGCCGCGCCGACCAGCGCCGCGTGATGCTCTCGGGCTTCGGCACCGAAGACACCCACCACATCATCCACACCTTTCGCTGGGGACCGGACGGGATGATGTACTTCAACCAGTCGATCTACATCCACAGCCACGTCGAGACCCCCTGGGGCGTGCGGCGACTCAACAGTGGCGGTATCTGGCAGTTTCGTCCCGAGTCGATGCAACTCGAGGTGTTCGCCCGCGGATTGTGCAACCCTTGGGGACACGCGTTTGATCGCTGGGGCGTGTCGCTGGCCACCGACGGCGCCGGCGGCGAGGGGATCAACTACGTCTTTCCCGGCGTCACCATGTTCACCTATGCCGGCGCCAAACGGGTCTCGCCCGGGTTGAATCCCGGCAGCCCGAAACACTGCGGGCTGGAAGTGATCAGCGGCCGCCACTTTCCCGACGCGTGGCAGGGAAGCCTGGTGACGAGCGATTTTCGGGCCCATCGGGTGTGCCGCTTCACCCTCACCGAGGTCGGCTCCGGTTATTCCTCGAAAGAAGAAACCGAGATCATCAAGAGCGCGCACGTCGCCTTCCGGCCGATCGACGCCAAGATGGGACCCGACGGCGCATTGTACGTCGCCGACTGGTACAACCCGATCATTCAGCACGGCGAAGTCGACTTCCGCGACGAGCGCCGCGATCACACGCACGGCCGCATCTGGCGGGTGACCGTGAAAGACCGCCCGCTGGTCGAACGGCCGCGGTTGGTCGACGCGGACGTCGACGCGCTCTTGGAAATGCTCCGCGCGCCCGAGGAGTTCACCCGCTCGCACGCCAAACTGCAGCTCAAGGCCCGCGGCACAGGCGACGTGCTGCCCCGACTGTCGCAGTGGATCGCGTCGCTGGATGCCACGGATCCGCAGTACGAACATCTGCGGTTGGAAGCCCTGTGGACCTACCAGTCGCTCGACGTCGTGGAGCCGGAGCTGTTGGCCGCCGTCCTGGCTTCGGAAGATCATCACGCCCGCGCCGCCGCCACTCGAGTGCTGAGCCAGTGGCACGCTCGCCTGCCGGGCGCCGCCGATCTGTTGGCCGGGCTCGTCGACGACGAACATCCGCAAGTGCGGCTCGAGGCCGTGCGGGCGTTGGCCGAACTGCGCACGCCCCAGGCCGCCGAGGTGGCGATGCGGGCGCTCGATCATCCGCTGGATCGTTTTCTCGACCATGCCCTGTGGCTCACGGTCAACGATTTGCAGCCCTATTGGCTGCCGGCGCTCGAGGCCGGCCAGATCGACTTCGACGGCGACGTGCGGCATTTGACCTACGCGCTGGAAGCGGCCGGTTCGCCCGGCGTGGTGCGGCCGCTGGTCGAGCTGTGGAAATCGAACAAGTTGTCGCCGGACCGTTACGAGAGCGTGTTGTCGACGATCGCGGCCTTGGGGGGCCCGCCGGAGCTGCGGCTGGTCTTCGACCTGGCTCTGGACGACAACACGCCGGCTGCGGATCGGGCCGTGCTCGTCGAAGCCCTGTCACGCGCCGCCCGGATGCGCAAGGTGCGTCCGGCCGGCGACCTGCAAGTGATCGGCACGTTGTTGGGCGACGCCCACCAGAGGCTGCGCATCGCGGCCATCGAGGCGGCCGGGTTGTGGCAAGTCGGCTCGGCCCGCGAGCCGTTGGAAACGATCGCCGCGGCCGAAGAAACGCCTGAGGCCGTTCGCCGTGCCGCGCTGGCCAGCCTTGCCGCGCTGGGCGCCGACAGCTTGCCCGTGCTCACATCCTTATCCAACAGCGGCCGGCCGGCCGCCGTTCGCGCCATGGCCGTGGCGGCGCTGGCGGCCGTCGACGTACAGGCTGCCTCGGGGCAGCTCGTACAGTTACTCAAGGACGAACCGTCCGCCGATCCGGCGGCCGCGATTCTGGCGATTCTCGACCACGAAGGGGGAGCCTCCGCGCTGGCCCAGGCGGCCCGAGCGGCCGAGATTCCCGCCGACGCGGCCAAGTTGGCCGTGCGGGCCGTTCGTTCATCGGCCCGCGACGAGCCCGAGCTGGTGGCGGCATTGAGCACCGCCGGCGGCATCGCCACGCCCCAGCGAAAACTCTCCCGCCGCAGAGCTGCGCGAATTCATCGCCGACGTCGCCGGCCGGGGCGATCCGGCCCGGGGGGAGGCCGTTTTTCGGCGCAGCGCGCAGTCGTGTTTGAAGTGCCACGCCATCGCCGGGGCCGGCGGGCGCGTGGGGCCCGACCTGGCGTCGATCGGCGCCAGCGCCCAGGTCGATTATCTGATCGAGTCGATCCTGGCACCGAGCGAAAAGATCAAGGAAAACTATCACTCGTTGACCGTGGTGGTCGACGGCGTCATCACCAGCGGCGTCCGCGTGCGCGAAACGGCCGACGAGCTGGTGCTCCGCGACGTCGAAGACCGTGAGGTAACGTTGCCGGTCGACGCCATCGAAGCCCGCCAGGAAGGCGGCTCGCTGATGCCGGTCGGTCTGGCAGACGAATTGACGCGCGGCGAATTGGTCGACCTGGTCCGCTTTCTGTCGGCGCTGGGCAAGGTGGGCCCGTACGCGGTGGGCAATGCCCGCGTGGCCCGGCGTTGGGAGACGCCCGTGCAGGACTCGCAAGTGAGCGCGGCAATGAACACCGACGGTGGGCTCGACGCCGACAAACTCAGCGGTCTGAATTGGACCAGCGTGTACAGCACGGTCTCGGGCGACGTGCCGCTGTCGGAGATTCCGACCTGCGTGGGCACCAACGGCCATGACGGTCGTCGGCTGGTTCGCTGCCGCCTGGAAGTTGCCGCCGGTGGCCCGATCGGCCTGGCGGCGCGGGGTCCGGTCGAGAAGCTGTGGATCGACGGCCGGGCGGTTGAAGAGATCCACCAGGCGACGGTCGAGTTGGCCCCGGGCATCCACACCGTCATGCTGTTGCTGGGAGGCAAGCCGGACGATCGCCTGCGGCTGGAAATGGTCGACGTCGGCGACTCGCAGGCGTCGGCCCAGTTTGTCGGGGGCAAGTAGTGGGAACATCCCACCCCGCGCCGGCTTATTTGTTCGCCACTTGCCAGGTGGGAGCCGAAGCGGCTCTGAAATCCGAGCTGGCCCGGGGCTGGCCGGCGTTTCGGTTTGCCTACTCGCGCCCGGCTTCCTGACGTTCAAGCTTCCCGAGGGACACGCGTTGGCCGATGATTTCGACCCCCGATCGGTGTTCGCCCGAGCCTGGGGCTTTACGCTGGGCAGGGTCACGGCCGAGTCGTTCGACCTGGCCGCCGCCGAGGCCTGGCAGCTGGCTGGCGATCGCCCGTACGAAGCGTTGCACGTGTGGCAGCGCGACCTGGCGGCGGTCGGCTATCGGGGTTTCGAGCCTCACGTCACGCCCGCGGCGCTGGCCGCCGAAGAGGCCCTGCGCAGCCACTCGCAGACCGACACCCTCCGTCCGCCGCCGGCCCGCGCGGCCGCGCCGGGCCAGCTCGTGCTGGATTGCGTGCTGGTCGAGCCGCACGAGTGGTGGATCGGCTTGCACCGCGCCGGGGGCGGCGCGTCGTGCCATCCCGGCGGATTGCTTCCGCTGTCGGTGCCGGCCGACGTGGTCTCCCGCGCGTACCTCAAAATGCAAGAGGCGCTCACCTGGAGCGCACTGCCGGTCAAACCGGGCGAGAAGTTTGTCGAGATCGGCTGCTCGCCAGGCGGGGCCAGCCAGTGTCTGCTCGATCACGGCCTGAAGGTCATCGGCATCGACCCGGCCACGGTCGACGCGCGGGTGCTCGCCCGTCCGGACTTCACGCACGTGCGCAACGGGGGGCCGACGTGCGGCGGCGCGAGTTTCGCGGAATCGACTGGCTGGCCGCCGATATGAACGTGGCGCCCGACTACACGCTCGACACGGTCGAGGCGATCGTCACCCACCCGGCGGTCCACATGCGCGGGCTGCTCGTGACGCTCAAGCTGCTGGAGTGGAAGCTGGCCGACGACATTCCCGCGTACGTCGAGCGGGTCAAGAGCTGGGGCTACCGGGACGTCCGCGTGCGGCAACTGGCCCACAACCGGCAGGAAGTCTGCCTGAGTGCCGGGCGCCGTCGGCAGACCCGATAAAATGGGAATGCCCGCGTCGGGTCAGAAGTCGTACCAGACGCCGAAGCCGGTCTGTTGCTCGAACTTGTTGTAGAACTCGTACTGCGTGCTGGAGCCGTTGACGTACTGCACGCCGATGCGAAAGGTGTGCATCGACGGGCCGCCGCGCCATTGCCAGCCGGCCTGCACGACGAAGAAACCGCCGAAGTTGAGCTCCTGCCGCAGGTCGCCGTAGACGGCGGCAAACGGCGCTCCGCCCCGGACCGCGGGGCTCCAGTCGGTTCCGAACTGGAATTCCCAGGGCTGGGCGCCGCCGTCGACGGCAAACGCGTAGTCCGCCTCCGCGTACAGCCGCAGGTTTTCCGTGTAGTAATAGCCGACGCCGAACATCCAGGCGTCGCGCATGTAGTTGATCCGCACGGCCGAGGGATTGATGATCATGTACTCGTCCCCCAGGTGCGCGCTGACGTGCGAATAGCCGGTTTTGAACTGCCAGCGGCCGTTGGCATAGACCAGCGGCAGTCCGACGCGATAGTCGCACGAGATCAAAGGGGCACTGTACTTATTGGGCCACAACCGCGGCAGGGCCACGCCCTGGAACTGCAGCTCCCAACCCTCGGGCCGGTAAGCGTTGGGCGTGCCGTAGCGCCACAGGGCCACGCGTCCGCCGATATTCCCGTCCCAAATCGTGCCCCAGGTCGAATTGTTGGAAGTCACCAGCGAAAGCGCGGCTCCTTCACGCCCGCCAGATAGGACCTCCACACCAGTCCATCGGGAAGCAACTGCCAGACCCAAGGCAAACCGGCGCCGGGCGTGGGCCGCGTCGAGGGCCAACTGCCAACGCCCTGCGGGAACCACGAGTCTTCTTCCACGTCTTCGGCCGGGGGGAGTACTTCGGCCCGATTCTGGTTCAGCCTTTCGGTCAGGCTCGGCAGCGGCTGCGGCCCCGCACCGGCGGCGCGGGCGGCCAACGCCGCTACAATGAACAACAAGACAGGCGCGCGCCAAGCGGCGGCTGCCCGTTTGCGAAAGCAGGTGAGCTGCATCGACCGGAAAGCGTAGAGGAGGAAGGAACAAGACGAGAGGCGAGACGTGGAAACAGCGCCGCGCGAATCGACGCCAGAAGGATTATCGGCATGCCCCCTACAATCCGCTTCAGTCGCAAATGCACGATTTCTGGCGACGTTTCTCCCGGCGCCGCCCCCCAACCGGCAAACTTTCGCCAGCCGGCCGACTCGCACGGCGTTTTCCCCGGAGCGGCGGCCCGAGCGAGGCGTCGCCTTGGGCACGCGCGTCGCCTACGCCGCTTCGCCAGCCGCCGCACTTCGCCGCCGCAGGCCGTCGAGGCTCATCCGGCCGGGCCCGTTGGCGATGATGAACAGCATCGCGCCCATCAGCGAGGAGTTCTTCAGGAACTGAATCATCTGCATCTGCTGCTCCTGTCCCTCCAGATGCCAGAAGTCGTGAAAGAAGTAAGTGGCCAGCACCAAAAACACCAACAGCAACGTCGCGCCCCAGCGGGCCCACAGGCCGAGCGTCACCGACGCGCTGCCCACGAGGAGAAACACAATCGCCCCGACCAGCATCAACCGCGGCGCCGGCACGCCGACCGAGTCCATCGTTTCGGCCACCTGCGAGAAGTTCGGAATCTTGTTGCCCACGGCGCTCATCAAAAAGATGCCGCTCAACAGCACGCGCCCCACGACGCTCAACGGACCTTGCCATAGTGCGTTCATGACTCTTTCTCCTCGTGTCTTGCTGTGTCTTGCTGTGCCTTGCTGAAAACCGAACAACACGCCCTCGGCGCGGTGGCGCTCTCGTCGCAGGAGCCCGCCTCATGCCAGGTCGAACAACATCACTTCCGACGGCTCGCCGCCGCGCAAAGCCAGCCGCGACTCGTCGCTGATGGCCACGCCGTCTCCGGCCCGCACCGCCTCGCCCTGTAATTCCACGGCGCCCGACAAGACCTGCAGCCAGGCGCTGCGCCCGGCCGCCAGATCGCGGTCCAGCGTTCCCCCCGCTGCCAGGCGTGCCAGATACACGCGGGCGTCCTGCCGAATGGCGAGCGAACCGTCGGCGGCCTCGGGCGAGGCCACCAGTTGCCACGCTCCCTCGCGCTCCGCGGCGGGAAACGCCTTCTGCTCGTAACTCGGCTCCAGGCCGGTCCGCTCCGGCAGCAGCCAAATCTGATATAAGTGCACCGGCTCGTCCGGCGACGGATTGTACTCGCTGTGACGAATTCCCGTTCCGGCGGTCATCCGCTGCAGCTCGCCCGCCCGCAAGACCTCGCCATTGCCCAGGCTATCGCGATGCGCAAGCGCCCCGGACAGCACGTAGGTCACGATTTCCATGTCGCGGTGGGGATGCATCCCAAACCCTTGCCCCGGCGCGACGCGGTCTTCGTTCATCACGCGCAAGGCGCGGAACTGCACGTGCTGGGGATCGTAATAGTCGCCGAACGAAAAGGTGTGATAGGTGTCGAGCCAGCCGTGATTCAAGTGACCGCGCTCGTCGCCGCGTCGTAGGCGAATCATCGCAGCATCCTCGCAGATAGTTGACATATCAAGTATGTGGACCGAAAAAACGATCACGCTTCCGCCGGCAAACCGGCCCGCACTTTCTCCAGCAGCCCAATCAGCGTCGCCAATTCCCCCGGCGACAGATGCCGCATCAAGCGGCGGTGCATCTCGACCAGCGGCTTGTCGATCTTGGCCAAGGTCCGGGCGGCCTTGCCGGTCAGGGCCACGTAGATCACTCGGCGGTCGTCGGCGCAGCGCTGGCGGCGCACCAGGTCGGCCTTTTCCAGCCGGTCGACCAGTCCGGTGATGCCGGGCACGACGGTCACTGTGCGCTCGGCGATCTCGAGGATCGGCAGCGGCTGGCCGGCTCCCCGCAGGATCCGCAGCACGTTGTACTGCGAGGGGGTGAGGCCGAACTGCCGAAACAGTCGAACGAATTGAATCTGCAGCCGGTCGTTGGTGCGCAGCAGCGCCAGGGCGGCCTCCTGCTCGGGCCACTCGAAGGGGCGCGTTTTTTTCAGTTCGTGCTGGAGTTTCGAGGTCGTCATGGCTGGGGACCCGCTGCGCTCTGTCGCCGTTAATGGCTATGTAAATAGTTTATATATCATGTATCTAGCTGACAAGCCCTCGCCACGAGATTTTTTAAAAACGACACGAAGCGTCGCCCTAGCATCGAGCGAGAGATGCCGACGTTTCGCGACTTAATTAGGTGCGATGTGTGGCAAACGGACGAGACAAACGAACGCCACGCCTTCCGAAACGGCGGAGCGCCGCAACACTCAGCGTCCCCAGGGCAAACACCGCCAAGGCGGCACTCGACGGCTCGGGCACTAGGTTGACCGTGGCCGCAAACCCCGCCAACTGCTCAGGAAGCAACGTGTCATTCAGACCGTAAAGGCCGGTATCGTCGCCTGGCGCGGTAGACAACGTCGGCAGCAGCACCAACGGACCGGCGTGGTCGGCGTGCATGGTGACGGAAAACAGGAACTGCTCGGCCGGGCCCGGGTTGATCGGTGACTGCGTCGCGGCGCCCACGCCGGCAAGCAGGCCGGGATTGATCGTACCGCCATCGAGTAGGTCCCAAAAACTTCCATACGTGAATGGCCCCGAGGCGCTTGCCAACCCGGCATCGAACGTGACATCGATAAACGCGGAAAACACGCCCGGGAACGCCGGGTCCACGCGCGCGTCCTGCACGAATGCCTTGAGCGTAAAGTCGCTCCCGACGGCAATCGACGTGATCGGATTGTCCGTGACGATGTCGTCCACCTCGAGTCGAACGTTCATCAGCACGTCCGCCCGGGCGCAAATCGACGGACTCCAAATCAACAACGCAAGCATCGATGCGACGATCCGATTCATCAAAGCTCTCCTGGTTCGAGTTTTCTCAGCAAGCCGATTCAAGTCGATGGTGAACAACAGCGATTCTGGGCGATTGACAGTCGGGACGATCCGCGGCGCGAGGCAAAGTCTGACGACGAGTTTCGCGGCGCGAGCCGACCATTCCGATGGGTCGACCGGAGGGTTTCTTGAGCGCCGGAACGTCGTCCGTGAAAAGGCGGCCGAACGAAGGCGTCAAGAGACGGGCAATCGATCGTAGGTCCATGAAGAACCGCAATCGACAAGGTGCGGCCAGGCACCCTGGCGGCCGCGCTTGCGCGGCTTGCAGTTCGGAACGTTTAGCGATCGATCATTGGCAGCCAGTGGGGATTTGCAAGGGATGTATTGTAGCAACAGCGTCAACGGTTTGCATCGGATTTCGATGGGAACTGCCATGTGACAGGTGGCATTTCTGTTGGGCGTCCGGTGGAAGTGAAGTTCATGCGGCGCAAAGTGTTAGCCCGCCGCGAAACGCGAGGCCACGAGCTCCAGCACCTCGCGCGTGATCTTGCCCTGCCGCTCGCGGCGTTCCAGGTCAATGAGCGACTCGAGGCATCTTCTGCGTGTTGCGCGTGGCGCCGTCCATCGCGGTCAAGCGGCTGGCCTGTTCGCTGGCGAATGAATCGGTGGCGATCCGGTACAGGCGAATGAAGGCGTATTCGTTGATCAGTCCCGCCAGCAGCGCCGACTCGGAAAGCTGGCGATCGTACGAAGTGGTGACCGGGGGCAAAGATTCACGAATCTTCACCAGATCGATGGGCAGGATCTGCTCGTCGGTCGGCACCTGCTCGCTGATCGACTGATAGCGGTTGTAAATCGCCCGCAACATGCCAAGCTGTCCGGCGGCGTAGCGCTGGTGGACGAGCGTGGCCAACTGTTTCACGACGTTGCGCAGTCCGTGGATACTGGTGGCCGCGCGTTCGGCCACGTCCGGTGCCAGGCCGTGCGCCGTCAATTGTCGCGCGCCGCGATGGCCGACGACGACCAGGCGTGTTTCGCCGGCCTTGCGCAGCTCGATCAGCCGGCGTTCGGCGAGCGCCAAAACGCCCTGGTTGAACGTCCCGCAAAGGGGTTGCTCGGACGTCATGACCAGCAACAAGGTAGGCAGCGCCGGCCGGCGGCGCCAGCGCGACCTGGGCGGCCTCGGGCGCGCAGCGCCAGCATGCCGCGCAGCACGACGTCCTCATAGCGGCGCGAACTCGCCAGGGCCCGCTGCGCGCCCTGGATGCGCCCGGCGGCGATGGCCCGCATGGCGCCGACGATATCGTGAATCGTGGCCACGGCCTGTCGCCGGTGCTGCGTCTCCTCGAGCGTCATGGCGCAGTGCCTTTGGCAAACGTGCTGGTCACGGCCGCCAGCGTGCGGGCCAGTTGCTCGCCAAGAGCAGCGTCGATCTCGTCGGCAGATTCGAGCGTCCGCAGCATGTCGGGTTCGAGCTCGTCGAGCCGCGCGCCGAGCCGATCGAGAAACGGGCTCACGTCGGCCACGGGAATCGCGTCCAGGGCGCCTTCGCGAATGGCCCACAGCGTAGCGGCCTCGTGCGCCACCGAGAGCGGCTGCAAGCGCGGTTGTTTCAGGGCTTCGCGCAAGCGGCGACCCCGCTCGAGCCGGCGGCGCGTTTCCGGCTCCAGCTCCGCGCCGAAGCGGGCGAAGGTTTCCAGCTCGTGAAGTTGGGCGTACAGCAGCCGCAAGTCGCTGACCACGTGCGCAGCAGCCGCGGCTGGGCCTTGCCCCCGACGCGCGACACGCTCAACCCGACGTCGACCGCCGGCCGCTGCCCTTCGTTGAACAGCCGGGTGTCGAGGTAAATCTGCCCGTCGGTGATCGAGATCAAGTTGGTCGGAATGTAGGACGAGATGTTGCCCGCCTGCGTGGAGGCGATTGGCAGCGCGGTCAGGCTGCCGCCGCCCAGCCGCTCGTGCAGCCGGGTGGCCCGCTCCAGCAACCGGGCGTGCAGATAAAAGACGTCGGCCGGATACGCCTCGCGGCCGGGGGGCCGGTTCAACAGCAGCGAAATCCGCCGATAGGCGTCGGCGTGCTTCGTCAGGTCGTCGTAGACGACCAGCGCATGCCGCCCCTGCGCATGAAGTATTCGCCGATCGTGCAGGCCGTGTAGGGGGCCAGGTACTGCTGCCCGGCCGGCGAGTCGGCGTCCGCCACGACGACCACGGTGTGTTGCAAAGCATCGTGCTTTTCGAGCAAACCGATCGTTTCGGCGATCGTCGCCTTGCGCTGCCCGATGGCGGCGTAGACGCACAGCACGCCCGTGTCGCGCTGGGCCAGGATGGCGTCCAGCGCGATGGCGGTTTTGCCGGTCGCGCGATCGCCAAGAATCAACTCCCGCTGACCGCGTCCCAAAGGCAGCAGCGTGTCGATGACCTTGATGCCGGTGTGCATCGGTTCGCGGACCGGCTGGCGGTCAATGACCCCCGGGCGCTTCGCGCTCGACCGGCCAATAGTCCGCCGCGCGGAGGGCGGAGCCGTCGTCGAGCGGCCGGCCCAGGGCGTCGACCACGCGCCCAGCAGCTCGCTCGGCCGACCAGCACGCTGGCCACTCGTCCGGTGGCCCGCAACTCGTCCCCCGCGGCGACGTGCTCGCTGCGATCGAGGAACAGCACGCCGATCTCGTCGCGTCGCAGGTCGAAAGCCAGCGCCGGTCAGCCCGTCGCTGCGCTGCAACAGTTCGCCGTACTCGCGCCGAAGGACAGCCGCGCACGTAGGCCACGCCGTCCCCCACGCGATCGACCCAGCCGATCTCGCGCTGGCGGACCTGCCAATGGAGCGGTCCAGGTCTCGCCGCAATTGCTCGGCCAGTTGCCGCTGGAGACATTCACGAGGGCTCCCTCGGCGTCGCGCGGACCGGCGGCTTCCAGCTGACCGGCCAGCGAGGCGTCCCAGACGTGCCCTCCGATGCGGCAGCCGCGCGCCGGCCACAGGCCGGGCTTGATTTGCACGGCCAGGGCTTATCTTCTGACCGACGCAGACGTCTCGACCGCATCGTTGATTTCCCGCACGACGCGGCGTCGAGCGGCCGGCGGGTCTCCAGCACGGCGCCGTCTGCTCGCTCCAGTCCTGTCGTAGCCGCATGCGCTGATCCGCGGTGAGCTCCGGCGCAGATTTGACCAGCAGGGTTCGCCAGTTGCCGCTCGAGGTTCGTGCCGGCCGCCTCGTGCGAGCAATCGCTCGGCGAGCTACGTCGCCGCGGAGCGAACTTCGCCTGTAGAGCGACCGCAAGGCGTCTTCGCGCTGGTGTTCGATCGCCGCGCGGGCTTCCTCCCGCCGTGCGCAATCGCCGCTGTCCGCTTCGGCCACCAGGCGTGCCTCGCTTCGGCGTCGGCCGCGGCACGGCCGCTTGGATCAGCTTCTGCCGCTCGTTTTCCACGCTGGCCAATTGCGCCTGCGAATTGCCCCTCCTTGGCGTTCGGCTTCGGCCCGGGCCTGTTCGGCCTCGGCCTGCGTCTGGGCGATCTCGGCCCGGCGCCGGTCGATGGCCTCGCGCAGCGGGCGATACAACAAGCGGTGCAGGATGTAGGCCAGCACCACGAAGTTGACGACCTCGAACAGAAACGTCCAGATGTTGAACGTCATGGGAACCTACGGAGACGATCAGGCTCGGCGAACGGATTGGCGAACAACAGGATCAGCGCAATCACGAGGCAATAGATTGCCAACGATTCGATCATCGCCAGGCCCACGAACAGCGTGCGGCTGATCCGGTCCGAGGCGTCCGGCTGCCGGGCGATGGCGTCCAGAGCCGAATCGACCGCCTTGCCCTGAGCAAATGCCGGACCAATCGAACCGATGGCCATCGTCAGCCCGGCGACGACCATCACCACCAGGGCCAGAATCGAATGAGAATCCATCGAATCTTCTCCTTATCTCTGTTGAGCCCGCACCGCGGCGCTCAGATAAACCACCGTCAAGACGGCGAAAATATACGCCTGCACGACCCCCGTCAAAACCGAAAGCATCATAATCGGCACCGGCACCAGCAGCCCGGCGATCGAAAGCAACACGGCGATCACCAGCTCCTCGCTGACGATGTTGCCAAACAGCCGCACGGCCAAGGCCAGCGTGCGCGAAAAGACGGTGATGATCTCCAGCGGCAGCAACAGCGGCGTCGGCTCCAGATAGTTTCGCAGATAGCCGCGCAAGCCCCGCGCTCGGATCCCGTAGAACGGCACCGCCAAGAATACCACGATCGCCAGCGCCGCGGTCGTCGAGAAATCGGCCGTGGGCGAGCGCATGCCGGGCGCCAGCCCCAACAGGTTGGCCGTGCCGATAAACAACGCCAACGTGACGACCAGCGGCGTATACGGGCGCGGATCGGACTCGAACATGTCGCGCATGATCGCTTCCAGGTGGTCGATGATGAATTCCATCGCCACCGGCCAGCCCGAGCGGTTGTTCCTCAGCCCCAAGTGAACCACCGCGCGATGGCGACCAGAATCGCCGAGGCGATCAGCGAGTAGACGACCGTGCTGGTGACCTCCACGGGTCCCAGGCGGAAGATTACCTCCGGAAAGAGATGTTCACCGCCCATGGCGAGCCACCCCCAGGCGATAGATCAGTTGCCAGCGCGCGACCCACAGCCCGGCCAATGCCGCCAGGACCGCGCCCGCCCCCTGGCGGCTCAAGGCCCAGAACACCAGCCCGCACAAGGCCAGCCGAGAAAGCTGGCCAAGTGCCAGCCATCCGGTTCGCCGCGGCGTGCGCATCCATTGGCGCAAGCTGAGCCACAGCCCGCCAAAACAGGCCAGGCCCAGACCGACACCGATCGCCAGAGCGATCACCAGGCTCACTCTTTCAGCTCCTTGTCGACGTGCCGCCAGGCGGTGGCGCAGCCCAACAGGACCCCGCCCACCAGCAGCGACAACGTCCAAAAGATCCCCGACGCGAATTGCCGGTCGAGCCAGCGGCCGGCCAGCGCGCCGAACACGGCCGGCAAACTGATCATCCAGCCCACGGCGCCCAGCGACGCCAGTCCCCGCCAAAACGTCGTCTGGCGGCTGTCGCGGGCGCGCTGGGCCTGGCGGCGAATCTCCGACACGAACGGATCTTCCGGCCCGGGCGTCATCGGGTTTTCTCCACGTGGCGCAGTTGCCGCACGAGCGAAGCTTGCAGCTCGGCGAATTCGGCCCGGGCTCCCTTTTCCGCGGCCCGCCGCGCAGCCAGCATCGAGGCTGCCGCATCGGCCACCTGGTCGAGGTGGTCGGCCACCACGGCCTCGCGCGTCACGACACTGGCTCGCTCGTTTTCCATCAGCAGCACGCCGCCGTCGACGGCCGCGTAGCGCGTGACGCCCCGCGCCTCGCGAAACTCGAGGATGCACGGCTCCAGCATCGTCAGAAACGGCTCATGATTGGGCCACAGACCGAAACGACCGCTGGCGTCGGCCGCCCGCAGGCTGTCCACCTGCGCGCGGGCGATCGTTTCGTCGGGGACCAGGATTTCCAGCTCGAACGTCATGCGGCGACCTCGTCGATCGCGCCGATCATGTACAGGGCGCCCTCGTCCCGGGCGTCGAACTTGCCGGCCAGGATCGCTTCACAGCCGTCGAGCGTCTTTTCCAGCGGCACGCGCCGTCCCTTGTGGCTCGTGAACGGCTCGGTCACGAACAGCGGCTGCGTCAAAAAGCGCTCCAGCCGCCGCGCCCGGCGGACGCTCTGCTGATCTTCGGCCGAGAGCTCCTCGATTCCCAGCATGGCGATGATGTCTTGCAGCTCGCGATAACGTTCGATGGTCTCGATGACGTGCAGGGCCAGCTCGTAGTGCCGCTGGCCGACGTGCACGCTATCCAACAGCCGCGACGTGGACGTCAAGGGATCGATCGCCGGATAAAGTCCCTGGGCGGCCAGATTGCGCGACAGCACGATGCTCGAATCCAAGTGCGAGAACGTTTGCGCCACGGCCGGGTCCGTCAGGTCATCCGCGGGCACGTAGACGGCCTGCACCGAAGTAATCGCGGCGCCGTGAATCGAGGCGATGCGTTCCTCGAGCACGGCCAGATCCTCGGCCAAAGTGGGCTGATAGCCGACCTCCGACGGCAGCCGGCCCAGCAGGCCCGAAATCTCGGAACCGGCCTGGATGTACCGAAAGATATTGTCCACCAGAAACATCACTTCCTTGGATTCGACGTCGCGAAAGTATTCGGCCATCGTCAGTGCGGTCAAGCCGACCCGAAATCGCTTGCCCGGCGCGTCGTTCATCTGGCCGAAGACGAGCACGGCCTTGCCGAGCGTTTGGGAGTCCTTCATTTCCAGCCACAGGTCGTTCCCCTCGCGGGTTCGCTCGCCGATGCCGGCAAAGACGGCCACGCCGCCGTGATCGTGGCTGGTCGTGCGAATCAGCTCTTGCAGGAGAATCGTCTTGCCGACGCCGGCGCCGCCGATCAGTCCGGCCTTGCCACCCCGCGCAAGTGGCGCCAGCAAATCGATGATCTTGATGCCGGTTTCGAGAAGCTCCAGGCCGTGCTGTTGAGCCTCCAGGGACGGCGACAGCCGATGGATCGGCCACAACTCGCAACCCGCCGGCGCCGCCAGGCCGTCCAGCGGATGGCCCAGCGCATCGAACAACCGGCCCAGCGTTTGCGGCCCAACCGGCACCGAGATCGCGCGGCCGGTGCGGGTGACCGTCATGCCGCGCGCCAGCCCCTCGGTGTGCCCCATGGCGATAGCGCGCACCACGTGGGAATCGACGTGACTGGCGACTTCCAGGATCAGCGGCCCCTCGGTTCGCTCGACCGAAACAGCCTCGTTGAGAGCAGGCAGCGCGACGGGGAACTCCACCTCGACGACCGACCCGCGGACGGCAACGAGTCGCCCGTCACCGGTCGTTGGTTTACCGTTAGCGGCCATATCCGTTCACCATCCCAATGCTCCCTGCTTGAGCCGCTCGTGCGCCTTGACGCGCTCGTCGGATGGAACACGCACAGCGACCTTGGAGTTCGGCCGCGTGCCGACGACACGAGTGTGCCCGAATCCGTGGGACGACGTCGTCGTGGGGCTACCGGCGCAGCCTATTCTAGCGAGGCACCCGGCGTTGTCGATCTGGTGCCTGGCTGACGTGTGTGGCAAAAAGACACACTATGCCAAACCAACGGCTACTCTTTCCCGGCTCCCTCGGCGATGCACAGCAGCTTGTCGCGCGTGCGGACAAACAGCGCGCCATTCGCAATGGCCGGCGTGGCGACGACGCTGCCCCCCATGTCATTCATTGCCAGCACCTCGTAGTCGGGCGCGTTCCGCAGGACCGTGATCATGCCGTTCTCGCCGGCGACATAGATCTTTCCGTCGCCGGATACCGGCGAGGCAAAATACTCGCTGGCGCTGGCGATCCGCTTCGGACCTGCGCAGCGGCTCGCCCGTGCGGAGGTCGAAGACCGTGCTGATGCCCCCCCCTTTGATCAACAGCATGCGGCCCTGGGAAATGAAGGGGGAAACGATGTGGTCGGTGTACTTGGTCCGATGCTTCCAGAGGACGTGCGAGTCGGTCACGTCGCCCGTGCCGCCGCCGCGGACCGCCAGAATGTACTCGTCGGCCGCCTGCTCGCCCAGCGACGTGAACGGGGCGCCGGCGTAGTTGTCCGGATGCAGGAAAGCGGCGTCCAGCTCGGCCCCTTCCAGAAAGCCGTCATGGTTCTGGTCGCCGCGGCCGAACGTCCTTTCAAAAAAGGCGGCCGGAATGGGCATCTCGCCGACAAAGGCCTGCGTTTCCGCCTTGTCGATTTTGCCGTCGTGGTTGCCGGTCTCGGCCTGGTCGATCGAAACCAGCCACTGATTGGCGATGCCGCCGCTTTGCACGGAAATATAAATGATCCCCTCGGAGCAGACCGGCGTCGTCTTGATGTTTCGCAACAGCGTCTTGGCGTACCAGCGGCGCTTGCCCGTTTGCGGGTCGTAACCGACCAGCAGGCCCGTGCCGGCCACCACGATCTCGTCGCGGCCGTCGACGGTGTTGACCACCGGGTGCGAATAGTTCACGGCCATGTCGATCCGGTCGTCTTTCCAGCGCAGCTCGCCCGTGGCCAGATCAAAGGCGTACATGGCCGGGTTCAAGTCGTCGTCCTGGCAAAACAACAGCAGGTCGCGATAGATGACCGGCGACATGCCGGCGCCCCACTTGAAGACGAAGAACGGCACCGGCAGCGTTCGTTGCCAGGCGTCCTTGCCCGACCTGGCATCGACGGCGAGCATGCCCAGCGAACTGAAGTACAAGTACACGCGCCGGCCGTCGCAGGCGGGCGTCGAGCTGGCGTGGCTGTTGGTCTGATGCACTTCCGGCAGCTTGCCGGTCGGCCAGTCGCGCTGCCAGAGCTTTTCGCCGCTGTGGGCATCGAAGGCGAACAAGCTGACCGTGTCTTCCTTGGTCATGCCGCTCGCGTACACTCGGCCGTCGACCACGATGGCCCCGGCGATGCCGTCCCCCACGTCGGCCGACCAACGGACATTTTTCGTGCCCGAGAACTCCACCGGCAGCGGACCCGAATCCTCCGCGATGCCCGTGCAATTAGGCCCGCGAAATTGCGGCCAGTCGCCCGCCTCGAGCGACGGCGGCTGCCACGCGAGCGACAGCAACAGGGCCATGGCAATGGCGTATCGCACGCCGGCCACGCGGCAGCGCGACAATCCTGGATCCCACCTTGCAAACGACATGCTGAATCTCCTTGCGGCCGGGGTGCCTGGCGTTCGAGCAATGCAACGGCTCTCCTGGGGCCCCTGCCAGTGTCGAACAAAGCAGCACGGATTGCAACTAAACGAGAACCAGCGCGTCCGGCACCCAAACTCGGTTTTGAAACTGCTTCTACTGGACCGGCTGCGTACAACCGCCGCGCGGGGACCGCGACATCCGGCACACGCGGCGCTTTGACCCCCGCTCAGCGAGCAAGTAGGATTTGCTTTCAACGTTCGCCTACCCCTTGTCGCCGGTTTTTCTTTGAGCACGCTCGTCGTGTCTCGGCCCGCCCTCGCGCAGCACGCCCGGCGACGCAACGCGTGACGTGGATCGCGAAGGAGACCTCATGAGCAGGCTCGTGTGCACGGTTCTGGTGGCGTGTATTTGGATTCCGGCATTCGCCGCTGAGCCTGCCGGCGTCGCCGAGATCGGCACGCGGCGCGAGCTGTTCGTCGATGACGGGTTGGTGGAGCGGCTCGGCGGGGCGCGGAGTTGCGCTTGCATCATCCGACTCCGCAAAACGTCGCGGTCGTGACCGACGAGGCCTGGGAAGGGAACGGGACCAACTACGTCACCGTATTTCAGGACGGTGACAAGTACCGGATGTACTACCGCGGGAGCCATTACTCCTATCTCGATGGGAAGGACCGACCCTCGACGCGCGATCTGTACTGCTACGCCGAAAGTCCCGACGGCATTCGCTGGACCAAGCCCGAGCTGGGACTGTTCGACTGGAACGGATCGAAGCAGAACAACATCGTCTGGGACGGCGTCGGCGCTCACGCCTTCGTCCCGTTTCGCGACACGAACCCCGACTGCTCGTCCGACGCCCCCTACAAAGCGCTGGGCGTGGGGGGCGGCCAGCACGGACTGTACGCCTTCCAATCGGCCGACGGCCTGCATTGGGCGCTCATGCATCCCGAGCCGATCATTACCAAGGGGGCGTTCGACTCGCAGAACCTCGCCTTCTGGGACGCCCAGCGCGGTGAGTATCGCGAGTACCATCGCGACTTCCGCGACGGACGCGACATCCGCACGTCGACGTCCCGCGACTTCCTGCATTGGACGGAGCCCGAGTTTCTCAGCTACACGGCCAACGTGCATCCCGGCCGCCGCGACGAGCAGCCCGCCGACGTGAAAGATCCCGTCGGCGCCAAGTATCCCCCGGGCCGGGTGAGCGAGCTGTACACGAACCAGATCGCGCCGTACTACCGCGCGCCCCACATCCTGCTCGGTTTTCCCACGCGCTACATCGATCGCGGCTGGACCGAATCGGCCAAGCGGCTGCCGCGCTACGACTATCGCCAGGTTCGGGCCAGGCAATCGGCGCGCGAAGGGACCGCCGTGACTGACGGAATGCTGATCACCAGCCGCGACCGGACGCACTTCTCCGTCTGGCCCGAGTCGTTCTTGCGGCCCGGACTGCGGACGCGCGACAGTTGGTTTTACGGCGACACGTATCAGAATTGGGGATTGGTGGAAACCAGGTCGGCCATCGACGACGCCCCGGCCGAGTTGTCCTTGTACGCCACCGAACGGACGCTGCAAGAAACCGGCGGCGTCTTGCGGCGTTACACGATCCGCACGGACGGCTTCGTTTCGCTGTCCGCTCCCTTGCTGGGCGGCACGCTGCAGACCAGGCCGCTGTCGTTTGCCGGCCGGCAACTTTCGCTGAACGCCTCGACGTCGGCCGCCGGCGCCGTGCGCGTCGAGATCGAGAACGCCGCCGGCGAGGCGCTCCCCGGCTTCTGCGCTGGCCGACTGCGACGCAGTCTACGGCGACGACCTCGACCGCATCGTGACCTGGAAAGGACACTCGGACGTTTCGGCCGCCAGTGGCCGGCCCGTGCGCTTGCTGTTCGAAGTCAAAGATGCCGACCTGTATGCCTTTCAGTTCCAGGATTAGACGCTTGACCCTCTGAGGTGACCGGATGCGACGCTGGCTGCTGTTGGGACCGCTTTTGCTCAGTACCGCGCTGGCTGATGGCGAAGAGCGGGCCCGGCTCGTCGAGGTGGGCAAGATCTGGGACCACGCGCCGCACAACGCGTTTACGGACCTGGTTCGCTTCCACGATCGGTGGTTCTGCGTCTTTCGCGAAGGCACGGCGCACGTCTCGCCCGACGGGGCATTGCGGGTCATCACTTCTCCGGACGGGAAAAAGTGGGAATCGGCCGCGCTGGTGACTTCGCCGACCGCCGATCTGCGCGACGCCAAAATCTCGGTGACGCCCGACGGCCGGCTGATGCTGTCGGGGGCCGGCGCTCTGCACGATAAATCGCGACATTCGCACCAGTCGCTGGCCTGGTTCTCGAAAGACGGCCGCGCGTGGAGCGAGCCGTACGCGGTCGGCGACCCCGATTTCTGGCTGTGGCGCGTCACCTGGCACCAGGGCCGAGCATATGGCATCGGGTACGGCTGCGGTGAGGACCAATCCGTGCGGCTGTACGCCAGTCGCGACGGCCAGAAATTCGACACCCTCGTCGAGCGTCTGTACGACGTCGGCTACCCCAACGAAACGTCGCTCGTATTCGCCGGAGACACCTGCTACTGTCTGCTGCGGCGCGACGGCCAGCCCAACAGCGGGCTGCTGGGGATTTCCCAGCCACCGTACACGGATTGGGAGTGGAAGGACTTGGGCGTTCGCATCGGCGGCCCGCAGATGATCCAGTTGCCCGACGGGCGACTTGTGGCGGCCGTGCGGTTGTACGACGGTCGCGTGCGCACGGCGCTGGCCTGGATCGACCCGGCGGCCGGCAAGTTGACCGAGTTTCTCGCGCTCCCCTCGGGGGGCGACACGAGTTACGCCGGGCTGGTCCTGCACGACGGCTTGCTCTGGGTCAGCTACTATTCGTCGCACGAGGGGAAGACGAGCATCTACCTGGCCAAGGTCGAACTGCCGGCCGCGCGCCGCTCGGTGCCCATCGACGCCGACGCTGCGCGAGCGCATGCCTGGATACGTTGCGCGCGGCGATCCGCTCCGAGGAGTTCTGGCCGTCGATGCACGCCGCCGAAGCACTGACTCGCTGGCCGGCGCCGGCGACGAAGTGGTCGCCGCATTGCGCGATCGCTTGCCCGCCGAACAAGACGACCAGCACCGTTGCGGGCTGGTGCGCGAGCTCTTTCGAGCCGGCGAGCGCAGTCACCTGCCGATCCTGTTCGAGATTCTCGCCGACACGAGTCCTCGGGCCGAGGCCCACGCCGCCGAAAGCCTGTTCAAAATCGGCGAGATCGGAGACGGCAGCCAGCTGCGGGCGCGCGTTCGCACCGTCGCAGAGACCCGCGGCTCCGCATGATGGCCGCCGCCGCGCTGGCCCGAGCCGGCGACCAGAGGCGTTGGCCCACTTGCGCAAACAATTGAAGTCCGGACGATCAGGAGATGCGCAAGCTGGCCGCCTTCGCCCTGGCACGCGTGGGAGACGAGTCCGACGTGCAACCACTCGAGGCGGCCCTCGATCGCCGAATCGGACGACACGGTGGCCCGGGCCTACCTGTCAATGCGCTGGCCTGCCTGCGGCAGCACGCCGGGGTCGCGAGGAGTTGGGACAACTCCTCGATTCGCGACGATCCCGGCAGTGCGCGCGTCGTGGCCGAATGCGTCGGATACAGCCGCTGCCGACGAGTATCAGCCGCAGCTCGTCCGGCTGCTCGACGATCCGGTGCTCGACGTCCGCGTGCGGGCGGCCCAGTCGCTGGTCGTGCTCGCGCTTCCCGCTCGCCCAGGGGTGAAGCGGTCAACACCCGGCAATCAAAGCGCATGTTCGCGATCGAAGACCAAGGCTTCATTTTCAACGCCCCCCACCAACCGCCCGAACGGCGGATCGCTTGCTTCACGTCGCTGTGCCCGCTGGGTGACGGCACGATCCTGGCGGGCTTTCAAAACGGCCCCGCCAAGAACGCCCCGACCAGCACCATCCGCTTGTGCCGTTCCGCCGACGGCGGCCGGACATGGCAACTGCTGCCGGCGGAGTTCGAGACCCACCTCGGCGGCATTCCGGGCTCTCTGGCGGTGGCCGAGCTAGTCGAGAGCGTGCCGGGGCGGCTGCTGCTGTTTGCGACCTGGTTTGACCGGAGCGATCCCGGCGCCCGCTGTTCGATCCGGTGACCGAGGGAATCTTGAAATCGAAGCAGTTGCTTGCCACGTCAAGCGACGGCGGCCGGACGTGGAGCGGCTGGCGCGAGCTGTCGACCGGCACTCTCGCCGGCTGCTCGCTAACCGGCCCGGTGCTGCGATGGAGCGACGGCACGATCGCGGTGGCCTTTGAAAGTTTCAAAGAGTATGACGATCCTCGCCCCGCGCGGCACGCCGCGTGGCTGCTCGTCTCGCGCGATCGGGGCGAGTCGTTTTTGCCGCCCCTCTTGGTGGCGCAGCATCCCGAGCACGACGTCTACTACTGGGACCAGCGGCTCTCTGCTGCGGCGGCGCCCGGCGAGTTCACTGCAATGTTCTGGACGCACGACCTGCGAGCGCACCGCGACCTGAACGTGCACTTGCGGCACGGCGCGATCCGGGGCGAGGCGATCGTACTCGCGCCGATTCTCGCCACGCCGATTCCCGGTCAGATCGCCGCGCCGGCACAGCTCACCGGCGATCGGTTGGTGGCCTTTGTCGTCGACCGGGGGCGACCGGCCACGATGACCTTGTGGACGTCGGCCGATGGCGGCGCAACCTGGCCGGCCTCCGATCGATGCGTCATTTATACGCACGACGAACGGGCCGCGCTTTCGCAGACGGGTGAGAACGTCGATTTCAAGCAATACTGGGAGGACATGGGCAAGTGGAGCTTCGGGCACCCGGCGATTCGTTCGCTGGCCGACGGCCGACTGCTGGTGGCCTGGTATGCGGGCGCGCCGGATTGCATGAGTTTGCGCTGGGCACGCCTGCGGCTCGACGCGGGGGACACGCCATGAACGACTGGATCGTCACCGACGCCGACCGCGAACTGTTCGACCGCGAGCTCGAAAGTTTTGTTCCGCCGGTGATCTTCGACGCGCCACGCCCACTGGTACCGCGCCGAAGATTTTCCGGCCGACGCCTTGCCGGCTCTCGTCAAGGCCGGGCCGCCGGTGGCGGGAAGCGCAGGCGTTCGACGCCGCCATCGAAGGGTTGACGCCCGGGCGTCGCACCGAGGGACTCTTCTTTCCGCTGCCAAACGAACGCGTGGCCGTCGACGCGGCCAACGAATTCTTGCATCGCGAGTGCCTCCGCCGGCCGGGCTCGCGCGGACAGATGCTGATCACGCCCGGCCAGGACCCCGAGTTCATTCGCCAGACCGTCCGCCGCTCGGGCTTCGTGGGGCTCAAGTGCTACCACGTGTTTTCTCCGCGCCGGCCCACGTTCGATTCGTTGATCGAAGAATTCCTGCCCGAACCGCAAGTCGCCGTCGCCGACGACGAGGGGCTGTCGATCACGCTGCACATCGTCCGCCCGCGGGCATTGGCGGATCCGGCCAACCAGGCCACGATCCGCCGCTACTGTGAGCGTTATCCCAACATGCGGCTGATCCTGGCCCACGCCGCCCGCGGGTTTAATCCGCACCATACGATCCTCGGGATCGAGTCATTGCGAGGCCTGGCGAACGTCTGGTTCGACACCTCGGCCGTGACCGACTCGGGAGCGGTCGAGGCCATCGTCCACACGTTGGGGCATACGCGCGTGCTGTACGGCTCGGACTTTCCGGTGTCGCATTTGCGCGGCCGCTGCGTGGGACTGGGGGACAGCTTCTTCTGGATTTCCACCGACAACACGAACCTGAAGGTCCCCTACGCCGACCTCCGAGCTCGCCCTGGTGGGGCACGAATCGCTGCGGATGCTTAAAATCGCCGCCATGTCGCTGCGGCTCTCCGACAGCCAGGTCGAAGACATTTTCCATCGCAACGCCACGCGCCTGTTCGAGCTGGCCGACGTGGCTTGATTCCCACGTGCAATTCGGGAGGTTCTCATGAAGACTTACCATCAACTTGCCTGCTTTTGTGCGTGCCTGTGTCTGGCTTCACCGGCGGTCGTCGTCCGAGCGGCTGACCCGGCAAATCAGGACGAATCGCAACCGCCAGCCCGGCTCGACTTCGACGTCAAGCTCGCAACGGTCCTAAAGCACGACGACGGCAAGTGGCTCTGGTTCCATCCGCGCGCCGCGGCCACGACCGGCCGCGGGCCGGATCGGTCGCCACTGGTAGTGATGACGCTGCAGAAGCATCTGCGCGTGAGCGACTACTATTCGGGACTGTACCTGATGCGCACCAGCGACCTGGGGCGCACCTGGACGGAGCCCGTGCCGCGCAGCGAACTCGCCTGGCAAAGCGAGCCCGACGGCGTCACGCTGGCCGTGGCCGACGTCACGCCCGGCTGGCACCAGCCGACCGGAAAGCTGCTGCTCATCGGTGCCCGGGTGCGATACAGCGACCAGGGCAAGCAACTGGAGGATCAATCCCGATCGCATCAGACGGCCTACGCCGTTTACGATCCGCGTACGGATGAGTGCTCGAAGTGGCACCTGTTGGAAATGCCGGCCGACGCGAAGTTCAATTTCGCGCGCAGGCGCGTGTGCCCAATGGCTCGTTCAACCCGAGGGAACGTTGTTGCTGCCGTTCTACTTTTCCGAGTCAGCCGAAGTGCCGCACGCCGTCACGGTCGTCGAGTGCGCGTTCGACGGCCAGCGGCTCCGTTACCTGCGGCATGGCGACGAAATCGCGCTGGACGTCGATCGTGGGCTCGTCGAGCCCTCGCTGGCTCACAACCGTGGAGGCTACTTTCTGACGCTGCGCAACGATCGCAAAGCCTACGTGACGCATGGCTCCGACGGTCTCCACTACCAGCCCATCCAGCCCTGGACTTTCGACGACGGCGAAGAGCTGGGCAGCTACAACACCCAGCAACATTGGCTCGCGCACAGCGACGGGTTGTTTCTCGTCTACACGCGGCGCGGCGCCGACAACGATCACGTCATGCGCCACCGGGCCCCGCTGTTCATCGCGCAGGTGGACGCCGGAAAGTTGCAAGTGATTCGTGACTCGGAACGCGTGCTGGTGCCCGAGCGGGGAGCGACGCTGGGCAATTTCGGAGCCGCAGCCATCGACGCCCACGAATCCTGGGTCACCGTGGCCGAAGGCATCTGGAACGACGAAGCTCGCCGCCGCGGTGCCGAGGGGGCCGTGTTCGTCGCCCGCGTGGTCTGGTCGCGGCCGAACAAGCTGGTCGCGGCCCCCTGATCGGCCCCGGACGTGGAGGCGCCGCGACGGTCGCTATTCCGCAGTGGGGGGCACTTCCAACACCACGCCAACGCTTTCGCCCGCCAACACGCGTGAGAAGGTGCGCAACACGAGTACGATGCCGGCGTGCTCGGAGCGGATTTCGTGCACGGCGGTAGCCACAGCGTCGGTGACCGTGCCCAGGAGTGTGCCGCTCTCGATCCGTTGCCCCAGCGTGACAGCCGCCTCGAAGAAACCCGCGACCGGCGAGGGATTGCAGACCTGCATGTAGCCGGAATCAGGCCGCGGGTCCTCGATGGTGCACTCCAGGAGCGATTCAGGCTCGCTGCGATCGATCATCTCCAGCAGCCCCATGACGTTCAGGCAGCCGTCGACGTAGGCGGCCACACCCGCCGGATCGCACCCGCCGGAACCGCGATACTCGGCATAAATGGCCGGCACGCCCGCGTCGCGCGCCACCGACAGCGAGCGGCCTTCCAGCGTGCCGCACGTCCCCCACACGATCGGCAAGTTGAACGCCCGGGCCATCCGCCGTTGGCGGTCGAGTACCCGGGCGTCCGAGTGGAGCGTGTAGCCGGTCAGCGGCAGCACCGAAAACGCCGTGCCGCCGGAATGCAGGTCGACGTAGAAGTCGGCCGAGCGAATCAACTGGCTCAAGGCATGCGCCGTGCGCTGGTCACCGAGCCGGCCGGATCGCCCGGACACACGCGCGCCGAGGTCCAATTCGTCCTCGGCGGTGCGCGTGCCGCGGAGAAAGGCGGCCTCGTTCACGACCGGCACCAGCGTCAGCCGTCCGGCTTTTAATCGGGCGTCGGAAACGTCCGCACGGAAACGTGCGATCAACCGCCGAATCGCGGCCATGGGCTCGAACTCGTCGCCGTGTACGCCGCCGGTTACCAGCAGATGCGGACCCGGCGCATCCGCCGAGAAGTTCACGCTCGGGATGCGCGGCTGGCCGGCCATATGTCACTCGCGCGGGGATCAGGTCGGCGGCGCGGCAGTCCTTGAAACGAAAGCCGCCATCCACGGGCAACACGGTGCCGGTGATGTAATCGGCCGCGTCGGAGGCCAAAAACGCCGCGGCCCGGCCGATGTCCTCGGGCGTGCCCAGCCGTCCCCAAGGAAGCTTGGCCCCCTCGGACCGGATGACCGCTTCGTCGAACGTCTCGTGTTCGCCGGGCGTGTCGGTCCAGCCGGGCTCGATGACGTTGACGTTGATGCGATGCGGCGACAACTCGACCGACATTGTCCGGGCCATGTGATTGAGCCCCGCCTTGGCGGCACCATAGGCCACGCTGCGCGCCAGCGGCATTTCCGCCTGCACGCTGGAGATGAACACGATCTTTCCGCCGCCGCCGCGGGCCACCTGATGACGCGCGACGTGCTGGCTGACGTAGAACCCGCTGGTGAGCGTGGCGCGGATGACTTGCTCGAAGTCGTCGGGATCGTAGTCGAGAAAATCCTGGCGAACGCCGAATGCCGGGTTGCTGAGCAGGATATCGATCCGCTCGACAGCCCGCAGCGCGTCGGCGACCAGGGCTTCGCAACCGGCGCGCGAGAACGCGTCGGCTTCGACAACCGCGCAGCGGCGGCCCAGGGCCCGAATCGCCGCGGCGGTCGCCGCCAGGTCGGCGCTCGCGGGCCGATCGTTGACGACCAGGTCGGCTCCGGCCCGCGCCAGTTCGAGCGCGCATCCGCGGCCGATGCCGCGGCCGGCGCCGGTCACCAGGGCCGTTTTGCCCGATAGGTTCATGCCCGTCTCTCCTCACGAACCCGAAGCGCCAGCCAGTGGCCTCTCCGGCCTCGTCGCACGGCTAACTCGCAGAGCAAATTCGCAGTCCGCCCCTCGGTGGCGCTTCGAGTTCGAATTTATTCGTGGTGCCTACGCGTGTTTACTCCTCGTACACGGCGTCCAGGTCGGCGGCGCGGTTTTTGAGCATTTCCATAAAGGCCCCGAAATCACCCCCGTAGGCGATCAGTTGCGCCCCTGCTCGCGGAGCTGCCGCACGTGATCGCGCGAGAACGCGGGGCAGCCCCAGGCCACGCCGTGACGCTCGGCGGCGGCGGCCACGCGTTGCAAGGCCGCGTCCAAGGTCAGCTCGGTCTCGGCGATTTGCAAGCGCAAACCGAGATCGCCGGGCCCGACGAACAATCCGTCGACGCCCGGCACCGCGGCAATCTCTTCGACGTTGTCCACGGCCTCGGGCGTTTCGATTTGCACGACCAGAAACGTCTCGCGATTGGCGGCCTCGGCATAACCCTCGCTGCCGTGGACGTAAAAGTCGCCGTCCAGGCCGGCCCCGTCCAGCCCGCGATTGCCCAGCGGAGGAAACTTCACGGCGTCGACGAGTCGCCGGGCCTCCTCGGCGGTCGAGACCAGCGGCATCATCAGCCCCGCCGCGCCGTCTTCCAAATAGCGGTACAGGCGGGTCTTTTCGCGGGTGGGCGCCCGGAGCATGCAGTCGATGTCAAACAGGTGAAAATAGGCCAACAGCGCCTGCACTTCGCGCTCGCTCATCGTGCGATGCTCCAGGTCGAGCCAGATGCAGTCGAAACCGACGTGGGCCGCATGCCGGATATAGCCCGGAATGAAGTGTCCCAGCGAACAGATCCGCACGGGTTTGCCGGCCCTCAGCCTGGCCAGGGTTCTGCTGGTGCGCAATTTGTCGTGCCTTTCGCGTAGTTGGTCGACGCACGTTCGTCACGTTTACGAGCGCGGGCCTGAAAGCGGGAAATCAGGTCTGGCCCGATGTCGCCGGGCCTTGTCGTTCGGTATCATCCACCGTAGGACGGTAGCGCGGTCAACAAGGTCGCGCGATTTTAGAAGCAGTTTCAAAACTGCAAGGAAGCGTCCGGTCGCACCCAGAACTCGGTTTTGAAACCGCTTCTAGTCACGAACCCGCCCGGAAGTGCCCCCGCCGTCGGGAGGCAGTCAGGGCGCGGTTTCGGGCATCGTGCGAGGCGGCCCACACGACGAGGTCTGAGATGGCGTCACGGCAAGTCTATATTTCCGGACAAATGGTGGCGGAAGCGGAGGCCAAGATCTCGGTCTTCGATAGCGCCGTCCTGTTGGGCGACACGGCCACCGAATCGACGCGGACGTTTGGGCACCGGCCGTTCAAGTTGGCAGGGCACGTCCACCGGCTGTACAAGTCGCTGAAGGTGACGCGGATCGATCCGGGCTGCAACGCGGAAGAAATGGTGCGGATTTCGCAACAAGTGCTCGAGGCGAATCTCCCCTGCTGCGCCCCCCACGAAGACTGCTGGCTGGTGCACAACATTTCGCGGGGCATCAGCGTCACCGGGCCCGATCCCACCGTGCAGCACGGGCCGGCCACGGTGATGATCTATACGCTGCCGATGGACCTGCGCGGCTGGGCGGCGTTCTACCGGCAAGGCTGCCACGCCGTGACGTCGATGAGCCGCATCATTCCTTCGCAGTCGCTCGACGCGCGGATCAAAAACCGCAGCCGCCTGGCCTACACGCTGGCCGAAATGGAGGTCAAGCTGGTCGATGCCCAGGCCCAGGGCATCCTGCTCGACGTCCACGGCAACGTGGCCGAGAACAAGGGAGGCAACGTGTTTCTGGTTTCCGACGGGCAACTGAAAACCCCCGACCCGTCGAATTGCCTGGCCGGCCTCAGCCGCGAAACCGTGCTCGAGCTGGCCGCCGAACTGGGCATCCCCACCTGCGAAACACGCTTGCAGCCTTACGACCTGTACACCGCCGACGAAATCTTCTTCACCAGCACCCCCTACTGCATCATGCCGGCCACGAAGTTCAACGGGCTCACCGTTGGCGACGGCAACGTGGGTCCGATCACGCGGCGGTTGTTGGCCGCCTGGAGTGATCGGGTGGGCATCGACATCGTGCAGCAGGCGTTGGATCAGTTGAAACAGTGACCCGTGCCCCGCGGGCCGCGCGCGCGTTCCTCACACGACTTTTGGCCGTTATGAGACTCCGCTGCACTGTTCCGCCGATCAATCGAATCCCGCTTGCCGCCGCGTGGCTGGCGGTGGTCGCCGGCGACGCGGTGGCCGGCGAAACGACCGCCGGCGCCGAGCAGGCCGCGGTACGCCCGGCCGGATTGCAGCCGCTCGACTGGGCGATCATCGTCCTGTACGCCCTGTCGACCATCGCGCTGGGCGTTTATTTCAGCCGTCGCCAGCGGTCCACCGAGGAGTACTTCATCGGCAGCGGCAACATGAACCCGCTGCTGGTCGGCATCTCGTTGTTCGCGACGCTGTTGAGCACGATCTCGTATCTGTCGATGCCGGGCGAGGCGGCGGGCAAAGGCCCGGTCCATCTGCTGGGGCTGTTGGCGATGCCGCTGGTGTTTGCCGTGGTGGCGGTCTGGTTGATTCCGGTCTACATGCGGCATCGGGCCAACAGCGCCTACGAGCTGCTCGAACAGCGGCTCGGTTTGAGTATCCGCCTGTTGGGCGCCTCGATGTTTCTCGCGCTGCGGCTGGTGTGGATGACGCTGTTGGTGTATCTGGCCGGCGCGGCGCTGGCGAACATGATGCACGTCGACGCAAGCTGGGTGCCGCTGATCGTGGCCGTCACCGGCGGCGTGGCGCTGGTGTATACGACGCTGGGCGGATTCCGCGCCGTCGTGATTACCGACTTCATGCAGACGATCCTGCTGTTTGGCGGGGCGCTGTTGGTCATTGCCACCATCACCTGGGACTTCGGCGGATTCGGCTGGTTTCCCACCGCCTGGCAGCCCACCTGGGACACGCAGCCGGTCTTCAGCACCGACCCCAAGACCCGGGTCACCGTGGTGGGCACGATCCTCTCCATGTTCGTCTGGTACACGGCCACCGCCGGCGGCGATCAGACGTCGGTGCAGCGGTTCATGGCCACCCGCGACGCGCACGCAGCCCGCTGGGCCTTTGCCACGCAGTTGATCGTGGGCGCGACCGTGAGCCTGACGCTCTATCTGGTCGGCTTCGCCCTGCTGGGCTATTACCTGGCGCACCCGGCCCAACTCACGACCGGCCTCAGCGTCAACCAGGGCGCCGATCAACTGTTTCCCCTGTTCATCGCCGACCAGTTGCCGGTGGGTATCTCGGGCCTGGTCGTGGCGGCCATGTTCGCGGCGGCCATGTCGAGCATCGACTCGGGCGTCAACTCGATCACGGCGGTCGTGATGACCGATTTTCTCGACCGTTTCGGCATGAAACCGACCAGCGAACGGGGGCACGTCGGCGTGGCGCGGCTACTGGCGTTCGGCGTCGGCCTGGTGGTCGTGGCCGGCAGCTCGCTGGTGAAATACATCGAAGGCAACATTACGGTCGTTACGAACAAGACCGCGAACCTATTGACCACGCCCATCTTCGCCTTGTTCGTGTTCGCCATCTTTGTAAAACGGGCCCGGCCGCTGGGCGTGTGGATCGGGGCCATCTGCGGCACCGCGACGGCCGCTGCCCTGGCGTTTTCCGGACCGCTGGTTTATCTGGGGTACGCGCAGTTGGGCGTCGACCCCGCGGTGTTCGGCGTGGAGCTGATCACGAAGACCGACCCGGTGAGCGGCGACACGTGGATGACTGCCGAAGATCCGATCAGCTTTCAATGGATCGGCCCCGTCGCGCTGGTAGTCAACCTCTTGACCGGATACGTGGCGTGCCTGCTGCTGCCGCGCGCCACAGGCGACGCCGCCCGGCGCCAAGCTTCTCGCTCTTAAATATTTGACATTGCCCGGGGTGTCCATTAGGTTTCGTCGGTGGTCGACCGTCGACCGGATTGCAGGCGAACCAGGTCCCAACGAATTGCAAGGAGAAGCGCATGACCTCCGCTGCGCTGCCGATCCGTTATGGCATGTTCATCATGCCCTTCCATCCGCCCGAAAAGCCCCTCGCACAGTGCTACGACGAAGATCTGGAGCTCGTCGTCGAGGCCGAGGAGCTGGGCTTCGACGAGTTCTGGATCGGCGAGCATCACACGATGAAATACGAGAACATCGTGATGCCCGAGATCTTCATCGGCCGGGCGCTGGGCGAGACGCGCCGCATCCGGCTGGGCCCCGCGCCGGTCTGCCTGCAGCAGCATCACCCGGCCCACGTGGCCTGCCGCCTGGCGATGCTGGACCATCTGTCCAAGGGGCGGTTGAACCTCTGCTTCGGCGCCGGCAGCGTTACCGCCGACCAGGAGTTGTACGGCTGCGAGCCGAAAAACGCGGCCGAGATGGTCGACGAAGCGATCGAAATGATCTTGTACCTGTGGACCCACGATCCCCCTTATGAAATCAACGGCAAATACTGGCAAATCAAGCTGGAAAAGACCGTCGACGTCGAAACCGGCATCGGCTTCATCCCCAAGCCGCTGCAAAAGCCGCTGCCGCCGATCGCCGTGCCGGGCATGAGCCGCAATTCGCCCAGCATGAAGACGGCCGCCCGCCGCGGGCACCAGCCCTTTTCGCACTGCCTCATTCCCGGCAACGTCGTGGCCGACACCTGGGCCACCTACGAGACCGCCGCGCTGGCGGCCGGCCGCCAGCCGAAGCGATCCGACTGGCACGTGGCCCGCTCCATCTTCCTGGCCGACACGACCAAGGAGGCCGTCGATCGGGCCCGACACAACTCGCTGGGCACCAACTACGAGTACATCGGCCGGCTGTTCGACAAGGGGCTCGGACGCCGCATCTACAAGCGAGACCCGGACATGAGCGACGCCGATTGCAATCTCGACTACCTGATGCAGGAACAGATCATCGCCGGCGACGTCGACGAGGTCTTGCGGCGGCTGCTCGAGCTCATCGAAGAGACCGGCACGTTCGGCACGCTGGTCCTGATGAGTTATGACTGGGACGACAAAGCGAGCTGGTTGAACAGCATGCGGCTGTTTGCCCGCGAATTGATGCCGGCGCTCAACAAAGCGGTCGGCCCCGTGACGGTTTAATCATTGTCGCTTGCCGCCCCGTCGTGCGGCGCCGATGCGCATTCGATTCCAGGCGGGGTAGGTATGTCCAGCGAGTCGTCTCATTCACCCTCTGATTCCGTGCCACCTTCGGCAGCGGCGAGCGACCAGCGCGTGCCCGCCGGCTTGTTGCCCCCGTGGACCGTCGGCCAGATGCCCCCCTCGCCGCCGCGGGGTTGGCAAACCTGGCTGCGGCTGGTGGGGCCCGGCGTGCTGTTGGCCGGAGCGAGCGTCGGCTCGGGCGAGTGGCTGTTCGGTCCGGCCGTCAGCGCGCAGTACGGCGGCACGCTGCTGTGGGTGGCCGGCTTGAGCATCCTGGCCCAGGTCTTTTGCAACCTGGAAATGATGCGCTACGCCGTCTACTGCGGCGAGTCGATCATCGTCGGCTATCTGCGAACCTGGCCCGGGCCGAAGTTCTGGATGATCTGGTACGCCGTGCTCGACCTGGCGGCCATCTGGCCGTTCAACGCCTCGAACGCCGCCGTGCCGCTGGCGGCCGCCATGTTGGGGCACTTGCCGGGCCCGGGCTCGGTGTCGATCGTGGGGCTGGCCGTGCCCGAGTGGCAACTCGTGAAAATGCTGGGCTACGTCGATCTTTTTGCTCGCCTTCGTGCCGTTGATCTTCGGCGGCACGATCTACAAGATGCTCGAACGGGTGATGGCCATCAAGCTGGTGCTGGTGCTGGGCTACCTGGTGTTCTTCGCCGTGTTCATGGTTTCGGCGTCCAACGCCTGGGAAGTCTTCAGCGGGTTCTTTCGCGTCGGCACCGTCCCCCTGCGGGCCGAGACGATCGTCGTCGGTCGCCACTTCACCCTCACGCGGCACGACGGTCCGCGCGTCCTGTCGATCAAGGGAACCATCGAGCGCGACGCCCCGCTGGTAACCGCTTACGTCGTCGAGAGCGTCGACGTGCCGCGGGTCGACACGTTCGCCGGCCTCGACGCCGTGCCGGACGGCTTGCGTGGACGATTCGAAGCGCTCACCGCCGAGGCCGTCGCGCTGGCCCAGCCGCATCGCTTTACGATCGAAGACGAGCAGGACGGACGGCAGATTTCGGTGGTCGGCCGGATCGACGAATCGCGCACCTGGCATCCCGAGCGGTTTACCATCTCGCAACCGGACGGCCAACCGCAGGCCTTCCCGCAACTGGCGGACGTCCCCGAGCCGTTTCGCGGGCGTTTTCAAGAGCTGCTCGAGCATCAAGGCCTGCAATTGGTCAGGCTGGTGGGCTACTTTCGACAGCACGGCGGACTGCCTCCCTTGGATTGGGCCATGGTGGCGGCGTTTGCCGCCATTGCCGGCGCCGGCGGTTTGACCAACACGCTGTTTTCCAATTTCGCCCGCGACGCCGGCTGGGGCATGGGCTCGCGGGTCGGCACGATCCCCAGCGCCGTGGGTGCCCGCAACATTCAGCTCTCGCACGTGGGCGAAGTGTTCCCGCTGGACGCGGCCAATCGCCCGCGCTGGCACGGCTGGATTCGCCACGTCCGGCGCGACCAGATCGCGGTGTGGATGCTGTGCTCGATGATCGGCATGGCGCTGCCCTGCATGCTCTCGCTGGAGTTCATCCGCCACGCTCCGGTGACCGGCGACCGCGTGGCCGCCATGACCGCCGAAGGCATGGCCGACCGCTATCCGCAGTATGGCCAGCTCCTGTGGGGGCTGACCCTGTTTTGCGGATTCCTGGTGCTCGCCCCGGGCCAGATCCTCGCGGGCGACCAGATCTCGCGCCGCTGGACCGACATCATTTGGACCACCAACCGCCGCGCTCGGCGGATGTCCGGCGACCAGGTCCGCTGGATCTACTATGGCATTCTCACGGTCTACGGCGTGTGGGGGCTGGTGGCGCTGACGCTGTTCGATCCGCTGCAAATCGCCAAGATCGCCGCCGTGCTGATGAACATCGCGTTGGGTTGGTCGGCGCTGCACGCGGTGTACGTCAATCGCACGCTGCTCCCCCGCGAGCTGCAATCGCCGCTGGTGATGCAACTGGGCACGATCCTCTGCGGCATCTTCTTTATCGGCATCAGCGCGATCGTGTTCATGACGGTCTGAGGCGTCCGATGACGGTGGTCGACTCGCATCTGCACGTGTGGCGCGCCGCCGAGCGCGACATACCCACCGTGCAGACCATGGTGCCGCCCGAGACCGACGTGCCGATCGAATCGGCCCGCCGCACGATGACCGAGCACAAGGTCGATCGGGCGGTGCTGGTGCAGCCGGTATTTCGCGGCGAGGACAACGCGTACGTCGCCGAGTGCGTGCGCGCCGAACCGGATCGGCTGGCGGCCGTGTGCGTCGTCGATCCGCGCGTCGAGGAGGCCGCCGCGCGGCTCGAGCATTGGGTGCATGAGGGCTGCCGTGGACTGCGATTGCGGCCGCGCCTCGAGGCCGAGGCCCGCGTGTTCGGCGATCCGGCGACCTACCCGCTGTGGGAGGCGGCCGAGCGGCTGGGCGTGGTGATCAGCTTGCTGGCCAGCCCGGAGCACGTGCCGGCGATCGATCGCCTGGCCGAACGATATTCGAGCGTGCCGATCGTCATCGATCACCTGGGACACCCCGACCCGTCGCGCGGCGCGGGAGACGCCCTGTTTCGTGCGCTGCTGGAATTGGCGCGGCACCCGCGCGTCTCTTTGAAGCTCAGCGGCTTCCACCACTTTTCGCGCGAGCGGTTTCCCTATGCGGATTGCCGGCCGCTGGTGCGTGCCGCCTACGAGCACTTTGGCCCCCAGCGATTGCTGTGGGGGAGCGATTTTCCGCACGTGCTCGTGGCCTGCGGATACGCCCGCAGCCTGGCGATCCTCGACGACGTACTGCCCGAATGGAGTAGCACGGACCGCGCGCACGTGATGGGCGGCACCGCGCTGCGCTTGTATTGGCCGCAGTAGCGGCGGATGGATTTGTGTGTTCTCGCGGCGGCTGCGATTTGACATTCCACCGAACAATCGGCTACGATCGGTGCACGGTCGACCGTCGACCATCCGCCCGAGCCGATTCGTTGATCCCCTGCCGCAACACCTGGAACCTCGATACCTGGAATTGCCCGATGGCCGGTCTCGACACCCCGGAACTTAAGCCCGCCACGAAGTTGACGCTCACCGACAGCGTCGCCGAATCGCTCCGCACCGCGATTTTCGACCGCGCGCTGCAACCCGGCCAGCGGATTCCCGAAGCCCAATTCGCCAGCAAGCTGGGGGTCAGCCGGGCGCCGGTCCGCGATGCTTTGGCCGTGCTGCTGCAAGAAGGGCTCGTGCACCGCGATCAGCGCGGGGCGGTGGTCACGCTGTTGACCCGCGCCGACGTCGACGAAATCAGCCAACTGCGGCTCGCCTTGGAGCGGCTGGCCGTCCGCCTGGCCATTCGCCAGGCCACCGACGAGCAGTTGGCCGCCCTGGGCGAAAACATCCGCCGCACCGGCCGGGCCACCGCCGTGGGCGAAGCCGGCGAGCTGGATTTGAAGTTTCACGAGCTGCTGGTTCGCACGGCCGGCAATCGCCGCCTGCTCGACAGTTGGCTGGCACTGCGGGGCCAGATCCGGCTGTTGCTGTTGCAGATGGACCACGACGACGCGAAGTACTCGCGGCACACCGCGATGGCTCACCGGCGCGTGCTCCAAGCGATGCAGGCCCGCGACGAAAAGCTGGCCGTCAAGCTCCTCAGACGGCAACTGGAAAACACCCACCGCCACGTCGCCGAGCATTACGACCGGCACGTGCCAACCCGCGAACGTAACGAACCCTAGGCGTTTGGCCTGGCGAGGCGGAGCATGCAAGCCGCTGGCGAAAAAGCGTTTCTGCCGAACTGCGGTGCTGGCGATCTGCGCGCCCTTGATCGCGGCGCTATCGGCCCGGGCCGACGACGCGGCCGTCGTGTTCGAAAACGACATCCTGCCGATCCTCACGGCCCACTGTTTCAAGTGTCACGGGCTGGAGGCGCGCAAGGCGGGCCTCGATCTGCGCACGGTCGGCATGATGAAGCGCGGCGGCGACAACGGCCCGGTGATCACCGCCGGCTCGGCCGACAAGAGCATGCTCTACGAGCGCATCGCCGATCGCTCGATGCCGCCGGAGAACGAATTGCCCCTCTCCGACGCCAAGATCGAGCTGCTGCGCCGCTGGCTCGACGCCGGCGCTCCGGCCCTGCAAGCCGACGAACCGCCGCCCGACGCGGCAGCGCCGCCGGCGGTGACCGACGAAGACCGCCAGTTCTGGTCGTTTCAAAAGCCGCGCCGCGCGGCGGTGCCCGACGTGGGCGACATCAGCCGCGTGCGTACGCCGATCGACGCCTTCGTCCTCGCGCGGCTGGAAGAGAAATCGCTCAGCCTGTCGCCCGAGGCCGACCGCGCCACGCTCATTCGCCGGGCGTCCTACGATCTGGTGGGACTGCCGCCCTCGCCCGACGAGGTCGAGACGTACGTCCACGACGCGGCAGCGGGAGCTTACGAGCGGATGGTCGATCGCCTGCTGGCTTCGCCCCACTTCGGCGAGCGGTGGGGCCGCCACTGGCTCGACGCGGCCGGCTACGTCGACACGATCGGCGACGACACCGACGCGGCGATCACCAAGGTTTCCACCGGCAAGTGGCTGTATCGCGATTACGTGGTACGCGCCTTTAACGAAGACAAACCGTTCGACCGGTTCCTCGTCGAGCAACTCGCCGGCGACGAGCTGATCGATTGGCAATCGGCCGAAGTCCTCACCGAGCAGATGCAGCAATTGCTCATCGCCACCGGCATGCTCCGAACCGCCGCCGACGAAACGCTGCAAAACGAGCTCAACACGGCCGACATCCGCGAGGCCGTGCTCGAGCACACGATGGAAGTCGTCGCCAGCAACCTGCTGGGGCTGACCGTCAACTGCGCCCGCTGCCACAGCCACAAGTTCGATCCGATTCCGCAAGAGGACTACTACCGGCTGCTGGCCATTTTCTCGCCGGCCTTCAATCCCCAGACGTGGCTGCAGCCGGCCCAGCGCGAGCTGCCCGATATTTCCCAGGCCGAGAAGACCAAGGCCGAGGCCCATAACGCCGAGCTCGACAAACAGGTCGCCGAGCGCAACGCCCGGCTGGCCGCCCTGCGCAAGCCGTACGAAGATCGCTTGTTCGATGAGAAGCTGGCCACCCTCCCCGAAGCGATTCGCGCCGACACCAAGGCCGCCATACAAACGCCGGCCGACAAGCGCAACGAAGTGCAAAAATATCTGGCCGGCAAGTTCGCCGAGACGCTCAAGGTTTCGCCCCAGGAAACCGCCGCGGCCCTTTCGCCGGAAGACAAGTCCGGCGTCGACGCGCTCGACGCCGAAATCGCCGGCGCTCAACGGCCGGCGGCGCAGTTGGGGCACGATTCAAGCGGTGTACGACGTCGGACCGCCGCCGGCCACGTACCTGTTGCGGCGGGGAAATCTCGACCGGCCGGGGGCCGAAGTGCCGGCCGGCTTTTTGCGCGTGCTGTGCGAGTCCCCCGCCCGAGCCTGCGTCGGCGACGAACCGCCCAATTCGCACACCAGCGGCCGCCGCCTGGCGTTTGCCCGTTGGCTGACCCAGCCCGACGGTGCGGCCGCCGGACTCGTGTCCCGGGTCTACGTGAATCGCGTCTGGCAGTACCTGTTTGGCCAGGGCATCGTCGCCACCAGCGAAAACCTGGGCCATTCCGGCGCCCGGCCCACGCATCCCGAGCTGCTCGATTGGCTGGCCGTCGAGTTTCAATCCGGCGGCTGGCAGGTCAAGCCGCTGGTCAAGTTGATCATGATCTCGAGCGTCTATCGCCAGGCTTCGCACCGCGAAGCCCAAGCGGCCGCGAACGATTCGGCCGAGGGCTCGCTGGCCCATGCCGAGCTGGTCGATCCGGCCAACGAGCTGCTGTGGCGGATGCGGCCGCGGCAGCTCGAATCCGAGGCCCTGCGCGACGCGATCCTCTCGGCCAGCGGCAAGCTGGAGGACACCGTCGGCGGACCGCCCACGCTGCTCGAGGGGAAGCCCGACGGCACGGTCGTCGTGGAAACGAAATCGAATCCGCCGCGATTCGTGAATCGCCGCAGCCTGTACCTGTTGGGGCGGCGGCCGCTACAACCTTTCGCTGTTGGAAGCCTTCGATCAGCCCGAGCTGACCAGCAATTGCACGCGGCGCACGGCGTCGGCCGTCGTGTCGCAGTCGCTGACGCTGCTGAACGACGACTTCGTCTTGGCCCAGGCCGACGCTTTTGCCGGCCGCGTCGAACGCGAAGCCGCCGATATGCCGGAGCGCATCGCCCGGGCATTTGAAATCGCGCTGGCGCGGCGACCCTGCCGACGAGGAGCGGGGCTGGGCCGGCGAGCTCCTCCAGCGGCAGACCGCCCGCTACGGACAAACGCCGACGGCGCCGGACAAGGCCGCGCACCAGGCGCTCGTGCACTTGTGCCAGATGCTCTTCAACACCAACGAATTCTTATACATCCCCTAGGGAGGCGCGAGCCATGAGGAACTCCGCACGCCAATCGGTCACCCCGATGCTCTCGCGGCGCGACATGCTGCGCACGACCGGGCTGGGCTTCGGCGCGCTGGCGCTGGGGGGCATCCTCGAGGCCGAGGGTCTGCTGGCCGCCGAGTCGACCGAGCGCAGCGGCTACGATCTGCGGGTCCGCCCGCCCCATTTCGAGCCCCGCGCCAAATCCGTGATCATGCTCATGCAAAACGGCGGGCCGAGCCAGATGGAGCTGTTCGATCCCAAGCCCGAGTTGAACAACCGGGCCGGCCAGGTGTACCGCGACAAGGTCGAGATGTTTCAGCCCGGCAGCGAGGCGAACAAACTGCTCCCCTGCCCTTTCAAGTTCGAGCCGCGCGGCGAGTGCGGCATGGAGATTTCCGAAGCCCTGCCGCACCTCTCCAGCGTGGCCGACGATTTGTGCCTGGTCCGCTCGATGCACACCGGCCACAACAATCACACCGAAAGCCTGGTGATGATCACCAGCGGCAAGTTGTTCCCCGGCCGGCCGACGGTCGGCTCCTGGGTCAGCTATGCCCTGGGCACCGAGAATCAAAACCTGCCCAGCTACATCGTCCTCCGCGATCCCGAGGGTTACCCCGGCACCGGCTCCACGCTGTGGCAAAACGGCTGGCTGCCGGCCATGTATCGGGGCACGGAGTTCAGCTCGCAGGGGACACCGGTGTTGAACCTGCAGCCCACCGCGCCGCTGCCCGACGGGGCGCAGCGCGACGACTTGGAATTTTTGGCCCGGATGAATGAACGGCACCGGCGAGACTATCCGCGCGAGTCGGCCCTGGAAGCCCGCATTCGCAATTACGAGCTGGCCGCGCGGATGCAGTTGGCCGCCGGCGACGTGCTCGACTTGTCGCGCGAGTCGGCCGCCACGCGCAGCGTCGTACGGGCTGGACAACCCGACCACGGCCGGCTACGGCTCGCGGCTGTTGATGGCCCGGCGGCTGGTCGAAAGCGGCGTGCGGTTCGTGCAGGTGTTTCCCGCGGCCGGCAATCCGTGGGACAGCCACGGCAACGTCAAGACCGAGATCGAAGGCATCGCCGGCAAAACCGACCTGCCATCCGCCGCCTTGATCCGCGACCTGAAAGCCCGGGGGCTGCTCGATACCACCATCGTGCTGTGGACCGGCGAGTTCGGCCGCTTGCCCGTGTCGCAAAACGGCAAGGGACGCGATCACAACCGCAACGGCTTCAGCCTGCTGTTGACCGGCGGCGGGTTCAAGCGCGGCTACGCCCACGGTGCGACCGACGAGGTGGGCTACCGGGCCGTGGAACAGAAGGTCCACGTGACCGACCTGTTCGCCACGCTGTTGCATCAACTGGGCCTGGACCACAACCGGCTCACCTTCCGCCACCACGGCCGCGACGAAACGCTCACCGACGCGCCGGTCACCGGAGCGAGAGTCGTCGGCGAATTGATCGACGGACCCGTCAGGATTTAGCGGTCGTGGACGTCAACGGAAAACAATTGGTATCGAACGTTTAGCCCGGAGCCAGCGGCGACGGCGTTTTGTACCGTAGTGCCGGCTACAACGTGGCCGTATCAACCCGAACTTGAATCCATGAGGACTTACGCCCAGTGGAAAACGCACGATACTTTCGCGACAAGTTGGCTGCCGGCAAAACGCTGCTGGGCACCTGCGTCACGTTCATCGATCCGACCGTGACCGAGGCCCTCTCGGGCGTGTTGGATTTCGTCTGGATCGACACGGAGCACAATCCGATCTCCGTCGAGCGCGTGCAGGGGCACCTGATGGCCACCAAGGGAAGTCAGACGACGCCCCTGGTGCGCGTGGCCGCCAACGATCCGGTGTTGATCAAGCCGGTGCTCGACGTGGGCGCAGCCGGCGTGATCGTGCCGCTGGTGAAAACGGCCGACGACGTGCGGCAGGCCGTGGCCGCTTGCCGGTATCCGCCCGAGGGAATTCGGGGCTTCGGCCCGCGGCGTCCGTCGGGCTTCGGGGCCCGCGGCGGACCGGAGTTTTGCCAGGCGGCCAACCAGGCCGTGATCACGATCGTGCAGATCGAACAGCGCGAGGCCGTGGAAAACATCGAACAAATCCTGGCCGTGCCGGGGCTGACGTCGATCGTCGTGGGGCCCAACGATCTGGCCGCTTCGCTGGGCTTTACCGGCCAGCCGCGCCACCCCGACGTGATTCGCACGATCGACTCGATCATCGCCAAGGCCCGCGCGGCCAAGGTTCCCATGGGCATCGCCGTGGGCGCCGAGCCCGAGGTGCTCATCGAGTGGGCCGACAAGGGGGTCGCCTGGCTGGCCATGGCCGCGGACTACGCCCTGTTGGTGCGCGCGGCCACCCAATCGGCCCAGCGCGTGCGCGAGCACCTGCGGGAGACGAAATAGTGCTCCTCCGGCTTCCCTCCTTCTGAAAACAGTTCGATTCCCTTCCATGCCCTCGATTGTCAAGGATCCAAAATGCCCAGCGTGTTGATTACGACCGAAGTCTTGCGCAAGCGCCGGCGCGCATCGCGACCTGCTGCAAGCCGCTGGCTACGACGTGCGCTTTCCGGCCAAGAGCGTGCTGCTCACCGAAGAAGACGTCTTGGAAGCCGCGCAGGGCTTCGTGGCAATCATCGCCGGCAGCGAGCCGTACACGGACCGGGTGCTGGCCGGTCTGCCGGCGCTGCGCATCATTTCGCGCAACGGCGTCGGTTACGATCGGGTCGACGTCGACGCCGCGACCCGCCGCGGCGTGGCACTGACGATCACGCCCGAGGGCAATCATCAGGCCGTGGCCGAGCACGCCATGGCGCTGCTTGCTGGCCGTGGCCCGAACCGTTGTTTCCTGCGCGGTCGATACCCGGCAGGGAAACTGGCGCCGCCGCACGATCTCGATTCCTTTGCGCGGCAAGACGCTGGGCATCGTCGGGCTGGGACGGATCGGGCGCAGCGTGGCGGTCCGCGCGGCCGCGTTCGGCATGCGGCTGGTGGCCTATGAGAAGTTTCCCGACGGCGAGTTTGCCAGAGAACACGGCGTCGAGCTGGTCGACCTCGATACGCTCTTGGCGCAAGCCGACTTCGTCACGCTGCACACGCCCATGACGCCCGAGACGCAGGAGCTGATCAGCGCCCGCACGCTCGCTCGCATGAAGCGCGGCAGCGTGTTGATCAACACCGCGCGGGGCGGGCTGGTGAACGAACACGATCTGCTCGCGGCCTTGACCAGCGGCCACCTGGCCGGGGCCGGGCTCGACGTGCTCGTGACCGAGCCGCCGCCGCCGGACCATCCGCTGTTGGCCCTGGACAACGTGATCGTCACGCCCCACGTCTCGGCGCTGGATGCGCAAGCCGTCACCGACATGGCCGACGGCGCCGCGCGGAACATTCTCAATGTCCTCGCCGGCCGCTGGCCCGCGGCTGAACTGGTCAATCCCGAAGTGAAGGCCGTATGGAACGGGTGAAGATCACGGCGATCGAGACGATCCTCGACCCCGAGCGGCCGTTGCTCGTTTGGGTTCGCCTGCACACCGACGCCGGGCTGGTGGGCCTGGGCGAGACGTTTCAATCGCCCGACGCCGTGGCCCGCATGATTCACGGCACGCTGGCCAAGATCCTGCTCGGGCAGGACCCCACGCGGATCGAGCTGCTCTGGCACCACATGTTCAAGGTCGTGCACTACGGCAACTATGGCGGCGCCGAGATGCGGGCCATCAGCGCCATCGATATCGCGCTGTGGGACCTGTTCGGCAAGCTCACCGGCCGGCCCGTGTACGAGCTGTTGGGCGGGGCCTGCCGCGATCGGATTCCCGTCTACAACACCTGCGCCAGTTGCGGCCCCTACACCGACCACGAGCTGTTTCACGACGACCCCCCTCGGCTGGCGCGCGAGCTGCTTGCCTCGGGCATTCGCGCGATGAAGATCTGGCCATTCGACGATCTGGCCCGCCGCACGCTGGGGCAGAACATCAGCCCGGCGGAACTGGAATACGGCGCGTCGAAGTTCCGCGCCATTCGCGACGAAGTGGGGGACGAGATGGAAATCGCCCTCGAGGGGCACTGCCAGTGGAATCTGCCCAGCGCCATCCGCATCGCCCGGGCCGTCGAGCCGTTTCGGCCGATGTGGCTCGAGGAGCTGATGCCGCCGGACGATCCAGCCGCCACGCGCCAACTGCGCGAGTCGACGCGCACGCCGCTGGTGACCAGCGAACGGTTGATGACCCGCTGGGGCTACCGCCCGGTCATCGAAGAGCGCGCCGCCGACATCGTCATGTTCGACATCGACTGGGCCGGCGGATTGACCGAAGCCCGCAAGATCGCGGCCCTGGCCGAGAGCCATCAACTCCCCGTCGCCCCGCACAACCCGGGCGGGCCGGTGAGCAACCTGGTGGCGGCTCACTTCTCGGCGAGCGTGTACAACCTGTTTCTGATGGAAAGCGTGCGGGCCTTTTATCTCACCTGGTTTGCCGACGCCTTGACGTTCAACCTGGTGACCGCCGACGGCCACTTTCCGCTGCCGCCGGGCCCGGGCCTGGGTACCGAACTGAGCCCTGCGCTATTGGAGCGAGCCGAGCTGGTGCGCGAAGTTTCATCCGGGGAGCAGTCCGGTCCGTTGTCGGGCTACGCGGTGGGCAATCCGTATCGCTCGGGCAATCCGTGGCGGCGCAAACCGACAGAGTAGCCACCGTCGGACGGGGCGGCAGCAATCCGTCGGCCACCGGTCCCACCAGGTTCCAGTGGTAAAGGAACCAGACGAACGCCAGCCCCGCCGCCGCGACGACGGTATAGTGCAGGCGGCCGGAAAAGCGCCAATAGCTTTTGATCCAGGCCACCAGCGTGCAGAGAAGCACGGCCCCGACCAGCCCGGCGACCACCGGCGTCGACAACACCAGGCCGGTCAACATCGGCGGCATGCCAAAGGCGATTTGCTCCGGATCGCTGAACAGCACCGCGCCGACGCCCGCCACCGCCAACAGCGCCAGGCACGTCAGCCAGGCCAGCCAACTGGCGAACTTCGCCACGGCGGTGCGCTCCGGGGCGTGCCCCCAATTGATAAATGCCGCCAGCGGCCAACCGACGAGAGCCGTCAGAAAGACGACCAGGCAGCCGACCAATAGCGCCAGCGAAAATCGGATCGTCTCGTACCAGGGCAGTCGCTCGAACGCCGTCGGCGACCCGCCCAGAAACATATACGGCGCCGGTCCCTCGCCATCTTCGCGAAAGGCGATCATGCGCTGGCCGTCGACTTCGCGAAACAGACCGGGCTCGACTTCGGCAAAACGCAACACCAAATCGGCGCCGGTAAACGTGAACACCAGGTTGTCGTCGTCGACCGTCACGTCGGCGGCTCCCATCAGGGCCCCCAGTTTCGCGGGCGTGGTGTACGCATGCCGGATCGAGCCGTAGTGACCCCGATAGCGATCGGCCCGCTGGGCAAAATCGCTGGTCGCCTCCACCGGCTCGTCCGCCGGCGGATAGTAGTGATCCAGCAGGGACTTGAACAGGGTATTGCGAGCCCCGCCGGCGGTCGTGGTGTTAAACGAGACGAAGTATCCGCTGTTGCGCTCGGGCAGCATCACAAAGTGCGAGTGAAAGGCGAACGTATCGCCCCCGTGCTCGACGATCAGCTCGTCGCCGTATTTCTGCCGCATGAATCCGTATGCCATGCCCTCCAAGCGCGGATCGGGCGTGAAGAGCGGGCCTTGCATCGTACGCACGGTGTCTTCGTTCAAGATGCGCACGTCACCGTTCTTGCCGCCAGCCAGGTGCGCGATCATGAACTGGACCATGTCGCCGGCCGAGGCGCTCATCGAGCCGGCCGGCGCCGGCGGCACGTACTCGAAGCCCTGCTCGACAAACCGGCCCTGTTCCCATTTGTAGCCCTTGGACAACTCCGGCGGCAGCTCGTCTTCGGGCGGCTGGCGGACCGTGGTGTGTTTCATGCCCAGCGGCTTGAGAATCGTCTCTTCGATATATTCCTCCCACGGCCGGCCGGCGACTTGCTGGACGATATAACCCGCGATCGCCGTACCGTGGTTCGAATACGAGGCCAGTTCGCCTGGCTTGCGGACCCGCGCGGGCAGGTTGCGCGCGAGCAGTTCGCCCAGCGGCTCGAGTTCGTCGGCGCTGTGAGCGAACAGCCCGATCACGCGGTCCTCGAAACCCGGCGTGTGCGACAGCAGGTGCTTCGAGGTAATCGGCTCGGGATACGTGGCGGGGATTTTGAAATCCTCGAGATACTCGTTAATATCCGCGTCCAGGTTAAGCTTCCCCTCTTCGGCCAATCGCATCAGGGCCGTCCAGGTGAACAGCTTCGAAACCGAGCCGACGCGAAACATCGTGGTGGCCGGATCGACCGGTTTCTTGGCTTCCACGTCGGCGTGGCCGTAGCCCTTGGCGAAAAACGGCTTGCCGTCGACCACAAAGGCAAACGTCGCCCCGGCGATATGTTTGTCTTCCAACGCGGTGGCCATCAGGCCGTCGACGAACGATTCCAACTCTGCCGGATCGGTGGGACCGCGCGGCGCGGCCGCCGGCTCGGCGGGTGGACTTTCACCGCTTTCGGTCGGCGGCGCGTCGCTTGACTCTGGTGGTTGCACTTCCGCGGCGGGTTCGGCCGGCGGCGGATCCTCTGCCCGCAGGGCCGCGGGCGTCGCCGCCGCGAGGACGACAAGACAACCGAATCGTACTATCATTGCCAAAAGTAGCCGCGAAGATCGCATGACTGGGGCTCCCGTCGACGCGCGTCGAGCGGCCTGGGTTGGCGATATGGGCCGCGCCGCTGCGTCGGTAATACTTTCGCCGCCCAAGGCGAAATCTTGTCCGGACGTGCGTCTTCCAGCATAGGCGCGGCCCGCGCCCGACGCCAGTCTGCGGCATTCCCGATTTCGGCCAGGGCGGCCGGAAACGCCTTTAGTAGCTGCCGTCTTCGATCAGCACGGTGTGATCCGGGAACATGTCGACCACGGCTTTGTCGAAAGTGAGCGAAACGACGTGACCGTCCAGGTACAGGTAATTGGCGGTGCTGCCGTGCCGATTTTCATAAAGCCACGATTCGAAGATATTGGTCCCCAGCCAGATGTCGTAGTCGTCCTGGCGCGGGTCGTTTCCCGAATCGGCCGTAAAGGCCAGCGGATTGCGCTCCGAAAACGAGACGAAGTGGCTGGTGCCGATCGTGTCGAACTTTTTCAGCGTCCACAGGCCGTACCGCCGCGTCTTGTGGCTCAAGAGCGAATTCATCAGGTAGCTGGTCCGGTTGGTGATGCCGTCGAGTTGCCCCATGTCGTCCAAAAAGGCGGTCCGCTCCGAATCGTCCGAAGGGCAGCGGTAAATCAAGTCGACGATGATGCCCCGCCTGGCCAGCGATTCGTCGGCCTCGAACTGGGCACCGATGAACGGCGTCAGCTTGTCTTCCCAGTAGATTTCGGCGAACGAATCGGAAGCCGCCTCTTCGGCCAGCACGTCCGCGTCGAACGGATGGTGCAGGAAGAAATGGCCGTGGTGGATGTCGTAATACTGCAGCACGGCCATGGCGATCTGATGCAGGTGCGACTTGCATTGCGTCGAGCGCGCCGCCTCGCGCGCCGCCTGGATGGCAGGCAATAACAAGGCCACGAGGACCGCGATGATCGCGATCACCACCAGCAGCTCGACCAGCGTTAAGGCCTGACGTGCCCGGACGTGCGCGGTTCGAGCGTGTGAGACGATTCCTCTGGACATCATTTTTGTCACCTGCTTGGTACCGCGAGTGCGTCAATCGACCGGGTCTGCTGCCTGACCGAGGGCATGGCTGCGCCCCGAACACGCTGGTTGCTATTGCATCATGCCAGCCGGCATGGTGCAATCAAGAGTCCGTTGCTTTGTCGAATTCCGGCTGATGAGCCGGGGCGCGCATTCGCCAGGCGCCCGATGGTGCATCCATTGCACGCCGCTGGGGCGACCGAAATGCTGGTGTTTCCACGACGGCAACGGCGGGATTTCGCAACACGGTCTTCGCGCGCCTACGGATACGCGCAATCGGATGGGCGTCCATGAGCTACGAGTTGACCTCGCTGTCCCTGCTGGCCATCACGATCGCGCTGACGCATACGGTGAGTGGGCCCGACCACTACGTGCCGTTTGTCGCCATGGCCCGGGCCGGCGGCTGGTCGTTGCGCGGCACGGTGCTGGTCACCCTGCTCTGTGGGCTGGGCCACGTCGGCAGCTCAATCCTGCTCGGTGGCCTGGGCATCGCCTTTGGGACGATGGTGACCCGGTTGGAAATGTTCGAAGCGGTCCGGGGCAACGTGGCCGGTTGGCTGCTCATCGGATTTGGCGTGGCCTATACCGCCTGGGCGCTGGTGCAGATCTATCGCGGCAAGCCCCACACGCATTTGCACGTCCATAGCGACGGCTCGGTCCACAGCCACGAGCACACGCACGTCCGCCGGGGCGCCGGGCAGCACGATCACGTCCACGCCCACACGGCCAGCCCCTCGGCAGCCACGACTTCACCCGCGGCCGCGGCACGGGCCGAAATCACGGCCTGGGCCCTGTTCACGGTTTTCATCTTCGGTCCCTGCGAGCCGCTGATTCCACTGCTGATGTATCCGGCGGCCGAATTGTCTTGGTGGGACGTCGCGCTGGTGGCAACGCTGTTCGGCGTGGTCACGATTGTCACGATGACCGCGCTGGTCGTCCTCCTCCTCCGCGGTGCCGACCTGATCCGATTTCACTGGCTGCACCGCTACAGCAACGCCCTGGCGGGACTTGCCATCGTCGTCTGCGGCCTGGCGGTCAATTTCGGTCTGTAGCGCGCGCCATCCCAACCCGACGCGTGAGCGGTTGGCTCGGCGCGTGATGGCATCCCAAGCGGCGCTTCTTCGCAGCGCGCGAGCGCGGCAGCGACCGGCACTTACCCTCGAACGCGTCAAGTGGGACCGCAGCGTGCACCCGCGCGGCGCACGGCCGTCTCGGCAAGCACGACACGGCCCGGACCACTAGCCGGTAGAGCGCCGGGGCGGTATACATCTTGCTGCATCGGTTGCCGGCTACGAAACGGGGATTTCGGAAATCGCCATCAGGAAGGTAGCGTGACAATGGATTACGTCATCGAAGCGCACAACCTGAAAAAAGTCTACGACGGCGAGGTGCCGGTACAGGCGCTGCGCGGCGTCGACCTGCACGTCGCCGCCGCCAGGTTCGTGGCCATCATGGGACCGTCGGGTTCCGGCAAGAGCACGCTGCTGTACATCCTGGGCGCCTTGGAGCCGCCGACCGAAGGTCGCCTGCTGCTCGAGGGAACCGACGTCGGCAGATTGTCGGACAGCGATCGCACCTTGTTGCGGCGGCGGCGGATCGGGTTTGTCTTTCAGCAGTTCAATCTGCTGCCGATTTTTTCCGCCGCCGAAAACGTCGCCTTGCCGCTGCGGCTGGAAGGCATCCGAGAAGCCGAAGCCCAGCGCCGGGCTACCGAAGCGCTGGCGACCGTCGGCATCGAACATCGCGCGCGCCACCTCCCCAGCCAGTTGTCGGGGGGCGAACAGCAGCGCGTGGCCGTCGCCCGTGCCCTGGTCACGCGGCCGGCCCTCATCCTGGCCGACGAGCCGACCGGCAATTTGGATAGCGTGGCCGGCAACCAATTGATCACGATGTTGCGCCGCCTGGTCGACGACGAGCGCCAAACGCTGGTGCTCGTCACGCACGACAACAACGTGGCCTCGCGGGCCGACCGCGTCATCCACGTGCGCGACGGGCGGATCGCCGAAGATTCGGACCCCGAGGCCGACGCGCTGCGTGCCCTGGACGGTGCGAGGACGCGCGGATGATCTACGGGCGCTACGCTTTGCGAGAGCTCGAGCGGCGGCCCGGCCGGTGGCTCGTCAGCCTGCTGAGCGTGGTGATCGCCGTCGCCGCGATCGTGGCGGTCAGTTCGGCCACGATCACCACGCGGATGGCCTACCAGCAGGTGTTCGAAGCCATGGCCGGCCGGGCCGACCTGGAAGTCATTGCCCACGGCGGCGGACACTTCGACCAGCGCATTGCCGAAAAGATCCGCTCCGTGCCCGGCACGCGCGCGATCGTTCCGGTCTTCCACCGCGGCACGATCGTCTACGCCAGCGCCGGCAAGGCCAAGGCTCTGGCCGTCGGCGTCGTGCCCGAAGACCCCGAATCGCTGGCGGGCCTGCAATTGGACCGCGGCGGCTTTCCGCGCGGAGCCAACCAGATCGCCATTCAATCGAGCCTCGCCTCGGCACTCGAGTTGTCGGTGGGTAGCAAGGTGCGCCTGTTGACCTCCGGCGGCCTGCGAAACTTCGTCGTCACCGGCATCGTCGAGCCGCAAACGGCCGCGCGGCTCCGCCAGGGCGGCATGGTGCTCGGCCGTTTGGACGCGTTCCAGCGCGTGTTTCGGGCCCGCGGACAGATCGACGCGCTGCAGATTCTGCTGGCGCCCGATCGGGACGCCAAGCAGGCCATTTCGGCCTACTCCCGACTGCTCCCCCCGGAGCTGAAGGTGCAGGTTCCGTCGGCCCGCGGCGGACTGGCCGAAGAGACGCTGCTCTTGACGCACGTGAGCTTGAACATGGCCAGCGCCCTGTCGTTTACCACGGCGGTGTTCATCGTGCTGAGCATGTTTCTGATGAGCGTCGGCGAGCGGCGGCGGCAACTGGCCACGCTGCACGCCTTGGGCGCCATGCGCCGGCAGATCCTGGGCATCATCTCGACCGAAGCGCTCTTGATGGGAATGCTCGGCACCGTCTTGGGAATCCCGTTGGGCGTTTACGGCGGCAGCTTTCTGATCAGCTCGATGTCCAACCTGCTGCAGACCAACCTGCCGAAAGCGCCGGACCTGCGGTGGGCCGTCGGCGTCGGAGCCGTGGTCGGGCCGGTCATCTGCCTGTTGGCCGCGTGGTATCCCGCGCACCGGGCCTCGCAAGTCTCGCCGCTCGAAGGGATGCGGCCGGTGGCCAGCTCCGGCGCCCGGCCGCGCCGCCGCTGGACGAGCGTCGTGGGAATTGCCGGGCTGGCGATTTCGTTGGTCTTTGCCATCGCCACCGAGCGCGGCTACCTGCCGATTTGGGCGGCGCTGGTGTGCTTGATCGTCTCGCTCGTCTCGCTGGTGCTCTTAATTCCCATGGTGCTCGCGCCGCTCGTGCGGCTAGCGGGGTATCCGTTGCGCTGGCTGTTCGGCTTGGAAGGCGAGATGTCGCAGCGCATCGTGTTGCGGCGCGTCACGCGCAGCTCGCTGACGATCGGCGTGCTGCTGGTGGCCGTGTCGGCCGCGGTGGGCACGGGCAACGCCGTGTTCAGCATCACCGACGACGTGCGCACCTGGTACGAGCGCACCATCACGGCGGACTTCCTGTTGCGCCCGATGATGCCGGAAATGAGCGGTGAACAAGCGGCCAGTATGCGCGAATCGCTGCGCGGCGAAATCGTGACCCAAGGCGGCGTCGAAATGGTAGACGCCATCAGTCTGGCCCGCGTCGACGCCGGCGGGCAGGACGCAATGCTTGTGGCCCGGGACTTCAAGCTGTACGATCAGGTACCGTTGGACCTGCTGGGGGGCGACCCCGAGGCGGTCGATCGCCAGCTACGCGCAGGCGCGACCGTGGTCGGGTCCGTGCTGGCCGAAAGAGCCGGCGTACGACCCGGCGATCGACTGCGCGTCACGTTTGGCACGCACAGCCACGAGTTTCCCGTGGCGGCGATTGCCACCGAATACACGTTTGGCGGCTCGATCCTGTCGCTCGACCGCGACATCGCAAAACGCGTGCTACATGTAGAAGGGGTCGATACGTTCCTGATCAAGGCACGGCCCGGGAGCATCGACGCGTTGACGCCCAAGCTCGAGGCCCTGGCCGAAAAGAACGGCCTGCTGCTGCAATCGTTCGTGGAATTGTGGGGCTTGATTCATTCGATGGTGACCGGCGTCACGGGCGGCCTGTGGGTGTTGCTGGCCCTGGGACTTTTGGTCGGTGGACTGGGAGTCGTGAACACGCTGACAATGAACGTCTTGGAGCAGACCCGGGAGATCGGCATGTTGTGCGCCATCGGCATGCGCCGCCGGCAAATCATCAAGACCGTGCTCGGCCAGGCGGCCGTGCTGGGCACCATCGGCGTGGTGGCCGGCGCCGTCTCCGGAATGTCGCTGGCGCGTTCCATCAATCTGACGCTGGGTTCGATGTTCGGCCGCTACGTTCCGTTTGCGATGCGCGCCGAGTTTCTCGCGGCGCTGGTGCTGGTGGGAATAACGGTCGTCATGCTGGCGGCCGTGTTCCCGGCGCGCGCGCCGCCCGCTTGAGCCCGTTGCAGGCCATGCGCGAGGAGTGATTTTAGGGAATTCCGCCAGGCTCGAAACCGCGCGGAGGACGGCATGACCATCAGGCTACTCGTGCTTTATCGAAGCCACGAATTCGGGTGCCACTGCTGGCTTGTCCAGCAGTGCTTTGGCTTTACGGCAAGTCTGACCCGAAGATCAGGCTATGACAAAGCACTCGTGTTGGGTTTGCTGCTCACGCTGGCGGCAACCACCCACGCGGAGGAACCGCGACCCTTGCTGCAGCCCGGTGAGCAATCCGTGACCTTCAAACTCCAGGACGCCAAGGGCAAGATTCCCCAACTGCTGCTGTTCCGCGAACCGGACGAAAAGGACACGGCCGACAGCATCAACTATTGGCGCGGCACGCCAAACTCCAAGGAGCAGGGCGTCGTCGTGGAATTCAAGGCGATTCGCTTTCTGCGTTGCGACGACGATGCCGACAAGCTGATCGTGCGGTTGGTGGGAATCAAAAACGAGCTCGAGCTCGGCAGCCACGTCGCCCTTGAGCAACTCGAAAGCGGAAAACAGCAGGAGTTTCACTTCGGCCCCGTGACGCTGGGCGCCCCCGGCCTGATCGCCGGCACGACCGACGCCGAGATGCTGTTGAGCTACGATCCCGAGCACCGCCGGGTCACGATTCCCAAAGTCTCCGGCACCTTCGCCTGGAAGCGCTTCTTGTACGATCCTCAAGAAGACGCCGGCTCGCTCACCGACGTCACCGGCAAGGTCGGCGACGTGCCCGCCGGAGAAGAAATCCTCAAGGCGCCTGAGGAGTGACCGGTCCGCTAGCGAACAGCCTGTTGAAGAATGCGACAGGCTGCGAGATCGCATCGATGCGATCTCAAAACGGCGACGTAAGTCGTTGCGTTGCGAGCCATGCGAAGCTGTGCTTCGCATCTGGCGAAGTGACTCCCCGGCAGTGGGGCCGCTTGCCGTTTTTCGTTGCCAGTGCCAGCAAGCCGCGCCCTGCCGCGTGACATGTTGCGCCTTTTTGGCCTCGACCGCCTCGTCGCGTCCGCGCCGGCATGCTGTCGATCCTGCAAGTTGTACGGGATTTGTTAGTCGCAGCATTTCTGATGAGCCGATAGCCCTAGTTATCAGGGGTGTAACAGAGAGCACGTTTATTCGGATTGTTCCGAGCGAGAATAAGGTGCGTCATGCGGTTGTTGATCCGTTTTTTTAGCGCGGTGTCGGCGTTGGTGGCTGCGGCGAGTCTTTGCCTGGCACAGACGAGTCCGCCGCCCGCGGCCGGTCCCCGTCCGCTGCGCGCGACCAGCGCGACGCCATCCAATGCTCAGCCGGCAACGCGGCGTGACACACGACCTCCGCTCGTGCAACCGGTGGAATTCGTGACGCCGGCGCGCCAGCCCAACGCCGTGCGCGCGACCGCTGCGCTGGAACAGGTGCCCGCGCCCGAGGGCGAGAAGATCGAGATTCCGCCGCTGCCTGTCAGCCCGTCGATCCTGAGTGACGAAGTCAACCCGATCAACCTGGAGGCCGCCTTCGCGCTGGGCGGCGTGCAGAACCCGCAGATTCGCCTGGCCGGGCAACGCGTCTCGCAGGCGGTGGCCGAGCGGCAGTACGCCATCGCGCAGGTTCTGCCCACGATCAACCTGGGCACCAACTATGACGACCATACGGGCGTGTTGCAGCAGTCCAGCGGTAACATTCTGAACGTCACGCGCAACGCCTTGTTTGTCGGTGCCGGTGCCAACGCCGTGGCGGCCGGTACCGTCAACATCCCGGGTATCGTGTGGGATGAGAACCTGGGCGTGGCGCTCTTCAACTTCCTCAAGGCCCGGCAGCGGGTGGCGGAGCGGCAAGCCGAGGTGTTTGCCACCAGCAACCACATGCTGCTCGAGGTGGCCGCCGCCTACTTCGAGCTGATGCGGGCCGAACAAGCGCGGGCGATTGCGGCGCAGATCCGCGCCGAGGCTCGCGAAGTGGCCCGCATCACCGCCAGCTACGCGGCGACGGGCCAGGGGCGCGAGGCGGATGCCAATCGTGCGGCCACCGAGTTCCGCCGGCGCGACGTGGAGGTGCTGGCGTACGAGGCGGAAATTATCAAGGCCTCGGCCCGACTCGCCCAATTGCTGAACCTCGACCCGTCGATCCGCTTGCACCCGACGGATCCCTGGGCCGTTCCGTTGGGCATCGTCGACGAAAAGATGACGTTGCCGGAACTGCTGGCGATCGGTCTGACGCAACGGCCGGAAATGGCCGCCCGGCAGGCCGCCGTGCGCTACGCGTTTCTGAACCTGAAGAACTACAAATGGCTGCCGTTTTCGCCCAACGCGCGAGTCGGCCTGAGCGCCGGTTCGTTTGGCGGCGGTAGCAATCTGTCGGGGGCGCCTTACAACGTCTCGCCGTTCTTCGGCAACTTTTCCGCTCGTAGCGACTTCGACGTGATCTGCTACTGGACGCTGAAGAACATGGCCGTGGGCAACCGCGCGTTGATTAACAAGGCCGCGGCGGAATACAACATCAGCGACTTGGAGCTGATCAAAACGCTCAATCTGGTTCGCGCCCAGATTGCCTCCTCACAGGCCAAAGCCCTGGCCCGCTTCGCTCAGATCGGCATCAACGAGAACGCGGTCCGCACGGGCCAGGCCGGCTTTGCCGAGGACTTGTTGCGGACCAAGGCGGCCGAAGGCCTGCCGATCGAAGTGCTCAACAACCTCGATTTGTTGGCCCGGGCCCGATTTGACTTGCTGGCCTCGATCATTGAATACAACACGGCGGAGTTCCAACTGTACGTCGCCCTGGGACAACCGCCGGCGACGGCCCTGATGCAGCCCATCGCCAAGCCGCTTCCCGGTGCAGAGAATTTGCCCGCTCCCGATGCAGCGGAAGAGATTCCCGCGATGCCACAACCGCCGGCTCCTCTGCCGGAAAAAACCTAGCCCGTCCCTTCCCGCGCCGGTACGCAGCGTGTCTCCCGCGGCCGCTCGCCTCCGGTCAACGCCACAATAGTTCAACGCATGAGACCCAGCACACAACTCAGCAAGCTGGCTGGAGTGATCCTGCTCGGCAGTTTGCTGGTCCCGGCCCAGGCGAGCGAACGCCTGCCTCCGGTGGCCGCCAAACCCGCCGCGCCGGCCAGTCCGCCGTCACCAGGCAACCCGGTGCTACGCCAAGCGTATCCGGTCCGTCCGGCATCGGCCGTTTCCATGGCTTCCCAACAGGGCGCCGGGGATGCTCCCGACGCGCATCAATTTGAAAACATCGACACGCCCCCTCTTGAGATGGCGCCCGAGGCGTATGCCGACGGCAGCACGGTGGGCGATAACGGCGTCTATCCGATTGACCTGCCGGCCGTGCTCATGTTGGCCGACCGGGCAAACCCTGAAATCGGAATTGCGCGGCAGGGCATCGCCGAAAGCCTCGCCGTGCAAGTCCTCGCCCGAAATATCCTGACGCCGAACCTCAATGCCGGTTCCGCGCTGCACATCCACAACGGTCCGCTGCAACGGTCGGCCGGTGCGATTCTCAGCCTCGCCGAAAAGTCGTTGTACGTCGGCGGTGGCTCCGACACCGTGGCGGCCGAAACCGTCAAGGTTCCGATGATCCAGATCAACGCGCACTTGACCGACGCCATCTTCGAGCCGCTGGCCGCCCGGCAACGTGTCGCGGCTAGCCGCTTTCACACCGGTTCCACGTTCAACACCATCTTGCGCGACGTCAGCAACGGCTACATCGACTTGATGGCCGCCGAGGCCGCGCTGGCGATTCTGCAGGAGTCGTATGCCAATGCCATGGAGGTTGCCCGCACCACGCGCAACTTCGCCGAAGTCGGCCAGGCTCGACAGGCCGATGCCGATCGAACGGCGACGGAAGCGGCGCTACTGAACTCGGAAGTTCAAATGGCCATCGCCGAACGGGCCGTGGCCTCGGCCGAACTTTGCCGACTGCTGAACCTCGATCCTTCGTTGCGCCTGACGACCGTGCAGGGCCGCCCGCTGCCGCTACCGGTTCTGAACCTGATCGACCCTGCGTACTCGGTGGAGCAGCTCATCGGCATCGCCATGCGGATGCGTCCCGACCTGTTGGCGCGCAGTGCCGAAGTCGCGGAGATGGAAGCCCATTACCGCCAGGAGCGTCTACGGCCCTGGCTTCCGACCATCATGCTGGGATTCAGTGCCGGCACGTTCGGTGGCGGTAGCAATCTGCAACAGGATCCCTACCTCGTGCCGCAGACGTTCGGCGCGTTCGGCGCTCGAACCGACTTCGACGCGGTCGCGTACTGGACGAGGCAGAACTTCACCGTGGGGAACATGGCGCTGTGGCGCGAGCGCCGGGCGCAGCGTGACCAGAATGTCTATAAGCGCGTGGCCACGGTCAACCTGTTGCGCGAGCAGATCGCTTCGGCCCACGCCCTGTCGACCGCCGGCGTCAAGGAAATCGAAGTGGCCCGCCAGCAATTGGCCACCGCCGAGGCCGGCTATCTCCAGGAACTCCGCCGGGTGCAGGGCGGCGAGGGACTTCCCATCGAGTTGCTCGACAACCTGATGCGATTGGTCCGCGCCCGCGTCGAACTCATCAAGGTGATCGCCAGGTACGATAAAGCGCAATTCGATTTGTTCGTGGCGTTGGGCCAACCCCCGACATTGGCCCTGCCCAATGCCCAGAGTTTGGTGGCAGAACCCAATCGATAGCGGGGTCCACCGGTCGCGAGGGCGCGCTCGTTACATTTTCGTTACCTGCCGTACAACCCGCATCGGGGTTGGCATAATAGCTTCGTCAGGAGAACACGGCTTCCAGCCCGTAGACGGCAAACCTACCTTGATGAAAACTCGTTGTGAACTCTAACGTTCTGACATTCTCGCGAACGACCGAACACTCGCCTTCCACGGTTCGGTCGCGTCGGCATGACGCCGCGTCAAGCGGCGGGCGAAAAGCATCTTGCCGAAACGGGAATCGCTCAGTAGAGTGTGCCGAGTTGTCCCACAACACGAAGCTGTGCGGTGTATCCATGCGACGCTGTGTCCTTCAATCGATCGCCGTAGTCGCGACCCTGGGCGCGATTCTCTCCTCGCTGGCCGCGTTTCCCAGTTTGGCGACCGCCAGGCATTCGTTGAACAAGATTGTTACCGCCGGTCCCGATTTCTCGACGCCGCGCGGCGTCACCGCCGGCGCCGTGAGCAGCGGACAGCCGGGGCCCGCCGAATGTGCTCCTTTCGAGGGCTGGCTGGAATCACGCTCCGAAGAAGAGTTCGAGTCGGCCGTCGCCGCCGACGCCGGCCCCGTCGTGATTGTTGGACTCGACGGCTCGACAACGCGGCAGCGCCGCTTTAGCGCCCGCGAATTCGGGCAGCACCTGGCGTGGAATCCTGCCGCGCGGGCGTTCTCTCCGAGCGTTCACCCAATACGCTGCTAAAGCCCTCTCTCTGGGGCATCCCTCTGGCCGGCGCACCGGGTGTGTGTGCGCGGTTGTCTACGAAGTCGTGTTCGTTTCCCTTGGGCGGGTGGAAGGTGATTCCAGGCCGCGCCGGTGCGTGCGCTGCTGCAATTCAATAGTCCATTCAACGACCCACAGGAGTCTTGATCATGCGAAACCGAGTCTCGAAATGGCACCTCGCCGTGCTGGTCATCGCTAGCATCGGAGGACTGACCACCTGGTATGCCGTGGCGGCCAACTCCGCGGCCGACGTTCCTCGCGCGACGGCTGACACGTCCGAAGTGCCTGCGACCGAGCTGAAAACGCGGCGGTGCGCGTGGAAACGGTCAAACCCACCCAAGGTGGCATCGAACGCACCACGAACCAGCCGGGCTCGGTCATCGCATTTGAATCCGCCCGGTTGTTTGCCAAGGTGTCGGGCTACCTGAAGTCGCAAGCGGTCGATATCGGCGACCACGTCAAGCGGGGCCAGGTGTTAGCCGTCATCGACGCGCCGGAAGTGATTCAGGACGTAAACGTCGCCCAGGCCACGCTGCATCAGGCGAAGGCCCAAGTGGCCCAGGCCGACGCGCGGATTAATGCCGAGAAGGCGGCCCATGAGGCCGCCATTTCCGCCATCGCCGAAGCGAAAGCCGAACTGGGCCACACCAAGGCCGTACGCGAGTTCCGCGAAAAGCAGTACAACCGCATCAAGAGCTTGTTCGACATGAAGTCGATCGACGAACGGCTGGTCGACGAGAAACTCGACGAGTGGGAATCCGCCAGCGCCGCCGACCAGGCCGCGCATGCCGCGGTCGTCAGCTCGCAGGCACTGGCCGCAGCGGCCGCCGCTCGCGTGGCGCAGGCACAAGCCGACGCCGCCGAGGCGCGCGCAAAGTGGCCGTGGCCGAAGCCGAGCTGGACAAGAGCAAGGTGCTGGCCGAGTACCTGCAGATCATCTCACCCTATGACGGCGTGATCACGGAGCGCAACTTTTTCCGCGGCGACTTCATCTCCTCGGCGGATCAGTCGTCCGACAAGCCGCTACTGGCCGTCGCCCGCACCGACCTGGTCCGCGTCGTGGTTCAGGTTCCCGACGACGACGTGCCGCTGTTGGACGTCAACGACCCGGCGGACGTCGCGATCGACGCCCTGCGCGGCGTGAAATTCACCGGCAAGGTCAGCCGCTACGCCGACGCCGAAGACGCGGAAACCCGGCTGATGCGCGCCGAGATCGACTTGCCCAACAAGGGCAACCGGCTGCACCCGGGAATGTACGGTCGGGTGATCATCCATCTTTCGCCTAACGACGTGGCGCTGCGCGTGCCGTCGGCTTGCTTGCACCAGCAGGACGGCACCGGCGAGGCGACGCTGTTTGTGGCGAAAGACGGCAAAGCCCAACTGCGGAAGGTGCGGATCGGTAAGGACAACGGTGCCCAGGTGGAAGTCCTGGATGGCCTGGACGCAGGCGACGAAGTGATCACGGGCGAAAGCGACCGGCTCGCCGACGGCACGCCCGTGCAAGTTCTCGAATCGTCGGCCGACGGCGGAGCCGTCGCGGCGGTTGCCGAAGAGTGAAGAGTAATGACACACCCTAAGAGCTCTATTTGATTAGGCACTCGCCCACCCATGAACGGACTGATACGCGCATCGCTAAAAAATCCGTACGCGGTCACGGTCGTCGTGTTGACGATGGTCGTGTTCGGAGTCTTGTCGTTGTTGATGATTCCGATTGATATTCTGCCGGTCTTCAAAAGCCCCGCCGTGCAGGTGCTGACGTTCTACAACGGCATGCCGGCCGACAGCATCGAGAAGGACATCACCAACCGCATGGAGCGGTGGACCGGCCAGGCCGCCGGCACGATGCGCCAGGAATCGCGGTCGATCCTCGGCGCCAGCATCATTCGCAACTACTACAGCGGCGATACGGACCCCAACGGCGCGCTGACCCAGGTCAATTCGCTGGCCTCGGCCGCCATTCCCAACCTGCCGCCGGGCACGCTGCCGCCGGTGATCCTGCCGTTCGACCCCACCAGCACGACGCCGGCCTGCATCATCGCCCTGGACAGCGAATCGCAAAGCGAGTCCATCCTCTACGACGTCGGCCGCTACGAAGTCCGCAACATGATCATGGGCGTGCCGGGGGCCGTGGCCCCGGTCGTCTACGGCGGCAAGCTGCGGGCCGTGATGGCCTACCTCGATCGGGCCAAGCTGCAAGCGCGCAACCTGTCGCCCGTGGACGTGATGAACGCGCTGGACAACTACAACCTGTTTCTGCCCACCGGCGACGCCAAGTTCGGCACGCTCGACTACGCCATCGACTCCAACTCGATGTACGACCTGGTCGAGCGGATGGGCGACATCCCGCTGCGCACCGAGCACGGCAACGCGGCCTTCTTGAAGGACGTCGCCACGCCCAAGGACGCCTCGTTCATCCAGACCAACGTGGTCCGCGTCAACGGGCGGCGCCAAGTCTATATCCCCGTCTTTCGCCAGATGGGCTCCAGCACGCTCAGCGTCGTCGACAAGCTCAAACAGGCCGTGCCGGAAATGACGGCCAAGGTGACCCGGCCCGGCATCGGCCTGAAGCTGGTGATGGACCAGTCGGTCTACGTGCGCCACTCGATCGAAAGCCTGTTCGAAGAGGGGGTGCTGGGCGCCGTGCTGTGCTCGCTGGTGATCCTCATCTTCCTGGGCGAGTGGCGGATGACGATGATCGCCGTGATGACGATTCCCATTTCGGTGCTGGGAGCCTGCGTTTGTCTGTATTACACCGGCAACACGATCAACGTGATGACGCTGGCCGGGCTGTCGCTGGCCATCGGCCCGCTGGTCGATAGCGCGATCATCTGCCTGGAGAACACCCACCGCCACTTGGGCCTGGGCAATCCGCCCGCCAAGGCGGCCTACCTGGGCGCCAGCGAAGTCGCCATGCCGGAGCTGGTGGCCAGTTGCTGCACGCTGCTGGTGCTGGCACCGCTGGCGCTGATGCCGGGCATGGGCGAGTTCCTGTTCCGCCCGATGGCCATGGCCGTGGCGTTCGCCATGATCGCCGCCTATTTGCTGTCGCGATCGTTCGTGCCGGCCCGCTGTGCCGCCTGGCTCCGGCCGCATCACGTCGAACACCCGATCGTCGAGTCACAATCCGCACGGCGAGGACTACGAGCACCGCAGCGAACACGAGTTGCCGCCGATGAAAAAGAACGTGTTCTGCCCGACTGTTCGAGCGCTGGGAAGCGGTGATCAACCGCGGCATTCAAGGTTACGTCTTCCTGCTGGACCGCGTCATGCGGATGCGGCTGTTGACCGTCTCGTCGGCGTTCGTCCTGCTGGTCGTCACCGTCGGCGTGCTCGGCACGCAGCTCCGCCGCGAGTTCTTTCCGGAAGTCGACGCCGGGGCCTTCGAGATCTACGTCCGCGGCAAGTCGGGCACGCGGATCGAAATGAGCGAAGAGCGCATCGCCCAGGTCGAGAACTTCATCAAGAAGAGCGTCGGCCATGACCTGCAGTTGATCATCAGCGAACTGGGCGTCACGCCCGACTGGTCGGCCGCCTACACGCCCAACTCGGGCCCGATGGACAGCGTCGTCAAGGTGCAGCTCGGCGAAGAGCGCGAGAAATCGGCCCAGGAATACGTCGACATTCTGCGCGCGGGGTTCGCCAAGGACCCGATTTTCTCATCGCTCGAATTCGCCTTCGACGCCGGCGGCATGATCCGCGGGGCCATGAACGAAGGCAAATCGACGCCGATCAACATCCGCATCACCGGCAAGAACCTGGAACGGGCCCACGAGATCGCCGAGCGGATCGAGCAAAAGGTCTCGAAAATCGACGGCGTGGTCGACTGCCGCATCCTGCAGCGGCTCGATTATCCGAAGTACATCATCGACGTCGACCGCGCCAAGGCGGCCGACCTCGAGCTGGACCAGGCCGACGTGATGAAGAACGTCGTGGCCGCGCTCAACTCCAGCATCCAGTTCAACAAGCACAACTTCTGGATCGATCCGGTCAGCCACAACCAGTACTTCGTCGGCGTGCAGTATCCGGAGCAGGACATCCAGTCGGTCGACACGCTGCTCGACATTCCGATCACCAGCCCCGCGCAGGACAAGCCGATTCCGCTGCGGAACATCGCTTCGCTGCGGCGGGCCAACGACCCGGCGGAAATCACGCACAGCAACCTCCAGCCCACGATCGACCTGACCATGGGCGTCTCGCGGCGCGACCTGGGGCACGTCGCCATCGACGTGGCCGACGCCATCCAGGAATTCGGCGAGCAGCTCGAGCCGGGCGTCTGGGCGCCTTACGATCCGGACTCAAAGGAGCAGCAAGACGGTCGCCGGCAGCAAGGTCACGCTCACCGGCGAATACACCCGCATGCAGGACACGTTTCAGAACCTGGGCGTCGGCCTGATCCTGGCCTCGCTGTTGATCTACTTCCTGATGGTGGCGCTGTTCAAGTCCTACATCACGCCGCTGGTCGTGTTGGCTGCCGTGCCCGTCGGCATCGTGGGCGTGATCATCATGCTGTACCTGACGGGCACCGCCATCAACGTGCAGTCGCTGTTGGGCGTGATCTTCATGGTCGGCATCGTCGTGTCGAACACGGTGCTGCTGACCGACTTTGCCCAGAAGCTCCGCGTCGAAGAAAATCTCTCGCCGACCGAAGCCATCACGCGCGCCGCCGCGGTGCGCGTGCGGCCGGTGGTGATGACGGCCCTGGCGGCGTTCTTCGCCCTGCTGCCGATGGCCTTGGGATTGGCCCGGGGCAGCGAGGCCAACGCGCCGCTGGGACGGGCCGTGATCGGCGGTCTGGTGGCCGGCCTGATCACGACCCTGTTGGTCGTGCCGGCCTTGTACTCGCTGATGGTCCGCGACGATCGCGACAAAGAACAGGTCGACATCGACGCCATCTTGGCTTGATGGTTCGCTGAAAACAACTCCGGCACTCGTGGTCGGCTAAACCGCCAGCGGCGATCAGTCGTCGTGGCGACGAATTCCCGCGGCCAGCGCCGGAGAATAGTCACTTGGCGCCCTGCGGCTGTCGCCGCTTGCCCAGGGGCGTGACGTCGGCCAACAGCGCGTCGATGTCCACTTCCTCCTTGCCGCGGTCGTCTTTTACCAGCAGCGAGTAAAGCGCCGGCACGACGAACAACGTGGTGATCAGGCCGGCTACCAGGCCGCCGATCACGGCGCGGCCCAAGGGGGCGTTGGCCTCGCTGCCGCGGGCCAGCGCCATGGCCATCGGCAGCAGGGCGAAGAACGCCGCCAGGGCCGTCATCACTACCGGACGCACCCGCACCGCCGCGGCCCGTTTGATGGCCTCGGTCGGCGACAGGTTTTCCTCTTTGCGGAGCTTCTGGGCGAAGTCGGTCAACAGCACCGTGTTCGACACGACGATGCCCACCATGAAGATCACGCCCAACAGCGACTGCACGTTGATGGCGGTGTTCGTCAGGTAGAGCATGATGATCACGCCCACGATGCCGAACGGCACGGCGGCCAACACGACCAGCGGCGTAATGTACGACTTGACCAGCGCCACGATCAGAAAATAGATCAACAGCGACGCCAGGATCAGCCCCAGGCCCAGATTGCGAAACGTATCTTCCATGCGGGTGTACTCGCCGGTGAGCGTGATCTTGCTGCCGGCGATGAGTTTACTTTCCTTGGAGTTCGGATCGTAAGGCATCCACACGCCGGGCGACACTTCCTCGCCGAACTCTTGAATCGCGTCGGCCACGTCGATGGCCACGTGACCCAGGTCGCGCCGCGACACGCCCATCGTCAGATCGATCGTGGGTTGCAGGTTCGTGTGGGTCAATTCGGCCGGATCCTTGGACCGCCGCAGCGAAGCGATGTTCCGCAGCGGAATCGGCCGGTTCTGCAGCGGCCCGGTGATGGGCACGTCGAGCAGCGTGTCGACGGTCTTGATATCCTGCTCCGGATATTGCACGCCGACGAAGTACTGATTGTGGCTGATCGGGTCGATCCAGAAGTTGTGCTTGTTGAACTGGATGCTGGAGTTGAGCGCCGCCACGACGTTCTTCATCACGTCGGCCTGGTCCAGGCCCAGGTCGGCCGACTTCGTGCGGTCGACGTCGATGATGTACTTCGGATAATCGAGCCGCTGCATGATGCGGCAGTCGACCACGCCGTCGATGTCTTCGACTTTGTGCTCGATCTTGCCGGCGATGGCGTGCGCCAGCTCCAAGTTCTTGCTGGTAATGCGCATGTTGATGGGCGTACTCTTCCCTTCGTTCATGGCGCCGCGGATCATGCCGCCGGCGTCGAAAGAGAATTCCAGCGCGGCAAACTCGGGGTCGGTGGCAAAGCCCTGGCGCAGAACTTCGACGTGCTCCTGGGCCGACTTCTCGCGTTCTTCACTCAACTGCACCTTCACGACGCTGTCCATGGGCCCCGAGTTGGGTGTGTAGGCGGCCGACCAATCGGGCGTGACTCCCAGTTCGCTGATGATCAACTGCAAATCGGAGCCCACGTTCTCCTTGATGAATTGCTCGACCTCGGCGATCCGTTCTTCGCTGAGTTCGATCCGCGTGCCGGATGCTCCGCGAACGTAAATCTCGAACGCCCCGGCGTCCACCTCCGGAAAGAACTCACGGCGGAGCCGGGTTCCCAGCAAGCCCACCGTAGCCACCAGCAGCACGACCGCCGTGCCCACGGTCAACACCCGGGCCCGCATCACCACGTTGAGCAAGCGGACATAGGCTTGAATTCCGCGGTAGATCACCTTCTCCCAGCGGGCGAACAGGCGACTGACAAAGCTCGGGTGTTCGACGGCATGCTGGTCGTGCGGCTTCAGCCAGGTGGCGCAGCGCGAGGGGACGAAGTAGACCGCCATGATCAAGGCGCACAGCATCGCAAAGGCCACGCTCAGCGCCATCGGCTTGAATAGAAACTGTCCGGAACCCGGCATCACGGCCAAAGGCGCCAGCACCAATAGCGTGCTGCACGTGGCCACCAACAGCGGCATCACCACCTCGCTCGCGCCGTTCAAGGCCGCCCGGCGCGGATCGCCAACCAGTGCGAGGTGCCGGTGCGTGTTCTCCAGCACGACGATGGCCAGGTCCACCAACGGACCGATGGCCAGCGCCAGCCCGGCCAGCGTCATCACGTTGATCGTCTCGCCGAACGCGTACAGGCAGCCGATGGCGGCCAGAATCGAGGCCGGAAACATCAGCACGGCGATGGCCGTCATCCGCAATTGGCCGAGGAACAGCAGAATCACCAGCGAGCACAACACCGCGCCCAGCACGCCCTCCTCGAACAGGCTTTCGATCGAGTGGCGCACGTAAACCGACTGGTCCATCACCAGTTGCAGGTTGATGTCCGGCCGGGTGATTTTGTCGGTCATCTCGGGCACGGCTTCCTTCAGCCGGTTGACCACGCTCAGCGTGCTGGAGCCCAGTCTGGCGAAACACCGGGATATAGACCTGGCGGCGCCCGTTCACGCGGACCACGTTGGTCTGGATGAACGACGCGTCCTTCAGCGTCGCGACGTCCCGCAAGAACGCCGCGTTGCCGTGCTCGGTGCGCAGCGGAATGTCGCCCATCCGCTCGACCAGGTCGTACATCGAGTTGGAGTCGATGGCGTAGTCCATCGCGCCGAACTTGGCGTCGCCGGTGGGCAGAAACAGGTTGTAGCTGTCCAGCGCGTTCATCACGCCGACCGGCGAAAGCTGCGCGCTTGCAGCTTCGTGCGGTCGACGTAGGCCATCACGGCCCGCAGCTTCCCGCCGTAAACGACCGGGGCCACGGCCCCCGGCACGCCCATGATCATGTTGCGCACTTCGTAGCGGCCCACGTCGTACAGGATCGATTCGCTTTGCGTCCCGCTGTCCAGGGCGATGATGCACGCCGGCACGGTGCTGGTGGGATCGAACGGCAGAATCACCGGCGGCAGCGTGCCCGGCGGCAAATTGGGAATGGCGGCCGAAGCCAGCGAATTGACCTGGGTCAGCGCGCCGTTGGGGTCCGTATCGCCGCTGTAGTAGTTGCGAATGATGCTGGCGCCGAGAATCGACCGCGACTCCTGCCGCATCGTGCCGGCGGCCTGGCCGGTCCACCGCTCCATGCGGTTGGTGATGTCCTTCTCGATGCTGTCGGCCGGCATGCCGTTGTAGAACGTCAGCACCTGCACGGCGGGGCTTTTGAAGACCGGCAAAATGTCGATCGGAATCATCCGCAACGACAAAACGCCGAACGTCACGACGGTGAGCATCGTCACCGTGACGGCTCGAGGGTTGCGCAAGGCCAATTTGATCAGACCGGTCACGGCACTATCCTCCGATTGAGACTCGGACTGCGCTCGAACGTCGAATCGGATGGCGCCCCCTCGACGGCGGTGCGCTCCGGCCAATCGAGCGCTCGCTCGACCGGCGGGAGTCGCCGCCCTAGACGAAGTGGACGGAATCCCTCGTCAAACCTGGCGCCTATCGTTGCTCGACGTGGCACGAATGCCTCGCGACGAACACGGGCGCCGATACTTTGCATGAGTGGATGTGATCTTCTCTCAAGCATGCAACCTGAATTGGCGCAACGCTAGTCTTGTCGACATTCTTCTGCACTTTTTTCCTCCCATGTCTGTTAAAGGCTTACACACTCGTAAGCTTTCGTGCGCGGCACATTTGTTGAGAGAGAATTGCGAGCGGCAAGATCACTTTTCTGTAAGGCGCGGCGCCAACGGTCGCTAGCGGTGAATGCGGCGATGGCAGTGGGACGCTGTTGTCGGCGCACGGTCGCGGTCGGCGGAAGCCGGATCGGGGAGCTTTGTGCGACCTGATTTCCAACATCTGCAACATCTGCAACGAATGCCGGCCGACGTGGCCGAAGAATGAAACAGAGGCCCCGCCGCCCCCGCTCGCTATCACTTCCCGCCCGCATGCTCAGAGCCCTCCTCATGCGATTCAAGTCTCGACGCGCCGAATCGCGCACCGCGACGCTGTCACCCGCGGCGCGGGCCGTGGCCGTTCTCGTGGTGTTCGTCGGCGGAAGTATCGCCACGATGCACCGCGCCTGCGGGCAAGCCCAACTGGCCGACGAAATCGTGGTCATCTCCAAAGGCCTTCGGGCCCAGGAAAGTGCACGCACAGGCTCGCACCTGGGTGGCACGCCGGGCGCCGGCGGCAGCCGCTTTCGAGAGGTTCCCGGCAGCGGTGACCGCCAATTGGGAGAAGGGGCCACCGCGTCGGTCGCGCGGCACGACGTGCTGGCCGCCGCCGCCGCGCCGCCCAGTGGCATACCCCGGGCGCCCGAGCCGGTGCTGGCACCGCCGGCCAGCCTGGCGCCTGCGGCAGTTGCCGCAGTATGGCTTTTTGGAAGTCCCCAGCGGCGAGGACGAAGGCCCGGCGGAGGGACTCACGCTGGACGTGGCCATCGAGCGGCTGGTGTGCGCCAATTACGACCTGCGAATCAAGTTTCAAGAGATTCCCAAGGCCGACGCGGACATTCTGTCGGCCGGCTTGCGCGGCAATCCGCTCATCTTTGCCAGCGCCAACAACGTCCCTTACGGCGGCTATTCCACCCAGCGCCCGGGGGACAATGACTACGGCGTGACGGTCATTCAGCCGTTCGACGTGAACCACAAGCGCAACATGCGCGTGGTCGTCGCCCAGCGCGCCAAGCGCGTGCTCGAGGCCCAGTATCAAGACGCCGTGCGGCTGGAGATCGACAATCTCTACACGGCCTTCGTCGACGTGCTGGCGGCACGCGAAGCGGTGCGTTACCTCGAAGCCAGCCTGCACGGATTCGACGAAGTCATCCGCGTCACCGAGCATCAGCTCCAAGGCAAACAGATTGCCGTCATGACGTTGGATCGGCTCCAAGTGCAGCGGGAATCGGTGGCCCTGGCGTTGGAAGAAGCCCACACGTCTCAGATCAAGGCCACGCAAGTCCTGGCCATGGTGCTGAGCCTGCAGGCGCCGCGCGGCGACGAGATGGCCGTTCGCGGCCACCTGCTGATGCTCGAAGAGCCGCTCCCTCCGGCCGACGATCTGGTGGGCATTGCCTGGGCCAACCGGCCGGATCTGACGGCCTATCGCTTGGGCGTCGCGCGGGCCCGGGCCGACGTGGGACTGGCCCAGCGCGAGGGCTTCCCCGACGTGTTCGTCCTGTACACGCCCTGGGGTTACCGCAACAACACCCCCGTGGGCGGGCAGAACGTCACCAACTGGAGCCTGGGCGCGATGGCCAGCATCCCGCTGTTCAATCGAAACCAGGGCAACGTCCGCCGCGCGCAGATCAACGTCGCGCAAACCCGGACCGAGCTGACCGGCCTGGAACGGCAAGTCGAAACCGAGGTGCGCAACGCCCATCGCGACTACGAAACCACCGGCAGCGTCGTCCATCGTCTGGAGACGAACGTGCTGCCCCGCGCCCGCTCGATTCGCAACCAGACATTCAAGCTCTTTCAGCTCGGTGAGGTGTCGGCCATCGAGTATCTCAACGCCCAGCGCGAGTACAGCGAAATCGTGCGCCAGTATCGCGACGCGCTGGTCAAACAGCGCCGCGCCAGCCTGCACGTCAACACGGCCGTCGGCCTCCGCCTGATCCCCTGACGCATAGCGGCCGTGGCACGCCGTCGCCTTGCCCCCCCGCGCAACGAAGTTGCCACGTTGTTCCCCCGAATGGTAGGATGAGTGAGGTGGTGACTCTTCTCTAGCGCGTGCTTGCCATGAAGCTCAGCATCCCGGGCATGTGGACGTGGCTGCGCCGGCGAGCGACAGCTTTGCTCGGGCTGTTCAAGAAACTCAGGATCCCGTTCAACGGGACGTGGCTGCGCCGGCCGCGGCAAGCCGCGCTCGGGGTATTCAAGAGACTCAGAATCCCCTTCAACTGGACGTCGCTGCGCCGGCAGTTGAAAGCCGCGGTTCCGTTTTTCGCGTCGCTGGTGTTCCACGTCGCGGCGGTCGTCGTGCTCAGCCTGATCCTGTTTCCGATTCTCTCGGCGGGCACGTCCGGCGTGTTGTCCTTGTCTCGGCGCTGAAGGATGACGAACCGGCGGACGACATGACCGCGCCGGCGCTGATGTCGGCCTTGTCGATCGACGAGTCGGCCGACCAGCAGGCTCCGGCCATGGCGGCGTTCACGCCGGCGTATGACAGCCCGCCGCTGGCGGTCGCCAGCCCGATGCCCTTCCAGGAGCTGGCCCGCAGCTTCGGCAGCGCCTCGCCCGGCACTGGCGGTGTCAACGAACAAGAAGATGCCCGCCGGCGGCGACGTCCCAGCGCCGGTCGCAAGACCGATTTTGAACCTCGCGTCCCCTCGACGACGGCGGAAGTTCGGGTCGCCGAAAATCCGGCCGGGGCCTTGGCGACCGTCACCTCCAGCATCCAGCGCGAGCTGGAAGCCGGCGACACGCTGGTCGTGTGGCTGGTCGATGCTTCGATCAGCCTGGAGAACGATCGCCGGCTGATGGCCCAGCACATGGAGTCGTTCTATCGCTCGATCGGCGCCTTCGACGTCAACGACCGCCGCGACGGCAGCCGGCTGATGAACGCCATCGTCGCCTTCGGCGCCGGCGCCGAACAAATCCTCGAACCCCGCGAGTTCGGCATCCGCGTCTGTAGCAAGCTCACGGAGATCCCGGTCGACGCGACGGGTCTCGAAAACGTGATGACGACCGTGCGGACCGCCGTGCAGCGCTACCGCGGTCCCCGCCGGCGCGACCGGATGATGATCGTGATCATCACCGACGAGTCGGGAGACGACGTCGACCAGTTGGAGCCCACGATCCAATTCTGCCGCGATTATTCGGTGCCGGTGCACGTGATCGGGCCGTCCGCTGTCTTCGGCGCCGAGCGCGGCTCGCATGCCTGGACCGAGCCCGCCACGGGCGACACCTATCTGCTGCCGGTCAAGCGCGGGCCAGACACGGCGCTGCCGGAACGGGCCTGGCTCCCTTATTGGCACGAATCGGACCTGCCCCCTTGGCGCAATCAGGGGGTCGTCAGCGCGTCGGGCACCGAGTGGTACGGCGGTGCCTATCGCGAGCGCCTGGTCACCTGCTTCGGACCCTACCCGCTGACTCGCTTGGCGCTGGAAACCGGCGGCTCGTTCACCATGCTCGATCGCGAAGCCGACCGCAGCCATTACCGCCTGGACGACATGCGCGAATACATGCCCGAGTACACGTCCGTCGAAGACTACCGGCACACGCTCGCCGAGCGCCCCCTGCGGGCGTTGCTCGCCAGCGTGGCCGAAATGACCATGCAGCCGCAAGTGGCCGAAACGCTGTTGCCTCCGCCGATGGTATTCATCAACGGCCGGCAGTATTACTATCCCTTCAAGTCCGTGCCGCAATACATCCCGCCGGGCGATTTTCCCCAGCAATTCAGGGCGGAGCTGGTCAAAGAGCGGCAGGTTACCACGGCCCGCATTCGCCTGGTCAAAGAGTTGTTGGCTCCCTTCGACGCCCGATCCGAAGAGTGGGAGGCGGAGTATCGCAAGGAGCCGTCGCGCCGCTGCGCGCCACCTTCGACCTGACGCGAGGGCGACTGCTGGCGACGCTCGTCCGCCTGATGGAATACCACAGCGCCTGCGGCGAACTGCCCAACCGCATTCCCAACGGGGCCAACCACGTCGCGCTGCACGCCGCCGACGAAATGGTCGTGCCGCAGTCCGAAGAACTGGCGACCCAGGCCCGGCTCCTCTTGATGCGCTGCGTCGAAGCCAATCCCAAAACCCCCTGGGCCGCGCTGGCCCAATGGGAGCTCGACAAGGGATTCGGCCTGCGCTACACCTGGCGAGTCGTCCTGCCCCCGGTTCCCACGCCGCCGCCGAAGTGGAGCATGCCCAACTTCCCCAGCATGTGAATCCGCTCCCAACCCGAAGCGGTCTGCGAGAAAGCCCACCGTAGCGTTCTGCGCCTCGCTGACGCGTCGGGTTGTGAGTCGAAGCTCATTGACCCGATGCGCCCGAGATATGAGCCGGCCGTTCGGCGCCGGTTCGTCAGACGGCTTCCGGCTGCGGGTCTGCCGAAGGCTCCGAATCGTCATCGTCGCCGCCGGACGATCGACCGCGGACCACGAGCGAATAGAGGGCCGGCACCACGACCAGCGTCGTCACCAACCCGGCCAGCAAGCCCCCCGTGACGGCGCGGCCCAGCGGGGCGTTCGCCTCGCTGCCCCGCTCCAACGCCAGCGCCATGGGCATCAAGGCAAAGAAAGCCGCCAGCGCGGTCATCACCACCGGACGCGCGACGCCGAGCCGCCTTGCACACGGCCTCGGTCGGACCAAGCCCTTCGACGGCTCGCAGCGTTTGCGCGAAATCGACCAATAGCACGGAGTTCGACACGATGATGCCCACGACGAACACGACGCCGAGCAGGGATTGCACGTTGATCGACGTGCCGGTCAGGTACAGAACCGGCAGCACTCCCACGAGCCCCAGCGGAACGCCCGCCAGCACGACCAGCGGCACGACGTACGAGTCCAACAGGCTGACCATCAGGAAGTAGATCAACAGCGAGGTGAGGGCCATGCCGATGCCGAATTCCCGGAACGTGGACTGCATGTGGCTGTATTCGCCGCTGATCGTCATCGTGCTCCCTTCCAGCAACGTTTGGTGCGACGAGTCGGCCGGGTCGTAGGGAGTCCAGCCCCCCTCATCGTTCGGCCGGCCGAAGCTGCGCTGACCGTGCGCGTGACGTCCGCCGCGACGTGTCCCAGGTCGCGGCCCGCCACGTTCATGGCAAGGTCGATCGTGTTGAGCAAATCCGAATGCGTTACTTCCGCGGCGATGGTCCTGGGCTGGATGCGCACCACGCTGCTCAGCGGCACCGGCGTTTCTTGCTCCAACCCGCTGATCGGCACGTCCAGCAGGGTCTCCAGCGAGTGGATATCGTCCTCCGAGTACTGCACGCCGACGTAGTATTGGTTGCGGCTGATCGGGTCGATCCAGAAATTGTGCTTGTCGAACTGGATGCTGGATTTGATGGCGGAAATCACGTTTTTCATGATGTCCTGTTGCGTCAGCCCCAGTCGGTGCGACTTGGCCCGATCGATATCAAGGACGTACTCGGGATAGTCGAGCCGCTGCATGACGCGGGCGTCGACGACCCCGTCGATTTGTTCGACCGCGCGGTGAATGGCCTGGACGACCTGGTGGCCTTTATCCCGGTCCTTCGCCACGATCTGGAGGTTGATCGGCGTGGTGCGACCCTCGTTGAGAGCCGTCCGCACCATGCCGCCGTCGTTGAACGCAAACTCCAGATTGACCAACCGGGGATCGTCCCTCAGCGATCGCCGCAAGCGGTGCACGTAGTCCTGCGCCGAGTGTCGCCGGTTGCCCACGAGCTGCACGTTCACCACGGTATCCATCGGGCCCGAATTGGGAGAGTACGCGGCCGACCAGTCGGCGCGGACGCCGAGCGTGCTGATGACCAGCTCCAGGTCGTCGCCGACAGTCTGCTTGATCAGCTTTTCGACCTCGGCGATCTCGCGCTCGGTCGCTTCCAGCTTCATGCCGCTTGGCGCCCGCACGTAAACCTCGAACGCGCCGGTGTCGACCTCGGGAAAGAACTCCCTCCGCAAACGAGGGCCGACGGCGACGAGCAACGCGACGAGCACCACGGCCGGAACGCTCAAGGTCAAGAGCCGATGCCGCATGACCCAATCCAGCCGCCGCCGATACCAGTCAATGGCCGACTCCACGCTCGCCTCCCAGCGGGAAAACCACCTGCCCAGCACGCCCGGCTTGTCGCGCGCATGGTCTGCGTCGGCCTCGTCCTCGTGACGCGAGCGTCGATGGATTGGCTTGAGCCAGATCGCGCAGCGAGACGGCACGAACGACATCGCCATGATCATGGCCGCCAGCATGGCAAAGGCCACCGCCAAAGCCATCGGCCGGAACAAAAACTGGCCCGAGCCGGGCATCACCGCCAGCGGCGCCAGCACCAGCAACGTGCTCAACGTGGCAACCAGCTCGGGCATCACCACTTCGCTCGCCCCGTTCAGCGCCGCCGTGCGCGGGTCGCCGATATCGACCAGCTCGCGGTGCGTGTTCTCCAGCACCACGATGGCCAGGTCCACCAAAGGGCCGATGGCCAAGGCCAGTCCGGCCAGCGTCATGACGTTAATCGTTTCGCCCGTGGCATACAGGCACCCGACCGCGGCCAGAATGGCCGCCGGAATCATCAGCACCGCGATGGCCGTCATCCGCAGTTGGCCGAGGAACAACAGAATCACCAGCGAGCACAGCACGGCCCCCAGCAGACCCTCGACCATCAGGCTGCGGATCGACTCCCTCACGTAAATCGACTGGTCCATGACCAGCTTCAACTCGATGTCGGGGCGGCTGATCTTGGCCTGCATGGCGGGCAGCGACGCGCGGAGGCTGTCGACGACGCCCAGCGTGCTCGCGCCCGACTGGCGGTAGACCGGGATGTAAACCTGCCTGCGGCCGTCGACCCGCACGGCGGTCATTTGGATCAGGTGCGAGTCCTGCACTTTGGCCACGTCGCCGAGAAAATCAATCGAGCCGGCCTTCTTCCGCAGGGGAATGCTTTCCATCTGCTCGACCGCGTCGAACATGGAGTTCGAGTCGATCGCGAAGTCGATGTCTCCGAATTTCGCGTCCCCGGTCGGAAGGAATACGTTGTAGCGCTCGATCGCCTCGAGCGCGTCCATCAGCGACAGATCGCGCGATTGCAGTTTCGTGCGGTCCAGGTAAGCCAGAACCGCGCAGCTTGCCCCCGAAAACGACCGGAGCGTTCGCGCCGGGTGAGCTCATGATCAGGTTGCGCACTTCGTAGCGGCCGACGTCGTACAACATCGACTCGGATTCCGACGGGCTGTCCAGCGCCACGATGCACGCCGGCACGGTTGCCGTCGGGTCAAACGGCAGCACCAGCGGCGGCAGCGTTCCCGGCGGCAGGTTGGGAATTTCCGCCAGTGCCAGAGAGTTGACTTGCGTCAACGCCCCGTTCGGGTCGACGCCGCTGCGAAAATAGTTGCGGATGATGCTCACGCCCAGAATCGAGCGAGATTCCTGCCGCAGCATGCCGCCGGCCGTCCCGGTCCACCGCTCCATGGGATTGGTGATCGTGCTGGCCACGCTCGTCGGCGGCATCCCGCTGTAGAACGTGATCACCTGCACCGCCGGCCGATCGAAGACCGGCAGGATGTCCACTGGAATCTGCGTCAGGCACAAGCCGCCCACGACCACGACCGCCAGCATCGTGACGGTCACCGCGCGGGGATTTCGCAACGCCAATTTGATCAGGCTGGTCATTCCGCTCGCCCGTCGGCCTCCTCGCGCGAGGCGACCGACTCGCGCTGTTGCTCCTGGTTCGACGGTTTGCCGGCCACCTCACGCCGAGGCGCCCGCCGGGACCTGGCTTTCGCTGTGTCGACGACCTCCACCGGCATGCCATCACTGATCGCTCCCAGTTGGCCGGTGATCACCCGGTCGCTCGTGGAGAGGCCCGACAGGATCTGTGCCAGACGTCCGTCATCGGCGCCGATTCTGACCTGGCGCCGCACGGCCTTGTCGTCCTCGACGACAAACACCGAACGCGCACCCTGATTCTCGTCACCGACCAGACATGACGAAGGAATCCGAACTCCGGGCCGCTCGGTCTCGAGCACGATCGTCGCGTTGCCGTACATCCCGTCCTCGAGGCGTCCGTCGGGATTCTGCAGGTCGACTTCGACGCGCATGTAACGCGTGTCGTACTCCTCGGCACGCGCCATCCGGCTGATTTTGCCCGAAAACGATTCGCCGGGCAGCGAGTCCACGGAGATCGTCACCGAATCGCCGCGGTCCGCGTAAGGAACGTCTCGATCGGGAAGGCGCACCACGACGCGCATTTTGTCGGTCCGCGCCACGCGGAGAACCGGCAGGGTCACGTTCGGGATGTTCCCCCCACCGGTCGCGGACCGCACGAAGTCGCCGTCGTAGAAATAGCGCTTCGTGACCACTCCATCGAACGGCGCCTTGATGGACATGTAGTCAACGTCTTGCCGGGCCGCCGCCAGGTCCGCTTGCGCGACCTTCACTTCCGCCTCCGCATCCGACAAGGACGCCTCGGCCTGCTTGATCGCGGCTTCGGCGGCAAACGCCTGCGCCTTGGCCGTCGCGAGCGCCTTTTCTCCCGAACGAAGATTCGACTGGGCCACTTTGAGCTGCTTGTCTTGTTCGTCGACCAGCTCCCATTCGATCGACTTCAGCTCCGCGAGGGACTTGATGCGCTTGTATTGCAGTTGGCGAAACTCGACGTCGGCCCGATAGCTTTCAAGCTCGGCCTCCGCCTGCTCGGCTTTCGCTCGCGCGGCCTTCAGGTCGGCCTGCCGCGCCGAAACCGTGGCTTCCATTTTTTTGACGTTCACCGACGCCTTTTCCACCATCGCGGTCGCCCGGTCCGCCGCCGCGGTGATCTCGGGAGCGTCGATCCGCGCGAGCAATTCGCTCGCGGTCACCGGGTCGCCGATGTCAACGCGCTGGTCGGCCAGGTAGCCGGAGACCTTGGCAAACAGGTCGACGATGCCAAACGAGTGGACCGACGCCGGCTCGGTCGTGGTACGGCTGCCGCCGCCGGAAGTGGGCTTTACGATCATGACCCGTTTTTTTCCGCCGCCGCCGGGCCTCGGCGCGTCGGCCGGCTGCGGCGGGTCCGCCTCGACGCCTCGCCGAGAATCGAGCCGAGCCTGGACGCCGGCAACGAAATCGGTGTCGAGTGCCAAGTAGAAGCCCAGTCCCACGACAACGAGCACTGCCAGAGCGATGCCTGCAATTACAATGACTCGACGTTTTCGCATAGTGGAGTCCGAACTCATGGCCCTCGCTTGTGTTTCCGTCAATGCATGGCTGGGATTGGCACGGTGATATCGAGCGTTCAGCATAACTGAACAATTGCATCTCTCGTACCACACATCGCGACTCTGTACGAAAAGACAGGCACCACTGCCTCGCCCGGCCGATTCCCCCGCGTTTTAGCGTTCGGGCATCCCTCCGGACCGAGCGGCAATGCATCACTTGGGAGTGGTTGAAACCCGTTCTTGCGCGCAATTGGCGCGCAAGGCCCGGCGACGGCGATGGCTCCCGTCAGCGGCGCGTGCGCGCATTGCCATCAGGCTCGAGGCGCGATGGCCCCAGGCGGTGCCGCGATGCGAAGCGTTTACCAACCAAACGCCCGGGTCGACCGACCGTTGCAACCCATCGGGGCGACGGATTGCTTGCCCAGCCGCGATTCTGCGTGGCTGGACGAGCTGAACATGCCAACAGTGGCACCAAATCGACCCCCATGATGGTTTTCATTAGTCTGTCCCCTGGAGGGCGAATCGAACGATTCAAATCCGCGCCCGTTGGGGGTATCATCAAGGACGCGTCCCCGCCCTCAAATGCCAGCCGTGCCGATGCTTTTACGCCGCGCCATTTGCCGTGTTCCGATTGCGTTGGCTGCCGTCGTCTGCCTGTCTCCCCGGCTGCTCGCCGACGAAACGCTTTACGTCGACCAGGTACGGCCGCTCTTGAAGGCCAAGTGCTGGTCCTGCCACGGGCCGCTGCGCCAGGAAGCCGGCTTGCGGCTCGATTCGGCCGAGCTGGTTCGCCGGGGCAGCGACGACGGTGCGGTGATCGCGCCGGGCGACGCCGCGGCCAGCCGGCTGATCGATCGCATTTCGGCCGCCGATCCGGCCGAACGGATGCCCCCCGAGGGCGAGCCCCTGACGGCCGAGCAAGTCGCGCGCGTCGCGGCCTGGATTCAAGCGGGGGCCGTGGCGCCGCAGGACGAAGCCGCCCAAGACGACCCGCGCAGTCACTGGTCGTTTCAGCCCCTGCCGAACGGCCCGCCGCGGTTTGCGAACATCGACGGGTTCATCCGCGCGCGCCTGGCCGAAAACCATCTCGCCCCCGCCCCGCCGGCCGATCGCGTCACGCTCATTCGCCGGCTGTACCTCGACATGCACGCGCTGCCGCCCGCGCCTGACGAAGTGGACGCCTTCGTGGCCGACGAGCGCCCCGACGCCTGGGCCCGGCTGGTCGATCGGGTGTTGGCCAGCCCGCGCTACGGCGAGCGCTGGGCCCAGCACTGGCTCGACGTGGTCCGCTATGCCGACACGCACGGTTTCGAGGTCAACACGCCGCGCGAGCATGCCTGGCCCTATCGCGACTACGTGATTCGCGCCTTCAACGACGACAAGCCGTACGACCGGTTCGTATTCGAGCAGTTGGCCGGCGACACGGTGGGCCAGGACGCGGCGACTGGTTTTCTGGTGGCCTCCGCCGTGCTCTTGCCCGGACAAATCGGCGCGGATGACGAATCCAAGCGACAGGCCCGGCAGGACGCCCTCGACGAGATCATCGTGGGCACCAGCGCCACGTTCCTGGGGCTCACCGTCGGCTGCGCCCGCTGCCACGACCACAAGTTCGACCCGATCACGCAGCAGGATTACTACGGCTTGCAGGCCTTTTTCGCCGGCGTCGAATACGGCGACCATGAAGTGCACGACGAGCTGCGCGACGCGCGGCTGGCCGCGGCCGCCAGGCTGGCCCCGCGCATCGCGGACATCCGGGCCCAGCTCGACCGGCTGGAGCCCCGGCGCGACACCGCGGGCATCGTCATGATCGACGATGAAGACACAAGTCGCGTCACTTGGCTGCAAACGATTCAAGGACATGGCGAGAACCCCCCCGGCACGAACCGCGGATATCGCGACGACGCCGGCGCGGCCGACCGGATGCCGAACCTCAGCCGCGGCCGCTACACCTGGTGGACCAACGTCCCCGGACAGGACGTGTGCGCCTGGTCGCCGGGCGTCGAGGGGCGCTATCGGCTGTGGCTCTCCTGGGGAGTGCATGGCAGCGGGGCCCACACGCGCGACGCCCGGTATCTCATCGACCGCGACGGAGACCTGCAGACGACCGCCGACCAGGAGGAAATCGCCCGGGTCAACCAGCACCACTTCGCCCGCGCCGACTACGGCACCGACGAGCAGCGGCCGCTGTGGAGCGGATTGCAGGACGCCGGCATTCACGCCTGGTCGCCCGGCGCCCGGCTCGTGCTGCGCGGCGGCGAGACGGGCACGGCGATCACGGCCGACGTCATCCTGCTCGAAGAACTGCCCGAGGGCGCCGCGCTGGCCGGCGAAAGCCCGCTCCCCTGTTTGCGGGCGCCGGTCGATCCAAAAGGAAACGTCGAGCGGTTCCATCCGGTCGAAGCCCGCTACGTGCGCTTCACGACGCTGGAGACGGTGGACGACAACCGCCACGAGCCGTGTCTCGACGAGCTGGAAATCTACTCCGCCGGCGATCGGCAGAACGTGGCCCTGGCGTCGGCGGGCGCCCGGGCCACCTCGTCGGGCAATTACTCCGAGACCGGTATCCACCAGCTTCCGCACGTCAACGACGGCCAGTACGGCAACAGCCATAGCTGGATTTCCAACCAGCTCGGCGCCGGTTGGGTGCAGATCGAACTGGCTGAGCCGCGCGTGATCGACCGGATCGCCTGGTCGCGCGATCGCGAGGGACGTTTTGCCGATCGATTGAGCGTGCGGTATCGGATTGAAGTTTCCACCAATGGCGAAGACTGGAGGCTGGTCGCCAGCAGCGGCGACCGGCTGGCCCGGGGCACTCCCTACGACGAGCTGCCGGCCCTGTTGCGAAGCCACCCGGGCGAAACGTCGGCCGAAGTGTCCGCGCGCGTGGCCGAGCTCGAAGCGCTCGAAGCGCAGCACGCCGAGCTGAGCGAGCCGCGTTACGTCTATGCCGGCAAGTTTCGCCCGCCCGACGAAACCTTCGTGTTGAACCGCGGCAATCCCGAACAGCGCGAAGAGCCGGTCGGCCCGACGGTGCCCGCCATCCTGGGTTCGTACGCGCTCGCCCGCGACGCGGACGAGACGTCGCGCCGCGCGGCGCTGGCCCGCTGGCTCACCGATCCGGGCCGTCCGCTGCCGGCCCGGGTGATCGTGAACCGCGTGTGGCAATATCACTTTGGCCGCGGGCTGGTCGACACGGCCAGCGACTTCGGCCTGAACGGCGGCCGGCCGTCGCATCCGGAGCTGCTGGATTGGCTGGCGCGGACGTTCATCGCCGACGGCTGGTCGATCAAGCGCCTCCAGCGGCGTATCCTGCTGTCGGAGACCTACCGCCAATCGAATCGCATCGATCCGGCCGCCCGAACTGTCGACGCCGATTGCCGCTGGCTGTGGCGTTTCCCGTCGCGCCGGCTGGAGGCCGAGGCCATCCGCGACTGCATCCTGGCCGTGAGCGGGGAGTTGAACCTCGAGATGGGGGGCCCCGGCTTCAACTTTTTCAAGTCGCGCGGCGGCTTGAACGGCTTTCCGCCGGTCGAGACGTTCGGGCCGAACGAGCTGCGGCGGATGATCTACGCGCACAAAGTGCGGATGGAGCCGGTGCCGGTGTTCGGCGCGTTCGATTGTCCCGACGCCGGCCAGCCGGTGCCCCAGCGCACGCAATCGATCACGGCCATCCAGGCGCTGAATCTGTTCAACAGCCCCTTCGTCGTCGACCAGGCCCGGGCGTTGGCGGCACGCATCGAACTTGAAGCCGGAACCAACCCCGACGATCAACTGCGGCATGCCTACCGACTCGTCCTCAGCCGCACGCCGCGCGAGGACGAAGCCGCGGCGTCGGCCGCCGTGGTTCGCGACCACGGGCTGGCGACGCTGTGCCGCGTGCTGTTCAATAGCAACGAGTTTTTGTTTTTGCCCTAAGCCGCCGGCACAACCGCGCGACACGAGACCCACGTCATGCAGCATCCAGCCCACAAGAACATCTCGCCGGCCGGTCGCGCGCTGCTCGGCCGTCGCGACTTTCTGGGACAGGCCGGCACCGGGCTGGGCGCCATCGCGTTGACGAGCCTGCTGGCCGGCGACGGGCTGTTGGCCGCCGAATCGCCGCGCATCGACCCCTCGCAGCCGCACGCGCCGCGCTTGCCCCACTACACGCCGCGGGCCAAGAACGTGCTGGTCATCTTCTGCGCCGGCGCGTGCAGCCAGCTCGAAACCTGGGATTACAAGCCGGAGTTGATCAAGCGCGACGGGCAGCCGATGCCCGGCGGGCCGGCGGTCACATTTCAGGGTCCCTCGGGCAACCTGGCCCGGCCGCAGTACGAGTTTCGCCCCCGCGGCCAATGCGGCAAGATGATCTCCGACATGGTGCCCCACCTGGGCGGGCTGGTCGACGACGTGGCCTTCGTCCATTCGCTCACCAGCAAGACGAACACTCACGGCCCCGGCGAGAATTTTCTCTCGACCGGCTTCGTGCTCGACGGCTTTCCCAGCATCGGCGCCTGGGTCACCTACGCCCTGGGCACCGAGAACCAGGACCTGCCGGCCTTCGTGGCCATTCCCGATCCGCGCGGCGTGCCGCAAGCCAGCGTGAACAACTGGGGACCCGGATTCTTACTGGCCGTGTTCCAGGGAACTCCCTTGAGCACGACGCAGCCGATCCAAAACCTGCGGCCCCCCGCCACGGTCGATGTGCAATCCGACGAAGCGGCCCGCGGACTGCTCGAGCGGCTCAACGACGACCACCTGCGGCGCCACCCGCTCGACGGCGATCTGGCCGCGCGGATCGCCAGCTACGAACTGGCCGCGCGGATGCAGCTTTCGGTGCCGGCCATCAGCGACCTGTCGACCGAGCCGGCCCACGTCCTGCACATGTACGGCGCCGACGACACGCAAAACGAGCTCAAGGCTTCGTTCGCCCGCAACTGCATCCTCGCCCGCCGGCTGATCGAAAGGGGCGTGCGGTTCGTGCAGTTGTTCAACGGCGCCTACGCCAGCGCCGGCGCCTTGAACTGGGACGGCCACCAGAAGCTACGCGAACAATACGACGTGCACGCCGCCATTCTCGATCAGCCCGCCGCCGCGCTGTTCAAGGATCTCAAGCAGCGCGGGCTGCTGGACGACACGCTGGTGGTGTGGTGCACCGAGTTTGGCCGCATGCCGATGTTCCAAAAGGGAGCCCAAGGGCGCGATCACAATCCGCAGGGTTTCACCGCCTGGCTGGGCGGGGCTGGCGTGAAACGGGGCTGCAGCTTCGGCGTGACTGACGAGCTCGGCTTCAAGGCCGTCGAAAACGTCCTCTCGATTCACGACCTGAACGCCACCGTGCTGCACTTGCTGGGACTCGATCACCAGCAGCTCACCTACCGGCATAACGGCATCGATCGCCGGCTCACTGACGTCCATGGGCACGTGATCCATGAGATACTGACTTAAACGGCTCCGCGCGACGCTGGCTCACCGATTTGAACAACCGCACCCAGAGGCAAACCAACCATGCGACACGGTTCCCACGTGCGCGATTGGCTACGCGTTACCTGTACGGTCGTTTTCGTGGCGGCCTTGGGCCTATCCGGCGGCACGGCCGCGGGCGCCGACGCCAAGCGTCCGAACATCGTGTTCGCCTTTGCCGACGACTGGGGCCGGCACGCGAGCATTTACACAAAGCTGGACGGCCCCGGCACCATGAACGACGTGGTGCGCACGCCGAACTTCGATCGTCTGGCCGGCCAGGGGGTCCTGTTTCGCAACGCGTTTGTAAACGCCCCCTCCTGCACCCCCTGCCGCAGCTCGCTGTTGTCGGGCCAGTATTTCTGGCGCACCGGCCGGGGGGCGATCCTGCGCGGCGCGGTGTGGGACAGCGACATTCCGGCTTACCCGCTGCTGCTCTCCGCGGCCGGGTATCACATCGGCAAGACGTTCAAAGTCTGGAGCCCCGGCACGCCGGCCGACGCCCCCTACGGAGGACAAAGCTACGCCTTTCAACAATCCGGCGGCCGCTGCAACCAGTTTTCGCAAGTCGCCACGCGGATGGTCGCCGAAGGCAAGTCGCCGGACGAAGCCAAAAACGACCTCTTGGCCGAAGTCCGCGGCAACTTCACCACGTTTCTCAACGGCCGCCAGGGGGACCAGCCGTTTTGCTACTGGTTCGGCCCCACCAACGTGCACCGCAAGTGGGTCAAGGGCTCGGGCCGCGCCCTGTGGGGTATCAACCCCGACGACCTGGCAGGCAAAATGCCGCCGTTTCTGCCCGACGTCGCCGAAGTGCGCCAGGACGTGGCCGACTACTTCGGCGAAATCGAGGCTTTTGATCGCATGCTGGGCGTCCTGGTCGAAGAGCTCAAACAGCGCGGCGAGTACGACAACACGCTCATCGTCGTCAGCGGCGATCACGGCGCCCCCGGCTTTCCCCACGGCAAGTGCAACCTGTACGACTTCGGCACGGCCGTGTGCCTGGCCATTGCCGGCCCGGGCGTGAAGGGCGGCCGCGTGGTCGACGATTTCGTCTCCCTGCCCGACCTGGCCCCCACGTTTCTCGAAACCGGCGGCGTGACGCCCCCCGAGGTCATGACCGCCCACAGCCTGTGGCCGGTTCTCAAGTCCGATCGCCAGGGGCTGGTCGATCCCCAGCGCACCTGGGTCGTCACCGGCCGCGAGCGGCACGTCGAGATGGCCCGCGCCGGCTATCTCCCCTATCCGCAGCGGGCCCTGCGCACGGCCGATTCCTTGTTGATCGTCAACTTCAAGCCAGACCGCTACCCGCTGGGCGATCCGTACAACCTGGACACCGACCATCCGCCCACGACCGAAGAGCTGACAGAAACCACGTTCGTCACCTTTCCCGACGACGACGCCGGGCCCACCAAGGCCTGGCTCGTCGGACATCGCCACGATCCCAAGTGGAAGCCCTACTTCGATCGCGCCTACGGCAAGCGGCCGATGATCGAGCTGTACGATCTGCACAAAGATCCTTACGAGATGCACAACGTCGCCGACGAGCCGGCGTATGCCGCCCAGCGCGACGAACTGAAGCAGCAGCTCTTTGCCGAGCTAAAGCGAAGCGGCGACCCGCGGATGAAAGACGACGGCAAGTTTTTCGAGACGCCGCCGCTGGCCGGCCCGCTGCCAGGCGACGTGCCGCGGCCCAATCGCCGCCGGGCACGGGAAAAATCGCGCGATAACGGGTCGCACGCCGGGTGCCACTGCCGGCTTGTCCAGCAGTGCGGGCCCAGCGGATAACATTGGAACCACCGTACCACCTGCTTCAGTTGCCCCCTGAGAAACCAGTCCGATGATGTCCTCCGCAGAATGGTCGAACTGGTCCGGCTCGGTGGCCTGCCGGCCCCAGCGGTGGTTGACGCCGGCCAGCGAGCTGGAAGTCGTTGAAGTCGTGCGCCACGCCGTCGTCCAAGGGGAAAACATCCGCGTGGCCGGCTCCGGCCATTCGTTTACGCCCCTGTGCGCAAGCGACGAGGTGCTGCTGTCTCTCGAAGGCCTCGCGGGCATCGAGTCGATCGACGACGCAGGACGCGCCTGGATCCGCGCCGGGAGCAAGATTCACGACCTCGGCGGCCCCCTGGCCGAGCGCGGCTGGGCCCTGGAAAACCAGGGGGACGTCGACGTGCAGGCCATCGCCGGGGCGATTTCCACCGGCACGCACGGCACCGGCCCGACGCTGGGCAACCTGTCCACGCAGCTCGTCGGGCTGCGGCTGGTCACCTCCAGCGGCGAGCTGTTGGAATGCTCGCCCGAGACGGATCGGGAAGTGTTTCGCGCGGCCCAGGTCTCGCTCGGTTCGCTCGGTGTCGTCACGGCGGTTCGCCTGCGGCTGCTGCCCCGCTATCGGCTGCACGAGCAGGCCCGCCGCGAACCGCTCGACGCCTGTCTGGCCACGCTCGACGAGCGTAGCCGCGCGAATCGGCACTTTGAATTCTTCTGGTACCCGGCCGACGACTGCGCCTTCACCAAGACGCTCAATCCGACCGAGCGACCGCCGACGCCCCCGGCCGAAAACGCCGTCGCCGCGGGCGCCGGGCTGGTCAGCGCCGACCGCGAACGGGTCGACGATAGCTGGCGGATTTTTCCCACCGTCCGCGAAAACCGCTTCAACGAGATGGAATACTCCCTGCCGGCTGAGCAGGGCGTGGACTGCTTGCTGGAAATCCGCGAACTGATGCGCACCCGGCACGCCGACGTCCAGTGGCCGGTGGAGTATCGCACCCAGGCCGCCGACGACATCTTCATTAGCGCCGCCCAGGGTCGCCCGACCGTGGCCATCTCGATCCACCAGGCAGCCGCGCTCGCGCACGAGGCCTTCTTCGCCGACGCCGAAGTGATCTTCCGCCGCCACCAGGGCCGCCCCCACTGGGGCAAAATGCACAGCCTCACCTGCCGCGAATTGCGCGAGCTCTATCCGCACTGGGATCGCTTCCAAGCCGTCCGTCAGACCCTCGATCCGGCCGGCCGGTATCTGAACGCGTACCTGCGCCGGCTCTTCGTCGCCGTTTAGCCCGGAGCCAAAGCCGTCGCCGTTGGCTCCGGGCTAAATACACTAACCGCTAACCACCAATCACTTCCCGCCAATCCCTCTTGAAATCGGGCCACCCTTTCCGGCACACTTACCCGTAGCTGAATCGGCCTGAAGCATCGTTCACCCCGGGGACCGTTTGCCCGGGGTTTAGAGCGGGCGTGAAGGGGCGCGGCGGGCTGTTCTTGTCTCGACGCGTACCCAAAGGCTGAAGAAACGATCACGCTGCCATCGCCCACCGGCCCGTCCGGCCTGGGACTAGCCCGCGGGCGGGACACAACCGGCGCGAGCGCAAGCGTGGCACGTCTTCAGCGGCTGCGCCCCGGCCTTGCCGATCCGTAGAAGCACGCCGTCGCTCGAGAGGCGGCGAAACGCTTTGGCGGATGTGCCGGTTCGGGAACCGAACGGCTGCGGTCTTGCCAGCGGGTGCGGGTGACGCTCCTGGAACACCGAGGCACGCGAGCCCAAACCGGCCTCACCCCGCGGTGCGCGGCTCACCAGCTCTCGCCGAGGCCACCCCTTTTTTGTCCAACCCCACCAAAGCAAGAACGGCCTCGTCGTCAGCGAGAGCGAGCCGTGACGCCCGAACTTTTTTCGAGGCTGGGCCGACGTGCGCGCTCGGAGCACGCAGCCGGTGCGGTACGAATCGGCGCGTAGGACGCCGTCGCCGCTGGCTCCGGGCTAAACGCACGAATCACGAACCCCTTTTTTGCTCCTACCCCTTGGCTTCCGCTATCATGATTCCCATGGGCGTCGACGGGCGGACGCTGGCGCATTCACGGCGAGGGAACCATGGCGGTCAACAATCTGGCGGAACTGGCGGAAGCTTCGGCCGAACGGCTGGGCGAACGGCGGATTTTTGAAATCGAGGGCGAGCAGTACACCAACTGGCAGTTGCTCGACATGGGGCGGCGCATGCAGGCGGCCCTGGCCGGCCTGGGGCTGAAACGCGGCGAGCGAGCAATACGATGCTGACGAAGTAGGGCATACA